>JAHRYS010000009.1 GCA_020621985.1 Candidatus Ferrigenium altingense | reverse complement strand
GCTGAGATTCACATTTTCGGTCATGTTCCTCATCCCTTTTGTTAAAACGTTATTTGCAGTTTAACGATCTGGGGCAGCGCCATGCTTGCCGGAATATTTCGTTGGCAATGGTGAATGATCAGGCGCCCATTTCCCGCAGAACACAATGCCAGCGGCAAATACTGCCTGGCTAAATGTTCGCAGCAAATAATCGATCAGTTGTTCTTGGCGCCCTGCTTGACCCACTTCCTCAGAATCAGGATGTATTGGCGGTCCAGCGTGCCGGCCGCATTCAAACCCATGGGCATCTTCAAGCCCCTGTTAGTGCCGGTAAGCAGTTTGGTGAACGTGCTGGTATCGCTATTACCGGGGATGACGACAGGGCCGAACTTGGTGCCCTTCATCAGCCCCTCGTAGGACGTTAAATCCAGGCCGCTTTTGGCATGCCCTTTACCGCCCGGGGAATGGCAGCTCACGCAATAGTCATGCAGGATGGGCTGCACGTCTTCCCTGAAACTCACTTCCTCTCGTTTCAAGACCTTGATGGCATCATGCGCCGGCGCCAGCGCCATATCCTCGGCCGGCGCGTTGAAGGAAAGCACTGCCAACATGACTGCACCCAGCAACATTCTAGTTTTCATATCACCCCCTTGGAAAACATGCCACCTAAAAAGCCCAATAAATCTGGAGATTTAATCGGTCGAACCAAACGACCGCGAGACAAATAATAACCTTCCTTCCTGCATCTTTAACAATCGCACAACCAACATGAAGATGCTCAACGTAACAGCTTATTCGGCATTTGCCGCAACATTTTGCAAACTTAACTGCAAACTTACAACTATTCACTGACGGGGGTCAACCAAACTGTATTTTTATCCCATCAAGCGAAACTATTTCCGTGATGATGCCGATGGTGCATTGTGTCTATAATCGGCTCCGGGTATTTATATCTCGTCTTGTCATTTTGATGGGGTTGATTCAACTGTTCAGCAAGAGGGATTTGACATGATGAATCTTGAATTTTCGAAGTTATCCGGCTTGATGTTGTGCTTCATACTGACGCTGCTCTTCGGTGCTCTTGCAACAAACACGCTTACGAGTACCAATGATGATCTTCTGTCGGCGGCAGAATCAGGCAACGTAAAAGAAGTCGGCCGGCAGCTGGCCTATGGCGCGGATGTCAATGCAAAGAGCAATGATGGCGCCACTCCTCTTCATTTCGCCGCCATTTCGGGACACAAGGATATTGCCGAACTGCTGATCTCCAAAGGTGCGGACGTCGATGCCAGGGAAAAGCATGGCGGTACTCCTCTTTATTTCGCCGCCGTTATGGGGCACATGGATGTTGCCGAACTGCTGATCGCCAATGGCGCCAAAGTCAACACCCTTTATATCGCGGCCCTTTGGGGGCAAAAGGATATTGCCGAACTGCTGATTGCCCAGGGTGCGGACGTCAACACCAGGGAAAAGGCCCGCATCCAAAAATTTCAAACCGGCCAGGCGGCTCGCGAAGAAAAAGAGTTCTGGCAAAAAGCGCAGTCGAGTGAGGATGCCAAAACAGTGCGGGCCTATCTCGACAAATACCCTGACAGCAGCCATGCCGCCGCCATGCAGGACAGGCTTGCCGCCATTGCCGCGCGGCAGGAACAGCAGCTCTGGCAACAGGCGCAGGCCGGAGGAAACGCCCGTGCCGTGCAGGCCTATCTCGACAAATACCCCAACGGCAGCCATGCCGCCGCCGCGCAGGAAAAACTTGCCGCCATCCACAAGACCGAAGCCAACGGCCCGGAAGCCGGAACACCCCTCCGCGATTGCCCGGACTGCCCCGAGATGGTCGTGATTCCTGCGGGCAACTATGACATGGGTGAAACGGGACCGAAACACCGGGTGACGCTGAAGAGCTTTGCGCTGGGCAAGACCGAGGTCACGCAAGGCCAGTGGAAAGCGGTCATGGGCAACAACCCCGGCCACTTTGTCCGCTGCGGCGACAACTGCCCGGTGGAGCAAGTAAGCTGGAACGATGTCCAGGTATTCATCCAGAAGCTCAACGCCAAGACCGGCAAACAATACCGCCTGCCGAGCGAAGCCGAATGGGAATACGCCTGCCATGCGGGAGGGCGGCAGGCATACTGCGGCAGCGACGATCTGGGCAGCGTGGCGTGGCATGACGGCAACAGCGGCAACAAAACCCACCCGGTGGCTGAAAAACAGGCCAATGCCTTCGGCCTGTACGACATGAGCGGCAACGTATGGGAGTGGGTAGAGGACAGCCACCATGCCGACTATAACGGCGCCCCGGTTGACGGTAGCGCATGGCAGGGTGATGGCGCGAACCGCGTGCTGCGCGGCGGATCGTGGATCGTCAGTCCACGGGTCGGGGAAGAGGCCAGCCGCAACTGGAACGAGCCCGGGAACAGTTACTACAACCTCGGCTTTCGTCTCGCGAGAACGCTCCCGTAGCCCTTCGACAAGCTCAGGGCAGGCTAACTTACCCTTTAGCGGAAGCGATTAAAAGGGCCTCTGATTTCGGGTATCTGATTTCGTATCTGGGTTAAATCACGCCGCTAACATTGCGGCCTGCTCGCTACAACACCACCGGACGATCCGGCATTTCATTTGACTTGTCACCGCGCGCCGGGAAGTGACGCGCCAGATGTTCGCCCACAGCGTGTATCCCGGCCAGCACGCCCGCCTCGAATTGGCCGTTGCGGAACGCCGCTTCCATCTCGCGGCAGATCGCTTCCCAGGTTTCCGCGCCGAGCCTCGCATGAATGCCGCGGTCGGCGACGATCTCCACATCGCGATCCGCCAGCAGCAGATAGATCAGCACGCCGTTGTTGTGTTCGGTATCCCAAACGCGCAGTTCGGAAAACACCTCGATGGCGCGTTCCCGCGCCGCCTGCCCGGCGAGCAGCGGCGACAGGTCGAGCGCTGCCTCGACCGCGAAGCGAATCTGCCCGTCATGCTGCGTCTCGGTTTCGCGGATCGCGCGCTCGACCGCATCCAGCGCACGCGGCGGAAAGGCGCGGCGCACCGCCGCGCGCCCGCTGGATAAATGCCGCATGATGCGTTTCAGGTTCATCTGAGACAATCCATTTGAGAGAAACACTGCTGTCCGAAAAACTTTTGGCCGGGCGCCCGTAGGAGCGTAACTTGTTGCGCGATGGATCTGGGTCGCCCGACAAGTCGGTCTCCTACAAAGCGCGAATAATCTAATGTGCAATCTGGGTTCATGTCACCACCGCCCCGAGGCACCGCCCCCGCCAAACCCGCCGCCCCCGCCACCGAAGCCCCCTCCACCGCCGAAGCCGCCACCACGGGTTCCACCAAATCCACCGCCACCATGACCGCCGAAACCGCGTCCACCGCCCAGCAGTACGAACACGAATGCCATCAGCCCGACCAGCAGCGCCATCAGCAACGGCGCGACCGTCAGCCAAGCCAGCACCCCCAGCCCTCCGCCCATCAGCATCGCGGCGGGAAAGCGCCCGAGCAGCGCGCGCAACATGCCGCCCACGACCACCACCAGCCCGAAGGCAATAAACAACAGCGACTCGATATCGTAACTGCCGCTGGCAGCGGCGCGCTTAGGCGGCGGCAGGGGTTCGCCTTCGATCACGCGCATCATCGCCGCCGTGCCGGCATCGATGCCCGCATAGAACTCGCCGCGCCTGAAGAAGGGCGTGATGACCTCGGCGATGATGCGCTTCGCCGTGGCGTCGTTCAGCGCACCTTCCAGGCCGTAACCTACCTCGATGCGCAGCGCGCGGTCCTCCTTGGCGACGAGCAGCAATGCGCCGTCATCCACGCCCTTGCGCCCGAGCTTCCACGCCTCGACGACGCGCATGCCAAACTGTTCGATGGTTTCCGGTTGGGTGGTGGAAATGATCAGCACGGCAAGCTGCGCGCCTTTTTTCGTTTCGAATGCGGCGAGGCGCGTCTCAAGTGTTTGTATTTGTCCCGCATCCAGCGTCGTGGTGAGATCGGTGACACGCGCGCTCAGTGGCGGCACGGCAACCTCGGCCTGTGCCGCGCCGGTGAGCAGCAGCGCAAGCAGAACGGCCTGCACTGTTGTTCTCAGGAAATGCTGAATAAGTCCGTTCGCCCTGATAACCAGCGACTTGGCTGATGTTCTCTGGCAGCCTAGTCGAATGGCTAGTCGTTCCACCAGTCTGTCGAAGGGCTGGCGACCTGACACATCATTTGTTAGCGACCGTCCGATCATGGTTCGACAAGCTCACCACGAACGGAGGGCTTGTTCAGTATCGCTTTCATTTATTTTGCCGGTGCGGCAGTGCCAGGTGCGACAGTCTGGGGTGCGGCAAAATCCACTGCCGGCGGGCGGGAGATTTCCTTCTCGTTCTCCACCGTGAAGTTTGGCTTGACGCTATAGCCGAACAGCATCGCGGTCAGATTGCTCGGGAAAGAGCGCACCGTGACGTTGTATTCCTGCACCGCCTTGATGTAGCGGTTGCGCGCCACGGTGATGCGGTTTTCGGTGCCTTCGAGTTGCGCCTGCAGGTCGCGGAAGTTCGCATCGGATTTTAGTTGCGGATAATTTTCCGACACCACCAGCAGGCGGCTCAAGGCCGAAGTCAGCTGGCCCTGCGCGGCCTGAAACTTGGCGAAGGCCTGCGCATCGTTGATCAGCTCGGGCGTGGCCTGGATGCTGCCGACCTTGGCGCGCGCCTCGGTGACGCCCAGCAGCACGGCCTGCTCCTGCGCGGCATAGCCCTTGACCGTATTGACCAGATTGGGGATCAAATCGGCACGCCGCTGGTACTGGTTCAGCACTTCAGACCAGCTCGCCTTGATCTGCTCGTCGGTAGTCTGCAAGGTGTTGTAGCCGCAGCCGCTCAACAGCAACGCCAGCAAAGCAATCCATAAGGTACGCATCGTTGGTTCCTCCGAGTTGGATGTCAAAAAACGCGCGGAAACTATAGCACTAAACCGCCTGCCCGGCGGCATAGCCGGAAGCCCACGCCCACTGGAAATTATAGCCGCCGAGCTGCCCGGTCACGTCCACCACTTCGCCGATGAAATACAGGCCGGGCACGTCGTTGCATTCCATGGTTTTCGACGACAGCGCGCGCGTGTCGATTCCGCCGCAGGTCACTTCGGCCTTGGTGTAGCCCAAGGTGCCGGACGGGGTGATCTGCCAGTCGTGCAGGGCCGAGGCGATCTGCTTGCGCTGCTTGTCGTTGTATTGGTTGAGCGGCTTGTTCTCGATCCCCGGCAACTGCGTGCACCACGCGTCGGCGAAGCTCTTGGGAAACCATTGCGTCAGGAAGTTACTGAGCAATTTCTTGCTACCCTTCTGTTCATCCAGCAGGGTCGCCATGTCGCAGGCCGGCAGCAGGTCGATATGCAGCGGTTCGCCATGCTGCCAGTAGGATGAGATTTGCAAGATCGCCGGGCCGCTCAAACCGCGGTGGGTAACCAGCATATTTTCGCGGAACGCCTGTTTGCCGAAACTCACCGTGACATCGAGCGAAACGCCGGTCAGGTCGGCGTAGGGTTTCCAGTCATCCGGCGCAAAACTCAGCGGTACCAGGCCCGGCTTGAGTTTGGCGATCGGAATGCCGAATTGCTCGGCGACGTGATAACCGAACGGGGTTGCGCCGGTATTGGGGATGGACAAACCGCCGGTAGCGATCACCAGCGACACGGCCTCGAATTCACCGCGCGAGGTGCTGACGTAAAACTTGGCTTTTTTGCCTTCGCCAACCTCCGCGGCATAAGGGGTATGCTTGATTTCCTCGATCTCGCAGTTCATGAAGCGCTTCACGCCCGCCGCATCGCATTCGCCGCGCAGCATCGCAACTATCACTTCCGCTTCATCGTCGCAGAACAATTGCCCGAGCGTCTTTTCGTGATAGCGGATGTTGTGCTTTTGCAGCAGCGCAATAAAGTCCTGCGGTGTGTAACGCGCCAGCGCCGAACGACAAAAATCTGGATTGCTGGAAATAAAGTTTTCCGGCTTGGTGTTGAGGTTGGTGAAGTTGCAATGCCCGCCGCCGGAGATGCGGATCTTTTCCGCAAGCTTCTTGGCATGGTCAAGCAACACCACGGAACGCCCGCGTTGTCCGGCTTGCAGGGCGCACATCAGGCCGGCCGCACCTGAGCCGATAATAATCACATCTGTTTTCATATTTGTTCCGTAATGCCCGGAGCGGGCGTTTGTTCAGTTAATCATTGAAAAGCCATAGTCCGCAGTTACATCGGGTGGCGCGAATCAACGCGGGCAAGCCCTTGAACGGATGATTATCCCATGTACCGGCGTTCCCTGACGATAAAGCTTCGAGCCGCTTGCCTTGAACAACCCGCGCAATTCCACGATAATGCCCGTCTTAATACCGAACAGGTATCTCACGCTTAATTTCCGGGTGTTCCAAATGAAAAAACCGACCAACGCAAGCATGACGTCAAAGAATTCCATATTTTCCTGCCGCCGCATGGCGCTGGTACTGTTGTGCCCTTTGGCAATCGCAGGCTGCGACACACCCCCCTCCCTCAAGCCTCCTGTATTTGACATGACGCGACTGAACCAGGACGGCAGCGTGAATGACGGCAAGGACTATGCGAAGCAACCATGGACATGCGTGCTGGACAACCAGTCGGGCATGGTCTGGGAAGTGAAAAAAACCGAACCCGGCTTGCACAACATCAACAATACCTATACCTGGTACGACTCGAATCCGGAAAGCAACGGCGGTTCCCCAGGCAAGACCAATGGCGGAACATGCGCCGGCAGCAACTGCGACACCGAGTCCTATATCAAGGCGGTCAATGCAGAAAAACTTTGCGGCTACACGGACTGGTATCTGCCCAGCCGTTTTGAGCTGAGAACCATATTGAATCCCGCTGTTTTCTATCCCGGCCCCACCCTTCCCAAGGATTTTTTCCCGGAATCCCTGCCCGGAAAATACTGGACCGACACAACATTCAAAACCAATCACGCTGCTGCCTGGGCATGGCGCTTTGATCATGGCAGCGATTACGTCGAGAACAAGACTGAAGCGTTAAGCGTCAGGCTGACTCATGCCACCGTAATGCCCGCAAAACAAGCCAAACAACCCTCCGCCCAGTAATCTCCTGCAGGCCGCCAGTTCGCCACGCCATCGCATCCGCCGTGGCTGTATCGGGCTGTGCGACCAGGCCGATCCGGCAGCGGGTTGGCCGCAGTGGCTATTTGAGGGACAAAATATACTGCACCATCATTTTGATGTCGTCATCGCTGAGTCTCGCATAGGCCGGCATCGCGACTTCGCCCCAAACGCCGCCTTTGCTGCCATTTCTGATTACCCCGGCCAACCTGGCTGGCGCGCCGGCATTGCCGCTGTATTTCCTGCTGATCTCCCTCAGCGAGGGGCCAAAAAGCGACCTGTCCATACTATGGCAATTGAAGCAGCTTTTTTTCTTGGCTAACGCCTTAAACGCTGCGGCATCCATCGCCGCATTCGCCTGCCCGGCAAACATCAACACCGTTGCAACTGCCGCGATGCCAACCCAATGTGACTTCATAAAATCCCCCTCAAAATAATCTTATTGTTTTTTACGACAATATTTCGCCAGCCGGGTTCCGGCATGACGACATTGGCTGCAAAACCAGGACACAAGCCGGTAACCGCGCTGTTTATATTGAAAATTCCCCGCAAATTCCGCAAGGTGCACGACACCATCGTGCTACGCTATCGCTCGTTTTCTCCGATTATTAAAACATAAAAATTACATGGCGCTTCCAATTCGGCTTCTTGAAAGCCGATAAAGCATCCGGCTTGGCATCCGAACATAGTCGTTTAAAAGAATATGGACTGGAGCATAAAAAACTGGCGCAGGCGGTATATTTTGCGGCATGCGGTACTGCCGGAAGAGGCATGGCGTGCCGCCGTTTCCGCGCTGCCCGTGTTGCGCGGGTTATCGGAAGAAGAAATGGAGCGCCTGCGCGAGCTTGCGACTTTATTCCTGAATGAAAAGCAGCTGGTCGCGGCCGGCGGGTTTTCCGTGGATGAAGACACGCGCATCAAAATCGCCGCCCAGGCTTGCCTGCCGATCCTCAATCTCGGGCTGGATTGCTATGCGGGTTGGGTGTCGGTGATCGTCTACCCCGGCGAATTCGTGCCGGAACACGAATTCATGGACGAGGCCGGCGTGGTGCATGTCGTCCGCGACGCGATGCTGGGAGAATCCTGGGAGCACGGGCCGGTGGTGCTGTCCGGCGCCGACGCCGTGCGCTGCGGCGAACACGACGGCGTCAACGTGGTGATCCACGAATTCGCCCACAAGCTGGACATGCTGAACGGCGCGATGAACGGTTTCCCGCCGCTGCACCGGGGGATGTCCTCCGAACAGTGGGCGCAATCCTTTACCGCAGCCTACGCCGACTTCTGCGCCAAGGCGGAAAAAAACATGGAAACGGCGCTAGACCCCTACGGAGCCGAAAGCCCGGCCGAATTTTTCGCCGTGACGAGCGAGGCATTTTTCGAAACGCCCCATGTCCTGCAACGGGAATATCCGGACGTGTACCGGCAACTGGCCGAGTTTTACCGCCAAGACCCGGCCGTGCGCAGAACGGCGGAGGCCCAAAACCCGGAGGCCCTGTGCGCGTAATCTGGCATATTCTGGGCATTCTGGCCGCGGCCTATGGCGGGCTCGCGCTGCTGCTGTATTTTTTCCAGGCGCGCCTGGTGTTCTATCCGGAAACCAGGCGCGGGATCATCGCCACCCCCGGCCAGGCCGGTTTGCAATACGAGGACATCCGGCTGACCACCAGCGACGGCCTCGGCCTGCACGGCTGGCATATTCCTGCCCCCCAGACACACGCACAGCCGCGCGGCACGGTGCTGTTTTTGCACGGCAACGCGGGCAACATTTCCCACCGCATCGATTCGTTGCAGATGTTCCACCGCCTGGGTTACAGCACGCTGATCTTCGATTACCGCGGCTACGGGAACAGCGGCGGCACACCTTCCGAGCAGGGCACCTACCGGGATGCCGAAGCCGCCTGGCGCTACCTGACCGAGCAGCGGCGCATTCCCTCCTGCCGCATCGTGCTGTTCGGCGAATCGCTGGGCGGCGCCGTCGGCGCATGGCTGGCCGCCCGGCAAAAACCGGCGGCTCTGGTGATCGCCTCCGGCTTCACTTCCGTACCCGGCTTGGCGCGGCACTTTTACCCCTACCTGCCGGTGCAGTGGCTGGCACGCATCCGCTACGACACCGAGAAA
Source organism: Candidatus Ferrigenium altingense (assembly GCA_020621985.1). Lineage (GTDB taxonomy): Bacteria > Pseudomonadota > Gammaproteobacteria > Burkholderiales > Gallionellaceae > Gallionella > Gallionella altingense. The sequence continues at coordinate 14,840 of JAHRYS010000009.1, read as the reverse complement.
AACCTGCGGGCTGTCGCCGCGCCGGTGCTGATCGCCCACAGCCCGGAAGACGAGATCATCCCCTTCGAGCACGGGCAGGCGCTCTTTGCTGCGGCCAATCCGCCCAAGCGATTCCTCGAACTGGCCGGCGGGCATAACGACGGCTTCATTTTCATGCGCGCATCCTGGGTCGAAGCATTGGGGGATTTCCTCGATGGACATACCGGCGCGGCCTGCACCCAGCCGGGGGAGCCGCCCAAATAAGTTTCGGCAAAACAAGTTCCGGCATTTGATGCCTCCCCGCTAATCCGCTATAATGCGCATCAATTCAAAGCGGGATGGACACACGGTTCGTCCCGCTTCTTTATGTAAACTGCTTTGGGAGTATTCCGGTGCCGCAAACTAACCCTGCCATTCTTGTGCTTGCCGATGGCACGGTATTCCGGGGCGTTGCCATCGGCGCTTCCGGCAGCAGCATCGGCGAGGTGGTGTTCAACACCTCGATGACCGGCTATCAGGAAATCCTCACCGACCCTTCCTACTGCAAGGAAATCGTCACGCTCACCTACCCGCATATCGGCAACGTCGGCGTGAATAGCGAAGACGTGGAGTCGCGCCAGGTGTTCGCCAGCGGCTTGGTGATCCGCGATTTGTCGCTGACGGTGAGCAATTTTCGCAGCACCCAATCGCTGCCCGATTACCTCAAGGCCAACAATGTGGTGGCGATCGCCGGGATCGACACGCGCAAGCTGACGCGCATCCTGCGCGAGAAGGGTGCGCAGAACGGCTGCATCGCCACCGGCACGGACGAAGCGGCGGCGCTCGCGGCGGCGCGCAGTTTCGCCGGGTTGGCCGGAATGGATCTGGCCAAAGAAGTAAGCTGTGCCGAGCCCTACTCGTGGACGCAGCGCGAATGGGAGTTGGGCGTGGGCTACCCCGAAGTGGCACACAGCAAATTCCACGTGGTCGCCTACGACTTCGGCGTAAAACACAACATCCTGCGCAAGCTGGCCGAGCGCGGCTGCCGCATCACGGTGGTGCCGGCGAAGACCTCGGCGGCGGAAGCGCTGGCGCTGGAGCCGGACGGCGTGTTCCTGTCCAACGGCCCCGGCGATCCCGAACCGTGCGATTACGCGATCGACGCGACGCGCGCGTTCATCGCTGCTGGCATACCGCTGTACGGCATTTGCCTCGGCCACCAGTTGATGGGCCTGGCGGTGGGCGCGAAGACAGTGAAGATGAAGTTCGGCCATCGCGGCGCGAACCATCCGGTGCAGGACATGCAAAGCAAACGGGTGATGATCACCAGCCAGAACCACGGCTTCGCGGTGGATGCGGCGACGCTGCCGGCAAATGCGCGCGTCACGCACATCTCGCTGTTCGACGGTACCTTGCAGGGTTTCGAGCTGACCGACAAGCCCGCGTTCTGCTTCCAGGGTCACCCGGAAGCCAGCCCGGGGCCGCACGATGTGGATTACTTGTTCGATAAATTTGTTGGATTGATGAATGAGAGGAAGTGAAGGGAGAAGGGAGAAGGGGGAAGGGTGGAACGTGCGGCGGTTCTCACCCTTCTCCCTTCCCTCTTCCCCCTTCCCCAAGAATGCCAAAACGTACTGACATTAAAAGCATCCTGATCATCGGCGCCGGCCCCATCGTCATCGGGCAGGCGTGCGAGTTCGATTATTCCGGCGCACAAGCCTGCAAGGCGCTTCGCGAAGAGGGCTATCGCGTCATCCTGGTGAACTCGAATCCGGCCACCATCATGACCGACCCGGAGATGGCGGATGCGACTTACATCGAGCCGATCACCTGGAAGATGGTGGCAAAGATCATCGCCAAGGAAAAACCGGATGCGATCCTGCCGACCATGGGCGGACAGACCGCGCTGAATTGCGCGCTGGATCTGGCCAAGCACGGCGTGCTGGAAAAATACAACGTCGAGATGATCGGCGCGTCGCGCGAAGCGATCGACAAGGCCGAAGACCGCGAAAAATTCAAGCAGGCGATGACCCGGATCGGCCTGGCGTCGGCGCGTTCCGCGATCGCGCACAGCATGGAGGAGGCGTTGCAGGTGCAGCAGGTGATGGGCTTCCCGACCGTCATCCGCCCCTCCTTCACGATGGGCGGCTCCGGCGGCGGCATCGCTTACAACCGCGAGGAATTTGTCGAAATATGCGAGCGCGGGCTGGAAGCCTCGCCGACGCGCGAGTTGCTGATCGAGGAATCGCTGCTCGGCTGGAAAGAATTCGAGATGGAAGTGGTGCGCGACAGTGCCGACAACTGCATCATCATCTGCTCGATTGAAAACCTCGACCCGATGGGCGTGCATACCGGCGACTCGATCACCGTCGCGCCGGCGCAGACGCTGACCGACAAGGAATACCAGATCATGCGCAACGCTTCCATCGCGGTGCTGCGCGAGATCGGCGTGGATACCGGCGGTTCCAACGTGCAGTTCGCCATCAACCCGGATGACGGGCGCATGGTGGTGATCGAGATGAATCCGCGCGTGTCGCGATCAAGCGCGCTGGCTTCCAAGGCGACCGGCTTCCCGATTGCCAAGGTGGCAGCCAAACTGGCGGTGGGCTACACGCTCGACGAGCTGAAGAACGACATCACCGGCGGCGCGACCCCTGCCTCGTTCGAGCCGAGCATCGACTATGTGGTCACCAAGATCCCGCGTTTCGCCTTCGAAAAATTCCCGCAGGCCAACGACCGCCTGACCACGCAGATGAAATCGGTGGGCGAAGTGATGGCGATCGGCCGCACCTTCCAGGAATCGTTCCAGAAGGCGCTGCGCGGCCTGGAAGTCGGCGTGAACGGGCTGGACCGGAAATACAACGACCGCGAAGCGGTCTGTGCCGAACTCGGCAGCCCTGGGCCGGAGCGCATCTGGGCGGTATCCGATGCGTTCCGTCTCGGCATGAGCGTGGATGAGGTGTTCGCGCTGAGCAAGATCGACCCGTGGTTCCTGGTGCAAATCGAAGACCTGATCCGCCAGGAAAAAGCGCTGGCTGACCGCACCCTGGAAAGCCTGAGTGCGGACGAGCTGCGCACGCTGAAACGCAACGGTTTTGCCGATGCGCGCCTGGCGGTTTTGCTGGATACCGATGAGGCCGCGTTGCGCGCCTACCGCCATGCGCTCGGCGTGCGCCCGGTATTCAAACGCGTGGATACCTGCGCCGCCGAGTTCGCCACCAATACCGCCTACATGTATTCCACTTACGAGGAAGAGTGCGAATCGCAGCCGACCGGCAACAAGAAGATCATGGTGCTGGGCGGCGGGCCGAACCGCATCGGCCAGGGCATCGAATTCGACTACTGCTGCGTACATGCCGCGCTGGCGATGCGCGAGGACGGCTACGAGACCATCATGGTCAACTGCAACCCGGAAACCGTCTCGACCGACTACGACACGTCCGACCGCCTGTATTTCGAGCCGCTGACGCTGGAAGATGTGCTGGAAATCGTGGCGGTTGAAAAGCCCATCGGCGTGATCGTGCAATACGGCGGCCAGACGCCGCTCAAGCTGGCGCACGGCCTGGAGAAAAACGGCGTACCGATCATCGGCACCACGCCGGACATGATCGACTGCGCGGAAGACCGCGCGCGCTTCCAGACCATGCTGCGCAAGCTGGGCCTGAAACAGCCGCCCAACCGCACCGCAAGCAATGTGGCCGATGCGGTCGCGGGCGCTGACGAGATCGGCTACCCGCTGGTGATGCGGCCTTCCAACGTGCTGGGCGGCCGCGCGATGGAAATCATCCATGCGCAGCCCGACCTGGAGCGCTACATGCGCGCTGCCGAGGAGATGTCCGAGACCTACCCCGAGCGCATGCCGATCCTGCTCGACCGCTTCCTCAACGACGCGATCGAAGTGGACGTGGATGCGGTGTCCGACGGCAAACAAGTGATTATCGGCGGCATCATGGAACATATCGAGCAGGCCGGCGTGCACTCCGGCGACTCGGCCTGCTCGTTGCCGCCGTTCAGCCTCTCGAAGGAAATGCAGGACGAATTGCGCCGCCAGACCGTGGCGATGGCCAAGGAGCTCAACGTGGTCGGGTTGATGAATGTGCAGTTCGCCATTCAGGCCGGCACCGTCTATGTGCTGGAAGTAAATCCGCGCGCCTCGCGCACCGTGCCGTTCGTTTCCAAGGCGACCGGCGTGCCGCTGGCAAAAATCGCGGCGCGCTGCATGGCCGGGCAGACCCTGGCGCAGCAGGGCGTGACCAAGGAGGTCATCCCGCCGTATTACTCGGTCAAGGAAGCCGTGTTCCCGTTCATCAAGTTCCCCGGCGTGGACACCATCCTCGGCCCCGAGATGAAATCCACCGGCGAAGTGATGGGTGTCGGCGAAACCTTCGCCGAGGCGTTTGTGAAATCGCAGCTTGCCGCCAGCGTGAAGCTGCCTAAAGACGGCAAAGTATTTATCAGCGTGCGCGGGGCGGATAAACCCGGCGCGGTGGAAATCGCCCGCTCGCTGACGCAACTGGGTTTTACCATCCTGGCAACACGCGGTACGGCTGCGGTCATCAAGGATGCCGGCGTTGCAGTGACGGTAGTGAACAAGGTGGCGGAAGGCCGCCCGCACATCGTGGACATGATCAAGAATGGCGAGGTCAGCCTGATCATCAACTCGGTGGACAGCAAACCGAGCGTGATGCGCGATTCATATTCCATCCGCCATGCCGCATTACAGGGGCGGATAACCTATTACACCACGCTGGCCGGCGCACGCGCCGCATGCGCCGGGATGCAGCATTTGGCCGAATTGCAGGTATATGACCTGCAGACGCTGCACCAGCGTCTGCTTTAACGAAACTTAAGGAAGTATGTCATGAGTAAAATCCCCTTGACTGTCGTCGGCGCGGAATTGCTGCGCCAGGAACTGCATCACCTCAAGACGGTAGAACGCCCGTCCGTGATTAACGCCATCTCCGAAGCGCGCGCGCAAGGCGATTTGTCCGAAAATGCCGAGTACGATGCCGCCAAAGAACGCCAATCATTTGTCGAAGGACGCATCGTCGAGGTGGAAGGCAAGCTGGGCAGCGCACAGATCATTGACCCCAAGACGCTCAATGCGGATGGCCGCTGCGTGTTCGGTTCGACCGTGGTGTTGGAAGACACCAACAACGGCGACGTCATCACCTATCAAATCGTCGGTGATGATGAGGCCAATATCAGGGAACGCAAGATTTCCATCAGCTCACCGATTGCGCGCGCGCTGATCGGCAAATACAGCGGCGATATCGCCGAAGTGCAGGCTCCTGGTGGGGTGCGGGAATACGAAGTGGTGAATGTTCAGTACCTCTAGAGGGGAAAGAGGGAAGGGTAAAGGGAGAAGGGTAAAACCCTTTTTCGGAGAGGGGGTGGTTTTTCTCTTCCCCCTTCCCTCTTCTCCCTTCCCGGTCGGGCGTAGCCCGGCCTAGTTGCGGCTGCCCAGCTGCTTCTTGGACAGCGGTTTTTTACCCTTGTGGCGCGGCATTTTCTTGATTTCGATCTTGTGTATCTCCGGGTTGGGTAGATAGACCACCAGAATCTTGCCGATATGTTGCACCGGCGCAGCGTTTAATTGGGTGCATATCTCCGTCAGAATGGCTTCACGTTGCGGCCGTTCTGCCATAACCCGGATTTTGATGAGTTCATGAATTTTCAGGCTGGCCGCGATTTCATTTAATACCGATTCGGTCAAGCCCGCATTGCCTATCATCACCGTCGGGCTCAAGGCGTGGGCGCGGCCCTTAAGGGCAAGGCGTTCGGATACGGTAAGAGATAACATAATGGCCTTTCAAATAAGGCGCGAATTCTATCAGGTTGTTGCTAAAATCGCCGGACATAGAAATTATTCCATAAAAAACTGAACAAGGCCTCTGCACAACGTAGCGAGCGAAGCTGAGACAAGGCAAAAATTGGCGAAAAACCGGAATGTACATTTTTGTACATGAGGATTTTGAGCCGATTTTTAACGCAGTATCAGCGAGCGCAGTAGTTGTGCAGAGGCCTTTAATACGATGAAGCCCTCCAAGACCAGCAAACAATGGATGCGTGAACATATTAACGACCCCTTTGTGCAGCTCGCGCAAAAGGAAGGTTACCGCTCGCGCGCCGCTTACAAGCTGCTTGAAATCGACGCCAAGGATCGCCTGCTCAAGCCGGGCACGGTGGTGGTGGACCTGGGCGCGACTCCGGGCGGCTGGTCCCAGGTTGCCGCGGGCAAGGTCGGGCGCAGCGGAAAGGTCATCGCGCTGGATCTGCTGCCGCTCGATCCGCTGGCCGGGGTGGAGTTCATTCAGGGTGATTTCCGTGACGATGCTGTGCTGAAACAACTGGAAGGCTTGCTGCAAGGCAAACCGGTCGACCTTGTAATTTCCGACATGGCCCCCAATATCTGCGGCATCGCGTCGGCCGATCAGGCGCGTGCGATGCATCTTGCGGAACTGGCAATGGAATTTGCGCTCGAACACCTGAAGCCGGCGGGCAGCTTTCTCGTCAAAGTCTTTCAGGGCGAGGGATTCGAGGAGTTTTACAAGCTGATGCGCAGCCGTTTCGCCAAAGTGGCCACGCGCAAACCCAAGGCATCGCGCGACCGGAGCAGCGAGTTATATTTATTGGCCACCGGAAAACTTGAGTAATCAGGCAATACATAGTTTAATGACCCAGCATGGCAATTACAGTGTTGCCGCTTAAGGAGCTATTTTGAATAACATGTTTAAAAGTATTGCAATTTGGTTGGTCGTCGCCTTGGTGCTGATGACCGTTTTCAACCAATTCAACACCCGCCAGCAGCAGGCTTCGCCGTCGCAACTCGACTATTCTCAATTTCTCGAGGAAGTGAAGCAGGGACATATCACCAAGGTAACCATCGAGGGGCGCACCCTGAAGGCGACGACTGCCGATGGCAAGCACATCACCAGCTATGCGCCGAGCGACTTGTGGATGGTCTCCGACCTGCTCAAGAATGGCGTGAAGATCGAAGCCAAGCCGGAAGAAGAGCAATCCCTGCTGATGAATATTTTCGTGTCATGGTTCCCGATGATCCTGCTGATCGGCGTGTGGATATTCTTCATGCGCCAGATGCAGGGTGGCGGCAAGGGCGGCGCATTCTCGTTCGGCAAGTCGCGCGCGCGCATGCTGGATGAAAACAAGGAGCGCTTCACCTTTGCCGACGTGGCGGGCTGCGATGAGGCCAAGGAAGAAGTGTCCGAGCTGGTCGACTTCCTGCGCGACCCGGGCAAATTCCAGAACCTCGGCGGGCGCATCCCGCGCGGCGTGCTGCTGGTGGGCAGCCCGGGCACCGGCAAGACCCTGCTGGCGAAAGCGATCGCCGGCGAAGCCAAGGTGCCGTTCTTCTCGATTTCCGGTTCCGACTTCGTGGAAATGTTTGTCGGCGTCGGCGCGGCGCGCGTGCGCGACATGTTCGAGCAGGCCAAGAAACATTCGCCGTGCATCATATTCATCGACGAAATCGACGCGGTCGGCCGCCAGCGCGGCGCCGGACTCGGCGGCGGCAACGACGAACGCGAGCAGACCCTGAATGCGCTGCTGGTGGAAATGGACGGTTTCGAAGGCGCTTCCGGCGTGATCGTGATCGCCGCGACCAACCGGCCCGACGTGCTCGACCCCGCGCTGCTGCGCCCGGGGCGCTTCGACCGCCAGGTCGTGGTGCCGCTGCCGGACATTCGCGGCCGCGAACAAATCCTGATGGTGCATATGCGCAAGGTACCTGTGTCTTCCGATGTGAAGGCCGACATCCTGGCGCGCGGGACACCGGGCATGTCCGGCGCGGACCTGGCGAACCTGGTCAACGAGGCCGCCTTGTTTGCGGCGCGGCGCGGCAAACGTTTCGTCGATATGGATGATTTCGAGGCGGCCAAAGACAAGATCATGATGGGCGCGGAACGCCGCTCCATGGTGATGCCCGAGGAAGAGCGGCGCAACACCGCCTACCACGAGTCCGGGCATGCGGTGGTGGCCAAGCTGCTGCCGAAGACCGACCCGGTGCATAAGGTCACGATCATCCCGCGCGGACGTGCGCTGGGTCTGACCATGCAGTTACCCGCAGAAGACCGCTACAGCATGGACAAGGTGCGCATCCTCGACACCATCGCGGTGTTGTTCGGCGGGCGGATTGCCGAAGAGATTTTCATGCATCAGATGACCACCGGCGCTTCCAACGATTTCGAGCGTGCCACCGATATGGCGCGCAAAATGGTGACTCAGTGGGGGATGTCGGACGCGCTCGGAATTATGGTATATGGCGAAAACGAGGGTGAAGTATTTCTGGGGCGTTCGGTGACCACCCACAAGAATATTTCCGAAGCGACCATGCAGCAGGTAGATGCCGAGATTCGCCGTATCATCGATCAGCAGTATGCGCTGGCGCGTAAATTGATCGAGGAGAATCGCGACAAGATTGAGGTTATGGCCAAGGCGTTGCTGGAGTGGGAAACCCTTGATGCCGACCAGATCAACGACATCATGGCCGGCAATCCGCCGCGCCCGCCCAAGCCCAGCCAAAGCACTCAGGCACCGCAGCCGCCACAGGATACTGCGCCGACTGCACCTGCTACTACGCCTACGCAACCAGCGCAGGAAACCTGAAAGACCGGGAAGGGTTAAGGGAGAAGGGGGAAGGGTAAAACCCGGGTGTGTACCCTTCTCCCTTCCCTCTTCCCCCTTCTCCGATGTTTCTCCACTGCGGCAATTTCCAGTTCGATCTCTCCCGCCCTCTCGTGATGGGCATCGTCAATGTCACGCCTGATTCATTCTCCGATGGCGGACAGCATTTTCAACACGATGCGGCACTGGCACATGCACAGCGCCTCATCGCCGAAGGCGCAGACATAATCGACATCGGTGGCGAATCCACGCGCCCCGGCGCGCAGCCGGTCGGCGTGCAGGAAGAACTGGATCGCGTGCTGCCCATTATCGAAGGCTTGCGCGGCGTGCCGATCTCAATCGACACCTGCAAGCCGCAGGTGATGCAGGCGGCAATCGCCGCCGGTGTGCAGATGGTCAACGACATTAACGCACTTCAAGATGCTGCCGCGATGAATGCGGTCGCTGCCGGCAATGTCGCGGTATGCCTGATGCACAAGCAAGGCAACCCGCAAACCATGCAGACGCAGCCCCAATATCAGAATGCCGTTGCCGAGGTAGGCGAGTTCCTGCGCGAACGCATCGCTGCGGCGGAGGCTGCCGGAATCGGGCGCGAGCGCATCGTGATCGATCCGGGCTTTGGCTTTGGCAAGACACTGGCGCATAATCTCGACCTGTTGCGCCACTTGGGCAAACTGCGCGAACTGGACGTGCCGGTGCTGGCGGGACTGTCGCGCAAATCGATGCTCGGCGCACTGACTGGGCGGGAGGCGGGAGACCGCGTTGCGGCGAGCGTGGCAGCGGCGCTGATCGCGGTGCAACACGGCGCATCCATCGTGCGTGTACACGATGTGCGCGAAACGGTGGATGCGCTGAAGATTTGGAATGCAATAAACTATTAGCCACGGATTAACACGGATAAGCACGGATTGAATCCGGCTCAAGCCACTAGTGGGTTTATCCGTGGACATCCGTGTTAATCCGTGGCTAGTTCTCAAGACAAGAGGGAAGAGAAGTGAGCAGAAAATATTTCGGAACCGACGGAGTGCGCGGCAAGGTGGGCGAACATCCCATCACGCCGCAATTTGTGATGCACCTGGGTTATGCGGCAGGTAAGGTGCTGGCGGGCTCCAGCGATATGCGCGGCGAACGCCCCGGTGTGCTGATCGGCAAGGACACGCGCATCTCCGGCTACATGCTGGAATCGGCGCTGGAAGCGGGTTTGATCGCGGCGGGCATCGACGTATACCTGGCCGGGCCGGTGCCGACCCCGGCGGTGGCTTACCTGACGCGCGCGCTGCGCCTGCAGGCCGGCATCGTGATCTCCGCTTCGCACAACCCCTATGAGGACAACGGCATCAAGTTCTTCTCCGGCCGCGGCACCAAGCTGCCCGACGAGACCGAACGCGACATCGAAGCGGAACTGGACAACCCGATGCAGACCAACGCCTCGGAAGATCTCGGCAAGGCCAAGCGCATCGACGACGCGGTCGGACGCTATATCGAGTTCTGCAAGAGCACCTTTCCCTGCGAACTGGATTTGCGCGGCCTGAAGATCGTCGTGGACAGCGCGCACGGCGCGACGTACCACATTGCGCGCCACGTGTTCCACGAACTCGGCGCGGAAGTCGTCGCCATCGGCGCCGAGCCGGACGGCAGGAACATCAACGACGGCTACGGCGCGACCAAACCCGCCAACCTGCAAAAAGCCGTGGTCGAACACAAGGCCGACCTCGGTATCGCGCTGGACGGCGACGGCGACCGTCTGGTGATGGTGGATACGTCTGGAAAACTCTACGACGGCGACCAGTTGCTGTATGTGATCGCCAAACACCGTCAGAAACTAGGCACGCTGCACGGCGGCGTAACCGGCACGCTGATGACCAACCTGGCGTTTGAGCATGCGATGCAACGGCTCGGTATTCCATTCCTGCGCGCCAAGGTCGGCGACCGCTATGTGATGGAATCGCTGCAGCAGCAAGGCTGGCAACTCGGCGGCGAAAATTCCGGCCACATCATCTGCCTCGACAAACACAGCACCGGCGACGGCATCGTCTCGGCGTTGCAGGTGCTGCACGCGCTGCGCGCCAACGGCCAAAGCCTCGCAGAAGCAGCGGGCGATTTGCAGATGTATCCGCAGGTGCTGATCAACGTGCGCGTCACGGGCAAGGCGTCCGGGCTATTGGAGCTGCAACAGGTCAAGGACGCGGTGGCGGAGGCCGAAGCTGCGCTGGATGGTAAGGGGCGGGTGTTGCTGCGCCCGTCGGGTACCGAGCCGTTGCTGCGCGTAATGGTGGAGGGGGAGGATGGGGAGTTGGTGAAGAAGTGTGCGGAGAGGATTGCGGGAGTAGTGAGGGGAGTGGCTTAATGTTTGAACTCATCGGCCTGTACGGTTTTCGCGCAGGTCAGTTGATTGCCTGGCTAGGCATCAATCTTCTCCGCGTTGGAGTAGTTACCCTCGCTTTCAGAGATTTGCTTCCAGTCAACAAGTTGAACTGAAAATCCCTGCGTCAGAATTTGTTTTCCGACAAGACGGAGGTATTCAATGTCTGGCTCGAAGCTTCCTAGGCCCATGAGTTGGGTTCCGACACCAGTCAGGAGATATACTTCCAGCTTGAACTCCTTGGCGGCATCTTCACTATCTACCAGTAGCGCCTTACCATTTGATCGAAGTGCTCGGCGAAACTTATCCGGCGTTACCGATTTATACGTCGTAGTAAGGCCAATAGATTCAACACCAGAGATAACACCGAGATCTTGCATTTCCAGCAGTCGAGTAAATGTAATTCCGTGCTTATCAAGGTGTTGTTCTTGGTTTCTGAGAATACGGCCCTCAATCACAAAGCGAGCGAGCTGGCTAACTTTCTCGGCTTCAGCCTTTGAAAGAGCACGCAAAAAATCAAGGGTTCTAAAAGAGAAGTTGCCAGGTGACTTAACTTCACCGGCAAGCACACTACCCCAAAGGCGCTGTAATTCTTCATTTGATACCCTTGCTGCGTAGTCGCGCCATGTGAAGAGCCAGTCGTCATCAATCGCTCTATCTGGGGGAAGTTGAGAATCATTTGCAAGAATTTCCTCTGCAAAAATTACCGCCTTACTTGTGTTAATTTCTTTTCGAGAAGCGTCGACCACGTCATTCAGAAGCGACTGTGTGGCTATAGACTGAAGCCCAAGGGTGGGTTCGATACTATCAGATGGACTGGTCTCCGCACTTGACGCGTCGCTGACCGGGGCGGAAAGCAGTCGCATTGATCCATCAAATGCGAGGCGCTTTCGACCTGCACGAATATCTGCTGCGTCAGTTTCTGCTTGAGCGAGAGCAAGCAGCTCTTCGCGACGAACTTCGATCCTCGCTCTCCCGTCACGTTTTACCTGCCAAGGAGAAAGCAATGAACCGACTCCTTTTTCTGCAAGAGTCTCCCATAGTTTAATGATTAGCTTTTCACCTGGCAGTTCCAATGCTTATCTCCTTGATGCCTAGCATGTGATAGATGGCAGGCATCCTAGCATGACGCTTGCAAGCACGGAAAGTTTGCCGGGGGCAGCCCGGCGGCTGGTTACCTTTCTTGTCTTGCCAAGAAAGGTAACCCAAAGAAGGCGCCCCCTGTACAAGTCAAGGACATCGGTAACACTTTAGTACAAGGACATGGGTTACACTTTCAGCGTCAAATAATCATTCAGACGCCCTTTTGTCTGGCGCTCGTCAAATACACCAAGGCGCACTGGCCCGAAATACACCGCCCATATGCCATCGCCCACCTCCTCCAAACCGACTCGCTCGCCTGCCAGCAAATATCCGATATAGATACGCCGCCCCGTCCAGTACGCAATGCCATTGGCAGACACCTTCTGGCAGTGGAAGTAGCCGGGATATTCCAGCTCTGGCAAACGCTCCGGGTAGGGGCGCGTGGAAGGGCTATAGCAACTCTGGGGGCAGCGCTGCCCCAATCCTTCATGAGGGCGCTGTTCGTTGTAATGCACACGGAAGCGGTCAAACTGCACTTGCTGGGCCGATTGATTCGCGGCGGGGGGATGCGTGACCGCCAGCTTGAGCGTGCGGTGCATGCGCTCATGACGGCCGTTTTGCTGCGGCTGTCCAGGCTCGATGCGTTCCGGCAGAATACCCAGCCGTATCCACCATACGGACAGTTGCGACAGGCCGCCCGTCCCCGTGCTGGCGAAAGGTACGCCGTTGTCGGTGCGCATGCGATCAGGCAGCCCGTATTCCTTGAACAGCCGTTCGAATACGGCCTGGGTTTCCACGAACCGGGTGCCGCTTAACCCCTGGCAGCCAAGCAGGTAGCGGCTGGCATGATCCATTACCGTCAACGGATAACACCAGCGGCCATTCCCCATCTTGAATTGCCCCTTGTAGTCGGCACTCCACAATTCGTTGGGCACGGTGGCTGTAGCCGGGCGATGGGGAGAAGGTTGCACCCGCCGCCTGCGTCTTTTCGGCTCCAGCATACCTTCCCGCTTCAGCACGTTGTAGATGCTGGTCTTCGATGGAATGGGCTGATCGGGAAAGCGCCTGGACAGGAGCGCCTGAATCTTCTTCGGGCCGAGCGGCTCACGCTCCTGGCGGCGCAGCTCGATAACCGCTTTGCGTATGGCGTAGGGAATTTCTCCGGCCATGACATGCGGTCTGCGGCTGCGCTCTTCCAGGCCCTCTATCCCTTCCGCTTGGTAGCGTTCCACCCATTTGTAACCCGTCTTGCGGCTGATGCCGTAACGTTCGCACAACTGGCTGAAATTGCCCGGCTCGCGCAGGTGGTCGGCTATAAACAGTATCTTTTCGTCCATCGGTCTCACATCTTTCCACGGCATAGGAACCTCCTCTCGGTTGTTCCCATGAGGGTAATCAACTGTTACCCATGTCCTTGTACTAAAGTGTTACCGATGAGTATGATTCGTACCCTCGCCTTCTTTTTGGTTACTTTTTCTTGGCGACGCAAGAAAAAGTGACTAGCTGCCGGGCTACCCCCGGCGGTTTTGACTTTGGTTTTGTATTTGATGTTGGGTTACGCGAAAAAGCCGCTAACCCAACCTTGTATCTTTCTCACCGTGGTGGTTAGCTACCATCACACGAAGCGGAGGAAGCTTGAACCCATCCTTAAGGCTCGACCTTGTTGCGTAGATCAAGCCCTCTGCTTCACCTTTCGCCAGCACAGACACTGAACGGTATCCGAGGGGTAAACCCTGTATGAACAAGGCAAGTGGGCGAAGTTGGCTAACATTGTAACAGGAGGTCATCATGTTCTATCTCGGTATGGATGTTGCCAAGACCAAGCTGGATTGTTGCCTGTTGTTGGACGAGGCAGCCGGTCGTCGCAAAACCAAGGTGGTGAACAACACCAAGTCCGGCATCGTTGATTTATTGGCCTGGATTGCCAAACAAAATGTTTCCCCGGAAGAATTGCATATCGTTATGGAAGCCACCGGCGTGTATCACGAGCAAGCCGCACAGGCGCTGGCAGATGCCAGCATCGCGGTTTCCATCATCAATCCGGCACAGATCAAAGACTTCGGGCGCGGGCTGGCGGTGCGTACCAAGACGGATGGAGTGGATAGCTTCGTGCTGGCGCGTTATGGGGCATTGCTCAAGCCTGCCGCCTGGCAGCCACCGCCGCCTGAAGCGCGGATGCTGCAAGCGCTGCTGGCCCGACGCGAGGCCATCGCCCAAGACCTGCAACGCGAGCGCAACCGGCAGGAGAAAGCCGATGCGACCGATACCCCGGAGCGGATACGGCAATCCCTTGCAGACAGCATCGAATTTCTGGCTAAACAGCTTGCCGATCTGCAACAGGAGATTGACCGGCATATCGATCAGCATCCAAACCTCAAGGACGATATGGCACTGCTCCAGAGTATCCCGGCGGTGGGGCCACAGGTAGGAGGCAATCTGCTCTCGGTGATGCACAGCCACAACTTCGGTTCGGCCGAGCAGCTGGCGGCCTATCTGGGTCTAGTGCCGGTGGAACGGCAGTCAGGGAGTTCGGTGCTGGGGCGTGCCAAGCTATCCAAGGCCGGGCCAGCCAGAATACGCGCCGTGTTGTATATGGCTGCTGTCGTGGCGACACGCTACAACCCGCACGTCAAAACCGTCTATGACCGGCTACTCGCCCGTGGAAAATCCAAGATGTCCGCGCTCGGCGCCGCAATGCGCAAACTGGTGCATTTGTGCTTCGGTGTGCTTAAAACACGACAGCCGTATCGGTCGAATTATGCAAAAATCGCTTGACCGGAAAGACGGTATCTAC
>JAHRYS010000004.1 GCA_020621985.1 Candidatus Ferrigenium altingense | reverse complement strand
CTTAACTTGAAATCTACCATAAGTTAAGAAATACGTTTTTCGGGGGCAAGGTCACAATTCAATATCTGTAAAAGCCAATCTAGAAGCTAGCATTCCACTTGTAAAAAATATTGTGTCACTTAAGTCTTTAATCTTTCCGTTTTGCCCCGTAGTTAATCTGCTAATTTTCTCCGCATAGTCGGACAACTCACCACTGAAACGACGTACCTCATGCATTGTTCCATCTAGTGCTGAACTCAACACGTCGTTTTGCTTTTTTAGTTGCTCAAGTTCTTTTTTGATATTGTCTAATTCGTCAGTAATTTTATTATTTTTCTTTATAATTTTGTCATATCTCACGATTTTCCAAGCCCTTCCAATATCTGGATAAGTGCAACAACAGTAAATTTGACGACGATATCTTTTACTTCGGCTGGCACAGGATGCGACTTCATTATTGAGGGATCTCGCTTTTCAATCGAACTGATAAAAGCTTGTTCCAGTTTGAATAACTCAAACAAATCCATACCTTCATCCAGAAGGTTCTTGCGGAATCGCACCCATCTTTGCCGTGGGTCACCAACATTTTTCAACCCCTTTTCGAGAAGAGCTGTCCAATAATCTATGCTTGCATCTTTTGTGGCGCTAGCATCAGTAGTTGCAAGGCTTTCGTTATATGAGGCGTCATAGGTCATACCTGTAAAAGTAATTAGAAATTTATCAGGATATGATTTTCTAATTTCAGATAGAACGTGAGCACCTTCCTTATCGCTCCCAAAGGCCTTCCCAACCCCTTTGATATCGCAAATAACAATTGGGTAAGCCATTACTTGGTCAACCGACTTAATATCCCCACCTAGCTCAGTTATGCTGAACCCATGTGCTCGCAATGACTCTAGCTTAATAAACGGGTCATCATCAATTACTGCAATTTGAATTCTTGATTTAAGTTCTCGAATCTCTGGGCATGTGATCCCAAGATTCCCCAGTCTTTTTGGCGTTCCAAAATGAATAAACACATTTCCTCCAATTTTTCCCCGTCCAAGTAACACGGGGTACTCCAAATACATTAACCCGCAATCTAACAGCAAAACCCCTTTATAGATATTGGCCGAAATAATTAGGCATTTTTGTTTGATACAAAAAAACAGGGCGGATATCTCCGCCCTGCGTTGCAACCATCCAGCTTAAAGCAGCGGCACGATCATCAGCGCGACGATGTTGATGATCTTGATCAGCGGGTTCACGGCGGGGCCGGCGGTGTCCTTGTAGGGGTCGCCGACGGTATCGCCAGTGACGGCAGCCTTGTGCGCTTCCGAGCCTTTGCCGCCATAGTTGCCTTCCTCGATGTATTTCTTGGCGTTGTCCCATGCGCCGCCGCCGGTGGTCATCGAGATCGCGACGAAGATGCCGGTGATGATGGTGCCGACCAGCACGCCGCCGAGCGCCTGCGCGCCGAGGGTCAGGCCGACGATCACGGGTACGGCGATGGGCAGCAGCGACGGGACGATCATTTCCCTGATCGCGGCCTTGGTCAGCATGTCCACGCAGGTGCCGTATTCCGGTTTGCCGGTGCCTTCCATGATGCCGGGAATTTCCTTGAACTGGCGGCGCACTTCGACCACCACCGAGCCGGCGGCGCGGCCGACCGCTTCCATGCCCATCGCGGCGAACAGGTAAGGCACCATGCCGCCGATGAACAGGCCGATGATGACCATGTGGTTCGACAGGTCGAAGGAGGTGGTCACGCCCAGCTTGGCGTCCAGCGCGTGGGTGTAGTCGGCGAAGAGAACTAAAGCCGCCAACCCGGCGGAGCCGATCGCATAGCCTTTGGTGACGGCCTTGGTGGTGTTGCCTACCGCGTCCAGCGCGTCGGTGATGACCCGCACGTTTTCCGGCAGGTGAGCCATTTCGGCGATGCCGCCGGCGTTATCGGTGATCGGGCCGTAGGCATCCAGTGCCACGATGATGCCGGCCATCGAGAGCATCGAGGTCGCGGCGATGGCGATGCCGTAGAGCCCGGCCAGTTCGTAAGCGCCCCAGATCGACAGGCACACCGCGATCACCGGGGCGGCGGTCGACTTCATCGAAACGCCCAGTCCGGCGATGATGTTGGTGCCATGCCCGGTGGTGGAGGCTTGCGCGATATGGCGTACCGGCGCGTATTCGGTCGCGGTGTAGTACTCGGTGATCCACACCATCGCGGCGGTCAGCGCCAGACCGATCAGGGTGGCAAAGTACAGGTTCAGCGACGAAACCAGTTTGCCGCCGATCATCACGCCATCGCCCAGCATCATGGTGGTGATCGGGTAGAACGCGACCAGCGCCAGCACGGCGGAGACCGCCAGGCCGCGATACAGCGCGTTCATGATCTTGCCGCCTTCGCGCGCCTTGACGAAATAGGTGCCGATGATGGAGGCGATGATGGACACGCCGCCCAGCACCAGCGGGTAGATCACCGCCTCGGGGGAGCCGCTGATCAGCAGTCCGCCCAGCACCATCGTCGCGATGATGGTCACCGCGTAGGTCTCGAACAGGTCGGCCGCCATGCCGGCGCAGTCGCCGACGTTGTCGCCGACGTTATCGGCGATCACCGCCGGGTTGCGCGGATCGTCCTCGGGAATGCCGGCTTCGACCTTGCCCACCAGATCGGCGCCGACGTCGGCACCCTTGGTGAAAATGCCGCCGCCAAGCCGGGCGAAGATGGAAATCAGCGATCCGCCGAAGGCCAGCCCAACCAGCGCGTGGGTTGCTTCAGCAGCGTTCGAACCGGTGCCGGTCAGAAAGGCGTAATAGCCCGCCACGCCCAGCAGCCCCAAGCCCACTACCAGCATGCCGGTGATCGCGCCGCCCTTGAAGGATACGTTCAGCGCCGCGTTCAGGCTTTCCTTGGCCGCTTCGGCGGTGCGCACATTGGCGCGCACCGACACATGCATGCCGATGAAACCCGCCGCGCCGGAGAGCACCGCGCCGATCGCGAAGCCGATCGCGGTTTGCCAGCCCAGGGCGAAGAGGATGATGACGAACAATACCGCGCCGACGATGGCGATGGTGGTGTATTGCCGGTTCAGGTAGGCGGAAGCGCCTTCCTGCACCGCAGCGGCGATTTCCTGCATTCGCGCGCTGCCGGTTGATTTACCCAGAATCCATTTGATCGAAGCCACACCGTACAAGAGTGCCGCCACCGCACACAACAACGCAAATACCAAGCTACCTGACATGATTACCCTCCAAGAAGATGAACCAATCAATTACCCCGACATTTAAGACGCATGTTTAGGGCTACCTGTACCTAACTTCAGCGGCTAGGATACTTTGTATTTTGCGGGAATGACATGGGTTTTTGAAATGCCGATTTGCCCGCAACCGGTAATTGCGGGCAAATTCCCATGATTTGAAAGTGAACCGGGATTAAATGCGCTTCGCCAGTTCCGCCGCCTTGCCTGTATAGGTGTCCGGGCTGAGTTGCAGCAGGCGCTGTTTTTCCGCTGCGGGGATTTCCAGCGTGGCGATGAAGGCTTGCAGCGAGGCGCGGTTGATGCCGCTCTGGCCGCGCGTCAGTTCCTTGAGTTTGTCGTAGGCGTTCTCGATGCCGTAGCGGCGCATCACGGTCTGGATCGGCTCGGCCATGACTTCCCAGCTGGCATTCAAATCGTCCGCCACGCGCTGCGGGTTGGCTTCCAGTTTGTGCAGGCCCTTCAGGCAGGACTCGTAGCCGAGCAGGGTATAGCCCAATGCCACGCCCATGTTGCGCAACACGGTGGAATCGGTGAGGTCGCGCTGCCAGCGCGACACCGGCAGCTTCTCGCTGAAGTGGCGCAGCAGCGCGTTCGCCAGCCCGAGGTTGCCTTCCGAATTCTCGAAGTCGATTGGATTCACTTTATGCGGCATGGTCGATGAGCCGACCTCGCCCGCCACCACTTTCTGCTTGAAAAAGCCGAGCGAGATATAGCCCCAGATGTCGCGGTTCAGGTCGATCAGGATGGTGTTGATGCGCGCATACGCATCGAACAGTTCCGCCATGTAGTCGTGCGGCTCGATCTGGATGGTGTAGGGGTTGAAGGCGATGCCGCGCGCGCTGACAAAACGCTGCGCGAAGGCTTCCCAGTCCACGTCCGGATAGGCGGCCAGATGCGCGTTGTAGTTGCCCACCGCGCCGTTGATCTTGCCGAGGATTTCCGTTGCGGCGAGGCGCTGTTCGGCGCGTTGCAGGCGGTACGCGACATTTGCCATTTCCTTGCCCAGCGTGCTCGGTGTCGCGGTCTGCCCGTGGGTGCGGCACAGCATCGGCAGGTCGGCAAGCTGGTGCGCGAGCTCTTTCAATCGACCGATCAGCACTTGCAGCGTGGGCAGCAGCACCGCTTCGCGCGCGCCCTTGAGCATCAGCGCGTGGCTGAGGTTGTTGATGTCTTCCGAGGTGCAGGCGAAGTGGATGAATTCCAACGCCTTGACGGTTTCCGGGTTGCCGGACAGGTTTTCGCGCAGCCAGTATTCCACCGCCTTCACGTCGTGGTTGGTGCGCTTTTCGATAGCCTTGATCGCGACCGCATCGTCCTCGCTGAAGTTCGTGTTGAGCGCATCCAGTTGCGCGACGGTCGCGGCGGAAAACGGCGCGATCTCGGGAATGTCGGCCTGCGCGCTGAGCGCCTTGAGCCATTCGATTTCAATCAGCACGCGAAAACGGATCAGGCCGAATTCGCTAAAATAATCGCGCAACGCATCCACCTTGCCGTGGTAGCGCCCGTCGAGCGGGGAAAGGGCGGTGAGTTTGGTGAGTGTGGTCATGGTGAGGCCCCAATGCGAAAGCGCATATTTTACGCGAATCAGTTGAGTCCCTGTTCGATGATTGCGCCGCCCAGGCAGACCTCGCCGTCGTAGAGCACCACCGACTGTCCGGGCGTGACCGCCCATTGCGGCTGGTTGAACTCGAACGAGCAGCGGTCGCCGTCCAGTGCCGCGAGATGGCACGGTGCATCGGCCTGCCGGTAGCGTGTCTTGGCACTGTAGGGGTGATTGGGTAGCGGCGCAGTGCCGCTGATCCAGTGGCTGTCCAGCGCAATCAGCCGCTTGCTCAGCAGCACCGGGTGGTCGTGCCCCTGCACCACGATCAGGCGGTTGCTCGCCATGTCCTTGCCCGCCACGAACCACGGTTCGCCGGTGGAATCCTTGTCGCCGCCGATGCCCAGGCCCTGGCGCTGGCCGATGGTGTAGAACGACAGCCCGATATGTTTCCCGACGGTCTTGCCATCCGGCGTGCGCATCTCGCCGGGCTGGGTCGGCAGATAGCGGTTGAGGAATTCGCGGAACGGGCGTTCGCCGATGAAGCAGATGCCGGTGCTGTCTTTCTTGGCGTAGTTGGACAGGCCATGCTGCTCGGCGATCGCGCGCACTTCGGACTTCAGCAATTTGCCGAGCGGAAACATCGCATGGCCCAGTTGCGACTGGCTCAGGCGATGCAGAAAGTAGCTTTGATCCTTGCTGTCGTCATCGGCCTTGAGCAACTGGAACAGGCCATCCACCTCGCGCACCTGCGCGTAGTGCCCGGTGGCGATGACATCCGCACCCAGCTGAATGGCATGGTCGAGAAACGCCTTGAACTTGATTTCCGAGTTGCACAGGATGTCCGGGTTGGGCGTGCGCCCGGCCTGGTATTCGCGCAGGAAATGGCTGAATACGCGTTCCTTGTATTCCTCGGCGAAATTCACCGCCTCGATCGGGATGCCGATGGTATCGGCCACCGACACCGCATCCAGCAGATCCTGGCGCGACGAGCAGTATTCATCGCTGTCGTCGCCTTCCCAGTTCTTCATGAACAGGCCGATCACCTCATAGCCCTGCTGTTTGAGCAGCAGCGCGGCAACCGAGGAATCCACGCCGCCGGACATGCCGACGACTACGCGCTTAGCCATAGTGCACCAACAGATCGAGCGGGTAGCGTTTGCCTGCGAGGTAATCTTCGATGCAGCGCAGAACCAGCGGACTGCGATGCCGTTTTTGGGTAGCGCGGATTTCATCGGGCGTCAGCCACACGGCTTGCAGGATGCCGGTGTCCAGCTTACGGGCCGCATCATGCCCGGTGATGGTGCCGGTGAAGGCGAAGCGCAGGTAGGTCGTGTTAGATTCCGGCGCATGCCAGTGGTAGATGCCGAGCAGATGCTGCGGGGCGAAGGAATATGCCGACTCTTCCAGCGCTTCGCGTGCCACGGCAGCCAGCAATGATTCGTCGGCTTCGAGATGCCCGGCAGGCTGGTTGAAGCGTACCCCTTGCGAGGTTTCTTCCTCAACCAGCAGAAATTTTTCATCGCGCTCGATGACGGCGGCGACGGTGACGTTCGGTTTCCAGATCATTTTTCACTCTGCAAAAACAAAAAAGGCAGGGTCGCCCCTGCCTTCTTTAAACGTGTGCGTATTACTTGGCAGCTTCGTCAGCCTTCTTTGCTTTCTTTGCTTTCTTAGCCTTCTTTGCTGGCTTGGCTTCTTCTTTCTTTTCTTCAGCCTTGGCAGCTGGCTTGGCTTCTTCTTTCTTGGCTTCAGCCTTGGCTGGAGCAGCGGCGGCGGCAGCTGGAGCAGCAGCCTTGGCAGGAGCCGCGTCAGCAGCAACAGCGGAGAAAGAAACAGCAGCGAATACAGCGGCGATCAGTGCGGATAACAGTTTGCTCATGGTGAACTCCAATTTTAGTAGGTTAATAAACGTTTATGACACTACTGTGTCGGCGCTTATAACGCACCGCACATCTGTTCGGTTGACACCGCAAAGCGGTATTCAGTTATGTGGTGCCGGGGGGGGGACTCGAACCCCCACGCCTTGCGGCACCGGATTTTGAGTCCGGCACGTCTACCAGTTCCATCACCCCGGCTAAAGAGGCGCGCATTATCCATGAAGCGGCGCGCCACATCAACTACAATCCTGCCTTTGTAAAATTTTGTTGCCGTTCATGCGAACTGATGAATTTGATTTTGCCCTGCCGGAACGGCTGATCGCGCAGCACCCGCCCGAGCTGCGCGGTGCCAGCCGCTTGCTGTATGCGCACGATGGTGCGCTGGAAAATTGCCGCTTTGCCGATTTGTTGCGGTTGGTCAGGCAGGACGATGTGCTGGTGCTGAACGACACGCGCGTCATCAAGGCGCGGTTGTTCGGCAGCAAGGACAGCGGCGGCAAGATCGAGGTGTTGGTCGAGCGCGTATTGAACGAACATGAGGTGCTGGCGCAAGTGCGCGCCAGCAAGTCGCCCAAGGCGGGCAGCAGGCTGGTGTTGGCTTCGGCAGGGTCGCTGCGCAGCAGCGGGGAACCCACCGGCGTACCCCTTGCGGGTGCCGATGTGTTGGCAGTTGAGGTGCTGGGGCGTGAGGGCGAATTTTTCCGTTTGCGCTTTGCCGGGGAGGAACCGGTGCTGGCGTTGCTCGAACGCCATGGCAGCTTGCCCTTGCCGCCCTACATCACCCATGCGGCAGACGCCGGGGACGAGCAACGCTACCAGACGGTGTTTGCGCGCGCGGCAGGCGCGGTGGCAGCACCCACGGCAGGCTTGCATTTCGACGAGGCCATGCTGCAAGCCTTGCGCGACAAGGGAGTACGGATCGCCTATGTCACGCTGCATGTCGGCGCCGGAACATTCCAGCCGGTGCGCGCCGAATATATCCGCGAACACGCAATGCACAGCGAATGTTATGAGATTCCGCAGACCACCGTGGATGCGATAGCCCGGGCGCGCAATGCCGGCGGGCGGGTGATCGCGGTGGGAACGACCAGTTTGCGCGCGCTGGAGAGCGCGGCCCAATCAGGGGAGTTGCAGGCAGGTACAGGCGAGACACGCATCTTCATCACGCCGGGCTACCGTTTTCGCGTGGTGGATAGGCTGCTCACCAATTTTCATCTGCCCAGGTCCACGCTGCTGATGCTGGTGTGCGCGTTCGGCGGGATGGATGAAATGCTGGCGGCCTATCGCCATGCGGTTGCAAACGAATATCGTTTCTTCAGTTACGGGGACGCGATGCTGATCGAAAGAAAAAATGTTTAAAGGGCAGTGATGGAATTTTCCTTGTTTAAAACTTCAGGCGCGGCGCGGCGCGGGCAATTGACACTGGCGCACGGCACGGTGCAGACCCCGGCGTTCATGCCGGTGGGCACCTATGGCACGGTGAAGGCGATGTCGCCCGCAGAACTGCACGAGATCGGCGCGCATATCGTGCTGGGCAACACCTTCCACCTGTGGCTGCGCCCCGGCCTGGAGGTGATCGCGGCGCACGGCGGATTGCACCGTTTCATGGGCTGGGACGGGCCGATCCTGACCGACTCCGGCGGGTTTCAGGTGTTCAGCCTCGGCGCGTTGCGCAAGATCACCGAGGAGGGGGTGAAGTTCCAGTCGCCGGTGAACGGCGACAAGCTGTTCCTCACGCCGGAAGAATCGATGCGCATCCAGCGCGTGCTGAATTCCGACATCGCGATGATCTTCGACGAATGCACGCCGTATCCGGCGACCGAGCGCGAGGCGGCGGACTCGATGCGCCTGTCGTTGCGCTGGGCGGAGCGCAGCAAGCGGGCGCACGAGGGGAATT
Source organism: Candidatus Ferrigenium altingense (assembly GCA_020621985.1). GTDB lineage: Bacteria > Pseudomonadota > Gammaproteobacteria > Burkholderiales > Gallionellaceae > Gallionella > Gallionella altingense. The sequence goes on along the minus strand of JAHRYS010000004.1, from coordinate 214,110 downwards.
CCAACGCGCTGTTCGGCATCGTGCAGGGCGGCATGTACGAGAGCATGCGCGACGAGTCGCTGCGCGAATTGGTGAATATCGGTTTCGACGGCTACGCCATCGGCGGGCTGTCGGTTGGCGAGCCCAAGGAAGACATGCTGCGCATCCTTGCGCACACCGCGCCGCAACTGCCGCAGGACAAGCCGCGCTACCTGATGGGCGTGGGCACGCCGGAAGACATCGTGGCCGCGGTCGCGCAGGGCATCGACATGTTCGATTGCGTGATGCCGACGCGCAATGCGCGCAACGGCATGATGTTCACCCGCCACGGCGACATCAAGATCAAGAATGCGCAATATCGCCTGGATACGCGCCCGCTCGACGAAGATTGCCAGTGTTACACCTGCCGCAACTTCAGCCGCGCCTACCTGCACCATCTGCACCGGCTCGGCGAGATCCTTGGCGCGCGCCTGAACACCATCCACAACCTGCATTATTACCAGCAGTTGATGGGCGAAATCCGCGCCGCCATCGAGGCGGATGCGTTTGATGCTTTTGTGGCGCGCTTCAGGCTGCTGCGCGGCGGGGGAGCGTGAAGATGCCTCGCGCTTCGTGTTAGAATGCGCGCCTTTTGATTTAACCTCGGAGATTGAATAATGTTTATTAGTAATGCTTATGCTGAAGCGGCCGCACCGGTGCAGGGCGCCGGAATCATGGATTTTCTCCCGCTGGTCGTCCTGGTCGCGGTATTTTATTTTTTCATCCTGCGCCCGCAAAGCAAGCGCGCCAAGGAGCAAAAGGCCATGATCGAAGCGCTGCAGCGCGGCGACGAGGTCGTGACGGGCGGCGGCGAATTGGGGCGCATCAGTAAAGTGTTCGAGCAATATGTAGGCGTGGAACTCGCCGAGAACATCGAAGTGACGGTGCAAAAGTCCTCGATTCAGGCCGTATTGCCCAAGGGAACCATCAAGTCCATCAAATAATTCCGGCCCGGGTTTTTCCGGCAGGAATTGTTGCGCGCGTTAATCGAGAGGCTTCAATGAACCGTTATCCATTGTGGAAATATCTGCTGATTCTGGCCGTGTTGCTGGCCGGGCTGATTTACACCCTGCCGAATTTTTATGGTGAATCGCCCGCCGTGCAGATATCGCCGTTGCGCGCCAGCCTGAAGGCGGATGCCGCATTGCTGGAGCGCGTGGAAAAAATCCTGAAGACGGCCAGCCTCAACCCGGAAGTGGCCGCGCTGGACGGCAACAGCGTCAAGGCGCGGTTCGCCGACACCGACAACCAGCTGAAAGCCAAGGACGTGCTGGTCGGCCAGTTGGGCGAAGACTATATGGTCGCGCTCAACTTGTTGTCGCGCTCGCCGCAGTGGTTGACCAACCTGCATGCGCTGCCGATGTATCTCGGCCTGGACTTGCGCGGCGGGGTGCATTTTCTGTTGCAAGTGGATATGAAAGCCGCGCTGGGCAAGGCGCTGGAAGCCGCGACCGGCGATATCCGCAGCGCGTTGCGCGATCAGAAGATCGCTTATTCCGGCGTCAGCCGCGAAGGCAATATGCTGCTGGTGAAGTTCCGCGATGCCGAGACGCGCAGCAAGGGCGAAGCGGAAATCAAGCAGCGTTTCACCGACTATGCGCTGAGCGCCAAAGAGGCGGGCGGCGAGTTTGTGTTGCAGGCGACGCTCAAACCGGAAGCCGAACGGCGCATCCAGGACTCAGCCGTGCAGCAGAACCTGCTGACCCTGCGCAACCGCGTGAACGAGCTGGGCGTGGCCGAGCCGGTGATCCAGCAACAGGGCGTGGATCGCGTGGTGGTACAACTGCCCGGCGTGCAGGACACGGCGCGCGCCAAGGATATTCTGGGACGCACCGCCACGCTGGAAGTGCGCATGGTCGATGACGAGCATCAGATCAGCCCGGGCGCGGCAGCACCGTTTGGCACCGACATGTTCAAGGATCGCGACGGCAACCTGCTGCTGGTGAAAAAGCAGGTGATCCTTACCGGCGAGCGCATCAACGATGCGCAGCCCGGTTTTGACAGCCGCAACAACGAACCCGCCGTGCACATCAACCTGGATGGCGTCGGTGCGCGCAAATTCAAGGAAGCATCGCGCGAGAATATCGGCAAGCGTATGGCGATCATCCTGTTCGAAAAAGGCAAGGGCGAAATCGTTACCGCGCCGGTGATCCGCGAAGAAATCGGCGGCGGGCGCGTGCAGATCAGCGGCCAGATGAACACCGTGGAAGCGCAGGACACCGCATTGCTGCTGCGCGCCGGCGCGCTGGCGGCGCCGATGGAAATCATCGAGGAGCGCACCATCGGGCCGAGCCTCGGTGCGGACAATATCAAGCGCGGTTTCGATTCCACCAAGATCGGCTTCATCATGGTTGCGGTATTCATGATCGCCTACTACCTGATGTTCGGCACGATTTCCATGCTGGCCCTGGCCGCGAATCTGCTGTTGCTGGTGGCGTTGCTGTCGATGCTGCAGGCCACGCTCACCTTGCCCGGTATGGCGGGCATCGCGCTGACGCTGGGGATGGCGATCGATGCGAACGTGCTGATCAACGAGCGTGTCCGCGAAGAATTGCGTAACGGCGTCACGCCGCAGGCCGCGATCCATGCCGGGTACGACCGGGCGTTCGACACCATTCTCGACTCCAACGCCACCACGCTGATTGCCGGGGTGGCGCTGTTCATGTTCGGCTCCGGCCCGATCAAGGGGTTTGCGGTGGTGTTGTGCCTGGGCATCCTGACGTCGATGTTCAGCGCGGTGCTGATTTCGCGCGCGCTGGTGAATCTGATTTATGGCCGCAGGACGCGTCTCGCCAAAGTGGCAATAGGCTAAGGAAAAAACATGGAATTCTTCAGGATCAAAAAAGACATCCCGTTCATGAGTTACGGGAAAATCACCACCAGCATTTCGCTGGTGACGTTCCTGTTCGCGGTGTTTTTTCTCTCCACCAAGGGGTTGAATTTCGGCGTGGACTTTACCGGCGGCACGGTGATCGAGGTGCATTACGCGCAGCCCGCCGATCTTGCCAAGGTGCGCGAGCAGCTTGCCGAAGTGGGCCTGCCGGATGCGCTGGTGCAGAATTTCGGTTCCAGCCACGATGTGCTGATCCAGGTGCCGCTCAAACAGAATCTCGCCGGTGCGAAATTGAGCGAACAGGTGATGGACGGCTTGCGCAAGCAGGATGCCGGCGTGGAAAAACGCCGCGTCGAATTTGTCGGCCCGCAGGTCGGCAAGGATCTGGTGGAGAACGGCGCGCTGGCCTTGCTGCTGGTCAGCTTGGGTATCGTCGGCTATCTGTGGCTGCGCTTCGAATGGAAATTCGGGCTGTCCGCGATCATCGCCAACCTGCATGACGTGGTGATCATCCTCGGCTTCTTTGCCTTCTTCCAATGGGAATTCTCGCTGTCCGTGCTGGCGGCGGTGCTGGCGGTGCTGGGCTACTCGGTGAACGAATCGGTGGTGGTGTTCGACCGGATACGCGAAAACTTCCGCAGCATGCGCAAGGCCGAAGTGGCCGAAATCATCGACAACGCGATCACCCGCACCATGTCGCGCACCATCATCACGCACGGCTGCACGCAGATGATGGTCGGCGCAATGCTGTTCCTCGGCGGCGAGACGCTGCACTACTTCGCGATGGCACTAACGATCGGGATACTGTTCAGTATCTATTCCTCGGTGCTGGTGGCCAGCCCGCTGCTGATGCTGCTCGGCGTGTCGCGCGAGGATTTCATCAAGCCGGAGAAGACCGAAGCCGAGGAAGTCCTTCCATAGCCTATGGATTTGCTTGCCGCATTCATCGACATCGTCCTGCACCTGGACACCCACCTGCTGGCGCTCACCCGGGAGTACGGCGTGTGGGTGTACGCCATCCTGTTCCTGATCATCTATTGCGAAACCGGCCTGGTGGTGATGCCTTTCTTGCCCGGCGATTCGCTGCTGTTCGTGGCGGGTGCGCTGTGCGGCCTGGGCGCGCTGCGGCTGGAATGGCTCGCGCCGCTGCTGATGCTGGCGGCGTTCAGCGGCGACAACACCAACTACTGGATCGGCAGGTTGATCGGGCTGCGTCTGCTGAAACGCACGAATGGGCTCATCAAGCGCGAACACATCGACAAGACCCATGCCTTCTATGAGAAGCATGGCGGCAAGACCATCCTGTTTGCGCGCTTCCTGCCCATCGTCCGCACTTTTGCGCCGTTCGTGGCGGGCATCGGGCTGATGCGCTACCGCCTGTTCATGCTGTTCAGCGCGCTGGGTAGCCTGACGTGGATCGGCAGCCTCACCGTGGCGGGTTATTTTTTCGGCAACATCCCGATCATCAAGAACAACCTCACCCTGATGATTCTCGGCATCGTCGTCATCTCGTTCCTGCCCGCTATCCGCGAATTCATCCGCCACCGCAGACAGGCAGCGTGAGGGTGGTGCATCAGCACCGGGCACCCCATGGGGATGCACATCTAACATTTTGAAACAATTGTTTTGGAACAATTGGGCGGATGCCAAGTCATAATGCCGTCCCGTGATTAACGGGTGTTTCCAAAGGAGCGAAAAAATGAAGAAAAGTCTGTTGGTATTGAGCCTGATTTCCTTGTATGGCAGCGCATTCGCGGCGGAGTTCACCGATACCGCGCGTGTGGTTTCCAGCACCCCGATCTACGAACGCGTCACGGAACCGAAGCGCGAATGCTGGACGGAAACCGTGCAGGTCGCGCCCAAAGAACGCTCCATCGGCGGCGCTGTAGTCGGCGGTGTCGCCGGCGGCCTGCTGGGTAGCCAGGTCGGCGGCGGCAGCGGCAATACGGCTGCGACCGGCGCCGGTGCAGTGGCCGGTGCGGTGATCGGCGACCGCGTATCCAATCCGGACAGCAACCGCTCCGCAACCGGCTCGGTGGTCGGCGGTGTCGCCGGCGCGTTGCTGGGCAGCCAGATCGGCGGCGGCACGGGTAACAAGGCCGCGACTGCGGTGGGGGGTATTGCCGGTGTGGTGATCGGCGATCGCGTTGCCAACCCTGACCAGCCGCGCACCGAGCAGGTCGAGCGCTGCCGCCAGGTTGATTCCAGCCGCGAAGTCATCAAGGGCTACAACGTGACTTATCGCTACAACAACCAGGACATCACCACCACGTTGCCGTACCAGCCCGGCTCGACTATCCGTGTGGGTGTGAGCGTCATCGAAGATCAGCAAGGCAGGCGTTATGACGAGCCGCAAAAGCGGAGTTACGAAGACCGCAGGGATAGGCCTAATTATCAGTGATTTGTTTTTATCTCACAAAAAAGCCCGGCTTGGTCCGGGCTTTTTTACTTTGACGATTTGTGGAGTTAACCGAAGCGGCCGGTGATGTATTGGTTCCGACATAACGCGCGCTACGCGTATTAGTCCTCACCGCTACATTACGTACAGGTTAACCAAACCTGCCCGTAATGTAGTCTTCGGTTTCCTTGCGTTTCGGATTGGTGAACACCGTGCTGGTGTCGCCGAACTCGATCAAATCCCCCAGATACATGTAGGCGGTGTAATCGGAGACGCGCGCGGCTTGCTGCATGTTGTGCGTGACGATGACGATGGTGAAGTCTTCTTTCAGCTCGTCGATCAATTTTTCGATGTGCGCGGTCGAGATCGGGTCGAGCGCTGAAGTCGGTTCATCGAGTAACAATACCTGCGGCTTGACGGCGATGGCGCGCGCGATGCACAGGCGCTGTTGCTGCCCGCCGGACAGGCTGGTGCCGCTTTGTTTGAGCTTGTCCTTGGCTTCGGTCCACAGCGCGGCTTTGCGCAATGCCCATTCGACGCGCTCGTCCATGTCGTTTTTGTTGAGGCTTTCGCACAGCTTTACGCCGAACGCGATGTTGTCGTAAATCGACATCGGGAACGGGGTGGGTTTCTGGAACACCATGCCGATCTTGGCGCGCAGCATGTTCAGGTCCTGCTTCTTGTCGAGAATGTTCGCGCCGTCCAGCAGGATTTCCCCGGTGGCTTTCTGCTTGGGGTAGAGCTGATACATGCGGTTGAAGGTGCGCAGCAAAGTGGATTTGCCGCAACCGGACGGGCCGATGAAGGCGGTCACCATTTTCTCGGTGATGCTCAGGTTGATGTCCTTGAGCGCGCGGAAATCCCCGTAATAAAAATTAAGGTCCCTGACGATGATCTTTGGGGCGGTTGTTTTTGGATTGGCGATGTTTTCGGCAGTCATTTGCGAACCTTGTTAATGAGAGGCGGCTTTTTGCCGGAACAGCACGCGCGCCAGGATGTTGAGTGTCAGCACGCTCAGGGTAATCAGCAGCGCGCCGGCCCATGCCAATTTTTGCCAGTCTTCATAAGGGCTCATGGCGAACTGGAAAATCACCACCGGCAAGTTCGCCATCGGCTGGTTCATGTTGCTGCTCCAGAACTGGTTGTTCAGCGCGGTGAACAGCAGCGGCGCAGTTTCGCCGCTGATGCGCGCGATCGCCAGCATCACCCCGGTGATGATCCCGGCGCGCGCGGCGCGCAGCGTGATGAAGTTGATGATTTTCCATTGCGGCGCACCGAGCGCCGCAGCCGCTTCGCGCAGCGTGGTCGGCACCAGGCGCAACATGTTTTCGGTGGTGCGGATGACGATGGGAATGACGATGATCGATAACGCCAGCGCGCCCGCCCAGCCGGAAAAATGTTTGACGTGAACGACATAAACTTCGTACACGAACAAGCCGATCACAATGGATGGCGCGGAGAGCAGCACGTCGTTGATGAAACGCGTGATCGGGGCGAGCCAGCCGCGCTGGCCGAATTCGGCCAGATAGGTGCCGGCCAGGATGCCGATGGGCGTGCCGATCAGCGTGCCGACCAGCGTCATTGCCAGACTGCCGGCAATGGCATTAAGCAGTCCGCCGCTGCTGCCCGGCGGCGGAGTCATCTGCGTGAATACCAAGGGGGTGAGTGCAGGCAGTCCATGCTCCAGCAGCGTCCATAGAATCCAGCACAGCCAGAACAGGCCAAATGCCATGGCCAGCATCGAGATGGCGAGGCCAACGGCGTTGATGATGCGGCGGCGCGTATAGAGGCTCAGCATGATTACGAAGCCTGCCCCTCGCGCTGCCCGAGCTTGTAGAGCATGTAGCGCGCGAGCGACAAGACCACGAAGGTGATGAAAAACAGGATCAGGCCGAGTTCGATCAGCGCGGAGGTGTAGAGCTCCCCGTAGGCCTCGGTGAATTCGTTGGCGAGCGCCGAGGCAATGCTGTTGCCCGGCATCAGTAAGGATTTGCTCAGCTCGTGCGCATTGCCGATGACGAAGGTGACGGCCATGGTTTCGCCCAGCGCGCGCCCCAGCCCCAGCATGATGCCGCCGACCACGCCGATCTTGGTGTAGGGCAGCACGACTTTCCACATGACTTCCCAGGTGGTCGCGCCCAAGCCGTAGGCCGATTCCTTCAGCAGGGTGGGCACCACTTCGAACACGTCACGCATCACTGACGCGATAAACGGGATCACCATGATGGCGAGAATGATTCCGGCGGCCAGCATGCCGATGCCCATCGGCGGGCCAGAGAAGAACGGGCCGATGTACGGCATCGTGCCGATATGGTCGTTAAGCCAGGGCTCGACATGTTCGGCAAACAGCGGCGCGAACACGAACAGCCCCCACATGCCGTAGATGATGCTGGGAATGCCCGCCAGCAATTCGATGGCGACACCGAGCGGGCGGCGCAGGACGCGCGGCGACAGTTCGGTCAGGAAAATGGCGATGCCGAAGCTGACCGGAATGGCGATCAGCAGCGCGATGGCTGAGGTGACCAGCGTGCCGACGATCGGGATCAGTGCGCCGAATTGATCGTTGACCGGGTCCCAATCGGAACTGGTCAGGAAGCCGAAGCCAAACGCACGGATGGTGGGCATGCTGCCCACCACCAGCGAGCCGATGATGGCGGCGAGCAAAACCAGCACGCCAAATGCCGAGACGCGCGTCAGGTTACGGAACAGCAGGTCCAGAACGGTGTGCCGTTTAAGGCTGGCTTCGCGTAAAAACATCGGCATAATTTGAGTTCGTCAATAAAAAATAGCGGAGGCGAGAGCCCCCGCAATTATAGCTTGAGAATACTGTTTTATTGCACCAAGGCCTTGCCGGTTGCGTCCTTGATTTGTGTTTTCCATGCGGCACGAATCAGTTTGACGACATTTTCCGGCAGCGGCACATAATCCAGGTCGGAAGCCAGTTTGCCGCCCTTGTCATAAGTCCAGTCAAAGAATTTCAGCACTTCCTTGCCAGTTTCCGGCTTTTCCTGCACCTTGTGCATCAGGACGAAAGTCGCGCCGCTGATCGGCCAGCTTCCCTTGCCCGCCTCGTCGGTCAGGATTTTATAGAAACCCGGCGCCTTGTCCCATTGCGCGCCGGCGGCGGCAGCCTTGAAGCTGTTGTCCTCCGGCTTGACGAACTGGCCGTCGCGATTCTTCATCTGCACGGTGTTCATCTTGTTTTGCAGCGCGTAGGCATATTCCACATAGCCGATGGTATTTTTCATGCGTTGCACGTTGGCAGCCACGCCTTCGTTGCCTTTTCCGCCGATCCCGGCTTTCCAGGAAACTGCGGTGCTTTCACCCACGGCAGATTTCCATTCGGCGCTGACTTTGGACAGGTAGTTGGTGAAGATGAAGGTGGTGCCGGAACCGTCCGAGCGATGCACCACCGTGATATTGTCGGCGGGCAGCTTGAGGTCTTTGTTCAGCGCCACCAGCGCGGGGTCATTCCACTTGGTGATCTTGCCCAGGTAGATGTTCGCCAGCGTCGCGCCATCCAGTTTCAATTGGCCTGCGCCGATGTCCTTGATATTGACCACAGGAACCACGCCGCCGATCACCGTCGGGAACTGCACCAGGCCGTTCTTGTCGAGTTCTTCCGGTTTGAGCGGCATGTCGGACGCGCCGAAATCCACGGTCTTGGCGGTGATCTGCTTGATGCCGCCGCCGGAGCCGATGGACTGATAATTCATCCCCACGCCGGTTTGCGCCTTGTACGCTTCGGCCCACTTGGCGTAGATCGGATAAGGGAAGGTCGCGCCCGCGCCGGTGATGCCGGCTGCCTGGCTCGCGCCGGCGCAAGCCAGTGCAGCGGTAGCCGCGATGCCGATGACGAATTGCCTGAGCTTGTTGTTCATAGTGCCTCCATGATGTGTTTGTTGCAGCCGGTGTTGCCGCCAACCGGGGTAAGCCGGCAACGCTTTGATGCGGAGCGCATGTTAGGGCGTTTGTATGACAGGATTGTTACAAGCCGAGAAATAGCAGGATTGCAAAATTCAGGTTGAACATTCCGGATTCATTCGGTAGAATCCGCGCTCTTTTGAAAATCGGTTGGAGTAGAGCTATGGCACGTGTCTGTCAAGTGACGGGAAAAGGCCCGATGACTGGGAACAATGTTTCCCATGCAAATAACAAAACCAAGCGTCGTTTCTTGCCTAATCTGCAACGTCGCCGCTTCTGGGTTGAAAGTGAAAATCGCTGGGTCAGCTTGCGCTTGACCAATGCAGCGCTGCGCACCATCGACAAGAATGGTATCGACGCAGTGTTGTTCGAGATTCGCGCCCGTGGCGTGAACGTTTAAGGAGGCTGGAAAATGCGCGAAAAGATCAAACTTGAATCCAGTGCCGGTACCGGTCATTTTTACACTACGACCAAGAACAAGCGCACCACACCGGGAAAGATCGAAATGAAGAAGTTCGACCCCAAGGTACGCAAGCACGTCATGTACAAGGAAACCAAGCTGAAGTAATTCGGCCCGGCTTCGCAGTACAAAGGAAAACCCGCCCAGGCGGGTTTTTTGTTTTCGGCCCTGCGTGAATTGGATCAGGCAGTGTGCTTTTTCACCCATGCGACATATTGGTCCATCCAGTTTTGCAGGAATTTCTTGCTGCCTGCTCCGATGTTGCCGGCCTCGTCAAACAACCCCTCTTTTACCTGGATGAATGCTTCGGGTTGGCCAAGCGTCGGGATGTCCAGAGTCGCGAGAATGTTGCGCAAATGCTGCTGCGCCATGGCCGTGCCGGTCGCACCGGGCGAAGCGCCCAACACACCGGCGGGCTTGCCCGCCCATGCGCTCTGGCCATAGGGACGCGAGGCGTGGTCGATCGCGTTCTTGAGCACGCCGGGGATCGAACGGTTGTATTCTGGGGTGACGAACAGCAGGCCCTGTGCAGCCACGATCTCACCCTTCAGCCGCTTGACGGATTCGGCCTGGTTCGCGTCATCGTCCTGGTTGTAAAGCGGCAAGTCGCCGATTTGCACCTGCTTGAACGAGAACTCCGGCGGCGCCAATCTTGCAACGGCGCTCGCCAGCTTGCGGTTGAACGAATCCTGGCGAAGGCTTCCGACGACAACGGCGATTTGGTATTTGCTCATGACGATCTCCTTGAAAGGTTATAGACGTACTGGCTGTGCTCCGTGCTGCGTGTGTTAATAAGATGGCCGCCTGCAGCCGGCGTTCCACCTTTGCTGCGCATGATGTGAAAACGCCGGCTATTTATGCGGAGCGGCGCTGAATGCCATCACAAATTTCCACTGCGTAACAGGGGAGGTCCGGTATATCGCATGCTTCGTGGTATTGTCAAACTCGTAGGTTACGTCCCCCGAAGCCCTGGACAACATCTCGTTCGCGGCATTTTTGAGCGTCTCGCTTCCCAATTCCCGGGGATCAAGGAAGTGGCGATCCGTCTTGCTGTGCAGGGTGGTCAGGCCGTTCGGGGCCATGGCGAAAAAGGCGGCATCTGGCCGAAGGTCGAGGGCGGAACCGACCTGATCGGAGAGCCTGTCAAGAAAAAGCGATGCGCCGATCGCGCCGACAACCTTGCCGTTTTTCTTGATGGGAACTGCGATTATGGCGGAGCGCTGACCGGTGCTCTTGCTGACAACGAGGGCGCCGGTGATCTTCATGCCCGCCATGAGATCCGGGAAATAGCCCCTGTCGCTCAGTGACCTTGCCCCCGAAAAACGTATTTCTTAACTTATGGTAGATTTCAAGTTAAGGAGACGTAAAAATGACGGCAGAAAAAAGCAAGAGAGCGGCATACACACTGGAGTACAAGCTGGAGGCGGTGCGATTGGTTCAGGGCGGCCAGGCATGTTTGATGACAGCCAAAGTGCTGGGTATTCCGAAGCAGACATTGGAGAATTGGGTCAGGCAGGCGGCAAAAGGGAAGCTGGCCGGTGCAGGTGCCAAGCCGGTGAGCGCAGAGCAAATGGAGCTGGCGCGCTTGAGAGCAGAACTTGCGCGGGTCAAGATGGAGCGCGACATCCTAAAAAAAGCGACGGCGTACTTTGCGCGGGAGTCAGCGTGAAGTACGCCTGGATTGAGCGGCATAAAAATCGTTGGCCGATCACCCTGCAATGCGAAGTGCTGAACGTCAGCGCGAGCGGATACTTTGAGTATCAGCGTCGCAAAGGTTCTGGACACCCCGCGACGCCTGGCAAGCGCATCAATGATGAAGCCCTGCTGGTTCACATCAAGGCAGCGCATGCCGCCAGCAAAGGCGAATACGGCTGGCCGCGAATCTGGCAAGAACTCCGTGCCAGTGGTGTGCGTGTCTGGAAAGAACGGGTTCGGCGGCTCATGAAGGAACACGGCATCAAGGCACGAGGAAAGCGTAAATTTGTTGTTACCACCGACAGCAAGCATAACCTGCCGATCGCGCCGAACTTGCTCAATCGCAACTTCCAGCCTGATACGCCCGACTGTGTATGGACTAGCGACATCACCTATATCCAGACCGATGAAGGCTGGTTGTATCTGGCTATCGTCCTTGATCTGTACAGCCGTCAGGTAGTCGGCTGGAGCATGCAAGCCCACATGCAGACCCGCTTGGTGACGGATGCGCTCAGGATGGCATGGTTCAGGAGACGACCGGAGCCCGGGCTGATCTTCCACTCGGATCGGGGTAGTCAGTATTGCAGCCACACATTCCAGCAAACGCTGGTTGAATACGGCATGCAAAGCTCAATGAGCCGCAAAGGGAACTGCTGGGACAACGCGCCAACGGAAAGCTTGTGGGGGTCATTGAAGGTGGGACGGTTGTACGGCATGCGGTTTGAAACACGGCGCCAGGCGATGGACGAGGTGATTGACTGGCTGACGTACTACAACCACAGAAGGCTGCACTCGACACTGGGCTATATCAGTCCGATGCAGTTCGAGAAAAACTGGTTGGCGGCACAGTTGAAGGATGCCGCATAATGAGCGTGTTAAGAGATACGGATTACAGGGGCAAGGTCAACATCCTAAAGCGCGCCGGGAAAGGCACCTTAGCCCTGCACCCAGGCCAGCGCCTCGTCGTAATCGTTGAACACCTCAATGTCGGCGTCGATGAAGATGCGCGACAGCCAGGCCTGCCAGGTGAGCCACTGGTCGCTGGTGACCACGGCGATTTTGTTGAAGTCGTGGTTGTGTTCGCGGCTGAAGAATTTGATCTCTTCCCACGCGACGTCCACGGTGTAGTCGATCATCGCGCGCAGGTCGAACAGCAGGTTCACGGTGCCGGGCGATTTCAGTTTGTACAGCGATTGCTCTTCAAACATCTTGAAATCGGCAAGGGTGAATTCGCCGAGGACGGCGGCGTTGACGAGGTTGTCGGTTTGTTCGATGGTGATCATGGCTTTCCTTTTTTGGGCACTTCTTTTGGCGGGTGTTGAGGTGACAGGCGCAAGCTTAGCACACCGCTGGCGATGATGAACGCCATGCCCAGCCAACTGGACAGGCTCAGGGTCTCATCCCACAGCAGCATGCCGAACAGGCTGGCGAACACGATGGTGCTGTAGGCCAGGCTGCCGACCACCAGCGTCCTGCCGGTGCGGTAGGCGCGCGTCATCGCGAGTTGCGCGAGGGTGGCGGAGCTGCCCAGCCCGAGCAGGATCGCGAAGCCCTGCGGCGTGATTGCATGCACGGTGTCGAACAGTATCCAGACGCCGCTGCCGAGCGAGGCGATCAGGCTGAAATAGAGCACGGTGCGCGTATCCGGTTCGCCGATCATCGCGAGTTGCCTGACGTTGAGGTACGCGACCCCGGCGAGGAAGCCGGAGATCAGGCCGAGCAGGCCGGGCAGCAGCTGGTTCTGCTGGAGTGTCGGTTGCAGCAGCAATACCACGCCGCAGAACCCGAGGCCGATCGCGATGGTCAGCGGCAGGTGGAAACGATCCTTGAACACCAGCATGGTGAGGAGGGTGAGGAACAGCGGCGCGGTATAGTTGAGCGTGATGGCGGTGGCGAGCGGCAGCACGGTGATGCAGTAAAAGAACAGCGCGAGGGCCACCGAACCGGAAAGGCCGCGCCATAAGTGGTTGCGCCAGTGTTGTGTGGCGACGCGGATATGCTGGTGGCGCATGATGCCGTAGACCAGCAGCAGGCCGAAGAACGAGCGGTAGAACACCAGTTCGATATAAGAAAAATGCGCCGCGCCGAGTTTGACGAACACGCCCATGCAGCCGAACAGCAATCCGGCGACCAGCATCCAGGATGATTTCATGCGGGGCTACTCATAGGCACAAAAAATCTTTTACCACGAAGGCACGAAGATCACGAAGAGCTTTTATGGAGTTGCATGGCATTAGCTGGTCATCCGCAAGGTGGTAGAAATTCCTGGAGCAAGCATTTGTTCTCCTTCGTGCCTTCGTGGTGAATGGTTGTGACGGGTAATCAAATGGGGCGCGGATTTTCCGCGAATTTTTTGCACGGAGCAATATAAATTGGCTCAGTCAGGGTGGGTTGGGTAAAATGCCAGTCTTTCGCAACGCAGAGATTGCTATGGCAGCTAAACCGCAAAAAACGCTCGATTTCGAGTCGGCCATGGCCGAGCTTGAGCAGATCGTCGCCGACATGGAGGCGGGCAAGTTGCCGCTGGAAGATTCGCTGGCAGCCTATAAGCGCGGCGCGGAGTTGTTGTCACTCTGCCGATCCAAACTGGAAGATGCGCAGCAGCAGGTGAGCGTGCTGGAGAACGGCGTGCTGAAGGATTTTTCCGCCAGCGGCGAAACAGGGCAAGCCTGATGCGCGCTGATTTTCAAAGCTGGGTCGCCGCGCATCAGGCACGCTTCGAGGAGGTGCTGGGCGGGTTGCTGCCTCGCGCCGATATCGCGCCGCAGCGCTTGCACGAAGCGATGCGCTACTCGGTGCTCGACGGCGGCAAGCGCGTGCGCCCGCTGTTGGCGTTTGCTGCGGGCGAATTGACCGGCGCGGAGGCGGTGCGGGTGGATGTCGCTGCCGCCGCCGTCGAACTGATCCACGCCTATTCGCTGGTGCATGACGATATGCCATGCATGGACGACGACGTGCTGCGCCGCGGCAAACCGACCTGCCATGTGCAATACGACGAGGCGACCGCGCTGCTGGTGGGCGACAGCCTGCAAACGCTGGCGTTCCAGCTGCTCGCCGAGCACCGCCTGAACGACGATGCGGCGCGCCAGCTGGAAATGGTCAAGCTGCTCGCGCTGGCTTCCGGCTCGCGCGGCATGGCGGGCGGGCAGGCGATCGACCTGGCCAGCGTGGGCAAATCGCTCACACTCCCCGAACTGGAATTCATGCATATTCACAAGACCGGCGCGCTGATCCGTGCCGCCGTGTTGCTGGGCGCCCAATGCGGGTCGGTTTCTGCGGAACAACTGGACAGGCTGGATCATTTCGGCAAGCTGATCGGCCTCGCGTTCCAGGTGGTGGACGACGTGCTCGACTGCGAGGCGGACACCGCGACGCTGGGCAAGACGGCGGGCAAAGATGCGGACAACGACAAACCGACCTATGTCAGCCTGTTGGGCATCCAGGGCGCGCGCGACATGGCGCAGCGGCTGCATCGCGAGGCGCTGGAAACCCTGGCCGGGTTCGGCGACTCCGCGCAGCGGTTGCGCGAACTCGCCGATTTCATCGTATTGAGAAAGTTCTGATGCACCCATTGCTGGCTTCCATCAACCTCCCGGACGATTTGCGCAAGCTGGAACGCGCGCAGTTGCCGCAACTCGCCGCCGAGCTGCGCTGCTTTCTGGTCGAGTCGGTGAGCAAGACCGGCGGGCATCTGTCTTCCAACCTCGGCACGGTCGAGCTGACCATCGCATTGCATTACATCTACCACACGCCGGACGACCGGCTGGTATGGGACGTGGGGCACCAGACCTACGCGCACAAGATCCTCACCGGGCGGCGCGAAGCGATGGGCAAGCTGCGCATGGCGGGCGGCATCGCCGGTTTCCCGAAGCGCGACGAAAGCCCCTACGATGCCTTCGGCACCGGGCATTCCAGCACGTCGATCTCGGCGGCGCTGGGCATGGCGGTCGCGGCGCAACTGGAAAATTCCGAGCGGCGCGCGGTGGCGATCATCGGCGACGGCGCGCTGACCGGCGGGATGGCCTTCGAGGCGCTCAACAATGCCGGCGCGCTCGACGCCAACCTGCTGGTCATCCTCAACGACAACGACATGTCGATTTCGCGGCCGGTCGGCGCGCTGAATAATTATCTGGCCAGGCTGATGTCGGGGCGCTTCTATGCGGCGATGCGGCGCGGCAGCGAAAAAATGTTCAAGGGGATGCCGCCGGTGCTGGAATTCGCCAAGCGCGCCGAAGAGCACGTCAAGGGCATGGTGACGCCGAGCACGCTGTTCGAGGAATTCGGCTTCAACTACATCGGGCCGGTCGACGGGCACGACCTGGATGTGCTGCTGGACACGCTGGGCAACATCCGCCAGCTCAGCGGCCCGCAGTTCCTGCATGTGGTCACGCAGAAGGGCAGGGGCTACACGCATGCCGAGCGGGACTGCGTCTTGTATCACGGCGTGAGCAAGTTCGACCCGGCCAACGGTATCGCCGCCAAACCAGCCCAGACCGAAGAACAGCCCGCCAAACCCACTTATGCCGAGGTGTTCGGACAGTGGCTGTGCGACATGGCCGCGCAGGATGAGCGGCTGGTCGGCATCACGCCGGCGATGTGCGAAGGCTCCGGGATGGGGGAATTTGCCGAACGTTTTCCGGCGCGCTATTTCGACGTGGGCATCGCCGAACAGCACGCGCTGACGTTTGCCGCCGGCTTGGCCTGCGACGGCTTCAAGCCGGTGGTGGCGATCTATTCGACCTTTTTGCAGCGCGCCTACGACCAGCTCATCCACGATATTGCGATCCAGAACCTGCCGGTGGTATTGGCGATCGATCGCGGCGGGCTGGTCGGCGCGGACGGCGCGACTCATGCGGGCAGCTTCGATCTTTCCTATCTGCGCTGCATTCCCAACATGACGGTGATGGCGCCGGCTGACGCGGACGAATGCCGCCAGATGCTCTATACCGCGTTCCAATTGAATACGCCGAGCGCGGTGCGCTATCCGCGCGGTTGCGGCCCCGGCGTGACGGTCAGCCAGGAGATGCGCGTCCTGCCAATCGGCAAGGGCGAATTGCGCCGTGCAGGCAAACGTGTGGCGATCCTGGCCTTCGGTTCGATGCTGGCTCCCGCGCTGGCGGCCGGCGAACAACTGGATGCAACGGTGGCCAACATGCGCTTCGTCAAGCCGCTGGATGCCGAGCTGGTGCTGCGTCTGGCGCGCGAACACGAGCTGCTGGTCACGGTGGAAGAAAATGCCGTGCAGGGCGGCGCGGGCAGCGCGGTGGCGGAATGTCTGCAACAGCATGGTATCGTCATCCCCGTGCTGCAACTCGGTTTGCCGGATCGCTTCATCGAACAGGGCGAGCACGCGCGGATGCTGGCGGATTGCGGCCTGGACGCCGCCGGGCTGGTGAAGGCGATTACCGTTTCCGTAGGGGCGTAAGGCATTACGCCCTTTTTGATATGCCACGAGAAGGGCGTAATGCCTTACGCCCCTACCCATTTATCC
Source organism: Candidatus Ferrigenium altingense (assembly GCA_020621985.1). Taxonomy (GTDB): domain Bacteria; phylum Pseudomonadota; class Gammaproteobacteria; order Burkholderiales; family Gallionellaceae; genus Gallionella; species Gallionella altingense. The sequence goes on along the minus strand of JAHRYS010000004.1, from coordinate 197,291 downwards.
AAATGAGGGCAACCATGAATTCTCCCGCACCAACTCCCATCGCCGATGTGCAAAATTCCGCCGATACGCGCCATCTAGCGATCAATCGCGTCGGCATCAAGGGTATCCGCCATCCGGTCAAGGTGAAGGATCAGAGCATCGGCGTGCAGCACACCATCGCCACCTTCAACATGTACGTGCACCTGCCGCATAACTTCAAGGGCACGCACATGTCGCGTTTCGTCGAGATACTCAACGAGCATGAACGCGAAATCTCCGTGGAATCCTTCGAGAGCATCTTGCATGAGATGGTGATCCGCCTGGAAGCGCAGTCCGGCTACATCGAAATGAGTTTCCCGTATTTTGTGAACAAGACGGCGCCGGTATCCGGCGTGCATAGCCTGCTCGATTACGACGTGACGCTGATCGGCGAGATGATTGACGGCAAGGCGCGCGTCACGATGAAGGTGGTGGTGCCCGTCACCAGCCTGTGCCCCTGCTCCAAGAAGATTTCCGAACGCGGCGCGCATAACCAGCGTTCTCACGTCACGCTTACGCTGCGCACCAATCGTTTCGTCTGGATCGAAGAGGTGGTGCGCATCGCCGAGGAGCAGGCCTCCTGCGAACTGTTCGGCCTGCTCAAGCGCCCCGACGAAAAATTCGTCACCGAGCGCGCCTACGATAATCCCAAGTTCGTCGAGGACATGGTGCGCGACGTGGCGGCGGTGCTGAACGCCGATGAGCGTATCGATGCTTTCATTGTGGAATCGGAGAATTTTGAATCGATACACAACCATTCGGCCTATGCGCTGATTGAGCGGGATAAGACCAAACAGTGAAGGGGGAAGAGAGAAGGGGGGAAGGGTAAGGGCGGGTTTGGTATTTTCCCTTGAGCACCGCAGGTGCGTTCCCTTCTCCCTTAACCCTTCCCATATCTTATGAAACCCATCGCGATCTTCCGCCACGCCGCCGCCGAAGGCCCCGGCTATCTCGCCGAATTCCTCGATAGGCAACAAATTCCGTGGCAGTTGATCGCCATCGATGCGGGCGATGCCGTGCCGTCTTCCGCCGAGGCTTATTCCGGGCTGGTGTTCATGGGCGGGCCGATGAGCGTCAACGACGACCTGCCGTGGATAGCGCCGGCGCTGGCCCTGATCCGCGAGGCGGTAGCCAGGGATATTCCCGTACTGGGACATTGCCTCGGCGGGCAACTGATTTCCAAGGCGCTGGGCGGCACGGTATCGCGCAACCCGGTGAAGGAGATCGGCTGGGGCGAAGTGACGGTGGCGGACAACGACAGCGCGCGCGCGTGGTTCGGTGCGATACAAGACTTTCAGGCATTCCATTGGCACGGCGAAACCTTCAGTCTGCCGCAAGGCGCGACGCTTTTGTTGTCCAGCGCTCATTGCGCCAACCAGGCCTGGGCCATCGGCAAGCACCTCGCGCTGCAATGCCACGTCGAGATGAATGCCGCGATGATCGTTTCCTGGTGCGAGATCGGTGCGGATGAACTAGCCTCCGACAGCCAGGCGGTGCAATCCGCCGCTGAGATGCGGCGGCAGACGGCGGACGAGCTGCCGCGCCTGCGGGATATTGCAGCGCGGCTCTATGCGAAATGGATCGCCGGATTGCCTGCCTAGGCTGGATTATCTAGGCATTTCGGCATATTGATTCTCTGTGCGGTGCGGGGTAGGTTACGCCCATGAACCGAACGGACAACCGCCTGCCCTCCCTGAGCTACCGACAGCGCAACCCCGGCAGATAATTGTAGCTACCCACACTTATCAAGATGACGATCAGCAAAGCCTGAACAGGCTTTGGGCTTTGAACGGGAGATAAAGAATGCGAAAACATAATGCGAAGCTGATCCCTTTAACGGTTGCGCTGATGCTATCGGCGCGTGTGTGGGCAGAAATTGAGCCTCCAGAAATCAAAGCTCTAGTGGGGATGAAGATTCCTCCGGCAATCGAAGGTAAAGCGAGTGGCAGTATCCCAAATTTTGTTCTGAAAGCGAGTGGAGGGGTTGGCGGGGAATTGGATGATGGTTCTAATTTCACGATTGAGGAAGGTTTATACGCTAATAAGTGGCATGTGCTGATTACAAGTAGGTTTTTTGAATGGAATCGGGGCGAAGAAATTCTTGCTGTACTAGTTCTTCCAGAAAAATTACGTGATTGGGAATATAGGAACGGGGTATTTGAACCGAGACGAGAAGGGCTTCCACTCTCGCATAGGTGTCGCGCTTCAGAAGAAGACAAGCGGGTTATCGTGGGATTCTACGAGCAGCGAATGGGTAAGGATTGTGCTTATGCCAAATCCGACAAGGTAAAACGTGCGTGGATGTTTGATGTGCATAAGCGAGTATTCCTTCCAATATCTACCAAGGGCCTGCGGTGCGAAGACCCAGTTGATGAAGAGTGTGGTGAATAATCTTAAAAAGAGTGATGAAATGGAGATGGAGTGACCTCAGCTTGGCATTAAATTTTCAGCCATGCCACGACACTCACAGGCTAGGCCGGATTATCTAGGCATTTCGGCATATTGACCGTGCGATGGGCGCGGGTTAGGGTGCGTTTCGGGGTTGCTGTGTTTATCCCCGTTGATCCATCGCCGCCACTAACTCCAAGGAGATTTACATGAAAAAAATGATCGCACTGGCTTGTTTGGGTTTTGCATTTACCGTTTCTGCTCCGGCTTTTGCGGCAGGCGAGAAGATGAAGGGTTGCAGCAAGGAAGCGACAGGCATGAAGGGGGATGAACGCAAGGCGTTCATGAAGAAATGCCTGTCCAAGGATTATGTGCTGAAGCATGATGCGATGGCGGGCGCTCCTGCGGCGGCGACCCCAGCCACTCCTGCTACCCCCGCAGCTTCGTCCGCGCAACAAGACAAAATGAAGGCGTGCAATGCCGATGCCAAGACCAAGGGGTTGAAGGGCGATGAACGCAAGAAATTCATGAGTGCCTGCCTGAAGGGCTAAGCGCTATGTGTCGCACCGGAAACGCGCCGCAAGGCGCGTTTTTCATTGCTGCAAAGGTTTCCTAAATGGCCGCAGTGTATAATCCGCACTCCTTTGCGTGGCCGTATCGCGCTCCAATTTGTTAAAGAATGCATGATTAAAAAACTCTTCAAACGCGTATTCCGTAAATCAGCAAAAGTCAGATCATCAGGGAATGCACAGGTGATCCCGTTCGAATTGCATGGCGTGCCGCGCGAGCAGATCAGTTATGGCGCGCAGAAAGTCACTGACGGCCTGCAGGCGGCCGGCTATCAGGCCTATGTGGTGGGCGGCGCAGTGCGCGACCTGCTGCTGAAGCGCATCCCCAAGGATTTCGATGTGGCGACCGATGCCACGCCGGAGGAGGTGCGCCGCGTGTTCCGCCGTTCGCGCATCATCGGGCGGCGCTTCCAGATCGTGCACGTGATGTTCGGCGAGGAGGTGGTCGAGGTTTCCACCTTTCGCAGCATGATCGAGGCCGAAGACGCGCAGACCGACGAGCATGGCCGCCTGCTGCGCGACAACCAGTTCGGCGACCGGGAGCAGGATGCGGCGCGGCGCGATTTCACCGCCAACGCGTTGTTCTATGACCCGTCCACGCAGGAGATTCTCGACTATCACAACGGCTATGCCGATACCCGCAAACGCCTGCTGCGCATGATCGGCGACCCGCTGGTGCGCTACCGCGAAGACCCGGTGCGGATGCTGCGTGCGGTACGTTTGTCCGCGAAGCTGGGCATGCAGATCGACGCCGCAACTGCCGCACCGATCGCCGGGATGAAAAATTTGCTCGACAACGTGCCGCAGTCGCGTTTGCTCGATGAAGTGTTGAAGATGCTGTTGTCCGGGCATTCGGTGGAATGCATCCAGCAATTGCGCAAGATGAACTTGCATCATGGCCTGCTGCCGTTGCTGGATGTGATCCTGGAACAGCCGATGGGCGAGAAATTCGTCATGCTGGCGCTGCGCAATACCGATGAGCGTCTCAGTCAGGACAAGACGGTTTCGCCCGCATTCCTGTTTGCCGCATTGCTCTGGCATGAGGTGCTGGCGGCATGGAATTTGCGCGTGCAGCAAGGCGAACGCCCGGTGGGCGCAATGCACGAGGCGATGGATGAGGTGCTGGCCAGGCAGAAGGAGCAGCTTGCCATCCCGCACCGCCATGACGCGGTGATGAAAGAAATCTGGCTGCTGCAGCAACGCTTCGAGCAGCGCGCCGGGCAACGCCCGTTCCGTTTGCTTGAGCAGCCGCGCTTCCGCGCCGGGTTCGACTTTTTGTTGCTGCGCTGCGCCAGCGGCGAAGTGAATGACGAACTCGGTTTGTGGTGGGATGAATTCCAGGATGCCAGTATCGAACGGCAGGCGGAAATGCTGCAACCTGAGGGCGCCGGCGACAAGAAACGCCGCCGCAAGCCGCGCAAGAAACCGCAGGCAGTAGCGAATGAGCCGGTAGCGTAATGCCGCACCTCGCCTTCATCGGGCTTGGCAGCAATCTGGAAGACCCGCGCAGCCAATTGCAGCGCGCCTTCGACGAGCTTGACGGATTGCCGGAAACGCGCCTCGTCGCCCATTCGTCGCTGTACCGCAGCGCGCCGCTGGGCTATCCGGATCAGCCGGAGTTCGTGAATGCGGTGGCGAAAGTTGCTACGGCCCTGACCCCGCAAGCCTTGTTGCAAGCCTTGCTGCAAATCGAGCATGAGCATGGCCGCGAGCGCACCTTTCGCAACGCGCCGCGCACTCTGGATCTGGATGTGCTGCTGTATGACGATATGCAACTGCACGAGCACGGTCTGACTCTTCCGCACCCGCAGATGCACTTGCGCGCCTTCGTGCTGCAACCGCTGCTGGAGATCGCACCGGATGCCGCCATACCCGGCATGGGCCCGGCGCGGCAGGCGTTGCAGAATTGCTCGGATCAGGTATTGGAGAAACTCGCCGATGCTGCATGATAAGTATCGTTACGTAGTCGTGGAGGGGCCGATCGGCGCGGGCAAGACCAGCCTCGCGCGCCGCCTCGCGCAGCATACCGGCGCTGCGGCGCTGCTGGAAAAGCCGGATGAAAACCCCTTTCTCGCGCGCTTTTACCAGGATCCGCCGCGCCATGCGCTGGCGACACAACTGTTTTTCCTGTTCCAGCGCGGCAACGAAGTGCGCGACCTGGCGCAGATGGATCTGTTCCGCGCGAGCACCGTGGCGGATTACCTGTTCGACAAGGATCCGCTGTTTGCGCGGCTCAACCTGAGCGACGCGGAGTTCGCGCTGTACCAGCAGATTTACCGTACCCTGCAATTGGAGGCGCCCGCGCCGGATCTGGTGATCTACTTGCAGGCCGCGCCGGAAACGCTGGCGGAGCGCGTGCGCCGCCGCGCCAAGCCATACGAACAGGCTATTTCCGACGATTATTTGCAGCGCGTGGCACAAGGCTACAGCGATTTCTTCTATCATTACGACGCGGCCCCGGTGCTGATGGTGAATACCGAACACCTGAACTTCGAGGAGGATGCCGGGGATTTTGCCTTGCTGCTGCAACGCATCAGGGAAATGCGCGGGCCGCGCGAATTTTTCAGCCAGGGGGATTGATGAGAACAACGCTAACCACACTGCAAACTATGCGCAGCAAGGACGAGAAGATCGCCGTGCTGACCTGCTATGACGCGAGCTTTGCCGCGCTGCTCGAGGCGCAGGGTGTGGACGTGCTGCTGGTCGGCGATTCGCTCGGCATGGTGATACAGGGGCACGAGACCACGTTGCCGGTTTCGCTGGACGACATGGTTTACCACACGGCCTGTGTGGCGCGCGGTGCCAGGCAGGTATTCATCATCGGCGACATGCCGTTCGGCACGTTCCAGATCAGCCCGCAGGAAACCTTTGCGCATGCCGCAAAGCTGATGGCGGCGGGCGCACAGATGGTCAAGCTGGAAGGCGGTGTCGAGATGGCCGAAACGGTGGAATTTCTCACCGGGCGCGGCATCCCGGTATGCGGGCATATCGGCCTGACGCCGCAATCGGTGCACCAGATGGGCGGCTACCGCGTGCAGGGCAGGGAGCCTGCCGCTGCGCAACGGTTGCTGAAGGATGCGGCGGCGCTGGAGCAGGCCGGCGCGGGGATGCTGGTGCTGGAAACCATCCCCGCGCTGCTGGCGGCGGAGATCACCGCCGCGCTTTCCATTCCCACCATCGGCATCGGCGCGGGCGCGGCCTGCTCCGGGCAGGTGCTGGTGCTGTACGACATGCTGGACATCTATCCGGGCAAGAAGGCGCGCTTCGCGAAAAATTTCCTGCAGGGCGCGGACGGCATCGCGGCGGCGGTGAAAAATTACGTCGCCGAGGTCAAGGCAGGTAGTTTCCCTGCGCCGGAACATAGTTTTTAACCTATAACTAATTGAGCCACGGATGAACACGGATAGACACAGATGAGCAACCGTTTGCATCTGCTTTTTCCTGTGCTGTTTGGGTGAATACCCTTCCTGTAATATGATGTTTTATCCGTGTTTATCCGTGTCAATCTGTGGCTAACTGAGGTTTTTAAGCTTAATGCAAGTTATTTCAACTATCGCCGAACTGCGAGCCCGTCTGGGCAATGAGCGCACCATTGCTTTTGTGCCGACCATGGGCAACCTGCATGAGGGGCATCTCAACCTGGTGAGGCAGGCGCGCGAGCACGGCAGTTGCGTGGTGGCGAGCATTTTCGTCAATCCGCTGCAATTCGGCCCGAGCGAGGATTTCGACCGCTATCCGCGCACGCTGGAGGCGGATTGCGCCCAATTGCATGGCTTGGCGGACGTGGTATTCGCGCCGCCGGCCAACGAAATATATCCCGCCCAGCAAACCGTGTTCGTCGAGCCGCCGCCGATTGCCAGCGAGCTGTGCGGTGCGACGCGCCCCGGGCATTTTCGCGGTATGGCGACCGTGGTGCTGAAACTGCTCAATATCGTGCAGCCGCACGCCGCGCTGTTCGGCAAGAAGGATTACCAGCAACTGCACATCATCCGCCGGATGGTTTCCGAGTTGAACCTGCCGGTGCGCATCGTCGGCGGCGAGACGGTGCGCGCGGCGGACGGCCTGGCGCTGAGCTCGCGCAACCAGTACCTGAGCGCGGGCGAGCGCGGCGAAGCGGTTTTCCTGTACCGGACGCTGCAAGGGATGAGGCAGGCCATCCTGCAGGGTGAGCGCGATTTTGAACGATTGCAGGAACGGGCGGTCGAAGCTCTCGCCGCAAGGGACTGGCTGGTGGATTACGTGGCGGTGCGCAACCAGTCTGACTTGCAGCCGGCCAGCCCCGTAAAAGATGATCTGGCGCAGCGCGAACTGGTGATATTGGCGGCGGCCCAGCTGGGCAATACCCGCCTGCTGGACAATGTCGAGGTTTGCCTGGTTGATTGATTACTTGGCCGATTGATTGCTATATAATCCGCACCCTGCCGGAAAGGGAAGTACTACATGCAAAGAATCATGCTTAAAGCCAAGCTGCACCGGGTGCGTGTCACGCACTCCGAGTTGCACTATGAAGGTTCCTGCGCGATCGACGACGATTTGCTGGACGCCGCCGATATCAAGGAATATCAGCAGATCGATATTTACAACGTCACCAATGGCGAACGTTTCACTACCTACGCGATCCGCGCGCAACGCGGGTCCGGCGTGATTTCCGTGAACGGCGCGGCCGCGCACAAGGCCAACCCGGGCGATATCCTGATCATCGCCACCTATGCCATGTATTCTGAACTGGAACTGCAAAAATTCCACCCGCAGCTCGTCTATGTGGATGAGCGCAACCGCATCATCGCGCAGCGCGACCGGATTGCCGTGCAGGCAGCCTGACGCCGAAAGCCGCCCTCACGGGAATCATGGTTGCCGCTGACGGGACGCCGAACGGATGAACATTCAAAGTGCAGTCAACCGCTATCCCGCCGCGGTAGCAATCGCCTTATTCCTCAATTTCGTCATTCTTGTCGGTGTGGCGAGCTATGTCTTGATCGATCATTTCACGAAGATCGAGAAGGCTCATGCATACGAGAATTTGCACGGTGTCGGCAAACTCAAGATCGGCCAGATTCAGGCATATTTTCAGGAACGCAAGGGAGATGCGCGGGTCGCCGCAAAATTCCTGAGCAATCCCATCGTCCGGCAGTGGCTGGCGAACCCGTCCGGCAATACGCCGGCTGGCGTCCGGCAGCCGTTGGAAACCGCGGTCACCTCCTATCAATATGGCGGGGCGCTGCTGCTGGACGGCAAGGCGAACATCCGCTTCGGCGGCGGGCAATATACAGGGCTGTCCGAAACGGGCAAATCCATCGCCTTGCGCGCGATCCAGGATAACTCCCTTCTCACTTCACCGATCTACTTTGGTGACCCGTCCGCTCCGGACAAGCCGCTGCTGGACACTTTTGTTCCCATCGTGAACCCGGATACATCGGCCGCGATGGGCGTTCTGGTGTTGCGCAACGATTTGCGTTTCCTGTTTTCCCTGATCCAGTCCTGGCCGGTGGAAAGCAAGACCGGTGAGACCCTGCTGGTCACCAGGGACGGCGGCGATGTGCTGTTCCTCAATGAATTGCGCTACCAGAAAGATACCGCGCTCAAACTCCGGCTGCCGATCCAGGGCGGCATCAACGCGCTTACCGTTCCGACAAAAGAGATGATGAAGGGCTATTACGGCGCATTGGAGGCCTTCGACTACCGCGGCAAGCCGGTGCTGGCCTATAACATCGCCGTGCCGGATACCTCGTGGGGCATGGTGGTCAAGATGGATACGGACGAGGTGCTGGAACATGTCCGGCGCCTGCAATCAATGGTCTGGCTCACCGCCGCATTTTTTATGCTGGGTGCCGGAATTATCCTGTGGACATGGTGGAAAAAACAGAACATCGAGCGGCTGGCGCACGAGCAATTGGCCAGCGTGGCGACGGATTTGCGCGTTTCCGCAATTGCCTTCGAGACGCATGAGGCGATTGTGATTACCGATTGCCATCCGAAAATCCTGCGGGTCAACCAGGCGTTCCAGGATATTACCGGCTATACGGCGGAGGAAGTCATTGGTCGTAATCCCAACATCCTCAGCGCAGAGAGAAAACCCAAGGCTTTTTACGAGGAAATGTGGGCGACCATCTTCCGTGACGGGAAATGGAGCGGGGAGGCGCTGGATAAGCGCAAGAACGGCGAGATTTATCCGAAATGGCTGACGATTACGGCCGTTACCGCGCCGGATGGAACGCTCACCAATTATGTTGGTTCGTTTTTCGATATTACGGAGCGCAAGAAAGCGGAAGAAGACATCAATCGCCTCGCTTTTTTTGATCCGCTGACCAGCCTGCCCAATCGTCGCCTGCTGCTCGACCGCCTGCAACATGCATTGGCAACCAGCGCGCGCAGCGGCAGGCATGGCGCGATCATGTTCATCGATCTCGATAACTTCAAGGTCATCAATGACACCAAAGGGCATGATTGCGGCGATTTGCTGCTGGTCGAAATAGCGCGGCGCCTGCAGTCCTGCGTGCGTGAAGGCGACACGGTGGCGCGGCTCGGCGGCGATGAATTTGTGGTGATGCTGGAAGACCTGGGGAGCCAGGCGGAACATGCCGCGGTGCAGGCCGAGGAAGTGGGCGAGAAAATACGCGCGGTCATCGACCGGCCCTGCCTGGTCAAGGAATATGAATTTCACAGCACGGCCAGCGTCGGGATCAGCCTGTTTGTTGACCGCGAGACCACGGCGGAAGCATTGCTTAAATATGCGGACATCGCCATGTATCAGGCGAAAGGAGCTGGCCGAAATGTCGTGCGCTTCTTCGATCCGGACATGCAGGCCGTTCTGGAAGCGCACACCACCCTGGAATCGGATTTGCGCCGTGCGCTGGTCGAGCGGCAATTCAGCCTTTATTACCAGGCGCAGGTCGACGATGCCGGCCGCATTATCGGCGCCGAGGCGCTGGTGCGCTGGATTCATCCGCAGCACGGCATTATTCCTCCCGCCCAATTCATTCCCATCGCCGAAGAGAGTTCGCTGATTATTGGTATTGGCCATTGGGTGCTCGAAACGGCTTGCCGGCAGCTCGCTTTATGGGGCAATGACGAGAAAAAATGCAACCTGGAACTTGCCGTGAACGTCAGCGCCCGGCAGTTCAAGTCAAGGGACTTTGTAGATAAGGTCGCGGCAGTTATCAAAGAGCAGCGTGTCGATCCGTCACGCCTGAAGCTGGAACTGACCGAAAGCGTGGTGCTGGAGAATATAGCCGATGTCGTGGCGAAAATGCACGCGCTGAAAGCGCTTGGGGTCAAGTTGTCAATGGACGATTTCGGTACGGGTTATTCATCGTTGTCCTATCTGAAACAGCTCCCGTTCGATCAAATTAAAATCGACCGGAGCTTTGTGCGCGATATCGTGACTGACCCAGACGATGCCGTGATGGTGCAAACCATCATCGACATGGCGCACAACTTTAGCTTGAGCTCCGTCGCCGAAGGCGTGGAAATCGAGGCGCAACTGGCTTTCCTCAAGGGGCACGGCTGCATGGTGTATCAGGGCTTTTTGTTCAGCAAGCCCGTACCGGTGGAGGAATTTGAAGTGTTGCTGGGCGGATTGTAGGGGCACGGCGCAACAAAGTCAGGCAATCCGCTGATAAAACAACCAGCCATCCCGTTAAGCAACCAAAAGACGGTTGCCAAGTGGCTGGTTATATTAAACAAGCCGGATGTAGAATTAATATCGCCGTGCCCTGTTGCTGGTCTTGATTCAGGCAGGTGATATGTGCTGGGGGAAATAGCGGGTCTTTTCGCACCTAATCGGCAATTCGATTTTGATTAGGGTTGATTACGATGCATTTTGAATGCTTTACATAATTTTGCCGCCTTGGGCGGCAAAATTATGTTCAAGTATTAAATACTTAAATGATTTGTTGGATATTTAGATTCAAATATAACTACAAAACCGGAGGAAAATTATGACACATTCGACCATTGCACAACGCCTTACCCTGCTGACGGCGGTGCCCGTGATAGCACTGATCTTATCTTCGGGTATGCTGATTTGGGACAGCTTCGGGCGTTACCAAAGCGCGGTTCAGGCGCGCAGTATCATGGAGGTGGTGGTGGCGGCAGGCGATTTGATCCATCCCATACAGATCGAACGCGGCGCCACGGCCGGCTTCATCCAGTCGAATGGCCAGAAGTTCGCGGATATATTGCCGGGCACCCGCGCCAAAACCGATGAAAAACTGGCGGCTTACAAGCGGTTGCTGGAAGGGATCGACACCGGTTCAATGCCGGGTCTGAAAAAGGCCTTCGAGGAGGCGCAGCGCAAGCTCGACGGTTTGGCCAGGACACGCGACCAGGCCAATCAATACAGCATCCCCGCCGGGGAGGCATCTGCTTTTTTTACCGGTACGATTGCACAGCTTCTGGAAGTGATGAGCACCGCTGCCGCGTATAACAGCGACCCGGGAATCGCGAAGATACTTTTGACTTATCATGCCTTTGCAAATGCCAAGGAAAACGCCGGGCAGGAGCGGGCTTTGACCATGCCGGCATTTGTCGCCAACAAGATTGAGCCCGCCCAGTACCGCACCATCCTTGGAAAGATCAACAAACAGGAAGCCTATCTGGATTCATTCATGGACTCCGCGAGCGAGCCGGAAAAGGCGGCGCTGAAAGGGGTGCTCGACGGCGAGGCGACGCAGGAGGTGCAGCGCATGCGCAACATCATGGCCGAGCGTTCTGCGCAGGGCGGGTTCGATGTGGATCCGGCGGTGTGGTTCAAGCGCATCACCGACAAGATCAACGGGTTGTATGAAGTCGAGCAATTGATTACGAAGAATATCAATGACGATGTCAATCATCTGCTGGCGGCCAGCCGCACGCTCCTGTTGACGCAATTGATTCTGGCGGTGCTGGCGATCGCCATCGCCGTGGCGGTATCGGTATGGGTGGCGCGTAGCGTGAACCGCCCGCTAAATGCCGTTGTGGATGCGGCCGAGTATGCGGTTGCGCATGACGATTTCACCCGTGGCATTCCCGAGGAAGGCACGCAGGAAACAGCGCGCGTCGGGCAGGCGATCAATCACCTGATGGAAAAATTCCGCAACATTATTTCGCATACCACCAACTCCAGCGAAGATATCGCCGACGCATCCGGCGAACTGGCTACTGCAAGCGGCCAGGTTAACAGGAGTTCGTCCGCGCAGGCGGATGCCGCCTCATCAGTCGCCGCCGCTGTCGAGGAAGTCTCGGTCAGCGTCAGCGAAACCGCCGCAAATGCCCGCACTGCGGGCGAGATTGTCGAGAAATCCCGCGCCGGAACAGAAAGGGCGCTCGCTGTCATGACCGAGACGGTGAAAAATGTGAACGGCATCGCCGCACTGATCCGCGAGTCGGGTAGCAACGTGGGGCGGCTCGACGAGAGTTCCAAGAGGATCGGCGGTATCGTCCAGGTAATCAAGGAAGTTGCCGACCAGACCAACTTGCTGGCATTGAATGCCGCGATTGAAGCAGCGCGCGCCGGCGAGCAGGGAAGAGGTTTCGCGGTCGTGGCGGACGAAGTGCGCAAGCTTGCCGAGCGCACGTCAAAGGCAACTACGGAGATTGCCGCGCTCATCGGCGATATCCAGAACCATATCGGCGAGACCGTCACGGGGATGCAGCAGGCCAATACCCAGGTTACGGAAAGCCTTGAACTCGTCGGCAGAACAGAGACTGCGCTGCAGCGCATCGGCGACGATTCGCGCGAGGTGGCGAGCAATGTCCAGAGCATTGCCGATGCGGTGCGCGAGCAGGATGTCGCCATCCAGCAGGTTGCGGCAAACGTCGAGAAAATCGCCCAGATGGCCGAAGAGAACAGCGCCGCGGCTGCATCGAGCAGCGACACGGCGACCCAGCTCGACAGACTGTCCGGTGAGCTCAAGGGCTCGGTCGCCCGCTTCAAGGTCTGATGTCAGGATTGCGCAGATAATGCGCGTTGAACCCGAAAACCGGCGATTAGCCACAGACAAACACGGATTACCACTGATGGGTAATCCGTGTTTGTCTGTGTCAATCCGTGACTGAGCCGCTTTTCCCAAGTTGAATCGCGCCCTGCAATTTAGTTCTGCGATTTAGCTCTGTAATTTAAATTTATTCGGGGCAGGTCAATGATCCGGGGCAGGTCAATGAGTAGTCAAATCAAGAACACCAAGCTTACCCCGCCAGGCAACGCTTTTGGATAAATAGCTCATCCGCAGAATATCGGCAAACTCCGTTGCCGGAACTGGCTTGCTGAAATAATACCCCTGCACCACATCGCATGAATGCAGGCGGAGAAACGCCAGCTGGTCAGCCGTTTCCACGCCTTCGGCAATGGTTCTGAGATTAAGTCCTTGCGCCATATTGATGATGGCGGTGGTGATGGCCGCATCGTCCGGATTGGTAGTGATGTCCCTCACAAATGACTGGTCGATTTTCAGGTAATCGATCGGAAAATGCTTTAAATAACTCAAGCTGGAATACCCGGTGCCGAAATCGTCAATGGATATGTGCACTCCCATCTCCTTGAAGCGATTGAGCGTTTCAATTGCGGAATTGGTGTTGCTCATCACCAGTCCCTCGGTCAGCTCCAGTTCAAGGTAATGCGGATCAAGCCCGGTATCGCTGAGTACCTTGCTGATTAACTGGCACAGGTTTTGTTGGCGGAACTGGACAGCGGACAGGTTGACCGCAATTGAAATAGGCGGGAGCCCGGCTTTCTGCCATGCCAGGTTTTGCCGGCATGCCTCGTTCAGGATCCACTCTCCCAAGGGAATAATCAACCCGCTTTCTTCCGCGATGGGGATAAATTTTGCCGGGGAAATCAGCCCCGCCACCGGATGATTCCATCGGATGAGCGCTTCGGCTCCAATGATGTGGCCGGTCTTTATATCCACCTGCGGCTGGTAATGCAGCACAAATTGGCCGTGTTCCAGAGCCTTGCGCAGGTCCGATTCAATAAACAGTTTTTCCGCCACTTTCGCCTTCATGTCCGAGACAAAGAATTTGAAATCGTTCCGGCCGTTTTCTTTGGTGTGGTACATCGCGGAGTCTGCATTCATAATCAGCGATTCCCGGTCAGTGCCGTCTTCGGGGTAAACGCTGATCCCTATACTTGGAGTGGCGCGGATATTGTGCCCCTCGACTTCATATGGCTGGCTCAGGGAATGGAGCATTTTCCGCGCCACCGTCAAGATGCTGCCGATTTCCGCCATGCCATCCAGGACTACGACAAATTCGTCGCCGCCCATTCGTGCCACGGTATCCACTTCGCGCACACACTCCTTAAGGCGTGTTGCCACGGATTTCAGCAGTTGATCTCCGATCGAATGGCCAAGTGCATCGTTGATGTTCTTGAAGCGGTCCATGTCCAGAAACAGAACCGCGCACTTGTAGCCGGAGCGTTTAGCATGCGCTATCGCCAGATCAAGTCGATCCGACAGCAAGGCGCGATTGGGAAGGTCGGTCAGCGTGTCATAGTATGCAAGGCGCTGGATATGTTCTGCCGCCCTGATATCGCCGGTGATATCGCTGAAGACGGCTATGTAATTGGTGGTGTCTTGCGACCTGTTCTTTACTGCGGTTATTTTCAGCCACTCAGGATAAATTTCCCCGTTTTTGCGCTTGTTCCATATCTCGCCTTGCCAGTGCCCGTGTTCCTGGATGGAAGCCCACATGACCCGGTAATATTCCGCATCATGCCGCCCCGATTGCAGGATTTTGGGATTTTTGCCGACAACCTCTGCTGCCGGGTAGCCGGTTATGGTAGTGAAAGCCTCGTTGACGGTGATAATCGCACCCCGGGCATCGGTGATGGTGATGGCATCCCTGCTGCTTTCAAATACCTGGGCGGCCAATTGCAATTGTTCCCCGGCCTTTTTCAGATCGCCGATAGTCATGCTCAGCTTGTTGTTTACCAGCCTCAATTTCTTTGAGCCCAACTCCAGACGCCGGATCCCATTGGCGATGGACTTGCTCGCCCATCGCGCCAGGTAAACCAGAAGAACGATGCCCGCGATAGAAAAGGCCAAGTTCAAATAAAACCATTTGTATTGACGCTCCAGCCTGGAATCCAGGCTCGTTTTTACAAGATTGTTGGTGACGTTAAGAAGAGCATAGCCATTTTTTACAGGCACTGAAAATTTTGAAAAAAGCTGGTCTGCCTTGACTTTATGGTCGGGTGAAAAGACGATTTCATCGGTCAGCCTAAATACGTCGTTGATATTTTGCTCCAGTTCCGGTGAAAATTTGCCAATCCTGGTGCCAAGTACCGGGTTTGTTGTCGTCACAGCGGTCAAATCGTGCTGAATATGTTCCAGGGCCTCTGTTATATGGGCCTTTAAATTATTCAGGTTTGCTTTATCCTCATTGGCGATTCTTTCATGGGGCATGACAGCCATCACGCCGGCCCGTAGCCGGCCCAAGTGCTCGATTAGATTGGGAATGGCAAATGTGGTCAGGTTGCCCAGATGATTGATGCCGATATCCTGATCGGTAGTCAACCCGGAATGATCTGAAATATCGCCTAACAGATGAATGGCCTTGTCGATCAGGGCGCTATGTGAATCGAAACTCTCCTTCATCGAGAGGCCAACGGATCGCGCCTGTAACGCTTTCCATTCAGTTTTTATGAGAGCCCAATTACCGTTGTCGGTGGAATTCAGCATAAAGCCGGCTTTGGCGGGCAATGCGTCGACACTTTTGATCTGCGCCTCGATCTGCGCTTCTTCGGCAATGATCGTTTCCTTGAGAAATGAATTTCCGCTCAAATAACCGGCAGTCAGACCGCGATGCAGCTGTAAATGCTCTATTGTTCGGGCGACTTGATGGGAATATTCCAGCCCGGCTATTTCGCTTTGAACAGTTTTTATTTCCGTATATGAGTTGTTGAGAAGATTAAAGTTAAATAGCGCAATGACTACAACCAACATTCCCGTTACGGCAAATATATTGCGCGTAAGGTTGTTTCGGGCAGGGGGTGATTCAGTATGTGGCTGCTTTGATCGCGGATTTTGTTTTTTCATGATTAGTATCCTGAAGCTGTCGTTGATTCCTGCCGATTCAAGGTCAAGCCAAAGATTCGCTTAAGGCGAAACCCGGCAAGCGAGTGAAGCCTATTCCCGCAGGCGGGGTGAAACTCCATTTTGACTTTCTGTACCCGGCTGATTATGCGCTTAAAAAGCATTTTCATCCTGTGGCATTTTGTCGCATGCCGCAAACGCATAATCGCGCTGCCGGGTATTTTAATACCCGGTATTTTGCCATACAGTCATGCACGCCAATCCAACTTCAATTGCACTCAAATTATGCGCGATTCGTTTCATTGACCGTTCTTTCGTTCACAGGTAGGATTGCGCACTTTAATGCTTATCGGGTTAATTACGGTGCGTCGCAAATTGGTTGCCGGAAATTGGAAGATGTACGGCTCGCTGGTTAAAAACGCCGAGTTGCTGGATGCCGTGCATAGCGGGATGGAACAAATCCGGAATGTCGATTGCGCGGTTTGCGTGCCATTTCCTTATTTATCCCAGGCGCAGCAAAAACTGTCTGGTAGCGCAGTGAAATGGGGCGCGCAGGATGTGCATCAGTTGGACCATGGCGCCTATACCGGCGAGGTGTCCGCCGCGATGTTGCGCGATTTCGGCTGTAGCTATGTCATCGTCGGGCACTCGGAGCGGCGCGCTTACTATAATGAAAGCAGCCGTCTGGTGGCCGAGAAATTTCTGGCCGCGCAGCAAGCGGGGATTACGCCTATTCTGTGTGTAGGCGAGACGCTGGAGCAGCGCGAAAGCGGTATTACCGAGAGCGTGGTTGCCGGGCAGTTGGATGCGCTGATACAGTCGGGCGGGGTGCAGGCGTTGCATAATGCGGTGGTGGCGTATGAGCCGGTATGGGCAATCGGCACCGGGAAAACCGCCACTGCAGCGCAGGCGCAGGCGATGCATGCGTTTATCCGCCAGCGTGTAGCATCTCATGATAGTCAGGTTGCAGCGGAGTTGTGTATACTCTACGGCGGTAGCGTGAAGGCGAATAACGCGGCAGAGCTGTTTGCGATGCCGGATATTGATGGCGGGTTAATCGGCGGGGCTTCCTTGGTGGCTGATGAATTTCTGGCGATCTGTCGCGCCGGTCAGGCTTGATTTTGTTTTTGGTATAGTATTTTGGTATAGTATTTTGATATAGTGTGCTTTAGGAGTGGTGTGTGGAAACATTGGTTTGGGTAGTGCATGTTTTGACGGCTGTGGTGCTGGTCGGTTTGGTGCTGATGCAGCATGGCAAGGGTGCTGACATGGGGGCGGCGTTCGGCACCGGTTCGGCCGGCAGCCTGTTCGGTTCCAGCGGCTCCGCGAATTTTCTCAGCCGCAGCACGGCAGTCGCTGCGACGCTGTTTTTTATCACCAGTTTGGCGCTGACTTATCTTTATTCCCATCCCGCGCAACAGCAAGGGGTGATGGATAAAGTGAAGCCAGTCGCCACTGAAGCGGTTCCGGCTGTGCCTGCGACTACCCCTGCCGACGACTCGAAGTCCAGGGAGATTCCAAAATAATTTCTGCCCGAAAAATTTTGTAGTACATTGCGGTTGTGGTGGAATTGGTAGACACGCAAGCTTGAGGTGCTTGTGCTCGCAAGAGCGTGGGAGTTCGAGTCTCCCCATCCGCACCAGAATATAAATATAAGCCGGCACAAAAGATTGCCGGCGCAAACTAAACAATAAAAAAGTGATTCCGGGCGAACCAGCGAATCACAACAAACCGAGGGAGGAAGCTCAATGTTGGAAAATTATTTTCCGGTGCTGCTGTTCATCTTTATTGGCATCGTGATGGGCGTGGCTCCTGTAGTGCTGGGCAAGCTGGTATCGCCCCACCGCCCCGATAGCAGAAAAAACTCTCCCTATGAATGCGGCTTCGAGGCTTTTGAAGACGCGCGCATGAAATTCGACGTGCGCTATTATCTCGTCGCCATCCTGTTCATCCTGTTCGATCTTGAAATCGCATTTCTCTTCCCCTGGGCGATTGTGCTCAAGGAGATCGGCACCTTCGGTTTTGTTTCCATGATGATCTTTCTGGCCATTCTCGTGGTTGGCTTTATCTATGAATGGATGAAAGGAGCTTTGGAATGGGAATAGAAGGCCTTCTGGAAAAGGGTGTTGTTACCACGACGCTCGATACCATCATTAATTACACCCGAACCGGGTCGCTGTGGCCGATGACTTTCGGGCTGGCCTGTTGCGCGGTGGAAATGATGCATGCCGGCGCGGCGCGTTACGACCTGGACCGCTTCGGGGTGGTGTTTCGCCCCAGTCCGCGCCAGTCGGACGTGATGGTGGTGGCCGGAACGCTGTGCAACAAGATGGCGCCTGCATTGCGCAAGGTGTATGACCAGATGGCCGAGCCGCGCTGGGTGATTTCGATGGGTTCATGCGCCAACGGCGGCGGCTATTACCACTATTCCTATTCGGTGGTGCGCGGCTGCGACCGCATCGTACCGGTGGACGTGTACGTGCCGGGTTGCCCTCCGACGGCCGAGGCGCTGCTGTATGGCGTCATCCAGTTGCAGAACAAAATCAAACGAACCAATACCATTGCGCGTTAGGGTTGAACTATGGCTGCTGATTTGAGTACGTTGCGTACCAGTCTGACGGATTTGCTTGGCGACAAGCTGGCCGGCATGGAGGAAAAACTGGGCGAACTGACCGTGGCGGTCAAGGCTGCCGGGATGCTGGACACGCTGACGCGCCTGCGCGATACGGCGGGTTTCGAGCAGATGATCGACCTGTGCGGCGTGGATTACTCCGCTTATGGCGATGGTGCGTGGGAAGGCCGGCGCTTCGCTGTCGTCTATCACCTGTTGTCGGTGGCGCATAACGTGCGCTTGCGGGTGCGCATCTTTGCCGAGGATGACGACTTCCCGGTGCTGGAATCCGTTGCGGACATCTGGCCATGCGCCAACTGGTACGAGCGCGAGGCCTTTGACCTGTATGGCATCGTATTTACCGGGCATCCCGACTTGCGCCGCATCCTGACCGACTATGGCTTTGTCGGCAACCCGTTCCGCAAGGATTTCCCGCTGTCCGGCCACGTGGAAATGCGCTACGACCCCGAACAGCAGCGTGTCGTGTATCAGCCGGTGTCGATCGAGCCGCGCGAAGTGACTCCGCGCATCATCCGTGAAGAAAACTACGGTCGTAATTGAGGGTGCATAAATGGCTGAGATAAAAAACTACACCATGAACTTCGGGCCGCAGCACCCTTCGGCGCACGGCGTGTTGCGCCTGGTGCTGGAGCTGGACGGCGAGGTTATCGAGCGTGCCGACCCGCATATCGGGTTGCTGCACCGCGCCACCGAGAAGCTGGCCGAGCACAAGACCTATTTGCAATCCCTGCCCTACATGGACCGGCTCGATTATGTTTCGATGCTGAGCAACGAGCACGCTTATGTGATGGCGGTCGAGAAACTGGCGGGCATCGAGGTGCCGTTGCGCGCGCAGTATATCCGCGTGATGTATGACGAAATTACCCGCATCCTGAACCACCTGTTATGGCTGGGCGCGCACGGGCTGGATATCGGCGCGATGACCGTGTTCCTGTACTGTTTCCGCGAGCGTGAGGATCTGTTCGACGCCTACGAGGCGGTGTCCGGTGCGCGCATGCACGCGGCCTATTACCGTCCGGGCGGCGTGTATCGCGACCTGCCGGACACCATGCCGCAATACCAGCCGTCGAAAATCCACAACGCCGCAGCGGTAAAGAAACTCAACGAAAACCGCCAAGGCTCGCTGCTCGATTTCCTGGAAGATTTCACCAAGCGCTTTCCCACCTACGTGGATGAATATGAAACACTGCTGACAGACAACCGTATCTGGAAGCAACGCACCGTCGGCATCGGCGTGGTCACGCCGGAGCGCGCATTGGCGCTGGGTTTTACCGGCCCGATGCTGCGCGGCTCAGGGGTGGAATGGGATTTGCGCAAGAAGCAACCCTATGAAGTCTATGACCGCCTCGACTTCGACATTCCGGTCGGCAAGACCGGCGACTCCTATGACCGCTATCTGGTGCGCGTCGAGGAGATGCGCCAGGCCAACCGCATCATCAAGCAATGCATCGCGTGGTTGCGCGACAACCCCGGCCCGGTGATGACCGACAATTTCAAATTTGCGCCGCCCAGGCGCGAAGCGATGAAGCAGAACATGGAAGAATTGATCCATCACTTCAAGCTGTTCAGCGAAGGGATGCATGTGCCGGCCGGCGAGGCCTATGCGGCGGTGGAACATCCCAAGGGCGAGTTCGGCATTTACCTGATTTCAGACGGTGCAAACAAGCCTTATCGCATGAAGATACGCGCGCCCGGTTTCGCCCATATGGCGGCGCTGGACGAGATGTGTCGGGGGCACATGATCGCCGACGTGGTGACCATTCTCGGCACGCAGGACATCGTTTTTGGCGAGGTAGACCGCTAATGTTATCCGAACAAATACAAGCGAAGATCAACCGCGAGTTGAAGAAGTATCCGGCGGACCAGAAACAGTCTGCGGTAATGGCCGCGTTGCGCTTCGTGCAGGACGAAAAGGGCTGGATTGCCGCCGATGACATGGCGGATATCGCGGCCTATCTCGGCATGCCGAAAATGGCGGTGTACGAGGTGGCGACCTTTTACCACATGTACAACCTCAAGCCGATGGGCAAGCACACCATCACCGTATGCACCAACCTGTCCTGCACGCTGGGCGGGGCAGGGGATACCGTGGCGTATCTGCAAGCCAGGCTGGGCATCGGTTTCGGCGAAGTTTCCGCAGACGGCAAGTACGGGCTGCGCGAAGGCGAGTGCATGGGGGCATGCAAGGATGCGCCGCTGTTTACCGTGAACAATAAAAAACTTTGCGGCCGTTTGAGCAAAGAAAAGATCGATCAAATTTTGGCGGAACTGGACCAATTATGAAAGACACTGGCATGAGAGGGTGGAATAAATTATGAGAGGCCCGGTCATTCTCACCACGATGGATTTCGACCAGCCCTGGACGCTGGAAAACTACCTCAAGGTCGGCGGTTACCAGGCATTGCGCAAGGTGCTTACCGAGAAAATGCCGCCTGATGCGATTATTTCCGAAGTCAAGCTGTCGGCGTTGCGCGGACGCGGCGGCGCGGGCTTTCCGACTGGGCTGAAGTGGAGCTTCATGCCCAAAAATTACGATGGCGACAAGTACATCGTCTGCAATACCGACGAGGGCGAACCGGGCACCTGCAAGGACTGGGACATTCTGCGCTACAACCCGCACTTGCTCATCGAAGGCATGGCGATCGCCGCCTATACGATGGGGGTCAAGACCGGCTACAACTACGTGCATGGCGAAATCTTCGAAGCCTACGAACGCATGGAAGAAGCCTGCGAGCTGGCGCGCGCCGCCGGTTATCTGGGCGACAACATCATGGGCACGGATTTCTGTTTCGACCTGCATAATCATCTGGGCTACGGCGCCTATGTCTGCGGCGAAGAAACCGCCCTGCTGGAATCCATCGAAGGCAAGAAAGGCCAGCCGCGTTTCAAGCCGCCTTTTCCCGCGACCTTCGGCCTGTACGGCAAACCGACCACGATTAACAACACCGAAACCTTCGCCAGCATTCCGTACATCATCAACAACGGCGGGCAGAAGTTTCTGGAACTGGGAAAACCGAACAACGGCGGCACCAAGCTGTTCTCCGTCTCCGGCCACGTGAACAACCCCGGCAACTTCGAAGTGCCGATGGGCACGCCGTTCAGCGAGTTGCTGAAAATGGCGGGCGGGGTGCGCAACGGGCATACGCTCAAGGCGGTGATCCCCGGCGGCTCGTCGATGCCGGTACTCCCCGGCGCGGTCATGATGGATCTGACCATGGACTACGATTCCATCTCCAAGGCGGGCTCCGGTCTGGGCAGCGGCGCGGTGATCGTGATGGATGAGACCACCTGTATGGTGCGCGCGCTGGAGCGCCTGTCCTATTTCTATTACGAGGAATCCTGCGGGCAATGCACGCCGTGCCGTGAAGGCACCGGCTGGCTGTACCGCATCGTGCATCGCATCGAGCACGGCGAAGGGCGCAAGGAAGATCTGGATTTGCTGTTGAGTGTGGGCGAAAACATTGCCGGGCGCACTATTTGCGCCTTGGGCGAGGCGGCGGTTTGGCCGGTGCAGGGGATGCTCAGGCATTTCCGCGACGAATTTGAATATCACATCGAACACAAGCGTTGCTTGGTGTAAAGCTGACAGGTCAGGTGCGTAATGATCAATATTGAAATTGATGGCAAGCTAGTCGAAATCGGGCGCGGTTCCACCGTGATGGATGCGGCGCACAAGGCGGGCATTCATATCCCGCATTTTTGCTACCACAAAAAACTGTCCATCGCCGCCAGTTGCCGCATGTGCCTGGTCGAGGTGGAAAAGGCGCCCAAACCGCTGCCTGCCTGCGCGACGCCGGCTGCCGATGGCATGAAAGTCCATACCCATTCCGAGGTCGCGGTCAAGGCGCAACAGGGCGTGATGGAATTCCTGCTGATCAACCATCCGCTGGATTGCCCGGTTTGCGACCAAGCCGGTGAATGCCAGCTGCAGGACGTGGCGATGGGCTATGGCGCGCCGGCATCGCGCTACAGCGAAGAAAAACGCATCGTGATGCACAAGGATATCGGTGCGCTGATTTCCACGAAGGAAATGAGCCGCTGCATTCACTGCACGCGCTGCGTGCGTTTCGGGCAGGAAATCGCCGGCATGATGGAGCTGGGCCTGGCGTACCGTGGCGAACATGCCGAGATCATGAGCTTTGTGAACAGCTCGGTGGATTCCGAGTTGTCCGGCAACATGATCGACCTGTGCCCGGTCGGCGCATTGACCAGCAAGCCGTTCCGCTACACCGCGCGCAGTTGGGAATTGTCGCGGCGCAAGTCGGTCAGCCCGCATGACGGCCTGGGTTCGAATCTGGCGGTGCAGGTGAAGAACGGCAAAGTGATGCGCGTCACGCCGGTCGAAAACGAAGCCGTCAACGAATGCTGGATTTCCGACAAGGATCGCTTCAGCTATGAAGGGTTGAATGCGCCGGAGCGCCTGACCAAGCCGATGCTCAAGCAGGACGGCAAGTGGCAGGAAGTCGAGTGGCCGGTTGCGCTGGAATATGTGGCGAACGGCCTGCGCTGTGTCATTAAAAATAATGGAGCTGAGCAGGTTGCCGCATTGGCGACGCCGCACAGCTCGCTGGAAGAGCTTTACCTGCTGCAAAAGCTGATGCGCGGGTTGGGCAGCGGCAACGTGGATTTCCGCTTGCGCCAGTCCGATTTCAGCGCGGATGGCAAACAGGCAGGCGCGCCGTGGCTGGGCATGCCGGTCGCCGAGATCAATAGCCGCGACCGCCTGCTGATCATCGGCAGCTTCCT
The DNA here is from genome assembly GCA_020621985.1 of Candidatus Ferrigenium altingense. Lineage (GTDB taxonomy): Bacteria > Pseudomonadota > Gammaproteobacteria > Burkholderiales > Gallionellaceae > Gallionella > Gallionella altingense. The sequence goes on along the minus strand of JAHRYS010000004.1, from coordinate 173,928 downwards.
GCGCAAGGATCACCCCCTGCTCGCGCAGCGCGTGCGCCAGGCGGTCAAGAAAGGTGCGCAGGCCAATATCGTGCATGCCAGCGATGACGATCTGTTGATGCCGGTCGCCAACAAGGCCATCGTCGCTCCGGATGGAATGTTGAACGTGCTGGCGCAAATCCTGAAGGCGCTGGCTGTGGAAAAGCAGGTGGCGCCGGATGCATCCGTACAGGGGATCGAAGTGAGCGGCGTTGCCGCCGCCATCGCCAAGAGCCTCGCAAGCGGCGAGCGCGCCGCGGTGCTGCTCGGCAACTTCGCGCAACAACATCCGCAGGCGGCGCAGCTTGCCGTATTGGCGGAACGGATCGCCGCATTGTGCGGCGCAAAATTCGGTTTCCTCGGCGAGGCGGCCAATAGCGTCGGCGGCTATCTCGCCGGTGCGGTGCCTTGGAGCGCGGGCGTCCCGCCCGCATCTTCCGTATCAGGCATGAACGCCGCGCAGATGCTGGCATCGCCGCGCAAAGCGTATGTCCTGCTGAATGCCGAGCCGGAACTGGATATGCACGACCCGCAACAGGCGATGGCTGCGATGCACGCCGCCGATATGGTGGTGGCCTTGTCCGCCTACAAGCATCATGCGACCGATTACGCCGATGTACTGCTGCCCATCGCGCCGTTCACCGAAACCTCCGGCACGTTTGTCAACACCGAGGGGCGTGTGCAAAGTTTCAAGGGTGCGGTCAAACCGCTCGGTGAAAACCGTCCGGCCTGGAAGGTGCTACGTGTGTTGGGCAACCTGCTCGACGTGAGCGGCTTCGATTACGACACCAGCGAAGCGGTGCGCGATGAGGCGCTCGGCGCCCGGGAAGTGGGCGGTAAACTGAATAATCATCTGGACGTTGCGTTGCAGAATACCGCCGCTACCAGGGCGCAGGGATTGCAGCGCGTGGCCGATGTGCCGATTTATTCGACGGATGCCGTGGTCAGGCGCGCTGCATCCCTGCAAAAGACGCACGATGCCGCAACCCCATGTGTGCTGATGCATAGCAGTGAGTTGCAAAAACTGGGCGTGCAGTCCGGTGACGCCGTCAAGGTCAGCCAAGGCAACGCCAGCGTACGCCTGATCGTGCAAGCGGATGACCGACAACCCGCAGGTACCGTGCGGGTGGCGGCGGGCCATCCGGCTACGGCAGAACTGGGCGCGATGTTTGGGACAATTACTGTGGAACCGATAACTGGGGAACGGGCATGATGGAATTGCTGCAAACTTTGCAACAGCTCGGGCTGGAACTGCTCGGCCCTGCTTGGATGCCGGTCTGGACCATTGTGAAGATCATGGTCATCACGGTGCCGATCATGCTTACGGTCGCCTATCTGACACTGGCGGAACGCAAGGTCATCGGCTACATGCAGATCCGCATCGGCCCGAACCGCGTCGGCCCTTACGGCTTGATCCAACCGCTCGCCGACGGCGTGAAACTGCTGTTCAAGGAAATCATCATCCCGAGCGGCTCGAACAAATTCCTGTTCATTGCGGCACCTATCCTGGGTCTGGCCCCGTCGCTCGCGGCATGGGCGGTGATGCCGTTCAGCGACGGCATGGTGCTGACCAATGTCAATGCCGGTCTGCTGTACATTCTGGCGATGACCTCGCTGGCGGTGTACGGCATCATCATCGCCGGCTGGGCCTCCAACTCCAAGTATGCCTTCCTCGGTGCGGTGCGTTCCGCCGCGCAGATCGTGTCGTATGAAATCGCGATGGGTTTCGCGCTGGTGTGCGTGCTGATGGCTTCGCAAAGCATGAACCTGGGCGACATCGTCAAGGGGCAGCAGGGCAGCCTCGGCATGCTGAACTGGTATTTCATTCCGCTGTTCCCGATGTTTCTCGTCTATCTGATTTCCGGCGTGGCGGAAACCAACCGCGCGCCGTTCGACATGGCGGAAGGCGAGTCGGAAATCGTCGCGGGCTTCCATGTGGAGTATTCCGGCATGGCGTTTGCGATGTTTTTCCTGGCCGAATACGCCAACATGATCCTGATCGCCTTCCTGACCTCGATCATGTTCCTGGGCGGCTGGCTGTCGCCGGTGCCGTTCCTGCCGGACAGCTTCATCTGGCTGCTGGCCAAGGCTTCCTTCTTCCTGTTCGTGTTCCTGTGGTTGCGAGCGACTTTCCCGCGCTACCGCTATGACCAACTGATGCGGCTGGGCTGGAAAGTATTCATCCCGCTCACCATCGTCTGGGTGGTGGTGGTTGCCGCGTGGATGCAAACTCCGCTGTGGGTCTGGTAAGCGAAGGAAACGAATATGGAAAAAATAACAAACTTCTTCAAGACGTTCCTGCTGTTCGAGCTGGTCAAGGGCATGGCGCTGACCGGACGGTATTTCTTCGCGCGCAAAATCACCGTGCAATACCCCGAAGAGAAGACCCCGCAGAGCTTCCGTTTCCGCGGGCTGCACGCGCAGCGCCGCTACGCCAACGGCGAGGAGCGCTGCATCGGCTGCAAACTATGCGAGGCGGTATGCCCGGCCTTGGCGATCAAGATCGAGGTGGCAGAGCGCGAGGACGGCACCCGCCGCACCACGCAATACGACATCGATCTGTATAAATGCATCTTCTGCGGCTTCTGCGAGGAATCCTGCCCGGTGGATGCGATCGTCGAAACCCGCATGTTCGAGTACCACGGCGAAAAGCCCGGCGACCTGTATTACACCAAGCCGATGCTGCTGGCGATGGGCGACAAACATGAAGAGCAAATCGCCAAGGATCGTGCGGCGGATGCCAAGTACCGATAAGAGGACAGCCAGATGAATTTCGAGACCATCATGTTTTATGTGTTTGCGGCGCTGATCGTGTTTTCGGCATTGCGCGTGATCACCGCACACAACCCGGTGCATGCGGTGCTGTTCCTGGTGCTGGCATTCATCAGCTCCGCAGGCATCTGGATATTGCTGGAAGCGGAATTCCTCGCCATCACGCTGGTGCTGGTCTATGTCGGCGCGGTGATGGTGCTGTTCCTGTTCGTGGTGATGATGCTGGATATCAATCTGGTGCGGTTGCGCGAAGGTATCTGGCGTTGGCTGCCGTTCGGCGCGGCATTGGCCGGCTTGATGGCGTTCGAAATGATCTGGGTGCTGGGTTCCTCCGGAACGTCCGGGGGCAAGGTAGCTATCAAGCATGCGGCCGATTACAGCAATACCAAGGAACTGGGCAGGCTGATCTATACCGAGTATGTGTATCCGTTCGAGATTGCCGCAGTGTTGTTGCTGGTGGCGATGGTGGCGGCGATTGCGCTGACCCTGCGCCGCCGCAAGGATGCCAAGTCGCAGGTGGTAGCCGAGCAGGTCGCGGTGAAGAAGGCGGATCGTTTGCGCATCGTGAAGATGCAGGCCGAACGCAAAGAATGAACCAATCAAGGGAGTGGGAAGCGTGTTAACACTGTCGCATTATCTGGTACTGAGCGCCGTGCTGTTTGCCATCGGCGTGGTCGGCATTTTCCTGAACCGCAAGAACCTGATCGTGCTGCTGATGGCGATCGAAATGATGCTGCTGGCGGTGAACACCAATTTTGTGGCGTTCTCGCATTACCTGAACGATACCGCCGGCCAGGTGTTCGTGTTTTTCATCCTGACCGTGGCCGCTGCCGAGGCCGCCATCGGCTTGGCGATACTGGTGGTGCTGTTCCGCAACCTGAACACCATCAATGTTGACGACCTCGACAGCCTGAAAGGGTGATAGGCATGACTATGCAGAATTTGTATCTGTTGGTTCCATTGGCTCCGCTGGTCGGGGCGATCGCCGCCGGACTGTTCGGCAAGTGCCTGGGGCGCGCCTGGTCGCACCGCATCACCATTGCGCTGGTGGCGGTTTCGTTTTTTGCGTCGCTGGCGATTTTCAACGATGTGCTGGCGGGCCATGTGTTCAACGGCCCGGTCTATACCTGGCTGATTTCCGGCGATACCAGCTTCCAGGTGGGCTTCCTGATCGACCGCCTGACCGTGATGATGATGCTGGTGGTAACCTTCGTCTCGCTGATGGTGCACATCTATACCATCGGCTACATGGAAGAAGATGACGGTTACCAGCGCTTCTTCAGCTACATCTCGCTGTTCACCTTCTCGATGCTGATGCTGGTGATGGCGAACAACTTCATGCAACTGTTTTTCGGCTGGGAAGCGGTGGGACTGGTTTCCTACCTGCTGATCGGCTTCTGGTACAAGAAGGATACGGCGATCTACGCCAACCTCAAGGCCTTCCTGGTGAACCGCGTCGGCGACTTCGGCTTCCTGCTCGGTATCGGGCTGGTGCTGATGGTGTTCGGCACGCTGGACTATGCCGCGGTGTTCGCCAATGCCGCCAGCCACGCCGGCGATATGGCACCGATTCCCGGCGTATCGTGGAACCTGATGACCGCGATCTGCATCCTGCTGTTCATCGGCGCGATGGGCAAGTCGGCGCAGTTCCCGCTGCATGTCTGGCTGCCCGATTCGATGGAAGGCCCGACCCCGATCTCCGCGCTGATCCACGCCGCGACCATGGTGACGGCCGGTATTTTCATGGTGGCGCGCATGTCGCCTCTGTTCGAACTGTCCGATACCGCCTTATCCTTCGTGATGGTGATCGGCGCGATCACCGCGCTGTTCATGGGCTTCCTCGGCATCATCCAGAACGACATCAAGCGCGTGGTGGCCTATTCCACGCTGTCGCAGCTCGGCTACATGACCGTGGCGCTCGGCGCATCGGCCTATTCGGTGGCGATCTTCCACCTCATGACCCACGCGTTCTTCAAGGCGCTGCTGTTCCTCGCCGCCGGTTCCGTGATCATCGCGATGCACCACAACCAGGACATCCGCTACATGGGCGGCCTGAGGAAATACATGCCGATCACCTGGATCACTTCGCTGATCGGCTCGCTGGCGCTGATCGGCACGCCGTTCTTCTCCGGCTTCTACTCCAAGGACAGCATCATCGAGGCAGTCGCGCTGTCGCACCTGCCCGGTTCGGATTTTGCGTACTTTGCGGTGGTGGCCGGGGTGTTCGTCACCGCCTTCTATTCGTTCCGCATGTATTTCCTGGTATTCCATGGCAAGGAGCGCTATGACGAAGCACCGCATGACGGCCATCATTCGGCCGACGCAGGGCATGCCGCCGACGCGCATGCGCATCCTTCGACAAGCTCAGGACAGGCTGATGCACATGACGATCATGGTCATCATGCCGGCAAGCCGCACGAGACGCCGTGGGTGGTGACGCTGCCGCTGATCCTGCTGGCCATCCCTTCCGTGCTGATCGGCTACATCGCCATCGAACCGATGCTGTATGGCAGCTATTTCGGCGACGCAATCTTTATCTCCGAAAACCACCATACGATGAGCGAACTGCGCGAGGAGTTCCACGGTGCATTTGCGATGGCGCTGCATTCGTTGACCACCTTGCCGCTGTGGCTGGCAATCGCCGGTGTGGCGAGCGCGGCGTTCTTCTACCTGAAGCGCCCCGACATCCCCGCTGCGATCCAGAAGCGCTTCGGCTTTATCTACCACCTGCTCGACAACAAGTACTATTTTGACCGCTTCAATGACTGGTTCTTTGCCGGCGGCGCGCGCGGCGCGAGCGGCTTGCTGTGGAAGTTCGGCGACGTGAAGCTGATCGACGGATTGATGGTGAACGGCACGGCGAAACTGGTCGGGATGTTCTCCGGCGTGATGCGGCGTATCCAGTCCGGTTATATTTATCACTATGCTTTTTCCATGATCATTGGCGTATTTGTGCTGCTGACCGTGCGAACATGGTTTGAATAGTTGTAGGTCGGGCTTCAGCCCGACATGGTGGGGCAGCGTCGGGTTGAAGCCCGACCTACAATAAAGGAATAACAGCATGATTTTTGGATTACCCGTAATTAGTGTTGCGATCTGGCTGCCGATCATCTTCGGCATCCTGGTGTTGGCCACCGGTGACGACAAGAACGCTCCGCTGGCGCGCATCTTGGCCTTGGTCGGCTCAACGCTCGGTTTCCTGGTGACGATTCCGCTCTATACCGGCTTTGTGCGCGACACCTCGGAGATGCAGTTCGTCGAGTTGCATGACTGGATCGCGCGCTTCAACATCCACTACCACCTCGGCGTGGACGGCATCTCGGTGCTGTTCATCCTGCTCACCGCCTTCTTCACGCCCCTCGTGGTGCTGGCCGGCTGGCAGGTGATCGAGAAGCGCGTCGCGCAATACATGGCCTCCTTCCTGATCATGTCCGGCATCATGATCGGCGTGTTCGCCGCGCTCGACTCCATCCTGTTCTACGTGTTCTGGGAAGCCATGCTGATCCCGATGTTCCTGATCATCGGCATATGGGGCGGGAAGAACCGCGTGTACGCGGCGGTCAAGTTCTTCCTCTATACCCTGCTCGGTTCGCTGCTGATGCTGGTGGCGCTCATCTACCTGTACAACCAGTCCGGCGGCAGCTTCGCGATTCTCGATTTCCACAAGGTCGAGCTCCCGATGACGGCGCAGATCCTGATCTTCATCGCATTCTTCTTCGCCTTCGCGGTGAAAGTGCCGATGTTCCCGGTGCACACCTGGTTGCCGGATGCGCACGTCGAAGCGCCGACGGGCGGCTCGGTGGTGCTGGCGGCGATCATGCTGAAGGTCGGCGCGTACGGCTTCCTGCGCTTCTCCATGCCGATCACGCCGGATGCCAGCCATCAACTGTCCGGCGTGATGATCGCGCTGTCGCTGATCGCGGTGGTGTACATCGGCCTGGTCGCGTTGATGCAGACGGACATGAAAAAACTGGTGGCCTATTCCTCGATTTCGCACATGGGTTTCGTCACGCTGGGCTTTTTCATCTTCAACGCCTACGGCATGGAAGGCGCGCTGCTGCAAATGATTTCGCACGGTTTCGTGTCCGGCGCGCTGTTCCTGTGCATCGGCGTGCTGTATGACCGCATGCACTCGCGCAACATCGCCGATTACGGCGGCGTGGCCAACACCATGCCGGTATTCGCCGCCTTCTTCATGCTGTTCGCCATGGCCAACGTCGGGCTGCCCGGCACCAGCGGCTTCGTCGGCGAATTCATGGTGGTTCTCGGCGCGGTGAAGGTGAATTTCTGGTACGCCTTCGCCGCCGCGACCACGCTGATCTTTGGCGCGGCCTACACGCTGTGGATGTACAAGCGCGTGATCTTCGGCGCGGTGGCGAATCACCATGTCGCCGAACTCACCGACCTGACGCTGCGCGAGAAAGTGATCTTCGCAATCCTGGCGGTTACCGTGCTGGGCATGGGGCTGTATCCCTTGCCGTTCAGCGAAATCATGCACGTGTCGGTGAATGACCTGCTGGTGCATGTGGCGCGTTCCAAGCTGCCGTTGTAGGGACAATTCGCGAATTGCCCAAAACAGCCCCGTATTTTTGCAGCAGATTTTGAGGTGTATATGGATTTGATGACTAATTTGATGCCGGCCGGCGCAGAAATTTTTATGCTGGTCATGGCGTGTGTGATCCTGATTGCGGATTTGCTGATCAAGCAAAGCGGCAGGCTGGTCACCTACCTGCTGGTGCAACTCACCCTGCTGGGCTGTTCGCTGATTACCGTCGGCACGCACGAGAACGGCGTGGTGTATGCCTTCCACAACATGTTCGTGGACGACCTGATGTCCGATGTGCTGAAGCTGCTGACCTATCTGGCGATATCGATGATGCTGATATATTCGCGCCAGTATCTCACCGTGCGCGGCTTGTTCAGCGGCGAATTCATGGTGCTGGCCCTGTTCGCCACGCTCGGCATGATGGTGATGATCTCCGCCAACCATTTCCTCACCCTGTATCTCGGCCTGGAAGTGCTCTCGCTGAGCCTGTATGCGATGGTCGCTTTGCAGCGCGATTCCGCCGTCGCCACCGAAGCCGCGATGAAGTATTTCATCCTCGGCGCGCTGGCTTCCGGCCTGCTGCTGTACGGCATGTCCATGCTGTACGGCGCGACCGGCTCGCTGGAACTGGGTGCAGTGTCAAGCGCAATCAAGTCGGGCGCAGCGGACAAGGATCTGCTGGTGTTCGGTCTGGTGTTCGTGGTCTCCGGCCTGGCCTTCAAGCTCGGCGTGGTGCCGTTCCACATGTGGGTGCCGGACGTGTATCACGGTGCGCCCACCGCGATGACCATGCTGATCGGCTCGGCGCCAAAACTCGCCGCCTTTGCCTTTGTTTCGCGCATCCTGGTCGAAGGGTTGCAGCCGCTGGTGCAACACTGGTCCGGCATGTTGATCATCCTTGCCATCGCCTCGATGGCGCTCGGCAACATCACCGCGATCGCGCAAACCAACCTCAAGCGCATGTTCGCCTACTCCACCATCGCGCATATGGGTTTCATGCTGCTCGGCCTGCTTAGCGGCGGCATCGAAGGCTACGGTGCAGCAATGTTCTACACAGTGATTTATGCGCTGATGTCGCTCGGTGCGTTCGGCATGATCATGCTGCTGTCGCGTGAAGGCTTCGAGGCCGATACCCTCAATGACTTCAAGGGACTCAACCAGCGCAGCCCGTGGCTCGCCTTCATGATGCTGCTGCTGATGTTTTCCATGGCCGGGGTGCCTCCTACCGTCGGCTTCTATGCAAAATTCTCGGTGCTAAACGCCGTGGTGCAGGCGGGGCACATCTGGCTGGCCGTCGTCGCGGTATTGTTCTCGCTGATCGGTGCGTTCTACTACCTGCGCATCGTCAAGCTGATGTATTTCGACGCGCCGGAAAGCCACGCGCCGATTGATATCGGCTCGGATTCGGCGTTTCTGCTGAGCGTAAATGGACTGGGCGTGTTGTTGCTCGGCCTGTTGCCCGGCACGCTGATGTCGGTTTGTGCCGTGTCGGTGCAGCAATCGTTGCTGCTGCATTAAACCAGCCTGTAATCATGACCGCACCAAAACTCCCGCCGCGTGCGGGAGTTTTTGTCTGTGCTCCCGAATTACATGGCAAAATGTACCCGTTTGAAAACAGCGAGGTGTCGAGATGGAAGCATATTGGATATGGTGGTTGGTGGCGCTGGTGCTGGTGATCGCCGAAATGTCCAGCGGCACGTTCTATCTGATTGCTGTCGCATTCGGGCTGGCGGTTGCAGGCATCGTTGCGTATATGGGTGTGAGTTGGAGCGGGCAGGCCGCCGTTGCGGCAGCGCTGTGTTCGGCGAGCGTTGCAGGTATCTATCGCTGGAATAAACAACACGTCCGCCCGCATGAAAACGCCAACTTCGCCAACGACATCGGCCAGACCGTGCGCGTCGTAAGTTGGTCGGACGAACGCCATGCCCGTGTCAGCTATCGCGGCGCAGAATGGGATGCCGAGCTGGCGGGTGAAACGGCGACGGACGCAGCCCGGCAGGCATGGCGCATCAAGGAAATCGTCGGAACCCGTTTGATTATCGAGTAGCTTAGTCACTGAGCGGAGGAGAAAAACATGGATATGTTTGTCATCGGGTTGGGAATCTTTGCGGTCATTCTGGCCTTTCAGTCGATCAAGATCGTGCCGCAACAAAACGCGTGGGTGATCGAGCGGTTCGGTAAATACAACAGGACGCTGGAGCCCGGCCTGAGTATCGTCATCCCATTCATGGATCGCGTCGCCTACCGCCACCGCCTGACCGAGTTTCCTATCGACATTGCCCCGCAGGTCTGCATCACGCGCGACAACACCCAGGTGCAAGTGGACGGCGTGCTGTATTACCAGATCACCGACGCCGCACGCGCCAGCTATGGCACGTCGAATTACCTCGCCGCCATCACCATGCTTGCTCAGACCGCGCTGCGCTCGGAATGCGGCAAGCGCGACCTCGATAAACTGCTGGAAGACCGCGATGCGATCAACCGTACGGTGGTATTCGCGCTCGACGAAGCCAGCCCGAACTGGGGAGTGAAGGTGCTGCGCTATGAAATCAAGGACATCACCCCGCCCGCACAAGTGCTCGCCTCGATGCAGAAACAAATCACCGCCGAGCGCGAAAAGCGCGCGCTGATCGCCCAATCGGAAGGCAAGAAACAGGAAGAAATCAATCTCGCCGAAGGCAAGATGACCGCTTCGATTCGCGAATCGGAAGGCACCCGGCAAGCCGCGATCAACAATGCCCAAGGCGAGGCTGAAGCACTGCTGCTGGTCGCCAACGCCACCGCCGAATCGATCAAAGTGGTCGCCAACGCGATTCAGAGTGAAGGCGGCCTGGTCGCCGTCAATCTCAAAGTAGCCGAAAGATTTGTCGATGCCTTTGGTAATATCGCGAAGCAGGGCAATACCATGATCCTGCCCGGCAACGCCGCCGATATCGCCGGACTGGTCGCCACCGCGATGCAGGTGGTAAAGAAGAGCTGATGTTTTATGATATTTATTTATAAGATTAAGGATGCGAAATGACATCAACCGATTTGCCAGGTGATCCCTCCGATACTCCGCAAGAGGAGTTGATGCTCCCCGGTTTTGTCTCCATACGACCGGAGGGCGTGATTATTGACCTGCGTGCACTGGCGCTGGTGATCGGAGGATTTGAGCTTTTCGTCAATCGCTTGTTTGCCGGAGGGATGCGGTTTTCCGGCTTGGACTATGCCGCTTTCCTCAAGCTGCTTTATGACGCCGACTGGCCAGCGGCGATGCAGGGCAAAAGCGCCGAGGTAAAAATTGCCGCGAAAATTATCCGGTTTTTGCCGCAGCACCAGACGCTTTACCGCGCAGTGAAGTTGCTTGAAGGAGGGAACCGCGCCGAATATGTTTTTGAGCCGGTCAGCCTCGAGGAGATTTATGATGAGCCGGTTTACGGTGAGCCGGGTGAAGACGGTATTCGGCCAGTTACCGGATATGTGAGTAAAGCCAGGCAAGTGCCGACAAAGCTGGATTTCGATGAGTTTGTCGCCGACATGTGGCTGAAAGAGGTGAAATTCGGCATCGACGCGGACGTCGTGCGCCAGGCCATCGCAAGCGGCACATCCGGTCGCATGACGATTGCATGGCATCTTGAACCCAAGGCCGGGCGTGACGCCGAAATTCAGGAAGTGTTTTCCGGTTTGCACCGCGATAATTCCCCCAAGATTTTGCGGGATGGCAAGGCCGACTTGAGGACATTCAAAAATCGTTTCCCGCAAGTCGCCAAAGGAAAGCACCTTCTCAAAAAAATCCCGAGAGTGCTCGGTAAACCGGGCTACAAGGTGACGGGCGAGGTCATTGAGCCAAAAATGCCGAAAGATGTGGATCTGTACGCGCTTGCATTGGCGGGAACGTCCGTGGAGCAGGCGGCTGATGGCGAGTATATCGTGTCTGCGCTGGATGGTTTCATCATGCATGATGAACAATTGAACAGTATTTCAGTCGTTGAGAAAATTGAAACCACAGGGGGGGTCAGCGCCAAGACGACAGGCGACTTGAAATTGGATGTAGATGAATTTATCGAGCATGGCGAGGTGCAGGAAGGATGCACGGTGAAGGGCAAGCATATGACGTTCTTTTCAGATGTTTTTGGCAATGTGATTTCGCGAGGCGGCAACATCTCCATTGCCGGCAATGTGGCGGGCGGGCGGATAGAGTCTCAGGGCGGAAATGTCACCTTGGGCAAGGGTGTCTCGCGCGCCATGGTTTGCGCACGCGACGGGGAAGTAACGGTTCATTACTGCGAGCTCAGCACGATCATCGGCAAAATTGTCCGTATCGAACGTGCGGTGAACTGTGAAATCATCGCCGATGAAGTGATTATCGATGTCATCGAGGGGTGCTTGATTGCGGCCGAAAAAATCAAGATCATCTCCGCCGATGAATGCAGGGGCAGGGAGTCTTTGGTAACGGTGCTGATTCCTGACTTGTCTGGATTTGACCAGCACATCGCAACATTGCAAAAGAGAATTGTCGAGGCGCAGGAAAACAGCAAAGCCAAGGTACAGGAAATCGAGTCGCTGAAATCTGACCAGGAGTTCGCGAAATATCTGGCGTTGCATGAAAGGATCAAAAGCGGCGCAATCAAGCTGACGGCAGAACAGGCCGGCAACTGGCGAAAACTGGTGGAAAAAAACGCCAAGGTGACCAATCAGATCGCGAAGCTCAATGCTGAAATCAGCGCGCTCGACCTTTCGGTTAAGGAATCCGAAGAGGAGCTTGTATCTGCCACGCGCGAGCGGGACGCAATGGGGGGCGACATCTCCTGCGTCATCGATAAAATTACCGGCCAAACCACCGGCCAAACAATGAAATCCACTAATGGCGCAGATATTTTTACCGGTATGCCGGGTTCCGACATCAGGGCCATCTTGCAGAAAGTGGATAGCCATAAGGCGCGGATATTTTCGGAGGATTCGGGTTCGGTCGGCTGGACATTCAAGCAATGATTTTGCGTTTTTTTTCTAAAAACGGCTGAACTACTTTTTTATTGCGCAGGGAATTGCCGTGGACTTGAAAGAAACCCGCCTGGATACGGCCTTGATGTACGACGGCAGCTTCATCAAGGTGCGCAAGGATCATGCGCGCCTGCCGGACGGCCAGGTGCACACCCGCGAATACATCGTCCATCCCGGCGCGGTCGCGGTGCTGGCGTTGCTGGATAACGGCAAGCTGGTGATGGAGCGCCAATTCCGCTACGCGCCGCAGCGCGAGTTCATCGAAATCCCGGCAGGCAAGATCGACCCCAGTGAAGATATCCTGCGCACGGCACAGCGCGAACTGCTGGAAGAAACCGGTTATGTCGCCGGCGAGTGGACGCACCTTGCCACCACTTGGCCGTGCATCGGCTATGCCGACGAACACATCGAGTATTTTCTGGCGCGCGGCCTCACCCATCAAGGCCGCCAACTCGACGACGGCGAATTTCTCGAAGTGTTCGAGTTATCGCTTGCCGAAGCGATGGAGTGGATCAGGCAAGGAAAAATCAACGACAGCAAAACCATCGTCGGCCTGTTCTGGCTGGAGAAACACCTCAACGGCTGGCGTTAGCGCTTAAACCATAAAACGGTAGCCAACCACGAAGGGCTGATAGAACTACTAGCCATTCCACTAGGCGACCAAAGAACCTTCGCCAAGTGGCTGGTTAACGAAGAACGCGAAGAGAAACAGAAGGTTCTGTCGAGAATGCCGATCGCCCTATGAAAAATCTTCGTGTTCTTCGTAGTGAAGTGCTTTTTAGGTTAAACGCACCGTGCTGGTGCAAACCGGCGATAAAGCGCACCAACTTCTCTTGCGTAAGGCGATTTTCGGTTGACGCATTCCTGCTTTGCTTTTGATTATCAGTCTGTTGGCGTTGTGGAACGTATCTTGCATACCCTCTTGGGTACACAACTAAGGAGAAAAGCATGGAAAACCTGAAATACGGCAATGACGTCCTGTTTGTGTTGCTCGGCGCAATCATGGTACTGGCGATGCATGCCGGCTTCGCTTTTCTGGAACTGGGCACGGTGCGCAAGAAAAACCAGGTGAACGCGCTGGTCAAAATCCTGGCCGATTTTGCCGTCTCCACCGTGGCGTATTTCTTCATCGGCTACGGCCTTGCTTACGGCGTGCATTTTTTCACCGGCGCGGAACAACTGGCGCAAAAGAGCGGCTACGATCTGGTGAAATTTTTCTTCCTGCTGACTTTCGCGGCCGCCATTCCCGCGATCGTTTCCGGCGGCATCGCCGAGCGCGCGCGCTTCAACCCGCAACTGGCCGCCACCTTCATGCTGGTCGGCTTTGTCTATCCGATCTTCGAGGGCATCGCATGGAATGGCCGCTTCGGCGTGCAGGAATGGCTGACCGCATCGTTCGGCGCGCCGTTCCATGACTTCGCCGGCTCGGTGGTGGTGCATGCGGTGGGCGGCTGGATCGCCTTGGCGGCGGTGCTGCTGCTCGGCGCGCGGCGCGGGCGCTACAGCAAGGAAGGGCGCGTCGCCGCGCATCCGCCCTCCAGCATCCCGTTCCTCGCGTTGGGCGCGTGGATACTCACGGTGGGCTGGTTCGGCTTCAACGTCATGTCGGCGCAGGAAATCACCAAGATCAGCGGCCTGGTCGCGGTCAATTCGCTGATGGCGATGGTGGGCGGCACATTGGCTGCGCTATGGGCAGGCAAGAACGATCCCGGCTTCGTGCATAACGGCCCGCTGGCCGGGCTGGTGGCGATCTGCGCCGGTTCAGACCTGATGCACCCGATCGGCGCATTGCTGGTCGGCGGCGTAGCGGGTGGGTTGTTCGTGGTGATGTTCACGCTGACGCAGAACCGCTGGAAGATCGACGACGTGCTCGGCGTGTGGCCGCTGCACGGTTTGTGCGGCGCATGGGGCGGAATCGCCGCCGGCATCTTCGGCCTCAAGGCATTCGGCGGCATCGGCGGCGTGAGCTTCATGGCGCAATTGTGCGGCACCTTGCTCGGCGTGGGGATCGCCTTTGCGGGTGGCTATGCGGTGTATGGCGTGCTGAAAAAGCTGGTCGGCATCCGCCTCGATGCGGAAGAAGAATTCAACGGCGCCGACTTGAGTATCCACAGGATTTCTGCGACGCCGGAAAGAGAATCGGGCTGGTAGAGTTGTTGTTTCGTGCCAACAAGCTACTTCATTGAGGCGCGCAGTCAGGGCGGGGGCGCGTGCTCGGCGCAGAAGGCAGCGAGCCTGACGAGCAGGCGCTCCAGTGCCAGGTTAGCGGCGCGCACGCCGCCATAGGCATCCTCGGTTGCGGCATTCTCGGTCTCGTCGAACTCCGCGCTGGCGATTACCCGCCGCGTGCCGATGTCGATCAGTTGCGCGTTGAGCGTGAACTGCACCCGGCTTGGCCGCACGCTGAAATCCTGCTGCAGCCGGATGATTTCCGTATCGAGGCGCAGCGTGGCCGATACCGCGGAAGGTGTCGGTACCACCGCGTGGAACGCACCGGAGCGTTCCAGTGTCTGGACAAGCAGCGGCGCAAGCATGCGCGCCGGCGTGTCCGCCCAGCGGTTGCGCGAGTACACCTCGAGCCCGTGCGCTTGGCGCACCCAGACCATCTGTGCGGTGTCAAAGCCGGCGCGCGCGCGCGGCATGCCGACCGCGAGCACGATCTGGTGCTGCGTCGCTGGTGCGGAACGAACCGGTATCGAGGGCAGATTGGCATCGAGCAGGTAGATGTTGTCCGGCGGGGGCGGGGGGGGCAGCAGTGACGAGCAGCCGCCGAGCAGGATCACCGCGAGGGCGAAGGCGGCACGCCGCATGTGCCAAACGAGGCGGTTCGATGTCATTGGCAACTCCTTCATGAGGAAATCATTCACCCGGTCCGGGCGGCAAGTTGGGCCGGCCCTGCAGCAGCATGCCGGGATTGCGTTCCAATGTCTCGCTGAAGCGGCGCAGCGAGGCGGTGAGTTCGCGCAGCTCGGTGATCGCCTGGCGCGCTTCGGGCAGGGCTTCGGCACGCACGCTCTCAATGGTGCTTGCGGTGCTTGATCCGGCACGCGCGGTTTCATTGGCCATCCGGTCGAAGGCATCGGTACTGCGCTGGATACGCTGGAGCAGTTGCGGCAGCTCGGCGCTCGCGAGCGCGGTCAGCTGCTCAGTATTTTTCACGGTGCGCGAGGCGCGGGACAGCCCGGCGTCGATTTCACCGGCATGCGCCGCGAGTGTGCCCGACAGGCGCTCCAGGTTGGCCAGTATGCGGCGCAGCGCGACGCGGTTTTCCTCGTCCAGCAGCGCGTTGACGCTCTCGCTGCTGCGGTTGAGGTTGGTGAGCAGCGCGGTGACTGCGGTGTCCAGACGCAGCATCAGCGACGGCCCGGTGCGGATTACCGGGTACTTCTCGCCGGGGCCGGGTTGCAGCGGAGGCGCGTCGCGGCTGTCGCCGGAAAGCTCGACATGGGCGATGCCGGTCAGTCCCTGCACCCGTAGCGTCGCCACGGTATCCTGCTTCACCGGCGTGCCGTGTTCGATGTCCAGAGTAAGCTGCACCAGCTCGGCGTTGCCCGGCGCGAGCGCGATGCGGCGCACGCCGCCGACCTGCACGCCGCGATAGCGTACCGGGGCATCCAGGCTCAGGCCGGACACCGATTCGCTCATGTATATCAGGTAAGTGTCATAGGCCTTGCGGTAAGACTTGCCGCTGGAAAGCCACAATACGCCGCCGATCAGCAGCGCGCCGAGGATCAGCACGAACGCACCGACTGCCGCGAAATTTACTTTTGATTCCATGCCTGCTCCCCTGCTCCCTGTTCCATGGTCCCCTGTTCCCGCGCCCCGCGCCCGCGCGGGCCGTAGAAATATTCCCGGATTATCGGATGTTCCGAGCGCGCCAGTTCCTGCATCGTGCCGTTGCCCAGGATACGCTCCTCGCCCAGCACCGCGACGCGATCCGCGGCGCGCCACAGCAGGTCGAGGTCGTGGGTGACCATCATGATGGTGATTCCGAGCGCATCGCGCAACTGGCGCACCAGTTCGTCGATGCCGACGGCGCTCAGCGGGTCGAGGCCGGCGGTCGGCTCATCCAGGAACAGCAACTCCGGATCCAGTGCCAGCGCGCGCGCCAGCGCCGCGCGCTTGCGCATGCCGCCGGAGAGTTCACTCGGGTACTTCGCACCGGCATCGGCCGGCAGGCCGGTGAGGGCGATCTTGAGGGCGGCGATCTCGTCGGCCAGCGCCGCGCCGAGGCGGGTGTGTTCCCTGAGCACCATGGCGACGTTCTCCGTCACGGTGAGCGAGCTGAACAGTGCACCACGCTCGAACATCATGCCCCAGCGGCGCCTGAGCGGCAGCGCCTGCTCGTCGGAGAGCCCGATCACTTCCTGGCCGAACACCCGGATCGAACCGGACACCGGCGCTTGCAGCATGATGATCTCGCGCAGCATGGTCGATTTGCCGCAGCCGCTGCCGCCGACCAGCGCGAAGATTTCGCCGCGGTGCACCGAGAGACTCACGTCGCGATGCACCACTGCGGTACCGAAACGGGTGTTCAGGTCGCGGATTTCGATGACGTCGCCCGGTGTGTTTGTTGCGGCGGTGTTCACGGCGGGACTCACAGTTTCAGCCAGCTGAAGGCGATGGAGAACAGCGCGTCGGCCAGGATCACCAGGAAAATCGACTGCACCACGCTTTTCGTGGTCTGGTGCCCGACGCTCTCGGCGCTGCCGTTCACCTGGAATCCCTGATAGCAGCCGACCAGGGCGATGATCACCGCGAACACCGGCGCTTTGCCGATGCCGATGAGAAACGATGTCAGGCTGACCGCATCGTCGAGACGGTCGATGAAGGTGGCGAAACCGACATCGAGCTGCGCGCGCGCCATGACCATGCCGCCGAGCACGCCCATGATGTCGGTGTAGAGGGTGAGCAGCGGCAGCGCAATCACCAGCGCGATCATCTTGGGCAGCACCAGCAGGTCGAGCGGCCCGATGCCGATGGTGCGCAGCGCGTCGACCTCCTCGGTCACCTTCATGGTGCCGATCTGCGCCGCGTAGGCCGAGCCGGAGCGGCCGGCGACGATAATGGCGGTGATCAGCGGCGAGAGTTCGCGCACCATCGACAGGCCGACCAGGTCGGCGATGTAGATATTGGCGCCGACGCGCCGCAACTGTTCCGCGCCTTGGTAGGCGATGACGATGCCGAGCAGGAAGGAGAGCAACCCGGTGATCGGTAGCGCCGCGACGCCGGCGGTCTGCAGGTTGTACAGGATGGAGCGCCAGCGGATGCGCCGCGGCTGCACCAAGGCGCGCATCAGCGCGGTCGCGCTGGCACCGAGGAAGGACAGCAGCCCGAGCGCACCGAGCAGCCCTTCCCATGCATTGCTGCCGAAACGGGCCAACACGCCGGGTGCGGACGGCGGTGCGATGGCAGGTTGCGCAGTGCGCGCGGCGATCAGGCGAAGCAGCGCCTCGAATTCCGGGCGCAGGCCGGTGAAGCGCACGGTGCACCCGCCCAGCTCCAGGTCGCGCCGGATGCGATGCAGCAGCCATGCGCCCGAGGTGTCCAGCGCGGTGACGGCCTGCGCGTCGATCAGCAACTCGCCCTCGACCGGCAGCGCCAGCGCTCCCAGACATGCCTCGATCCGGATCTCGGTCTGCGCCGCCGAGCGCAACAACCACGCGCCCTCGCAGCGCAGTTCGCGCGGCGTCGCGCCGGGACGGATATCCGCGGCTGCCTGCGTTGTGGCATGGCGTGGCGTGGTCGGTACGTTCATCTGTCCTGTCGGTCGATACCGGGTTGAGCGTTGGATTGCGATGCGGGGCGACCAGATGGGTTCATTATTATTGTCTGGCGTGCCGTCTGCCGAATGCTATGACGCCCCGTGTAGGCTGTCAAATGAATGCGAGCGCGGGAATATACGAGCAGAGCCCGGTTTAGTAGGCGGGCAAATCGTGTGATTTATGCGGCGGGCGTTTGCCTGCCGGGTCGAAATAGATAGACATTTCGGCCTATTGTTATTTACCTCGGATGTGATTAAGGTTGCTCCAGAGTGTGGGATGGCTATCCGCGATAGCGGGAGCGAGCCAGAAGGATCAGTTTTTTCGGGAGAGGTATTGTGATGCGTGAAGAAAAGAAATCGACTCCGGTACCTTTGGCACCCTGGAAATTTGTCGTATTGATAGTGGCGGGGGTGCTCTTGTCGGTGTGCGCCTCGGCGGAAGAGACTGCGTTCCCCTCACCAAAAGATGCGATACCGCAAAGTGAGCTGTCATCGGATTACGCCGAACCGATTATCTCGATTGATGAAGTGTTGAATCCAGCTTCGTCGATGGAGGGAGCTTATCCAGTTCATGCTTATGGTAGTTATGGTGGTTTGTACTTCTGGATGGATAACCATCGACTTGTTTTTAGTGTTTTGGACAAAGAGGAAAAAGATCAACTGATAATCAGTTGGGATGTAGATAGAAATCAAGTTGCTCGCATTGGTTTTGGGCGAATTGTGTGTTACGAAAATGGCATGGTTAGGAAGAGTGAAAACCGGCCAGATTTGCCTGCGCATGTTATGCGCGATTTGTTTAGAGGACCACTTGGGCAAGAGAAAAAAGAACGTACATTTGATAAACGCCCTCGCGTGTATGGCAACCAATTTGAGTGTAACGAACCCCGGTTGAATTTGGCATCCGTATATGCGGAGTCTCATCAAGATGAAATGGTTTTTCCATTGCGGGAAGAGGATGGTTTTCTGGTTACCGCAAAGCGCACGATGTTCCCTGATGGCAGAACCAAGGAAATTATTTACCAAGATCATATCGTCTACCACAGGCCAGAGAACGCTCCCCTCAATATTTCTGTGTCATCCAAAGGCTTGGTTGTTCCTGCCTACTATCCCTTTATTAAAGCTTATCTTTTGGGAAATACGGACGGGGTGTATGCCCTTTCCCCAGATGGGAAGCTCCAGTCTATTGATTATTCCAAACATAACAGCGGTCGGCTTGTGTTAAGCAGGCGCGGCTTGCTTTGGCTTCGTGGAAGCGTTCTGCCACAATCTGACAACGGCTTGTACTTATCCCGTGGCGAGCAGGTAAAACGTATTTCTTCCGAAAATGTTCAAGATGGGAAAGTCTCTCCCAACGGTTGCCGTTTGGCCTACACCACCACTCACGTAGATTTTTTCGGGCAAATCACTCGTCCCACTCTCAAAGTAATCGATCTTTGCAAAGGAGATAAATCGAAAACCAAAGGTACCGGAGTCGATTTCTTTTTGATGAATTGAGATAAGAGGAAGACATGCCGCGTCGTCCGCGCATCAATCTGGCAGGGCATCCACAGCATGTGGTACAGCGAAGAATTAAAGGGGTCAGCTTCGCATTATTTATGGGCAGTGCCATTGGGGTCGGAGTCGAATTGTTTTTGGCGAGCTAGGCTGAGGGAGAGCATGGAATAAAGCCCGCAAACACAAAAGGGCAAGCCTCCCGGCCTGCCTTTTCTGCGTTGGCAGTAAACTTCAGTCCTTGATCGCTTCAACCGGAGACGAAATTCTCACTTCATCGCTCACCGCCGGGAGGAATTTGGTCATGCCGAATTCGGAGCGTTTCAGGGTGGCGCTGATGTCCGCGCCGCAGGCTGGTTTCTTGACCATCGGGTGCGGGGCGCAGCGGAAATTGCTCACGGTGAGCGTCAGCGGCCTGGTCACTCCGAGCAGGGTGAAACGGCCCTCGGCGGCCACCACCCTGCCGCCGTCGAACACCAGCTTGTCCGAGACGAAGCGCATGGCGGGGAATTGCGCGACGTTGAAGAATTCATCCGACTTCATGCGCTCATCCCACTTGTCGAATCCCATGTCGATCGAGGCGGTTTCAATCACCAGTTCCACGCTGCCTTTTTTCGCGGCGGTGTCGAGGGTGATCTTGCCGCTGGATTTGTTGAAGCGGCCGCGCTGGGTGGAGAAGCCGAGGTGGTTGACCTCGAACACCGGCCAGGTGTGGGCCGGGTCGATGGTGTAGCAGTCGGCGGCATGGGCGGGTGCGGAGAACAGGGCGGCGATGGCGATGATGCCGGTCAAATGCTTGTTCATGGCTTTCTCCCCGTAAATTGATTTCGGTGCGGCGCCTTGCGGGGCCGGATAATCGTAGTGCGGCGCGGCCGGCAAGGCAAGCGGCATGAAACTTTTTTGCCGTTTCCCCCTCCAATTGCGCGCTTGAAAAAAATGGGAGAGTTCCCCATGTAACGGAGCGGAGGGCGGCAGGTGTTAAACTGTATGCCATAGTTTTTTGACGATGGAGATAATAATATGAAGCGAATCTTTTTGTTCATTCTGACCAACCTGGCAGTGGTGGCTGTGATCAGCATCACCCTGCGCCTGCTCGGTGTGGATCGTTGGATGGATGAAACCGGCGGGATCAATTTCAGCGCGCTGCTGGTGATGTCTGCCGTGATCGGTTTTGCCGGTTCGCTGATCTCGCTGGCGATGTCCAAGTGGTCGGCCAAGCGCATGGTCGGCGCGCAGGTCATCGAGAGCCCGAGCGACCCGACCGAGCGCTGGCTGGTGGATACCGTAAAACGCCAGGCGCTTTCTGCGGGCATCGGCATGCCGGAAGTGGCGATTTACGACGCGCCGGACGTGAATGCGTTCGCCACCGGCTGGAACCGCAACGACGCGCTGGTGGCGGTGAGCACCGGGCTGTTGCGCAACATGAGCCGCGAGGAGGCCGAGGCGGTGCTGGCGCATGAAATCAGCCACGTCGCCAACGGCGATATGGTGACGCTGGCGTTGATCCAGGGCGTGGTAAACACCTTCGTGATTTTCTTCGCCAAACTGTTCGGCTACTTCGTCGACCGCGTCATACTTAAAAATGATCGCGGCCACGGCATCGGCATGATTGCGGCGGAGATCGTGGCACAACTGGTGCTGGGCGTGCTGGCCAGCATGATCGTGATGTGGTTCTCGCGCCAGCGCGAATTCCGCGCCGACGCGGGCGGGGCGAACCTGGCCGGACGGCAGAAGATGATCGCCGCGCTGGAGCGCCTCAAGGTCAACCACGAACAGGCGACCTTGCCGGAGCAGATGGCCGCATTCGGCATTTCCGGGGGCAAGAGTTTTGCCAGGCTGTTCATGACCCACCCGCCGCTGGACGAGCGCATCGAAGCGCTGCGTTCCGCGCGTTAAACATCACGGCGATGGATACAAAAAGGCCTGCATCACGCAGGCCTTTTTCATTGGGCAGGCACAGGTTTTCCGGCTGATACCGGATCAAATCTGGTAGTGATGGCTTTCCGGCTGCTGCCCTTTCAATAATTCCTCGAATGCTTCGGCCGGCACCGGCTTCGAGAACAGATACCCTTGCGCGTAGTCGCAATACGCCTCGGTCAGCAGCTTGCGCTGCGCTTCCGTTTCCACCCCTTCTGCGATCACCTTCAGGCCGAGCTTGTGCGCCATGACGATGATGGCCTCGGATAACGCCATGTCGTCCGGGTCGGTTACCAGGTCGCGCACGAACGACTGGTCGATCTTCAGGTAGTCGATGTCGAACTTCTTCAGGTAGGACAGCGACGAATAGCCCGTGCCGAAATCGTCGATCGCCACCTGGATGCCCGCATCGCGGAATTCAAGCAGTTTGCCGGTAATGCCGGAATCGGCGCCCAGCAGCAATCCTTCGGTGATTTCGATGACCACGTTCTGCCCCGGCAACCCCAGTTCCTGCAAATAGCCGAACCAGGCTTTGTACGAATTGCCGATGGTATTGCTGAGCTGGACCGGCGACACGTTCACGCTGATCTGGAACCCGGGGTTGTACAGCGTTCTCCACTGCTTCAGTTGGCGTGCCGCTTCCCTGAAGACCCAGTCGCCGATCTCGACGATCAATCCGGTTTCTTCGGCCAGCGGAATAAATTCGACCGGGCTGATCATGCCGCGCCCCGGGTGTTGCCAGCGGATCAGCGCTTCTGCCTTGATGATGCGGCCGGTAGCCAGGTTCACGATGGGCTGGTAATGAATCCTGAACTGGCCGCCGGCCAGCGCGCCGCGCAACTCGCTGGTCAGGCGCAGCCGCGCTTGCGCCGCCTGCTGCATGGATGGCGTGAAATAACTGAAGCGGTTGCGTCCGCCATTTTTGGCGGCATACATCGCCTGATCGGCATTTTTGAGCAGGTCTTCCGCCTCGGTAGCATCGTTGGGATGCAGCGTAATGCCGATGCTGGCCGACACGTAGGCCATTTCGTCGTTCAGCCGGAACGGTTTGGCCATGATTTGCAGGATGTTTTCGGCGATCCGCTCGACGCTGCCGGTATCGGCTAGTTCCGCCAGGATGACGGTGAATTCGTCGCCGCCCAGGCGCGCCACGGTGTCAGTCTCGCGCACGCAGCCGCTGATGCGGCGTCCTGCTTCCTGCAACAGGATGTCGCCCATGCTGTGCCCCAGCGTGTCGTTGACCTCCTTGAATTTGTCGAGATCGATGAACAGCAGCGCCGTTTTCAGGCCGGCGCGATGCGCTTTCTTGATATCCTGCGTCAGGCGGTCGTAGAACATGTGGCGGTTGGGCAGGCCGGTCAAAGTATCGAAATTGGCCTGGTTCCAGATCATCTCCTCGGATTTCTTTTGCCTGGTGATGTCGCGGATGAAGCCGTTGAACTCATACTTGCCCGCTGCCTTGACTGCGGTGATGGACAATTCGACGGGAAACTCGTGGCCGTCGCGATGCAGCCCCAGCAGCTCGACCCGTGAATTCAGCATGGCTCCTTCGCCGGAGGCCAGGAAATGCGTCATGCCGCGGAGGTGCGCTTCGCGGTACTGCGGCGGGATGATCGTTTTGTGCAGCGCCTGTCCGATGGCTTCCTCGCGCGTCCAGCCGAAAACCTTTTCCGTCTGGCTGTTCCAGCCGGTGATGATGCCATCGGCATTTATCTGCACCACGGCATCCATGGCGGTTTCAATGGTGGCGCGCAGGCGCGCTTCATCTTCGCGGTGCGTCTCAAGCATGGCATTGAATCCATCGGCCATTTCGTTGAAGCTGTCGCCGACCCAACTGAGTTCGTCGCGCGTGTCGAGCTTGATGCGCGTGTTCAGGTCGCCGTCGGCAAAGGCGCGGGCGGAGCGGGCAATCGACCGGATGCCGCCGACGATCGCGTAATAGATGCTGACCGACAGGTAAACCACCAGCAGAAACGCCAGCAAGGCGATGCCGGTGCTCCTGTACAGCGTGTTTTTTGCCTGAGTGATGCGCGCCTGGAGGAGAGTCTCGGCGGTCGGCAGCAGGGTGTCATACATTTGCGCGTAACTCCTGTCGATTGCCGCCGTGGCGATGTCCAGAAATTCGCCGGGCGGTGTGGCGAAATGGCCGGTGAGGATGTCCGATGCCACCAGGCTGGTAATCTGCCGTGACGAACCGACGATGTCATCGGACACCGCGGTGAGCGGCTTATGCACCGTCGGGTTATAGCGGACGGCCTTGCCGAGGTTGATGCCGAGAAGCTTGAGCGTATTATCGAGTTCGGCGAGCATGACCTTTAATTCGGTCTTCTGCGGTTCGGTAATGCGCTTGCTGGCCAGGATGCCGGTGCCGTATGCGCGAATCTGCCCGAGGTGTTCGAGCGCATGCGGCAGTTTGTTGATGGCGGTGTCGATCAGGTAAAACGAGGAAAGCTCCGGATCCAGCGTCAGCAGATATTCGTCGGCGACGAACACCTCGAATAGCTGGAGCTGCTCGATCAGGCGGGTATGTGCGGCAAAATTCTCGGCCACCGTCAAATGCAAGCCTGCTTTGCGCAACCGCTCCCAGTTTGACCTGATGAGCCGGAAATCTTCACCGGAGGCCAGGCTGGCAGGCAGCTTTTCTTCCATGGCATCAAACGCGGCTGCCGCTTCTTTTTCCTTGGTGGCGCGTCTGCCCCGCATGGTCTCATTGCCGCCGAGCAGTGCGGCCGAAATTCCGCGGTGCAACTGGATGGTCTGCACGGATTTGGAGATCGGCTTGATCAGCACGAGGCCTTCCAGTTGCTGCTGCGAGGGACGGATGATCCGCTCAAGGCTGACGAACAGGCTGTATACCACCACGGCAATCGCAATCATGGACAACAGCCACAGCAGCGTAAATTTTTTGGTGTAGCCAAAGCGGTTCAGCAGGTTGATGGCAGGGGAAAAGATTGCCTGCATTATTTTTTCCTGCCGTCGTTGTTGTTCATGCCCGTTCCTTGTTCTGAGAAACAGCCTGCGTCGTCGCGGGCGGAACGCTCTTAGTGCTTCCGCCCTGCATGTATTCGAGTATGCTCGGTCAATTATGTGACGACGCTACTAGCGTATGCCGGTGCGCTGCGCAATCCACACCTTGTGGACGTTGGGGAGATCGGCATCAGTTCGCGGTGCGGCAGATGCCGGTTGCTGCTGTTGTGCCGTGCTGGCAGGACGGGCCGCAGGCGTGCTGTCCAGTCGCGCCGAAGGTACATTGGGAATCGGCACTTGCTTGTATTCGAAACCGTTTTCCTCCTCATCCTCGTATTTTTCGCGCGGCGGATTACCGTCATATACCAGGCTTTGGCGGCGCAGCAGGTAGGCATCGCGCATGAATTCGTAGCGGTCGATCGCCGCTTCATCCAGCACTTTTTCCTGGTCCAGCAGTTGCGCGCGGCGGTTGATCGACGTGGTCAGATACAGCTGGTTGCGGGTGCGGCTGTGATTTACCCGGCGCAATTTGCTCGGGCGGCTGTCCACATACAGTCCCACGCCGTCGCGCACGCTGCTCGGCCCGAGCAGCGGCAGCATGATATACGGGCCGCTGCTGACTCCCCAGTAGCCCAGCGTCTGGCCAAAATCCTCATTGTGTTTTTCCAGCCGGGAAGTCACATCAAGCAGGCCGAACACGCCGAAGGTGCTGTTGAACAGGAAACGTGAGCCATCGGACGCGGCCTGGGTGAATTTGAATTGCAGCAGGTCGTTGATGGTAATAACGACATCATCCAGATTCGAGAAAAAATTGCTCACCATGACCTTGCCGGGAACCGGCATCACGGCGTTGTAGCCTTGCGCAACCGGTTTGGCGATGGCCTTGTCCACGGCGTCATTGAACTGGTATACGCCGCGGTTGAACGATTCCAGCGGGTCGGCCGGGTTTTTCGCGTGAGTGGAGGCGCAGCCGGTCAGCGTGACCGTGGCGAGTGCTATGAGAATGTGGATGGCGTTCATGTCGTCCGGTCGGTTACGAATTTTCGGCGATTATAGGCGGTTTGACCGGTTCCGGTAAAGCATGGATAACCAATTCATTGGCTTCTTTGAGCGGGGAACAATAAGCCTGCCCCGGGTTTGTCGAAGTGACCCCCGGTTCTTCAGGGGGTGCTTAAACCCTTGCGGTAAAATCGGCGCGTGGCTTTAGTCTGCTAGAATAATCGATATTACAATATAAAAATATAATCCTGACCTTCAACGGACCATGACTATAGTCGCTATATTTAACCAGAAGGGCGGGGTAGGTAAAACTACCACGGCGCTCAATCTTGCTGCCGCGCTGGCGCGGCGCGGACACAAGACGGTGGGTATCGACTTTGACCCGCAGGCGCAATTCGGCGCCATTGCCGGTGTTACCGTCCCTTCCGGCGATGACAGCATTTATAGCCTGTTTCAGCGTAACCGCCCGTTGCGTGAAATGATTCAGGAGTCGGCCAGCGGAATCGGGATCATTCCGTCGCACATCGAGTTGTCCAAGGTGGACGCGCTGTATGGCAAGGGTTACAACGCAATCAACAAGCTGAACTTAAGTTTGCAGACGGAAAAAACGGAGGGCGTAAATAAGCACTGGATAATCGATTGCAGCCCGCTGGTTGGCGTCCTGTCGCTGAATGCCATATTCGCCAGCGATGGCATCATCGTTCCCGTGTCGGCGGATTACCTGTCCATGAAGGGCGCCATCCAGATTCAAAAAACCCTCAAGGCGCTCGAACGGGTGCTGAAGCGCCGCGTAAACCGCCGTTATCTGCTCACACGTTTTGATTCGCGGCGGCGTATGGCCAGGGATATCCTGCTGATGGCTGAAACGGAATTCGGCGCGGATGTATGCCGGACGCTCATTTCGGAAAACGTCAGCCTAGCAGAAAGCCCGTCGCTGAACAAAACAATTTTCGAACACGCGCCTAACAGCCGTGGGGCTCAAGATTACGATGCGCTGCTGGATGAATTGATGGCAGACGGGTTTGTCGAATAACGCATGGAGATTCGGCAAGCTTTGTGGTCTTCGAAGCAGGAACGGCAGGTATTTGTCCGCCGCCGCTCAAATGTCAGTTTTGCCTGACAATCAGCGACAACACATCCTCGATATCCGCCGACTGTGAAAATTCTTTTTCAGGATTGATTATCCTGCTTTGCGTCACTTCGCAGTTGTAGTACATCTGGCGCAGCTTGCGTTCCGCATCCGGCAAATCCTTGCCGTAAATCTGGACACTCTCGACTTTTTGTCCATCCCGTGTAGTCACGGAGAAATCAAATTTCGGCATAACCCCTCCAAAATCATTCAAGGAAATCACTGCAAAAAATTAACGAACCGCAAAACGAATACTGCAAGCCGGGTTTACGCCCAGGGTAAACTTGATGTGGTATGGGCAAGGCGACAAGGCGCATTGTAGCTTGTCTATTCCAGCTTTGCGCGGGTTCATCGATGCGGCTTTAACTCTGCTAGAATGCCACGACTTTCGATCAATTGGAGCGCCGCCATGACCTATGTTGTTTCGGAAAATTGTATCAAGTGCAAATACACCGACTGCGTCGAGGTGTGCCCGGTGGATTGCTTCCGCGAAGGGCCGAATTTCCTGGTGATCGACCCGGACGAATGCATCGATTGCACCCTGTGCGTTGCGGAATGCCCGGCGGAAGCCATTTTTGCCGAGGAAGACCTGCCTGAGGGTCAGCACCATTTCACCGCGCTGAACGCCGAACTGGCGAAACGCTGGAAGCCCATCGTCGAGAAAAAGGATGCGCCCGCCGATGCCGACAAATGGCGCGGCCTGAAGGACAAGCTGCGCTTCCTCGAACGTTGAGTTCAGTCTTTCTCGATAGCGTAGCCCAACATATCCTGTCCCGCCATGCGCGGGGCTTGCCCGATCTGCGCGGGGCGACCGTCCTGCTGCCCAATTACCATGTTGCCCAACCTCTGGCGCAGGCATTAAGCGCGGCGGCCAATCTGCCCGCACTATTGTTGCCGCAAATGGTCACGCTCAACGATTGGGCGCAATCCGTTCCGCTCGATGCGCCCGTCGCGACCGATAGCCAGCGCAGCGCGTTGCTGTATCAGCACCTGCGCAAGCAGCAGTGGTTCGGGCAGGCCGACCTGTGGAGCATGGCGCAGGAACTGCTTGCGCTGTTCGACGAACTCACCCATGCACTCAATACCCTGCCGCGCGATGCGGAAGCGTTCGCCGCCGCCGTGCAGCAGGCGTATCAGGCGCGGCAGAACGCCACGCTGCAACTGGAGGCGCGGCTGGTTTTCGAGCTGTGGCACGCGATGCAGGCAGGCGGTGAGCTGGACGCGGCGCGTGCCTATCAGCAACGGCTGGCGAAGCTCGCGGCACAGGCAAGTCAGCCGCTGTTCGTGCTGCGCGCTTCCGGCTGGGATGCGCTCGAGCAACGCTTCCTCGATGAATATGCCAAGCGCGCGGCGGTTGAGTTGTTCGATCTGCGCGAGATGGCGCCGCAATGGAGCGGGTTGCTGCGCGACCATACAGCCGGGCTGCGCTCGCAGCCCATTCCGCCGCTCGGCGACAGGCTGCGCTTCTTCGCCGCCACCAGCCTCGAACAGGAAGCGCGCGCCGCCGCGATGCAGGTGCGCCGCTGGCTGCACGCAGGCAAGCGCGATATCGCCATCGTGGCGCAGGACCGCGTGGCCGCGCGGCGTATGCGCGCCTTGCTGGAGCGCGCCGAGGTGCTGGTGGCGGACGAGACCGGCTGGACCTTCGACACGCTGTCGGTGAGCACGGTGCTGGAGCGCTGGCTGACCGCGTTGCAGAGCGATTTCTATCACCACGACCTGCTCGACCTGCTCAAGTCGCCGTTCATCTTCGCCGATATGGCGGCCGGCGAGCGCAAGGCGGCGGTGTATCAGCTGGAACAACTGCTGCGCAAACAGGGCGTGGTGGCCGGGCTGGAAAAATTCGTTGCGCTGGCCGAACACGAAACGGTGCTGCATCAACCGCTGGCGCGCCTGCGCCAGGCGGCGATGCTGCTGGAACAGAACAAAAAAAGCACACTGGCGGAATGGCTGGAAGCCTTGCGCGCAAGCCTGCATGTGCTGGGCATCGACACCGGCCTGCAACAGGACGAGGCCGGCGCGCAATTGCTGCGCGCGCTGGAGACATGGCAACAGGAGCTGGCGGCCGACGCAGGGCGCTACCGCTTTGCCGAATGGCGGCGCTGGCTGGCGCAGCAACTGGGCACGCAGACCTATCGCGACAGCGGCATCGACAGCCCGGTGCGCTTCACCCACCTCGCGGCGACGCGCTGGCGTGCCTTCGATGCGGTGCTGCTGCTCGGGTGCGATGCCGACCATCTGCCCGGCGCGGCGAACGGCGGGCGCTGGTTCAACGATGCGGTGCGCAGCGCACTCAATCTGCCCACGCGCAGCACCCATGCCGCACGGCAAAGCGACGATCTGCTGGCGTTGCTGGCGCTGAACGGCTGCGTGCTGGTCACCTGGCAGAAGGATCGCAACGGCGAGCAAGGCCTGCTCAGCCCGTATCTGGAAATGCTGCGCGACTTGCATACGCTGGCCCACGGCGACGATCTGGGCGAGCGCGAATTGCATGCCTTTCTTGCAGCAGAAGATGACCACAAAGTCGATCTGCCGCAGGCTGCACAGCCAGCGCCAAAGGTAACGGCAGAGGCCGTACCGGCAAGCGTTTCCATCAGTGCCTACAACTCGCTGGTTGCCTGTCCCTACCAGTTCTACGCGCGGCATATCCTGCGCCTGAACGAGCTCGACGAAGTCCAGGAAGGCATCGAGAAGCGCGATTACGGCGAGCGCGTGCATGACATCCTGCGCCGCTTCCACGAACGCTACCCGCAAGTGAGCGGGCATCCTGCCGATGAACTGGAAGCGACCCTGCGCCGGATCAGCGAGGAGGTGTTCGCCGATCTGCTGCAGCAGGATTTCGCCGCGCGCGCCTGGCTGGCGCGCTGGTTCGCGGCGTTGCCCGCCTACCTTGAATGGCAGGCAGAGAATGAAGCGCAAGGCTGGCGTTACGCCGAAGCGGAGAGCGATTTCGATTGGGAGCTGGAAGGCATACGGCTGCGCGGGCGTATCGACCGGCTGGATGTGAAGGAGCAAGAAAAATGCGTGCTGGATTACAAGACGCAGAGCGAGCAGGTGCTGCGCAACAAGCTGCGCGAGCCGGGCGAGGACGTGCAGCTCGCGTGCTACGCCTACGCGCATGAGGCGGCGGATGCGGCATTCGTCAGCATCGAGAATGGCAAAGTGAAGCTGGTGGAACCCAAACACGATGTCCCGCTGCTGGCACAACTCAATGCCGAACGTCTGGTGCAGGCAATGGGCGACATACGCGGCGGGGCGGGCCTGCCCGCGAACGGCATTGACCAGGCTTGCATGCATTGCGAGATGCGCGGTTTATGCCGCAAGGGGGAGTGGGCATGAGCATCGCCCTCGACCCGAAACGTAGCGTCGTCGTTGAAGCCTGCGCCGGCAGCGGCAAGACCTGGCTGCTGGTGTCGCGCATCGTGCGCCTGTTGCTGGACGGCGCGCAGCCCTCGCAGATTCTCGCGATCACCTTCACGCGCAAGGCGGCGCAGGAGATGCAGGCGCGTTTGCAGCTTTGGCTGCGCGATCTGGCGATGGGCGACGAGGCGGCGGTGCGCCAATTCTTCGCCGAGCGCGGAGTGGAAACCTTGAGCGACGTGCAACTGCAACGCGCCCGCAGTCTCTACAGCAACGTGCTGCTGGCGCAGCCCGGCATCACCATCAGCACCTTCCACGGCTGGTTCATGCAAGTCATGCAGCGCGCGCCGCTGAACGCCGACGTGATGCAGGGCTCGTCGCTGCTGGAGCGCGCCGCTAGCTGCCAGGAAGAAGCGTGGGAAGAGTTGCTGGAGCAGATGCGCAAGCAGCCGGATGGAGTCGAGGCGCAGCTTATGCAATGGCTGTTCGGCGAATGCGGCCTGTATAACACCCGCAAGCTGCTGTTCAACTTCCTCGCCAAGCGCGCCGAGTGGTGGGCTTATACCTCCCATCTCTACTCGCCCGCAGGCGGGGGGCAGGCTGATACGCTGACCTTTGCGCTGGATAACCTGCGCGCCGATCTCGACGTGGACATGAAAGCAGAACCTGTAGCGGAGTGGGGGGAGAATATACAGAGCCGAGACGCCTTCTTTGCATTCGCGCTCCAACTTGCCAGCAACGGAACGGATGTTCAAGAAACCAAGGCGAGCGAGCTGGAATGCGCCTGGACGGACACCGCACCTGAGGCACGCTTTGAGCAAGTGTGCCCGCTGCTGTTCACGCAGGCAGGTGAACCGCGCAGTTTCAAGCCGACCAAGAAACAGGATGCTGAAGCTTTTCTTTTGGCGCGCGATACATTATTCGACAGCTTGCAGACCGTACGCGACGCGCTCGCCGAGCAGCAGGCGTATCGCCTCAATGAAGCCGTGCTGCATTGCGGCACCGCCTTGCTCGAACGCTACCAGGCGCTCAAGCAGCAAAAGCAGCAGATGGATTTCTCCGACCTGGAATGGCAACTGTGCCGCCTGCTGCAACAGAGCGAACACGCCGAGACCATGCAGTACAAGCTCGACAGCCGCTACCGCCATGTGCTGCTCGACGAGTTCCAGGACACCAACCCGCTGCAATGGCAGATTTTGCGCGCGTGGTTCGATGCGGCGGTGGCGGTGGAATCGCAGCCCACCGTGTTCGTCGTCGGCGACCCCAAGCAATCCATCTACCGCTTCCGCCGCGCCGATGCGCGCCTGTTCGGCATCGCACGCGATTACCTGAAGAAGCATTTCGCGGCACACGAGCTGCACAACAACCACACCCGCCGCAACGCGCCCGCCGTGCTGGAAGCGGTGAATGCCGTGTTCGCCGGCCATCCCGAAGGCTTCGTGGATTTCGAGCCGCACACTGCCGAGCTCACCGACTTGCCCGGCCATGTGGCGGTGTTGCCGCTGGCGGTCGCCGAGCAAAACAAGGAAAAGGCGGCAGAGGAAGCTACGCTCGTCTTGCGCGATCCGCTGACGACGCCGAGGGAAGAAGCCGAGGAGGGCGCGCGCCACAAGGAAGCCGTGCAGTTTGCCGACCTGTTGAAAACCATCGTCAGCGATTGGTCAGTGAACGAGGAAGTCAAACAACGCCGTGCCCGCTACGGCGACATCATGGTGCTGGTGCGCAGCCGCACCCACCTCGCGGTGTACGAAGCAGCCCTGCGCGCGCGCCATATCCCCTTCATCAGCTCGCGGCGCGGCGGCCTGCTCGACACGCTGGAGGCGGAGGACGTGCAGGCGCTGCTGATGTTCCTCATCACCCCCTTCGCCGACCTCGCACTGGCACAAGTGCTGCGCACGCCGATCTTCGCGTGTAGCGATGAGGATTTGATGCGAATAGCAGGATCGAGGAGCGAGGATCGAGGAGCAAAAAATCAGGATCGAGGATCGGGGATCGAGGATCGAGAGGTTGGGGCAGAGGGTTTGCCTCAATCCTCAATCCCCGATCCTCGATCCTCCTGGTGGCAACGCCTGCAACAACTCGCCGACCCATCACCCGCGTTGCAGCGCGCCGCCAGCCTGTTGAAGAACTGGCTCGCGCTCGCCGACAAGTTGCCGGTGCACGACCTGCTCGACCGCATCTATTTCGAAGGCGACGTGCTGGCGCGCTATACCGCGGTGCTGCCGCCCGAAATGCGCGCCAAGGTCGTTGCGAACCTGCACGCCTTCATGGAGATTGCGCTGAGCGTGGATGCCGGGCGCTACCCCAGCCTGCCGCGCTTCCTTCAGGAGTTGCGCGAATTGCGCGACAGCCGCGACGACGCGCCGGACGAAGGCAGGCTCGGCATGGCGGGCGACGCGGTGCGCATCTACACCGTGCACGAATCGAAGGGGCTGGAAGCGCCTATTGTCTGGCTGCTGGATGCGAATGCGGAAAAAAAGAATAAGGAAGGCAACGATGTGTTGCTCGACTGGCCCGCCCACGAGCCGCAGCCGCTGCATTTCTCCCTGTATGCCGACCAGGCTTCGCGCGGCAAGCAACGCGCGCCGCTGTTCGAGCAGGATGCCGCGCAACAGGCACGCGAAGAGATGAACCTGCTCTATGTCGTCATGACCCGCGCGCAACAGGCGCTCATCGTCAGCGGCAACCAGGGTGGCAGGGAAAACAAATCAATGACATGGTACGACCGCATCGCGGCGGCAATCACCCAGCCCGTCATTCCGGCGCAGGCCGGAATCCAGATAGTCGAGCAAGCCTCGCGCAACGAGACAAACCCTTTATGTCGTCCGCTACGCGGAGATAATGATTCGCTGGATTCCGGCCTGCGCCGGAATGACGTCAGCGTTGCAGTTGAGTTACCCGCCATCATCCCCACCGGCAAACGCGCCACCCGCAATACCGCGCAACAACAGCGCGGCATCTGGCTGCACGTACTGCTGCAGCACCTCACTTCAGATTCTCCTCTCCCGCAAGCGGGAGAGGGGCTAGGGGTGAGGGTCGATGCTCAAAGCGCCGACCTCCAACACCGCCTCGCCATCTCCTCCGCAGAAATGGAAACCCTCTGGCAACAAGCCCAACGCCTGCTCGCCGCCCCGCAACTTGCGCGCTTCTTCGATGCGCAGCAATACCGCAGCGCCTGCAACGAAATGCCCTACGTCAACGCGCAGGGCGAACTGAAGCGCATCGACCGGCTGGTGGAGTTTGACGACGAGGTGTGGGTGCTGGATTACAAGCTGGGCGACAGCGAAGACGCGGCGCGTTACCGCGTGCAGATGCAGGAATACCGGGCGGCGATGGAGGCGGTGTATGCAGGCAGGACAGTGCGCTGCGCGCTGGTGTTTGCGGATGGAACGTTGAGTGAGGTGTAGGGCGGGTTAGCGCAGCGTAACCCGCCGGATGGTTCAATATTCGGCGCATTACGCCTTGTGGCTCTTGTCCCCGGAGGGGGAATGCGTCTTACGCGGGCTATGCAAGTTAGGCTGCATTCTCCTTCTTTTTGCGCCAGAAGTCTGAAATTGCTTCCCTTATAAGGCGGGCTTTGAATACGACCCCAAGGTCAATCATCTGATTCATGGTTGGGATGGGTACCAAATTTGTTGGTGCGGGAGACCATTCGATTTGGCCGTCTGTGCGCTGTGTGAAGACAGCAGATATGATTCCCATTAGTTTGATGGAAACGACATGCCTATCCCACGAGTGTTCATAGGTGAAAACGGGGCTTCCACTCGAACCAGGAAAAACGGATGCGTCGATCAAAAAAACTGGCTCATCGTTAAAGTCTAATTCAGGCAGTGTCGCAAGAAAGCCTTGGCGAACTATGGGCGTATAGTGCTTTTGATCGAACATACCATTCGGATAACCAATAAATAGCACAGGGCTTGCGATATCCAATTTTGCGAGATCATCTTCGGAAGCAAGATCGTCAAGCGTGATTGGACGAATAAAGGCATGGTAATCATCCTTTGCGATGAGATTAAGATGCCAAGATAGCGGCATTACCGCGATGTCAACTTTCTTATCAGGATGTCCGTGCCACTGAGCGGAGAAACCCTTAATATGAAGTGTGAAAGGTTCTCCGAGAAGTGGAGTTCCATCCGACGCTTGTTGGGTGAAGAATACATGTGCGTTCCAACCTGACTCAATAACGTGTTTGTTTGAGACTAGGAACAACTCGTGGCCGTTGGCGGATGCTGGATCATGGAATATGAAACTTGTCCCAGAGCCGACTGCGGTTCCATCTATATCGGTGGTCTCGATTCTAACAGTGCTGAAGAGCAGCTTTCGTCCTTGGCTCTGAATTTCCATATGTCTCCGATGCAATTCTTGAACAAAACGGGGTCAGCTTCGCTTTAGCCAGCAATCATGCAGCAATTTCTAAATATTTAACCAGTTGGTGGGTTCTGGAATCGGTAGCCCATCTTCTCGCAACCCGTCAATATGAAACTGGATCGCGGCTTGAATTTCCTGCTCAGCTTCTTTGACGGTGTTCCCGGTGGCGATGCAACCGGGCAAGTCCGGCGCATAGGCGGAATAGTTGTCTCCGGCTTTTTCGACGACAATTGCGTAGCGCATATCTCTACTCCAAATTGTGGCGGTTAGCATAACAAAGTTGCCGGAAATAATCTGGCAAAATAGCGGAAGCAGGATTCCGGGATTACAGAAGTGAAACATGAAGTAGCAAAAGGCCGTGG
This sequence comes from Candidatus Ferrigenium altingense, assembly GCA_020621985.1. Classification (GTDB taxonomy): domain Bacteria; phylum Pseudomonadota; class Gammaproteobacteria; order Burkholderiales; family Gallionellaceae; genus Gallionella; species Gallionella altingense. Next base: position 139,252 of record JAHRYS010000004.1, on the reverse strand, counting down.
CGCGACGTTGCAGATCGAGGGGCGCTTCGAGAGCGTAGCGCGCGAGCGCATCGACGACGGCTGGGGCACGGCGGACGAAGAGCTGCCGCCGTTCAAGACGACGGTGACGGTGGAGCGGGCGAAAAGCGTGATTCAGCGCCAGGATGCATCCAACCCGTTGTTCTCGCAGTCGCTCAACGCCTATCGCGGCTGCGAGCATGGCTGCATCTATTGCTTCGCGCGCTCCAGCCACGGTTACCTCAATCTCTCGCTGGGGCTGGATTTCGAGACCAAGCTGTTTGCCAAGCCGGACGCGGCGAAGCTGCTGCGTGCGGAACTGGCGAAACCCTCCTATCGCTGCGCGCCCATCGCGCTGGGCACCAACACCGATCCCTACCAGCCTATCGAGCGCGAGTGGAAGATCACGCGGCAGGTCATCGAGGTGCTGGCGGAGTGCAAACATCCGCTGTCCATCGTGACCAAGTCGGCGCTGGTCGAGCGCGACCTCGATCTGCTCGCGCAACTGGCGCAGGACAATCTGGTGCAGGTGTACATCTCGGTCACCACGCTGGATGCCGAGCTGGCGCACAAGCTGGAGCCACGCGCCTCGTCGCCGCGCCGCAGACTGCAGGCGATGCGGGTGCTCAACGAGGCGGGCGTGCCGTGCGGCGTGCTGGTCGCGCCGGTGATTTCCTTCCTCATCGATGCGGAGCTGGAGAACGTCTTGCAGGCCGCGCATGAACACGGCGCGCGCAGCGCGGGCTACAGCCTGCTGCGCCTGCCTTACGAGCTGAAAGAGCTGTTCGAGGACTGGCTTGCGACGCACTATCCGCTCAAGGCGGCGCATGTGATGAACCGGCTGCGCGAGATGCGCGGCGGGAGCGATGCCGGCTTGGGCGGCTACTCTCGCGGCAACGATCAATTTTCGGAATTGCTGGCGCAGCGCTTCCAGATCGCATGCGGGCGGCTGGGCCTTAACCTCGACGATATGCCGCTCGATACCGGCAGCTTCAGACCGCCGTCACGGGCGGGGCAGATGGCTCTCTTCTAGCCGACTGCCACACGACCAGCCTCGCGCGCATGCGCTTGTAGTGCGAGCCGCGCCAGTAAACCCGATTACATACCGGACAATGGCACAGCGGCTCATCCGGCCTGAGCGCATCGGCCGGCGCGCGCGCCAGCGCCGCGGCGTCTGCCGCAACCAGCGGCGTGTTGTCCTCCAGGCAGCGGGTGAAGGCATGGGCTAGCCAGTCGAGTTTGAAGTGCGCGCTGAGCGCGGCGGCGAGTTGGTCGAGATTGCCTTGCGGCAGCAGCAGCGCCACGCCGCGCGCCGCCTTGTGTTCCTGCACCAGCTGATCCTGTGTCAAAAAATAGCGCCCCTCCTCACGGCATTGCCGCAGCAGCTCGGCGTCGCTGCGACCGCCGTTGGCGAGCAGCGCATCGTATCCGGCGGCGCGCAAATAGCGGCACAGCCGGCCGAGCATTTCGTCGCACAAAAAACGCGGTGTTGAATTCATGCCAAAATGGTACACCCCGATAGTGAAAATAGGTGACGCAGGTCATTGTTTGCTACCGGTCGTTTGGCTAGAATCGCTATGCTGCAACCCGCTGACCCTCTAAGGAGAACGACGATGGAACATACCCTGCCTGCATTACCCTACGCGATGGACGCGCTGCAACCGCACATGTCCAAGGAGACCTTCGAATACCACTACGGCAAGCATCATCAGGCCTATGTGACCAATCTCAACAACCTGATCAAGGGCACCGAATACGAGAACCTCGATCTGGAAGCCATCGTAAAGAAGGCGCCTGCCGGCGGCCTCTACAACAACGCCGCGCAAGTGTGGAACCATAGCTTCTTCTGGAACTGCATGAAACCGAATGGCGGCGGCGCACCGGGCGGCGCGCTGGCGGACGCGATCAACAAGAAGTGGGGCAGCCTCGATGATTTCAAAAAGACGTTCCAGACTTCCGCCGTGGGCAATTTCGGTTCCGGCTGGACCTGGTTGGTGAAGAAGGCCGACGGCAGCCTGGATATCGTCAACATGGGCGCGGCCGGCACGCCGCTCACCACCGGCGAGAAGGCCTTGCTGTGCGTGGACGTATGGGAACACGCCTACTACATCGATTATCGCAACCTGCGTCCCAAATTCGTTGAGACCTTTCTCAACAACCTTGTGAACTGGGAGTTCGTAGCAAAGAACTTTGCGTAACGCATCAGGTTGGTTGAATGCGAAATCCCGGGGCGGCCCCGGGATTTTTTGTTGTGGGAGGCCAACGGCGTTCTGCAATCTGGCAGGATAGGGCGCATGGAATGCTCCGGGCAGTGACTCATTTCCAGAAACAACTTGGCCGGTGCATACAGGCCGCTCTGTATGCGTTGCTGTCGCTCTCATTTACGGCCGGTGCCGCAGAGTTTTCGCTGAACATCGCCGACATCGTCGCGCCGGATTTTTCCGCGCGCGGCATCACGCTGACCCTGCCGGAGGACGGCTCGGCGGATTTGCGCATCGCCGAGCTGCATGTGCAGCAGCGCGGCCTGCGCAACGTGTCGCTCCATTGCGCGAGCTTCGCGCTTTCCACGGCAAGCCTGAGCTGTCACGGCGGCAGCCTGGCGCAGCTGCCGGGCATGGCCCTGGAATTCGATTACCGCTTCGCTACGGCCAGCTGGCAAGTTTCGGCGAAATTGCGCAATGTGCCGGGCAAGCAACTCGCGATTTTCCTTCCGGCAACCATGCCGCTGCCCACACAGGGCAAGTTGAGCGGCATGTTGCGCATCAGCGGCGAGGCGTCCGGCGTGGCTGCGGTTGATGCCGACATACAGATGGCCGAGGTGGGATTCAGCGATGCCAGCGGTTTGCATGCGGCGGAAAAACTGCGCGGAACCGTCAAGCTTGCGGCTGCGCGCAAGGGTGCCCTCTGGAACTGGCAAGGCAATATCGCGTGGCAATCCGGCGAGCTGTTCTGGCAGCCGCTGTATCTGCGCGGTGACCACAGGATTTCAGCTTCAGGCAGCCTTGATGGCGCTCGCCTGAAGGTCGAACAGGCCATCGTCGACCTGCCGGAAGCTGGGCGCGTGCAGTTCGCAACGCTCTGGGACATGAAACAGGGTGCTCTGGCGGAATGCACGGCACATGGCGACAACCTCGCGCTGGACAAACTGTTCTCTGATTACATCAAGCCGTTTCTGGACAAAGGCGCGTTGGCCGAATCGCACTTGTACGGCCGTGCCGATGTGGACTGGCGATATCGCAACGGCGCGACGCAATCGCTGCGCCTGGCCTTGCGCGATGCGGGCATCGCCGATGTGGAGCAGCGTTTCGCGCTGCTCGGCGTGAACAGCGAGATCGATTGGCAGGCGGCTGCGCCGCGCACCGCCAACATCATTTTTGCCGGCGGCGCGCTGCTCGGCGTGCCGCTGGGCAGCGGGCAGTGGACGGTAGAGATGCGCGGCATGGATTTCGGCGTGGCGCAGGGTGTCTTGCCGGTGCTGGACGGCAGGCTCGAACTGCGCGATTTCAGGCTGCATCACAAAGAGGCCGCGTGGCGTTGGGAATTCGCCGCCTCGCTCAGCCAGATTTCGATGGAACAATTCAGCCAGGCGGCGGGCTGGCCGAAAATGCTCGGCACCCTGGCAGGGAGCATTCCCAGGGTCAGCTACGACGGCGGTGCAATCAACGTCGATGGCGCGCTGCTGTTCAACGTGTTCGACGGCACGGTGGCGGCGACGCAGCTCAAACTGGCCGACCCGTTCGGGCGCGCGCCGCACCTGTCCGGCAACCTGACGATGCGCGAACTCGATCTCGACCTGCTGACGCGCACTTTTTCGTTCGGCAACATGCAGGGGCGCATCGATGTGGACGTGAACAACCTGGAGTTGCAGGGCTGGCAGCCGGCGCGCTTCGATGCACGCCTGTCCAGCAGCGCCGGAAACTATCCCAGAAAGATCAGCCAGAAGGCGGTGCAGAACATCTCCGCGCTGGGCGGCGCGGGCGCGGCGGCAGCGATCCAGCGCAGCTACCTGCGCTTCTTCGAGAATTTCGGCTACGACCGCATCGGCTGGAGCTGCAAACTGCGCAACGGCGTGTGCGCGATGGGCGGCGTGGATAACGGCAACGGCGGGGCTTACGCCATCGTCAAGGGCGGCGGCATTCCGGCAATCACCGTGATGGGCTACAATCGCAGCGTTTCGTGGGACGAACTGGTTACGCGCCTGAAGCGCGTGACACAGGGCAATATGCAGGCCGTTGTTAAATGAAAGGAGTTGTGATGAAAAAAGTTTGGGTAGCTTTGCCGCTGGCGGTATTCGCATTGAGCGCCTGCGTGACCATCAATATTTACTTCCCCGCCGCAGCTGCCGAGAAAGCGGCGGACAAGATCATCGAGGAAGTGTGGCAAACCCAGAAAGATAAGCCCGCCGCAAACCAACCCGCCGCGAAGGAGACAAAATGAACGCCATGCTTAAATTTATTGTTGCAATCGTCGCGCTGACCGCCGCGCTGAACGTATTCGCCGCCGCCGACCTCGAAGTCAACACGCCGGGCGTGAACGCCATCAAACAGAGCATGCAGGCGCGCCATGCGCAGCTTGCCGGGCACTACACCAGCGGCGCGGTTGGCCTGACGGCAGACGGCCTGATCGCGCTGCGCGATGCCGGTGCCGTGCCGCTGGCGCAACGCCAGGCGGTGAATGCGCTGGTTGCGGCCGAGAACAATGACCGCAACGCGCTGTATGCCGAAATCGCCAATGCCAACAACCATCCGGAATGGCAGGCGGAAATCCGCAGCACCTTCGCGCAACGCTGGATACAGCGCGCCCAGCCGGGCTGGTGGGTGCAGAGCGGCGGCGGCTGGGTGCGCAAGTGAACTGAAAAAACATTCACCACGAAGACACGAAGATCACGAAGGATTTCGGGCGAGGTTCTCTTCGGCCTCTTCGTGTCTTCGTGGTGAATTCTGAATGGATGAACTGATGAACCCCACTCTCGTTTTCGACATTGAAACCATCCCCGACATCGCCGGGCTGCGCGCGCTGCATGAACTGGATGCGGGCGTCAGCGATGCGGAAGTGGCGGAGATGGCTTTCCAGTTGCGCCGCCAGAAGACCGGCAGCGACTTTATGCCGCATCATCTGCAACGCGTCGCGGCGATCTCCTGCGTGCTGCGCGAGGGCGACAACTTCCGCGTCTGGTCGCTGGGCGAGCCGGACGAGGACGAAGCCAGCATCATCCAGCGTTTCTTCGATGGCATCGACAAATACACCCCGCAACTGGTGAGCTGGAACGGCGGCGGCTTTGACCTGCCGGTGCTGCACTACCGCGGCCTGATCCACGGCGTGCAGTGCTCGCGCTACTGGGATATGGGCGAGGACGACAAGGACTTCAAGTGGAACAACTACATCAGCCGTTACCACTCGCGTCACCTCGACCTGATGGATCTGCTCGCGATGTACACCGGGCGCGCCAACGCGCCGCTGGACGAGCTCGCCAAGCTGATCGGCTTTCCCGGCAAGCTGGGCATGGACGGCAGCAAGGTGTGGGAGGCGTACCAGCAGGGCAGGCTCGCCGAGATCCGCAACTACTGCGAGACCGACGTGGTGAATACCTGGCTGGTGTTTGCGCGCTTCCAGTTGATGCGCGGCCAGTTCACCAAGGCGCGCTACGAGCAGGAATGCGCATTGATCCGCAGCACGCTCGCAAAATCCGATGAACCTCACTGGCGCGAATTCCTCGCGCAGTGGCCTGACAAGAAAACCGCATGAATCCAGTCATTATTGAATCGCTCGACCAGGAAGGTCGCGGCATCGCGCATGCCGACGGCAAGGTGATCTTCATCGAGGGCGCGCTGACCGGCGAGCGCGTCACTTACTCATCTTACCGCAAGAAGCCCAGCTTCGAGAATGCGCAGGTAACCGCCATTCTCAAGCCGTCATTCATGCGCGTCGAGCCGAAATGCATCCACTTCGGCGTGTGCGGCGGCTGTTCGATGCAGCATCTCGAGCCGCGCGCGCAGGTCGCCGCCAAGCAGCGCGTGCTGGAAGACAATCTCGAACGCATCGGCAAGGTCAAACCCGAGACCATTCTGTCGCCGATCTATGGATTGCCGTGGGGCTACCGCCAGCGCGCGCGGCTGTCGGTGCGCCATGTGCTGAAGAAGGGCAAGACGCTGGTCGGCTTCCGCGAAAAGCGCGGCAGCTACGTGGCGGACATGTCGCGCTGCGAAATCCTGCCGCCGAAAATTTCCGGATTGATCCCGCTGCTGGCGCAAATGATCGATGGCCTCTCGATCCGCGAGCACCTGCCGCAGATCGAGGTGGCGTGCGGCGATAACGTGGACGTGCTGGTGCTGCGCGTGATGGAGCCGCCCACCGCCGGCGATGAGGCCGCGTTGCGCGCCTTCGCCGACGCGCACGGCATCCAGTTCTGGCTGCAACCGAAAGGGCTGGACAGCATCTATCCTTTCCACCCTCTCGACGCGCCGGCGTTGACCTACACGCTGCCGGAATACGCTGTCGAGATGCCGTTTGCGCCGACCGAATTTACCCAGGTCAACAGCGCGCTTAACCGCGTGATGGTGCATCGTGCGATCCGCCTGCTCGACCCGCAGCCGGGCGAACGCATCGCCGATTTCTTCTGCGGGCTGGGCAACTTCACGCTGCCCATCGCGCGCAGCGGCGCGCAAGTGCTGGGCATCGAAGGCAGCGCCGCGCTGGTGAAACGCGCCGCGCAGAACGCCGCGCACAACGGGCTATCGGGCAACACCGAATTCCGGGCGATGAACCTGTTCGAGATGGACGAGGCGGCGTTGGTAAAGCTGGGACATTTCGACAAATGGCTGATCGACCCGCCGCGCGACGGTGCGGCGGAACTGGTGAAAGCCATCACCCCGGAGACCGCGCCGCGCCGTATCGTTTATGTGAGTTGCAGCCCCGCCACGCTGGCGCGCGATGCGGCGGAACTGGTGCAGGTGCATGGCTACGCGCTCAAGGCGGCGGGCGTGATGAACATGTTCCCGCAGACTTCGCATGTCGAGTCGATCGCGGTGTTCGAAAAGATGTAGCCCGGATGAAGCGATAGCGGAATCCGGGAGCATCGTATCCATCCCCGGATTACGCGAAGCCTGTCCTGAGTATGTCGAAGGGCTTCATCCGGGCTACGAATCTAAAAACGCCCTGTAAAAATGCGAGCGTAAAAAAAGGCGACCGATCGGTCGCCTTTTTTGTTGCCGCGAAACGGTTAATCCCGTTCGCCGCTGAACGCCATCAGCAGCTGCAGCAGGCTGATGAACAGGTTGTAGATGCTCAGGAACAGTCCCAGCGTCGCCATCACATAGTTGGTTTCGCCGCCGTGCACGATGCGGCTGACATCGAACAGGATGTAGGCGGAGAAGATCAGCACGCCGATCGCGGAAATGGTCAGCGACAGCGCGGGAATCTGGAAGAACACATTCGCCAGCGACGCGACGATCAGCAGGATCAGCCCGATGAACAGGAACTTGCCCATGAAGCTGAAATCCTTCTTGGTCACGGTGGCGATGGTTGCCAGCGAGAAGAAGATGATGCCGGTACCGCCTGCGGCCATGCCGATCAGTTGCGCGCCGTTCTTCAGGTGCAATGCCACTTGCAGGATCGGGCCGAGGAACACGCCCGCCAGGAGGGTGAAGCCGAACAGGGCGGCGATGCCCCACACGCTGTTGCGCAACGCGCTGACGGCGAACATTATGCCCATCATCGCGCCGAACATCAGCAGCGAGGACATAATCGGGCTTGCGGCCATGAACGAGAAATTCATCGACATGCCGATAAACGCGCCGATCACCGTCGGGATCATGGTCAGCGCCAGCATCATGTAGGTGTTGCGCAGCACCTTGTTCTGTTCGGTCGCGATGGTGCCGATGGGCGTTGTGGTTTGGTATTGCATGTATGGCCTCCTAAGGTTGATCATTAAACAGTAACGGGCGTAAGACTATCGAAATACCGGAAAAGTTTCAATCGTGAATGACGGATTGCGCTATCGATCCTGAATGGGCGCTTACTCATCCGTCGTGTTTCCCCGTCCCTTGCGGCGGCGATCTATCCACCACGCGAGCAGCGGAAGCATCAAGATGCCGCCGGGCATGAGGATCGGAACCAGATAAGGACTCAGGTTGGATAAGGCACGCAAGTCGCGCAGCAATAACTCGCGCTCTTCCTTGCTCCATTGCTCGCCATTGCGGCGCTTCATCAGAATCGGGAGCAGGCCGCGCGCATGGGAAAGCTCGTTATGGATGTACAGGCGCTGGGTTTCCTGCATCGAGCGCACTTTTATCCACCCACGTTGCAGCGGGGAAATGATTTTCCTGCGGGGTGATGGTGTCATTCGTCTATATGAGCTTCATCATCGGGTTTTCTGCCGGGTTATCCCGGCAGAAAGCTGCCTGAAAGTTTTTTGTTTGGCGGAGGGCGTGAGATTCGAACTCACGAAGGGCGCAAACCCTTGCCAGTTTTCAAGACTGGTGCATTCAACCGCTCTGCCAGCCCTCCGAGGCCGCGCATTTTGAACTAAGCCGCTTGGCATGTCCAGAAAAACGCCGGGGTGTCCAGGCAAGCGCCAAAAATGCGGGCAGCCAAACATAATTGCAGGTCTGGTTTTCATCGTTCCCATGCTGAGCCGGGAATGTAACGCCCAACGCGCCGCGTTAAGTATTGTCCCGCAGCGCGGGACAAGCTGAGTTCCTACGTGGTGCGTGGGGACTGGCAAAATGGATACCGGGAGCGCGGACATCCTGTCCGCCTGCGGGCTGGAAGCCCGCGTTCCAATCAAACCGTGGCTTGAACTGAGTTTTCCAGGGTTATCGTTTCCAACGCGGATTGGCTAATCCGGGTTGAACGTGAAGCCTTTTTCCCGGATCAGCCGCAGGCAGGCTTCCACCGCCTGTTGGTCGTAGCGCACGCCGCTTGCGCCGGTGATTTCCGCCAGCGCCGCATCCATGCCGAGGCCAGGGCGGTACGGGCGGTGAGACGACATGGCCTCGACCGTATCGGCAACCGCGATGATTCTTGCCTCCAGAAGGATGTTGTTGCCTTTCAGTTCAGCCGGATAGCCTGAGCCATCCAATCGCTCGTGGTGCTGCAGGATCATCTGAGCCACCGGCCAGGGGAATTCAATATCTTTGACGATTTCGTAGCCCGCCTTGGGATGTATCTGGATCAGTTGCATTTCCAGCGGCGTCAGCCTCGATGGCTTGCTCAGGATTTCGGCTGGAACGCCGATCTTGCCGATGTCGTGGATCAGGCTGCCGAAGCGGATACCATCGGCCTGCGCCTGGGGAAGCCCCATCTCGACGGCAATGGCTGCCGCCAGCTGGCCTACCCGCTGCTGATGGCCGGCCGTGTAAGGGTCGCGCATCTCGCTGATGGAGGCCGCCACCTGGATGCTGCCCTCCAGCGCCTTCCGAAATTTTTGCAGAGCCGCTTCGCGTTCTTCTTCGGCCTGCCGACGCTGTGCTTCCCGCCCGAAACCCTCCAGGGCGAAAGAAATGTCGATCGCCATTTCTTCCAGTAAATCCAGTTGTTCGGCATCGAAAAAATCCGGTTCATCCGTATACAGGGTCAGCGCCCCGATCGCCTTGTTCCCGAAGCGCAATGGCAGCCCCGCCGCGCCGCAGAAGCCACGCTTCAGCGCCGCCTCGCGCCAAGGCAATGTTCGTTCGTCGGCGGCGTAGTCATTCACGTAGCTGACGCGGTTCTCGCGGATCGAGGCGCCGGTCGGCCCGCGGCCCTGCGGCGTATCGTCGGTGCTGACAACAATATTCGTCAGATAGCCTTGTTCGGCGCCGAAATGGCAGACCGGTTTGACCATGCGCGCCGCCTCATCCACCAGCCCCACCCAAGCCAGGGTAAACTTGCCGTGGGTAACCGCGCTTTCGCAAATGCTGCTGAACAGCTCCGCACGGTTGGTGGTGCGCACAATGATGTGGTTGGTCTGGCTGAGGGTGGCATAGAGCCGGGTCAACTTCTGAATCCGCGCTTCTGCCTGCTTGCGCTCGGTGATGTCGCGGATGATGCCGGTGGCATGCCACTCGCCGCGGATGTTCATCGCCGAGATCGAAAGCTCGATCGGGAATTCGACTCCGTCCTTGCGCAATGCGGTTACTTCCAGCGTTTTGCCTACTATTGGGCCGGTGCCGGTCTTGGCGAATTGCTCTAAACCCTCTATTTCCTTTTCCCGGTACTGATTGGGGGTAATCAACTGGTGCAGGTTCTGGCCGATAACCTCTGCGGCGGCGTAGCCGAACAGCTCCTCCGCCTTGTGGTTCCAGAGGTGAATGATGCCGTCCGGCCTCATGCAGATGATCGCGTCGTTGGCCGTTTCCATGATTATCCGGTTGCGGTCTGCGGCTTCCTTGAGCGCATCCAACATCTGTTTGCGCTCGGTGAGGTCTTCAAACGCGATGATATTTTTGCTGCCGATGGAGGCGAGGGAAATTTTGACATACCGGCTCGATCCGTCTTTGCAGGTCACCGTGACTTCCATCGGCTCGATGTCGCCGTGGCTCTGGATAGCCTTTTCGACCCGCTCTATCCATTCGGCTCTGATTGCTTCCCGGTATTGCTCGTCCGGATAGGCAAGCGGCCACCAGTGGCGCACATCGGGAATGTCTTTCATCGTGTAACCAAACAGCTCGGTGAACTTTTGGTTAATCATGATGATCTTCTCGTCCGCATCCACGCCGGTATCCTCCAGCATGGCGATCGGGGAATGCTCGACGAGCGCCCTGAGATCCGCCTCGCTTTGCAGCAGCGCTTGCTCCGCCGCCTTGCGCGCGCGGATACCTTGCTCGGCAGACAATGCCCGCTGCACCGTAGGGCCAAGCCGTGCCAGCCGATCCTTGAGGACGTAATCCCTCGCCCCCAGCTTGAGCAATTCGATGGCAGCCTCGTCCCCTATGGCGCCGGTCACCATCACCACCGGCACGGTGGGATATTGCTGCCGGGCAATCTTCAACGCGGAGGCACCGTCGAAGGCGGGTAGCTTGTAATCGGCGAGGACGATGTCCGGTTTGAATTCCTCCAGCGCGTGGATAAATGCCTCCCGGGTGTCGACGCGTTTGGTGGTGAAGGACAAGCCCGCCTCGCGCAGTGCAATCTCCACCAGCTCGGCGTCAGTGGGCATATCCTCCAGCAGCAGGATGCGCAATTCGGTTTGTCCGAGCGGTTTACCCATGGCTATTTAACCGGATGGACGGGGGGTTGGTTGATCAGCAGCCAGTAGAGTCCAAGCTCCGACACCACCCTGGAAAACTCGTCGAATTCCACCGGCTTGCCGATATAGCTGTTCACGCCGAGGCTGTAGCATTCGGCCACATCCCGGTCTTCCTTCGAGGAGGTCAGCACCACTATCGGAATCCGTTTCGTCCGCTCATCCACCTTGAGGCGGCGCAGCACTTCCAGGCCGTCCACCTTGGGCAGGCGCAGGTCGAGCAGCACCACTTTCGGGGGATTCTCGATGTTGCGCTTGGCATAGGCGCCGGTGGCAAACAGGAAATCCAGCGCCTCGGCACCGTCCTTCACCCACACCAGCCTGTTGGCAAGGTTGCGTTCCTTCAGCGCCACCATTGCCAGTTCGGCATCGGTGGGGTTGTCCTCCACCAGTAGTATTTCCACGCCATCAGTCAAAATACTCATGATCGTTTCTCCTTTAGAACAGGTAGTGCGAAATAAAACGCCGCACCTTCGTTGACCTTACCTTCCGCCCACACCCTTCCGCCGTGCCGGGTGACGATGCGCTTGACGATGGCCAGGCCGATGCCGGTGCCTTCAAACTCGGCAACGCCGTGCAGGCGCTGGAACACGCCGAACAGTTTATCCACATACTGCTGGTCGAAGCCGACGCCGTTGTCTTTCACGTAGAACGTGCATTCGTTGCCCGCTACCGAACTGCCGGCTTCGATGCGGGCATCTGTTCGTGGATTCGTGAATTTGGCGGCGTTGCCCAGCAGGTTGATCCACACCTGGCGCAGCATCGCGGGATCGCCCTGCATCTTCGGCAGGGGCTTGATATCCAGGCGCACATTCCGTCCCGCCATTGAAGGTTGGAGCTCCTGCCATACATCGCGTGCCAATGCATCCATATCGACTTCCGCTGTCTTGATTTCCAGCCGCCCGGCGCGGGAAAACGCGAGGATATCGTCGATCAGCTGCCCCATCCTTTTGGTGTTGTCGCGCACCACGTTCAGCAGCCGTTTGCCCTCGCCATCAAGCTTGTCTTCATATTGTTTCAGCACCAGGCGCGAGAAGCCGTCAACCGCGCGCAACGGTGTGCGCAAGTCATGCGAAACAGAGTAGGAGAAAGCTTCCAGCTCCTTGTTGGCGTCTTCCAGGCTGGCGGTGCGTTCCACGACGCGCCGTTCCAGCTCGGTATTGAGCCGCAGCACCTCCTCTTCCGCCTGCTTGCGCAGGCTTTCCTTTTCGAGGCCATCCAGCGCATAGGAGATGTCCGAGGTCAGTTCGTCCAGCAAGCGGATTTCCTCGTCGTTGAACCAGTTCGTTTCGGGCGCATAGACGGTGAATACCCCTTTCACCATGCCGCCAACCCACAGCGGGAAAGCTGCGGATGAAAGGTATCCCATTGCCAGCGCCGCCTCGCGCCACGGCCTCATGTAGGGTTCGTGTTCGATATCCTTGCAGACAAAGTGTCTTCCTTCGCGCAATGCTGTGCCTGTCGGCCCGCGCCCTTCCGGGATGTCGTCCACCGAGATATGGATGTCCTTGAGGTAGTCGCCGAAATTGCCATACATCGCAGCGGGTTTTATGAAACGCGTCGTTTCGTCGATCACGCCTATCCATGACATCCTGAACGACCCCTGGTCGACGGCGATGCGGCAGGCCTCGTCGAAAAGTGTCTGCCGGTTTTGCGCGCGCACGATCATTTTGTTCGTTCGGCTCAACAGGCTGTACAGCCGGTTCAGGCGCTGGATGTCTTTTTCTGCCCGCTTGCGTTCGGTGATATCGCGCGCTGCAGCAAACACGCCCTGGATATTTCCGGCCTCGTCGCGGTAAACAGTGGCGTTATACAGCACGTCGATCAGGCGCTCTGACCGGTGATGGATGGTGAGCGGATAATCGCGCACGAAGGCTTGGCCAAAAACCTGCTGATAGCCGGCTTGCGCCTTTTCTGGTTCGGTGAAATAGCCGGCGAAATCGGTACCGATGAGTTCGTTGCGGGAGAAGCCGGTGACTTCCTCGGTGGCCTTGTTGACATCGGTGATCTTGCCCTCCGCGCTGATGGTCACCAAGGGGTCGAGGCTCGCCTCGATCAGGCTGCGGGCATATGCCGATGCAGCCCGCAGGCCTTTTTCGGTTCGCTCCTGTTCGGCAATGAGGAATCTGGCGCGCTGGCTTCGCCACCACAAACTCATCGCCGCACCAGTCAGGGTGACTAGAACAATAATTGCACCCGTCACCAGCCATGCCAGCTTCCGCAACGGCGCATAAATTTCTTGCTGTTCCATCTTGGCAATCAGGAACCAGTCGGAATCGGAAATTTTGCGCAACGCCGCAATTACCGGTACGCCGCGGTAATCCACGCCATCGGTTTCCGTCTGGCTTCCCAATACCGCCATCGCGGCCGGTAATTTCGATTGGCTCAGCGGTTGCCGCAGCAGGCTAGCACCTTCGCCGGGACGGGGCACATTCAGGAACAACACGTCATTCCCTTCGCGGCGCACCAGAACCATTTCCATGCTCTTGTGATCCGACGGCGCTGCTTTCAGCAGCGGAAAAATGAACTGGGAGGGATCCATCCGCAGGTAAGCCGCACCGATGGATATGGACTTGTCGCCGTGGCTGGCCAGAATCGGCGTGATCATGCCCATGCTGCCCGGATCGTCGCTGGAGCCGATATCCAGAAACAGGGCGGATCGTGTCTGGATGGACTGCCTTACCCGTTCCAGGGTATGCGCTCCGGGCAGTGCAGCGTCAGGGGAGGCGGACAAAACCGGCTTGCTTTGCGCATCGAACAGGAAAATCTCCTGATAGCCATAGGCGCTTTGCATCAGCCTCATCCGCTCAACGATCATCTGCCGGTCTTCGTCGGGTGGTGCGCCCCGTTGCAGCCATTTTTCTATTGCCCGCGCAAAGAAAGGAGCACGCGAAAAAATTTCGGCATCCCCCTCGCGCCCTTTCCTCCATTTTGCGATTTCCGCCACTTTTAAATCCGCAATGGTGGAAAGCTCGTTCAGTTCTCCCTGCCTGATGTTCGAGCTATGGCGTTGGAAAGCGGTATAACTGACGGCGCCGGACGCCAGCACCAGAAAGATGAAAAGCCAGAAAGGCGGCCAATAAAAAAGGCCGTGTGGTGAAGGCGTTTCTGCTTCGGTGGGTTGTCCGGAATAGCTCAACTTGCCTCCTCACGTTGAATGCTGCGCTACGCATAATACAACTATCCGGCAGCCGGCTTCACAAAAAACCATAGGCCGATATGCCTATGTATTTTGGCTTATTGACGGCACATGATTTTTTGGTGGCGGATTCACTCTGAAGTGACCACCAAGTGGCTGGTTATCAGCCCGAACGGGTAAGTGGAAAGATAGCCAGTGCCGACTCAATAATGGTCTGCGGCGCGCATGCAGTCCGCCCAGTTGTTGGGGGTTTCGTAGAGGCGGACTCTCTCCAGGCGCAGGCGGTTGCCGTAGATGTCCCGGTAAGCGGGATCGAGCATGCTGAACGCGATTTGCGCGAGATTTTCGGCAGTCGGGACGGCATCGAGGATGACGGTCTTGTGTTCCGGCAGGCTGGTGAGAAAATCGCTTACCACGCTATCGCCACGATAGACCAGGAAGGCGTGATCCCATACATCGACCAACTTTTCATTGGCGATGCGCTTTACATCGGAAAAGTCCATCACCATGCCCTGTTCGGACTGGCCTTCAGCCGTAATGATGTCACCGGACAGGGTGATTTCTATGGCGTAACGATGCCCGTGCAAATGCCTGCACTGGCTGGTGTGGTTGGGGATGCGATGTCCGGCATCGAATTCCAGGCGGCGGGTAATCAGCATGGTGTATGAGGTCGGTTGAAGTAGCGCGGATTATACCCTGTCAGGTTTTCAAAGCAGCGGTGCGCCGCAGAAATTCCTGTTGCGCGTGTTCGTCTTGCACCGCACCGTAGCGTAGCGCGCTGTAGCGTGACGCAAGGTCGCGCATCGTGCCGGCAATCTCCGGGCGCGCAGCGGCGACGCGACCTGCGTAGTCCTGTGCGCCTTCGTGAGCGGCGCGCGGCAGGCCGGCTTTCGCCAATCTGCGGCACAGTTTGAGCCACGCCGCCTGCACCTTGTCCGGCTGGCGTTTGGTGAGGTGGCGCAGCATGAACAGGGCGAACAGCGCGACCAGCAGGCCTGTGCCGGCCGCCATGTTGAGCGCCAGCTTCTGCCAGGTGATGGATTCCATGCCGAGGCGGGTCAGGAAGGCGAACTGGCGTTCGCTGTTGTAGCCCAGCACCCACTGGTTCCACTGGTTGGCCAGCGTGTCCCAGTTCAGGCGCAGGTTGCGCAGCCACTGTGGCGGGTTGCGCGCCATGAACGGCAGGGCGGCGTTGTTCGTTACGGCAGCCGACAGGCCGCGTTCGACGCGCGCCGGGGCGATCGCCGCCGTCGGATCAATGCGCACCCAGCCTTGCCCGGCCAGCCATATTTCCGCCCAGGCATGCGCATCGGACTGGCGCACGATGTAGTAGTTGCCCAGCGCATTGAATTCGCCGCCCTGATAGCCGGTCACGACGCGCGCCGGAATATGCGCGGCGCGCATCAGGAATACGAAAGCCGAGGCGTAGTGCTCGCAGAATCCCTGCCGGGTCTCGAACAGGAAATCGTCCACACCATGAAAGCCAAGCGGCGGCGGCTCCAGCGTGTACTGGAAGTTCTGCTGGTTGAAATAGGCGAGGGCGGCGCGCACGATAGACTCATCAATTCCCGCAAGGGAACGATTGCCCCCTCGCCCGCTTGCGGGCTTAGTCGAATGGCTAGTTGTTTCATCAGAGGGTTGGGGAGAGGGGGCGGCTTCGGCCTGTCTGCGCCAGTCGGCGGCAAGGCGTAGCGCTTGCGGATTGAGCGACGGCGGCAGTTGCAGGGCGCGCTGGAGCTGCCTCTCGTTTTCGCGCAGGTTGGCGTGATAGCCGAGATGAGAGCGTACTTCGTAGCGTAGCCGCGCCTTCACCGGCTCCTTCCGCACCACCCGGAAATCGTAAGTGAGGTTGGCGGGTACGGAAATCCTGTCGGGCATCTCGAGCGCAAACAGCCAGGTTTTGTTGTGCGGCTCCAGCGTGACGCTGTAATCGATCGCCTGTTCGGTTTCGGTGAATTGCGGCGCGATGCCGAACGCGGTTGCGCCCGGCGTCCAGGTGCGCCCGTCAAAATTCCACAGCACCGGCCCGCGCCAGTACATTTGCTCGCGGCGCGGCGGTTTGTCTGCATAGCTGACACGGAATGCGACTTCATCCGACAGGCTCAGGCGGCTCAAACTGCCCGGCGCCATCTTGTCGTCCAGCCCGCTGCTGGCGAAGGCATCCTGCGGCAACCCCCACAGCGGGCCCTGCACGCGCGGGAACAGGATGAACAGTACCAGTGTCAGCGGAATGGCTTGCAGCAGCAGGGTTGCGGCGACGCGCAGCCGCGATTTGAGCGTGATGCCTTGCGCATGCAAATGTACCCAGGTTGTGACGATGACCAGCAGCGTGGCGAGCATATACAGCGCGGTGGGAATGCTCTGCGAGTAGAAGAAGTTGGTGATGATGATGAAGCAGGCAAGATACACCAGCACCATTGCATCGCGCGGGCTGCGCAGTTCCATGAATTTCAGCATAGTGAGCAGGATCAGCAGCGTGACGCCGACCTCGCGCCCGAACAGCGTGTGGAAGCTGATCAGGATGCCGCCTATGCTGGCGAAGGTGATCGCCAGCAGCAACCAGCGTTTTGGCAGCGGATTGCCGCTGTAGTTGAGGTAAGTGCGCCATGTCAGCAAGGCGATGCACAAGGCACTGACCCATAACGGCAGGTGGTCGGCATGCGGCGCGGTGACCATCAGGATGGACAGCAGCAGCCCGTAGATCAGCGGCTTGCTCATGGCTGCACCTGTGGCAGATTGAACAGCGCAATCCGGCGCAGGCATTCATCGCGCTGTGCCGTGCCGTTGCCTGCGGGCAATTCGTCGTCCGGCAGGCGCAGCCCGTAACGCAATCCTTGTGCCTCTGCATCCAGCACCCAGCGCGTCATGCGCGCCAGTTTGTCTTCGTCGTTGCGGTCGGGCGCGGCGGCGATATCCAGCCACAATTCTTCGCCGGCCGGCGTGGAGAATTGCTTGACCTGCAAGCCTTGCCCGCGCGCAAACGCTTTCCATGCGATGCGCGGCAGGGCGTCGCCCGCCACATAGTTGCGCAGCCCGCTGAAGTCGTCATCGCCGGTGATGCTGCGTTTGCCCGCGCCGTCTGGTGCAGTGCCGGAGGGCAGGGGCACGCCGGCCATGGGCTTGGGGTAAACCAGGCAGCGCGTGTCAAAATGCAGATATGACCAGGCATGGAACAGACCGAGTGGGAATTCGGTATACAGCGTCAGTTTGCCTAGGGTCAGCCAGCCGCGCTTTACGGCAGGCACCGGGAACGCGACTTCGCTGTCCTGTCGGGCAGGTATATCGAAGCTGGCCGTGTTGCCATGGTCGTCGCGCAGGCACAACTGGTAGCGCGGCAATTTGCCGTGATTGTGGAAGTGCAGCACAAATTGCGCGGTTCCGCCGCTGAACACGGCATCGGCATGGCCGGCGCGGATCTCCAGATGCGCGAGATTGCGAAAGGCGTGCAGCATGGACATCACCGCCATCATCGCCAGCAGGAAGGTCAGGACGTAACCCAGACTCAGGTTGTAGTTGATGTCGCCGAGCAGCATCAGCACCAGCAAGAAGGCCAGCGCCAGGCCTTGGCGGGTGGGCAGAATGAAGATGCGGCGCTGCGTCAGGGTGACGGTTCCGCGCTCTATCTTCGGGCGGAACAGCCAGGTGAAAAAACGGGTTTTGAGTGCGGTCAGCACAGGGAGATTTTTTGCGGAACCCTGCCTTCCTCAAAATGGCAATGCACGGCGTCATGTACTTGCTGATGCAAGCTTTTCACGTCATCCGCTTCGGTGAAGATGGATTCACCCAAGGCGCGGGCAATCAATCCGCCTTCAGGTGCTTCTTCGACAATAAACAGAATCCCGTTCATGGTCAGCTTTTCGATAGGCTAAAAGATTTATTCTAGCATTGCCCGGCGCTTGACATGGCTTCCGCATTTTTGTGGGGTGAGCAACTCGTCGCCCGCCAATTATTGGTCGGGTGCGCGCAACAAGGCCAGGGCGCGCACGATTTCGCACACCATGATCTTTTGTTCGGGCGTCAGGCGCTGGAAACCCTCCAGCAGGGTGGTGATAGTTTCATCACCGTAAACGCCCCTTTTCTCCTCGACCTTCAGCACCCCCGCATTTTTTTCGCTTTCCCCGTAGTGCAACCAATGGGGGGAAGCTTTCAGCCATTTCGCCAGGATGCGGATTTTATCTTCTGCGGGAATGGCTTCGCCGTTGATCCACTTGCGCACGGCTTGCGCGGTAACCGGTTTGCCCGGATAGCGCCGGTTGAATTCGCGCGCCACAAGGGTGGGGCTGGCAATGCCGATCCCGGCATCGTTGAGCAGGTGCGCTAGGCGCTTGCTAAAGGCTTCCTTCTCATGTGTCAGACTCATAAAGCGAAATTAACATTTTGACAGTAATTATCAGTTGTCTTTGACAGTAACTGTAAGTAGGATTAAAATCTGCAATCCACTATCCGGGTTTAATGTCATGCACCCCTTGTTGAGTTACCAACTGCAACATTACATGGGCACAGACTTCGTCGTGCCAGATGGGAAAATGCGCAATTTATTTGAGGCAATAAGCGGGCATTATCGGGAAGTGGAATATTTGGCGCGTTTCGACCATCTTACCGGTGTCGCGAACCGCCGCTATTTTGTCGAAATGGCTGAGGTGGAAATGGCTCGCTCGTCGCGTTATGGTAAGCCGCTTTCGATACTGATGATGGATATAGACTGCTTCAAGGAAGTCAACGACGTTTATGGTCATCAAGCTGGAGATATTGTCCTTCAGGCTTTATGCGAAACATGCAAAATGGTCCTGCGTGAGTTTGATATTGTCGGGCGATGGGGCGGTGAGGAATTTGCGATATTATTGCCGGAAACACCGCCTGCAACAGCGCCTCAATTGGCAGAGCGTTTGAGGGGCGCCATCGAGAGCACGGGCGTGCCTTTAGAGATGCATTCCCCGCTTCATTTTTCGGTATCCATCGGGTGTGCCTCCCGTAACGCCAAGGATGACAACCTGGACACTCTTCTTAATCTCGTGGATAAGGCTCTCTACGATGCGAAGCGCGCCGGGCGCAACCGGGTTTGCGTTGCAGCACAGTAAATCCGACACCTGAATTCGGCATGAGATGTTTGAACGGTCGCTGATGCTGGCTGCCGGGCCAGCCGTGGTCATGCAACTTACGGGATTGCGACCGCCTCGATCAATTCGCGCGCCAGCGTATCGCTGTTTTGTTTCTGGTATTCGCCGACCGCCTGCAGGCGGTGGCTGACCACACCTGACAGGACCGCCTGCACGTCTTCCGGGATGACCGCTTCGCGCTCGTCGAGCAATGCCCAGGCGCGTGCGGCGGAGAGCAGCGCAAGCCCGGCGCGCGGGCTGAGGCCGTGCGTGTAACGCGCCGCTTCGCGCGTATGGCGCAGGATGGCCTGAAGGTAGTCGAGCAGCGCGGGGGAGACGAATACCTGTTTGACGCGCTGTTGCAGCGCCAGCAGTTCCGCGCTTTCCATTTGCGGGCTGAGGTGGGCGATGATCTCGCGCCGATCCACGCCGGACAGCAGGCCGCGCTCTGCCTGCGCATCGGGGTAGCCCATCTGGATGCGCATCAGGAAGCGGTCCAGCTGCGATTCCGGCAGCGGGAAGGTGCCGATCTGATGCAGCGGGTTTTGCGTGGCGATGACGAAGAACGGCGCGGGCAGGGCGCGCGTCGTGCCTTCGATGGTTACCTGCTGCTCTTCCATCGCTTCCAGCAACGCGCTCTGTGCCTTGGGCGTGGCGCGGTTCACTTCGTCCGCCAGGATCATTTGCGCGAAAATCGGGCCGGGGTGGAATTCGAATCTTCCGCCGGTCGAATCGGAACCGCCGCGCTGGTATACCGACACACCGAGGATGTCGGCGGGCAGCAGGTCGCTGGTGAACTGGATACGCCGGAACTGCAAGTCAAGCGTGCGCGCCAGCACCTGTGCCAGCGTGGTCTTGCCGACGCCGGGCATGTCTTCGATGAGCAGATGGCCGCGCGCCAGCAGGCAGGCGAGCGCGAGGCGGATCTGCTGCGGCTTGCCGAGGATGATCTGTTCGGCCTGGCGGATGACGTTTTTCAGGGATTGGCTCATATAGATTATTTGTAGGGGCGCGATTCATCACGCCCTGAATTTATTGGGAGGGCGCGATAAATCGCGCCCCTACAGTTCAAAACAATATCGCCGCGACCACTCTGCGGCCTTCCGCTACCAGTATGTTATAGGTGCGGCACGCCGCCGGGGTGGTCATGCATTCCACGCCGATGCCCGCATCGGTCAGCGCGCGGTACAGGCGCGGGTGCGGGAAGCGTTGCTGTTCGCCGGTGCCGAGCAGCAATACGTCCGGTTTGAATGCGAGGAAATAGGTGAAATGGGTTTCGTTCAACGCATCGAAACCGGCGGCATCCCAATCGCTGCGCACCTCTTCCGCCAGCACCACGATGCTGCGGTCATGGCGCTCGCCGCTGACCATGACATGGCCCGCACCGTGTGCGGTAAACAGTTTGGTATCGCCGAGATTGGCCTGACGCAGTTTCAAAGACGTGTCCTTCTTATGTTGTATGGCATTTGCTGTGCGGGGGCGGCACGGGTAAAATCGCGCCCCTTGCTGCTTCATGCAGAATTTTATCATGTAGGGGCGCGATTTATCGCGCCCGCATAGGTGAACCGTGAAACCAATATTGAAATCGACCAAGCTCTCCAACGTGTGCTACGACATCCGCGGGCCGGTGATGGAGCGCGCCAAGCAGATGGAGGAGGAGGGGCAGCGCATTATCAAGCTGAACATCGGCAACCTCGCGCCATTTGGTTTTGAGGCGCCGGAAGAAATTCAGCGCGATGTGATCCTGAACATGCCGAATTCGTCCGGCTATTCCGATTCCAAGGGCATGTTCGCGGCGCGCAAGGCGATCATGCATTACTGTCAGTCGAAGAACATCAGGGGTGTCGGGCTGGAGGATATCTACATCGGCAACGGCGCGTCCGAGCTGATCGTGATGGCGATGCAGGGGCTGCTCAACACCGGCGACGAAGTGCTGGTGCCCGCGCCGGATTATCCGCTGTGGACGGCAGCAGTCACGCTGGCAGGCGGCACACCGCGCCATTACATCTGCGATGAGCAGAACGGGTGGATGCCGGACCTGGCCGACATGCGCAGCAAGATCACGCCGAACACCCGCGCCATCGTCATCATCAACCCGAACAATCCGACCGGCGCGCTGTATTCCGATGAGCTGCTGCGCGAGGTCGTGGAGATCGCGCGCGAATACGAACTGATTATTTTTGCCGACGAGATCTACGACAAGATGCTGTATGACGGCGCGACGCATACCTCGATCGCCTCAATGGCCGATGATGTGCTGTTCCTCACGCTGAACGGCCTGTCGAAAAATTATCGCGCCTGCGGCTATCGCGCCGGCTGGATGGTCGTGTCGGGCGAGAAGAAGCACGCTCAGGATTACATCAACGGCCTGACCATCCTGGCCTCGATGCGGCTGTGTTCCAACGTACCCGGCCAGTTCGCGATCCAGACCGCGCTGGGCGGCTATCAGAGCATCAACGATCTGGTCGCACCAAACGGGCGGCTGTGCAAACAGCGCGATCTGGCCTACCAACTGCTTACCGCGATTCCCGGCGTGACCTGCGTCAAGCCGAAGGCCGCGCTGTATCTGTTCCCGCGCCTCGACCCGAAAATCTACCCAATCGAGGACGACCAGAAATTCATCCTGGAATTGCTCGAAGCGGAGAAGGTCTTGGTGGTACAGGGCAGCGGCTTCAACTGGATACACCCCGACCACATACGTGTGGTGTTCCTGCCCAATGTGGATGACCTGGTCGAAGCGATCGGGCGCATTGCGCGTTTTCTGGAAAGCTACCGCAAGCGGCATGGGACATAACGTAGGGGCGTATGGCAATACGCCCTCGATGGCAGAGATAAGCATAATAGGGCGTATTGTCATACGCCCCTACGAAGGAAATAAATGAAACCAATCAACGTAGGACTCCTCGGCATCGGTACAGTCGGCGGTGGCACTTTCACCGTGCTTAAACGCAATGCGGAAGAGATCGCGCGCCGCGCCGGGCGCCCGATCCGCATCACCGTAGTCGCGGACAAGAATCTGGAGCTGGCGAAGCAGGTCACCGGCGGCGCATGCCGCATTACCGACGACGCATTTTCGGTGGTGAGCGACCCGGAAGTGGATATCGTCGTCGAGCTGATCGGCGGCTATGGCGTGGCGAAAGAGCTGGTGCTGAAAGCGATTGCGAACGGCAAGCATGTGGTCACCGCGAACAAGGCCTTGCTCGCGACGCACGGCAACGAGATATTCAAGGCCGCGCAGGACAAGGGCGTGATGGTCGCGTTCGAGGCAGCGGTGGCGGGCGGTATTCCGATCATCAAGGCGCTGCGCGAAGGCCTGAGCGCGAACCGCATCGAGTGGATCGCCGGGATCATCAACGGCACGACCAATTTCATCCTGTCCGAGATGCGCGACAAGGGCCTGAGCTTCGACACAGTGCTGAAAGAGGCACAGCGCCTCGGCTACGCCGAGGCCGACCCGACCTTCGACATCGAAGGCGTGGATGCGGCGCACAAGATCACCATCCTGTCCGCGCTTGCGTTCGGCATTCCGATGCAGTTCGACAAGGCGTATATCGAGGGGATTTCAAAACTGGATGCGACCGACATCAAATACGCCGAACAGCTCGGTTATCGCATTAAATTACTCGGCATCACCAAACGCACCGATGAAGGCGTGGAGCTGCGCGTGCATCCGACGCTGATCCCGGCCAAACGCCTGATTGCCAACGTCGAAGGCGCGATGAACGCGGTGCTGGTGCAGGGCGACGCGGTCGGCTCGACGCTGTATTACGGCAAGGGCGCGGGCGCGGAGCCCACCGCCAGCGCGGTGATCGCCGATCTTGTCGACGTCACGCGCATGCACACCGCCGATCCGGAACACCGCGTGCCGCATCTCGCGTTCCAGCCGGACCAGTTGTCCGACCTGCCGATCCTGCCGATGGACGAGGTCACCACCAGCTACTACCTGCGCCTGCGCGTGGTTGATAAACCAGGAGTTCTGGCCGACATCACGCGCATCCTCGCCGACGAGCAGATTTCCATCGACGCGGTAATCCAGAAAGAACCGGGCGAAGGCGAAGAGCAGACCGACCTGATCCTGCTCACCCACCAGACGCGCGAGAAGCGCATCAATGCGGCGATCAAGAAAATGGAAGCGCTGCCGGTGGTGGCGGGCAAGGTGACGCGCCTGCGGCTGGAGCAACTTGGCTAAGAGCTCGTAGGGTGCAATAAGCGTAGCGCATTGCACCGAATGTTTTGCCGTACATACGGCGCAATGCCCGTTGGTTATTGCGCCCTACCGTTGAGGAATTTACCGAATGAAATACACCAGCACCCGTGGCGGCATGGCCGCAAAACCATTCACCGAAATCCTGCTCGGCGGCCTAGCCGACGACGGCGGGCTGGCGGTTCCCGACCATTACCCGAAGCTGGGCAAAGCCGAACTCGCGGCGATGCGCGGCATGAATTACCGCGAGCTGGCGTTTGAGGTGATCAGCCGTTTCGCCACCGACATTCCGGCGGATGATCTTAGAGCTATCATCGCCAGGACCTACACCGCGCAGGCTTTCGGCAGCGAGGAGATCACGCCGCTCAAAACCCTGGAACCCGGCCTGCATATCCTCGGCCTGTCCTACGGCCCGACGCTGGCGTTCAAGGATGTCGCGATGCAGTTGCTCGGTAATTTGTTCGAGTACGCATTGGCCAGGGATCACGCGGAACTGAATATCCTCGGCGGAACCTCAGGCGACACCGGTTCGGCGGCGGAATACGCGATGCGCGGCAAGCGCGGCATCCGCGTGTTCATGCTGTCGCCGCTCGGCAAGATGAGCCCGTTCCAGACCGCGCAGATGTATTCGTTGCAAGACCCGAACATCTTCAATATCGCGGTTACCGCGCCGTTCGATGCCTGCCAGGACATGGTGAAAGCCGTGTCGAACGATCTGGCCTTCAAGGAGAAATACCAGATCGGCACGGTCAACTCGATCAACTGGGCGCGCGTTGTCGCGCAAGCGGTTTACTATTTCCAGACTTATTTCGCGCTGACCAAAACGAACGACGAGCAGGTGTCCTTTGCCGTGCCGTCCGGCAATTTCGGCAATGTCTGCGCCGGGCATATCGCGCGCCAGATGGGCTTGCCGATCGCGAAGCTGATCGTCGCGACCAACGAGAACGACGTGCTCGACGAATTTTTCAGGACCGGGGTGTACCGCCCGCGCCCGGAGACGATGCACACCAGCAGCCCGTCGATGGACATCACCAAGGCCTCCAACTTCGAGCGCTTTGTCTACGACCTGGTCGGACGCGATCCGAAAGTCCTCAAGGGCTTGTGGCAGCAACTGGAAAAGAATGGCTATTTCGATTTGAGCCAGACACCTTATTTTGCCCGCGTGCAGGAATTCGGCGTGGCCTCGGGCACCAGCAACCACGCCAATCGCATCGCCACCATCCGCCGCGTGCACAGTCAATATGGCGTGGTGATCGATCCGCACACTGCCGACGGCATGAAGGCCGGGCTGGAGCACCGCGAGGCGGGCATCCCGCTGGTATGCCTGGAAACCGCGCTGCCGGCCAAGTTCGAGGAAACCATCCGCGAGGCGCTGGGGCAAGATCCGCAACGCCCGGCCGGTTACGAGAACATCGAAAACCTGCCGCAACGCTTCGACACGCTGCCGCCGGATGTCGATCAGTTGAAAGCATTCATTGCGGCAAGGGTTCCGGCGTGAATCACGATACCTGCGTTCCCGGTTTTTTCAGGCACCTCCCATGACGGTTCTATTGTGGATTATTGCAGCCAGCGTCGCGGGCGGCGTGCTGAGCGTCCTGTGCGCCGCGCTGTTTGCGCTGAGCACGCGCGCGCATTGGGTTGGCTCATTGGTCAGTTACGCCATCGGAGCCTTGCTCGGTGCGGTGTTTCTCGACATCCTGCCCGAGGCGATGGAGACGGGCAGCAGCGCGGCGGCGGTGAGCGGCACGGTGCTGGCCGGCATCCTGCTGTTCTTTACGCTGGAGAAACTGCTGCTGTGGCGGCATTGCCACCACGACGATTGCGAGGTGCACGAGCACGATACGCATGGCCGCAGCGGCACGATGATCATGGTCGGCGATACGTTCCATAATTTTGTCGACGGGGTGATCGTCGCGGCGGCGTTCCTGGTCGACATCCATCTGGGCATCGTCACCGCGATGGCGATCATCGCGCACGAGATCCCGCAGGAGGTCGGCGATTTCCTGATCCTGCTGCATTCCGGATACAGCAAGGCGCAGGCCTTGCGCATCAACGTGCTGTCCAGTCTGGCGATGCTGGCGGGCGGCGTGCTGGCCTATTTCGCGTTGCAGTTTGTGCAGAGCATCGTGCCGACCTTGCTGGCATTGGCTGCGGCGAGCATGATTTACGTTGCCGTTGCCGACCTAATCCCCGGCTTGCATAAGCGCACGCAACTGCGCGATACCCTCCAGCAAGTGGTGCTGATCATGCTGGGAGTGGGCTCCATCTTTCTGGTTGGCGTACTGGTTCCGGAATAACTGGCGAAAATAATAATGAATAGTGCTATCCCGAAAGTCGGCTTTGTCTCGCTCGGTTGCCCCAAGGCGACCGTGGATTCCGAGCATATCCTCACCCGCCTGCGCGCCGAAGGCTACCTGATTTCAGACAGCTATCAGGACTCCGACCTGGTGATCGTGAACACCTGTGGCTTCATCGACAGCGCGGTGGAAGAATCGCTGGATGCGATCGGTGAAGCGCTGACCGAAAACGGCAAGGTGATCGTCACTGGCTGCCTCGGCGCGAAAGGCGATGTGGTGCGGCAGGCGCATCCCAAGGTGCTGGCGGTGACCGGGCCGCACGCCACCGACGAGGTGATGGCAGTCGTGCATCAGCACTTGCCCAAGCCGCATGACCCTCTTTCCGATCTGGTTCCCGCGCAGGGTATCCGCCTGACGCCGAAACATTACGCCTACGTGAAAATTTCCGAGGGCTGCAACCACAGCTGCACCTTCTGCATCATCCCCAGCCTGCGCGGCGACCTGGTCAGCCGCCCGGTCGGCGATGTGATGCAGGAAGCGCAGAGCCTGGTCAACGCGGGGGTGAAGGAGTTGCTGGTGATTTCGCAGGACACTTCTGCTTATGGGGTGGACGTTAAATACCGCACCGGCTTCTGGGGCGGCAGGCCGCTCAGGACGCGCATGACCGAGCTGGCGGCAGCGCTGGGCGAACTCGGCGTATGGGTGCGGCTGCATTACGTGTATCCGTATCCGCATGTGGACGAAGTGGTTCCGCTGATGGCGCAGGGCAAGATTCTGCCGTACCTGGATATTCCGTTCCAGCATGCCAACCAGCGCATCCTCAAGCTGATGAAGCGCCCCGGCAGCAGCGACAACGTGCTGGCGCGCATCAAGCAATGGCGCGAGATTTGCCCCGAGCTGACGCTGCGCAGCACCTTCATCGTCGGCTTCCCCGGCGAGACCGAAGAAGAATTTGAGGAGCTGCTGGATTTCATCGAAGAGGCGCAACTGGATCGCGTCGGTGCGTTCGCCTATTCGCCGGTGGAGGGCGCGGCGGCCAACGAATTGCCGGACCACATCCCGCCCGAAGTGCAGCAGGAACGCCTCGCAAGGCTGATGCTGCTGCAGGAGGAAATCAGCGAGGAGCGTCTCAAGCGCAAGATCGGCAAGACTCTCACCGTGCTGGTGGATGAGGTGGACGAGGAGGGGGCGATCGCGCGCAGCAGCGCGGACGCGCCGGAAATCGACGGCCTGGTGTATATCGAAAACGGCCAGCAGTTAAAGGTGGGCGACCTCGTCGAAGTGAAGATTACCGATTCCGATACGCACGACCTGTGGGCGGAGATAGCATAAAGCCGCGTCCCGCCGGCCGCTGAAAACCCCGGTTACCGTTGAAAAATCAGGTCACCGCGCCTCATCCGGCTTGACGCCGGGCTGATCGGCAGGCGCATCGCCGCGCTTGCCCATGTCGCGTTTGAATTGCTCGCGCTCTTCCGGCGACATTTTTTCAAAGCGCTCGTGCATCTCCTTGCGGCGCGCTTCGCGTTCCTCGGGCGGCATGCTCTCCCAATGCTTCTTCATCTTCTCGCGCATCTCCCGGCGCTCTTCGGGCGGCATTTTCTCGAAGCGTTCGTGCATCTCCTTGCGGCGCTCGGTACGCTGCTCCGGCGTCATGCTTTCCCATTCCTTGCGTCTTTCGGCGCGATGTTTGGCGCGTTCTTCGGGGGGCATCTTGTCCCAGTATTCGCGCATTGCCTTGCGGCGTTCGGCGCGCTGTTCCGGGGTCAGCTTGCGCACTTCCTCGCGCATCGCCTTGCGTTCCTGGGCGCGCTGTTCGGGCGTCATGGCCTTCATGCGCTCCAGACGCTGGAGGTGCTCCTGCATGTAGGGTGTGGTTGTTTCGGTGGGTGCGATACCCGCGGCCTGGGCATTGAGGCTGAGCGACGCGACGATGCCGGCGGTAACTAATGCTTTTAATATGGCGTTCATGGTTTTCTCCTTCGGGGTTCCACGGTGGGCGTGGATGCATGATGCGATTGAACCGTAAGTGAAGTGTTTCCACCAGAGGCGAAGATGTAAAAGTTTGTTTCAGTCTTGCGGTTAAGCGATAATTTTTTCAGCTTGAAAGGCCATTCGTTCTATTATGCCGCCATGACTAACCCGCAACGCATTCTCATCATCGACGACGACGCGCGCCTGCGCGAGTTGTTGCTGCGCTACTTGTCCGAACAGGGCTTCGCGGCCAAGGCGGTGGCGGACGGCAGCGCGCTGGACAAGGCCTTGTCGCTGAACCGCTACCACCTGCTGGTGCTCGACCTGATGCTGCCCGGCGAGGACGGGCTGGCGATCCTGCGGCGGCTGCGCGGCGCGGGCGAAAACGTGCCGGTGATCCTGCTCACCGCCAAGGGCGACGAGGTCGACCGCATCGTCGGGCTGGAGATGGGCGCGGACGATTACCTGCCCAAGCCGTTCAATCCGCGCGAACTGGTGGCGCGCATCAACGCGGTGCTGCGGCGCAAGGGATCGCAGCCGGCCGGCGCTCCCGATACCGAAGAGAAGAGCATCACCTTCGGCGATTGCGAGCTGAACCTCGCCACGCGCGTGCTGACCAAGCTTGGTGCGCCGGTTTCACTGACCACCGGGGAATTCGCGCTGCTCAAGGCGCTGGTGACCCATCCGCGCCATCCGCTGTCGCGCGACAAGCTGATGGAACTGGCGCGCGGCCGCGACCATGAGCCGTTCGACCGCGCGATCGACGTGCAGGTATCGCGGCTGCGCAAGCTGATCGAAGCCGATCCCGCGAAGCCGCGCTTCATCCAGACGGTGTGGGGGCACGGCTATGTGTTCGTGCCGGACGGAGCCAAATCTTGATCGGCATGCCGAGAACCCTGCTGGCGCGTTCTTTCCTGCTGATGGTCATCCTGATCGTGCTGTCGTTTGCCGCCTCCGTGGCGATCTTCCGCCATGTCGAGCAGGAGCCGCGCACCCGGCAGACGGCGCAACTGGTGGTGTCGGTGGTCAATCTCACGCGGGCTGCGGTGCTGTCCGCCGCTCCGGAATGGCGCAGTGCGCTGCTGTCCGAATTGGCGGAATCCGAAGGGCTGCTTGTGCAGATAGCGGAAACGACCGATGTGCTCGAAGCCTTGCCCGATGATCCGCCGGAATTGCGCATGATGGCGGAGAAGGTGCGCGACAGCCTGGGCGGTAATACCCGCTTCGCGGCGCAGCGCAACGGTGTGGAAGCGTTGTGGGTGAGCTTCTTCATCGGCGGCGAGGAATTCTGGGTGGCATTGCCCAGAGAGCGTATCGAACATCCGGTATCGGAGGTGTTGTTGATCTGGGGCGGCGTAGTGCTGGCATTGGCCCTGCTCGGCGCCTATTTCATCGCGCGCCAGGTGGCACACCCCCTGAAGCGGCTCGCGCAGGCGGCGCAACAGGTCGGCCAGGGCGCAACACCGCAGCCGTTGCCGGAACGCGGCGCAAAGGAAATCGCCGCGGTATCGCGCGCCTTCAACCAGATGTCCGCCGATCTCGCCGCCGATGAGCGCGAGCGCGCGCTGGTATTGGCCGGCATCTCGCATGATTTGCGCACCCCGCTGGCGCGCGTGCGGCTTGCTGCCGAATTGAGCACGGACGAATCGCTGCGCGAGGGACTGGTTGCCGACGTGGAGCAGATGGATGCGGTGATCCGGCAATTCCTAGACTATGCGCGCCTCGATGAAAGCGAGACCGCTGTTTTGACCGACCTGCAAGCCCTGATGCAGAAAACAGCGCAGCCATTCGCGGCACAGGCCAGGCTCACACTCGATTTGCAGCCGGTGCCGCCGCTTGCCGTGCGCCCATTGCTGTTGAAACGCGCACTTGCCAACCTGCTGGATAACGCCGTCAAATATGGCGGCGGCGAGATTAGTGTGCAACTCGGGCAGGATGGAAACCGGGTCACCCTGTCGGTGGCGGATCGCGGTGCGGGCATTCCCGCCGCGCAACGCGAAGCCGCGAAACGGCCGTTCATGCGGCTGGAAAGCGCGCGCAGCGATGCGACCGGGTCAGGCTTGGGACTGGCGATTGTCGAACGCGCCGCGCGCCTGCATGGCGGCAAGCTTCAACTGGAAGACCGTGCCGGAGGCGGTCTGGTGGTCAGGCTGGTGTTGCCGGCAGGCTTGGCCGGGTAGCCCCGGGCGGCTTGTGCTTTCGGGCGAGCGTCAAGCAGGCAGGCATATTTTTCTTGCTGCCCGTAACAAAAACGGGTAGGGTTAGCATCATAAGTTTATCGAGGAGCAAATCATGGACGTCAGCAATGCCACTGCCACTTCCGTCAGCGCGATTGTCAACAGCCCGCAGCAGCAACCGCCCGCGCCGAAGAGTGACAAACAGCCGGAGAAACAACAGGATTCCACGGTGGTAAAACTGTCTGCGCAGGCGCAGCAGATGAACCGCGCCGAAAATCAGAACATCAACACCGAGCGTGCCGAAACCCGGCCGCAGGAAGCCGCCGAGCCTCCCGGCATCCAGTTCATGGAAGGCGAAAGCAAGGGCGGAAACGTCAACACCTTCGCCTGAAGCTCAAATAATTCTGTCAATTGCGCCGCCCCGGTAAATGGCCGGGACGGCGCGTCAAGTAAATCGCTACGCTATGAATTCAGACTGGCAACAATTCCTTACGCAACAAGGCGCAACTTTTGACGCGGGCCTGGTGCAGCACTTCGGTGACGCGGCTGCCGAGCTGCGTGCAACGGTGCAAAGCACGGTACTGTGCGACCTGAACCAATTCGGCACGCTGCGTGTTTCCGGCGAGGATGCGCAATCTTTCCTGCAAAACATGCTGAGCAACGATATTCACGAGGTTAGCGCCGATCATGCGCAACTCAGCAGCCTGAACAGCCCGAAAGGGCGCATGCAGGCGACCATGCTGATCTGGCGCAATGGCGACGATTACCTGCTGCAACTGCCGCGTGCCCTGTGCGAGCCGATGCGCAAGAAACTCAGCATGTACGTGCTGCGCGCCAAGGTGAAAATCTCCGACGCAAGCGACGAAATTGTTTCGCTGGGCCTGTCGGGTGAAAACGCGCAGGAAATCCTGAGCAAGCAATTCGGCGAGCTGCCGCAACTGCCGTTCGGATTCACCGATACCGAACAGGCGGGCGTGCTGAAATTCAGCGACACGCGCTTTCAGGTCAGCACGACCGCACAATATGCTCCAACGCTCTGGCAAGCGCTGAGCCAGCACGCGCAACCGGCCGGCAGCGTGTGCTGGGACTGGCTCAATATCCACGCCGGTATTCCCGTCATCCTGCCGCAGACACAGGAACAATTCGTGCCGCAGATGGCGAATTTCGAACTCATCGGCGGTGTGAATTTCAAGAAGGGCTGCTATCCCGGCCAGGAAATCGTGGCGCGCATGCAATACCTCGGCAAATCGAAGCGGCGCATGTACTTGGTTCATATCGACAGCAACGCAGCGCCTCAGCCGGGCGATGAATTATTCAGCGCGGACATGGAAGGTCAGGCCAGCGGCATGATCGCCAACGCCGCACCCGCACCGGGCGGCGGCTACGACGCGCTGGCGGTGATGCAGACTTCCAGCCGCGAATCGCAAACGGTGCATTGGAAATCCCCGCAGGGCGAGGCATTGCAATTCCTGCCGCTGCCCTATCCGCTGCCACAAGGCTGATCGGCGCGGGTATCGGGCGCCGCCCGGTTCTTGTCTGGAATTGAGCAAGGATTCCGAAAGCGTCTCATCGAAGCGAATCAAGGTTAGGGGTTTCTTTTCAACCCAATTGGTTTTTGGTTGCTGCACTCATACGGCTGCTGGCTGTTGCTTGAGGGGTGCGGGGTTGTGGGAAAGTAATGCGATGCTGACCCTGTTGGCTGGAAAGGCCATGCGCCGCCTTGGACTGACTCAACAGGAGGCGGCAAAACGCATGGGGATCACCCAGCCGAAAGTATCCGACATGATGCGCGGCGATTTCTCCAACCTGTCCGAGCGCAAGCTGATGGACTGCCTGAACCGGCTCGGCTACGACATCGAAATAAAGGTGAAGCCGACCTCTGAACCTGTCGGGCATTTGATGCTGGCTGTTGCTTGAGGGGTGCGGGGTTGTGGGAAAGTAATGCGATGCTGACCCTGTGGGCACTTGTTAATTTTTTATCTGGAGGAAGAGAGTAACCGTTCAACACGGCTAAATATTTTCTCAATTTCCTCCTCCAAATATTCTGGACGCCCGGCATCTTTTCCAATTGCCGATAAATGTTGTCGAAAGTGAAATTTCTTTGTTGTGTTAGAACGATCTTCTCTAACAGCTTTTCTGATGAAGTCAATGAATCGCACCTCGCCTTTATTCACGCAATTGGCGAAATGATCCAAATCATCAACAGTTATAAAGTAAACGTTTTCTAGGGGTATGGGCGGGGAGCTCCCCTGTCCGACAAGTGCATCAATCTTATTTTTTGCGGCCATATCGTAGAAATCCTGACCACTCCCTAAATAGAGCTCTTTAAGAGTAACAATCAAGAGGTAATTTTCGCTGGCGGCTTGGAAGGTTTTATTGAGTGAGCCCTGAGCTGCTAATCTCTTGGCTGTATGGAATCCTTGCTCAATCCCCTTGAGGGCCGAAGTCTCTACTTTGCCAAGTATTACTTCTGGGATATGGCTTACTTTTCCAAGATAAGCGACTTCAACACCCTTTGCGTCCACGAAAACATTGGCTCCATCCTCGGTAATAAGAAAGTCTGTTGCCTTTCCTGATCCAGCTAGCAACTCTTGAAGTTGCTCTTCCCTCAAGTACGGAAGTCCGATGGATTCGATAGAACGATGAACATAAGTTTCAAAGAGGTCACCAAACTTATTCATAAAGTTACTCGGGTTGGGAGACCTTAATGTGTCATACACAAAGTACTCCAGCCCTCTATTGAATAGCATGGGATGCCATAGGTAATATATCCCGTTGTCTTTTAGGAAAGGAAATTTTACGAAATGAGTTTCTTCATACAACTCACTAGCTTTTCTCTTTTTTGGATCGTCTTCTCCAATTAAATATTGGCGCAAGGAGCTTAGGTCGGACGATAGAAGATCAAGAAAAATTTGGAGGGTGGATGCATCGTAGCGATGCGCTACTGGTGAAAACTGACCTTGCCCCTGTAATCCGTATCTCTTAACACGCTCATTATGCGGCATCCTTCAACTGTGCCGCCAACCAGTTTTTCTCGAACTGCATCGGACTGATATAGCCCAGTGTCGAGTGCAGCCTTCTGTGGTTGTAGTACGTCAGCCAGTCAATCACCTCGTCCATCGCCTGGCGCCGTGTTTCAAACCGCATGCCGTACAACCGTCCCACCTTCAATGACCCCCACAAGCTTTCCGTTGGCGCGTTGTCCCAGCAGTTCCCTTTGCGGCTCATTGAGCTTTGCATGCCGTATTCAACCAGCGTTTGCTGGAATGTGTGGCTGCAATACTGACTACCCCGATCCGAGTGGAAGATCAGCCCGGGCTCCGGTCGTCTCCTGAACCATGCCATCCTGAGCGCATCCGTCACCAAGCGGGTCTGCATGTGGGCTTGCATGCTCCAGCCGACTACCTGACGGCTGTACAGATCAAGGACGATAGCCAGATACAACCAGCCTTCATCGGTCTGGATATAGGTGATGTCGCTAGTCCATACACAGTCGGGCGTATCAGGCTGGAAGTTGCGATTGAGCAAGTTCGGCGCGATCGGCAGGTTATGCTTGCTGTCGGTGGTAACAACAAATTTACGCTTTCCTCGTGCCTTGATGCCGTGTTCCTTCATGAGCCGCCGAACCCGTTCTTTCCAGACACGCACACCACTGGCACGGAGTTCTTGCCAGATTCGCGGCCAGCCGTATTCGCCTTTGCTGGCGGCATGCGCTGCCTTGATGTGAACCAGCAGGGCTTCATCATTGATGCGCTTGCCAGGCGTCGCGGGGTGTCCAGAACCTTTGCGACGCTGATACTCAAAGTATCCGCTCGCGCTGACGTTCAGCACTTCGCATTGCAGGGTGATCGGCCAACGATTTTTATGCCGCTCAATCCAGGCGTACTTCACGCTGACTCCCGCGCAAAGTACGCCGTCGCTTTTTTTAGGATGTCGCGCTCCATCTTGACCCGCGCAAGTTCTGCTCTCAAGCGCGCCAGCTCCATTTGCTCTGCGCTCACCGGCTTGGCACCTGCACCGGCCAGCTTCCCTTTTGCCGCCTGCCTGACCCAATTCTCCAATGTCTGCTTCGGAATACCCAGCACTTTGGCTGTCATCAAACATGCCTGGCCGCCCTGAACCAATCGCACCGCCTCCAGCTTGTACTCCAGTGTGTATGCCGCTCTCTTGCTTTTTTCTGCCGTCATTTTTACGTCTCCTTAACTTGAAATCTACCATAAGTTAAGAAATACGTTTTTCGGGGGCAAGGTCAAACCAAGATATGGTAATTGGTGAATTGCTGTCCTCTATGACGCGAGCCAATAGCATGGCTGACAATTCAAAAAAATCGGCAAGAGGAATATTTGTGGCTCTCTGGAATTCAAGCCTAAATTGGTGATTGGGGGAGAGACTATCGAATATTAAACTCTGCCTGGCAAATGCCGAGCCGTTGAAATCTGCTTGATAGAGAAATTGTTGGTAAGAGATGTTTCGAAACCATAAACGGTGGTGCATATACTTGCTTGGCATTCGTGCTACTGATCTTGATCCTAAGCCATGCATTTTTCCTAGAAGTATCTGGAATTCTTGTTTTGTTATATTGCGCTTGTCACGATGATAAAACTGCTCGTCAAGCAAGACCCACTTTAGCAGGAGAAAAACCAACCAAGGATGTTTCTGCAAGTCATCGATCGGACTTGAGGTTGGTGTCTTTAGATAATTTAAGGCGAAATCAACAATAGAAGACGGGGAATAACTGCGAAACAGATTCCTGATCTGCTTGTAAGCTGAGAAAAAGGCTTCTTCGCTAAAATCTTGGGGCGGCAATGTTTTGGTCATGCTTCCAGTCTACTTAATGTCAGCAATGGGAACAATGACCTGAGTTTGCCGGTAAAATGTCCGGCTCCATGAACATCATCACCTTCCCCAACAGCCCCTACCGCCTGCACCAGCTGTTCGAACCGGCGGGCGATCAGCCCACGGCCATCGCGCAACTGGTGGAGGGGATCGAAGACGGGCTGGCGTTCCAGACGCTGCTCGGCGTGACCGGTTCCGGCAAGACATTCACGATGGCAAATGTGATCGCGCGCACCGGGCGGCCTGCCATCGTGATGGCGCCGAACAAGACGCTGGCGGCGCAGTTGTATTCCGAGCTGCGCGATTTCTTTCCCGAGAATGCGGTCGAGTATTTCGTCTCCTATTACGACTACTACCAGCCCGAGGCCTACGTGCCGTCGCGCGACGTGTATATCGAGAAGGATTCCAGCATCAACGAGCAGATCGAGCAGATGCGCCTGTCCGCGACCAAGGCGCTGCTGGAGCGCGAGGATTCGGTGATCGTCGCGACGGTGTCGGCGATCTACGGCATCGGCGACCCGGTGGATTACCACGGCATGATCCTGCACCTGCGCCACAACGAGAAAATGGCGCAGCGCGACGTGATCAGGCGCCTCGTCGAGATGCAGTACGAGCGCAACGACATCGATTTTTCGCGCGGCAAGTTCCGCGTACGCGGCGACGTGATCGACATCTTCCCGGCGGAAAGCAGCGAGCACGCGCTGCGCCTGACGCTGTTCGACGACGAGGTGGAAACGCTGTCGCTGTTCGATCCGCTCACCGGGCATATCCTGCAGAAGGTGCCGCGCTACACCGTCTACCCGTCCAGCCATTACGTCACGCCGCGCGCCACGGTGCTGGCCGCGCTGGAGACCATCAAGGTCGAGCTGGCCGAGCGCATCGCCTTCTATCAGCGCGAGAACAAACTGGTCGAGGCGCAGCGCATCGAGCAGCGCACCCGCCACGACCTGGAAATGCTCAACGAGATCGGCTTCTGCAAGGGCATCGAGAATTATTCGCGCCACCTGTCCGGGCGCAAGCCGGGCGATCCGCCGCCGACGCTGCTGGATTACCTGCCGCCGAACGCGCTGATGTTCATCGACGAGAGCCATGTCACGATCCCGCAGATCGGCGGCATGTACAAGGGCGACCGCGCGCGCAAGGAGAACCTGGTCAATTACGGTTTCCGCCTGCCTTCCGCGATGGACAACCGCCCGCTGCGTTTCGACGAATTCGAACAGGTGATGCGCCAGAGCGTATTCATTTCTGCGACGCCGTCGGTGTACGAGGCCGAGCACGCCGGGCAGGTGGTGGAGCAGGTGGTGCGCCCGACCGGACTGATCGATCCGGTGATCGAGGTGCGCCCGGCCACGCATCAGGTGGACGACCTGATGTCCGAGGTCAACCTGCGCGTCGCCAAGGGCGAGCGCGTGCTGGTGACCACGCTGACCAAGCGCATGTCGGAAGACCTGACCGATTATTTTTCCGAGCACGGCATCAAGGTGCGCTACCTGCACTCGGACATCGAGACCGTGGAGCGTGTCGAGATCATCCGTGACCTGCGCCTCGGTATGTTCGACGTGCTGATCGGCATCAACCTGCTGCGCGAGGGGCTGGACATACCCGAGGTGTCGCTGGTCGCGATACTCGATGCCGACAAGGAAGGCTTCCTGCGCTCCGAGCGCTCGCTGATCCAGACCATAGGTCGCGCCGCGCGCCACATCAACGGCAAGGCGCTGCTGTACGCCGACCGGATCACCGATTCGATGCGCCGCGCGATCGAGGAGACCGACCGCCGCCGCATCAAGCAGGTGGCGCACAACTTCGCGCACGGCATCACCCCGCAGGGCGTGCAGAAGCGCATCAAGGACATCATCGAAGGCATGTATGAACCGGATGCCGCGCGCAGCCAGCTCAAGGCCGCGCAGGCTCAGGCGAAGTATCTGGCGATGAGCGAAAAGGAAGTCTCGAAGGAAATCGCCCGGCTGGAAAAGGACATGCTGCAAGCCGCGAAAAACCTGGAATTCGAGCGTGCCGCCGAACTGCGCGACCAGTTGAAGAAGCTGCGCGAAGCAGTGCTACTGTCGCCGTTGTGATGGCTCTTGGCGTATTCGGTACAATGGAACGTCATGAATCTTAATTACGCCACTCTCGAATTGCTGCGCCGCAACCATCCCGCATGGCGATTGTTATTGGCCGACTATGCGCCATTGGTGGCGAGCTTCCTGCACCGGGTGTTTGTATTACCCAATGTACGCGCAATGGCGAAACCGGAGCTTGTTTCGAAGCTGGAAGACGAATTGTTCCATTTACGCGAATCACTGGGAGAAAATGCCTTCCCCAAATCAGCGGCAGCCTATCTCGAAGACTGGACGCAGGATTCGCGCGGTTGGTTGCGCAAGTATTACCCGCCGGGGTCGGACGAGGCGCATTTCGATCTGACCCCGGCCACCGAAAAAGCCATCGCCTGGCTGGAAAGCCTTACGCAGCGCGCTTTCGTGGGCACCGAATCGCGCCTGATGACGGTGTTCGACTTGCTCCGGCAAATGGTGGAAGGCAGCGAGACCGATCCTGAAGTGCGCATCCGCGAACTGGAGAAACGCAAGGCGGAAATTGATAGCGAGATCGTGCGTATCCGGAACGGCCAGATTGCCGTGCTCGACGATACGGAGCTGAAAGATCGTTTCCAACAAGTAGCTGCTACGGCGCGGGAATTGTTATCTGATTTCCGCGAAGTCGAACAGAATTTTCGTATGCTGGACCGCAGCACCCGCGAGCGCATTGCACTATGGGACGGCGCTAAAGGCGAGTTACTGGAATCGATTTTCGGCGAGCGCGATGCGATTGCCGATTCCGATCAGGGCAAGAGTTTCCGGGCTTTCTGGGATTTCCTTATGTCACTGGAACGGCAGGAAGAGTTGAGCGCTTTGCTCGATGCGGTATTCGCACTGAAAACGGTTCGTGACCTCGAACCGGACACCCGGTTGAAGCGGGTTCATTACGACTGGCTGGAAGCAGGCGAGTACACGCAGCGCACCGTGGCCTTGCTTTCGCAACAGTTGCGCCGCTTTCTGGACGACCAGGCCTGGCTGGAGAACCGCCGCATCATGCAGGTGCTGCACGAGATCGAGGCTCATGCACTGGCTTTGCGCGAGGATATGCCGGAAGGGATATTCATGGAAATTGACGACGTTGCGCCCGCTATCGAACTGCCTATGGAACGCCCGCTGTATTCTCCGCCGCTCAAGCCGCGCATAACCGCGCAGGTGATTGATGGCGGCGAGGGCAACGTGGTTGCCGATGCGTTGTTCGACCAGGTCGTATTGGACAAAGCGCGCCTTGCCGCTTATCTGCGCCAAGCCTTGCAGGTGCGAGAGCAGATCACGCTGGCCGAATTGCTGGATGAACATCCGCTGGAACAGGGGCTGGCGGAACTGGTCGCGTATTTGTCTTTGGCAGGTGACGACAGCAAGGCGCTGTTCGACGAAACGCATTGCGACAGTGTGCGATGGCATGATGCGTTGGGTATCGCCCGCAGCGCCAGCTTGCCGCGCGTTATTTTCAACAGGTGAAAAATGGATGAGCCGAACATACACGGGCAAGCGCTTTCTCGCGTGCTGATCGCATTGGTGAAAGGCATCGTCTACCGGGATACCGATGGGGAGATTTGGCAGGCATTGCTGAACTTGCAGGTCAGGGTGCGCGATTACGTCGCCGCACTGGGACTCGAACTGTTGTTGGATGAGGCGGAGGGCTATGCATGGCTGCGGAACCGCCCGGTATCCGAAGGCGAAACCGAATTGCCGCGCCTGGTGACGAGAAGGCAGCTTTCGTTTCCGGTCAGCCTGTTGCTGGCGCTGCTGCGCAGGAAGCTGGCCGAGTCCGATGCGGGCGGCGGCGATGTACGCTTGATTCTTTCCCGCGATGAAGTCGTCGAACTGATCCGGCTGTTTTTGCCCGCAGGCACCAATGAGGCGCGCATCGTGGATCAGGTGGATACGCACCTGAACAAAATCGTCGAGCTGGGTTTTGTGCGACGGCTGAGCGGGCAGGAGAACCACATCGAAGTGCGCCGCATCCTGAAAGCATTTGTGGATGCGCAATGGCTGGCAGACTTCGAACTGCGTCTGGCGGCATATCGCACCCATGCGCTGGGCAAAGGAGAGCAGGTATGAGTGATGCGCAGCCTGCGGATAATCAAACGCGCATTCCCGTTGAGGATGATTTCCCCGCGCTGGAAGAACGCGCGGGTTTCCGGCTGCGCCGCCTAGAGGTTTACAACTGGGGCACGTTCGATGGCAAGGTTTGGTCGTTGCAGGCGGGCGGCGATAACTCGCTGCTGACGGGCGACATCGGTTCCGGGAAATCCACGCTGGTGGATGCGGTCACAACTTTGCTGGTGCCAGCTCAGCGCATCGCCTATAACAAGGCCGCAGGTGCGGAAGCCAGGGAGCGGACGCTGCGCTCCTACGTGCTGGGTTACTACAAGTCCGAGCGCGGCGAAGCCGGGCTGTCGGCCAAGCCGGTCGCCTTGCGCGACCACAACAGCTATTCGGTGATCCTCGGGGTGTTCCGCAACGAAGGCTACGGGCTGGATGTCACGCTGGCGCAAGTGTTCTGGAACAAGGAATTGCAGGGGCAGCCCGCGCGGTTTTATCTGGTGGCCGACCGCGAGCTGTCCATCGCGGCGGATTTCGCCGGGTTCGGGGCGGACATCAACAATTTGAGGAAACGCCTGCGCGCATCAATCGGTGTGGAATTGTTCGACAGTTTCCCGCCCTATGCGGCCGCTTTCCGCCGCCGCTTCGGCATCGAAAACGAGCAGGCACTCGAATTGTTCCATCAAACGGTGTCGATGAAATCGGTGGGCAACCTCACCGATTTCGTGCGCGAACACATGCTGGAAGCTTTCGATGTGGAAGCCCGCATCGCGGCGCTGATCCATCATTTCGACGACCTCAACCGCGCGCACGAAGCCGTGCTCAAGGCCAAGGATCAGGTCGCGCGCTTAGCACCCTTGGTGGAGGATTGCGGGCGCTTTGCCGGGCTGATCACGCAAGTTGACGATTGGCGCGTTTGCCGTGAAGCGCTGAAGCCTTATTTCGCGTCGCTGAAAACTGGGTTGCTCGAAAAGCGGATAAGCAACCTCAATAGCGAAGCGGAGCAGTTTGCGGGAAAGATCGCGGCTCTATCCGAGATGCGCAATGCGCAACAAAAAGAGCGTGAAAGCATACAGGATGCAATCAGGGCCAATGGCGGCGACCGCATCGAGCGCATCGCCGCCGACATCGGGGCCAAGCAACAGGAAAAAACCAACAAGCTGGCGCGATCGGAGCGTTATGCGGAACTGGCGCGGCAACTCGATTTGCCGCCCGCCAGCGACGCGGAAGGTTTTTTCGCCAACCGCAAACTGCTTGCCGAACTGCGCGAGGGCTGCGATGCGAAGGAAGCGGAATTGCAGAACCGGCAGACCGAGGCGGGCGTCAACCTGCGCGCGCTCAAACAGGAGCACGACGCGATAGCGGGCGAACTCGCGTCGCTCAGGCAGCGGCGCAGCAACATCCCGGAAACACAAATCGCCATCCGCCGTGTACTGTGTTCGGCTTTGAATGTCTCGGAAGAAACCATGCCTTTCGCCGGAGAGTTAATTCAGGTGCGCGCGGACGAGGCGGCATGGGAAGGCGCTGCCGAGCGTGTATTGCACGGCTTTGGCGTGTCCTTATTGGTTCCCGAACGGCATTATTCCGATGTCGCTGCGTGGGTTGATAAGACCCACTTGGGGGCGCGCATGGTCTATTTCAGGGTACGCGAAGCGGCAAGTCCAGATCGCCACAGCTTGCATGCCGACTCGCTGGTGCGCAAACTTTCCGTTAAGCCAGATTCCCCTTTCTATGCGTGGCTCGAAAACGAACTCTCCCGGCGTTTCGATTACGCCTGCTGTGTTTCGATGGAGCAATTCCGCCGCGAACGGCAGGCCATCACCCAAGCGGGGCAAACCAAGGGCGGAGGCGAGCGGCATGAAAAGGACGACCGCCGCAGGCTGGACGACCGCAGCCATTACGTCCTGGGCTGGAGCAACGAAGGCAAGATCGCCGTGCTGGAGAAGCAGGCTCATCTGCTGGAACAGCGCAAGCAAACCATTGTCGGTCAGATTGAGAAAACAAGGCAGGAACAAGAGGTGCTGCGCGAGCGGCAGGATGCTTTGAGCAAGATCGGCGAATACGGCAACTTCAACGACCTCGACTGGCAGCCGCTTGCGGTCGCCATTTCGGAACTGGAAGAGGAGAAGCGCGCACTTGAGGCCGCATCGGATTTGCTGCAAACATTGGCAGGGCAACTCAAGGATGCTGAAGCCAAACTCAAGCATACCGAAAGCACCCTAGACGAGCGCAATAGGGAGGCAGCCAAGAATGAAGAGAAGCTGGAACAGGCGAATTTACTGCTAACCGAGAGCTTGGCTATTGTCGAAGCATTCGATCAGGCGCAACGGGAAAGCCTCTTTGCCCAGCTTGGCGCATTGCGCGTGGAAGCATTAGGCGAGCATACTTTAACCGTCGAATCCTGCGACAACCGCGAGCGCGACATGCGCGACTGGCTTCAGGCGAGGATTGATGCAGAAGATGGCAAGATCAAGCGATTGCAGGAGAAGATCGTCAAGGCGATGCAGGAGTACCGCAACGCCTATCCGCTCGAGACGAAAGAGGCAGATGCCAGCGTGGATGCGGCAGACGAGTACCGCTCCATGCTGGGACAATTGCAGGCAGACGATTTGCCGCGTTTCGAGGCACGCTTCAAGGAATTGCTCAACGAGAACACCATCCGCGAAGTGGCCGGATTCCAGTCGCAATTGGCGCGTGAGCAGCAAACCATCCGCGAACGGGTCGAGCGTATTAACGGTTCGCTGGAGCAGATCGACTACAACCCCGGACGGTTCATTCTGCTGGAAATGCAGGACAACCCCGATGTGGAGATACGCGACTTCAAACAGGAATTGCGCGCCTGCACGGAAGGGGCCTTGACCGGTTCCGACGACGAGCAGTATTCCGAAGCAAAATTCCTGCAAGTGAAAATGATCATCGAGCGATTTCGCGGCAGAGAGGGCCAGACAGAACCCGACCGGCGCTGGACGCGCAAGGTCAGCGATGTGCGGCAATGGTTCGTGTTTTCGGCTTCCGAGCGTTGGCGCGAGGACAATACGGAACACGAGCACTATACCGATTCGGGCGGCAAGTCCGGCGGGCAAAAAGAGAAACTGGCTTACACCGTGCTGGCTGCCAGCTTGGCTTATCAGTTCGGTCTGGAATGGGGTGTCGTGCGTTCGCGCACTTTCCGTTTCGTCGTGATAGACGAGGCTTTCGGTCGCGGTTCGGATGAATCGGCGCGCTTCGGGCTGGAGCTGTTCAAGCGGCTCAACCTGCAATTGTTGATTGTTACCCCGCTGCAAAAAATACACATCATCGAGCCCTTCGTTGCCAGTGTCGGCTTCGTCCACAACGATGAGGGGCGCGATTCGCGTTTGCGCAATCTCACCATCGCCGAATACCGCGCCGAACGGGACGCGAGGCGGGTATGAATGATTGGACCACGCCGGAGGATATTCGCAAGCGCATCCAGCGCGAATGGGACAATGGACGCATACTCGCTGCGATGCAGGGGGAGGAAGCGGTATTTCCGTTGCGGATTCCACTGAAAAGGCCGGACAGTAAGGCA
Source organism: Candidatus Ferrigenium altingense (assembly GCA_020621985.1). Lineage (GTDB taxonomy): Bacteria > Pseudomonadota > Gammaproteobacteria > Burkholderiales > Gallionellaceae > Gallionella > Gallionella altingense. The sequence continues at coordinate 96,622 of JAHRYS010000004.1, read as the reverse complement.
TTGGCGGAACAGTTCGAAGCTGCGCGGCTATGGATCGCGGCATTGAGCGCAATGGACAAGGAGCAGGCGGGCAGCGGGTGCCGTTTGGAATGGCAGGAGTTTGCGCACCGGCAACTGGGGCGCAACCGCATACCCGTTGCAGCGATTGTCGAAAGCGAAAAAGATGGATTGGGTCTGATCGGAACGCAATCCGATGCAGACAGATTCCGCGAACTGACAGCAACCGTCGCTGATGCTTTCCCAGCGCTTGTTCCATGGATGCGGCAGTATCCGCTGAAAGTTCTCGATCAGGCCGAGAATTGGCCGAGATTGCTGGCCGTGCTGGATTGGGTTGTGCGCCATCCGGGAGCTAACATTTATTTGCGCCAGATTGATGCATCGGGCGTAGATACCAAATTCATCGAGCAACATCGCGGCCTGCTGGGTGATTTGCTGGACAGGGTGCTTCTCCCGGAAAGAATAGATGAACGGTATTCCGGCGCAAAAAACTTTGAGCAACGCTATGGTTTCAAGCGCAAACCGCTACAGGTGCGCTTTCGCTTCCTGGACAGGAAGCTATCCCTGCACGGATTGTCCGACATCGCAGTCACGAGTGAAGTATTTGTACAGATGGCGCTGCCCATCAAGCGGGTGTTCGTTACAGAAAACGAAATCAATTTCCTGAGTTTTCCGGATGTGGCGGATGGCCTGATATTGTTCGGCGGAGGCTACGGCTTTGAACACCTTTCTCAAGCCGACTGGCTGCGGCAAAAAGAGATTTTTTACTGGGGCGACATCGATACTGATGGCTTTGCGATTCTGGATCAATTCAGGAGCCAATTTCCCTCGGCGCGGTCGTTGGTGATGGATCGCGCCACATTACTGGAGCACCGGATGTTCTGGGGAAACGAAGATCGCCCGGCTTCCCGGCAATTGGAGCGGTTGAATGCCGAGGAATCGGCGCTGTACGATGATTTGCGATTTGACCGTATTGCGCCATCGCTGCGCTTGGAACAGGAACGCATCGGCTTCGCATGGATAAAGGCCGAACTGGCGAGAGCTGGATTGAAATGACATCACCTTCTTTTGGGAAAATTTTGCGGGGCGTATAGTGCTACGCGGAATTTTGCGGGGCGCAACTGCAAGCGGCCCAGACGAGGCAAAATACCGGGCGATGGGCGAAAAGGATGTAGCGAAAAAGATCAAACGGCTGGAAAAAGACATGCTGCGGGCCGCGAAAAACCTGGAGTTTGATAAGGCGGCGGAATTGCGCGACCAGTTGAAGAAATTGCGCGAGAGCGTGTTTTTGTCGCCGTTATAAGACTCAACGGATATACGAACTTTATGCCGGGCGGATTCACACCATATACCCCTAAAACACGGCAAAAGCATCGCCACGGGCTGCGCTTCCGCCCTTCGCTCGGGTATAATGCGCGCCTTTGTAAATTACCCGATAGGAGGATGTCATGCCTATTTATGCTTACGGTTGTTCCAGTTGCGGCCTGCAAAAAGACGTGTTGCAGAAAATGAGCGATGCGCCGCTCACCACTTGCCCGGAATGCGGCAAGGATACTTTCGTCAAACAATTGACCGCCGCCGGTTTTCAGTTGAAGGGCAGCGGCTATTACGCCACCGACTTCAAGAATCCGCCCAAGCCCGAACCCGCCAGCTCGGGCTGCTGTGGCGGCGGCTCCTGTTCGACGGCAAGCTGACCATCGATGAAAAAATACCTCATCACCGGCCTGCTGGTCTGGGTTCCGCTCGGTATTACCATCTGGGTGCTGAATCTGACCATTGGCACGATGGATCAGACGCTGTTGCTGCTGCCGGAACAGTGGCATCCCGACAAGATATTGGGCATTCACATTCCCGGTTGGGGCATCATCCTGACGTTCCTGGTCGTGCTGGTGACCGGCTTGCTGATCCGCAACGTGTTCGGCCAGCAGCTGTGGATATATTCGGAAAAAGTGATGCTGCATGTACCGTTCGTCGGCAGCATCTACAAGGGCGTCAAGCAGGTCAGCGATACCCTGCTGTCCGGCAGCGGCAATTCTTTCCGCAAGGTGCTGCTGGTGCGCTATCCCCATCCGCAAGCCTGGTCGCTGGCGTTTCAGACCAGTGTGCCGGGCGAGGTGATCGATCAGTTCGATGAGGCCTATGTCGCGGTATTCATTCCCACGACACCGAGCCCGGTGAACGGCTTTTATTTTTTCGTGCGCAAGGCGGACACCATCGAGCTGGATATGTCGGTGGACGTGGCATTGCGCTCCATCGTTTCGATGGGGGTGGTGGCAAATTCCGAAACCGGGAAGCACCGCACCATCCACCACGATTCCATACCAGACTAATCTTTTTTCAGAAATCGAACCATGCGAACTCATTATTGCGGAACACTCAACATCGATCAACTCGACCAGACCGTCAGCCTGTGCGGCTGGGCGCATCGCCGCCGCGACCACGGCGGGGTGATCTTCATCGACCTGCGCGACCGCGAGGGGATGGCGCAAATCGTCTGCGATCCGGATCACGCCGAGATGTTCAAGATTGCCGAGTCGGTGCGCAATGAATTCGTGCTGCGCATCACCGGCAAGGTGCGCCGCCGCCCTGAAGGCGCGACCAATGCCAACATAACCAGCGGCGAGATCGAGATTTTGTGCCGCGAGATCGAGGTGCTGAACGCGTCGGTGACCCCGCCGTTCCAGTTGGACGACGAGAACCTCTCCGAAAATGTGCGCCTGACCCATCGCGTGATCGACCTGCGCCGCCCGCAGATGCAGAAGAACCTGATGCTGCGCTACAAGGTGGCGATGGCGTTCCGCCGCTTCCTCGACAGCCGCGGCTTCATCGACATCGAGACGCCGATGCTGACCAAGTCCACGCCGGAAGGCGCGCGCGACTACCTGGTGCCGTCGCGCGTGCATCCGGGTGAGTTTTTCGCGCTGCCACAGTCGCCGCAGCTGTTCAAGCAGCTGCTGATGGTGGCGGGCTTCGACCGCTATTACCAGATCACCAAATGCTTCCGCGACGAGGATTTGCGCGCCGACCGCCAGCCGGAATTCACCCAGGTGGATATCGAGACTTCGTTCCTGAACGAAGTGCAGATCACCGCGCTGATGGAGGAATTGATCCGCACCGTGTTCAAGGAATCGCTGGATGTGGATTTGCCCAACCCGTTCCCGCGCATGACCCATGCGGAGGCGATGGCGCGCTTCGGTTCGGACAAGCCGGATTTGCGCGTGATGCTGGAACTGACCGAAGTGACCGACGCGGTGAAGGATGTCGCGTTCAAGGTGTTCTCCGGCGTGGCCAATTCTGAAAACGGCCGCGTTGCGGCGTTGCGTGTGCCGGGCGGCGCGGCCTTCACGCGCGGTGAGATCGACGAATACACCAAGTTCGTCGGCATCTACGGCGCGAGGGGGCTGGCTTACATCAAGGTCAACGACATTGCGCAACTCAACGACACCGGCCTGCAATCGCCGATCGTGAAGAACCTTCACGAAGCCGCGCTGCGCGCCATCATCGAACGCACCGGCGCACAGAACGGCGACATCATTTTCTTCGGCGCGGACAAGGAGAAGATCGTCAACGACGCGATCGGCGCGTTGCGTACCAGGATCGGCCACGAAAAGGGCGCCGCGATGGGCTTCCTGAGCGCTGAGCCATGGAAACCGCTGTGGGTGGTGGATTTCCCGATGTTCGAATACGACGAGGAAGCCAAGCGCTGGACGGCCTGCCATCATCCGTTCACCGCGCCCAAGGACGAACACCTCGCGCTGCTGGAAAGCGATCCGGGCAAGTGTCTGGCCAAGGCTTACGACCTGGCCCTGAACGGCTCGGAACTCGGCGGCGGCTCGGTACGTATCCATCAGGAAGCGGTGCAATCGCAGGTGTTCCGCGCGCTCAATATCGGCGCGGAAGAAGCGCAGCTCAAGTTCGGCTTCCTGCTCGATGCGCTGCAATACGGCGCGCCGCCGCACGGCGGCCTGGCGTTCGGGCTGGACCGCATCGTGGCGATGATGACCGGTTCGGAATCCATCCGCGACGTGATCGCCTTCCCCAAGACGCAGCGCGCGCAATGCCTGCTGACCCAGGCGCCGAGCGCGGTGGACGAGCGGCAGTTGCGCGATCTGCACATTCGCCTGCGCCAGCAGGTGCAAGCTACTGTGGAAGTTTCCAAGGAATAAACGATGTCGCGCCACTTGCGTCTTTGGATGCTGGCAGCCTTGCTGTGGCTGCCGTCCGGACAGGCCGAACCGGTGAAGCAGGCCGGCTTGCCGGTTATCGCGGCGGCCGAATTGCCTGCTGAGGCGCGCGAAACCTTGCATGCCATCAAACAGGGCGGGCCGTTCGCCTATGAACGCGACGGCGCGGCGTTCAAAAACTACGAGCGCATCCTGCCGCAGCAGCCGCGCGGCTACTACCGCGAATACACGGTCAAAACACCCGGTGCACGCAACCGAGGCGCGCGCCGCATCGTGTGCGGAGAGCCGGTGGAATGCTATTACAGCGCTGATCATTACCAAACCTTCAAACGCATCCGGGAGTAGCCATGAATGCATTGGCACAACAACTGAGCAATCTGGAAGCTGCGGGCAGTTATTCACTGCAATGCAGCGTGGACGAGCTGCGCAACGCGGCCAGCGAAGCCGGCTTCGCACTGTTCGATGCCGATCTCAAGGGGATCAAAGGCAAGCAGAACCTGCTTAATGCCATGGCGCAAGCGGCCGATTTCCCGTCCGGATTCGGCGTGAACTGGGATGCGCTGGCCGACGCATTGTGCGATCTGTCCTGGTGTGGCGAGACGGCCGGTTATGTGCTGCTGTTGCGTAACGCCAGCGACACGCTCGGCCTTTCCGCCAACGACAGGGAAATTGCACAGGATCTGTTTGCCGACACGGTGGTGTACTGGCGGCAGCGCAAGAAACCATTCTGGGTTTTTTTCGTCTAGCGCATGGCACGCTACAAGCAACCGGTCTCGGTGCTGGTGGTGATCCACACGGTTGATCTTGAAGTGCTGTTGCTGGAGCGCGCCGATCACCCCGGTTATTGGCAGTCCGTGACGGGTAGTTGCGAAACCGGCGAGACGCTGATCGAGACAGTGCTGCGCGAGGTGCGCGAGGAGACCGGGCTGGATGTGCGGCAATATGCGCTGACCGACTGGCAGGCGCAAAACGTCTACGAGATTTACCCGCAGTGGCGGCATCGCTACGCTCCCGACACCCTATACAACACCGAGCATGTGTTCGGTTTGCAACTGCCGCATCCCGTTACTGCCCAACTTGCGCCGCGCGAGCACTTGAACTTTCAGTGGCTGGCGTGGCAGGATGCGGCGGAGAAAGTTTTTTCACCGAGCAATCGCGCGGCGATACTGGAGTTGCCTAAGCATACGATCAGACCGGCGCGCGCGATCAGGAAAATGCCATGAGCGAAAACATCATCTATATTCCGTACGACCATCCCGATGCCGCACAGACCGGCTGCAGCACGGTGCAGGCGTGGGCGAAGGCGCCGCGCGAACCGGACGCCAGCGAAAAGGCCGAACTGATCGCGCATATCAAGCGCATGTTGCGCGAGCAGGATGCCGTGCTGGTGGCGCATTATTACGTGCATCCCGATTTGCAGGATCTGGCGGAGGAGACCGGCGGCATCGTTTCCGATTCGCTGGATATGGCCAATTTCGGCCATCAGCATCCGGCGCAGACCATCGTGGTCGCAGGCGTGCGTTTCATGGGCGAGACCGCAAAGATTCTGAATCCGGAGAAGCGCGTGCTGATGCCCGATCTCGAGGCGGAGTGCTCGCTCGATCTGGGCTGCCCGGTGGACGAGTTCAGCGCGTTCTGCGACGCGCACCCCGACCGCACCGTGGTGGTGTATGCCAACACCAGCGCGGCGGTGAAGGCGCGCGCCGACTGGATGGTGACCAGCTCGATCGCGCTGCCCATCGTCAGGCATCTCAAGGAGCGCGGCGAGAAGATCCTGTGGGCGCCGGATCGGCACCTCGGCAGTTACATCCAGGAACAGACCGGCGCGGACATGCTGCTGTGGCAGGGCTCGTGCGTGGTGCATGACGAATACAAGGCGCGCGAGCTGCTCGAGTTGAAGGCGCAGCACCCGCAGGCCAAGGTGCTGGTGCATCCCGAAGCGCCGCGCGCGGTGGTCATGCTGGCGGACGTGGTCGGCTCCACGACGCAGCTCATCAAGGCATCGCAGCAACCCGGCGTCAACGAATTCATCGTCGCGACCGACAACGGCATCCTGCACAAGATGCGCACCCTGTCGCCGCACAAGGTGTTTATCGAGGCGCCCACTGCCGGGCATGGCGCGACCTGCATCAGTTGCAGCCATTGCCCGTGGATGGCGATGAACGGCCTGCTCAACCTCGCCGAAGTGTTGGAGACGGGCAAGAATGAAATCCTTGTCGATCCGGCGATCATTCGGCGTGCCGTGCTGCCGATCCGGCGCATGCTGGATTTCGCCAAGCAGATCAATCTGCCGACGCGCGGCATCGGCAACGCCTAACGTGAAACAACGAACGATTCGCAACACCGTAGGGGCGCAATTCATTGCGCCCAAGGGCGCGATGAATCGCGCCCCTACATTGGTTTCATCATCAGGAGTGGCAACTTCGCCATGCCCGTTAGCGAAAACATGCTGAAAATCGCCACCTACAACATTCACAAAGGCTTTTCCCATTTCAATCGCCGTGTGGTGTTGCACGAGCTGCGCGATCGCTTGCGCGAACTGGACGCCGACATCGTGTTCCTGCAGGAAGTGCAGGGCGAACATACGCGCCATGCCGAGCGTTTTCATAACTATCCGGGCTGCGCTCAGCATGAGTTCATCGCGGAAGAAGTCTGGTTGCATTCCGTCTATGGCAAGAATTCGGTGTATGAGGCGGGACATCATGGCAACGCGATACTCAGCCGCTTTCCAATTCTGCAATCGCTGAACATGGATGTTTCCGCACATCGCTTTGAAAGCCGCGGGCTGCTGCATTGCGAGATCGATTTTGACGGGCGGCGCGTGCATTGCCTGTGCGCGCATTTCGGCCTGTTCGCCAAAGGCAAACGCGCGCAAACCTTGGCTCTGATCGAGTATGTGCGCAACGGGATTCCGCCCGATGCGCCGCTGATCATTGCGGGCGATTTCAACGATTGGCACAACCAGATGAGCCGGAAAATGTCCGGCGAGCTGGGCATGCATGATGTGTTTCACCTGCATAACGGGAGTCCCGCGCGCAGCTACCCGGCCGCTTTGCCGCTGCTACGCCTCGACCGCATTTATGTGCGCGGCTTCACCGTATCGCATTGCGATGTGCATGTCGGCGGGAATTGGCAACGCTTGTCCGATCACGCCGCACTTTCCGCGCAACTCAAAAGCGTATGACCAGCGTGCATCAGGTGGCAGGGAATGACCTGTTGCTGTTGCAAGACGGCGCGGAATTTTTTCCGCAATTGTGCGACGACATCGATGCCGCACAGCATTCGATTTATCTGGAAACCTATATTTTTGCCGCCGACGAAACCGGGCGCATGATTACCGCTGCCTTGCAGCGCGCCGCTGCGCGCGGGGTGGTAGTGCGCGTATTGCTGGATGGCTTCGGCTCGGCAGAGCTGCCGCAGCATTGGGTGGATGAGTTGCGCATGGCGGGGATTGAGGTGCAATGGTTCAGGCGCGAAGTTTCCCCTTTTACCCTGCGGCGCAGCCGGAAGCGCCGCCTGTTCCGCCTGCACCGCAAGCTGGCGGTGATGGACGGTAAAGTGGCTTTTGTCGGGGGCATCAACATCATTGACGATATTCCGGAATACAGCGATTTCACCGTGCCGCGGCTGGACTATGCGGTGCGTGTGCAAGGCGCGGTGACCGGCGAGATCCATGCGGCCATGCTGCGTTTGTGGGGGGTGGTGTCATGGGTCAATTTCCGCAAGCGCGGCAAGGAACTCAGGCGGCTGGTGCTGGAGAAGGAGGAGCATGCCGTCGCGCCGGAGATCACTTTTTTGCTGCGTGATAATTTGCGCCATCGGCGCGATATTGAACGCGCTTATCTGAAGGCGATTGCCGGCGCGCAACGCGAAATCATTATTGCCAATGCCTATTTTTTGCCCGGGCGCGCCTTTCGTCGTGCCTTGAATCGTGCCGTACAGCGCGGTGTCCGTGTAGTGCTGCTGCTGCAGGGCAAGGTGGAATACCGTTTGCAGCATTATGCGACGCATGCGCTCTATGACCAATTGCTGGTGGCGGGCGTGGAGATCTACGAATATCAGGCCAGTTATATGCACGCCAAAGTTGCCGTGGTGGATGGGAAGTGGGCGACCGTGGGTTCCTCCAATATCGATCCGTTCAGTTTGCTGCTGGCGCGTGAGGCAAATCTTGCAGTATGGGATACCGGATTTGCCGGTGAATTGCGCGCGAGTTTGCTGGTCGCGATTGACAACGATGCGGTGCGTATCGGGAACGAATACGGCGGGACGCACAGCTTTTTTGGCCGCCTGGTGGCACGGCTCAGTTACGGCGTAGTGCGCATGTTGACCGGTATGCTGGGGTATCGCAGGCGCGGTTCATAAGCGAACAGTTAGTAAGTGGATATCTGAGTACCCGCCCATTTCGGTATGTGCGGCTATAATGCATTTTGGTTATTTTCCCCGCTTCAACATGCGACCTTCCACGCACTCTGATACCCCCAACGATCACCGTGGCGATTGGCAGACCATCCGTTCCCTGCTGCCTTATCTTTGGGAATTCAAGTGGCGCGTGGTGATCGCGCTGAGCCTGCTGGTGTTGTCCAAACTCGCCAATGTTTCCGTGCCGCTGGTGCTCAAGGAGATTATCGATGCGATGGATAAGCCTCAGGCGGCGCTGGCAGTGCCGGTATTCCTGGTTGTCGGCTATGGCGTGCTGCGCCTGCTCAGCACGCTGTTCGGCGAATTGCGCGACGCGGTGTTCGCCAAGGCGACGCAGCGCGCGATCCGGCGCGTGGCGTTGCAGGTGTTCGGCCACCTGCACAGCCTGAGCCTGCGTTTCCATCTCGACCGGCAGACCGGCGGGGTGTCGCGCGACATCGAACGCGGCACGCGCGGCATCGGTTTTTTGCTGAATTTCATGCTGTTCAACATCCTGCCCACCCTGCTGGAAATTGGCCTGGTGGCCGCGATCCTGTTTAGCAAATACAACATCTGGTTCGCGGTGATCACGTTTGTCACGCTGCTGATTTATATCTCGTTCACCTTGTTCGTCACCGAGTGGCGCATGGTGGTGCGCCGTTCGATGAACGATTTTGATTCCAAGGCGAACAGCCGTGCCATCGACAGCCTGCTGAATTATGAAACGGTGAAATATTTCGGCAATGAACAATATGAAGCGCGGCGTTACGACGAGCATATGCAATGCTGGGAGGTTGCGGCGGTGCGCAATACCACCTCGCTGGCCTATTTGAATGCGGGGCAGAGCTTTATTGTCGCCATCGGCATCACGGCGCTGATGCTGCTGGCCGCCGACGAGGTGGTGAAAGGAACGATGACGCTGGGGGATCTGGTGCTGGTCAACGTATTCATGATCCAGTTGTATATGCCGCTGCATTTTCTCGGCTTCGTGTATCGCGAAATCCGCCACGCCCTGGCGGACATGGAGAAAATGTTCAGCCTGCTGCATGAGCATCGCGAAATCGCCGATGCGCCGGATGCGCAGGCTTTGTCGGTGGGTCAGGCCGAGGTGCGTTTTGAACAGGTTGCCTTCGGTTATGCGCCGGATCGGCAGATTCTGTTTGATGTGAGCTTTGCGATCCCGGAGGGGCATACCGTCGCGGTGGTCGGGGCGAGCGGGGCGGGCAAATCCACGCTGTCGCGCTTGCTGTTCCGTTTCTACGATGTGCAGCAGGGGCGCATCCTGATCAACGGGCAGGATATCCGCTCGGTGACGCAAAGCAGCCTGCGTGCGGCGATCGGCATCGTGCCGCAGGACACCGTGCTGTTCAACGATACGATCTATTACAACATCGCCTATGGCCGCCCCGCTGCGACGCAACAGGAAATCATCGCCGCGGCGCAGGCCGCGCATATCCATGAATTCGTCGAATCGTTGCCGCAGGGCTACGAGAGCATGGTGGGCGAACGTGGCCTGAAGCTGTCCGGCGGCGAGAAGCAACGCGTGGCGATCGCGCGCGCCATCCTGAAAAACCCGGCGATATTGATTTTCGACGAAGCGACTTCCGCGCTCGACTCAAAATCGGAAAAGGCGATTCAGGCCGAGCTGCATGCGATTGCGCAAAATCGCACCACCCTGATCATCGCGCATCGCTTGTCCACCGTGGTGGATGCCGACCAGATACTGGTCATGGACAAGGGGCGCATCGTCGAGCGCGGCTCGCATCGCGAATTGCTGGTACAGAACAAACTCTATGCGCAAATGTGGAATCTTCAGAAGCAGGAAGAGAAAATTCATCCTGCTGATTGATTTATATCGATATTCATGTATGCTGCGTGGCAATAAGTGGTTCAGGGGGATGTCGCACATGAAAAAAATACTGCTGGTTTGTCTGTTGACCGGACAAATGCTGGTGGCTCATGCGGGAGAACATGGCGCAAAACACGCTGCATTCAAGCCGGAGCGGGCTCAGGCCAACGCAATATCCAGCGCAGGTTCCGCACCCAAGCTGCATTCCGCGATTGCGCTGATTTACGACCAGCAGACACAGCGCCCGCTGTACACCAAAAATTCCGACGCGCAGACCCCCATAGCCTCCATTACCAAGCTGATGACAGCGATGGTGGTGCTGGATGCCCAGTTGCCGTTGGATGAAGAAATCAGCATCGATGTGGCCGATATCGACACGCTTAAAGGCACGCGTTCCCGCCTGCGCATCGGCATGACGCTGACACGCAGCGAACTGCTCAAGCTGGCCTTGATGGCTTCTGAAAATCGCGCCGCCGCCGCCTTGGCGCGCACTTATCCGGGGGGATACAACGCGGCAATCTCGGCGATGAACGACAAGGCGCGTGAACTCGGCATGCAGAACACGCGCTTCCTCGACCCTGCCGGATTAAACAGCAGCAACGTTTCGACCGCACACGACCTGGTCAAAATGGTTGCGGCAGCGCGCGACTACCCCTTGATACATCAATACACGACTGCCGCGTCACATTCCGTGGACGGCTGGAGAGGGCGCGAGTTGCGGTTCGTCAACACCAACCCGCTGGTCAAAAATGCCTCGTGGGATATCGGTGTGAGCAAGACCGGCTACATCAGCGAAGCGGGGCGCTGCCTGGTAATGGAGGCGACAATCAACCAGCGCCCGGTGATCATCGTGTTGCTCGATTCCTGGGGAAAACGCACCCGCATCGGCGATGCCAACCGCATCAAGAAGTGGATGGAAAGCAATAACACGCGCGTCCGCGTCCGCATGATGGCGCGCAGCTAATCAGCCCAATTTTATTTCAATGGAATTAGCCTGCGCCGCAATCTAGTCCCGTTGTTTTACAACAGGACTAGATTGTCACGGTGGATGATTTCTTCGTCGCCGCCGTACCCGAGCAAGGCCTCGATTTCCTGGCTGGCATGACGCGCGATGCGCCGCGCTTCGTCGGCGTTGTAGTTGGTCAGGCCGCGCGCGATGTCGCTGCCGTCCTCGCCGACGCAGGCGACGACCGCGCCGCGCTCGAATTCCCCGAACACGCTCTTGACGCCGATCGGCAGCAGGCTCTTGCCTTCGGAACGCAATGCCCTGATCGCGCCGCTGTCCAGCACCAGCTTCCCCGCAACCTGCAGATGATCGGCCAGCCATTGCTTGCGCGCGGCCAAGGTGAGGGCAGGGGCGGTGAGCAGCGTGCCGATGGCTTCGCCCTGCATCAAACGCAACAGCACATCGCGTTCATGGCCCGAGGCGATGACGGTATGCGCGCCGCTGCGCGCCGCGCGCTTTGCCGCGAGTATCTTGGTGATCATGCCGCCGCGTCCGATCTGGCTGCCCGCGCCGCCCGCCATGCTTTCCAGTTGTATATCGCCGGCCTGCGCTTCGCCGACCAGCGTCGCACCAGGATCTTTGCGCGGGTCGGCGGTGTAGAGGCCGCTTTGATCGGTGAGGATGATGAGCACGTCGGCATCGATCAGATTGGTGACCAGCGCGCCCAGCGTGTCGTTGTCGCCGAATTTTATTTCGTCGGTCACCACCGTATCGTTCTCGTTGATGATCGGGATGACGCGCAGCGAAAGCAGCGTGGTCAGCGTGGTGCGCGCGTTCAGATAGCGCTCGCGATTGGCCAGATCGGCATGGGTGAGCAGCACTTGCGCGGCATGCAAACCATGTTTGCGGAAACAGCTTTCATAGGCCTGCACCAGCCCCATCTGCCCGACCGCCGCTGCGGCCTGCAAATCGTGTATCGAAGTAGGGCGGGTGCTCCAGCCGAGGCGTTGCATACCTTCGGCAATCGCGCCGGAGGATACCAGCACTACTTCACGGCCGCCGGTGTTGAGTGCGGCAATCTGCCGAGCCCAATCGCCCAGCGCGTCAAGATCCAGTCCCGCGCCCTGATTCGTCACCAGGCTGCTGCCTACTTTGACGACGATGCGCTTGCATTGGGTTAATACGGTTTTCATGGCGTTTAAATAGTGCCCGCGTCGGTTTCCTGTGCGCTGTTTGCGGCGGCTTGTTGTTCTTGTGCGGCCATTTCCTGCAAATGCTCCATGATCGCGTAAGTCAATTCCTTGCAGCCCTCGCCGTTGATCGCCGAGATGGCGAAATGCCGGCCATAGTCGGTGAATTCCTTGAGGAAGGCGGCTACTTTTTCATCGCGATCTTCCAGCAGATCCAGTTTGTTCAGCACCAGCCAGCGCGGTTTTTCATAAAGCGATTGATCGTATTTTTTCAATTCGTTAAGTATCGCGCGCGCTTCGGCGACCGGATCGATTCCCTCATACAGCGGCGCAATGTCCACCAGATGCAGCAGCAAGCGGGTGCGCGCCAGGTGGCGCAGGAATTGATGTCCCAGTCCGGCGCCTTCCGCCGCGCCTTCGATCAGGCCGGGAATGTCGGCGATAACGAAACTTTTTTCATGCGATACGCGCACCACGCCCAGGTTGGGGTGCAGTGTGGTGAACGGATAATCCGCCACCTTGGGGCGTGCCGCCGAGACAGCGCGGATGAACGTGGATTTGCCCGCATTCGGCATGCCGAGCAGGCCGACATCGGCAAGCACTTTCAGCTCCAGCTGCAATTCGCGTGTTTCCCCTTCGGTGCCGGCGGTACATTGGCGCGGCGCACGGTTGGTGCTGGACTTGAAATGGATATTGCCCAAGCCGCCTATGCCGCCCTGTGCGAGCAAAACTTTTTCGCCGTCGTGGGTGAGATCGGCAATGACTTCGCCGCTGTTGATGTCGGTGATCACCGTGCCGACCGGTATGCGCAATACCACATCGTCTGCGCCCTTGCCGTAGCAGTCAGAACCGCGCCCGGATTCGCCGTTTTTGGCGCGGTGCGTCCGGGCGAAGCGAAAGTCCACCAGTGTATTGATGTTGCGGTCAGCCTGCGCATACACGCTGCCACCGCGCCCGCCGTCGCCGCCGTCCGGCCCGCCCTTCTCGATGTATTTTTCGCGGCGAAAACTGGCCGTGCCGTTGCCGCCATTGCCTGCGAAGACTTCGATCTTGGATTCATCAATAAACTTCATGCTGTATGTCTACCAAGTTAAGTTCTGGCAAATAAAAAAGCCCTACCTTGCGATAGGGCTAGTTTGTTCCAGATAGAGCCGTTTAAGCAGCTACGATGGAAACTGTTCTACGCTGTTGCGCGCCCTTGATGGCGAACACTACCTTGCCGGTGATCTTGGCAAACAGCGTGTGATCCTTGCCCATGCCGACGTTCTCGCCGGGATGGAATTCAGTGCCGCGCTGACGCACGATGATGCTGCCCGCGCTGATCAGTTCGCCGCCGTAGCTCTTCACGCCCAGTCGTTTTGAGTGTGAGTCGCGTCCGTTACTGGTACTGCCGCCGCCCTTTTTTGATGCCATGTTATCTGCTCCTTAAACGAGAATTACGCGGAAATGCCGTCGATGCGGATTTCGGTGTAGTTTTGACGATGACCTTGATTCTTCTGATAGTGCTTACGGCGGCGCATCTTGAAGATGCGTACCTTGTCGCCGCGCCCGTGCGCAACGATAGTCGCTTTCACGGAGGCTCCGATCAGCAAAGGCCTGCCTACGGACAGCTTGTCGCCGTCGGCTACCATCAGCACTTTATCCAGCACAATGGCACTGCCCACGTCGCCGGGGATGATTTCAACTTTTAAAGTTTCACCGGATGTAACGCGATATTGCTTACCACCGGTTTTAATGACTGCGTACATAACAACCTCGATTACTATTGTGATTTTGGGGCGATTCTTCGCGAAGGCGCGCATTATACCTAAATATCCGGCCCCGTCAAAACCCTTTTTAACGGCGCATGGAGTCGAAAAATTCTGCGTTGTTCTTGGTCGCCTTGACCTTGTCGAGCAGGAATTCCATCGCTTCCAGTTCGTCCATCGGATAGAGCAGCTTGCGCAGCAGCCAGATTCTTTGCAGGATATCCGGTTTGATCAGCAGTTCTTCCTTGCGCGTACCGGAACGGTTGACGTTGATTGCCGGATAGATGCGCTTCTCGGCCATGCGGCGATCCAGGTGGATTTCCATGTTGCCGGTACCCTTGAATTCCTCGTAGATCACGTCGTCCATGCGCGAGCCGGTATCGACCAGCGCGGTGGCGATGATGGTCAGCGAGCCGCCTTCCTCGATGTTGCGCGCCGCGCCGAAGAAACGCTTGGGGCGATGCAGCGCGTTGGCGTCCACGCCGCCGGTCAATACCTTGCCGGAAGAGGGAACCACGGTGTTGTAGGCGCGCGCCAGACGGGTGATGGAGTCGAGCAGGATGACGACATCCTTCTTGTGCTCGACCAGGCGTTTGGCTTTCTCCAGCACCATTTCCGCAACCTGTACGTGGCGGCTGGCCGGCTCGTCGAAGGTGGAGGCGACCACTTCGCCGCGCACGGTGCGGGTCATCTCGGTCACTTCTTCCGGGCGCTCGTCGATCAGCAGCACGATCAGGATGGCGTCGGGGTTGTTCGAGGAGATGGAATGGGCGATATGTTGCAGCATCACGGTCTTGCCGGATTTCGGCGAGGCCACCAGCAGCCCGCGCTGCCCTTTGCCGATCGGTGCGACGATGTCGATGATGCGCCCGGTGATGTTTTCTTCGGCGCGTATATCGCGCTCCAGTATCAGCGGCTCGGTCGGGAATAAGGGGGTCAGGTTTTCAAACAGGATTTTGTTCTTGGCATTTTCGGGTGGTTCGCCGTTCACCTTGTCTACCTTCACCAGCGCGACATAGCGCTCGCCGTCTTTGGGGGTGCGTATCTCGCCATCGATCGAGTCGCCGGTGTGCAGGTTGAAACGGCGGATTTGGCTCGGGCTGACGTAAATGTCGTCCGGGCCCGCCAGGTACGAGGTATCCGGTGAGCGCAGGAAGCCGAAACCGTCCGGCAGGATTTCCAGCGTGCCGTCGCCAAAGATGCTCTCGCCTTTTTTCGCCTCGCTTTTCAGCAGGGCGAAAATCAGGTCTTGCTTGCGCATTCGGTTGGCGTTTTCGATTTGATTGGCCGCAGCCATTTCAACAAGTTCGGTGACGTGTTTGGTTTTTAGGTCGGATAGATGCATAGCGGTGCGAGAATGATGATTGAGAAGAACGAAAAGATAAGGGGTTTGGTCGGGTGGAAGACGGTCACCCGCATGGCCTGGAGCGTATTCGTTTTATGTTTTGAGTGCCAAGAGGGAAAAACTCAGCGGACGATACAGAAGGCGATGCGGGTGCGACAGTAAACGCTTTAGATGTGGCTGTCAATAAAAGCCGCTAATTGGGATTTCGACAAGGCGCCGACCTTGGTGGCCTCGATGTTGCCGTTTTTGAACAGCATCAGGGTCGGGATGCCGCGAACGCCGAATTTTTGCGGGGTTTGCTGGTTTTCATCCACGTTCAGCTTGGCGACACTCAGGCGGCCGGCATATTCCTTGGCGATTTCATCCAGAATAGGCGCAATCATGCGGCACGGGCCGCACCACTCGGCCCAGTAATCCACCAGTACGGGTAGGGGGGATTGCAATACATCGGCATCAAAAGTGGCATCGGAAACGTATTGGATGTGTTCGCTCATGGTTTAGGTCTCGCTTTGAATAAGGGTTGATCGGTGATGCAATACGCGGCGTGTCGGGATGGGTTGCTGGGTTTCAAACGGCATCCTAACCAAAAACGGCTGTGCTGTGAAGTGCAGTGTGCTCACTTGGTGTTTGTGGGGGGCGCTATCTCGCCCATATGGAAGCAGAATTGCCCTTTCCGGCGGTCTGCAAAATAATGCTCCAGGCTGAATTTGACCGGGCGGAAGGCGATTTCATCCCACGGGATTTCTGCCTCGGTAAAGAGCCCGACCTCCAGGCTTTCCGGGCCGGGGGCGAAATCCAGATCGAGCAACCTGGCGCGGAACAGCAAGTGCACCTGGTTGATATAAGGCAGGCTGTACATCGAATACAAATCGCCAATCGCGATGCGCGCGTTGGCTTCCTCCAGTGTCTCTCGGATCGCCGCCTCAGCCGTGGTCTCGCCGTTTTCCATGAAGCCGCCTGGCAATGTCCATAATCCGTGGCGCGGCTCGATGGCGCGGCGGCACAACAGGATCTTGTTTTCACCTTCAGGGTTCTCCCATTCCGGGATTGAGCCGATCACCATCTTGGGGTTCTGGTAATGGATCGCGCCGCAGGCAACGCAGATGTGGCGCGGGCGGTTGTCGTCGTCCGGGCAGCGCAACTCAACCGTTGCGCCGCAGGACGGGCAGAAGTTTATTTCCAGAATTGCCACCAGGATTTCCCCGATCTGGTTTCGCCGGCAGGGATTTCATTGCCGGCGGGAGAGCCGGATGCGCCGCTGTTTTTCGCCAGCACACGCCGGGCATCGTCGCGCAGGTCGGTCATCCCCATCGCGTCATAGGCTTGCACCAGTATCTCCAGTGCATCGCGCGTCGAGGGACTGTTCGGATATTGCGTCAAGACTCCCCGAGCGCGGTTGGCTGCGGCGATATAGGCGCCACGGCGCAGGTAATAACCGGCGACATGCAATTCATATTTGGCCAGCATGTTCACCAAGTATTGCATGCGCACTCTGGAGTCGGGCGCGTACTTGCTGTTGGGGAAGCGCGTCACCAGATCCTTGAAGGCGGCAAACGAATCCTGCGCGGCCTTTGGGTCGCGTTCGGTGGGATCCTGCCCTCCTGCCGACTGGAGGAGGCTGATTTCGCCATGGAAATTGGCCAGGCCTTTTACGTAATAGGCGTAATCCACATGCGGGTTGTTGGGGTATTGCTTGATGAAGCGGTCGGCGGAAGAAACGGCCGATTCCGCTTCGCCCTGGCGGTAATAGGCATAAGCCATTTCCAGCAGCGCCTGCTGCGCATAGCGCCCGTAGGGGTAGCGCGATTGCAGCGTTTCATACAGCTTGATGGCCGATTCGTAGTTCTCATCGTTCAATTCTTCTTTGGCCTGGCTGTACATTTCCTCGACGGGCATCTGCTTGATTGGCGCGGAACCGGTCGGCAGCGGATCGAAGATGCTGCAAGCGGTTAACGTAAGCAGCAGGAATAAGGCTAAACTATGGCGCATGACTGAATCCAGAAAAAATTTGCACAATTATAGCGCAGCCGTCTCCAACTCGCAGGCCTTCGTTGTGCCCGATGATTGCGCGGGTCTGCGTTTCGACCAAGTGCTGGCGAAACTGCTGCCGGCGTATTCGCGCAGCCGCTTGCAGGAATGGATCGCGGCGGGGCAGGCCAGCCTGGACGGGGCTGCCGCTGCCGCAAAACAGAAAGTATGGGGTGGTGAAACCATCGTCGTGCAACCGCAATCGCATCCTGCCGAGCAGCCGCATCAGGCCGAGGATATCGCGCTCGATATCGTTTATGAGGACGACGCCTTGCTGGTGGTCAACAAACACGCCGGACTGGTGGTGCACCCTGGCAGCGGCAACTGGGAAGGCACGCTGTTGAACGCGCTGTTGCACCATGCGCCGCAACTGGAAGGCGTGCCGCGCGCCGGCATCGTACATCGCCTCGACAAGGACACCAGCGGCTTGCTGGTCGTGGCCAAAACCCTGACGGCACAAACCGCGCTGGTGCGGCAATTGCAGGCGCGTAGCGTCAAGCGCGAATACCTCGCGCTGGTGTGGGGCGAGGTGCGCCATGGCGGGACAGTGGATATGCCGATAGGCCGTCATCCCACCCAGCGCGTCAAAATGGCGGCGCTGGAAAACGGCAAGCCCGCTGTCACGTATTACCAAATCGAAGAGAAATTTCCGAGTTGCACGCTGTTGCGCTGCCGCCTGGAAACCGGGCGCACCCATCAGATCCGCGTGCATCTGGCGCATATCGGCCATCCGCTGGTGGGCGACAGCGTATATCTGAAAGGCGCGCAGAAATGCGTGCCGCATCTGCGCGGCTTGCTGCACGGCTTCCCGCGCCAGGCTTTGCACGCCACGCGCCTGGCGCTGGAACATCCGGTCAGCGGCGAGTTGATGGAATGGCACGCGCCGCTGCCGCAGGACATGCAACTGTTGCTGCAACAGTTGCGCAAAATAATTTCCCATCTCCCCGAAGCGGAAGAGGGAAAAGGGCGGCCATGAACCCGCTTGAACATTGCATTATTCCGGATTGGCCCGCGCCTGCGCGGGTTAAAGCCATCCAGACTACCCGCCAAGGCGGCGTGAGTATTGCTCCCTACGACAGCCTGAACCTTGGAGGGCATGTCGGCGATAACCCGCTGGCGGTGGAGCGCAACCGCATCTTGCTCAACAAGCTGTTGCCCAGCGAACCGGTATGGCTGGAGCAGATCCACGGCACGCTGGTCGCCAACGCGGATCGGGCAAGCTGCCAGCCGCAGGCAGATGCCTGCATCGCGCGGCATCGCGCGGCGGTATGCGCGGTGATGACCGCCGATTGCCTGCCGGTATTGCTATGCGATGCGCAAGGCAGCGTGGTCGGTGCGGCGCACGCCGGCTGGCGCGGATTGCGCGATGGAGTGATCGAAGCTACCGTGCTGGCGATGGGTGTTGCGCCGCAAAGCCTGATGGCATGGCTGGGTCCGGCGATCAGCCAGGAGGCTTTTGAAGTTGGGGAAGAAGTGCGCGCCGCTTTTGTCGCTATACAGCCGCAGGCCGCATCGGCATTCATCGCCGGGCAACCCGGAAAATGGTTTGCCGACATCTACGCGCTGGCGCGGTTGCGCCTGAATGCACTGGGTGTCACGCAAATTTACGGCGGCGGCCACTGCACCTATCGTGAGCGCGGGCAGTTTTTTTCTTACCGCCGCGATGGCGTGACCGGACGCATGGGCACGTTCATCTGGTTAACGTGAACGCCGCGAGGCGGGGCGTTAAACGATTCTCGTCTGGTAATCGGTCAGGTATTTTTCAAGAAACACAGGGTCGTGTTGCGATTCGAATTTGAGGAAACTGATGCCTGTCCGGAAAAGAAGCTCATTGATGTCATGGGTCGTATAAACGATCTTCCCATATACCTCTATGAGGCGGGATGCCTTTGAAGTATGGGACGGCGGGACGTGGATGTGCAGCTTGATAAATTCCAGCGACTGCAAGTTGCTATCCAGGAAAACCGACGCCCCTTTTGTGGAAATATCCTTGATAAAACCATGATGCTGGTTTTGCGCATCAACGAAGGCCACAGTCCGCCACTTGACGTAAAAACGCGGCGCGCTGCGGTGCTCTTTGCTCCCTTGTGCGGTTGCCGGGGATGCCTTGGCAGGTTGCTGCGGCAGGCCTGCCGCAGTGCCGTTGATGAGGTTAATGATATGTTCGTTCGAATTTGGCATGATCTGACCAGCGTATATTCACGCTGAAATAATTTATGCATTATCGGAGATTTTGCGTGTTTCTGCTGGTTATATTTATGCAGGGGCATAATGCAGGAATCGTAAATCGTGACGAGTAGGATAGAATTGCATGTTATTGGGCGAACTCTGGATTTTCAGAGGGTTGCCGAAAATTTATAATTATCAATGGATCTGTTATGTACCTAAAAGGAAAAGAAGCGCTCATTATCGACGACTTGCCGGGGATGCGCGGTTCCATGCGCGCCACGTTGTCTTCGCTGGGCATAGAGAGTTGCGACCAGACCGGCACGGCACGCGAGGCGGTCGAGAAGATGCGCGCCAAGTTCTATGACCTCGTCGTTTGCGACTACTATCTGGGCGACGCCACCGACGGGCAACAGATCCTGGAGATGGTGAGGCGCAACCGGATCATCAGCCACAAGACGCTGTTCATCATCGTTACCGCCGAGCGCACGCAAGACCGCGTCGTCAGCGCCGCAGATTTTCTTCCCGACGATTACCTGGTCAAGCCGTTCACCGCCGATACGCTTGGCAAGCGGGCCTTGAGCCTGCTGGAAAAAAGGGAATATTTCCAGGATGTTTATGCCGCGCTCGACGATGACAAGCATGGGTTGGCAATCAACCGGCTTGAGCCACTGTGCGCGAATAAAAACAAGTACTGGATCGATGCCGTCCGGCTGATGGGCGGCAGCCTGGTTCAGATGGAGCGTTATGCCGATGCCATTTCGGTGTTCGAGGAAATTCTCAAGCTGAAAGAAATTCCCTGGGCGGTAATGGGCAAGGTCAAGGGGCTGAAAGGGTTGGGCAAGGTGGCTGAGGCGCGGCAGTTGCTGAGCGCATTGCTGCAGCAGCACACCGAGTACCTCGCGGGCTACGACATGATGGCGACCCTGTGCGCCGAGGCAGGCGATACCGCGGAAGCGCAAAAACAGGTCGAGAAGGCCCTTGCGGTCGTTCCGGCGATGCACCGGCAGAAGCGTGCCGGCAAGCTTGCGCTGGAAAGCGGCGACATCGACAAGGCGCAGCAATACCTGAGCGAAGTGGTCGAGCGCGGCAAGTATTCTTTCTTCAAGGATCCGGAAGATTACACCTTGCTTTCCCATATCCACATGGAGAAGGGCGATACCGAACAGGCGCGTTCGGTGCTCGATATGGTGGGAAAGCGTTTTGCCGCAACGCCTGAGATCAAGGCCAAGGTTCAGGTACTCAAGGCGATATCCTGGCAGAAGGAAGGCAAGCCCGAACAGGCAAAAGCCTTGCTGGAGCCGTTGCTGGCCAATCCGGATGATTTGCCCGAATCCGTCAGGATGGATTTGGCAAAAGCCTGTTTCCTGGCCGGGGACGATGAGGTCGCTGCCAAGCTGTTGAGCGGCATGATGCAAAACAATCACGACAACACAGCGCTCAAGGAAGAGGCGATCAAGATGCTGGAGTCTGTCGGCATGGGCGACCGAGCCAAGGAACTGGTGGGGGATGCCATTCAGGAGGTGATTGCGCTCAACAACAGCGGCGCCTTATTGCTGCGCGACGGGCAGCTGGAAGAGGCGGCGCGGCTGCTGGTGGAGGCGGCCGAAAAACTGCCGCGCAATGCCGCCATCGTGCTGAATGCCGCCTATGCACTATTGCTGAACCTGCAAAAGAACGGCGTGACCGGGGAAGATTTGGCCAGGTTGGATCGCTACATCGACATGGTGGCGCAATCGCCCAATCCGCCCAAGGGGCTGCCCAAAGTGCAGGCCATGCGCCAGCAGCTTAAAGCCGGAGGAGGCGCATGACGGCGATTGACACCGACACCGTGCTGGCAACCGCCGTGCATGAGGTGAAAAATATGATGGGGGAGTTGTCTCTCAATCTGGGCGAATACTATCGACGGCACCCCGACGCCGAGGTGGCAAGAATGCATGCGCTGTCACGCATATTGCAGGATCGCCTGGTACAAATCCTGATTTTGCAGAATCAGGGTGGAGATCAGCTGAGGATAAACACGGAGGCGATCCATCCGGAGGAACTGCTTGAGGAGGTGGCTGCGGATGCGAGGCTGATGCTGCCGGCGGGCATGGCATTCGAACTGGATAGCGGGGTGAGCGATGTGCCGTTCTGGTTCATCGACCGCTACCTGGTCTCACAGGTGCTGATGAATGCGTTGCATAACGCTTTCAAATTTGCGAACTCGCGCGTTGTTCTCGGCTGCCGCGAAGAAGCGGACGGTCTGCTGTTCACGATCCGGGACGACGGGGCGGGCTATCCCGATCAGCCCGGCTTTCGCCCGGAGGCCTTGCCACAGGAATTGAAAGGCGGGGAATCAAGAAAAGGAACGGGGCTCGGCCTGCGCTTCAATGAGCGCATTGCGGCAGCCCACGGCGGCAGAATATCCTGTTCAAACGATGCCGGGGCCTGCTTCGCGCTGTGGCTGCCCAAGTAGCGCGGAGCAGAAATCCTAAACCTTGCTTCTTGCCCACTGCACAATGCCGCCGGCATCCATCGCGCCGGCTTGGCGTGCAATTTCCCGCCCGCCCCTGAATAACGCGAGGGTGGGGATGCTGCGGATGTTGTAACGCGCCGCCAACTCCTGGGCTTCTTCGGTGTTCAGCTTGGCCAACCGCATCCCGGGTTCCAGTTTTTCCGCAGCACGGGCGAAGGCGGGCGCCATCGCGCGGCACGGGCCGCACCACGGCGCCCAGAAATCCACCAGTACCGGAATATCGTTGCGGCTGATGTGCTGGGCAAAATTACCGCTGCCCAGTTCCACGGGGTGCGCATCGAACAGGGCCTGCTTGCACTTGCCGCAAGCCGGGTGCTCATGCAGCTTGGCGGCGGGCACGCGGTTTATCCCATCGCAGTGCGGGCAGACGATATGCAGCGATTCACTCATGGCGGACTCCTGGAACAATAGCTTCCGAGGTTAGGGCGGATAATCGAAATTCAACCAAAAAACTCACTTCACCACGAAGAACACATAACCAAGGTGAAACCCACTTTGTGAATGCCCCGTTGTTCTTCGCAGTCTTCGCGCTCTTCGTGGTTCTTTAGGTTCAAGCGAGACGCATCGACAAATCGATCGCCGTGACATCCTTGGTTAGCGCGCCGATGGAAATCCGGTCCACGCCGGTCTCCGCGACGAGGCGCACATCGTCCAGCGTGATGCCGCCGGAGGCTTCCAGTTCGGCGCGTTTGGCGGCATGGGTCACGGCGGTATGCATGTCCACCAGGGAAAAGTTGTCGAGCAGGATCAGCCGCGCGCCGGCGTTGAGCGCCTCGTCCAGTTGCGCCATGTTTTCCACCTCGATCTGGATGGGTACCCCCAGCGGCGTGTTGCGGAACGCCTGTTCCAGCACTGCGCGGATGCTGCCCGCAGCGGCGATGTGGTTCTCCTTGATCAGCACACCGTCAAACAATCCGATGCGCTGGTTGTGCCCGCCGCCGATGCGAACCGCGTATTTTTGCGCCATGCGCAGCCCCGGCAGGGTCTTGCGCGTATCCATGATTTTCGCCTGGGTGCCCGCCACGGCTTCGACATAACGGCGCGCCAAGGTGGCGGTGCCGGACAGGGTTTGCAGAAAATTCAGCGCGCTGCGCTCCGCGCTGAGCAGCGCGCGCGCATTGCCGCGAATTTCACAGAGTTGCTGGTTGGCTTGAATGACATCGCCTTCCTGCGCTGTCCAGTGGATATCGCAGCCGGGGTCGAGGCTGAGGAAGCATTCTTCGAACCACAGCATGCCGCACAGCACCGCTTCCTGGCGCGAGATGATGCGGGCTGTCGCAGTTTGCGTAGCGGGGATCAAATGCGCGGTCAGGTCGCCGCCGCCAATGTCTTCTTTCAGTGCGGTGGATACGTTGAGCTGGATGTGCGGTATGAGGCTTTGATGCGGCATTGCTGTTCTCCTTGGGCGGATTGCAGTATAAAGGAAGACGTTGAGGCTTGAAATTGTCGCGTCATCCCCCCACTTGCTGGGAAGTCAAATTTTCTGAGGAGTGCGCTATGCGTTTCGATAAATTTACCACCAAATTCCAGCAAGCCGTGTCCGATGCCCAGAGTCTGGCCGTTGGCGCGGACAACCAGTTTATCGAGCCGCAGCACTTGCTGCTGGCCTTGCTCAACGATGCGGATAGCGGCACGTCGTCGCTGCTGGCGC
Organism: Candidatus Ferrigenium altingense; assembly: GCA_020621985.1. GTDB lineage: Bacteria > Pseudomonadota > Gammaproteobacteria > Burkholderiales > Gallionellaceae > Gallionella > Gallionella altingense. Next base: position 72,602 of record JAHRYS010000004.1, on the reverse strand, counting down.
GCGCCGGCGGCAACGTCAATGCGCTGAAAGTTGCGCTGAATGATGCCGTGTCGCGCCTGCCCAAGGTGGAAGGGCATGGCGGCGAAGTGCAGGTCGGGCGCGACTTGTCCAATCTGCTCAACCTCACCGACAAGGCCGCGCAGAAGCGCGGCGACGAGTTCATCGCATCGGAAATGTTCCTGCTCGCGGCTTGCGATGACAAGGGCGAGACCGGCCGCTTGCTCAAACAGCATGGTGTGGCGCGCGCGCCGCTGGAACAGGCGATCAACGCCGTGCGCGGCGGCGAGACGGTCGGCAGCGCCGAGGCCGAAGGCCAGCGCGAATCGCTGAAAAAATACACCATCGATCTGACCGAACGCGCCCGCCAGGGCAAGCTCGACCCGGTGATCGGTCGCGACGACGAGATCCGCCGCGCGATCCAGGTGCTGCAACGCCGCACCAAGAACAATCCGGTGCTGATCGGCGAGCCGGGCGTGGGCAAGACCGCGATCGTCGAAGGGCTGGCGCAGCGCATCGTCAACGGCGAAGTGCCGGAGTCGCTGAAAAACAAGAAGGTGCTGAGCCTCGACATGGCGGCACTGCTGGCCGGTGCGAAGTATCGCGGCGAGTTCGAGGAACGCCTGAAGAACGTGCTCAAGGAGCTGGCGCAGGACGAAGGCCAAACGATCGTGTTCATCGACGAACTGCACACCATGGTCGGTGCGGGCAAGGCGGAAGGCGCGATGGATGCGGGCAACATGCTCAAGCCGGCGCTGGCGCGCGGCGAGTTGCACTGCGTCGGCGCGACCACGCTGGACGAATACCGCAAGTACATCGAGAAGGATGCCGCGCTGGAACGCCGCTTCCAGAAGGTGCTGGTGGAAGAGCCTTCGGTGGAATCCACCATCGCGATCCTGCGCGGCTTGCAGGAAAGATACGAGCTGCATCACGGCGTGGACATCACCGACCCGGCCATCGTCGCCGCGGCGGAGCTTTCCAACCGCTACATCACCGACCGCTTCCTGCCGGACAAGGCGATCGACCTGATCGACGAGGCCGCCGCGCGCGTGAAGATGGAGATCGATTCCAAGCCCGAGGTGATGGACAAGCTGGATCGCCGCCTGATCCAGCTCAAGATCGAGCGCGAAGCGGTGAAGAAGGAGAAGGACGAGGCCTCGCAAAAACGTCTCGCATTGATCGAAGAGGAGATCAAGAAACTGCAACGCGAGTACGCCGACCTGGAAGAAATCTGGAAGGCGGAGAAGGGTGCGGCGCAAGGCACGGCGCACCTCAAGGAAGAAATGGAGCAAGTGCGTGCCGAGATCGTGCGCCTGCAACGCGAAGGCAAGCTGGAACAGGTGGCGGAGCTGCAATACGGCAAGCTGCCGCAGCTCGAAGCGAAACTGAAAGAAGCGGTGCATGCCGAGGAGAACAAGCCCAAGAATCGCCTGCTGCGCACCCAGGTCGGCGCGGAAGAAATCGCCGAAGTGGTGAGCCGCGCGACCGGCATCCCGGTGTCCAAGATGATGCAGGGCGAGCGCGACAAGCTGCTCAAGATGGAAGAAAAGTTGCATGAGCGCGTGGTCGGCCAGGATGAGGCGGTGCGTCTGGTGTCGGATGCGATTCGCCGTTCGCGCTCCGGCCTGTCCGACCCGAACCGCCCGTATGGCTCGTTCCTGTTCCTCGGCCCGACCGGCGTGGGCAAGACCGAACTGTGCAAGGCGCTGGCCGGCTTCATGTTCGACTCGGAAGATCACCTGATCCGCATCGACATGAGCGAGTACATGGAGAAACATTCCGTCGCGCGCCTGATCGGCGCGCCGCCCGGCTATGTCGGCTATGAAGAAGGCGGCGGCTTGACCGAAGCGGTGCGGCGCAAGCCCTACAGCGTCATCCTGCTCGATGAGGTGGAGAAGGCGCACCCGGACGTGTTCAACGTGCTGTTGCAAGCCCTGGACGACGGGCGCATGACCGACGGCCAGGGGCGCACCGTGGACTTCAAGAACACCGTGATCGTGATGACTTCCAACCTCGGCAGCCAGATGATCCAGCAGATGTCCGGCGACGATTACCAGGTCATCAAGCTCGCGGTGATGGGCGAAGTGAAATCCTATTTCCGTCCCGAGTTCATCAACCGCATCGACGAGGTGGTGGTATTCCACGCACTGGACGAAAAGAACATCAAGTCCATCGCGCGCATCCAGTTGCAATATCTGGAAACACGCCTGGCGCAGATGGAGATGAAGCTGGCGATCAGCGACGCCGCGCTGGCCGAGATTGCCACCGCCGGTTTCGACCCGGTATACGGCGCAAGACCGCTGAAACGCGCGATCCAGTCGCAACTGGAAAATCCGCTGGCCAAGCAGATTCTGGAAGGCCGCTTCGCCGCCAAGGACACCATCAAGGTGGATTGCGTGGGCGGGGTGATGAAGTTCGGGAAAGGTTGATTTCTACGGCGCATGAAACGACAAGGGCTGCTTCGGCAGCCCTTCGTTTTTATAAGCATGAGGATATGGAAAATTTCCAGCGGATTCGCGCCAGAAATCAACATGCCGGCGTCGAATCCCCCTTCTTGGTTTTTCTGTCTATGAACGCGTTAACAATTGTTGACGTGTTCACTCGTTAACATGCCGCGCGTCTAGAGTGAACATATTCTGCGGTTGCGAAAAAATAATTCTATTGGTTTCAACTAGATAAATATAGGCATGATTCATGCTGGTTAATAAAGGATGCGCCCGTTAAATGAGCATGTGTTTTCGTAAGAGAGCCGATGCATCAAAAATGTAACTTGGTTCAACTAAACAAGGAGACTCGTCATGACAACACATAATTTTGCTTTTGCTTTGATCGCAGCATGCGTAGGTTATCTCATTCTGGTTTTGAACTTGGTTTAAGTTTGAACACAATGCGTTTTCCAAGGGGGTGATATGAAAACTAGAATGTTGCTGGGTGCAGTCGTGTTGGCAGCGCTTTCCTTCAACGCGCCGGCCGAGGATATGGCGCTGGCGCCGGCGCATGATGCCATCAAGGTCTTGAAACGAGAGGAAGTGAGTTTCAGGGAAGACGTGCAGCCCATCCTGCATGACTATTGCGTGAGCTGCCATTCCCCGGGCGGTAAAGGGCATGCCAAAAGCGGCCTGGATTTAACGTCCTACGAGGGGCTGATGAAGGGCACCAAGTTCGGCCCCGTCGTCATCCCCGGCAATAGCGATGCCAGCACGTTCACCAAACTGCTTGCCGGCACCAACAGGGGGTTGAAGATGCCCATGGGTTTGAATGCGGCCGGCACGCTGGATCGCCAATACATCCTGATTCTGAGGAAGTGGGTCAAACAGGGCGCCAAAAATAACTGATCGATTATTCGCGGCGGGCATTTAGCTATTTAGCATTCGCCGCTGGTATTGGGTTTGTGTTGGGAGGCCAAACCTTATGCTTGTCCGGATTCCTCCGGGCAAGCAGTACCTATCCATCATCCATGACTAACGAGATTTCCGGGCAACCGTAGTGCCGGCCCGGATCGAAAATTATAAATAACGTTTTAACAAAAGGGATGAGGAACATGACCGAAAATGTGAATCTCAGCAAGCGGCGGCTCTTGATCGCCACGACGGCGGCGGGCGGGGTCGCGGCAGCGGGGGCGGGCACGCCGTTCGTCTTGAGTCTGATGCCGAGCGAGCGCGCCAAAGCGGCCGGCGCGCCGGTCGAAGTGGACGTGAGCGCCATCCAGCCGGGCATGATGATCGGCGTCGAGTGGCAGGGCAAGCCGGTGTGGATCGTGCGCCGCACCCAGGAAATGCTCGATTTGCTGGCCAGGCACGACGATAAATTGGTCGACCCGAAATCCACCGTCCCGCAGCAACCCGAATACTGCAACAACCCCTACCGCTCCATCAAACCCGAATACCTCGTGGTGCTCGGCGTCTGCACCCACTTGGGCTGCTCGCCGACCTACCGCCCCGAAGTCGCGCCGGCCGATCTCGGCGCGGACTGGCCGGGCGGCTGGTTCTGCCCTTGCCACGGCTCGCGCTTCGACCTGGCGGCGCGCGTGTACAAAGGCGTGCCGGCGCCCAGCAACATGATCGTACCGCCGCACAAATACCTCGGCGAAGGCCGGCTCCTGATCGGCGACGACAGCAAGGAGGCCGCATGATGAACCTGCTGAAAAACCTGATCGGCTGGATCGACGCGCGCTTCCCGCTCATTTCCACCTGGAAGGCGCATGTCTCCGAATACTACGCCCCGAAAAACTTCAACTTCTGGTATTTCTTCGGCTCGCTGGCGCTGATGGTGCTGGTGATCCAGATCGCCAGCGGCATCTTCCTGACCATGAACTACAAGCCGGATGCGCTGTTCGCCTTCGCCTCCGTCGAATACATCATGCGCGACGTGCAATGGGGCTGGCTGCTGCGCTACATCCATTCCACCGGCGCCTCGATGTTCTTCGTGGTGATCTACCTGCACATGTTCCGCGGCCTGATGTACGGCTCCTACCGCAAACCGCGCGAACTGCTGTGGATCATCGGCATGATCATCTACCTGGCGTTGATGGGCGAAGCGTTCATGGGCTACCTGCTGCCCTGGGGGCAGATGTCGTTCTGGGGCGCGCAGGTGATCGTCAACCTGTTCTCCTCCGTGCCGTTCATCGGCCATGACCTGGCCATCCTGATCCGCGGCGACTTCGTGGTTTCCGATACCACGCTGAACCGCTTCTTCGCGCTGCACGTCATCGCGATCCCGCTGATCCTGGTATTGATCGTCGTCGCCCACCTCGTGGCCCTGCACGAAGTCGGCTCCAACAACCCGGACGGCATCGAGATCAAGAAGCACAAGGACGCCAACGGCCATCCGCTGGACGGCATCCCGTTCCACCCCTATTACACCGTCAAGGACGGCGTGGGCGCGGTGGGCTTCCTGATCATCTTCTGCGCGATCGTCTTCTTCGCGCCGGACATGGGCGGCTACTTCCTGGAATACAACAACTTCGTCCCGGCCAACCCGATGAAGACCCCCGAGCACATCGCGCCGGTGTGGTACTTCACCCCGTATTACGCGATCCTGCGCGCCGTACCGCCGCTGTTCGGCTCGCAGTTTCCCGGCGTGGTCGCGATGGGCGTCGCGACGGTGATCTTCTTCTTCCTGCCGTGGCTGGACCGGGGCAAGGTCAAATCGATCCGCTATCGCGGCCCGATCTACAAGACCTTCCTGGCGCTGTTCGTGGTCAGCTTCGTCGGCCTCGGCTGGCTGGGCCTGATGCCCGCCACCCCGACCTACACCCTGATCTCGCGGATCCTGGCCGTGGTGTACTTCGCGTTCTTCCTGCTGATGCCCTGGTACACCCGGATCGACACGTGCAAGCCCGAGCCCGACCGCGTGACCTCCAAATAGGACAGAAAGGTTCGTTGACATGAAAGTTATCCACAAACTGGGAATGCTGGCGCTGCTCCTGACCGCCTCGGCCATGGCGCTCGCCAGCGGAGCCGACGTTCATCTGGACAAGGCGCCGATCGACCTGAAAAACACCGCCTCGCTGCAACGCGGCGCAAAACTGTTCACCTCAAGATGCCTGGCCTGCCACAGCGCCTCCTACATGCGCTACAACCGCCTGCGGGACATCGGCATGAGCGAGGACCAGATCAAGAAGGATCTGGAGCTTCCCGAGGACGTCAAGCTCGGTTCGACCATGCAGGCCGCGATGGACGCCAACTCGGCCAAACTGGCCTTCGGCGAAGCGCCGCCCGACCTGAGCGTGATCGCCCGTTCGCGCAGCGCCGACTGGCTGTACACCTACATGCGCACCTTCTACGCGGACCCCGGTCGCGCGAGCGGCTGGAACAATCTGGTTTTCCCCAGCGTGGGCATGCCGTTCGTACTGGCCGATCTGCAAGGCAAGCAGGTGCTGCGCGTCGAAAATAAAAAAGGCCACGAAGTCAAGAAACTGGTGCTGGAATCGCCGGGCACGATGTGCACCGCCGGAAGCTCGCTGTGCGTCGCCGGATACGATGCGGCGATCGCCGACCTGACCAACTACCTGGTCTTCATGAGCGACCCGTCGAAAATGGTGCGCTATGACTTGGGCTACATCGTGCTGGGCTTCCTGTTCGTGCTCTTTGCGCTGCTCTATGCGCTGAAGAAGGAAGTCTGGAAGGATCTTCACTGACACATATCGGGTTTGATCTATTAATCGCTTTATGCCACGAGGCCAGTCCAGAGTGGTTGCGGCAATGAAAACGCTGCTGTCTGTCACCGGGAAGCTGACGCATCACGGTGACAGACAGCAGCTGGGGTACCCCGCCAAGCCCACTCCTGTCGCGAACAGGCCACGGCATTGGTTCAATTGTTTAGCCAGAGGAATATGACATTATGAATCTTGAATTTTCGAAGTTATCAGGCCTAATGTTTTGCTTCATACTGACGCTGGCCGTCTGTGTCTTCGCGACAAACACGCTTACGAGCACCAATAATGGTCTTCTGTCGGCGGCAGAATCGGGTGACGTAAAAGAAGTCAGCCAAAGGCTGGTCTATGGCGCGGACGTTAATGCCAAAAACCATGATGGCGCCACGCCTCTTCATTTCGCGATCCTTTCGGGGCACAAGGATGTTGCCGAACTGCTGATCGCCAAAGGCGCGGATATCAATGCCAGGGAAAAGCATGGCGGCACTCCTCTTTATTTCGCCGCCGTTATGGGATACAAGGATGTTGCCGAACTGCTGATCGCCAAGGGCGCTAAAGTCGACACCCTTAATATCGCAGCCCTTTGGGGAAACAAGGATCTTGCCGAACTGTTGATCGCGAAGGGGGCGGACGCCAATGACCAGGAAAAGGCCCGCATCCAAAAACTTCAAACCAATCAGGCGGCTCGCGATGAGAAAGATCTCTGGCAAAGAGTGCAGTCGGGTGAGGATGCCAAAACAGTGCAGGCCTATTTCGGCCAGTACCTCACTGGCAGCCATGCTGCCGCCATTGCCGCGCGGCAGGAACAGCAGCTCTGGCAACAGGCGCAGGCCGGAGGAAACGCCCGTGCCGTGCAGGCCTATCTCGACAAATACCCCAACGGCAGCCATGCCGCCGCCGCGCAGGAAAAACTTGCCGCCATCAGCAAGGTCGAACCCGGCGCACCGAAAGCCGAAACACCCCTCCACGATTGCCCGGACTGCCCCCAACTGGCCGTCATTCCCGCAGGCAGTTATGACATGGGTGAAACGGGCCCGAAACACCGGGTGACGCTGAAGAGCTTTGCGCTGGGCAAGACCGAAGTCACGCAAGGCCAGTGGAAAGCGGTCATGGGCAACAACCCCGGCCACTTTACCCGCTGCGGCGACAACTGCCCGGTGGAGCAAGTAAGCTGGAACGATATCCAGGCATTCATCCAGAAACTCAACGCCAAGACCGGCAAACAATACCGCCTGCCGAGCGAAGCCGAATGGGAATACGCCTGCCATGCGGGAGGGCGGCAGGCATACTGCGGCAGCGACGATCTGGGCAGCGTGGCGTGGCATGACGGCAACAGCGGCAACAAAACCCACCCGGTGGCTGAAAAACAGGCCAATGCCTTCGGCCTGTACGACATGAGCGGCAACGTATGGGAGTGGGTAGAGGACAGCCACCATGCCGACTATAACGGCGCCCCGGTTGACGGTAGCGCATGGCAGGGTGATGGCGCGAACCGCGTGCTGCGCGGCGGATCGTGGATCGTCAGTCCACGGGTCGGGGAAGAGGCCAGCCGCAACTGGAACGAGCCCGGGAACAGTTACTACAACCTCGGCTTTCGTCTCGCGAGAACGCTCCCGTAGCGGGTTTTGCTGTCAGAGTTCGCACAGGCGTTATCCGCCGGATGTGAGTGACATCTGAAGCATAGGGCGGAAGGTGCTTTTTCGCCCTATGGCGGGTTCTGTTTACGCGCGTTACAACTTCGTCTACAAGATTCCCCACGTATGCGCCATCACCGCATCGCTTCCTTGGTTTAGCCCGCCAAAAACAATTCGGCTCCGGTACGCCTTTGGTGTTCCGATCATTGAAATTTCCTTCTGAAAATCCCATTCGAGATTGATGCATCTCCACACTTAGGGCAAGATACGCTCCCTGAATTTTTTGCACAGACAAACAAGAGAATAGCTATGGGCGCACAGTGGAAAGCAAGGCACAAAGAAATCGCAGCGAACGCAAAGGGTAAGATTTTCGGCAAACTGTGCAAAGAAATCACGGTTGCCGCGCGAGGGGGTGCCGATCCGGACTCGAACTCGCGCTTGCGCCTCGTGGTCGAGCAAGCCAAGAAAGCCTCCATGCCGCGTGAAACGCTGGAGCGCGCCATCAAGAAGGGCGCAGGCCTGCTCGACGGAGGCGCGAATCTGGAACGCCTCGTCTATGAAGGTTTCGCGCCGCACCGCGTCCCCGTGATCGTCGAATGCCTGTCCGACAACATCAACCGCACCATGTCCAGCATGCGCGTATTGTTCCGCAAGGGGCAGCTCGGCGCGGAAGGCTCCGTCTCGTGGGACTTCAGCCATGTCGGCATGATTGAAGCCACACCGAACTCCAAAGAAGCCGACGCGGAAGTCGCCGCCATCGAAGCAGGCGCGCAGGACTTTGAACCGGCCGACGAAGGCGCAACCCTGTTCATCACCGACATCACCGATCTGGATACCGTGTGCCGCGCCTTGCCGGCGCAAGGCTTCACCGTCATCTCCGCCCAGCTGGGCTATCGCCCGAAGAATGCCGTTACACTCGGCAACGATGCCGAGCGTGAAGAGGTGGAAGCGTTTCTGGAGGCGATTGATGCGGATGATGACGTGCAGAATGTCTATGTGGGGCTGGCGGGCTAGAGGCGTTTCTTGAGAGAGGGGCGAAGCAATTCGATTTGTTCAAATAGAAATGCGAAGCCCTGAAAATCATCTGGCCGGCCCCTTTAATTCGTTCGGGAAGGGTTAAGAAATTGCTGCAAAGAGAAAGCCCGGCATGCCGGGCTTTCTCTTTGCAATTACTCAGGCTCCGTCCCTGGGGTATCCCCCGAAGTTTCCCCCGAAGTTTCAGGGGGCAAGCCCATGATGGGCAAATCTTCACGGGCCAAGCCCAGGGCCTCCAGAACTTTCAGCGCCGCGTAGGCATCGTTTGCCGCGTAGAGCATTTGCTGCGGGGTGAGCTGGGGCTGCGACCAGTTGGAGGTGGTCACATGCCTCGCCTTGGCAAAGCGCTGCTTGAAGACCAGCCCCACCGCTGCCCGGACGCCCATCTCCTTGTGGTAGCCGTCCATGCGGAACACCGTATTGAGATCGACCACTGCGTTGAAATGCACGCCCAGTTTCGCGAGGATATGCCCGCGATCCGATTTCAGGCCGAAGCCCACCTTGATGAGCTGTTCCGATTGCAGCAGCTCGAGCAGATAGGTGCGCCCATCCGCCCGATGCAATTGAAACAGATAGGCCTTGTCGTGCAGCGCGAACTGCACCACGTGCGGCCCCTCGCTGACATCGCCCGTGACAAACGTCGGTTTGGATTCGGTATCGAAACCAACGATGCCCGCAGCCTTGATCTCGGCAGTGGCGGCCGCAAACTCTTCGGTGGTTGTTGGCACATGGATGCGCTCCAGCGTGAGGCCGGCGAATGGTTGCAAAAGGGCGATCTCATCCTTGGTCGGGGCGATTTTTTTCATATGGACATCTCTAAAAATTCAACAACGTCATTCCCGCGAAGGCGGGAATCCAGTCAAACAAAAAATTTCTTGCGTAGCAAGGATAAACATCTCCGAAAAACTTTTGATGGAACTACTAGCCATTCCACTAGGCTATCAAAGAACGACAGCCAAGTGGCTGGTTATGGCCTGGCACCCGAAAGGTATATTGAATAAAACCGCTGGATTCCCGCCTTCGCGGGAATGACGGATTATTAAAGATTCCCATATGGGGAGATAGGTATTTTGAATTGAGTGGGCTCATGCTTTCACTGCCCGTGCGCGCAACTGCCCGCACGCCCCTTCGATCTCCTGCCCTGCTGAATCGCGTATCCTGGCGAGGATGCCATGCTGCTTAAGGGTTTGCACCATGAACGCAGTGCGTTCTGGTGAGGGGCGGCGATAGTCGAGTCCGTCGACTTCGTTGAAGGGGATGAAGTTCATGATGGCGTATTTCCCGGCGAGGAGCTGCGCGATCCGCTCCATCTCGGCATCGCTGTCGTTGACGCCCTCGATCAACGTCCATTGATATTGAACCGGATAGCCGGTGGCGCGCGCATACGCTTCGGCGCGTTCCACCAGCTCTTCGATGGCGATCTGCGGCGCGCGAGGCAGCAATCGGGCGCGCAGTGCCGCATCGGTGGTGTGCAGCGAGAGGGCGAGCGCCGGTTTCACTGTTTCGTGAGAAAGACGCTCGAACACGCGCAGGTCGCCGACCGTGGAGAAGACCAGGTTCTTGTGGCCGATGTTGCCTTGTGTGCCAAGCAGCTCAATCGCTTCGAGCACATTGTCGAGATTGTGGGCCGGTTCGCCCATGCCCATGAATACCACCTTGCTCACGGCGCGGCGTTTGCGCGCAAGCACCACCTGGGCGACGATCTCGGCGCTGCCGAGCTGGCGCAGCAAGCCGGCGCGGCCGCTCATGCAGAACACGCACCCCACGGCACAACCCACCTGCGTCGAAACGCACAGGCCGCCACGCGGCAGCAGCACGCTCTCCACCATCTGGCCATCGGCCAGTTCCACCAGCAGCCGGGCCACCTCATCATCGGCGGGATATTCACCGTGCAGGCGCGCCAGCCCATGCAACTCCGCTTCAATGGCGGACAACTCATTGCGCAGCGCGAGCGGAAAGAAAGCCTCTGCGGGGCTGTGCTTCCTGTCGTACGAGCAGACCTGAGTCCAGCCGCGCAGCAGACGATCCTCGTGGCACGGCTTGGTGCCGAGATCGCGCAGACGTTGGCGAAGCTGTGCGATACGCATGGGGGAGTGAGAAGCGGGAATCAAAGTTGGTTTGAAAATAATTGCGGGGGAGTCTCTGTTACGGAAGCGCTGAATAAATCGTCATTCCCTCGAATACGAGCGAAGCGGAGTTTCGAGGGGTGGCTAAGCGGTAAAAAAGTGCTTCCTTCAACCTGCCTTAAAGGATGACGCGTGTTATGCGGCTTGCATGGCAGAGACGGGCTGGCTTTCCAGATAAAGCGTGTCGTAGCTGAGGTCGATCTCTCCGGGCCACTCGATCGAACCGGCAACGACGCGTGCACCCAGGAATGTGCCGCGCTCGCGCAAGCGTTTAAACACGCCTTTATCCAGATATGGTTTGGCGTCGAAGATACGCTGCTCGCCGTTGGCGAAGGTGAGCAGCAACTCATAATTTTCCAGTGGCTGAACGGCAGTAATGTAAGGGTTCATATCATTTTCTAGCGCAGCGGTTCGATGCGGAAAGGCTCTTCGCCTTTAACGGCCAAAGCCCAATCGGCAAACAGCTCATCCTTGTGGATGACCATCCATGCCTGAATCAGCTTCTCCTTGTTGGGCGGCATATTACCCGAAATGCGTTCGCCGGTTTCGATCAGGTAAACAGCTTGCTGGCCTTGGCATTCCGCGTGTATATGCGGCGCATGGTGCTGTTTGTCGTCGAAGAAATACATGCGAATGAGAATGCCGAAAAACATGCTGATGGTAGGCATGGCAATGCTCCTTTCCCAGTGAATGCAGCGTCAAGGATAGCCTTGTGCTGTTCGCGTGTCGAGATGGCTTTTTTCCGAAATCAATTCGTTCCCGGCACCCTTAGTTACGATTTGCGAAATATTACCCGGGTAATATTGACAGATAGTTTTATCCGGGTAAAATCAAGCCTGTCATTACTCGATACGACGGACATTTATATGAATACGGCATCTTCTACATCCTGCATCGCCTTTGTGGGGGTGCAACGCATCGCTGCTGGCGACCTGCATTCGGTCGCTGCTGCGGTCAAGCAGCGCATCGATGCGGGCGAGCAGAACCACATTCTGATCTTCGACGATATGACGAGCGAGCCGGTCGAGGTGGATTTTCGCGGTACGTTGAAGGCGATGCTGCATCGCTTGCCGCAGCCGACCGCTCAAGAAGCTGTGGTCGAGAGTGAGGCGGTGGCACGTGCACCGGGGCGCCCCAAGCTGGGCGTGACCGCACGCGAGGTGACACTGCTACCGCGCCATTGGGAATGGCTGGCGGCGCAACCGGGCGGCGCATCGGTGGCGTTGCGCAAACTGGTGGAGGAGGCAAGCCGCATCAACGAAACCAAAGACCGCATCAGAAAGGCGCAGGAATCGGCGTACCGTTTCATGTCGGCGATGGCGGGGAATTTGCCCGGCTATGAAGATGCGGTGCGCGCGCTGTTCGCGGGGAAACCAGAGCAATTCAGTGTGCTCACCGAGGCGTGGCTGGTCGACGTGCGCGACCATGCCCGCAGGCTTGCATTGCGCGCATTCGGAGTGACAGGAGAAAAATCGTGAGCAATAAGCAACCTGAAAATAAAAGCCCAGCGTTATTCAAGGACCCCAGTTTCAAGTGGCTGTTAAGCGGCTCGGCACTTTCCATGCTCGGGGATCAATTCACGCTGATCGCCTTGCCGTGGCTGGTGTTGAAAATGACTGAAGACACGCTTGCGCTTGGCATCGCGCTTGCGCTAACCGGCGTGCCGAGGGCGCTGTTCATGTTGATTGGCGGCGCGCTGGTTGACCGCTATTCGGCCAAGCGTGTGTTGATGCTGACTAAATATATCAATACCTTCCTGCTTGGTTCGCTCGCGTTTTTGGTGCTGAGCAATAGTCTGGGCCTCTGGATGGTGTATGCGCTGTCGCTGGCGATAGGATTGGCGACGGCGTTCAGCATCCCATCCGGCTCCGCAATATTGCCGCTTGTCGTTAAGGCCGAGCAACTGCAGGGCGCGAACGGCATGATGCTGGGTCTGCGGCAGTTGACGATGTTCATCGGACCGTTGCTCGCGGGTTTGCTCATTGCGTTGTTCAGCGATAAGAGTGCGGGTATCGCTGCGGATTCCCAAGGTTTAGGCGTTGCATTCTTGCTGGATGCGCTCAGCTTTGCCGTTTCGGCATTCACGCTGACCAAGGTGGCAGTACGATGGAATCCTGCGCCTGCCGACCCCGCCAATCAAGCGCACATCCTCAATTCCGTCGCAGAAAATCTGCGCTATTGCTGGAGCAATGTAGACCTGCGCACTTGCTTTCTTTACTGGGCGGCGATTGCCTTGTTAATCAGCGGGCTGGTTCAGGTCGCGTTGCCGGTCCTGGCCAATACCATGAGCGACGGCGTTGCCGCATTCGGAATCTTGATGGGAGCGCACGGTGCGGGCACCTTGGTCGGCATGATTATCTCTGGGGTCCGATCGAACATCCGCGTCGGCAGCCTAGGCATGACGATATTGGTCGTAGACGGCATGGTAGGCATGCTCATCGCACCCATGGGGGCGATCCATACGACATGGGCAGGCGCGGCAATACTGCTAGCCATCGGGATGCTGGGCGGATTCGTGCAGGTTGCCGTGTACACGTGGCTGCAGCGCCGCGTACCGGCTTTCAGGATGGGCAGAACCATGAGCTTGTTCATGTTCATTTTTATGGGGATAGCCCCGGTATCGGCTGCGCTCACCGGCTGGCTGATGCGCAGCGTCAGCGTCGGTGAATTATTTGCCGGTAGCGGCGTGCTCCTGTTCGCGATTGCATCGATAGCGCTGGTGGCGTCGCCGATGAGGACCGTGTCAGATTTACCAATAAAGAGTTAAACGGGGTTGTCTCACATATGCGGATCAACCGACACTGACCCTACCGCTTTGTCTCGGTTGAACGATTGGTGGCGGATTTTTTTGAGGATGTGAAGAGGTGGCGAGATGAAAACAGTAACGATTGATGTGCGCCCATTGACGGACACGCTGGGTGACTTCACCCAAGCATGGAAGAGCGGCAAGGCCTCTGCGCCGCGCATCAGCTTCGAATCGCCCGAGCTGCTGTTCAAGGTATTGTCCGGAAAACGCTGGAAGCTGCTGAGCACGATGACGGGCGCGGGGGCGATGTCCATCCGCGAAGCGGCGCGGCATGTGGAACGCGGAGTAAAAGCCGTCCACGGCGACGTGACTGCATTGCTTAACGCGGGGCTGCTGTCAAAAACAGACGAGGGGATGATCGTGTTTCCCTACGATGCTATCCATGTGGATTTCATGCTCAAAGCGGCTTGAGGCTTTGCAGTCAATTTGATTTCAATGCCGAGCGTGACCTACACCACCAGCCGCCCGACCAGTTCCGACATATTCGAGTAAGTGATGAATGCCTCGTGCGTCGCGCGCGTGATGGCGACGTAGGTCAGGCGTATGTCGTCTTCTATGTCCTCGGCCTTCTTTAGCTCACCCAATCCGCCGATTGCCACGCAGGGGAACTCCAGCCCCTTGGCGTTGTGCATGGACAGGAAGCGCACCTCGTCGCGTTCTATCTGTATGCGGTTGCCATGATCTTTTGCCACGTCAATCGGTATGCCGGATTTCGCCAGTATTTTTTCGAATCGCTCGCCGATGAAATGCCGGGGATACAGCAGTGCCATCTGCCCCCACTGGTAACCGGCGGCCTTGCGCCCCTGCAGCCATTCCGCGATCGCATGGGCTTCACCGTCATGGCTCACGCACTGGCGCACCACCGGCTCCACACCCTCGCGCCCGCCGTCTTCCGGCATCAGGATCGCACTCTCGTCACCGGCGCATACGCCCGGTGCGCCGATCACATCGGCGGCGAACTTGCGCGCGAAGCGCAATATCTGCGCGGTGTTGCGGTAATTCACCTTGAGCACCGTAGTGCGTCCGGCGGCCTCAATGCCGAGCTGCTTCCAGACCGGGCGCTTCCGCCCTTTGTAAATCGCCTGCGCATCGTCGTAAACGATCATCAGCGCCTTTGTGTCCGGGTTGACCATCTTCGCCGCCAGCGCCAGCCATTGCGGCTCGAAGTCGTGCGCCTCGTCGATCAGCACCGCGTCGTACTGGCCGCCCGGAATCAGTCCACGCTCGGCGGCATCGAGCACGGCCTGCACGCTGGCGGCATACCATGCGTTCTTGTCGGCGAAGTCCTTGCGGTTGGGCGCGGGGAGGCCGTACTCGCGCAGCATCCTGAAGCACCAGGAATGGAAGGTCGAGGTGATCACCTTGTCCTCCACCCCTCTGTCCTGCATCGCATTCTCCAGCCGACCCGATATACCGTTCGCGTAACTCAACAGCAGCACCGGGCGGCTCGCCGCGCGCGCGATCTGCTCGGCGCGGAACGCCAGGATCAGCGTCTTGCCCGAACCCGCCACGCCGCGCACGATGCGGTGTCCCTCGCCCATGCTGCGCGCCAGCAACTCCTGCTGCATGTCCATCACTTCCAACATACGGTCATCGGCGGGCGAGGATTTCGTAGACGGCTCGTCAAACGGCAGAGCAATCTGGGTGACACGAATCTCCGGGAACAATAGCGCACGCACCCGGTCGATCTGCGGCAGCGACAATGCAGGCCCAATGCGCGGCGACACCATGCGCCAGACTCGCTCGCGAAACGCTTCAGCATCGACCTTCTCCGCCATCTCGTCGCGGAAGATGCAGCGCTCCGGCGGAAACACCTCACGCAAATCGGTCTGCTCAAACTGCTTGCGCGTGATGTTGGCGAATGCCACGCCGTGCCCGAAAGAAAATACCGGCTTGCCCTTGAAGCTTCCCCCTTCGTTGACCAGCAGCGGATCGCGCTTCAACGTATCCACCACGTTGAACATGTAGTTGCGCACCTGCTCGAAAGGGTTGTCAGTCGACACACTGCCCCGATCAGTCATCAGCTCGACCTGCTTGCTGTTTGCATTGACTATCGTATCCAGCCGCCAGTCCTTCACCTCCAGCACCACGATGCCCTGCTGCGGATGCAACGCCACGAAATCGGGATGCCTGCCGAAAGGCCCGACCGGAATGTTGTGCCACACCCAGGCGTTGTCTTCGAGGCAGTCCTTCAACCGTTCTGCTAGGCGCAGTTCGCCGCGCGCATCGAAGCGGGCGGCGCCAAGGGAGGGGATTAGGGTGGCCATGAAAAGTGACGATATTCGTCATTTATCTACCATGAGTTACACATCATCGGTAGGAGTTCCTTGCTCAAAAAGTGATGCCTGTTTGACCACATATGAAACTGGCTTGGATCGCTTCTCAACGACTCCTTCTTCAAGTAATCGCCGTAACCACTCTTTGGCCTGAGCATTGGAGACTTGCAGTTCAGTGGCGACCTCGACATCTTTCATAGGGCATCTCAAAAGTTGAGTGAGCAACTTGCGAACTTCCGCAAACAAGATTTCCGACGGACTTGCGGTTTCCGTTGCCATGACCGTAGCGGTGGTCTCACTGTTGCTTGGCGGAAGGCTGGTAGCTTCATCTGAATTTTCTGGTTGATATGAGGGAGCAGATTCTCTGACAAAGAGCGAATGATTAAGCTGGTCGGCAGCATAAATATCGCCAAGGGATACATCAAATACAGCATCGAAGCTGTCCACATCCTGTGGGTTTGGCCAAGGCAATGCGCCTTTTTGCCTAAGCGCTTCCAGGCCTTTTTCTGCTTCACCTGCGCTGCGTACATAAATGGGGAGCAGCCGGAGTTTATCCAGTTGTTCGACTGCTCCAGCCCATGTTCCGCCCTTGTTCAAATCAGAACTGACAACCAGAGCAGCATCTGCCAGAGAATAAATCAGCTTGTTGCGCTGCATGGCGTTGCCGACATTAAAGCCTGCATTCGGATCGTATGGACTCAGCAGCACTAACTGCCCATCCATTAACAAATTACGGTGTTCACGATTCATTGCAGTCTTTTCCAGGCTATCTGCCAGCATGCCGCTTACCAGCCCACCCGCTTCAAGCGCGCCTCGCATCGCCGCTTGGTCAATACCCTTAGCTCCACCTGAGACTAGCGTCCTACCAGCCTTTGCACTTAGTCGGCCAATTTCAATCGTGTAATCGATCAAGGTGTCATTCACATTCCGTGACCCAACGACAGCCAAGCCCCCCGTTTCCAGAATATTGATGTCCCCGCATCCATATAGAACAGCGGGCGCATCTTCCTTAAGTCTCGCTTTCAGTCGGCGCGGATATTCTGCATCGGCACGGCTCACCACCCATATTGCGCGCGACTGCCAGCGCTCTACCGCCTGGCTCAATAAAAAACCACGCTCCAAAAGTTGTTTGAGTCGTCCTTGATCTACTACTGATTGGCAGGCCTGGAGCAGCTCCGTTGCGTCCGCTGACAAAAGGTCAGCCGGTTGACGCTGTATGTTGCGCAGGTGGCGCGCCAAGCGTTTGTATTCGCTTGGCGTAAGCAAATCGGATGCGGCACCGCCACGCCCCACGATTAACGGGGCGGTAAGCAGTAAAATTGCCTTGGTGTTAGGCGAGAGCACAGGATTCATTCATCATGCCCGGTTTGCGCCAAAGCCAAGGGATATACTTCGCCGCTGCCATGGCTACGCAACAGCCATGCAGCAACTGTCAATGTCCAGCGCGAATCGACCATATCATCAACCAACAGCACCGGACCGGGAGGAACGGGGTCGCCGTTTAGCGCCAGAGAGCCATCAATATTCCGGGCTTGTTGCGTACTGTTTGCCATAGTTTTCTGTTCGGGTCTTTCGTCTGTTTTAATCAACACTTCGTGGAAAGGCAAATCCATTGCAGTCGCGAGACGGCTTGCAAAATCCGGCACCAGTTTCGGATGGCGTTGCGACGGGATGGAAGTCACCCACGTCGGAGCTGGTTGCGGATTCCAGTCGGCGATCATTTTAACGCATGCGCCGACCAGATCGTTTGCAAAATGCCCATCATGATACTTGCCTTGTCTTACCAGTCCGCCCCATCCGGCATCCCCCCAAATGCAAAGCGCCTTGCCAGGCTGCGCTTGATGAGTTGGAGAAATTTTCCCCTTTATTCCATACAGAGGCATTCCGCCAGCAGGCCATTGCTTGCGCGGTTCAATTGGCAGACTGGTGCGTCGCAAGAATGCGATAGCCTCTTGAACTATCTTTGGATTTACGTTGGCAGAAAGAGGTGGGAGAGGTGGCGGTGTAACGGTGCTGGTGTCGCCATCCAGTGCGCCAATCAAAAAAGCCATATGTCCTGATGTCAAAGCAACATACTCTTGCATTTGCTGTTGTTCACTGCGGCGTAACTCAGTCAATCGTTCAGCGCGCGCCCAAAAGCTCTTATTTAATTGGGCTGCGGTCAATTGCCATTTACTGCCTTGCTTGGCAATCGGCGCGGGCGACTCAAGTGCCAGCAAATCTATTGCTTTCTGAATTCGGCCCTTGCTCACATTGATTCTGGCTAACAACTCTGGCACCGACAATCCGCCAGATTCAGCCTCCAATGCGCGGAGGACTGCATCTACTTCATCACGAGTGGGGAAAGCGCTCTCGATGAAATAGTCGGTGATTTCCAACTCCTCATTGCCGCTGAGCAAGACGCCATATGCTGCTTTCAACGCTCGACCGGCTCGCCCCACTTGCTGGTAGTACGCGACAACGGAACCGGGAGTCTGGTAATGGATAACGAAGGAGAGATCGGGTTTGTCGAAGCCCATGCCAAGCGCCGTTGTGGCAACCAGCGCTTTGACCTGGTTGGCCAACAGTGCTTGCTCGATAGCTTCACGACGGTCGCCCGTTTCCCCGCTGTAGGCCTCAACAATCAAGCCTTGAGATTTCAGCCATTCGGCCACCTGATTTGCATCACGAATAGTCAGCGCGTAAATGATACCGCTGCCCTGAAGTGAATTGAGCTGTTCTGCAATCCATGCCATGCGCTCTGCCTGACTGGGCAAGCGTATGGTCTGCAAAGCAAGTGAGTGACGGTGCAAATCGCCGCGCAAGATTTCTATATTTGGCCCCAGTACGGCGACCAGATCGTCCATCACTCGATTGTTGGCTGTGGCAGTAGTAGCTAACAAGCGCAAGTTTGGCGGCAAGGATTTTACGATGCGTTCCAACAAACGGTAATGCGGACGAAAATCATGGCCCCAGTCGGAAATACAATGCGCCTCGTCAATCACCAGTAAGGAGATTTGTGCGGCAATGCCCGCTAAAACTTGCGTGCTGAATCGCTCGTTGGCTAGCCGCTCTGGCGAGATGAGCAAAATGTCAATTTCATTATTTGCGAGATTGGCTTCAATTGCTGTCCAATCATCCTGATTGTCCGAATTGATGGTTGCGGCACGCACGCCCATGCGTTCTGCTGCGGAAATCTGGTTGCGCATCAAAGAAAGCAGGGGTGAAATCAGCAGAGCCGGGCCATGGCCTAACTCACGCAACAATTTGGTGGCGATAAAGTAAACAAAGCTTTTACCCCATCCCGTTTTCTGTACCACAAGCAGTCGCCCGTTGCCTTTGACAATATGGCGAATCGCATCCTCCTGGCCTTCGCGAAAATCGGCCTGCGGATTACCGGAACCTGCACGAAGTAGTTCAAGCGCGCGTTGTGAGTTATATGTCATGGCATCACCAAAATAATTAAATAGTCAGCTTCGAATAATTTTTCCCGAAGCTAGATAGCGTTCTCAGTTACTTCACCCCCACCCCCAACCACGCATCCGAAGTCAGCGGCCCCTTCAGCGTAGGCAGTGTCTCTTCCAGCCAGGCCAGCGCGAGCTTTTCCTTCTCGCGCCACAGCTCTTCGCCCAGACCTTTCTTCATCATCTGAATCGGGGCGCTGCCCTTGACCATGTGGCCCCAGAATTCGGCGGTGCTGCCGACGGGGAAGGCTTTGGTGACGCTGCGTATCTCGATGTTGCGGAATCCGGCTTCTTCCATTTCTTGTTTGAAGCGTTCGGGGTTTTCCAGTGTGGTGACGGAGCGTTGCGGTTGTGGCAGGTCGGGTTTGATGGCGCGTAGTGCGCCGAACATGGTTTGCATGGCGGGCGATTGGTCCACGGGTGCCCAGCTGGTGATGGCGACGCTGCCGCCCGGTTTGAGGGTGCGGTAGATTTCGGCGAAGCCTTGTTGCCTGTCAGGGAAGAACATGAGGCCGAACAGCGAGAAGGCGGCATCGAAGGTTGCGTCGGCATAGGGCAGGGTCTGCGCGTCGCCGCAGTGCAGGGCGATGTTGCGGTGTCCGGCTTGTTCGATCTTGTTGCGGAACACGGCGAGCATGGCTTCTGAGAAGTCGATGCCGTGTACTTGCTCGGCGTGCTGCGCGAGCCGGAGCGCCAGCGTGCCCGGCCCGCAGGCGATATCGAGCACGGTTGAGTTGGGTTTGAGTTTGACTGCGGCGATGGCTTCGTCGGCGAATTGCTCAAACACGAGCATGGTGGTCTCGGCGTAGCCGTCGGCGACGAGGTTCCAGGGTTCGCTGGCGGAGAGCGGGTTGGCGGCAGGCTGTGTCATTTCTTTCCCCACGGCGCAAAGCCGATGGGGCGTTTCTTTTTGGGTTCTGGCGGGGACATCAATTCATGGATGGCTTCAAAGACTGCTTTGAAGCGCACGTCGTATTTCTTTTCAAGGGCGATGAGTTTGCGGGAAAGCTCGGCATTGGTGGCGAGCATCTGCCGCAGTCGCACAAAGGCACGCATGATCTCGATGTTGACCTGAATGGCGCGTTCGCTGTGGAGGACGCTGGAGAGCATGGCAACGCCTTGTTCGGTAAAGGCGTAGGGGGCAGTTCGGATGCCGCCCCAACTTGATGTCACAAATTGTGATTTCAAGTTGGCGAATTCCTCGGGATTCAGTTGGAACATGAAGTCTTCAGGGAAGCGCTCGATATTGCGTTTGACCGCCTGATTCAACGCTCGCGGCTCGACTTCGTACAATTCGGCCAGGTGTTGGCTGAGCATGACCTTTTGCTCGCGGATAAGAAACATCCTCGATTCGATCTGCGATACTGATGCGATCATGTGCAGTGCTTCCCCTTGGTTCATGTGCTGGCCGCCCGCTAAGCGGGTTTTTGTCTTGCGCCAGCTCCGGTTCTGGGGATTCTGTTGTGAGCCTCGCGCCGTGCGTGCGGTGCGATGTGCGTTTAGCAGATATGCAAGTGGGGCGAACTGTATTTGAGTTTGGCGGGTAGTGTCAATGCTGATGGAAAAGAACTTGCAGGGGGTAAAAGGGGCAGACTCAAATTGTTATTGGGTATGCCCATTTGGTGCTTTACAAGACTAGATCATTCAGCGGACAGGAGGGGGTTGAAGCAGGAGGTTCGCCATTTCTTCATTGGTGAGGAATGTGCAGCCCGGATCAGAATAGAGCGCTTCAATCCTGTCGCCATCTTTCTTGTAATTGATAACTTTATTTGTAACTTCGATGCATTCTTTCAATGCTTTTTCCGCACTTTCAAAATAGGTGCCGACGGTGAATGCGGTGATGTTCATCAGGACGAAGATTTTTTGATCTTCATCGGCGCAGATGTTGATATAAAGCGGTGTTTTGGATTTCGTTGTAACTCTGATTAACTGGCTTTGCATTTTATCCTCTGATTGTTATTCAAAAACTCGCCGAACTATACTATGGAAAACGCTATAAGGCTTATCCGACTTTCTGAACCCAGAAGTGGTACATGCTGCTGAAGGTGTCCGGGTTTTCGTTCTCAAAAATCTGCCACTGCGCGAGGCTGGTGGCGGCGCGGTCATCGGGAAAGCGTCGATGGTAGGCATGCAGGACAGCGGCGTCGATCTCGAATCCGAGGAATGCCAGGTTGTTTTTCCGGAGGAATTCATCGATGCCGGTCAGTGTCATGCGGTGTTCCTGAACGTGGAACAGCAGGTCGCGGCAGGTGCTGGTGCTGAAGAAATCCGCCGAATTCAGGGCCGCACCGAATTCCGCGCTGTTGCCCGATTCCATCAAGTCCTGACGGAAACGCCGGATCTCATCAGCCGAGGAACCGTAACCGCGCTCGGCGATGAACTCCCATATCCGCACGATATTGCGCCGCGCCGCCGCGCTGTAAAAGCCGAGCTCCATGAAGCCGCCGGGGCGCAGCAGGGACAGCAGCGTTTGCCATCCGGCCCACGGGTCGGCGAGGTGGTGCAGCACGCCGACCGATTCGATCACATCGAAGCTGCGTCCGAGCGAGCCGAGCTTCAGCAGGTCGGCCTGCGCATATTCCACTGAGGTCAGGCCCAGTTCCTGCGTCTTGCGTTTGGCGTAACTCAGGCTGCTCAGGCTCAGGTCGATGGCCAGCACCTGCGCGCCCTGGATGCGCTGCGCCGTGCCGATGGAATGCTGGCCGGTGCCGCAACCGGCGACCAGCACGTCGATGCTGCCGCTCTTGAGGCCGCGCTTGAAGGAAGCCAGCGGGAATTTCTGGAGCAGATCGGCGGCGATGTTCTTTGCCTTCACGGCGGGATCGGGTTTGATCCAGCGCGGGTAGGGGTTTTCTTCGTACTGGTTCTGCACCAGCAGCGACACCTCGTCCTCGATACCGGTCAGCCGCGGCAGGGTGGCGCGCAGTTGCTGTTCTTCCGCAGGTTCGCGTATCTGCTGCTGCAGTATGACGGCAACTTCTTCAGGCCATTGCTTCTCCAGTAGCCGCGCGGCGAGCGGGAGGGCGCAGAGCGGGAAGTAGGCCGCGACCGCGACCGGCCACAGGGCAGGCACCGGGGCGTCGGCTTGCAGCGCCGCAGCCAGTGCATCGCGCAGGTCATGCGCTCTCCTGATTTCGTCGTCGGTGTAACAGAACACATATTCGTTGATGAAGCATTGGCGCGCGAGGGCGCTGTAGAAGCCCAAAGGCGTCTCATTGACTGGGGCCGTCATGGCGGCTTCGAGCAGGGCATGGCGCGCCAGAGTCAGGAAGCGTTCCATTTCAATGTCGCAGACGGGCATCGCATCGAGCAGGGCGATGAGCAGCGCATCGGCGGCAAGTGCGGCGAGGCCGTTTGCGCCGAACAACTCCTGCGCCACCAGCCGCCGGGGCCATGCGCCGACCGCCCGCGCCATGCATTCTCCGATGTCCGCGTTGAGCCTGACGAGGCCGGTGGCAGCCTGCGCCAGTTCGCTGGGCCGCCCCCAGGGTTCGGTCAAGGCGCGAATTATGTCCGTGCGGATTGCGCTGTCGTCTTGCGTGAAGTGCAGGTGTTTGGCGCAGGCGACAAAGATGTTTTTGGCTTCCGCCGTTTCCCTGAAATGCAGGGAGTGGTAGACGACGTTCAGGGCGGTTGCCGGGTCGCCTTGCGCATTGAGCAGCAGGGCGAGGCTGTTGAGCGCTTCGATGAAATCCGGCTTGATCTGTAGCGCCCGGCGCAGGCTGGCCTCGGCATCAACCGGCTGGCCCAGTTCGTTGAGGGTGTTGCCGAGGTTGCAATGCGCCTCGGCGTAGTCCGGCTTGAGCGCCAGCGCGCGCCGGTAACTGGCTGCGGCCTCGTCGAGCCGCCCCATGTCCTTGAGGGTGTTGCCGAGGTTGTTGTGCGCCTCGACATAATTCGGCTTGAGCGCCAGCGCGCGGCGGTAGCCGGCGGCGGCCTCGTCCAGCCGCCCCAGATTATGCAGCGTGCTGCCGAGGTTGTACTGCACCTCTTCGTCGTCCGGCAACAGCGCCGCCGCTTTCTGCAGCGCGGCCAGCGCGTCCGCGCTGCGCCCCAATTGATTGGACGCCGCGCCCAACACCTTCCAGCCGAACCCGTAGCGCGGAAAGCTTTTCGTCATCGACCGCGCCAGAAGCTCGGCTTGCATGTAACGCTGCTGGTTGAAGAGCTCCACCAGCGCGCCGATCTCCCGATGGCCGGGCGTCCCCTGCGAAGCGCCCTGGTTTGGTGTTCGTTGGGGTTGGAATGCAGGGGCTGCTTCCGGATTGTCGGAACAGCACTTCTTGTATTTTTTCCCGCTGCCGCAAGGGCAGGGGTCGTTTCTTCCGGGTTTCACCTTGCTATCCTTGTCTGTTGAGCACGCCGAAGGGCGCCTCGAAAAACCTGCTGCGCGGCTTGATTCACCCTGGGCTGTGCTCCAACAAACATGACAGGCGTCGGAGCTGAATTGTTTTCTGCTGCTAGAGCGCTTCTACAATTAAAAGTGGCAGCGTCGCGCTCTAGAGCAAAGGCGGGATGTTTATTGACTGGCTAGGTAAAAAGCTATTTAACCTTGCTGTTCTCGATTACATACTGGCTCAGGCCTTTCAGCTCTTCACCCTTGATGTTGGGGAAGGAAGACATTATCTTGCCGCCTTCGGTGACTTTCTTGGCGATAGCCGCAGCGCTCGCATTGTCGGCAGCCAATTCGAAAATCTTGCCGTTTTCAATCTTGTGGCACTCGAGGCATGCGGCCTTGAAAATATCCGCACCTGAAGCGCCTGCTGCCGGGGTGTAGTTGTTGGGTTTAGAGCAGCCAGCCATCGCCAGAGCCGCCACCGTAAGAGCTAAATACGTCTTTTTCATATCCAGTTACCTCGGTTAATTAGTCAATCTTGAGGCACGAATACTATCCATTCACTCCTGGAAAACATATACGCCAAAATACCTAGTTGCTTCGGTCTAGTTCTATTGGTCAGGATGCGGCAGATAGGGTCAAAGGGGGCGGGTTTGGATTGTTTTTCAAGATCACGCCGCCAGCCTGCCGCGTAACCGTGTTGCGCTGCGGCGCTTATTCCGCCACGATTCCCGTGGGTTTCCCGTCAAGGCTTATCCGGTTCTTCTCTTCCCAATATTGCCGGATGCCTTCGGGACCTTTTTTCTCGGCCCACTTTTCCAGCTGGTCTCTTTCGGCCTTGAACTCGAAAAACGGCACGCCAAAGCCGCAGGATGTCTGCACCAGGTCGACCGACATGTCGATGATCTGGCGGGCGCCGGAGATCGCGGGGAAGAAGGTGATGAGGCTGTCCCACTCCGTGTCGTGCGGGTGGAATATCCGGGCATGGCCATACAGGCGCAGGATCAGCGGGTCGCCTTCGAACGCGCAGAACATCAGGGTGATGCGGTCGTTCTCGCGGAGGTGGGCCGCCGTTTCGTTGCTGCTTCCGGTGAGATTGAGCCAGACGACCCGGTCTTCGGTGACGACGCGCAGGGTGTCCATGCCTTTCGGCGATACGTTGACCCTGCCGTCATCTGCGGCAGTGCCGACAAAGAATAGCTTCTGCCGCTGGATGAAGCCCGCCAGATCATCCGTCAATTGCTTATAGAGCTTGCCCATTATTTTTTACCGGAAATTGCCCGGCAGCCAATATACCGGACATCCCCCCTACTTTGCCAGATGGGGCATTATCCGGGCGGGCGTGGCACAATTGCGCCTTGCACAATTTACGATTCCCGAATCCATGCTGAGTTACCGCCACGCCTTTCATGCAGGCAACCACGCCGATGTGCTGAAGCACTTTATCGAGGTGCAGTTGCTGCGCTACCTGGCGCAAAAAGACAAACCGTTCTGGTACATCGACACCCATGCCGGAGCGGGCTGCTATGCCCTGGATAGCGGCTATGCCACGCAGAACGCGGAATATGAAAGCGGCATCGCGCGGCTTTGGGATCGTTCCGACCTACCGGACGCACTGGCCGATTATGTAGCGCTGGTGAAAGGCATCAACCCGGACGGGCAGTTGAAGCTCTATCCCGGCTCGCCGCTGGTCGCGCTGGAGCTGCTGCGCGAGCAGGACAGGATGCGGCTGTTCGAGCTGCATCCGACCGACAGCGAAATCCTGCGCGAGAATTTTTCCGGGCACGAAGCGCAGGTGCTGATCCAGGCTGCCGACGGCTTCGGCGCGCTGAAGGCCTTGCTGCCGCCCCCGCCGCGCCGCGCGCTGGTGCTGATCGATCCGCCGTACGAGGACAAGCAGGATTACCGGCGCGTAACGGCGGCGTTGCTTGAAGGGCTGCAACGCTTTGCCAACGGGATTTATGCGGTGTGGTATCCGCAGTTGCAGCGCGCCGAGGCGCGGCAGTTGCCGGAGCAACTCAAGCAATTGCCGGTGAAGAGCTGGCTGCATGTTGCGCTCAGCGTGCAGACCCCGAACGAGGAGGGCTTCGGCATGCACGGCAGCGGCATGTTCATTGTCAACCCGCCGTGGATTTTGCAAGGTATGCTGCAAGAGGTGATGCCGTATCTGGTGCGGCATCTGGGGCAGGGCGAAGGCGCGGGGTATACGCTGGAGCATCGGGAGAACTAATATAATGTTCAGCCACGGATTGATGCAGTTGACGCTGATTACCAACACCTTGTAGGAGCGAGCCCTGCTCGCGAATGAAAAAATAATCGCACGCATAACCAGCGACTTGGCTGTCGTCTTTTGACAGCCAAGTCGAATGGCTAGTAGTTCCATCAGGGCGTGCTCCTACAAAGCGCGAAC
This sequence comes from Candidatus Ferrigenium altingense, assembly GCA_020621985.1. GTDB lineage: Bacteria > Pseudomonadota > Gammaproteobacteria > Burkholderiales > Gallionellaceae > Gallionella > Gallionella altingense. Next base: position 46,385 of record JAHRYS010000004.1, on the reverse strand, counting down.
AATTTAATAGGCAATCCAGATTTACTCGAAAACAGGGAGCGCATATGACCACATCGCATACATGGAAATTTTTCCGGGCAGGCGGGTTCGACCAGGTGCAGCTCGACAGCGGCGCGGATTTGCTGGCGCTGAAAGAGCTGGACCAGAAGTTGTGGGTGGCGCTGGGCTGCCCGACGCGCGGTCTCGAGTTCGATAGCAGGACGCTGGATCTGATCGACAGCGATACCGATGGGCATGTGCGCGCCAACGAGGTGCTGGCGGCCATCGACTGGGCGGGGAGGTTGCTGAAGAATGCCGACCTGCTGATCGAGGGAGCCGATAGCCTGGCGTTGGCCGACATCGACGACAGCGGCGAAGAAGGCAAACAGGTGCTGGCCTCCGCGCGGCATATCCTGAGAAGCCTCGGCAAGCCGGATGCGGCGGCTATTTCGCTCGCGGACATGGCCGATATCGAGAAATTCGTGGCGGGGCTGGAATTCAACGGCGACGGGGTGATCTGCGCCGGGCGGATCGCCGATGCGGGGCTGCGCGCGACGGTCGAAGACATCATCAAATGTGCCGGTTCGGTGGCGGATTTGAGCGGCGAAGCCGGCGTCAACCGCGAGATCGCCGACAGGTTTTTTGCCGAGGCCGCCGCCTATGCGGCCTGGCAAGCCAAGGGCGAAGGCGATGCCGCCATCCTGTTGCTGGGCGAGAAGACCACGGCGGCGGCGGAGGCTTTTCATGCCGTCAAGGACAAGGCCAGCGACTATTTCACGCGCTGCCAGCTGGCGGCGTATGACGCGCGCGCAGCCGTGCCGCTGAGCCGCTCCGCCGAGGATTACCAGCGGCTCGCCGCGCAGAATCTGTCGGCGCAAAGCCAGGATGTGGCCGGTTTCCCGCTGGCGACGGTGGAGGCGGGCAAGCCGCTGCCACTGGTTTCCGGCATCAACCCGGCCTGGCAAGGCAAGCTGGATGCATTGCGCGAGCGGGTCGTGAAGCCGCTGCTCGGCAACAGGGAAAGCCTGAGCGCGCAAGACTGGGCTGCGCTGTGCGCCAGGTTTGCGGCATTCGATGCCTGGCAGGCGGAAAAACCGGCCGGCAGTGCCGAGCAGCTCGGCATCGCGCGCATCCGCGAGATTCTCGGCAACGGGCACCAGGCGGCGCTCGACGGCTTGATGGCGCAGGACAAGGCGGTCGAGGTCGAGGTGAGGGCGACCCGCCTGGTGGAAAAGCTGCTGCGCTATAACCGCGACTTGTTCAGGCTGGTGAACAACTTCGTGTCGTTCCGCAACTTCTACACCGGCAAGGACAAGGCGATCTTCCAGGTCGGCACGCTGTATCTGGACGGGCGCAGTTGCGAGCTGTGCGTCAAGGTCGAGGACGTGGCCAAGCACGCCGGACTCGCCGGCATGGGCGGCTTCTGCCTCGCGTATTGCGATTGCGTGCGCAGCGGCGGCGCGGAGAAAATGACCATTGCCGCCGCCTTCACCGCAGGCGATTCGGATTATCTGATGGCCGGGCGCAACGGCATCTTCTATGACCGCAAGGGCCAAGACTGGGACGCCAGCATCGTGCGCATCATCGACCACCCGATCAGCATCCGCCAAGCGTTTTGGTCGCCGTACAAGAAACTGTCCAAGATGATCAGCGAACAGTTGCAGAAGCTCGCGGCGTCGAAGGCCAGCTCCGTGGACAGCCAGCTGGTCAAGGCGGCGGTGGACAGCGGCAAGGTTGCCGCCGAGGCGCCTGCCGCGCCCAAACCTCCGTTCGACGTGGGCAAGTTCGCCGGTATTTTCGCGGCGATCGGCCTGGCGATCGGCGCCATCGGCGGCATCCTCGCCTCGATCGTCAGCGGTGTGCTCGGGCTGAAATTCTGGCAGATACCCCTGGCGCTGATCGGCCTGATGCTGCTGGTCTCCGGCCCGTCCATGGCGCTGGCCTGGTTCAAGCTGAAGCGCCGCAATCTGGCCCCGATCCTGGATGCCAACGGCTGGGCGATCAACGCGCGGGCGCGCATCAACATCCCGTTTGGCACTTCGCTGACCGGAATGGCCGAGTTGCCGGAAGGCGCAAACCGCTCGCTGGTCGATCCGTTTGCGGAAAAACAGGTGCTGTGGCCCTATTACCTGGCGATCGCGGCGGGCATAGCCGCGCTGGTCGGGCTGTGGTATGTCGGATTTTTCGGGCATGGATAGGCGGTGACCAACGACATTGTGGAATATCTGAGTTGCCGTGAAACCTGAGCAGCCATTCGACCCAAAACCGATACTCGACAGCCTGCCGTTGCTGCCGGGCGTGTATCGTTTTTTCGACGGCAAGGGCGAGGTGCTGTATGTCGGCAAGGCCAGGCAACTGAAGAAGCGCGTCGCATCCTACTTCCAGAAAACCAATGTCTCGCCGCGCATCCGCCTGATGGTGTCGCATATCGCGCGCATCGAAACCACCGTGACGCGCTCGGAAGCTGAGGCGCTGCTGCTGGAAAACAACCTGATAAAGTCATTAAAACCGCGCTATAACATATTGTTTCGCGACGATAAGTCTTATCCGTATATCGTGCTGACCGGGGAGAAATTTCCGCGTCTGACCTATTATCGCGGCACACCCAATCGCCAGCATCAATACTTCGGTCCCTATCCGAATTCGTATGCCGCGAAGGAAAGCATCCAACTGCTGCAGAAGATTTTCCGCATCCGCACCTGCGAGAACAGCGTGTTCAGCAATCGCACGCGCCCCTGCCTGCTGCACCAGATCCATCGCTGCACCGCCCCCTGCGTGAATCTGGTTTCGGCGGAAGATTATCAGGCCGATATCCGCAACGCGGTGCTGTTGCTGCAAGGCAAGCATCAGGAGGTCGAGCAGGCCTTGCGGGCGGCGATGGAGCGCGCGGCGGAGGCACAGCACTACGAGCAGGCTGCCGCGTTGCGCGACCAGTTGCGCGCGTTGCATACCGTGCAGCAGAAGCAGTTCGTCGAGTCCACCGGCGGCGCAACGGATGCCGATATCATCGCACTGGCGCAGTCCGAAAAACTTTTGGCCGGGCACCCGCAGGATGGGCTGGTTTGCTTGAACCTTGCGATGGTGCGCGGCGGGCGGCATTTGGGCGACAAGAGTTTCTTCCCGGAACATGCCGAAGATCTGCCGGCGGATGAGATCGTGCAGGCGTTCATCGCGCAGCATTACCTGAATCGCAGCGTGCCGCCGTTGCTGGTGCTGGATGCCGCATGCGATGACGAGACGCTGGCGCAGTTGCTCAGCGAACAGGCCGGGCATGCGGTGAAGATCAGCCAGGCCGTAAGCGGCGAGCGCAGGCAGTGGTTGGAGATGGCGCAACGCAATGCGCAACTGGCGCTGCAGCAGCGCAAGGCGCAGCAGGGCGGGCAGAAGCTGCGGCTGGACAAGCTGCGCGAACTGCTGGATATGCCGGACTTGCAGCGTATCGAGTGTTTCGACATCAGCCATACGATGGGCGAGGCGGCGCAGGCCTCCTGCGTGGTGTATGAGAATCTCGATATGCGATCCAGCCAATACCGCCGCTACAACATCACCGGCATCACGCCCGGCGACGACTATGCGGCGATGCGCCAGGCGTTGATGCGCCGCTACCAGAAGCTTGCCGAAGCCTGTCCTGATGAAACTACTAGCCATTCGACTAGGCTATCAAAAGACAATAGCCAAGTCGCTGGTTATGAGCACAGTCGAAGGGGGGAGGGTGCGCGCCCCGATCTGATTTTGATCGACGGCGGCCTGGGGCAGCTGCATGTTGCGATGGAGGTGATGCATGAATTGGGCTTGAACGAGCTGGCCCTGGTCGGCGTCGCCAAGGGCGAGGAACGCAAGGCCGGGCTGGAGCAATTGATTTTTCCCGACGGCACGGCAAAGCAGTTGCGCAGCGATGATCCGGCGCTGCATCTGATCCAGCAGATCCGCGACGAGGCGCACCGCTTCGCCATCACCGGGCATCGCGCCAAGCGCGGCAAGGCGCGCACCGCCTCCAGCCTGGAGGAAATCAGCGGGGTAGGGGACAAACGGCGGCGCAGCCTGCTGACCCACTTCGGCGGGCTGCGCGAAGTGGCGCAAGCCAGTGTCGAACAACTCAGTCAGGTAGAAGGAATCAGCAAAGCGCTTGCTGAAAAGATTTACCAGCAGCTACACTGAGCGCATGTTCAGCAATATCCCCAATCTGCTCACTTGGCTAAGAATCCTGCTTATCCCGGTATTCGTCACGGCTTTTTATTTGCCGGATGCCACGCTTGCGCCCCATCTGAAGAATCTCATTAGCACCGGCATTTTCTTGCTGGCTGCGGTCACCGACTGGCTCGATGGCTATCTGGCGCGCAAATTAAACCAGTCTTCGGCCTTTGGCGCATTCCTCGACCCGGTCGCCGACAAGCTGATGGTGGCGGCCGCTTTGATCGTGCTGGTCAAATTGGGGCGCGCCGACGCGATCATCGCCTTCATCATCATCGGGCGCGAAATCACCATTTCCGCATTGCGCGAGTGGATGGCCAAGCTCGGCGAAAGCAGGAGTATCGCCGTCTCCATGCTGGGCAAGATCAAGACCGCTTTTCAGATGATTGCAATCTTGCTGCTGCTGTACCACGAACGCCTGCTGGGGGTCGATTGCCAGATGGTCGGCTCGTCGCTGCTGTATCTTGCCGCACTGCTCACCTTATGGTCGATGGGCTATTACCTGATGCTTGCCTCGCCCAAGCTGAAAAAATACCAAAACTAAATTGATTTATAAACCTGCGTCTGTATAATGCGCAGCCTTCGGGGTGTAGCGTAGCCTGGTAGCGCGCCTGCTTTGGGAGCAGGATGTCGGGAGTTCGAATCTCTCCACCCCGACCAGGTTTTAACAAAAATTTCAGATAGACTCGAAAAAGAATTGTGCCCGTAGCTCAACCGGATAGAGCACCAGCCTTCTAAGCTGGGGGTTGCAGGTTCGATTCCTGTCGGGCACACCAGTGTCGGACAAGCAAAGTTCAGTGGTGGCTGTAGCTCAGTTGGTAGAGTCCCGGATTGTGATTCCGGTTGTCGTGGGTTCGAGCCCCATCAGTCACCCCATAATCAAAGACTTAGTTAAGTTTTGTTGGGCGCCTTGTTTTTGCGCACCCTCAGCGCACCATTACCCCCCCCTCCATTTTTCCTGCCTTTCCGGCATCGAGTGGTGCACAATCATTCGGACACCCACTCCCAAGTCAATAAGGGCTGGCAGATTGCCAGCCCTTTTTATTTTCCCTCACCGTATAATCGCGCGCTACGCAGGTCATGCGGGCTGTGCGGAATAACAAAAAACACCGGGAGTGTTTTGAATATGAAAAAATTTTGGCATCGGCCACTCATAGCCGTATTACTGGCCGGCATGGCCTGCGGAAGCGCTTGGGCTGCCGACTATCCAAGCGAGCAGGACTATTTTCAGGAACTTCCCGTTGTGCTCAGCGCTTCGCGGCTGTCTCAGCCGATTTCGGAAACGCCCAACGCGATGACGGTGATTGATCGGGAGATGATCGTGGCTTCCGGTGCGCGCAACATCGCCGATGTGTTCAAGCTGGTACCTTCGATGTATGTGGGATATGAGAACGGGCACACGCCCATCGTGTCATACCGCGGCATTACCGATGCCTATGCGCGCAGAATGCAGGTTCTGGTCGATGGCCGCTCGATTTACCTGCCGATATTCGGGCAGGTGGACTGGGCGGAACTCCCGTTGGATATCGGCGATATAGAGCGGATCGAGGTGGTGCGCGGCCCGTCAGCAGCTTCGCACGGCTCAAATTCCGTGCAGGGCGTGATCAACATTCTCACGCGCCAGGCTTCGGCTGTCCCCAAGGCGCAGGCATCTGTCAGCAAGGGAGATGCCGGTGTCTCAGACGTTTCGGCTCGTTTTGGTGGAGTGGGAGAGGATTGGGATTACCGGGTGACACTGGCTTCGCGTGCCGACAGCGGCTTTGATCCTATATCAAGCGTCTTCACAATCCCGTTGAACGATAACAGTCGCACACAATTGATCAATACCAGAATCAACTATCGCCCGACTGGCAGCGACAGCCTTGATATTCAGCTTGGCTATAGTGATTCCTCGCGGCAACTTGGAGACCAAAATCCAACACCGTCATCCAACGGGATTTTCTCCACGTTGCGCGATCAGAAGGTCAGCTCCGATTTTGAACAATTTACCTGGCTGCATACTTTTGGTGGAGATAGCGACCTCCAGCTCAATTACTACCACATAGGCCGGAATACGAAAGACGAGCGATACAGTATGCCTTGTGTTAGTTGTTCTCCCGACTTGAATTTGATCGCTTCCGGTAGTTACCCGGTTTTCGATGATGCCGTCATCCACCGCCACGATCTCGAAATGCAGCATACGCTGCATACTTCCCCCACTAATCGTGTGGTGTGGGGAATGGGAGCGCGCCATGACTCGGCAACCGCCCCAAACAATTTGCGGTATTCGCCGACGTGGCGGGAGTATCGCTTGTTTGCGCACGACGAGTGGCGCATCGCTCCGGTAAGCCTCATCAACATCGGGGCGATGGCGGAAAAAAATGCGCTGGGGCAAACACGCGTTTCGCCGCGCATTTCATATAACCACCACCTGACTCCGCGGGATACGCTGCGTGCCAGCGTTTCAATCGCCTACCGCAACCCTGAGATGGCCGAAGAATTGGGAAATCAATCTGTCCGGTTAAACAATGTGGCCGGCAAACAATGGACATGGCACAACATTTCGGCGGCTGGCGGGTTGGGTCCGGAAAAAGCGATTTCCCGGGAGATTGGCTATGTCGGGCAGTTGGACGAAGCCGGCTCGACCCTTGACGTCAGGGCCTTTCACGACCAGATCAGCAACATCATCTGGGTAGATCCCGTCGCTGACCCCAATTCAACCGTAACCCCGAAAAGCTTCAAGAGCGATTTCAACGCCTTTTATAGCGGACTGGAAGGCACGCTCAATTACAAGCTGGGAGTGCGCAGCAGACTGACCGTGAATTATTCGCATCAGGTTGCCGGTGCAAGCCCGTCGCGTGTCTCGCCCGTTGCGTCGGTCAATGCATCGCTGATAAGTTATGCAAACAAATACTCCCAGACCGTTCCGCTGAATAGCGCCAGCATGTTGCTGTCGCATGATTTTTACGGGGGGTTGCAGCTCGGTGCCGGGTTTTACCATATAGATCCGGTTCGATCTTTGGATGCGGGGCTTATGCAGCCATTGACGCGCTATCTGGATTTTCGGGTGGCTCAAAGTTTTGGCGGGTGGCAAAGCAAAAAAGGAAGATCGGGCGGTGGCGAAATCGCCCTGGTAGTAAAAAATGCGCTGAGCGACCATTATTTCGACTACAGCACGCAAACCAGACACAAGCGGCGCACCTCTCTGACCGCAACGCTGGGACTCTAAGGCTAAGCCGCCGTGTTTCGCCAATCCACCATCCTGTTGTTCTCAAGCGCAATCGCGCTGCTGGCAACTTGGGCTCAGGCAGAAACGCTGAATGTTCGCTTGGTGTTAAGCGACAGCACACCGCCTTACCAGCAATTCTCAGCCGCACTCAACCAGGCGCTTGCCGCAAGCAAGGCCGATGTGGCTGTTATTGAATCCCAGGCTGGCCCGCACACACAACCCGGCGAAGGTGCCCATACTGACTTGGTTATCGCCGCAGGCATGAAAGCAATGGAACTTGCCATTGCCAAGTTCGATGTGCCGGTGCTGGGCGTAATGATCCCCAGAATGGGATATGAGGCGTTGCTCGAAAGAGGGTCTTCGCAAAAACGATCCAAGGCGACATCGGCTATTTATCTCGACCAACCCTGGGATCGACGGCTGAGTTTTATCCAGGCGGCTCTTCCCAAGCATAAAACAGTTGGCCTGCTGTATTCGTCGGATACTCACATCCTCCTCCCTCGCTTGCCACGAGGGATGTCGCTTAACGCTCAATCGACCCGATCTGCCGAAAACTTTTTTGCCACTCTGGAAAGCGTTTTGAACAACAGCGATGTGCTGCTGGTTATTCCTGACAGCGAAATCTACAGCAGCAGCAACGTGCGTAATATTTTGCTGACCAGCTATCGGCATCAGGTTCCATTAATCGGCATCTCGCAGGCCTACGTGAATGCCGGCGCGCTTGGCGCCATTTTCTCTATCCCCGAACAACTGGCCGAACAAACCGGAGAAATGATTGTTTCTTTTGCAAGAAACCGGCGGTTGCCCGAACCGCAGTACCCAAAGCTATTCACTATTTCGTTAAATCAACAGGTTGCGCACTCATTAGGGATTGTGCTGGATTCGCCGGAAGCTATACGCGAACGCATGGATAAAGCCGGGGAGGGGAGACAGTGAAACAATTCAGCATTCGTCAGCAGGTCGCCTGGTTGACGCTTATCCCATTATTCATCATGGCGGCCAGCCTGGAATCATTCTTCCTGCACAACCGCTTCTCCGATCTGGACCAAAACCTGCTGGAGCGCGGCAGGTCAATTGCGCGCCAATTTGCTGTGAGCGGTGAGTATGGTGTGTTTTCAAATAATCAGGCGTTTTTGCAGAATATTGCCAATGGGGTATTGCATCAGCCGGATGTGCGCGGTGTAGTCGTCTTGAATTCATCCTCCGAAACTTTGGTTGAAGCGGGAAAATTTTCCCGTCTACCCAAAAATGTGTTTACCGAAATGAGCCTTGCGGCAAGCGACTACCTTGTTGGTCAAGCCAGCATAAAACAGACAGCCGCCGGCGAAGATACAAATTTGCTGACTCCAATGCGCAGCAATAAGGAAAGCGTATGGATTTACCAGCCGATTATTCCGGAACAGATCACCCTGGATGATTTAAACAGCAAGAATCCGGTCGCCACACAGAAGATAGGCGCGGTTATCGTGGAAATGAGCAAACGCCGTATCGAGGAAACCAAGATGCGTATGCTCAGGGTCACTGTGGCTGTAACTTCCTTGCTCTTGGGGTTGTTTTTTTATTTGGTATATCTCGGCAGCCGCAGCATTACCTATCCGATTGGCAAGCTCAGTGATGCAGTGCAGGCGATAGGCAGGGGAAATCTCTCTACACGTGTTTCGCTGCAAACCCATGTCAGCGAACTGAATACTTTGGCGCAAGGCTTGAATGACATGACCGCAGAGTTGCAACAGGAACATGCAACTCTGCAACAGCGGATAGAAGAAGCGACACAGGCTTTGCTCGTCAAAAAAGAAGAAGCGGAACACGCCAGCCATGACAAAAGCCATTTTCTGGCAGTGGCCAGCCATGACTTGCGCCAGCCGCTGCACGCCTTGGGCTTATACGTCGCCGAAATGCAGCGCAAGGTATCCAATGCCGAGCAACGGCATTTAGTCAACCAGGTGGAACGTTCCATCGAGGCACTTTCGACACTGTTGAATGCCTTGCTCGACATTTCCAAGCTGGACGCGGGAGCGGTGATCCCGCAAATGCAAACCTGCGCTGTGGATGCCATGCTAGGACGTATTGCGGCAGATTATCAAATGCTCGCCAGCGTCAAAAATATTCGCCTGATTGTCCGGCCGTGCAGCGGATATGTCACCAGCGATCCGTTGTTGCTGGAGCGCATTTTGGCGAATCTGGTAAGCAATGCGATACGCTACACATACCAGAACGGCTGCGTCATGGTTGCGTGCCGCCGCCGCAAGCATTTTTTGCGCATCGAGGTGCGCGATAACGGCGTCGGTATTTCAAAAACCGATCAGGGCAATATATTCCGCGAGTTTTTCCAGCTGGCGCAGCCGCAACTGGACACCAGCAAGGGTCTGGGACTGGGGTTGGCCATTGTGGATCGTCTGGTGAAATTGCTCGGACATCGTATTGAATTGCGCTCCGCGCCCGGCAAGGGATCCGTGTTCGCTCTTGAAGTGCCGATTACGCCCAACGCCGGCAGGCTATCCGCAGTGGCTGAACAGGTTTCAGTTCATCTCGATCAGGAGGTCGAAAAATCGCCTTTAGCCGGGAAGAGATTGCTGATTGTTGATGATGACGCAGCGGTGCTATCCGGCACAACCGGCATTCTGACTTCATGGGGTTGCCAAGTAAGCGCAGCAGCATCGGTAGCGCAGGTAGAGCAATTTTTACATGACGGGGTGAAATGGGATTTGATTGTCAGCGACTACCAGCTGGGAAACAATACAAACGGCATCGATGTTATTGAATTGGTACGCCAACATCAAAATCAACGAATTCCCTGCATTTTAATCAGCGGAGATACCAGCCCGACGGTTTTGAAGCTGGCCAGCGTAAGCGGGCATCATTTACTGCACAAACCCGTCAGGCCAGCCAAGCTCAGGTCGTTGATTGAGCACTTGCTGGAAGATGAAGTACACCAAAAAAATTGAAACCGTTCCGCGAACCGTTCCGCTTTGCTCTATCCTTAAATACGCATAATGTATATTATGTAAAATAACATATAGATGTGCTTCTGCTGGTTATTCAATTAGTTGCAGACTCAACACTTCTCACCCATTCACTTGATCAAGGGTGAATGCTATAAGGAAGGCGCTCATATTCTGCGGACATCCTAGCCAGTTCTTGAGCATGCTCCTGCTTAATCTGTGCCCAGGAGAAACGCCATTCCCAATTCCCCGCCGGGTGACCCGGGAAGTTCATTCGGTGTTCGCCGGTCAACCCGAGAATATCCTGCATGGGAAAAATGACAGTATTCGCCACCGAGCCCGAGAGTGCCCGCATCATATCCCACTGAATATCCCGCCCATCGCTCTTAAGATACTGTTGTGCGAAGGATTTTTCATCGTCGGATAACGTACTCCACCATCCCAGTGTCGTGTCGTTATCATGGGTTCCCGTATAAGCAATGGTGTTCGGAATATAGTGATGTGGCAGAAAAAGGTTGGATTCGCCTTCGGCAAAGGCAAAATGAAGAACCCGCATACCGGGGAGACCGAATTTGTCGCGAAGCTCGACCACATCAGGGGTAATTACCCCCAGATCCTCGGCGATGATAGGCAGATAGGGAAAGCTTTGCTGTAGCGCGTGGAGCAGCTTTTCCCCGGGAACTGGCACCCATTTTCCGTCGATGGCGTCGGGAGCGTCAGCGGGTATTTCCCAATAGGCGGCGAAGCCCCGGAAATGGTCGACGCGCACGAGATCAGTGAAGTGTAACGCATGCTGCATGCGTGCCACCCACCAGGCAAAGCCCGTCTTTTCGTGGTTTTCCCAGCGGTAGACGGGATTCCCCCATAACTGCCCTGTCTCGCTGAAATAATCGGGAGGCACCCCGGCAACCACCAAGGGACGCCCGTTTTCATCCAGCTTGAACAATTTCTGGTGTGCCCACACGTCGGCGCATTGATAGGCGACAAAGATCGGCACATCACCGATTATCCATATGCCGTGTGAATTGGCGTATTCTTTCAGGCGGAACCACTGGTGCGCGAATCGCCATTGGCAGAATTTCCAGAAGCTGACCTCCTCGGCGTACTCTTTTTTCGCCCTGCTTAATGCCTGATCGTCCCGGTGAACCAATTCGGCCGGCCAGAAGCTCCATTCCTGTTGGTTGTGATGTTCGGCGATTGCCATGAACAGCGCGTAGTCCTCCAGCCAGTCCTTTTCGTCTTTACAAAACTCTTCATATTCAAGCTGTATCTCATTGTTTGATGAGAAAAAGTTATTTGCGGCACGGCGCAGGCGTTCCATGCGAAAGGGTTGCATCAGCGCGAAATCGATCCGGCCAGCACTGAATTCCGGTAGCGGTTCCAGATCGTTTTGATCCAGCCATCCATACTTGGCTAACTCGCGGAGGTCGATCAGCAGGACATTGCCAGCGAAGGCGGATTTGCTCATGTAGGGAGAATGGCCGGGGCCGATCTCACCCAGTGGCAGCATCTGCCAATAGGTCTGGCCGGCGCTTTTCAGCCAATCGACAAACCGGTACGCGTCCTCTCCCAAGTCGCCGGCGCCGAACCTGCCGGGGAGCGATGTAGGGTGAAGCAGTATGCCGCTTGCTCGCATATTCAACATAAGCGTGTCATGGTTCGAATCTCAAAAAACAGGTTTACTCGGAAGCGCGCCGCATCGCACCGCCTCCCTCAGGGGAGCCGCTGCCTTGGCTGATCGGTTCCGACAAATACAGCGGAGGCGGCAATTTCAGCAGGCGGTACAACTCGGTCAGGTTGTGGCGGAACAGGCGATCGAAGCTGGCCACCGAGTGCGCGGGGTTGTAATCGCCAAACCACCAGAACCAGTCGGAGCTTTCGCAAGAGCAAAGCTGTCTTTCAGCCGCCTTCCGTTCGGCTGGGCTGAGCCGGTCGCTGGACATGACCATATCGAAACTCTGCTTGGCGACGCACAACAAATCCCATGCGCGATTCTTGTCGGGTGAGCCTATCCAGGTCGAGAAGTTACCGTAGACCCAACTGCCTGCAACAATGCTCTCAAGGCTCTGCGTACGGGCGCGGTCAGTTGCCGGGTGAGCTATACCTTGCTTTTCAAGGTAATCGCTATAGGTGGTCGTGCGTATCTGCTCATGGGTTTCGAGAGCCGTATAAAGCTCATCGATAAAATAGAAACCGTTGTAAGGGTAAGATTCCCAAGCGTTTTCACCATCGAGAATCACGCTCACCACGGGCGTTTCATCCTCAGCGGCATGCTGTGCGATGTTCTCGATTTGCTCGATGAAATGATGTGCGGCATCCTTGCCATGCCAGCGCGAATATTCAAAGCCGATCAAATCGGACAAACGGTCATCGCGGAAGAAGCATTGCAGGCCGTCGCCGCCCTTCTCCAAACGATAGGGCCGATACAGGTATTGGGCGCGCGCCGGAACGGCGTGCTGTGCTTTGCGCAAGCTGTTGACCAATACATTCTCGCCGCTGGCTGTCCAACGGCAGCCCTCGGCTGCCAGCACCTCCAGCGTTTCCGAGGAAATCGATCCTTCGGCCGGCCACATTCCTTGCGGTTCGGCGCCAAAACGCTCGCGGTGGCTTTGCTTCGCCAGCCGGATATGCTCGGTCACGCGCGACCGTCCCTTGGGGTAATGCGGCGACTTGGGCAATGGCGCATCGGGCATGGCCTCCTTGGCGCTGGCAAGATCGATCAGCAGCGGCGCCAGCGGGTGGTAATGCGGCGTGGCTGATATCTCGATTTGCCCGGATTCGGCCAGCTTGCGGTAGCGCGGTACGATATTGGCAATCAATTCGCCGATGAAATCGAGCAATTGCCTGCGGTCTTCATGGCTGAACCCCTCTTCCTTGCTCATCAACTGCGCCACCAGCGCGTGCTCGCGGCGCACACTCTCACCGCACCAGGCCAAGTGATACCAAGTCATCAGGTCGGACATATATTGTCCGGACAGATAGGATAATGCGACCTCTCCGTCCGCCTGCAGGCGATTGAACAATTCCAGCAGGCGTTTGTATGCCGGATAGGGAGCGATCATCTTGGTGTGATTGCTGCGGAAGCACGCATTCAGAGCCAATTGCCGCTGTTCCGGCTGCAGATTATGGAAGTCTTTATGTGCCAGCAGGCGCAGCAAGGGATCGCGCAACTGACCGGTGGCAAACTGGTCCGCATAGTCTTCCAGCTGGTCGAGCAAAACCGGCACGAAATTCACCACGGCATGCACCTTGGGGTGCCGCTCCAGGTGATAAGCCATGTCGGTGTAATCCTTGATGGCATGCAAATAGGTCCACGGCAGCACGAAATCGCCGCTGGAATAATCGCGGTAATCCGGCTGATGCATGTGCCAGAGGAAAACCAGATCGACGGGTTTTTTCATAAAAAAGCCCACATAATCAGGAATGAAAAATGTTTTTCGAGTCAACGGAGGCTGCGAACCTTCTGTCCGAGCATTTCCGGGGTAATGAGCGTCACGCCGTTGGGGCTAACATGGAAGCGCTTGCGATCTTCCACTGGATTGATCCCGACTTCCAGCCCGTCGGGGATCTTGCAACTCTTGTCCACGATGACGCGCTTCAGTGTGACATGGCATCCGACATTTACCTTGGGTAGCAGCACCGAATCTTCGATGTTGCAATACTCATCGACGCGCACATCTGAGAACAGCACCGAGCGGCGAACCGTCGAGCCGCTGATGATGCATCCGCCGGAAACCAGCGAATCGATGGCCATGCCGCGCCGGTCATCATCGTCGAACACGAACTTGGCCGGCGGCAATTGTTCCTGATGCGTCCAGATCGGCCATTCCTGATCGTACATATTCAGGTCGGGAATGACCTTGATCAGTTCCATATTGGCTTCCCAGTAGGCATCGATGGTGCCCACATCGCGCCAATACGGTTTTTGGTCATGCCCCGTACCCACACAGCTTTGCGCGAAATTTTGCGCAAATACGCGATACTTCGCGACGATATGCGGAATCATATCCTTGCCAAAATCGTGGCTGGAATGCGGATCATCGGCATCGCGGATCAACTGTTCAAAGAGAAAGCGCGCATTGAACACATAGATACCCATGCTGGCCAACGCTTTGCCCGGCTGGCCGGGAATGGATGCAGGGTTGGCGGGCTTTTCGTCGAATTTCACGACACGGGAGTTCTCGTCCACGCCCATCACGCCAAACGCAGTCGCATCGGCCAGAGGCACTTCCAGGCAGGCGACGGTCATGTCGGCTTTGTTTTCGACATGGAACGCGAGCAACTTGCCGTAGTCCATTTTATAGACATGGTCTCCGGCCAGGATCAATACAAAATCAGGATCGGCCTCGCGCAGAATATCAATGTTCTGGTACACCGCATCGGCGGTTCCCTGATACCAGTGTTCTTCGCTGACGCGCTGCTGCGCAGGCAGCAGGTTGACGGATTCGCCGAATTGGCCGCTCAAAAAAGACCAGCCGCGCTGGATGTGCCGGATCAGGCTGTGCGACTTGTATTGCGTCGCAATGCCAATATGGCGGATACCGGAATTGACGCAGTTGGACAGCACGAAATCGATGATGCGGAACTTGCCGCCGAAAGGGACAGCGGGCTTGGCGCGCCAATCGGTCAGTTGATACAGGCGGCTGCCGCGGCCGCCGGCCAGCACCATCGCATAGGTATTTTTGGTGATGCGGCTGACAAAGCGCAGTGCCGGTTCGCCGGTGGCGAGGTGATATTTTTTTTGCAGGTAACCCGGTTCGGCTTTCATTATGAGCTCCCTTTACTTACCCTGTTGTAGCGCAGCCATTATCGTTTACAATCGTCTCACTAGACAAGAACAATGGTGGAACAGGTGGATAAGCCAATTGAATCACTGCTGCAAGCTCGCCTCCATGACCCGTTCGGTTTGCTCGGCCTGCATCGCGAAGGTGCGGAATGGGTTGTCAGGGTATATGAACCTTACGCCACCGATGTTGACTTGCTAAGCAATGCCGAGCCAGGCGCATTCAAGCGCATTCACCCCGCCGGAGTATTTGAATGGCGCGGCAGCAGCGAACCTCCCCGCCCCTATCGCCTGCGCATGCACTACGGCAGCACGACCCATGAAATTTTCGATCCCTACCAGTTTCCGCCGCACATTTCCCCGGATGACTTGTACCTGTTCGGCGAAGGCAAGCTGCGCCAGGGCTACCGGATGCTGGGGTCGCACGGCATCGAGATCGATGGCGTCAAAGGGGTGCGCTTCGCCGTCTGGGCACCGAACGCCGAGCGCGTCAGCGTGGTGGGCGAATTCAACCAATGGGATGGCCGCGTGCATCCGATGCGCTCGCACGGCTCCAGCGGCGTGTGGGAACTATTCATCCCGGAGATCGCGCAACACGCGCTGTACCGCTACGAGATACGCAACCGCGACACCGGGCAGCTCCTGACCAAAACCGATCCCTATGCGCAAGGCTACGAACACCGTCCCGGTACGGCCGCCCTCGCCGCCCTGCCCTGCAAACATCGCTGGCAGGACGGCGAATGGATGGAGCAGCGCGCGCAGTGGGACTGGCTGCACGGCGCGATCAACATCTATGAGGTGCATGCCGGTTCGTGGAAGCGCCATCCCGACGGGCGCTTCTACACCTATAGCGAGCTGGCTGCCGACCTCGTGCCCTACGTCAAGGGCATGGGCTACACGCACATCGAGTTGCTGCCGGTCTCCGAGCACCCGCTGGATGAATCGTGGGGCTACCAGGCCACCGGCTATTTTGCGCCGACCAGCCGCTTCGGCTCGCCGGACGAGTTGCGCCATTTTGTCGATACCTGCCATCGGGCCGGCATCGGCGTGATCCTGGACTGGGTGCCGGCGCATTTCCCCAAGGATGACTGGGCGCTGGCGCGCTTTGACGGCACGGCGCTGTATGAGCACGAAGACCCGCGCCTCGGCTTCCATGAGGAATGGGGCACGCATGTCTTCAATTACGGGCGCAACGAGGTGAAGAGCTTCCTGATGTCCAGCGCGCATTACTGGCTGGCCGAATTCCACTTCGACGGGTTGCGCGTGGATGCGGTCGCCTCGATGCTGTACCTGGACTACTCGCGCAAGGAAGGCGAATGGCTCCCGAACAAATACGGCGGCCGCGAAAACCTCGAAGCGGTGGATTTCCTGCGCGAGATGAACATCATGGTGCACGAGGAATTTCCCGGCGCGCTGACCTTTGCCGAGGAATCCACCGCTTGGCCGGGCGTGTCGCGCCCGGTCTATCTCGGCGGGCTGGGCTTCTCGATCAAGTGGAACATGGGCTGGATGAACGACACGCTGAGCTACTTCCGCAACGACCCGGTGCATCGGCGCTACCACCATGACCAGCTCACCTTCGGCCAGCTCTATGCCTACACCGAGAACTTCGTGCTGCCGTTTTCGCATGACGAAGTCGTGCATGGCAAGGGTTCGCTGCTGTCCAAGATGCCCGGCGATGCCTGGCAGAAGTTCGCCAACCTGCGCCTGCTGCTGACTTACCAGATGACCACCCCGGGCAAGAAACTCAACTTCATGGGCAACGAAATCGCCCAGGGGCGCGAGTGGCAATCGAAATGGGAGCTGGAATGGTGGCAACTGGGCGAGGAAGTGCATCGCGGCATGCAGAATCTGGCGCATGACCTCAACCGGCTCTACCGCGAGCTGCCCGCGCTGCATGACCTTGATTTCCAGCATGAGGGTTTCTCCTGGATAGACTGCAACGATGCGGAGAAATCGGTGTTGTCCTATCAGCGGCGCGCACGCGACGGCTCCGTCGCCATCGTCGCGTTGAACCTGACCCCTGTGCCGCGCAACCGCTACCGCATCGGCCTGCCGGTGCAGGCGCAATACCGCGAAGCGCTGAACAGCGACTCGGAATATTACACGGGCAGCAACCTCGGCAATGCCGGGCTGATCCAGGCGGAGACGATCCCCTGGATGGGACTGCCCTGCTCCGCCGAAATCGTCCTGCCGCCGCTGGCGGGGGTGATTCTGGTACTAAAAGCCTAACCAGTTTTTCGCCGACTTGAACCAATCACCATGTCGAAACTGACCTTATCTCCGGCCTGGCAAGCACTCCAGGCGCACCATGCCGCGATCGAACCGTTGCACATGCGCCGGATGTTCCGGGACGACCCGGCGCGCTTCGGCAAATTCTCGCTGCAACTCGGCGACCTGCTGTTCGATTACTCCAAGAACCGCATCACCGATGAAACCATCAAGTTGCTGGTGGCCCTGGCCGTACAGGCCGGGCTGCCCGCCGCGATCGGGCGCATGTTCGGCGGCGAGAAGATCAATTTCACCGAGCGGCGCGCCGCCTTGCATACCGCGCTGCGCAACCGCTCCGGCCATCCCGTTCACGTGGACGGCAAGGATGTCATGCCCGATGTACAGCGCGTACTGGGGCTGATGCGCCGTTTCTCCGATGCGGTGCGCGGCGGCGGGCATCGCGGGCATACCGGCAAGCAGATCAGCGACATCGTCAACATCGGCATCGGCGGCTCCGACCTCGGCCCGCTGATGGTATGCGAAGCCCTCAAACCTTATGCTGGCCCGAAGCTGCGCGCGCGTTTCGTCTCCAACGTGGACGGCACGCACCTTGCCGAAACCCTGAAAAAACTGGACGCCGAGACCACGCTGTTCATCGTCAGCTCCAAGAGCTTCACCACCCAGGAAACCATGACCAATGCGCGCTCGGCGCGTGCCTGGCTGGTCGAAAAGCTCGGCGATGAGCAGGCCGTGGCAAAGCACTTCGCCGCCGTATCCACCAATCTCGATGCCACTACCCAGTTCGGCATCCACCCGGAAAACGTCTTCGAGTTCTGGGACTGGGTCGGCGGGCGCTATTCGTTATGGTCGGCCATCGGCCTGCCGATCGCGTTATACATCGGCATGGACCGATTCGAGGAGTTGCTGGGCGGCGCTTACGCGATGGACGAACACTTCCGCAGCGCGCCGCTGGAGCAGAACATGCCGGCGCTGATGGGGCTGCTCGGCGTCTGGTATGGCAACTTCTTCGGCGCCCAGTCGAACGCCGTATTCCCCTACGACCAGTACCTGCACCGTTTCCCCGCCTATCTGCAGCAACTGGAGATGGAGAGCAGCGGCAAGCGCGTGGATCGCGACGGCAAAGCGGTGGATTACGACACCGGCATGGTGATGTGGGGTGAGCCCGGCACCAACGGCCAGCATGCGTTCTACCAGCTCCTGCACCAGGGTACGCGCCTGATTCCGGCGGATTTTCTGGCTCCGTTGCACAGCCATAATCCCACCGGCGAACATCACGCCATCCTGCTGGCCAACTGTTTTGCGCAGACCGAAGCCCTGATGCTCGGCAAGACCGAGGCGGAAGTGCGCGCCGAGCTCGAAGCGCAAGGCTTGCACGGCGAGGTGCTGGAAGCCCTGCTGCCGCACAAGGTCTTTCCCGGCAACAGTCCGACCAACACGCTGCTGTTCGACCGGCTCGCCCCGCACACGCTGGGGATGCTGATCGCGCTGTATGAACACAAGGTGTTCGTGCAAGGCGCGGTGTGGAACATCAACCCGTTCGACCAATGGGGCGTGGAACTGGGCAAACAACTGGCCGGGAAAATTTTGCCGGAACTGCGTGATGCGGCGGCAGTATCAAAGCACGATGCTTCGACCTGCGGGTTGATCGACCACTTCCGCAAGCACGTCTAGTCAATGCAGGCTGGGCCAGCGGCTTTATGGTTCGACAGGCTCTGGTGGAACAACTAAGTATTGACTAAGCAATCAAAAAACGATTGCAAAGTCACTACTTAACCACCGGCGGATGTAACCCGGCTTGCACGGCTAAATCAAGCGGCCTTGATGTTCAATTCTTCCTCATACGGTTGCTGGCTCGGGTACTGAAAGGCGACCGGGCCATCCGGTTCGGCATGAACAAACTGGTGGACAAACGGGTCTTTCGAGTTAAGCATTTCCGCCGCCTCGCCTTCAGCCACGACTACGCCGTCATGGATGAAATACACATAATCAGCGATCTTGAGCGATTCCGACAGGTCGTAGGTCACCACCACCGAGGTCACGCCGAGCGCATCGTTCAGCCGCCGGATCAGGTTCGCGATGGTGTTGAGCGAAATCGGGTCAAGGCCGGCGAATGGCTCGTCGTAGATAATCAGCGCGGGATCGGTGGCAATCGCCCGCGCCAGCGCCACGCGGCGCTCCATGCCGCCCGACAGCTCATTCGGCATCAGGTTGTGGGCATTGCGCAACCCCACCGCATGCAACTTCATCAACACCAGGTCGCGGATCATCTCTTCCGGAAGATCGGTATGCTCGCGCATCGGGAAAGCAAGGTTGTCGAATACCGACAAATCGGTGAACAGCCCGCTCACCTGGAACATCATGCCCATTTTCAGGCGCATCGCGAACAGCTCGTCGTTGCCGAGTTCGTGAACCACCTTGTCCATGAATTTCACGCTGCCGCTCGATGGCCGCAACTGGCCGCCAAAATGGCGCAGCAACGTGGTCTTGCCGCATCCGCTGCCCCCGAGGATGGCGACGATCTTGCCGCGCGGAATGGTGAGGTTGATACCCTTCAGCACCTCGCGCTTGCCGTATGCAAAATGAAGGTCGCTGACCTCGAGCAGATTTTCCGGTGACTGATCCAACATCTTTTCCTCTATTGTGGTTGCCGCACGTTAAAATACCATTATTTTCCGGGCTAAACCAATCTGTTTGCATGCCCGCCACTGCCGATGACATCCACCCGACCATGACACCCACCCCACAGCAAATTTTGCGCGACGTATTCGGCTATGACGCCTTTCGCGGCGAACAGCAGGCCATCGTCGAGCATGTAACGGCGGGCGGCGACGCGCTGGTGCTGATGCCGACCGGCGGCGGCAAATCGCTGTGCTACCAGATTCCCGCGCTGCTGCGGCCGGGCGCGGGCATCGTGGTATCGCCGCTGATCGCGCTGATGCAGGATCAGGTGGATGCGCTCATCCAGCTCGGCGTAAAAGCGGCCTTCCTCAACTCCAGCATCAGCGCCGATGCCGCGCGCGAGGTGCAGGGCCGCCTGCTGCGCGGCGAGCTCGACCTGCTCTACGTCGCCCCGGAACGCCTGCTGATGCCCGGCTTCCTCTCCTTGTTGGAGCAGGTTCAGGAAACGTCCGGGCTGGCCTTGTTCGCCATCGACGAGGCGCATTGCGTCTCGCAATGGGGGCACGACTTCCGTCCCGAGTACCGCGCGCTGACCGTGCTGCACGAACGCTTCCCCGCCGTGCCGCGCATCGCGCTCACCGCAACGGCGGATACCCCGACGCGCGGCGAGATCGTCGAGCGGCTGGCATTGGAACAGGCGCGCCAGTTCGTTTCCAGCTTCGACCGCACCAACATCCGCTACCGCGTCACGCAAAAATCCAATGCGCGCCAGCAGTTACAGGCGTTTCTTGAAGCAGAACATGCAAACGATGCGGGCATTGTTTATTGCCTGTCGCGCAAGAAAGTCGAGGAAACTGCCGTCTGGTTAAAGGAGCGCGGCTGGGACGCGCTACCCTACCACGCCGGGCTGGACGCCGCGACGCGCAGCAAAAACCAGAGCCGCTTCCTGCGCGAGGAAGGCGTGGTGATGGTCGCGACCGTGGCGTTCGGCATGGGCATCGACAAACCCAACGTGCGCTTCGTCGCGCATCTCGACCTGCCCAAGAGCATGGAAGGCTACTATCAGGAAACCGGCCGCGCCGGGCGCGACGGCCTGCCCGCCAACGCTTGGCTGGCCTATGGCCTGGGCGACGTGGTGTCGATGCGCCAAATGATCGACGGCGGCGACGCCCCCGAGGAGCGCAAGCGGCTGGAGCGGCAGAAGCTCGACGCCCTGCTCGGCTACTGCGAATCCACCACCTGCCGCCACCAAACCGTGCTGCGCTATTTCGGCGAAGAACATCCGGGCAACTGCAATGAATGCGACAACTGCCTCGAGCCGGTGGACACTTGGGATGCCACACAAGCCGCGCAGATGGCGCTGTCCTGCGCCTACCGCACCGGGCAGCGCTTCGGCGCGGGACACTTGGGCGATGTGCTGACCGGCAAGCTCACCGAGCGGGTCGAAAAATTCAATCACCATACCCTTTCCACCTTCGGCATCGGCAAGGAACTCAGCCCCGCGCAATGGAGCGGCGTGTACCGCCAGCTCGTGGCGGGCGGCCTGCTGGAAGCCGACATCGAAGCCTACGGCGGTCTGAAACTCGCCGCAGCCGCCCGCCCGGTGCTGCGCGGCGAACAGGAAGTCTGGCTGCGCCGCGATGCCGACCCGGCCAAGCGCAAGGCGCAGCGCGCCGAACGCAATGCCAAATCGCGTGAACCCTTTGCCGGCGCAAACGAAGACCGCCTGTGGCTCGCGCTCAAAGCCAAACGCACGGAACTCGCGCGCGAGCAGGGTGTGCCGCCCTACGTCATTTTCCACGACAGCACCCTGCTGGAAATCCTCAACCAGCGCCCCGCTTCCCTCGCCGAGCTGGGCAAGATCAGTGGCGTCGGGCAGAATAAACTGGCGCGCTATGGGGATGAGTTTCTCAGGGTATTAGAGGATGAGGCGAATCGGCAGGGGCAGTAATGTTCAAATTGAGGGGCAGCCCGCTTCTGGGCAGTCCCGCTTGAGCGTAGGGTTAGCGGCCAGTCCACTTTACTTTGCCGACGAAAAAAACGAACTTTTATTCTTGCCTGCCAGCAACTTATTTATTTCAGCATTTATTCCAGCAAATGCAGAACCAAGAATTGTGCTGAGTAGTATGTTGTTCACATAGACAAAGGCCTGATAGCAGCACTCAGCCTCTTCTTTCGATACGGAAATATCCGTCATACTTTTGGGGTGTATTACGCGATTTCTTATCTTCAAGGCATGATCAATATTCATCCACTCCGCAGAGCCAAAGTCTATTTGAATTGGAACTTCGTGATTTTTTAGAACAGAGAAGACAAGACGAAGACCCACCTTAAGAGAGTAGCCTCTCGGTTGAATATATATCTCGCCCTTATCATTTATGGCGTATGACTCTTCCTTTAGGGCAGATATTTCATGAACCGATGCCGTCTTTTTATCTATGACATGCTCAATTAAATACATCCTTAACTGCCAAGATTGGGCTTCAATTGCGGAGTACGTTGTTCTAACAAATTCCCTCCGATGAAAGTCAGATGGATCGTCTTCCATTCGCTGTTTTGCACGAATGACATCTTCTGCCAATACCTTGGCGAACTTGTCAGATTCAAAGAAACTTTTCTTCTTCACGCAAATTTCCCCATGGCCGCTAACGTATATTCGATGGTAAAACCGCCGGATATTCTGAAAGGGCTTGCCGGCTAAGCTGGAACATCGTTTTTACCTCCTCGATTGCAAATCTACCCCCACGGGTTAACGACCTCTAACCCGGGGTAATCGAAATCTTTCTGGTTACGCGTGACGATGCGCAGTTCGTGATGCAAGGCGGTGGCGGCCAGCAGGCTGTCGATGCTGGGGACGGGCCGCCCCATCTGCGCGATCAGCCTGCCCCAGCGGTCTGCCACCGGCGCATCTACCGACAATATCCGGGGGCCGAACCAATCGGCTAGGTCATGTTCGAGCCACAGCCGGAGCTTTTCGCGACGCGCGCTTTCCGGCAGTTGTTCGATGCCTTTACGGATTTCGCCCAGGGTCAGCACGCTGATGTGCAAGGCTTCGGAGGGAATATTCTCGAACCACGCCAGCACGGCCTTGGCGGGTTTGGCGCGCACCAGTTCCGATATGACGTTGGTGTCGAGCAGGTAGCTCATAGCTTGATTTCGCGCGTATTGGTCTGTTCGCGCGTAATCTTGAGGTCGCTGCCCGCGAGCGGCGATGCCCGCAGGAATTCCACCAAGCCGGGTTTGGGGTGCGTGAGCTTCAGGTAGTCGCGGCGGGAAATCAGCACGGCGACGGCTTCGCCATGCACGGTGATGTTCTGCGGCCCCTGGCTTTGTGCGCGCTTAACGACCTCGCTGAATTTGCCCTTGGCTTCCTGAAGCTGCCATGTTTGCATGATACCTCCTAATCTAGTCAGTCTGACCAGATTGTATCAGGTGCGATGCGGTTGGCAATCTTTTTTCACCGGCAGCCTGTCCTACCTGCCCAGCACCTTCAAATACACCGCACGATAAGCCTCGGCGCTGCGCTCCCAGCTGAAATCCTTGGCCATGCAGTTCTTGCGCAGCGCCTTCCACTTGGCCTGGTCGTGGTAGAGGCCAACTGCGCGCTGGATCGCGGCGTACAGGTTTTCGGCGGTCATGCCGTGGAACGCGAAGCCGCTGGCGGAGCCGTCCTTGAGGGTTTCCGGCGTGCAGTCCACCACCGAATCGGCCAAGCCGCCGGTGGCGTGGATGATCGGCGGGGTGCCGTAGCGCTGGCTGTAGAGCTGGTTCAGGCCGCAGGGCTCGAAGCGCGACGGCATGACGAACAGGTCCGCCCCGGCTTCGATCTGGTGCGAGAGGTCTTCGCTGAAGCCGATATGCACGCCGATCTGGCCGGGATAACGGCGCGACAGGTCGCGCGCGGCGGCTTCCATTTGCGCTTCGCCGGTGCCGAGCATGACCAGTTGCGCCGGCAATCCGGTCAGGAGCGGCGCAATTTCCAGCAGCAAGTCCAGCCCCTTCTGGTGGGTGAGGCGGCTGACCACGCCGAGCAGCGGCACATCCGGCTCGAGGTTCAGCCCCATCCTGCTTTGCAGCGCCTGCTTGTTGGCGGCCTTGCCGGTCATGCGTGCGCGGCTGTATTTTTGGGCGAGGTGCGGGTCGGTCGCCGGATTCCACTCGCCGGTATCGATGCCGTTGAGGATGCCGGTAAGCTTGTTGCGGCGCATGGCCAGCAG
Organism: Candidatus Ferrigenium altingense; assembly: GCA_020621985.1. GTDB lineage: Bacteria > Pseudomonadota > Gammaproteobacteria > Burkholderiales > Gallionellaceae > Gallionella > Gallionella altingense. The sequence continues at coordinate 22,214 of JAHRYS010000004.1, read as the reverse complement.
GCCCTGCATACCGAAGCCGAGCGGCTCCTGCTGGATTTCCTTTGCATAGTTCGGGCTGACGGTGGTGATGTGGTCGGCATAGAACAGCCCGGCCTTGAGGAACGACAGCTTGCCGTAATACTCCACCCCGTCGATGCTGAAACAGGATGGCGGCAAATGCAGTTCGTTCACCGTCTCGGGCGGAAAATTTCCCTGGAAAAGCAGGTTATGGATGGCGAGTATGCTCGGCGCGGCGCCTTGCGCAAAGTGCAGGTAGGCGGGCGTCAGGCCGGTCTGCCAGTCGTTGCAATGCACCAGATCGGGACGCCAGCCGAGCGGCGACTCGTTGCAGCCCAGCACGGCGGCAACCTTGGAGAGCAGGCCGAAACGCAACGCATTGTCCGCCCAGTCGTGGCCGCTGGCGCCCTGGTAGGGGCCGCCATCGCGCTGGTACAGAGCCGGGCAGTCGAGCACCAGCAGCGGCACATCGTGCGCCATCGTGCCGGACAACAGCCGCGCCGGCGGGAAGCCCGGCAGGGTGTCGAAAGTCGCGACGGTTTCGTGCCGCCCGAGTTGCGCGATGACCTGCCGGTATCCCGGCACCAGGATGCGCACATCCACGCCGATGGCGCGCAGCGCGGCGGGCAGCGCGCCGCTGACATCGCCCAAGCCACCGGTCTTGACCAGCGGAGCGACTTCGGAAGTCGCAAACAGGACTTTCAATTCGGGCATTTCAAACTTTCATCTTAAATGTTGAAGGCCTCCGCACAGCGTAGCGAGCGCAGGTGCGGGCATGACACGGCGTTGCGAAGCATCCGGGGCGGGAATGCCCGCTGGCACCTGCTCCCGCAATCTGGCCTTCGGCTAACGTGTCGCAAGTGCCACAAGGAGAAAAGTGGCGAAAAACCGGAATGTATGTGGTTATACATGAGGGTTTTGAGCCACTTTTCGACGCAGTATCACCAAGCGCAGTAGCTGTGCGGAGGCCTGGGTTACAGCCAGCGCATCATGCCCAGTTCAAACGGATGAGTCAGCATCTCATGGCAGGGGTAGGCGCGAACGCGGTATTCCAGCTTGCCGCATTTCTCCGGCTGTATTTCCAGCGCGAATACGGTTTCGCCCGCCTCGGTCATTGTATCGGTGGCTTCAAAACGGTAGCGGCGCGAGTGCTGCAATTTTTCGCGTTTGGTAAACAAGCCCAGCAACATCTCCACGACCACGTCGCCGGGCTGGAGGCCGTCCAGCCTGACCGCCACTTCAAAACGCAGGCTATCGCCATAGTTTATTTCTTTCTGTTCCGTATCCTGGCGGCGCAATGCGACACCCGGCCAGGCGTGGCGGATGCGCGCCTTCCAGTCGGCGATGATTTGCGCGTTTTCATAGTGGTCTTGCTGGTATAGGCGGTGCTGCTTGCTGGCCGGCAGGTAGCATTTGGCGAGATATTCGCTCACCATGCGCTTGGAATTGAAGCGCGGCATGATGGTGGCCATCGAGCGTTTGGACATCTTCACCCAATCTGGAGACAAACCCATTTTGCTGTGCTCGTAATACAGCGGCACGACCTGGTCCTGCAGCAGTTCGTAGAGGGTGCTGGTTTCCTCGCGCGTGCGGACTTCTTCGCTCAGCGATTCCGATACCGGCTTGATCGCCCAGCCGTTCTTGCCGTCATAGCTCTCGCCCCACCAGCCATCCAGCACGGACAGGTTGATAGTGCCGTTAATGCCTGCCTTCATGCCGGATGTGCCGCTCGCTTCCAGCGGATACAGCGGATTGTTCAACCAGACATCCACCCCGGAAACCAGCTTGCGCGCCAAGGCCAGATCGTAGCCTTCCACCATCAATATCTTGCCGACAAATTCGGGCATCTTGGAAATGTGGGTGATGCGGCGGATCAGATCCTGGCCGGGAATGTCCGCCGGATGGGCCTTGCCGGCAAAGATGAACACCACCGGGCGCTCCGGGTTGTTCAGGATTTCGCGCAGCCAATCCAGGTCGCCGAACAGCATGGTCGCGCGCTTGTAGGTCGCAAAGCGGCGCGCGAAGCCGATGGTGAGAATGTTGGGATTTTCCGGATTGACGTATTTGAGCAGGCGATCCAGGTGCGCCTCGGAGCCGTGATTGCGGAAATGCTGCGCACTGATGCGTTCGCGCACCATGTTCAGCATCTTCGCCTTCAGCGATTGGCGCGCGCTCCAGAACAGGTGGTCCGGGATGCGCTTGACGCCTTCCCAGAATTCCACGTCGTTCATGCGCGCACTCCATTCCAGCCCGAGCTGGCGTTCGAACACCTCGATCCACTCGGTCGCCAGGAAAGTCGGCGCATGGACGCCGTTGGTGACGTAAGTCATCGGGTTTTCCTTGTGCTCGATTTCCGGCCACATGTCGCTGCAGATAGTCGATGACACATCGCCGTGGATGCGCGATACGCCGTTGTTGAAACGCGTGCAGCGGATCGCCAGTGCCGTCATGTTGAAATCGGGGCTGTCCTTGGCGCGGCCAAGCGCCAGAAACTCCTCGCGGCTCAGCTTGAGTTCCGGGTAATAGTGCTCGAAGTACGCCTGCACCATGCCTTCGTTGAAATGGTCATGCCCGGCCGGCACCGGGGTATGCGTGGTAAAGATGGTGTTGACCGCCACATATTCGAGCGCGGCTGGAAAATCCAGGCCTTCATCAGCGATTTTCTGGCGGATTCTTTCCAGTGCCAGGAATGCCGCATGCCCCTCGTTGATATGCCATACCGTCGGCCTGATTCCGAGTTCCTGCAACGCAAGCACGCCGCCGATGCCGAGCACGATCTCCTGCTCGATACGCGTCACCTTGTCGCCGCCATACAGGCGGTGCGTGATGTCGCGGTCATGCACATTGTTGCTTTCCAGATCGGTGTCCAGCAGGTACAGCGTGATGTGTCCGATTCTGGCCTGCCATATCTTGATGTCGAGCTTGCGATTGGGCAGATTTACCGAGGTGTAGGCTTCGGAGCCGTCGGTGCGTTTGGCCGGAGTGATGGGCAGGTCTTCGAAATGCGAGTCATGGTTGGTGGCGATCTGGTTGCCGTCGCCGTCTATGGTCTGGTGAAAATAGCCCTGGCGGTACAGCAAGCCGACGCCGACGAACGGCAGGCGCAAGTCGCTCGCCGCCTTGCAGTGATCGCCCGCCAGAATACCCAAGCCGCCCGAATAAATCGGCAGGCTTTCGTGAAAACCGAATTCGGCGCAGAAGTAGGCGACCAAATCGTCTTTGCGCAGCAAATCGGAACCGCTCGGCGGCAAACGGTAATCATGGTAAGTATCGTAGGCCGCCAGCACGCGGTTGAGATTGCCGATGAATACCTGGTCTTCTACCGCATCCAGCAGGCGTTGTTCATCCACGCGCTTCAGGAATGCTTTCGGGCTTTGCCCGGTGGCCTTCCATAAACCCGGATGCAGACGTGCAAATAGCGCGCGGGTGGGATTGTCCCAGCTATACCAGAGGTTGTTCGCGAGTTCTTCAAGACGCGCCAAGCGCGCGGGAATTTTCGGGCGGACTTGCAGAATATATGAGGTACTTTTTTCCATGGTTTTATGCCCAGTAAAAAGTCAAAATTGTATTTGCGCGGAGATGCGGATTATAGCGTAACTACCCTGCTCTCCAGAATTTTGCGGTGTGCAAGCAGTGTTCTCATCACTCTGGTAATGCGGCGCGATCGAGATGCCACTCGGCGGCCGTAACGAGCGCCGCAGGCAGCGATTTCCCCTGCAAAATCTGTTCCAGTGCATCACGCTTACCCGCCCCGGCTACCAGGAAGATGCGCTGCCGTGCCGCATTCAATGTACCTATGCCCAGCGAAACCCGCTCGGCGGGCGGCTTGGGGGCATCGAATACCGGCACGGTCGCCGCCGCGCTGTCCGTTGCCGGATTGCCCGGAAACAGGCTGGCAATATGCCCATCCTCGCCCATGCCGAGTAGCACCAGATCGAGCGGTACAACATGCTCCAGTACGGCTGCATACCTGGCCGCCGCTGCGCACGCGCCGAGTTCGGCCGGAATGGCGTGGACGTTGTCCGGCGGAATGGCGACATGCTCCAGCAGGACCTCGCGGGCCATGCGGTCGTTGCGTTGGGGATCGCCGACAGGCAGGCAACGCTCGTCGCCGAAATAAACCTGCACATGCGTCCAGTCGACAGGCAGGTGGCGCAGCTTTTCATAGCAACGGCGCGGCGTTTCGCCGCCGGCCAAGGCGAGATGAAATACGCCGCGCGCCACAATCGCCTGCGCGGCCAATTCCGCAACGCGTTGCGCGACCGAGGCGCTCAGCCCTTCCGGATCGTCATGCACAAAGACGGCCTGTGCATTAGGCAAATTAACGATATTCATCATCCTTAATACCGCAGTTCAATCCGCAGATTACGCAGATTCACACAGATTTGAAGCAGTTACCGCTAATTGATGCATCACACGAATGGTTATCCAATTCATCTCGACAATCCTTTGTTTAATCTTGCGTAATCTGTGTAATCTGATGTAACTACTAGCCATTCGACTAAGCTGGCAAAAAACGCCAGCAAAGTCGCTGGTTATGCGGACAACTGTTTTTTCTAGGATCGTGTGTCACTGGCCAGTTGCGCGGCGCGCAACGCCGCGCCGAACAGTGCGGCGCGGTCGTTCAGGATCACCCTGACCGGCATGGCTTCGAGCAATGAGCGCATCCGGCCCTTGTTCAGGAAGGCATCGAGGAACGCGCCATCCTGCAACAGCGGCAATATTTTCGGCGCGATCCCGCCGCCCAGATACAGGCCGCCTTTGCTCATCACCTTGAGCGCGAGATTGCCCGCTTCCGCCCCGTACAGACGCACAAACCAATCCAGCGTTTTGATGCATATTTTATCGCGGCCGGACAATGCGGCGCTGGCAATAGCGGCCGCCGCATCGCCGTTGCGCATTTCTTCGGCCAGCCATTGCGGTACGGCAACGCGACGATACAAGCACAGGAATTCATGCAGGCTGAGCAAGCCCATACCGGACACCACGCGCTCCCAACTGATGTGCTGATGCCGTTGCTGCAGGTAGCGCAGCAACGACATTTCCAGTTCATCGCCCGGGCTGAAACTGGCATGCCCGCCTTCCGTGGCAAACGGGTGGTGGCATTGCCCGTCCCAAAACAAGCCCGCCTCGCCCAAGCCGGTTCCTGCGGCAATCACGGCGACATTGCCGCTGGCGTCAGGCGCGCCGGCCTGCAAAGTCAGCAAATCATCCGCGCCCAATGCCGGCAAGCCATAAGCAGTCGCTTCCAGATCGTTGAGCAGGGTGCAATGCGCAAAACCGAACTGCCGTTGCAAGGCATCGGCATCGATACGCCAGGGTAAATTGGTGGTTTGCACCGCCCTGCCCCGCGCCGGGCCGGCGACGCCGAAAGCCGCGTGACGGGGAACATCAGCATCTGCCAGAAAGTCGCCGAGCAAGTCTGCAAATTTGGCGTAATCGCGGCTCGGGTAATCGGCTTCGCGCTCAATCCGCACTTGCGTGCCGGTGACTTCAACGGTCGCGAGGCGCGTCTTGGTGCCGCCGATGTCGCCTGCAAGAAAACGGTTCATGATTTTAATAGGCCTGCAAATCAGCGCCGTCCAGATTCAACGAATGGCGCCAGAACTGGTCATCGCGGTCGAACAGCCGGTAGGTGCCGCGCGGCCCCCAACTGCCCGCCGGATAGCCGTTGATGAAATCGCGTTCCATCGCCCATACCTTGAGGATCGGATCGACCACGCGCCATGCCGCTTCCACTTCGTCGATGCGCAGGAACAGCGAATGATCGCCCTGAATCACATCCAGCAATAGCCCTTCGTAAGCATCGTAATCCTCGTCATCGCCCTTGCGGTACGTGGCGTCCAGGCTGATCGCGCGGGTATGCAAGTCCAAGCCGGGCACCTTGACCTGCATTTCCATTTTCAGGCAATCGTTGGGCTGGATGCCGAGCATGATCCAGTTCGGCTGCGGCGGGCCGTGGCGCGTGTGGCGCAGCAAATCCTGCGGCGGGCTTTTGAAGCGCACGCAGATCGCCGAGCTGCCTTCCGCCATGCGCTTGCCGGTGCGCAGGTAGAACGGCACCCCCGCCCAGCGCCAGTTGTCGATGAACAGCTTGAGCGCCGCGTAGGTTTCCGTGGTGCTGTCCGCCGCCACACCGGGTTCTTCCAGATAGCCGGGAACCGGCTTGCCGTCGATGCTGCCGCTGGCGTACTGGCCGCGGAAGGCGTGGGCATGCACCGCGTTCTGCGTGATCGGGCGAATCGCCTTCAGCACCTTCACTTTTTCGTCGCGCAGGTGTTCGGCGGACATCGTCACCGGCGGCTCCATCGCCACCAGCGCCAGCAGTTGCAGCAGATGGCTCTGGATCATGTCGCGCAGCGCACCGGCGCCTTCGTAGTAATCGGCGCGCCCCTCGATGCCCAGGGTCTCGGAATGGGTGATCTGCACATGGTCGATGTAGTGATGGTTCCACAGCGGCTCCAGCAGCAGGTTGGCGAAGCGGAACACCATCACGTTCTGCACCGTGCCCTTGCCGAGGTAATGGTCGATGCGGTAAATCTGCGGCTCGTCCAGGTGCCGGTACAGGCTCGCTTGCAGCGTCTGCGCGCTGAGCAGATCGTAGCCGAAGGGTTTTTCGATCACCACGCGCCGCCAGCCGTTCTTCTGTTTGAGCAGGCCCACATTGCCGAGCTTTTCGACGATGGCGGGATAGTCCGCCGGGCGTACCGCCATGTAATAGATCATGTTCGGAGGGAAATCCGCATTCCCGTCCAGCATCTGCTGCAAACGCGAGTAGGCCGCGTCATCGCCGGGCGGGATTGCAAAATAATGCAGCCGCGCGCAAAAGCGTTGCAGCGCGGTTTCATCGATTCCCTGCGGATAGACCGGCCGCAAGATCCCCGCAACGATGCTCAACCATTCGTCGCGCTGCCGCAGCGCGATGTCGCAACCCAGGATCACCATCTGCTCCGGCAGGCGTTTTGCCATCTCCAGGCGGAACAGCGCAGGAATCAGCTTGCGGCGGCTCAGATTGCCGCCCGCGCCGAATATCGCCAGCGTACAAGGTTCCGACGTTTTCATTTTTCCCCACCCGCGTGTTTAACCGCGTGGCCGCCGAAGGCATTGCGCATGGTGGATAACAGGCGGTAGCCGTAGCCGGTCTCGTTCTGGCTGGCAAAGCGCATCTGCAACGCCAGCGTCAGCACCGGTGCGGCGACGCCCTGGTCGATGGCCTCCACCGCCGTCCAGCGGCCCTCGCCGGAATCCGGCACATAAGGTGCAATTGCTGTTAATTCCTGGTCATGCTTCAGCGCCTCCGCGGTGAGGTCGAGCAGCCAGCTGCGCACCACCGAACCATGCCGCCACAGCTCGGTGATTTGCGCCAGGTCGAGCGCGAATTCCTGCTTGCCGCGCAGCAGTTCCAGCCCTTCGGCGAAGGACTGCATCATGCCGTACTCGATGCCGTTGTGGATCATTTTGGTGAAGTGCCCCGCGCCGACCGGCCCGACATGCGCCCAGCCGCGATCCGCAGCGGGCGCTAGGGCTTGCAGGATGGGGGCCATTATTCTGGCCACTTCGGGGGTCGCCCCGACCATCAGGCAATAACCGTTCTCCAGCCCCCACACGCCGCCGGAGGTGCCGGAATCCATGAAGCCGATGCCCTGCTCCGCCAGCCAAGCACCGCACCGCTGGCTGTCGTGGTAATTGGAATTGCCGCCGTCCACGATGATGTCGCCCTGAGCCAGCAGCGGCGCAAGCGCGCGAATCTGCTGCTCGGTTATTTCCCCGCTTGGCAGCATCAGCCACACCACGCGCGGGCCGGACAATTGAGCCACCGCGTCGGCCACCGAAGCGGCAGCCAGCATCCCTTCCTCTGCGGCAAGCTGCGCGACCGTTTCCGCCGACCGGTCGTAACCGACCACCTCAATCCCGCCACGGCGCAGCCTGCGCACCATGTTGCCGCCCATCTTGCCCAATCCGATCATCGCCAGCCGCATAAGTCCCCCGAAGAAATGATTCAAGCCGCACAGCCGGCTCATGTCAGCCGCAAAATTACACGCATCTCATGATAATGATACACCTCGATATGCGGAAAAAAAGATGATTTACCTGAGGCTGCAACAGGGGGAAAATGAAAACTCCGCAGCGATTGCAGTCCGGGAGGACAAGATGCCAAATGACCATCAGCACAAACCGCTCAACCTCAATCTGAGTTCGGTTAAGCAGTCCATGAACAATCACCTCATTTTTTCCGTCGGCAAGGATACGATCACCGCCACCCACCGTGACTGGTTTTTCGCCCTCGCCGAAGTCGTGCGCGAACGCCTGATCGAGCGCTGGATGGAAACCATGCGCCGCTACTACCACAACGACGCGAAGCGGGTGTATTACTTTTCCATGGAATTTCTCATCGGGCGCAGCCTGATGAACAGCGTGCTCAATGTCGGCTTTCTCGATGAAGTTCGCCAGGCTTGCATCGAGGCCGGCATCGATCTGGACAAGGTTACGGAACTGGAATTCGATGCCGCGCTCGGCAATGGCGGGCTGGGAAGGCTGGCGGCCTGTTTCCTCGATTCCATGGCGACCATCGGCCTGCCCGGCTACGGTATGGGTATCCGCTACGAATACGGCATGTTCAACCAGAAAATCGAAGACGGCTGGCAGGTGGAGCATCCGGATAACTGGCTGCGTTATGGTAATCCGTGGGAATTTTCGCGCCCCGAAGTGCTCTACCCGGTGAAATTTCACGGCCATGTGGTGCAATACTGCGATGAAGGCGGTACTCCGCACCACCACTGGATAGACACGGAAGATGTCATGGCGATGGCCTATGACACGCCGGTTCCGGGCTATGGCCTCGACACCGTCAACAACATGCGCCTGTGGTCGGCCAAGGCTTCGCGCGATTTCGACCTCAAGTATTTCAATGAGGGCAACTACATCAAGGCGGTGGAAGACAAGAACGAATCGGAAAACCTGTCCAAGGTGCTCTACCCCGACGACACCACCGACATGGGCAAGGAACTGCGCCTCAAACAGCAGTATTTCTTCGTCAGCGCTTCGCTGCAGGATATTCTCTACCGCTTCCGCAAACACCATGAAACCTTCGACGAGCTACCGGACAAGGTGGCGATCCAGCTCAACGACACCCACCCTTCCATCGCGATCCCCGAACTGATGCGCCTGTTGCTGGATATTCACCATCTGGAATGGGAGCACGCCTGGGATATCACCACCCGCACTTTTTCCTATACCAACCACACGCTGATGCCGGAAGCGCTGGAAACCTGGACAGTGTCCCTGTTTGAGTCGGTGCTGCCGCGCCACTTGCAAATCATTTACGAAATCAACCAGCGCTTCCTCAAAGGCGTGATGCATTGCTTTCCCGGCGACAACGAACTGATCAAACGCATGTCCATCATCGACGAAACGCATGGCCGCCGCGTACGCATGGCGTATCTGGCGATCGTCGGCAGCCATCATGTCAACGGCGTGGCGCGGCTTCATTCCGAATTGATGAAAACCACCATCTTTGCCGACTTCGACCGCTATTTCCCGTGCAAACTCACCAATATCACCAACGGCATCACTCCGCGCCTGTGGCTGAATCAGGCCAACCCGGGACTGGCCAGCCTGATCACCAGCCGTATCGGCAAGGAGTGGGTCACCGATCTGTCGCAACTGCGGCAGTTATCCAAGCTGGCCGACGACCACTCCTTCCAGGCCGAATTCCGCGCCGTGAAACGCGCCAACAAGGAGCGCCTGGCTGAACTGGTAATGGACAAATTGGCTCTCGAGATCAACCCGGACAGCCTGTTCGATGTGCAGGTCAAGCGTATCCACGAATACAAGCGCCAGCTGCTCAACCTGCTCCATGTCGTCACGCTGTATAACCGCATCCGCGCCAACCCCTCGATTGATGTCGTGCCGCGTACCGTGATCATTGCCGGCAAGGCGGCGCCCGGCTACGCTACCGCCAAGCTCATCATCAAGCTCGCCAATAGCGTGGCGGATATCGTCAACAACGATCCGTCCGTGCGCGGTTTGCTGAAACTGGTATTCATCCCGAATTACGATGTATCCACCGCCAGCATCATCATTCCCGCAGCAGACCTGTCGCAACAAATCTCCACGGCGGGCACCGAGGCATCCGGCACCGGCAACATGAAACTCGCCCTCAACGGCGCACTGACCATCGGTACGCTCGACGGAGCCAACATTGAAATCATGGAGGAAGTGGGCAAGGACAACATCTTCATCTTCGGGCTTGACGCGCGGGAAGTCGCCGCATTGAAAGGCTCGGGGTACAACCCGTGGGACTATTACCACGCCAATGCCGAACTGAAACGGACGCTGGACATGATCGCCACGGGTTACTTCTCGCCCGAACAAACCGACCGCTTCCAGCCCATCGTCAACAACCTCACCCACGGCGGAGACCATTACCTGCTGCTGGCCGACTATGCCGCCTATGTTGCCGCGCAGGAGCGGGTGGAAGCGCTATACCGCGACCAGCAACAATGGACGCATCACGCCATCTTCAATGTTGCCGGCATGGGAAAATTTTCCAGCGACCGCGCGATCGGCGAGTATGCCGAAAAAATCTGGGGCGCAAAACCGGTGCTCGAATAGGGTAGTTTGGCTATGGCCAGCAAGGAAGTCTGTTGCCTGAGAGTCGCCTCTGGTGCCCGGGACCGGAATTGAACCGGTACGGCCTTTTCAAGCCGACGGATTTTAAGTCCGTTGTGTAATAACCGCTTGCACCATATAGAATAAGGGTTTAGAATTAACTCCGTTGCGTTTAGGCGTACTTTTGGCGTACTTGAGGAGAAAAAACATGGCAAGAATAAAACAGCGTGGCGATTCATGGCGGGCGGAAGTTGCAACCAAAAACAGAGCGACAGGTGAACTCCATCGGGAGAACCAATCATTTGAGACTGAACGGCAGGCAAAAGACTGGGCACAGGCGCTTGAATCAGATTTGAAGCGTGCTCAGCACTCAGACCAGCGAATAATCGATTCTACCCCCCTTGCCGGGCTGATTCAGCGCTATATTTCTGAAGTGTCTGTTAAGAAATTGGGTGCATCACAAGAAATCACACGGCTCAACAAATGGCTTGCCCATCCGTTAGCTAACCGCCCTCTTTCAAAATGCCTGCCTGTTGATTTTGCAAATTACATAGCAAAACGCAGGAAAGATATAAGCAAGCGCGGTGGCCCGGTATCAGAACAAACGATCAAACATGAAATCATTGTGATCTCAAATGTGTTTGAGTCAGCCCGCAAGGATTGGGGTTATCAAATCCAAAACCCGACCAAACAAATCAGCAAGCCCGGAGGTTCTCAATCAAGAGATATTCGTATTGGCGACAAGCTGCCAGACTTACTAAACGAGCTTTCAAAACGCAGAAATAAGCAGTATCCGATCATTGTGGAGTTCGCCATAGAAACCGGAATGAGACAAGATGAAATCATGCGCGCTGCATGGCGTGACATCGACAAAACACAGCAAATTATTGAAGTTCTCGGCAAAGACACAAGGACAAGAACAGGCCAACGCAAAAAGCGGATTGTGCCGCTATCACCCCGCGCCATCCAGATTTTAAGTTCACTACCGCAGGCGATAAACAGTAATACTCTTATCTTTCAAACAGCAGGCAAGGCTAGTGCTGACGGCTTGTCCAGAGCATTTACCGCAGCTTGCAAAACAGTCGGCATCGACGGCGGATGCTTTCACATCACCAGACACGAAGCCGCTTCGAGGTTGGCTCCTTTTTATCAGCAAGCAGAGCTGACAAAATTTATGGGGTGGACATCCCCGGCCATGGCCGCGCGGTATTACCACCCGGATGCTGTTAGCCTTCATGCCGGACTTCAAAGAATGCAACTTGCAAAACAAAAATAGACTGTATTGCATTATTGTAGACTTTCGATTATAATTGATGCGCAGGCGAAAACTTCGTACTGCACCCCCGCCGCCGTTGCGGTTGTCATCGAGACAAACAAACGGTTTCAATAGATGCCCGCAGCATCGAGCACCGCGAGTGGTGGCCCCTGGCAAACTCGGGGATATGTGAAAAGTCGGCACATATCTCACAGGCACCGACCTCATCAAAAATGGGGTCAATCATGCAAACAGCACATCCGCTTTATCTCACTGACTTACAACTTGTAGCACACTTCAATAACGCCGGGACACCTTTGCCTTTTTGCCGCAGCCGGATGGTTGACGACCGCAAAAACGGTTGCCTGGGCGGTGTTCCATATCGTCAAATTGCCGGTTGTTTTCTATATACGCCAGACGAAGTAACGCGGTGGATTGCCGGTCTTCCGATCATCCAAACAAAACCACAAAAGGTAATTAAGACTGGCAGGCCATCGGCTGGTGAGAAAGCAAAAGCTGACCGCCTGGGCATCACTGTTCCCCAACTGCGCGCAAGGGGTGCAGCATGAGTTCCAAAACAAAGAAACTAGGCGATCACCAGATCAAGGCTGATGCCGGGCCGGATGCCACAGAACCGCCGAAACGCAAGCAGCTACCGTGGGCTAATCTCGATGATTATTTCAACAAAGAGCCTGCCCCGCTTGAATTCATCTTGCCGGGATACCTTACAGGAACCGTTGGAGGCCTTGTTAGTCAGGGCGGACTAGGTAAATCAACGATTATTATTCAGGCCGCAATGGGTGTTGCATGCCCCGAGGCAAACTTGCTCGGCATTGATATTGGCAAGCATGGACGGGTTGCAATTCTCGCCGCCGAAGACCCGGACGAGTCATTGCATCACCGGTTTTTCAAGATGTCGCGCCACTTCAATCCTGAGGTTCGCCAGATATTGAAAGAAAATCTGCGCGTCAGTCCATGCGTCGGCCACGGCGTTGATTTAATGTCGGATGAATGGCAAGACACCATCGAAGAAGCGGCAACCGGGGCGGTGCTGTTAGTCATGGACACTCTCACTCGGTTTCACGGACTAAATGAAAATGACGGAGCAGACGCGAAAGCCATCATGAGCAAGATGGAGGGCATCGCTACTAGAACAGGCGCATCTATTCTTTATTTGCACCACGTCAACAAATCGGCAGCCATGAACGGAATGACTGACTTACAGCAGGCCGCTCGCGGCAGTAGTGTTTTTGTTGACAATGCTCGCTGGCTCTCATTTGTCGCTGGCATGAGTGAAGACGAGGCCAAGAAATCCAGTATCCAGAACGACGACCGCCGTAATTATCTGCGCTTCAATATCAGCAAGCAGAATTACGGCCCACCGATCAAAGATTGCTGGTTCAAGCGTGGCGACGGTGGGGTTTTACTGCCAGTTGATTTTGATGATGCAAAACCAAAACGTGCCGCCAAGAAAGAGGTGCAACATGACAAAGCATAAGCAAATAGCAAAGCTCGACCCGGTTCACTGTCTCGCACCAGGGCTATTCTCGTCGGTGCAAAAAGGTAAACGCCCGAAGCTAGATATTAAATACCAACTCGACGATGATATTTATTGGTTCTGGGGGCCTGACCAACTGGGAGACGACGATCTTCTTGTACTGCAAGGCCTAACAAGTCTTGCAGGTCGTGCCGAAACCGGATTGATCGACCTTGAGCCGAACCCGGTAACGCAAGTCGGGCAGATTGCTCGTGAAAAACTAAAAGCAACCGGCGAAGCTGCCAAGCAAAAAGCCATCGTCGTTAAATGCTCTTACAGGACTTTTTTCGACGAAGTGGACCTTGTAGGTGGCGGGAAGCAAATCAAGGCGCTGAAGACCTGTTTAATGCGGTTATTTGCAGTGTCTATCATTTACCTTAAAAGGAAAGACACCGGCCACCGCTTGCTAAGCGAGTATGAGTCCGACGATGCTGGCTTATACGTCACACTCAATCCGATGATAGCAACCGCAATCAATAACAGCGATTATATCGGTATTAACATGCACGAAGTGCGGGCTATTAAGTCTGGGGCGACACGGATAATCCACCAGCGCCTTTGCGGTTATATGAGGCCGGGCGAGAGTAGATATATAACGCTTGATACCCTTGTTGCTTACGCCTATCCAGTCGCTTCCGCCATCGTCACAACAACAAAGAAGCGCCGTTCCGCAATCCGTGCTGCATTGCGAGAGCTTGCTGGACTTGGCTGGCCTATCATCGAAACCTTCGATAAATTCAAAATCGGTCGGCCATAAAAAGGGAATATCGGTATCCGGCGAGGGAATATCGGTATCCGGCGAGGGAATATCGGTATCCGAAATCGGGAATATCGGTATCCGGTCAAAAACCTGACATCAAGCACCGGCGCGCTTTTCCGGTCGGTTTCAGAAATCGATCTATTATTATCTATCCGTCCCCCTCACAGGGGACGGTAAACCTGTTTTTGAATGCATGAAAAAAACCATATTTTGATTACATATTGAAATCATAACGGGGTTAAAAGCAACGGCTGGAACGGGCAAAGAAAAGCGAACACCTTAAACCAACCCTGGCAAGTCCAACCCTTTTTAATATCCATACCGGCTCGATGGCCGGGACTCTTAAGCCAGCCCCCGGCTGGGAGTGATTGATTACCCCAAACCGCGCATCATTTTTTGCCGATACCACCACAGATACCACCCGGCAAACGCAAATAATCCTAATTATTTTTCATTATTTTTCACGATAAAAAACGTGATATTTCCTCAATTTTTATCGTCTTATTAGGGTGTACTAACTCGTTGATTATTAGATTGTTCTTGACTGTTTATCTGTATTATGTAAAATAGATATATCTGATTAAAACTGCGCAGTCCGGTGCGGTTTGCAGACAACACAAAAGGAGTAACAAACATGAGCAAAACTTTCACAATTCGTATGAGTGATGAACTTTTCGATCAAGCCGTTGGACATGCTGAGCAATCAAAAACCACGGTGGCAGACCTTTGCCGGGCCGGGCTGGCAGAGAAGATCAATGGGGTTTCGATGGCAGCGATTGACGCGAAACTGGACAAGATCATCGGGCTTGTTGCTGAGTAAAAAGGAGAAAAATCATGATATTTCAAACCACAAAACCGAGCTGGGTGGCGCTGCTGAAATACGCGCTACCTTCAACAGCAGTGGTAGTTCAGCACCCTGGCCACATTCACGTCATCGACCGCGAACGCGGCCACACCTACATCATTATGAGTAAATAATATGACTATATCCCGCGCCCCTATCGCCCGAGTTGATTACCAATCAGCAAGTCTTGCTGCGGTATTTTTTGGCGTAGTTGGTGCGGGTGTGGTTGGTTGGCTTGCGGCAAAAATAGCGCACCTGCCAGGCGGTTATTTAGATTTATTGTTTCATGTCGCACGGCACGGAAACGATGTTTCTGCTAAGGCTCAAATCGTGTTTGGCAGCGGGCCAATCATCGGCATCATTGTTGGCGCAACTGTCTTTTACTTTGCAACAGATAAAAAATATGTGTCAGTCGTCCACAGTGAGGGTGGGCAAGTCAGACACGGTGCTGGTGCGGCATCGAAAGTAATTAAAGAAGAACTTAAGCGCTCGCCATCGCTATTTCAAGTCGCTGGTTTGGATTTCACAATAGCTAGAATCCGGCGCTCATTCCTGTTTTTAGCAAGTCCCGGTGGAGGCAAGACGCAAATCATTTGGGCAATGTTGCCTAAATTACAAAAAACAAATTATCGCGTTTTATTGGTGGACGGCCCAAAAGGGGACTATTCAACATCCACCCCCGGCGATCTATTAATTGTGGCTCCGTGGCATTCCGGCCCATCATGGGATATCGCCCGCGATTGCCCTACCCGCGGACATGCCCGCGAACTAGCAAAAGCACTCATTCCGGTTTCTGAAAAAGACCCGCTCTGGGGCAACGCCGCCGGAATGATTTTCACTGCAATTTTATGCAAATTGCAGGCTGAAAATGACGTGAATTGGGGATGGTCAGAATTGTACGAACATATCACCCTCGATATCGACACCCTACGCGGCATCGCCCAGGAACATTACCCGCCAGCGGTTCAAATCCTTGCGGATGCAGAGTCAAAAACGACTCAATCCGTAGCGATCAATTTGACAGCATTTATGCAAGACGTTTTTGAACTTGCGTTGGCTTGGCGCGACACGGAAGAACGGTTCAGCTTTTTAGATTGGTGGCAAGACAAAGGCGAACACGCCGATAAAAAATTGGTGATATTGCAAGGTTCCGGCGAGTTCAAATCGTTGGCCGGTGCTTATATATCAAGCATCTTGCAACTGCTGGCTGGCCTGACCGCATCCACCTCTTTTCCGGAATCAGCGACCCGTCGAAATATCATCATCTGCGATGAATTTGCTCAACTCCCAAAGATGCCAGGCTTTGAGAAATTTTTTGAAATTGGCCGATCAAAGGGATGTTCGGCAATTATTGCCACTCAAGCGCCGAGCCAGTTAAGAAAAATCTGGGGCGAAGATGATTACCAATCCTGGTGCTCGATGATTGGAACGAAAATATTTGGGCAGCTGACGGGTTTTCATGATGCGCAAATGGCGCTCGATGAACTTGGAGAGAAGGAAGTTTTTAGGCGTACCGAGACAATTACAAGCAACGGCACCGGCACCGACGGTAGTGCCTCTGTCGGTTGGGCAAAAGAAACAATAGGGGTGGTCAGAATGGAAGAATTAGCGGAGCTCGGCCCACAAGAAACTGGTGTTACGGCAATCATCAAAGGGTTTGGTAAAGACCCAATCCAGATGTTTTTTCCATACATAGACACTCCCATACTCCGCCCTGTTTTTTATGAAAACCGGAATTTTAACAAGCCAATTTCATCCGGCAAACAAACCGCGATTGTGAACTGCGTAAACGCAACCGACGGCGAAACATTTACGCAGATCACAGACGCCGAGGCATCACAGCAAGTGCCCACCGTGCACGCCGACAACGACACCGACGAGCGCGGCGAACACCTGCTCATCATGCAAACGGCCGAACCACTTCAAGAGCTTGACGATTACGCAGACTTTACGGATGCGCAATACGCAGAAGACGGCATGGACGAAATCGGGCAGGACGTGGCTAATTCGGGCATATCCGGGGTGATTGGCGAGGCCCTGGACGTTGATTCGCACATGATCGAATTCGGCCTTGAGATTGCAGAACTGCTTGATGATGATGCGGGTAAACAGGTTGGCTCTATTGAAGTGGCGGCGGTTGTGGGAGGTGAAAAAAATGAGGGTAAACGGGAATCATTCAAAAACCGTAAGAAGCGTAAACAGGCCGAATCCATTGACATACAGGAGGTGCAACAATGATTTTAGAATACAAAAACGATGCTAAAAACGGTGAGGATGAACCTATGCCTGCGGCCCCGGTTCGTACCCTACCGGCCCCGCTGCGGGGCCTACAGGGTACACAACTCACCCCCGCCGGGGGTTCGCCCGCTTCGCTGGTAAATCAAAACCATGAGGAAATCAAAATGAAAATCATGAAATCAAACAAGAAGTCTGAAGACTTAAAAAGAAGTGTTTATTCGCGTGTCCGGGTTACACGTGAAGAAGCTAAATCAATATTCGCAATGGCGGCGGCATCTGGTGTATCAAATTCGGAATTCTTCCGCCGTGCCGCTCTCGGTCGTGAAGTCAATCCACCCCGACCACTCCCAGAAATCAACCGCGCCACATACGCAGAATTAGGGCGGGTGTCAGGAAACTTGCAGAGGTTATTTTCCACAATTTCATCTGACAAGAAATTGTCGCCAGATATTGCAAAACAATTGGTGGCAGCGCTTACAACGATCAAGAAAACATGCCAAGCAACACAGCAGCAAATTATCGGGAGCAACCAACATGATTAGTAATATCGAAAAAGGAAACGGCTTCCGGGGTGTATGTGAATACAACTCAAAGGGTCAATTAATCGGAGGCAATATGTGCGGTCAAAATGCCAGGGAACTATCAAATGAATTTGGGGCTGTTCGCAGCCAAAACCAGCAATGTACCCGCCCGGTTTTCCATGTGTCATTAAGTGCCGCACCTGGTGAGAAACTAACTGATGCAGAGTGGAATCAGGCCGCCGATTCATACATGCAAAAAATGGGTTTTGACGATAACCAATATTGCGTCTTCCGCCATACCGACACCGATTGCGAGCATATCCATATCGTCGCAAACCGTATCAGAACAGGCGATCTAACAGTCACGCATGATGGAAACGACAGATATAAAAGCGTTGAGGCTTGCCGCGAAATAGAAAAAGAACAAGGCTTGCAGTCTGGTGAAAAAGGCATCAGCAAGCAATCAGACAAAGGATATTGCGCAGACCTGAAACGCGGGATTGACCAAAGCGTTAAGGATTGCAAAGGCGATAAAGAAAAATTTGTCGGCTGCTGCAAAGCAAACGGAATTGATGCTCATCTAAATGCTCAATCCACTGGCCGCATCGCGGGCGTGTCGTATTCAACGCCAGGTGGCAAGGAAATCAAAGGCAGCGACTTGGGCCACTCGTATAAATACAGCGGCATCGAAAAGCGCATCGAGCGTCAAAACCAAGATCAAAACGGCGGCGGCGGTGCTGGTGGCAAAGGCGGCAGCGGCGGCAGCGGCAGCAAGAAAATTGCGCGGGCAGCTGAAAAAGCGGTCGTCGGCGTAGAAAAACTTATCAAAAAAGAGCTTGAAGATGAACTGTAAACAACGTGATATTTCCTCATTTTTCTTCGTCTTATTAGTGTGTATAAGTCATTGATTGCAAAGATATATCTTGACTTGTATTCGCGCATTACTTAAAATATTTACATCTGATAAAAAACTGCGCGATCCGGTGCAGTTTGCGCAGAAAACAAAAAGGAGTAACAAACATGAAACAAGCAATCGATTTAGCAAAAAGTTTTCTAATGGTAATGATTAATATTCACTTGATCGCTGTCATGTTGATATTTGCTGTGCATGGAACGCTTAACATTTTGACCCATCAATCATGGCAGTCGGTCGTAATCTCATTTGCGATATGTGCGCTTGCAGCTTTTATTTTTACTGTCTTATTTAGGCGCAACCAGAAGCAATGTTTGATTGAACAACAGCAAGCAAAATAATCGGCGGCGGCGGCGGCGGCGTTACAAAATAAGGAGCACAACATGAAAAAAATCATTCAAGCACTACTTGTAACGTCGCTGTTTTTGTTTGGCACAGCGCAGGCTGCAACAGGGGCGATCCCGGCCACGCCAAACCAGTTATCGCAAGCCGAAGCCAAGTTACCTGGTGGCGAAACTGCTAGCGATCTAATGACGCCAAACGAAGGCGATTTAAGCATGATGGTGATCCGCAAAGTTCTCGGGGGTGACATCGCCACATCATCGGGCACGCTACCAATCATCGGCGACGCGATGCTGGTGTTCAACATCATCATGCTGGCGATCGGGTCGTTTATTTTTACCGGCGTCGCGGTGTCCGGTATTTTGCGTACCGGCGCGGACGGTGAAGCGCTCGGCAAAAAATGGTCATCGTCAATGGTTCCATTGCGATTCGGTGCGGCAACGGCTTTATTGATCCCGACAGCATCCGGTTTTTCGCTCGGTCAAGTAATGACTATGGCTGCTGTTGCAATGGGCGTCGGTGCTGGCGATAGTGTTTGGCGGGCGGCTTCAACGAATGCGGTCACTCGCATGAGTGAACTAAGCGCATTCACCGTGCAGTCCACCAAAGAAGACACTGATATGGCGAAGACAATCCTGAAAAACGAGCTCTGCTTGCTTAATTATCAGCGTCACACCCAAGCCCAGGCTGATATGCAGCGCGTCAGCAGCCCGATTGAAACGGCACATCAGGTTGATGCAACAGGTGCTCTGTATTGGTCAATTGTTGAAAAACCATTTAATGCATCAGCAACCCCCCGCATGTTAATGAGTGATGATCCGATGCGGGCGGCGATCATGCCCATGGGCGGAAATACTCAATTGTATAAGGGTATTTGCGGCCGCTCAGAAGCGTTTGGTGCTGTTCAAACAGCAAAAGCAAACACTGCCATCACGACGCTGAATGCATCACAAGAAATCGACGCGATGATCGAGACAACGAACCGCACTATTGACCGGGCACGTTACGCTGGCGTCCTGGCTGCGTCTGGTCAACTAAAACGGTATGCAGAAAAAGTTGCGGCAACTTACAACACTTACGAAATTCCGCTTGATGGTTCGGAGCCGGCCGGCACGTTGCCGACGCTTGGTTTCACCAGTAAAAATGCAACGATCACGGAAAACGGAACTAAAGAAACGATTGAACAGGCTGTTCAGCTATACAAACAACAACTGGCGACGGCGATCACTAATAAACCAATATCAACTCAATTCAATAAAAAAATGATTGCTGACGCTAATGAATCAGGCTGGGTAAATTCGGGTATTTGGTTTTATCAGTTTGCGAAAATTTCATCGGGGATCAAAGGCAAATTAAACAGCCCATCCACAATCTATGGGCCTATGCCAACTAATTTAAGCCAAGGCAACCCGCCACTTGAATCAGTTTCCGCTGCCAATAAATCCGTTGAAAATGTTGGTGAATCGGGTTGGGCAACATCGCTAACATTAAGCCCATCAGAAGTTGTCAACTTCGCTGCGGGTAAGTTTTACTCAAGCCTTGGCGCCAATGATCCAAAGAATATGAAAAGCTGGTTCGGCTACGACCCAAATTCTGCCGACCATCCTTTGATCCAGTTGCAACAGTCTGGTTTAGCCATGATGGATATAGGTATTGCCGCAAAAATCGGGCTGCAAGTCGGCGAATTTACCATTGATGTTGCAAGTAAAAACATTGCTGCAAAAACGATCAATATGGTGTCTGGCGTCGTTGACGCGGTTGTCAATTTACTGAAATCCGTAATCAATCAGCTAAATTACGCGGCAATGGCTTTAATCGTGTTTGGCGCGATGAAAGCTTTCTTAATTCCATTACTGCCATTTATCAAAATCCTCAAAGCTGTCGTGATGTTTTTCATCACTGTTTGCGAAGTCCTGGTAGCCACGCCGCTTTGGATTGCTTTCCACATGACGCCAGACGGTGACGGGTTTGCATCAGATCGAGTTCAGGGCGGTTACGGCATCATTCTCGAAGCCGCCTTGCGCCCGATGCTGATCGTCTTCGGCTTGCTGTTCGCGTTCTTGTTGATGTGGCCGCTAATGTCGCTTATGTCTGCGGGTTTCGAGGTCGTGACAAATACTATTAGCCAAGGGGTTGGTATACAAAACTCGGTGGGCGCGTACGTGCACAAATTAATTGCGTTGTTTGCGTACTTACTTTTGTTTGTGATGCTGAGCTACATCATCATCGACAAGTGCTGCGACGTAATCGACATTTTGCCGACACAGATCATGAAATGGGTAGGCATCCAGGCCGGTGCTAGCAACAGCACCATAGACCGCGAGTTTGCCGGTGGTGCTGCCGCCGCTGCAAAGCCGGGGCCAATGGCTGGGCCAGGGGCCGGGGCTGGGCTACGGCCGGGAAAAGGGAAAGGGAAAAAGGAAGAAAAGATAGATGCAGCGGAATAATATTATTTAATCAAAGGAGAAAAAATCATGGCAATCCAGACCCAGACAAACGACGATCATTTTGATTATGGCACCACTTATCCAGACCAACCGGCGGCGGCGGCGGAAATCTTACCCGACCCTGGCGGCGAACTCCGGGAAATAAAACATCGTTTTTTCATTCGCTTTTATTTTCTCATTGCGATTTTAAGTTATTTGGTTTTTTTCATGCATTAAGCCGACAGTCTAACTTCCCACCAGCCCGGCCATCGAGCCGGGTTTTCTTTTCCCGGTTTTGCTTTACCAGGTGTTGCTTTTCCTTTGCCCGTTCCCCGGTTTTTTTGGATTTAGACTAATCTAGACTTTTGGCGTACTTTTGGCGTACTTGCTGGCGTATTATTATCGATTAAGTTAGACTTTTATCGACTATTATAGACTGCTAATGTACTCTAGAATGCCCGTAATTGCTGGTTATCTGGTGCCCGGAGCCGGAATTGAACCGGCATTCTTATTGCTAAGAGACGGATTTTAAGTCCGTTGTGTCTACCAATTTCACCACCCGGGCGGGTATTTGGAGGCGAGACCCAGAATCGAACTGGGATAGGCGGATTTGCAATCCGCTGCATAACCATTTTGCTATCTCGCCGTAGCGCAAATCTACAGCTTGAAATGATTGAGGGAAAGCCAGAATGCTTTCCCTCAGATTTGGAGCGGGAGAAGAGTCTCGAACTCTCGACCTCAACCTTGGCAAGGTTGCGCTCTACCAACTG
>JAHRYS010000003.1 GCA_020621985.1 Candidatus Ferrigenium altingense | reverse complement strand
ACCCGCGACCCCCGGCGTGACAGGCCGGTATTCTAACCAACTGAACTACCACTCCAAAAACCATTTGGTAGGTGCTGACGGGATCGAACCGCCGACATTCGCCTTGTAAGGGCGACGCTCTACCAGCTGAGCTAAGCACCCAACGAAGTCGACTAGTTTACAGCATCCTTCAGACCTTTGCCAGCTGTAAATTTTGGAACCTTGGCTGCCTTGATCTTGATTGTCTCGCCGGTGCGAGGGTTGCGGCCATTACGCGCGGCACGCTTGCCAACTTTGAAAGTACCGAAACCGACCAAGCTCACTGTATCGCCTTTTTTCAATGCCTTTTTAATCGTATCTACTGCCGCATCCAGCGCACGACCAGCAGCTGCCTTGGAAATATCAGCGGATTTTGCAATTGCATCAACCAGATCAGATTTATTCACGTAAGCCCCCTTAAAATTAGTGGTTAAAAAAACAGGAGAAGTCCTGCAACGGCTTTATATCAAGGCTTCGCAGCTTTGGTCAAGCGATTATGGTATTTTTTTTGCCTTGCATCGCAACCAACTAACTGCTATCGATATTTTTTAGTGCTTTGTTACCAGCGCTACTTCCTGAACGCCACCGGTTACCGGTAAACCGGCAGATGCGGCGGCTTCGGGCGATTCCGGCAAAGGCTCCGGTTTGCGCTCCAGAGCCAGTTCCAGCACTTGATCTATCCATTTAACCGGATGAATATCCAGTTTGTTTTTGATATTGTCCGGAATTTCCACCAGATCCTTGGTGTTCTCTTCCGGAATCAAAACCACCTTAATCCCCCCGCGTTGTGCCGCCAGCAGTTTTTCCTTCAGGCCGCCGATCGGCAACACTTCCCCGCGCAAGGTAATTTCACCGGTCATTGCCACGTCGGCACGCACCGGAATGCCGGTCAACGCAGAGACGATGGACGTGCATATCCCGATCCCCGCGCTCGGGCCATCTTTGGGAGTTGCGCCTTCCGGCAAGTGGATGTGCAAATCGGTTTTCTGATAAAACTCCCCATCTATTCCCAATCGCTTCGCGCGGCTGCGCACCACGCTCAGCGCGGCTTGGATAGACTCCTGCATCACCTCGCCAAGCTTGCCGGTGGTAGTGGTCTTGCCTTTGCCGGGCAGCACGGCCGCTTCGATAGTCAGCAATTCGCCGCCGACCTCCGTCCATGCCAAGCCGGTGACCTGCCCGACCTGATTATTCTTTTCGGCAATCCCGTACGAATAGCGGCGCACCCCGAGATATTTATCGAGATTGCGCGCATTGACCACAACCTTTTTATCGCGCTCTTTTAACGAAAGCGATTTCACCACCTTGCGGCAAATCTTGGAAATTTCCCGCTCCAAATTGCGCACCCCCGCTTCGCGCACGTAATAGCGCACGATATCGCGCAGTGCGGTTTCTGAAATATTGATTTCTTCCGGCTTCAGGCCGTTATTCTTGATCGCCTTGGGCACTAGGTAGCGCGTAGCGATGTTGATCTTTTCATCTTCCATGTAACTGGATACATGGATGACCTCCATGCGATCCAGCAGCGCATCCGGAATATTCAGCGTATTCGCCGTCGCTACAAACATCACGTCGGAAAGATCGTATTCCACCTCAACATAATGGTCGACAAACGAACTGTTCTGTTCCGGATCAAGCACTTCCAGCAGCGCGGAAGACGGGTCGCCGCGCATATCCATGCCCATCTTGTCCACTTCGTCGAGCAGGAACAGCGGGTTTTTCACCGCGACCTTGCTCATGTTTTGCAGGATCTTGCCCGGCATGGAACCGATATAAGTGCGGCGGTGGCCGCGAATCTCCGACTCGTCGCGCACCCCGCCCAGCGACATGCGCACAAATTTGCGGTTGGTGGCGCGCGCGATAGACTGCCCCAGCGAGGTCTTGCCCACACCCGGCGGGCCAACCAGACAGAGGATAGGCCCCTTCAATTTGTTCATCCGTTGCTGCACGGCCAAGTATTCGAGGATGCGTTCTTTGACTTTATCCAGGCCGTAATGGTCTTCTTCCAGAACGGCTTCGGCCTTTTTCAAGTCGGCGCTGATTTTGGTCTTCTTCTTCCACGGCAGGCCGATCAGCACGTCGATATAATTGCGCACCACGGTCGCCTCGGCGGACATCGGCGACATCATGCGCAGCTTCTTAAGCTCCGCTTCAGCCTTGGTGCGCGCCTCTTTCGGCATATGCGCGTCCTTGATTTTCTTGTCCAGCTCGTCGAAGTCGGTGCCCTCCTCGCCCTCGCCCAATTCCTTCTGGATCGCCTTGACTTGCTCGTTCAGGTAATACTCGCGCTGGCTTTTTTCCATCTGGCGCTTGACGCGGCCGCGGATGCGCTTCTCGACTTGCAGGATGTCGATCTCGGCCTCCAGCAGGCCGAGCAAATGCTCCAGCCGCTTGCGCACGCCAAAAACCTCCAGCACCTCCTGCTTTTGCTCCAGTTTGAGCGGCAGATGGGCGGCGATGGTGTCGGCCAGACGGCCGGCATCGTCGATACCGGCCAGCGAAGTCAGGATTTCCGGCGGGATTTTCTTGTTGAGTTTCACATACTGGTCGAATTGCGCGATCAACGCGCGGCGCATAGCCTCGGACTCGCTGTCCGTTCCGTCTTCGGCAAGAACGATTTCCACCTCGGCGTCAAAATGGCTGTCCGCGTCGAACACGCGCAGCACATTGACGCGCTGCGTGCCTTCCACGAGCACCTTCACCGTGCCGTCGGGCAGTTTGAGCATTTGCAGAATGTTCGCCATGCTGCCGATGGCATACAAGTCATCCAAGCCGGGATCGTCTTTGGCCGCCGATTTTTGCGCGACCAGCACGATGCCCTTGCCGGCCTCCATGGCGGTTTCCAGCGCCTTGATGGACTTGGCGCGGCCGACAAACAGCGGGATAACCATATGGGGGAACACCACGACATCGCGCAAAGGCAACAGCGGGTGCAGGTTGGCGGTAACAGCGTTTAAAATTTCTTGTTCTGACATGGCAATAACCTATTCGTTGACTGGGAGGTTAGATGGGGGTGGCTCGAGAAAATTCAACCACCCCTGGAACAAGGCAATAAAACAAGCAGTTAAGTGCTTAATCAGGCTGCTTTTGGAGTATCCGCATAAATAACGATGGGTTTAATTTCCCCCGTCGATCCTGTTTCGTCCAATACCACTTTGCTGACATTCTCCGTCGAGGGCAAATCGAACATGATATCCAGCAGCGAATTCTCGAGGATCGAGCGCAGCCCGCGCGCACCGGCCTTGCGCGCCAAGGCCTTGCGCGCAATGGCCAGCAGCACGCCTTCGCGGAATTCCAGCTCCACGCCTTCCATCGCAAACAGCTTCTGGTACTGTTTGGTCAGCGCGTTTTTCGGTTCGGTAAGGATTTGCACCAGCGCAGTCTCGTCCAATTCCTCCAGTGTCGCCACAACGGGTAAACGCCCGACGAACTCAGGAATCAGGCCGAACTTGATCAGGTCTTCCGGCTCCACATCGCGCAGGGTCTCGCCGGTCTTGCGCTCGTCCTTGCTGCTGATGGTCGCGCCGAAGCCAATGCTGGCCTTTGCGGAACGGTTGCGGATGACCTTTTCCAGCCCGTCGAACGCGCCGCCGCAAATGAACAGGATATTCGTGGTGTCCACCTGCAGGAATTCCGTATTCGGATGCTTGCGCCCGCCCTGCGGCGGGATCGAAGCCTTGGTGCCTTCGATCAGCTTGAGCAATGCCTGCTGCACGCCTTCGCCGGACACATCGCGCGTAATCGAGGGGTTATCCGACTTGCGCGAAATCTTGTCGATTTCATCCACGTACACGATGCCGCGCTGCGCTTTTTCCACGTCGTAGTCGCAGGTCTGCAACAGCTTCTGAATGATGTTCTCGACGTCCTCGCCGACATAACCCGCCTCGGTCAGCGTGGTGGCATCGGCCATCACGAACGGCACATCCAGCAGGCGCGCCAGTGTCTGCGCCAGCAGGGTCTTGCCGGAGCCGGTCGGGCCGACCAGCAGGATATTGCTCTTGGCCAATTCCACGCCATCCTTGTCGTCGCTCTTGAGGCGCTTGTAGTGGTTATACACCGCCACCGACAAAATCCGCTTGGCATGCTCCTGCCCGATCACGTACTCATCAAGCGCCGCGCAGATTTCTTTCGGCACGGGCAAATCCGTCTTGCCGTCCTTGTCCGTCTTGGCCTGATCATTCTGGATTTCCTCGCGCATGATGTCGTTGCACAGCGCGATGCATTCATCGCAGACGAACACCGACGGGCCCGCAATCAGCTTGCGTACCTCATGTTGGCTCTTGCCGCAGAATGAGCAGTAGAGCAATTTGTCACCCGATTTTTTATCGCCAGCCATCGCTGCTACCTCTGTATTGTGTTATCGGCAATTCAATAAATCTCTTAAACGCGCTTTTCCAGCACCTGATCCACCAGCCCGTATTTAACGGAATCTTCCGCGCTCAGGAAATTATCGCGATCCGTATCGCGCTCAATCGTTTCAACCGTTTGCCCGGTGTGCTGCGCCAGCATTTGATTGAGCCTCTGCTTCAGATACAAAATCTCCCGCGCATGGATTTCGATATCCGAAGCCTGTCCACGAAAGCCGCCCATCGGCTGATGAATCATCACGCGTGAATTGGGCAGGCAGAAACGCTTGCCCTTTTCGCCCGCCGCCAACAGGAACGATCCCATGCTGGCCGCCTGCCCGATACACAGCGTGCTGATGCTAGGCTTGATGAATTGCATGGTGTCGTAAATCGCCATGCCGGCGGTCACCGAGCCGCCCGGCGAATTGATGTAAAAATGAATATCCTTGTCCGGATTTTCCGATTCCAGAAACAACATCTGCGCCACAATCAGGTTCGCGCTGTGGTCGTTCACCTCGCCGACCAGAAACACCACGCGTTCCTTGAGCAAGCGCGAATAGATATCGTACGCCCGCTCACCGCGCCCGCTGGTCTCCACGACCATCGGAATCATGCCGATATTTTGTGGCTCTTGATAGTGCATCGCGTCAGTTCTCCATCAATTCGTTAAAGGGGATAGCCTTGTCTGCCGTCTTTGCCTGCCCCATCGTCCAGTCCACGATGTTTTCTTCCATGACCAGATTCTCGACCTCTTGCAACTGGGCGGAGTTGGCGTAAAACCAGCGCACCACATCCTCGGGCTCGTCAAAGCTTTGCGCATAGTCGTCCACCAGGGTGCGCACCTGCTCGGGCTTGGCCTTCAAGTCATGTTTCTGCGCCAAATTGGCAAGAATCAAGCCGAGCTTGACGCGCCTTTCGGCGCGCTCGATAAACAATTCCGGCGGCAATGCCACGTCCTTCATTTTCATCCCGCGCGATTCCATGTCCTTCACGGTTTGCTGCATCAGGTTATGCGCTTCCCATTCCACCAGGGTTTTAGGCACATCGAACTTGGCCGCGTCCAGCAACGCCTGCATTGCCGCTTCCTTGTTGCGCACTTTCAGGCGGCGCGCCACCTCGCGTTGCAAATTGGTGCGGATCTCGCTTTCCAGCTTGCTGACATCACCCCCCTCAATACCGACAGACTCGGCAAACGCGGCATCCACCTCCGGCAGCTTCGGCGCCTCCACCTTGTGCAGCGTGACGCTGAAAGTCACCTGCTTGCCCGCCACCTCTTTGCCGTGATAATCATCCGGGAAAGTCATGTCGAAAGATTTCGACTCCCCGGCCTTCATGCCGGTGACGGCCGCTTCAAACTCCGGCATCATGCGCTCCACACCCAACACGAACGCATGGTTCTTGGCTTCGCCGCCCTGAAAAACCTCGCCGTTCAGCTTGCCGGTAAAATCGATATGCACCTTGTCGTCGACCTGTGCGGCGCGATCCGTCGGCTCGAAGGTGGCGCGCTGTTTGCGCAGCGTCATAACGGTGTTATCCACGTCAGCCTGCGCCAATTCGCAACTCAGGCGCTCCACTGTTTCGCCCGACAGGTCGCCCATCACCACTTCCGGATAGACCTCGAAAGTCGCGCTGTATTCAATCAGATCGGCATTCAAGTCGTTAGTCTTGATCTCGAATTGCGGATGTCCCGCCACCCTCAGATTATTGAGTTGCACGGCCTCGGCAAACGAGCGCTGCAACACATCGCCCAGCGCTTCCTGCTGCGCTTGCGCGCCATATTGCTGCTCCAGGATTTTTGCCGGCACTTTACCCGGACGGAACCCGGCGATTTTTGCGTTGCGCCCAATCTTCTTCAGACGGGCAGCGACCTCACCGCGAATGACTTGCTGGGGAATGGATGCATTAAGACGGCGTTCTAACGCGCTCACAGTTTCTACGCTGGACATGCTTGAGTTTCCTTGAATTGAAGTTAAATTAGGTGCTGGTGCGAAAGGAGAGACTCGAACTCTCACGCCTTGCGGCGCTGGAACCTAAATCCAGTGCGTCTACCAATTCCGCCACTTTCGCGCTGTTTGCTTCCAGCCTTACCCGGCGGATTATAGCACCAAGAGCCTATTTTATTCCCACTACCGTGCGCCCGCGCAGCCTGCCTTGCAGCATCTGCGGAAACACTTGCGGCAGATCGGCGAAGGGCACGCTATGCGCCACCTGCGCCAGCAACTGCGGGCGCAGATCGGTTGCCAGGCGTCGCCATATTTCGCGGCGCAACGGCATCGCAGTGGCGGCGGAATCGATGCCGATCAGGCGCACCCCGCGCAGGATGAAGGGCATCACCGTGGTGTGCAGCTCGATACCGCCCGCATTGCCGAAGCTGGCGATCACGCCATCCTGCCGCATGGTGCGCGTCAGCCACGCCAGCGTTTCGCCGCCCACCGCATCCAGCGCGCCCGCCCACTGCGCCTTTTCCAACGGGCGCGTGCCCATCACCAGACCCTTGCGCGGCAAGATTTCCGCTACGCCGAGCGATTTCAGGTAATCGTGCTCGCTGTCTTTTCCGGTCAGCGCGACCACGTGGTAGCCAAGCTGCGCCAGCATCTGGATCGCGAGGCTCGCCACCCCGCCGGTCGCCCCCGTCACGATCACCTTGCCGTTTTCTGGGCGCAGCTCGTTCTGTTCGAGTCGATGAATGGACAGCACGGCAGCAAAGCCCGCCGTACCGATTGCCATCGCATCGAACAGCGTCAGCCCTTGCGGCAGCGGCACCACCCAGTCGGCTGAAACCCGCACGTATTCGGCAAAGCCGCCGTCGTGATCCACCCCCATGCCATAGCCGGTGACGATCACCGCATCGCCCGCCCTGAAGCGTGCATCTTCGGAGCTTACGACCATGCCTGCCGCGTCCACCCCGCCGACGCAGGGAAAACGCCGCATCACCTTGCCCGCGCCGGTTGCCGCCAGCGCATCCTTGTAATTCACGCTGGAGTAATGGGTTTGAATGACGACTTCGCCGGGGTCGAGATCGTCTAAGGTCAGTTCGACAAAATGGCCGGCGGATAGTCCGTTTTCTTCTGAGATGCGGTAGGCGGAGAATTTTTTCATGTGAATATCCAAAGTCAAAACCGCCAAAGGTTGCCGATCATATGGCCGTTCGCCCTGAGCCTGTCGAAGGGTTGCCGCGCAGCGGCTGGCGCTCGTTGATGCACACAACGAAAAAACAAAACCGTCGGGGGTAGCCCGACAGCTAGTCACTTTTTCTTGCTTCGCCAAAGAAAAAGTAACCAAAAAGAAGGCGACCCCGGTTTGCCGCCGCTGCACGGTTCCCTGCGTTGCTCGCCTAGTCAGGCGGCTGCGGAACTCGCGCTACGCGCTCAAACAGTCCTCGCCGACATCCCCTGACCAGCCTCCGCTACTCGGCGGCGCACAGGGGGAGTAAAGCAAAAACCAAAACCTTAAAATTGTAGGGTGGGCACGTTGCGCGCACCCTACTTGGATGTTTTGGTGAGCGATGCCAAATATTCAACAAGCTCATGCACATTAGTTTCAGGGTTATCAGAGCCAGTCTTTTTGTTATCCTTCAAAAGTCGCTTTGAATGCTTGATTGCATCATGCATTTTCTGCCCTGATAGCTTGGCGTAAATTCCTCCTATTCCCTTCTTATACCCATCCAGTGTTGCTTTTTTGCGCAACTCGGAAATGGCTTGGTCGCACGGTGAGCGTTTATTTGCTGGAAATGGGTGGGAGACATAGTCGAAGTGAAGCAACAGCCATAACTCAAAACAAGGCGTAGAAGTGATAGCAAAGAATGGCTCGCCGGATGTTTCTAATGCGCTGATTTTTTCGACAGTGGATGCAAAACTCCTGTGCTGATCCCGGTCGAACACACAATACACTCGGTCATACGGGTCACTCGGCTTTTCTTGCTCATATTCCTGCTCAGCATATTTCAAGACTGAGCTGGGAGCTGAGCCGCACTCTTTGCCTCGCACATCCACCGCACTTAGGCCAAATGCCTTCGCCATATCTTGGAAATAGTAAGCACTGCTTTTGCTGTCTTCGCAGACAATCAGGACGCGGGGTTGCCGCTGACGAATCTGTTTCTTGCGGTCAAGGTCGAGAGCTTTCCTTTCTCTCACCTTGTGGAACAAATTATCCTTGCCCATAAAAATCCAATTTACTCAGGAATGGGATCGCGCCATATCGACCATTAAGATAGCCTTTCTCGATGGCTTCATTTTCTCTGGGGCTAAAGTCTGCCAGTGAGTATAAGTGCGTGCTATTTCCCTTGTCCTTCTCAACAAACCAGATTTGATCGGGGCGCAAAATCCGCTGGCTCAATAGCGTAGTGTCGTGTGTTGTAAATACAAGTTGTGCGCGACCTTTGTGAGAGTTCAGTAATCGAACCAAGTGGTGGACAACCAAGGGATGCAGGCTGGTATCAATTTCATCCACAACTAACACATAATTGTTTTTCAATACATCAAGCCAAGGGCCAGCAAAAGAGAATAAGCTCAGAGTGCCATCAGATTCGTCCTCCTTGTCAAACTCCACTAAATCCCCAGTATCGACGTCCTTATGCAGGAATTTTGCTTCGCGGCGGGTTTTACCATTTAACTCTTTTAATAACTCGTCTTTGAATGCTGCTGGCATATCAGATGGCAGATCGTCTTTCGAAAACTCCCTCTTTTCAATAGCGATGTCTTGAAAGGAAATGCCTGCGCTGCTCATGAATTCCAGAACGTTCTTTTTCTCTTCTGGTTTTTCACACATGCGTTGAGTGAACCCGCTGCTGATATCATCCATCGCAGAAACGATTCTTAACCGTTTTTGAAACCAGTAAAACACCGGTCGCAATTGCTCATTGCCTTTTTGTATAGCAACAGACAGATATAGCGCATTACCAATAGTCAAAGAGGCGCGTTCATTGTGTATTTTCTTTCCACCGAGAAAAGATGTTTTGAATTCGTACTCATCCTTTTGTGTGGTCGGATTGAATGCTCTTTCGAACCAGCGTTGCGGCTTGCCAAGTGGGTAGGCAATTAACCACTCACTGGTGATACGTTCAGTATTTAATGAGAAACCATATTGGTAACGAACACCTTCTTCAATGAAATGAATTTCAAATTCGGAATCCTGTTTGCGAGAGTTTGCGCTTAACCGAAAGGGCTGCACATCCTTGATTGCTTCGCCGACTTGAGCTTTTTGTGCCGAGGTGTTTACCCATTTGCGCATAAATGAAAGCGCGCCCACAAGGGTACTTTTCCCGGCAGCATTTGGGCCGTATACGACGGCTGACCGCAACAATCTTGGCAGCCCATCCTCACTGATGCCCGCCTCAAATGCGTTGTTTTCCAAGCCGCCTTTTTTGAGAGCTTTGCTAGCGACCAAGCTCAAAGTTTGGGGTGCTCGGATAGATCGAAAATTGGTTACTGTAAATTCAATAAGCATGGTTTAATTTGCTGCGATTATAAATACAGACAGATATTTGCTCTTTTTATGCAAAAACGCAAGCTAAATGTTAATTGTTAATTGTTTGCAACTTTCATACGTTTTGCATCGTGAGCACTAAGTGCCCACGCAGTGGTTTTGTTTTGTTCTTTTTTCCCCTGTGCGCCGCCGAGTAGCGGAGGCTGGTCAGGGGATGTCGGCGAGGACTGTTTGAGCGCGTAGCGCGAGTTCCGCAGCCGCCTGACTAGGCGAGCAACGCAGGGAACCGTGCAGCGGCGGCAAACCGGGGTCGCCTTCTTTTTGGTTACTTTTTCTTTGGCGAAGCAAGAAAAAGTGACTAGCTGTCGGGCTACCCCCGACAGTTTTGTTTTTTCGTTGTGTGCATCAACGAGCGCCAGCCGTTACGCGGCGACCCTTCGACAAGCTCAGGGCGAACGGCTCACAACTACAAATCCAGCAACACCCTCCCCGGATACTCCAGCGCCTCCTTGATCGTAACCAGAAACTGCACCGCCTCGCGCCCGTCGATGATGCGATGATCGTAGGACAGCGCAAGGTAATTTATCGGGCGAATCACCACCTGGCCGTTCTCCGCCACCGGACGATCCTTGGTGGCGTGGATGCCGAGGATGGCGCTCTGCGGCGGGTTGATGATCGGGGTGGAGAGCATCGAACCGAACACGCCGCCGTTGGTGATGGAGAACGTACCGCCGGTGAGCTCTTCCATCGCCAGCTTGCCGCTCTGGGCGCGCGCGCCGAAATCGGCGATCTGTTTCTCGATGTCGGCGAAGGAGAGTTTATCCGCATCGCGGATGACCGGCACGACCAGGCCGCGCTCGCTGCCGATCGCCATGCCGATGTCGTAATAGCCGTGATAGATGATGTCGGTGCCGTCCACCGAGGCGTTGACGACGGGGAATTTCTGCAACGCCAGCACCGCCGCCTTGACGAAGAACGAGGAGAAGCCGAGCTTCACGCCGTGCTTCTTCTCGAACGCGTCCTTATATTTGTTGCGCAGGTCGATCACCGGCTGCATGTTCACTTCGTTGAAGGTGGTGAGGATCGCGGCGTTTTGTTGCGATTGCAGCAGGCGCTCGGCGATGCGCTGGCGGATGCGCGTCATTGCCACGCGCTGTTCCGGGCGATTGCCGGAGGGTGCAATGGGAGCGCGGGCATCTTGCCCGCCAGTCGCCCCGGACGACACCTGCTGCATCGCATTCAGCACGTCGTCTTTGGTGACGCGGCCGCCGCGGCCGCTGCCCGGCAAACTGCCCGCATCGACCTCATGCTCGCGCGCCAGCTTGCGCACCGAAGGCGGCACTGCGGAAGGGACTGCCGGGGGCGGAGCCGTAATTTGGGCTGCCGCCTCGGTGTCGATCTGCGCGATCAGTTCATTGCTGGTTACTTTTTCGCCATCGCCCTTGATGATTTTGGTCAGCACGCCGCTCTTAGAGGCGGGCAGTTCCAGCACCACCTTGTCGGTCTCGATATCGATCAGGTTCTCGCCTTCGCTCACCGCCTCTCCGACCTGCTTGTGCCAGGTCAGCAAGGTCGCTTCGGAGACGGATTCGGACAGTTGCGGCACTCTCACATCAATTTGCATGGCGTCTGGCTCCTGGGTTGTTCTTCACGTCGAGATCGGGGCGAAAGGCGGCTTCGACCACCGCCTTCTGCTGCTCCTGGTGCACCGCCAGATAGCCCGCAGCGGGCGCGGCGGACGAAGCACGCAGCGCGTAATCGAGGCGCATGCCGGGGCGCAGATGGCGCAGCAGGTAATGCTGGATGCGATGCCACGCGCCCTGGTTGCCCGGTTCTTCCTGGCACCACACCAGTTCGGCGGCATTCGGATAGGCGTCGATCTGTGCGACGAAGTCATCATGCGGGAACGGGTAAAGCTGTTCGACGCGGATGATCGCCATGTCCTGAATCCCCCTGGCGCGGCGTGCCGCGAGCAGGTCGTAATACACCTTGCCGCTGCACGCGATGATGCGCCGCACCTTGCCGTTGTCCAGCGTGTCCGTTTCGGCGATCACCGGCTGGAAGCGGCCCTGCGTCAATTCGGCGAGCGGCGAAGCGGCATCCTTGCTGCGCAACAGGCTCTTGGGAGTGAAGACGATCAGCGGTTTGCGCATCGGGCGCAACATCTGGCGGCGCAGCAGATGGAACATCTGCGCGGCGTTGGAAGGCACGCATACCTGGATGTTGTAGTCGGCGCACAGTTGCAAATAACGCTCGATGCGCCCCGAGGAATGCTCCGCGCCCTGCCCTTCATAGCCGTGCGGCAGCAGCAGCACCAGCCCGCACAGCCTCCCCCACTTCACCTCGCCGGACGCGATGAACTGGTCGATCACCACCTGCGCACCGTTGGCAAAATCGCCGAACTGCGCCTCCCACAGCACCAGCGAATCCGGCTCGGCCGTGGCATAGCCGTATTCGAACCCGAGCACCGCTTCTTCGGACAGCAGCGAATCGATCGCGATGAAATCCGCCTGGCCGGGCGCGAGGTGCTGCAACGGCGTGTAAACGCCTTCGTCCCCCTCCTTGTGATCCTGGTCATGCCAGGTGGCGTGGCGATGAAAGAATGTGCCGCGCCGGCTGTCCTGCCCGGACAGCCGCACCGGGTAACCCTCGGTGAGCAAGGTCGCATAGGCGAGGTTTTCCGCCATGCCCCAGTCCAGCGGCAAATCGCCGCGCGCCATCGCAATGCGGTCTTCGACGATTTTCTGCACGCGCGGATGCAGAGCGAAATTCTGCGAGTTACCGTCTTGCGACGGCATCCCTGCCAGAACCTTTGCCGGCGCAGTGGTCAGCGGCACGGCCAGTTGCTGCAAGCGTTGCAGCGGCACGGCGGTATCCACCGGGATGTTCCATGCGATGTCGCGCTGCAACTTTTTCCAGTCGGCGGCTAATTTACTGTCGTGTTTTTCCAGCGCGGGCTGGATCGAATTGCGCCCTTCATCCATCGCGTTGCGATAGGCCGCGATCATCGCGTCCGCTTCGCCGGCCCGGATCACGCCCTGCTCCGTCAAACGCTGCGCATACAATGCGCGCGTGCCGGGATGCTGACGGACAAAGCGATACATGAGCGGTTGCGTGACCAGCGGCTCGTCCTGCTCGTTGTGGCCCAGCTTGCGGAAACACACCAGGTCGATCACCACATCCTTGTGGAAATGCATGCGGTAATCCAGCGCGATCTCCGTCACCAGCAACACCGCATCGGGGTCGTCCGCGTTCACATGAAAAATCGGCGCGTCGACCATCTTCGCGACATCGCTGCACCAGGTGCTGGAACGCGTGTCGCGCATATCGGATGCGGTGAAGCCGATCTGGTTGTTGATGACGACATGCACCGTGCCGCCGGTATGATAGCCGCGCGTTTGCGACATGCTCAGCGTTTCCATCACCACGCCCTGGCCGGAAAACGCCGCATCGCCGTGCAGCAGGATCGGCATGACTTTCGAGCCGTCGAAATCCTTGCGGCGATGCTGGCGCGCGCGCACCGAGCCTTCCACCACCGGATTGACGATTTCCAGATGCGACGGATTGAACGCCAGCGCGATATGCATGACGCCGCCCTTTGTTTCGATGTCGGCGGAAAAACCCTGATGGTATTTCACGTCGCCGGAAGCCAGGTGCTCGGTGTGGATGCCCTCGAATTCGGCGAACAGCACCCTCGGTTGTTTGCCGAGGATGTTCACCAGCACATTCAGCCGTCCGCGATGCGCCATGCCGATCACCGCCTCCTGTACGCCCTGTGCGCCACAGCGTTGCAGCAGATGATCGAGCAGCGGAACCAGCGTCTCGCCGCCTTCCAGCGAGAAGCGTTTCTGCCCGACATATTTGGTATGCAGATAACGTTCCAGCGTCTCGGCGGCGGTCAGCCGTTCCAGGATGCGGCGGCGCTGCGCCGCAGCGTAACGGGCCTGCCCGCGCACGCTTTCCAGGCGATTCTGGATCCAGCGTTTCTGCGCCACGGCGCCGATATACATGTATTCCGCGCCGATGCTGCCGCAATAAGTCTGGCGCAACAGTTTGAGGATTTCGCGCAACGTCATGCGCGCGCCGCCCACAAGCGATCCGGTAGCGAAGGCGGTATCCATGTCGGCTTCGCCCAAGCCGTAATGCGCCGGATCAAGCTCGGCGATCACCGGCTTGGCATAGCGGTTAAGCGGGTCGAGATCGGCAGCGTGCATGCCGAGAAAACGATGCGCGTTGATGAGTTGCAACACGCGGGCCTGCTTGCATTCCAGGTCGGCACCCGGGGTTATTGCCTTGCCGGCATCTGCTTTCGGCAAGGCCGCGAAAGCCTGTTGGATGGGGCTGTGCGCCACATCGCGCGCGCCGCTCGCCAGAGCCGGCAGCGCGTCGAAATAGGTGCGCCATTCATTCGGCACAGCGTTTGGATCAAGCAGATATTGCTCGTACAGTTCTTCGATGAAGGGCGCATTCGCGCCGAACAGCAGTGAGCTGTCCTGCATCAATTTCAGAAAACTATCCGGGTCGTTCAACGTTTCCCCATCGGCACGTAATCGCGCCGCGTCGCACCCACATACAGCTGGCGCGGACGGCCGATTTTATGGTCGTGATCGACCATCATCTCGTTCCATTGCGAAATCCAGCCGATGGTGCGCGCCACCGCAAAAATCACCGTGAACATATTGACCGGGATGCCCAGCGCGCGCAGCACGATGCCGGAATAAAAATCCACGTTCGGGTACAACTTGTGCTCGATGAAATACGAGTCGCTCAAGGCGACGCGCTCCAGCTCCATCGCCAGCTCGAACAGCTTGTCGTTTTCCAGTCCCAGTTCTTTCAGTACCTCATGGCAGGTTTCGCGCATCACCGCCGCGCGCGGGTCCATGTTCTTGTACACGCGATGGCCGAAACCCATCAGCCGGTATTTCTTGTCCTTCACGCCCTGCACATATTCCTGCACGCGCGAGATATCGCCGATTTCTTCCAGCATATTCAGCGCCGCCTCGTTCGCGCCGCCGTGCGCCGGCCCCCACAGCGCGGCGATGCCGGAAGCGATGCAGGCAAACGGGTTCGCCCCGCTCGAACCGGCCAGGCGCACCGTCGAGGTGGAGGCGTTCTGCTCATGGTCGGCATGCAGGATCAAGATGCGCTCCAGCGCGCGCGCCAATACCGGATTGGGCACGTAATCCTCCGCCGGTATCGCGAACATCATCTGCATCAGGTTTTCCGCATAACTGAGCTTGTTCTTCGGATACATGAACGGAAAGCCGGTGTGGTACTTATGCGCCATCGCCGCGATGGTCGGCACCTTGGCGATCAGGCGCATCGCCGAAATTTCGCGGTGTTCGGGATTGTTGATGTCCAGCGAGTCGTGGTAAAACGCCGAGAGCGCGCCGACCACGCCGACCATCACCGCCATCGGGTGCGCATCGCGGCGGAACCCGTTGAAGAATTTTGCCATCTGGTCGTGCACCATGGTGTGCGCCTTCACCTTGGCCTCGAAGGCGGTTTTTTGCGCGGCATCCGGCAGCTCTCCATTCAGCAGCAGATAGGATACTTCCAGAAAATCCGATTGCTTGGCCAGTTGCTCGATGGGATAGCCGCGGTAGTAAAGCAAGCCGGCATCGCCATCGATAAAGGCAATTTTGGAAGAGCAACTCGCCGTGACAAAAAACGCCGGGTCGTAAGTGAACAAGCCCAGCTTGCTGAGATTGTGAATATCGATTACATCCGGCCCCAGTGTGCCCGACAGGATCGGCAATTCGATGCTGCGTCCGTCATCCAGGGTCAGTGTTGCAACGCGTTTGCTTTCCATAAGTATTCTCCCTGTGGTTGCAGGCAAGATGCCCGCCGTCCATCCAACTCGCCATGCGGTTTTTAAGCCGCCCTGATCTTTTCCAGCAACGCCTGTTGTTCGCCCGGCGCCGCTTCCAGCCTGCCCGCAACCATGTCCCACAGCGGGTTGTCCGGCATATCCAGCAATGCCTCAAACGCCTGCCGCCCGGCCTCGTCAAGCTGCGCATAGTGCGCCTCGATAAAACGCCCCAGCACGATATCCAGCTCCAGCAAACCGCGCCGCGCACGCCAGCGCACCCGTTCCAAATTCTTCACAAACACCTCTCAAAACGCGAAATTTCTAAGTCAGGCAAGGCGCACTTGAAAAATTGCAGCGCCGCATATGAATGTATATGTAAGCAAAATTTTTCAAGCGCAACGCAGTATGGCAACGAAATTTTGCGTTTTGAGAGGTATTTTTTCATACGATGCGTTTTAACATCATGTCCTTGATTTTGCCGATCGCCTCGGTCGGGTTCAACTCCTTGGGACACACATCCACGCAGTTCATGATGGTGTGGCAACGGAACAACCGGTACGGGTCTTCCAGGTCATCCAGACGCTCGCTGGTGGCATGATCGCGCGTGTCGGCGAGAAAACGGTAGGCCTGCAGCAACCCCGCCGGGCCGACGAACTTGTCGGGATTCCACCAGAATGACGGGCAGGCGGTGGAGCAGCAACCGCACAGGATGCACTCGTACAGGCCGTTCAGGTGCGCGCGCTGCGCGGGCGATTGCAGCCGCTCGGTTTCCGGCGGCGGGTCGTTGTTGATCAGGTAAGGCTTGATCGAATGGTATTGCTTGAAGAATTGCGTCATATCCACGATCAGGTCGCGGATCACCGGCAGTCCCGGCAGCGGGCGCAGCGTGACCGGTTCGCTCAGGCTGGACAGCGGCGTGATGCACGCCAGCCCGTTGCGCCCGTTGATGTTCATCGCATCCGAGCCGCACACCCCCTCGCGGCAGGATTTGCGCACCGACAGGCTGTCGTCCTGCTCCTTCAACAGCAGGATGGCATCCAGCAACATCTTGTCGCCCGCCTCGACATCCAGCTCATAGTCGCGCATGTACGGCGCGGCATCGGTGTCGGGGTTGTAGCGGTAGATTTTGAATTTCATCAGCCAAACTCCCTTCTAATAGACGCGCGCCTTGAGCGGGAACGATTCCACCGTCAGCGGCTTGAGCCGTACCGGCTTGTATTCGAGGCGGTGCCCGTCGCGGAAATACAGGCTGTGCTTGAGCCAGTTCTGATCGTCGCGCTGCGGGAAATCGTCGCGCGCGTGGGCACCGCGGCTTTCGGTGCGCGCCGTTGCGGCGACCATGGTCGCCTGCGCGACTTCGATCAGGTTGTCCAGTTCCAGCGCCTCGATGCGCGCGGTGTTGAATACCTTGCTCTTGTCCTGTATCTCGGTGTGCGCGACCCGTTCGGCGATCTGTTTGATTTGTTCCACCCCTTCGGCCAACAGGCCGGGGAAGCGGAACACACCGCAATGTTTCTGCATGGTTTTGCGCATCGCGTCGCCGACTTCGGCGACGCGCTCGCCGTTCTTCTGGTTTTCCAGCCGCGCCAGGCGCGCCAGGGAACGCTCGGCGGAATCGGCAGGCAGGAGCTTGGGGTGCGGATGGCTTTGCAGGTCTTCGATGATTTGCCTGGCCGCCTCGCGCCCGAACACCAGCAAATCGAGCAGCGAATTGCAGCCCAGGCGGTTCGCGCCGTGCACCGACACGCAGGCGCATTCGCCCGCCGCATAAAGGCCGTGCACCACCTCTTCCGGCCCGTGATGATAGGGCGCGATAACCTGCCCGTGATAGTTGGCGGGAATGCCGCCCATCATGTAATGCGCGGTCGGCACGACGGGAATCGGGTCTTTGGCCGGATCGACGTGGGCGAACTTCAGCGCGATCTCGCGGATGCCGGGCAAGCGCTGCTTGATCACGTCGTCGCCGAGATGGTCCAGCTTGAGCAGCATGTGATCGCCGTGCGGGCCGCAGCCGCGCCCTTCGTTGATCTCCACGGTGATCGCGCGCGACACCACGTCGCGGCTGGCCAGGTCTTTCGCGTTCGGCGCGTATTTCGGCATGAAGCGCTCGCCGTCCTTGTTCACCAGATAACCGCCCTCGCCGCGCACCCCCTCGGAAATCAGCACCCCCGCGCCGTACACCCCGGTCGGGTGGAACTGAAAGAACTCCATGTCCTCCAGCGGAATCCCGGCGCGCGCCGCCATGCCCAGCCCGTCGCCGGTGTTGATATAGGCGTTGGTGCTGGATTGGAAGATGCGCCCCGCACCGCCGGTGGCGAGCAATGTGGCGCGCGCCTGGAACAGCATTACTTCGCCGGTTTCGATTTCCATCGCGGTCACGCCGAGCACGTCGCCGTCTTCGTCGCGGATCAGGTCGAGCGCCATCCACTCGATGAAGAAATGCGTGTTGGCTTTCACATTCTGCTGGTACAGCGTGTGCAGCAACGCATGGCCGGTGCGGTCGGCCGCCGCGCAGGCGCGCTCCACCGGCGTCTTGCCGTAGTCCTGCATATGCCCGCCGAACGGGCGCTGGTAAATCTTGCCGCTCTCGAGGCGGTCGAACGGCATGCCGAAATGCTCCAGCTCGTACACTACTTCCGGCGCGGCGCGGCACATGAACTCGATGGCGTCCTGGTCGCCGAGGTAATCCGAGCCTTTCACCGTGTCGTACATGTGCCAGTGCCAGCTATCCTTGCCGACATTGCCCAGCGACGCGGCGATGCCGCCCTGCGCCGCGACGGTGTGCGAACGGGTCGGAAACACCTTGGACAGCACCGCCACTTTCAACCCGGCCTGCGCCAGCTGCAACGCCGCGCGCATCCCGGAGCCGCCCGCACCGACCACTACCACATCGAAAGTTCTTTTCGTCACCGCCATTTTATTTCCCTTAATTCCATATTCCCGGTTCGAACGATCCGGAACCTAGAACAAACCGAACCCCTCCTGGCCTCCCCTTGTCAGGGGAGGGGACTGCCTGCTCCTCCCCTGACAAGGGGAGGTCGGGAGGGGTTAGAACCCCCACAAGATTTGCACCGCCCAGATCGCATAAAGCAGCGAAACCAGAATCACCACCACATGAATGGCCAGACGCACGCCGGCCGGTTTAACGTAATCCATCACGATGTCGCGGATGCCGATCCACGCGTGATAAAACACGCTCAGCAGGAACAGCAGGGTGAAGGTGCGCATCGGCTGACCCGAAAACAAACCCGTCCAGACGTCATAATCCAGATGGGGCTGGAGCAGCAGATAACCGGCCAGCGCCACGCTGTACAGCGCCATCACCACCGCCGTGATGCGCTGGATCAGCCAGTCGCGCAGCCCGTAATGTGCGCCCGTCACTACGCGGTTTACCATAGCTTTGCCCCCAGCAAAACGGTCAACACCAGGCTCACCGCCAGCACCATTTTGCTGCTCGCGCGCGCCTGCGCCAGCTTCACGCCGTAATCCAGGTCGATCGCCAGATAACGCAGCCCGGCGCAGAAGTGATGCAGAGACGCCCACAGCAAGCCGAGCAACATCAGCTTCGCCAGCGGATGCGCCAGCACGGCAAGCAGTTGCGTGTAAGTCTCGATGGAGCGCAGGCTGTATTGCAACATCAGCAACAACAGCGGCAGCGCAATAAACAGCAACAAGCCGCTGATGCGGTGGAGAATGGAAACGAAACCGGGGAGCGGCAATTTGATGAGATGCAAGGCGAGGTGTTTCGGGCGATGTTTATTCATTACTGATCCCTGCCATGAGTAACGCCGATTTGCGTAATGCTACACCTTTTGCATGGCGCGAGAAAATCAAAACAATTATGATGCGGTTTTATTCGCCACAGATATTTGTCCAGAGGAAGGAAACATGAAAGCACCCATCCGCGTCACCATCACCGGGGCGGCCGGCCAAATCGGCTACGCTGCCCTGTTCCGCATCGCCAACGGCGACATGCTGGGACACGAGCAGCCGATCATCCTGCAATTGCTGGACTTGCCGCAGGCGCAGACGATGTTGCGCGGTGTGATGATGGAACTGGAGGACTGCGCCTTTCCGCTGCTGCAACAGGTCATTATCACCGACGACCCGAAAGTCGCGTTCAAGGATACCGAAATCGCGCTGCTGATCGGCGCACGGCCGCGCGGCAAGGGCATGGAACGCAAAGACCTGCTCGAAGCCAATGGCGCGATCTTCTCCGCGCAAGGCA
Organism: Candidatus Ferrigenium altingense; assembly: GCA_020621985.1. Classification (GTDB taxonomy): domain Bacteria; phylum Pseudomonadota; class Gammaproteobacteria; order Burkholderiales; family Gallionellaceae; genus Gallionella; species Gallionella altingense. The sequence continues at coordinate 367,392 of JAHRYS010000003.1, read as the reverse complement.
AACTGCTTAACGAATATGCAGCGCGGCACGTCAAGGTGCTGGTGGTGGGCAACCCCGCCAACACCAACGCGCTGATCGCGATGAAGAATGCCCCCGATCTCGACCCGCGCAACTTTACCTCGATGATGCGCCTCGACCACAACCGCGCCGTCGCGCAAGTCGCGCAAAAACTGTTCCAGCCGATCCACGACATCAAGAAGGTGATCGTCTGGGGCAACCACTCCGGCACACAATATCCCGATCTGGACTATGCCGAGATTCGCGGCAATCTGGTGCGCGATCTCCTGTCGGACCAGGACTGGGTGGAAAACGAATTCATCCCCATTGTGCAGAAACGCGGCGCCGCAGTCATCGAGGCACGCGGCCTGTCAAGCGCGGCAAGCGCGGCGAATGCGGCCATCTCGCATATCCACGACTGGATGCTTAGCGCGCATCACAACAACTGGGTGTCCATGGGCGTGCCATCCGATGGCAGCTACGGGATTCCCGAGGGTGTGATCTACGGCTTTCCGGTGAGGTGCAAACAGGGTGAATACCACATCGTGCATGACCTGCCGATCAGCGAACGGGGGCGCGGCCACATGGAATACAGCTACCGCGAACTGGTCGAAGAACGCGATCATGTGAAGCATCTGCTGGGGTAAGGATTGCGGGGGTAAAAATCGGCGCGGGTAACACAAGTAAAAAACTTGCCCGGCAGATGCAACCAAATCAGGCCAGCCACTGTCTGATCTTCCCGAAGCGTAGTACCGGGTGAGCCTTACCCGGCCAAACCATCCCGCAGCGCACGCCACTCTCGGGTCAGGCTTTTCGCCTGACCAACCGGCGGGGGCAGCTTTTAACGAATCAAAGCATGGAGAAGTATGAATGGCACTATCGATTACCGATGATTGCATCAATTGCGGCCTTTGCGAGGCGGAGTGCCCGACCGGTGCAATATCCGAAGGCGATTATGTTTATGAAATCGACCCCGACAAATGCAACGAGTGCGTAGGCTACTTTGACCAGCCGCGTTGCGTCATTGTGGGCCCGGTGGATTGTTTCCTGGATGCCAACGGCAAGCCGTTCCGTTTGCCGCTCCCGTAAGGGCAAGATTGTTCATTAGTTGCCCTGTCAAAGCCTGTCGAACCACCAGCAGCCACATCAAGCAATCATTAAAAACTGCCCGAAAATCCGGGGCGGTTCAAATTTTTACCGGCATACCGCGCCGCAGAGGGGATAATTGCGCATGACCGATCTTATCCAGCCCTCCTCCCCAGCCAGCACTGCCGGGCGCTCTTTCAACGAACTGCCGCTGTCGCCCGGCATGCTGGCGACCTTGCAGCAGCTCGGCTACCTGACGATGACGCCGATACAGGCGGCCAGCCTGCCGATCGCTTTGGCGAGCCACGACCTGATCGCGCAGGCGAAGACCGGCAGCGGCAAGACGGCGGCATTCGCCCTGCCGCTGCTCACCAATCTGAACCCGCGCCGCTTTGCGGTGCAGGCGATGGTGCTGTGCCCGACGCGCGAGCTGGCCGACCAGGTGACGCAGGAGATCCGCCGGCTGGCGCGTTCCGCCGACAACATCAAGATACTGACGCTGTGCGGCGGTTCGACCATGCGCCCGCAGATCGCCAGCCTGGAGCACGGCGCGCATATCGTCGTCGGCACGCCCGGCCGCATCATGGATCACATGGAGCGCGGCACGCTGAACCTGGAGGCGCTCAACACACTGGTGCTCGACGAGGCGGACCGGATGCTGGATATGGGCTTTGTCGATGACATCGCGTATGTCGCGAAGCGTTGCCCGGCGGAGCGCCAGACATTGCTGTTCTCGGCGACCTACCCCGAAGGCATCGCGCGGCTGGCGCGCCAGTTCATGCGCGCACCGCAGGAAGTGAAGCTGCTGGAACAGCACGAGGAAAGCAAGATTCGCCAGCGCTTCTACAAGGTGGAAGACGGGGACAGGTTGCAGGCCGTCGCCACGCTGCTCAAGCATTATCGCCCGGTCAGCACGCTGGCCTTCTGCAACACCAAGCAACAATGCCGCTCGCTGCTGGAAGTGCTGCATGCGCAGGGTATCAAGGCGCTGACGCTGAACGGCGACATGGAACAGCGCGAACGCGACCAGGTGCTGATCCAGTTCGCCAACCGCAGTTGCTCGGTGCTGGTCGCGACCGATGTCGCGGCGCGCGGCCTGGACATCGCGCAGCTCGAAGCGGTGATCAATGTCGATGTCACGCCCGACCCGGAGGTGCACATCCACCGCATCGGACGCACCGGACGCGCCGACGAGAACGGCTGGGCGCTGAGCCTGTGCAGTCCGGGCGAGCGCAATCGCATTATCGGCATCGCAAAAATGATGCGCATCGAACCGGAGTGGCATGAGCTGGGCGAACTGCACAGCGCCGCTGAAGCGCCGCTGGTACCGCCGATGGTGACGCTGCTGATTCTCGGCGGGCGCAAGGAGAAGATCCGCCCCGGCGACGTGCTGGGCGCGCTCACCGGCGAAGCGGGATACACCCGCGAGCAGGTCGGCAAGATCACCGTGACCGATTTCTCCACCTACGTCGCCGTCGCGCGCAACATCGCCCATGACGCCGTACGCAAATTGTCGGCAGGCAAGTTGAAGGGCAAGACGGTGAAGGTGCGCGCGCTGTAGGATTGATTTACCTCCACCCCGCGTAGGGCGGATGAGCGTAGCGTTAACCAATGACTTAGCGAGCGTTGTTTGATCGCTTAGTCAGATGGCTATGCAAAGCTATCCGCCGTATGTGTGCCTCGCACATTTTTCATTCGGCAGATAACGGCCTGCGGCCACATCCGGCCTACTACTCACCCAAGGGCGTAGCCGCGTCGACAGCCCGCCACAGCGGCAGCCCAGCCGCGTCCAGATAGCTGAGATAAGCCCGCAGGTCAAACTCCAACTGGTGATAATCGGGCTCCATATGCAGGCACAGTTGATAGAAGGCCTTGTCGTGCTCGCGCTCCTTGATGTGCGCCAGTTCGTGAACCACGATCATGCGCAAAAATTCCGGCGGCATCTCCCTGAACACCGTCGCGATGCGGATCTCACTTTTGGATTTGAGTTTTGCGCCCTGCACCCGCGAGACGCTGGTGTGCGTGCCCAGCGCATTCCGAATGACGTGCAGCTTGCCATCGAACGTCACCTTGCTCAGTGAACCGGCGTTGCGCAGATACCTGCCCTTGCATTCCAGCACATAGTCATAGAGCGCCTTGTCGGTGCGCACCGTATGCGCGAGCGGATACTTCTTCAGCAGCATTTCGGCCAGCAGGCCTTGTTCGATCAGCCGCTGCACTTGCTCGACCAGTGCTACAGGGTAACCGGCAAGGTAATTTGGCGGCAGTTTCGGGCGCATGGTGGCATGTCAGGAGTCGGCAGAAGACGGGATTTTACCGCTTGTCACCCGTAGCGCCAGTTATCGGTACCGAATGCGCTATGACAAGGACAGCGCCCTGCGGAAAATAATAAAAGCCATAAGCAGAATGGGCGATGGCATCGCCTAACCACAATTGGCACGTTATTGCTCGCTGCACTCGCAGACCATGTTGAGTTTGAAGGCTGGCGCGGTGGACTTCTTGGTAAAAACTTTCGACCGTGCCACCCTAGTTGCCAAGATAGACCCTGCGTTGGGCAATCAGTGAAACGGCAATGCGGTAACTGTGGAAATCATCCACACCTTTAGCTAGTGCAGTACACCGCGCCATTTTGAAAAATTAGCGGGGTTGCTGCCACGCACCGGTTCTTTTCATGTCTCCCCATTTCGCTTTGCCGCCGCGTAACCAGCGCACTATGCCAATAAACCGCCACCATGAATTAATCTGCCGGTAGCCGAAATTCTCCAGCAGCACGATCAATAACAACAACAGCAGATGCCTGTGGTGCGAATAAATATGGAATGTCATTTCTTCCAGCAACAAACTGCTTACTGAAAGCAAAATGACCTTGCCCCCGAAAAACGTATTTCTTAACTTATGGTAGATTTCAAGTTAAGGAGACGTAAAAATGACGGCAGAAAAAAGCAAGAGAGCGGCATACACACTGGAGTACAAGCTGGAGGCGGTGCGATTGGTTCAGGGCGGCCAGGCATGTTTGATGACAGCCAAAGTGCTGGGTATTCCGAAGCAGACATTGGAGAATTGGGTCAGGCAGGCGGCAAAAGGGAAGCTGGCCGGTGCAGGTGCCAAGCCGGTGAGCGCAGAGCAAATGGAGCTGGCGCGCTTGAGAGCAGAACTTGCGCGGGTCAAGATGGAGCGCGACATCCTAAAAAAAGCGACGGCGTACTTTGCGCGGGAGTCAGCGTGAAGTACGCCTGGATTGAGCGGCATAAAAATCGTTGGCCGATCACCCTGCAATGCGAAGTGCTGAACGTCAGCGCGAGCGGATACTTTGAGTATCAGCGTCGCAAAGGTTCTGGACACCCCGCGACGCCTGGCAAGCGCATCAATGATGAAGCCCTGCTGGTTCACATCAAGGCAGCGCATGCCGCCAGCAAAGGCGAATACGGCTGGCCGCGAATCTGGCAAGAACTCCGTGCCAGTGGTGTGCGTGTCTGGAAAGAACGGGTTCGGCGGCTCATGAAGGAACACGGCATCAAGGCACGAGGAAAGCGTAAATTTGTTGTTACCACCGACAGCAAGCATAACCTGCCGATCGCGCCGAACTTGCTCAATCGCAACTTCCAGCCTGATACGCCCGACTGTGTATGGACTAGCGACATCACCTATATCCAGACCGATGAAGGCTGGTTGTATCTGGCTATCGTCCTTGATCTGTACAGCCGTCAGGTAGTCGGCTGGAGCATGCAAGCCCACATGCAGACCCGCTTGGTGACGGATGCGCTCAGGATGGCATGGTTCAGGAGACGACCGGAGCCCGGGCTGATCTTCCACTCGGATCGGGGTAGTCAGTATTGCAGCCACACATTCCAGCAAACGCTGGTTGAATACGGCATGCAAAGCTCAATGAGCCGCAAAGGGAACTGCTGGGACAACGCGCCAACGGAAAGCTTGTGGGGGTCATTGAAGGTGGGACGGTTGTACGGCATGCGGTTTGAAACACGGCGCCAGGCGATGGACGAGGTGATTGACTGGCTGACGTACTACAACCACAGAAGGCTGCACTCGACACTGGGCTATATCAGTCCGATGCAGTTCGAGAAAAACTGGTTGGCGGCACAGTTGAAGGATGCCGCATAATGAGCGTGTTAAGAGATACGGATTACAGGGGCAAGGTCAGGCGGCGACGGAGTTATCTTCCAGCAGGAAGAGTGCGGTAGCAACATGGCGGGAGAGGTTTTCGTCGACATGCGGCAGGGCGGCAAACGGCCATTGCGGGTAGAGCCGGGTGGAGGCTTGCGCCGAAAATCCGGGCAGATTTTGGCGGTTGATAATCTTGAGTTGCGCCATATCCAGCTTGCCTTCGTGTGCCATGGCCTCCAGCGCGCCAGTATGCACAAAACCCGCGTCGGCGCGACCGGCCAGCACCGCCTCGACTGCGTTGTCGTGCGGCGTCCCGGTAATCAACAGTTTGGCGTCTTGCGGCAGGCGAATACCTGCCTGCTTCAATTCATACGCTTGTGCCTGATAGCCGCCCACCGAGCCAGTACCGGTGGCGGCAATAGTCTTGCCGCGTAAATCGGCCAAGCTGTTGATTTTCGCTTGCCCCGCGCGGCTGAAGATGACGCCGCCGGATACGGTGACGGCCTTGCCTTGCGCATCTGCCGCCAATGTGGCGAGCGGCGCCGACAACCCGTTGCGTTTGGCCAGCAGAATATAATGCGCCGGATTGGTGATCACAAAATCCAGTTGGCGGGCGGCGACATCCATCTCCAAGTCGGAATAAGGGAGCTCCTTGACGATGAAATCGTGCTCCGGCATGGCTTGCTTGAGTACGGCTGCCAACGGCTGCCATTGCGTCAAGGTTTGCGGTTTTGGGCGGAAGGAAAGCACGCCGATTTTCACCGGCTCGGCGGCGTAAGCCGATACGATGGGTATTGCCATCCCCAACAGACAGGCCAGCGCCAGTAACGCGCGGGTTACCTTGATTCCCTCAAACCTTAAATTACTAACCATATTCAAATATTTTCATTGGGCATTACGCGCAGACACCTTAATGCAGTGAAAGTAAAGGGACAAGCATTTAGAATCGTGATTGAATAGGTAAGTAAATGGTTATGAAAATAACCATTGCAAATAGCTAAGCAAAATACTTTTCGATCAGCCGGGCAACGACGTTAGATGGCTGCGAAGGTTGTCCGCTTTACTGGATAGGCCGAGTTTTTTTCGGATATGCTTCCGGTGAACATTAATGGTTTCCGGAGAGAGGGACAAGGCCGTGGCGATATCCTTGGTAGACAGCCCCTGCTTGATCATGGATGCCACCTGTATCTCGACCGGCGTCAACTGCCAGAAGAGCAATGTGCAGGCATTCGTGTTGCCATACGAAGAAGCCAATTGTTGCAGGTTGTTCTCTATAACATCAAGCAAGCGGGCTTGCTTGTGATCTCTGATGCTTTTTTTAAGTTTCAACAGGAATGGTGCAACCTCCTGACTCATCTCACGCACCATCGCATCTTGGGCGGCCGATTTGTCCTTGTCCCTGTTATTAAGCAGGACCCTTAGCGTCGTATTGACGTCTTCAAATTCATCCCGGAGTTCTTTCAACTGTGATGCCATTTTTCCAACTTGTTCTTTCAGGTGGTTGCGTGAATCAAGCAATATCTGTTCAGCCTGTTTTTGTCTGGTGATATCCAGGCAAGTGCCAGCCATACGCAGTGGCTGGCCATCGTCGTTCCACTCTACCACCTTACCCCGATCCAGCACCCATACCCAGCGCCCGTCTTTGTGGCGCATCCTGTACTCGGCTTCATACATCTGCGATTCATTTTTCAGGTGCGGTTCCAGCGCGGCATTGATGACAGTCCAATCATCAGGATGCACCAGTTTCTTCCAACTAGAAACAACGGGCTCGATTTCGTTGAGTGTGTAGCCCAGCATTTCGCACCAGCGTTCATTGAAGGTGACGTTGTCGCCGGGCAGATGCCAGTCCCATGCGCCAAGATCGCCACCTGACAAGGCTAATTCCAAGCGCTGCACACTTTCTTTGAGTTGCAGTTCCAATATGCTACGCACCAGTGCATGACGAACCGTGCGGCCCAGCGCATCGTGATCAAACTGCCCCTTGACCAGATAATCCTGAGCGCCGGATTGCAAGGCGGCGGTAGCGAGGGCATTGTTATCGTATCCGGTCAGCACCACGATGGGCACACCGGGCAAGGCGGCGCGCATTGCCTGCACCGTGCCCAGCCCCGTCGAATCGGGAAGCGACAAATCGAGCAACACGATATCAGGCTTGTCGCTCTTGGCTGCAGAGATACCCTCGGCCAGCGTTTTCGCCCAAGCCACCGGTTTTTTGTCACCGCTGATGCCAAGTTCAGCCAAGCGCATGTACGCCCGGACCAATCCAAAATCACCGGGGTCGTCCTCTACCACCAGGATCGATACAGCTTGCTGGGAAGATTCGCTCATGCGTTTTTAACGTAAAGTCCGATTTTAATGGGTGTGTAAGCCGCCTAAATTATGCAGCAGATGGTTACCTTTTTGGCGTAAAGTTGATCAACTAAAGCGAAGGTGTAGGAATTTTTGCGTGAACGGTCATTTGGCAGGAAACTGCCGCAACACAGGAAGTCCCTTCGCCGGATATAGTTAGCCAACTATTGGCCGGTTATCAGAAGCCAGAAGACCTGATCGGCGAATATGGACTGCGTCCGGTAGAGGGGTTCGCTTTAGTGGCCGAGTGCGGCCCGTCGCAACAGCCAGCTATCCCTGCATGAAGAATCAAATTTAACGGGGGGCTTGAGCTTGTTGCAGATACAACTGCTCCACCTTCTTGCGCGCCCACGGTGTTCTGCGCAAAAACTTCAGGCTGGATTTGATGCTGGGATCGTGAGTGAAGCAGCGCACTGGAATAGCGGCAGCCATCGCTTCCCAGCCCATGTTCTCGGATAGTTGTGTGACGATAGCTTCGAGGGTGATGCCGTCCAGACTGGAAGGATTTGCTGGTTTTTTAATGGCGTTCATGTTTTCATTTTACAGGGGATCGCCGGACTTGAGCGTTTACAATGCGGCTCCTTGATTCCGAGACGCACCTCCCATGACCACCCCCCGTCCGCCTCGCAAAACGCCTTGCCGAATCCGTCCCCTGCTCTCGCCGCGAGGCCGAACTTTATATCGCTGGCGGCTGGGTAACGGTTGATGGGCAGGTGGTGGAAGAGCCGCAGTTCATGGTATCGCAGCAGAAAGTCGAGCTCCACACCGAAGCGAGCCTCACGCCGGTTGAGCCGGCAACCATTTTGTTTCACCTGCCGCCGGGCATGGATGCCAATGCCGCGCAGCAGCTGATTTGCGCCGACGCGCGCGCGGCTGACGATCCTTCCGGCATCCACCTGCTCAAGCAACACTTTGTCCGGCTGACGCAAGGCATACCGCTGGAGAGGAATGCGTCCGGCCTGCTGGTGTTTACCCAGGACTGGCATGTGGCGCGCAAGCTGAAGGACGATGCCGCCACGCTCGAGCAGGAATATGTGGTGGAGGTCGCCGGCGAATTGCCCCTCGATGGGATCAAGCTGCTCAATCACGGACTCAGTTTTAATGGCCGGGCGCTGCCGCCGGTCAAGGTCAGCTGGCAGAACGAAACCCGGCTGCGCTTCGCCCTCAAGGGTGTGCAGCCCGGCCAGATCGCACATGTGTGCAAGCGTGTCGGGCTACAGGTGCTGACCATGAAACGGCTCCGGATCGGGCGTGTGTCGATGGGTAAATTGCCGCCCGGACAATGGCGTTATTTGATGCCGCATGAGCGGTTTTAGCCGGAATGGTGCAGGCAATCCACCCCTCACCGCGCGCGAATCCTGCGCGGCGCTAGGAAATCTTGCTGATCTTCATACGCCATTCCGCCGGGCCGGTTTCATGCACTGATACGCCGTTGCTGTCCACCGCCACGGTGACCGGCATATCCTGCACGGTGAATTCGTAGATAGCTTCCATCCCCAGGTCGGCAAAGGCCAGCACCCTGGCCGCCTTGATCGCCTTGGAGACCAGATAGGCCGCGCCGCCGACCGCCATCAGATAAACCGCCTTGTGCTGCTTGATGCTCGCAATCGTTTCCGGGCCGCGCTCGGCCTTGCCGACCATGCCGATCAGCCCGGTTTTTTCCAGCATCAGGTCGGTGAATTTATCCATGCGCGTCGCGGTGGTCGGGCCGGCGGGGCCGACCACTTCGTCGCGCACCGGATCGACCGGGCCGACGTAGTAGATGAAGCGTCCGGTGAAATCCACCGGCAAGGTTTCGCCGCGCGCCAGCATCTCGGCGATGCGCTTGTGCGCGGCATCGCGCCCGGTGAGCAGCTTGCCGGACAGCAGCAGCGTCTCGCCCGGTTTCCAAGTGGCAATCTCTGCGCGCGTGACCGTGTCGAGGTTGACGCGGCGCGAGTCGGCGGAGGCTTTCCATTCGACCTTCGGCCATTCGTCCAGCGAGGGCGGAACCAGCGCGGCCGGGCCGCTACCGTCGAGCGTGAAGTGGATGTGGCGGGTGGCGGCGCAGTTGGGAATCATCGCGACCGGCAACCCGGCGGCATGGGTCGGGTAGTCCAGTATCTTGACGTCCAGCACGGTGGTGAGGCCGCCCAGCCCCTGCGCGCCGATGCCCAGCGCATTGACCTTCTCGTACAGCTCCAGACGCAGCTCCTCCACGCGGTTGCTTGCGCCGCGCGCTTGCAGTTCATGGATGTCGATCGGCTCCATCAGCGCTTCCTTGGCGAGCAGCATCGCCTTCTCCGCCGTGCCGCCGATGCCGATGCCGAGCATGCCCGGCGGGCACCAGCCTGCGCCCATTTCGGGGACGGTCTCCAGCACCCAGTCGACCAGACTGTCCGAGGGATTGAGGACGGTGAATTTGGATTTATTTTCCGAGCCGCCGCCTTTGGCCGCGAGCGTCACCTCGACCTTGTCGCCGGGGACGATCTCGTAATGGATCACCGCCGGCGTGTTGTCGCGGGTGTTCTTGCGCGCACCGGCCGGGTCTGACAGCACCGAGGCGCGCAGCATGTTGTCCGAATTCGTGTAAGCGCGGCGCACCCCTTCGTTGACCATGTCGCTCACGCCCATGGTCGCATCATCCCAGCGCACCTCCATGCCGACCTTGACGAACGCCGCGACGATGCCGGTATCCTGGCAGATCGGCCGGTGCCCCTGCGCGCTCATGCGCGAGTTGGTGAGGATCTGCGCGATGGCGTCGCGCGCCGCAGGCGACTGCTCGCGCTCGTAGGCCTTGCCGAGCGCCTTGATGTAATCGAGCGGATGGTAGTAGGAAATGTATTGCAATGCGTCGGCGACGCTGGCGATCAGGTCTTCTTGGCGGATAGTTGTCATGTGATTAAGTTTCGGGCTGATATGGGTTGGAAATTTCCGGTGCAATTTTAACCCGAACCCGGTCATTTAGTGTGATGGCAGAAGAAGGCCACAGGCGTCAGGCGACCGCAGCCTGTCCCTGATTATTCGCTCACACTGAGCATGAATTCCGGCTCCGCGCTAAAATAACCGCCATCCCCCGGCCAGCCGCCGAACTTTCAGAGCCACCTCATGATTGAAGAACGTTTGATAAACATCGAAGCAAAAATCACCTTCCAGGAAGACCTGATCGAGGAGCTGAACAAAACGGTCTATCAGCAGCAACAAAAGCTGGACCGCCTTGAAGCATTTTGTGAATCGCTCGCAAGACGCATCCAATCGCTGGCTGAAACAGGTAATGAGGAAATGCCTGCGAACGAAAGGCCGCCTCATTATTGAGGCACACGCCGCGAGAATCACCAGCCGCTTTCGCGGCACCCTGTTGTTGTCAAAAACCTTGTTGGAAAACGATTAGCCATGCTGAACAAACTAAGTGACTTTCTGTCTGCGATCATTGCCCCCGCCAGTGTCGAGAACCGCCCAGAACACACCCTGCAACTGGCAACTGCCGTGCTGCTCATCGAAGTCATGCAGTCGGATGCCGACAGCACAGACCAGGAGCAGGCCACGGTACTGAACATCCTCAAGGAGCGGTTTCACCTATCGGATGCGGAAGTGGCGAAACTGTCCGAACTGGGGCACCGGACGGCAACGGCCGCCAATGATCTTCATCAGTTTACGTCTCTCATCAACCGGGAGCTGGAATTGTCCGAAAAGGTTCGCATCATCGAATACATGTGGCAAGTTGCCTATTCCGACAGCCAAATCAGCGCACATGAAAACCACCTGATGCGCAGGATGGCCGACCTGCTCCACATCTCCCACGGTGATTACATTGCCGCCAAAACGCGCGCCAGGCCTGCTGACCTGGAATAACGTGCGCTTGGTACCCGGCAAGCCTGCGAGGATTTTCAATCAGGGGTAATCGGCTACACATGACAGACCTTCAATAAATCGTGGCCTGCCTTGATTATCCGCCTTTCAGCTTCTTCAGTTTCGCGCCGGTCATTTGCTTGAAATTCTCCGTCGAGATCACCGGCTTGCCTGTCTGTTGTTCAATATCCTTGCGCGTCCTGCCAGCCACCGCACCACCGTCCTTTGCGTCTTTCGTGAGCGGTTTCATGCCCTGTGAATCCCGGTCACGGTGCAGCTTCGTGGTCGTCGCCTCGGCCAGCATGGTGAGGATAAGCTCGATGTCGGTCATGTGGTCGCGCAGATTTTCCCGCGCCAATGACTTCACTTGCTTATATTCATCCACCTTAAGATCAAAAGTCCCCTGCATGATTTCATTGGTGAGGATCGCGAATTCCTGGCGAGTCGCCGCACCGCGCTCTTTCCACTCATCGGTAAGGTCTTGCCGTACCGCGATGCCGCGTAGGCGCTTGTCGATCCACTCCTTCGGGTAGCCCTTCTTTTCATACAAATCCTGCATCCGACCCATCGCCAGCTCTGGATTCTCGATCTCGTCGAGACGCTCCTTGCCCGCCTTGGCAAGCCAGCGCTTGAGCGGCTCCACCTTGGGCGACGGAATGGACTGGATGATGCGGAACAGGGTTTCGGTGTTGGCACAATCGGTTAACCGCTGCTTCCCATCCGGGGCGGCCATTTTCAACCGTACGATTTTTTCGTACGCTTCGGTAAACCCCTCAGCAACAAGCTTTCTTTTGAGGTCACTCCAATATCTCTTGGGAATACTGCTTCCGGTCAAGACTTCCACAATATCAATAACAGCGAACCACCACTCACCCTCATGAAACGCCTTGCGTATCTGCTTTCCCTCAAAAACGGCGAGTCTGGATGTTTCTTCAGTATTCATGTCAGCGTCCTCCCATTGCTTAAGGCGTGATGCGGGCAACCAGTTCGTGTTTGAACGTGCAAAACGATAACTGCATCCTAGAGAACGTTCGTTCTGTTGTCAACTTAATCAGAGAAAACTAATTCAGAGAAAGCTGCGGGGATTTTCCATCAAGGGCGAAGCGGCCACATATGGCAGACCTTCAATAAATCGTGGCCTGTCCCTGATTATTCTTATTATTGCGAACCCGACCCTTTTAGTTCGCTGCTTGCATTGCACGATGGATTTTTTGCCGTCTTTTCTCAACACGAGATCGAAGCCGCCATCCGCCCCGCCGCCACCCGTTTCGGTGACTGTGCACCCTCTCTGCCGGAATACCTCGCCCACCAGCATCTCGAATTCCTGCCAGCTCATCCCATTCAATACGCCGGCAGAATCGTTCTGCGCCACCTCCGAAAAAAGTTGCTTTCGCTTCCGCCGTCCCAAGGCTGAGAGCCCCGCACCGATTATGCAAATGAGCGGCAGGACATACTGTCCGCCAGTGGCGAGTCCCTTGTACATGGCTTGAGTCATTACCGCAGACATCTGCCCCTGCTGCCCAACCACGACAGGAGTACTGGCGACATGGTGCAGCCAGAAATAGAAAACCGCCGCCAGAATGAGCCCGACCCACCACGGGAATAGCGCAACGATATCGATCAAGTCCTCGAACGTACTTTGATTTCGCTTTCTGGCCATGAAGCTCTCTCCAAGTGTGTGCAAGTCAAGTGGCTTTAGTCTAGCCCTGCCTATTGCGAACCCGACCCTTTTGTTCGTTCTTTTGTTCGTTCATCATTTCTTCCGTGGCTTTACCTTTCTACGACGTCGCACAGACGGCGCAGCAGCACCCTGCGGCGTGCGTTTATCCAGGTTGAGCACCATTTCGTGCGCCTGCGGCAGATTGAATTCCAGCATGCGCTCAAACAGGGCAACACCGTTCGTGCGGTGGGGTTCGCTCATATCTTGGAGAGCCAAAGCGATTGCCAACAGTGATTCGCTACGCAGGTACCATGATGTCGCGGTATTCCCCATTGCCTCGCCCACCTGATCGAGAAGTGTGTTGGCCAGCATCGCCACTCGTTCTGGCTCCATCTCGACCAAGTATTCCAGATGCTCACCCAAAAATTCGGTTGGCTGATTTCGCAATATGGCCGGATGCTCGCATAGCGCATCCAGCAACGAGCGGGTCGGTTGATCGGGAAGCCAGGATTGAGTCAGAAATATACCGCTCAAGGCATGAAGCACCTCATTTTCATTACTCTCGAGAAGCGGCAGCAAATAACCATGGGCGAGATTCCGGTATTCCTGCTCTGACCACAAATGGGCCAGCGCATGAGCAATACCTACCCGCTGCTCCTGTGTTGCTTCCTCCGTTGAGAAAAGCAGTGCCGCCACCTGCCCTCGCGCCCATTCTTCTGCCGGAAACAGGGCATGGCGCACCATGAGCAATTCGCCATGGCCCTGTGCGCCTTGCCCGCCCGCTTGAACCATGAGTTCCAGCCAGCGCCTTGCATTCTCCGGGAATATCCAGTGCTGAAGATAGGCCATCAGGTGAACGCCTTCCACTTTGCCAAGCACGGAGGGATACGCTTTGAACAGTCTGTCGAGAAATGCTTGCGCCCGTTCATGGGATGCCAAGTTCAGCCAGCGAAGATAACGCCAAGCGATGGATGACCAGACACGTGGGGACTCGCTACGCGACAAATGGCCTTCCAGAATATTCAGCCAGCGTTCCATAAGTGGTGGGGTTACAACCAAGCATGCCCGTGAAATCGCAGAAAGTACCGGGTAGTTTCCAGAAGGAAGAATTAACATCCCTCCATGCCCCCAGAGCAAGCTTGCCTTACGCTCCTTGGCTTCCCGCTCGCCATCAACGTCTTCCGATGCTGGGTCAACGGACACTAACCAGCTTGCCAGCAACGCCAACAGCGATTCTGGCACGGGGGCCTCTGAACTGGCAGCCTCTTCAATCGCATGCGCAGCCTCCTGGCGGAAATGATCGCTGGCAAACCCCTTTGTGTCCAGTTCTTGAATCAGCGCATAAAGCGCTTCGCGCCCATATCCCGCCTTGACCAGATTGCGCAACACTTGGCCTACCGGGATTTCATTTCTGCCGGACTTGAGCATGCGCACAAGGCGCACAGCACGCTCGGCATCGGACTCAGCCAGTTTAGCCAGCTCACGTCCAGCCTCAATGGCGCCGCCTTTCATATTCTGTCGTGGATGCCTTCTATCAAGGTCGTCGGTCAACTCCTCGAAGAGATGAAGAACATCTTCATCGCTGGCTTTTTGCATTTGCTCGGCGCTGACTGGGCTATCAATCCTCGTCATCCCGGAAAACCACGTATCCCTGTCCGACAAATTTGGAAATGCGCGCTCTTCCTCCGCCGCCAGCCGCCGTACAGCCGGACTCAAACGCTCGCTGGGCAAGGCGCGCAGCAGGCGCAGACGATTCTCGCGATCCCATAGCAAACGGTTCCTCCGAGTTTGAACGTCGTCGTCCGGCATGTGGCTGTAGCGATGCCAGTTCAGCAACGTATTTTCCAGCCGCAAATACTGCGTTTCATCCAGATGTGGTACCACGGCTTCGATCAGTTTGCAGCTGTCCCGATAACGGTTCGAATGGGGGCCAAGCACCAAGCGGCGCGGATCGGAACAAAGAAATTCCAGTACAAAAGCAGGATCATGGGCGGCGCACTTCACCAACCCTCTTGCCAACCAACGCTGCACGAGCAACATATCCACATTGGCATTGGCACGAACAAACTCTTTGAATGCCTCCGGTTCAGTCTCCGCCCAAGTACCTATGGACAATGTAATCGCCTCGGACATGGGGTAATCCAGCCGAGAGTTCTCTTCATCACCCAGCCCATCGAACAAGACGTAACTATCGCGGTAACCCACTACAAAAGGATGTGCTTCACTGGTTACCGTTTCCAGCATTTCCAAATACAGTGTCCAGAGCGCCTGAATAAATGCTCGTGGCGCTGCTTCGGCAATGGCAGGAAGATCGTGCAGGTCGCGACAATGGAGCAGCGATTCAATCCTGCTGTTGCGCGGAGAAGAATATTTATCCAGCACTTCCGTTTCGACAGCAGCAGGAAGCGCGGTTGTATCTCCCGCTTGCACCTTTTGCCATTGCTGCTTCAGCCATGCCGCCACCAGACGAGGAGCCTCACTTGGTAGAACGGCGCTCACGATACCCGCAGCATATCCCACCGCCCAAGAGTTAAAGTCGGTTCGGGAAAGCATGGTTTCAATCCGCACAACCCACGCATTATCCTGGGGAGGAAGTATCCCCATCACCAGCACCTGCCAACTCTGTTCATCCCGGATCGGATACGGCAACCAGTGAACATCCACCAGCGCCAGCGCCTCTTGCGGCGCGAAGCCCATCGCCTGACCGAGTATAGGCTGGACTATCGCCGCCTCATGAATCGGGCGGGTCATCAGCATGGGTAAATAGCTAGCCGCCAGTTGTGCGAACCACCCCGGACTGCCTACCACGGCATTCAGGAAGCGGCGCTGGAACCATGGATCGTCAAAGCTGTGCAAAGCCAGCCTCACCTCGGAACTCATAGGCGTTGTCTGCCGCCCAAGAAACTCGATGATCAACATGCGCAAGTGCGGGCGCAGTTCCGAAGCCCAAAGGCGGGAAAGTTCTTGTTGATACTCGTCTGGCGCAACATCCCGCAGATGCCCCAGCGCATGCCAGAGCTGCGGGCGTATGCGCAGACTATTTTGCCCCGCAAGCACCGCATCGGTCAGGCTGCCTTCGGAATCAAGAAAACTGTGGACACGGACGAATTCATACAGGGTCTGGTGGCGAAAGCCGATACGGCCTGTTCCTTCTTCCATACGCAACAGATTCGCGGCTACCAGTTCCCTTACCAGCGCAAATCGTTCCTCGAACCGTGCAAGTGGCAACCACAGCATTTCCCGCTCGGCCATGCTCCGCGCCAGATCGAAAAGCAGAGCCTTGCGCCCGTTTATGTCGCCATCTCCTAGCACCTTTCTTTCCCACTGGATTTGCAGCATGCCTTGGTAACTGCGCAGCAAACTCAATTCGTCCGCCCCTCCCAGCAGGGTGAGGAAGGTGTCCAGAGCCTGTGGCGAGCGCAGAGTTTCGCGCATTTCTTCGGCCCAGTTGCCGGCCTGCACTCCCTTGGCTTGCAAGACAGCATTCACCTCTTCCCAGCTTGGCAGCGCCATTGTAAATGACTCAGCTTCGAGATTGCGCAGGCTGGGGTCATGGCGTTGTTCGAAAGAGCGGCAAGTGGCAACTACACGGACATTCGGGATGCCGTTCAGGTCTCGAATCAGATTGAGCAATACCCGCAACCGCGCAGAATGTTGCACCACCAATTCTGCCAAGGCGTCGAGTTGATCCAGCAGCACCAGCACCAGCCCTTCCTCAGCCAGTGACTGCACGGCGGAAAGCACGGGTACAGGCAGCTCCAGATATTGCATGAGCGCCTGCGGCGTCAAAACACCCTCCGGCAAAAAGTCCGCCTTGATGCCCAACACCGGAATGCCATCCGCCTGCACAGCCAACCCCAGCCGGGCCAGCAAAGCCGACTTGCCGCAACCGGGTTCACCGAGCACCAGAGTCACTGAACAGGATGATTCGGCAATACGCTGGCGAAGGCGATCCAATTCAGGGCGCTCCAGCCATTTGTCACCGGGCAAGGTAGAAGGCCAGGTAAGCAGGTCGCGGGAGGCCCGGCGCATGGATTCAATCAGGGTTGCTGCACCGGGCGACAGGCCGAGTTTCTTTAGTTCACCGGAGATTCCAGCGCGTAATTGCCTTATCAGTTCATCTTCATTAGCAAAGCGCGCGGGGCGAACCAAGCTGCCTACCTCGCTGTGAAAAGCTCTTACCGCTTCCATTTCCGCTGGGTCGAAAATGTCGGATAGCTCAACATCTGGGATGTATGACCGCTGGAGTACTATCCTAGGTATATTGCGCTGGCCTGCATGACGAAATTCCAGTTGAGTAATGGAGAGGTTTTCAGGGTTTTCTTGCTGCGGCCTTGAACCATAGCGATAGCCCAAAACCAGAACATACAAGTCGCAGCGATCAATATCTGCCAAGCAGCTCTCCAGTAGGGGCTGGCTATCTGGAATGTAGCTGTCTACCGGTTCATGGCCCGCATCGGTCAGCCAGCCTTTGACTGCCGTGCATTCTGCGGCAAGGTCTAGGCGTGTAGCTGAGATGTAAACCTTGACCATGGCTCACTTGGGCAGGTTTATTTTTCGTACCGTGAAGAGGAACGGGTGCATCGCTTCTCTTTACGCAGCGCAAAGCTGATGGGGGGTGCACTCCGATTTCGGCATGTTACCCAGATAAGTACCTCGGCATGGTTGAGCCTGTCTAGCGTGTGCATGGTTCAGCGTACTCCAAGCAGCGCGGCGATCTTGGCGCGTACTTCGTCCAGTTCTTCTGATGATGCCTTGCCTTTGGGCATGGCTTTGCGCGCACGCCAATCGAGATTCTTTACCTGGTCGGACAGCACCACGCCGCTGGCGCCTTCCGTGTGGATGACCACTTCAAAGGGATAGCCTTTTATTTGCGTGGTCATCGGGCAGCACAGCATGGTGCCGGTCTTGCCGTTATAGGCGGCAGGGCTGAGCACCAACGCGGGCCGGTGTCCGGCTTGTTCGTGTCCGGCTTGCGGAGAGAATTCCAGCCAGACGATGTCGCCCGCATCCGGCACGAAGCGACGCGCCATTACCAGACTTCCTTGCCCACCGGCGCGCCGGTGTCGATGGGCTTGTGCTGATTTTTTGCGGTGATGCCGCCCAGCAGTTCGTCCAGCTTGTATGCCTTGCGGCGCACCGGTTCGATGACGATGCGCCCCTGCTCCTCGCGCACCTCGACTGGCTGATCCAAAGCGACATGCGCCGCCGCCATGACAGATGCCGGGATGCGTACTGCCGCGCTGTTGCCCCATTTCTTTACGATGACTTCCATGATGTGTTCCTTCCGTAATTCTATTACCCGCAGTTTAGGAGTGAACAAGGGGTGTGTCAACATTGTTGATACAGTTTATAAGGGTCGGCATCATTTTTCTTTCTGTGACTTCGCTAAGTTTAAGAGCACATTTTGTGATCTTAAACTTGAGGTCACAAATTGTGACTTCAAACTTGAAGTGCCAATCTGGCATTCCAAGTTATTTGACGAAGTATACATTTTGTGAGTCAAGTATAAGTCAAGTTATGCGTCAAGCTGGCTTGCGCATACAGACAGATGCAGGAAAACAAAAGGGCGCGATGAATCGCGCCCTTTTGGTTTTTCGATAACGGCAACCTTATCGGGTTACGCGATGAGACTGCTCTTGTACCCGTTAGGGTGAACCCGACCTACGGCTACTGCGTTATTACTTGGCTTTTCTGGCAATCGCCTCGACCATCGCCTCGCCCAGCCCGGCGGGCGATTTTGCCACCACCACACCGGCCGCTTCGAGCGCAGCCATCTTGTCTGACGCCAGGCCCTTACCACCGGCGATGATCGCGCCGGCATGGCCCATGCGCTTGCCCTTGGGCGCGGTCTGTCCGGCGATGTAGCCGGCCACCGGCTTGGTGATGTGCGCCTTGATGTATTCCGCCGCCGCTTCTTCGCGGTTGCCGCCGATTTCGCCGACCATGATGATCGCCTCGGTCTCGGGGTCTTCCTGGAACATCTTCAGGCAGTCGATAAAGTCCAGCCCCTTGATCGGGTCGCCGCCGATGCCGATGCAGGTGGATTGCCCCAGGCCGAGCCTTGTGGTCTGGAACACCGCCTCGTAGGTGAGCGTGCCGGAGCGCGACACGACGCCGACCTTGCCCTTCTTGTGGATGAAGCCGGGCATGATGCCGATCTTGCATTCGCCCGGCGTGATGATGCCGGGGCAGTTGGGGCCGATCAGGATGGCGCCATTGGCGCGCAGCGCGGCCTTGACATTGAGCATGTCCAGCACCGGAATGCCCTCGGTGATGCAGACGATGACCTTCACGCCCGCATCGGCCGCTTCCATGATGCCGTCGGCCGCAAAGCCGGGTGGCACGTAGATCATCGTGGCATCTGCGCCGGTGCCACGCACCGCGTCGCGCATGGTGTCAAAGACCGGCAGGCCGAGGTGAGACTGGCCGCCCTTGCCCGGCGTCACGCCGCCGACCATCTGGGTGCCGTAGGCGATGGCCTGTTCGGAGTGGAAGGTACCCTGCTTGCCGGTGAAACCCTGGCACAGGACTTTGGTATTTTTGTTTACGAGAACGCTCATGATGTTTTCCTATTCACTGAACTGCGGCCACTGCACGCTTGGCCGCGTCGGTCATGTCGCTGGCGGAGATCACGCCGACGCCGCTTTCTGCGAGCATCTTCTGCCCCAGCTCGACGTTGGTGCCTTCGAGACGCACGATCACCGGCACTTTCACGCCCACTTCCTTGACTGCGGCGATGATGCCGGTCGCGATGATGTCGCAGCGCATGATGCCGCCAAAGATGTTGACCAGTATCGCCTTGACGTTGGTATCGGAGAGAATGATCTTGAATGCCTTGGTCACCACTTCAGCCGTCGCGCCGCCGCCGACGTCGAGGAAGTTGGCGGGCTGGCCGCCGTGCAGTTTGATCAGGTCCATGGTCGCCATCGCGAGGCCGGCGCCGTTGACCATGCAGCCGATGTTGCCGGACAGCGCGATGTAGCTGATCTCGCATTCTTTAGCGGCGACTTCTTTCGGGTCGATCTGGCTGTTGTCGTTCATCGCGGCCAGCTTCTTGTGGCGGAACACCGCGTTGTCGTCCACGCCGATCTTGCAGTCGAGCGCCACCAGATTGCCGGTCGCGGTCACGATCAGCGGATTGATCTCGGCCATCGCCAGGTCGTTCTCGATGAACAATTTATAGAGTCCCTTGGCGAGCTTGCCGAACTCGGCGATCTGCGTGCCTTCCAGCTTGAGGCCAAACGCCAGCGCGCGGCACTGGAAGTCCTGCAAACCGAGCAGCGGGTCGCAGAATTCCTTCAGGATTTTTTCCGGGGAATGCTCGGCGACTTCCTCGATCTCCATGCCGCCCTCGCTCGATGCGACCAGCGCGACGCGCTCGGTTTCGCGATCCACCGTCAGGCTGATGTAAAGCTCGCGCGCAATCGGCAGCGTCTCTTCGATCAGCAGGCGCGACACCATCTGTCCTTCGGGCGCATTCTGGTAAGTCACCAGCACTTTGCCGAGCAGCGCATTCGCCGCCTCCTTGACCGCCTCGGGCGAGCGCACCAGTTTCACGCCGCCGGCCTTGCCGCGTCCGCCGGCGTGGATCTGCGCCTTGACCACCCAGGCGTTGCCGCCCAGTTCCGCCATCGCGCCATCCGCCTGGGAAGCGCTGTCTATCGCCGCGCCGCGCGGTGTGGCAATGCCATATTCGCGCAACACCTGCTTGGCCTGATATTCATGCAAGTTCATTTGAATTTCCTAAGTTTGTTGTCGATTCAAAATCGGTAAAAAAATCTTTGTAGGGTGGGCAAACGGTTTCTGTTTGCCCACGCGGAAAAACGGTGGGCACAAAGAACGTGCCCACCCTACAAAATCTAAATAGCCGCCAATGCCGCATTGAAGGTTGCACTGGGGCGCATCGCCGTAGAGGTTTTGGCGAAGTCCGGGTGGTAGTAACCGCCCATATCCACCGGCTTGCCCTGGGCTGAGATCAATTCGGCGTTGATCTTCGCCTCGTTGTCCGTCAGCGCCTTCGCCAGCGGCGCAAAACGCGCCTGCAGTTCCTTGTCCTTGGTCTGCTCGGCCAATGCCTGCGCCCAGTACAACGCGAGGTAGAAATGGCTACCGCGGTTGTCCAGTTCGCCGACCTTGCGGGCGGGCGAGCGGTCGTTGTCGAGAATCTTGCCGTTGGCCTGGTCGAGCGTATCCGCCAGCACCTGCGCCTTAGGATTCTTCTGGGTCTGCGCGAGATGCTCCAGCGATACCGCCAGCGCGAGGAATTCGCCGAGCGAATCCCAGCGCAGGTAGCCTTCTTCCTGGAACTGCTGCACATGCTTTGGTGCCGAGCCGCCCGCGCCGGTTTCGAATAGGCCGCCGCCGTTCATCAGCGGCACGATCGACAGCATCTTCGCGCTGGTGTTCAGCTCGAGGATCGGGAACAGGTCGGTCAGGTAGTCGCGCAGCACGTTGCCGGTGACGGAGATCGTGTCCTTGCCCTGGCGGATGCGCTCCAACGAAACGCGGCAGGCATCGGCAGGCGGCATGATCTTGATGTCGAGGCCGCTGGTGTCGTGATCCTTGAGATATTTTTCAACCTTGGCGATGATTTGCGCATCGTGTGCGCGGTTCTTGTCGAGCCAGAAAATCGCCGGGGTGTTGGACAGACGGGCACGGGTAACGGCCAGTTTGACCCAGTCCTGGATCGGGGCATCCTTGGTCTGGCACATGCGGAAGATATCGCCCTGCTCCACTTTCTGTTCCAGCAGCGTCTTGCCCGCCGCATCGACGACGCGGATCGCACCGCTGCCGGTCGCCTCGAAGGTCTTATCGTGCGAGCCGTATTCTTCGGCCTTCTGCGCCATCAGGCCGACGTTCGGCACGGAGCCCATCGTCACCGGATCGAGCGCACCGTTCTTCTTGCAGTCGTCGATCACTGCCTGAAAAACGCTGGCGTAGTTGCGGTCGGGAATCATCGCCTTGGTGTCGTACGGCTTGCCGTCTGCACCCCACATCTTGCCGCCGTCGCGAACCATCGGCGGCATCGAGGCGTCGATGATCACGTCGGACGGCACATGCAGGTTGGTGATGCCCTTGTCGGAATTCACCATCGCCAGCTGCGGCTGCTTCTTGTAGCAGGCCTGGATATCGGCTTCGATCTCGGCGCGCTTGGCGTCCGGCAATGTGGCGATCTTCGCGAGCAGGTCGCCGAAGCCGTTGTTGACGTTGACGCCGAGCTCCTTGATGGTCGCGGCGTGCTTTTCGAACACGTCCTTGAAGTACACGGTCACCGCATGACCGAACATGATGGGATCGGAGATCTTCATCATCGTGGCCTTGAGGTGCAGCGACAGCAGCACGTCGGGTTGCTTCTTCGCGTCCTCGATCTGCTCTGCGTAGAACTTGCGCAGCGCGCGAACGCTCATGGCGCATGAATCAATCACCTCGCCTGCCTTCAGCGTGGTCTTTTCCTTCAGCACCGTGGTCTTGCCATCCGCACCGACAAACTCGATGCGCACCGGACCGGCTTCGGAAACGGTGACAGATTTTTCGCTGCCGTAAAAATCGCCGCCGGTCATGTGTGCAACGTGGGTCTTGGAATCAGCAGCCCATTTGCCCATCCGGTGCGGATGCTTGCGCGCGAAATTTTTGACCGACAAAGCCGCGCGGCGGTCGGAGTTGCCTTCGCGCAGCACCGGATTCACCGCGCTGCCGAGTATCTTGCCAAAGCGGTTCTTGAGTTCTTTTTCGGCATCGTTCTGCGGATTTTCCGGAAAGTCCGGAATTTTGTAACCCTGCGACTGCAATTCCTTGATCGCGGCCTTGAGTTGCGGCACCGACGCGCTGACGTTGGGCAGCTTGATAATGTTGGCTTCGGGCTTCAGCGTCAGTTCGCCCAGCCAGGTCAAGTCGTCATTAAGCTTCTGGCTCTCGGTCAAATTCTCGGGAAAGTTGGCGATGATGCGGCCTGCCAGGGAAATATCGCGGGTTTCGACATCAACGCCTGCCGCCTTGGTGAAGGCCTGCACGATAGGCAACAGGGAATAGGTTGCCAGCGCGGGAGCCTCATCAATCTTGGTCCAATAAATTTTTGCTGTGGTCATGGTATTTCCTCTTCAATTAAAAATTGTAGGTCGGGCTATGCCCGACATGTAATCCAGTAGCAACACCTAACCCTCCCAATCAGCCCTCCCTTGTGCGAGCATCCGCTACGCGGATTACCTGCTTGACCCACTTCAGGGAGGGAGCAAAAAGCCTCCCCTGGCAAGGGGGGGGAGGGGTTTGTTTGCGAAGAATCAGGCGCCCTTCATCTGGCTGGCGAACAACGAGAGCGCTCCACCGGCACGGATCATCGGGATATCTTCCTTGCCTTGCGCGAGCTTGACTGGAAGATCACCAAGACCTTCAACGACCAGTTTCATCTGTCCGCTTTCCAGAGCGGAGGTATCGAGAGACACCTTAGCACCCTGCTGGATACGATCAAAGTCAGCCGGATTTTCAAAGGTCAATCCGAGAATGCCGAAGTTGGCGAGGTTAGCCAAATGGATACGTTCAAAGCCCTTGGCCACGATGGCGCGCACCCCGAGGATGCGCGGGCACAGCCCGGCATGCTCGCGTGAGCTGCCCATGCCGTAGCCGTCACCGGCGATGAGGAAGCCGTGACCGCCCGCGTCGCGTACTGCCGCAGCGCGAGTGCTGAAGGTCTTGTCCACCTGCACAAAAGTCGCCTGCTTCGCGTACTCGTCCGCGTTGGAACGCAGCGACAGATACTTGCCGGCCGGCTGGATATGGTCGGTGGTGATCTCGTTGCCGAGCTTGAGCAGCACTTCGCCTGCCAGCCTGGCTGGCAGCGGGTCGAGCGTCGGCAGCGGTGCAATGTCTGGGCCGTAACGCATCACTACCTTGGCGGCTTCTGCGGGTGGCAGCGGCTTGACATAGGCATCCATATCCACGACCGGCGGAACAATCTTGATGTCGAGATTATGGTTATCGCCGAGCAGGTCGCGCGGGTCGGTCAGAACGCCTGTCACAGCGCTGGCAGCGGCAGTGACCGGGCTGACCAGATGCACGGCGGCAGTTTCGGTGCCGGAACGGCCTTCGAAGTTGCGGTTAGCCGTGGACAGCATCACGCCATTGCTGGGTGGCGAAAAGCCCTGGCCGATACACGCGGAGCAGGCGTTTTCCAGCACGCGCACGCCGGCGGCGTAGAAAATTTCCAGATAACCCGCCGCCGCCAACTGGCGCGCGATGGCCTGCGAGCCGGGGGCGATGGCAGTATCGACCTTGACCTTCTTGCCGCGCAGCAACTCGCCGACGCGCGCCAGATTCTCGTAGTTGGAGTTGGTGCAGCTGCCGATGAACACGGCATCGATCGGCATCCCGGCATGCTTCTTAACCGGTTCCATGCCCTTCAGGCGCGGATACAGCGCGATGGTCGGCTCCAGCACCGACAGGTCGATCTCAACGGTGCGCGAGTAGGTCGCGCCCGCATCGGCGGCCAGCGGCTTGAAGTCGCCCGCGCGCTTGCGGCCTTCGAGGTAGGCCTTGGTGATGTCATCCGACGGGAAAATCGAGAAGGCGACGCCGGCCTCGGTGCCCATATTGCAGATGGTGGCGCGGTCGGTGACATTCAGGCTCTTCAGGCCGGGGCCGGTATATTCCAGGCAGATGTCCTTGTTGCCCTTGATGCCGATGACCTTGAGCACGTTCAGGATCACGTCCTTGGCGAGCACGCCCGGATGCAGTGCGCCGGTGAGGTTCACCTGCACCACGTTCGGCATGGAGATTTTGTAGGAAGTGCCTGCCATCGCGAAGCTCACGTCCGTGCCGCCCGCGCCCATCGCCAGCATGCCCATGCCGCCGGCGTTGGTGGTGTGCGAATCGGAACCGATCACCGACTTGCCGGGTGTCGCGAAGTCTTCGAGGAACACGCTGTGGCAGATGCCGAGGCCGCCGCGCGAGAACCAGCAGCCGTATTTCTTGCTGAAAGTCTCGAGGTAGCGATGGTCGTCGCCGTCGATATAGCCGACTTGCAGAGTCTTGTGATCCACGACGATGACCGAGGTAGTCTTCACGCGATCCACGCCCATCTTCTCGAAGGCCAGCGCGGCGGCGGTGCCGGTGGCGTCCTGATAGAGGGTGTGGGTAAACTGAATTTCCAGCGGTTGCCCCGGTTCGGGAAGCTGCTTCAATCCCCCGGCCGCATTGGCCAGCAGGATTTTCTGTGCGACGTTGAATGCTGTCATGAGATCCTCGTTAAATTATTTAATAAAAATGCGAGTTAAGGGGCAAGCTCAAATTGATTTACAAATTCCATCAACAATCTGAGCCTGCCCCATTTGCTATTAGCTATTCCATGAATCAACTCTATTACCGTTCGTGCCTTTGGCTTAGCGGATCAGGTTTCCATGGGTTTCGCAAAAAATCCTGTCAAGAAACGTGGCTGCACTGCGAAGCCGGAGTGCGGGTATCCATGTTGCGTCCGCGATTGATGTGGTCGTCGATCTCGCCCGCACATCCGGCCATGCGGCCGAACAGGAACGCGGTAAACGCCGCCATTTCCATCAGGTTTTCGCTGAACTGGCCGTTGCGGTAGCGCGGCCACAACAGCTTGAGCAGCGAGGCAGCGATCACGGCGTCGATGTTCACGCAGAACACGTTGCTGGTCACGCCGTTGTCATACAGCGATTGCACCAGCGTCTTGTAGAAGTCGTGGAACACGTTCTTCTCGCCGCGCTCGGCAAAGAACTCGGTGATGTAAGTCTCGCGCGGGTCGTGGTTGACCGGCAGGCCCTTGAATACCGGGTGGTTCACGCCGGGGATGTTGCGCACACCGGTACCCAGCGCCTTGCTCTGCTTCTTCTCCTTGTTGAAGGCGATGGCGAAGTCGGTGGTTATCTTCTTCAGGTCGATGCTTTGGTCGGGGTTGCTTGCATCGGCCAGCGAGGTGTCCTTGAAATTCTCGATCAGGAACTGGATGCCTTCGTAGCCGTTGCCGCCGTGGGCGAAGCCGGTGTGGGTCAGGAAGCCGATCATGCCCTTGTTGATCTGCACGCGCTCCGGCGACTCGGGGCCGTCGGCCGATACTGCGCCCTTGCAGCCTTGCGACGAGATGGTGCCCACGCCGTTGGAGATGATGAGCCCCAGGATGACTTGCAGCGGGAGCAGGCTGGCTGCGGTCGGACGCTCGCCCAGCAGCGAGATGTAGGCCAGTTGCGTGACGGTCCAGGAATCGAGGATTTCCTGGTTGTCCACGCCGCAGAAGCTGCCGGCTGCGTGGTGTTTGGCTTCGGTGGACGCGCCGATGATCATGCCGAACAGCTTGGTGTACCAGGGCAGGTTGCGCACGGTCAGCTTGGAGATGCGCTTGCGCATCAGCGGCTCCCAGGCCACGGTGGTGGTCAGTGCGGCCAGCACGGCATCGGCCGTGGGATGGCCTTTGAGCGAGCGCAGATATTTCACAAATACGGATTTCGCACCGCGCTTGTCGAAAGCTTTGAGCATGGCTTCGGCCTTGGCGTCGGGGGCTGAGCCTAGCAGCGTGGCGAGTTGTTCTGCGGTAGCCGCAGCAGGCGTAACCTTGGCCTGTTCGTCGTCTCCCGTCAGCAGGCCGGAGTGCGCGAAGATTTCCGTCAGGGAGTCGGCGGCAGCGCGCGCGGCATCCGCACGCTTTGGCCCGAGCAAGGCGACGGCTGCGCTGATCGCGGTGTTGGGCGCATTGCCCGCTTCGCGCGCGGCTTCGGCAGCGGCCAGCATGGGATCATTGTGCAGGTTGACGTGCGCGGCCACCGCGAGGTTGTACAGCGCGTTGTCGTTCTCGTCGTTGAGCTCACGCACCAGCGCCAGGCACAGGTTGGATTCCAGCGGCTGCTTGGAACAGTCGAGGATGGAGATGTTGTTGACCTTGGTGACTTGTGTCTTTGGGTCCATCACCGAGCTGCCCGAGCAGTCTTTCATGGACTGACGCGGGAAGATCGCGCCAACGTTCTTCAGCAGTTCGGCGATTTGTAGGTCGTACGGCGCCAAGGCCTTGACCACGGGGATGTCGAGCGCAGCGGACAGCTTCAGACCCTGATTGTCGCCGAACCACGGCTTCAGTTCCAGATTGCCTTCCGGCGGAAAGTCTTTCTCTACGCCATTGAGCTTCATCACCGCAGTCAGTGCCTGCGGGATGTGGGCGATGTTGGTGACCACCGCGCCTTTTTTCGAGCATACCGGGTTTTCAGGCGTAAACAGGTCGCTCACGCCGAACTTGTCCATGAACCATTTTTCCTTGGCGCGTGCGTCGTCGCCTGATCCGGCGATGGCGCCGGCGTGGCCCACGGCGCGTGTCAGGGTGGCTTTCCAGCGGCCCACCACGCAGGCGACCACCGGCTTGTCAAACACCACGTCGTGTTCGTAGTAACCGCCCGGCTCGGAGTACATTACCGCCGCCTTGGTGCGCTCGTCGTTGGACATGGCGTAGGCGAATTCAGGCGCGGCGTAATTGATGTAGATATCCTTGCCGCTGGAGATCAGCGTCGTGGTGCCCCAGCCGCCGATGGACAGGTAGTTGGCGATGGTGGTGGTGAAGTTGCCGGAGTTGGAGAAGATCGCGATCGAGCCTTTGCGCAGGGTCTCGCCAGGGTTGTCGCCGCCCAGCGCCCCACCGATGCGCACCTGATTCCAAGAGTCGGCTACGCCCAGGCAGTTGCCGCCGAAAATGTCCACGCCGCGCTGCTGGCCGAGCGCGCGGATTTCGCGCGAATCATGCACCGAGATTTTTTCGGTGATGATGACGACTTTTTCGACATCTGGATTGATGCGGATCAGTTCGGCGACGCCGTCGCGCACTGCGGAAGGCGGCAGGTAGACCACGCCGACGTTGAACTTGTGACCGGCTTCCATGCCTTCGCGCACGTTGTTGTAGACCGGGATGTTGCCTGCGGGTGTCTCGACGACTTGCCCACGGCGACCGGGGGAAGTACCGAACACGATATTGCCACCGGAATAGGCGTGGCTGACCGGGGTCACGGTACGGGATTCGTTGCCGGTGATGTTCAGCACGCAGATGCGATCCTCGCGGGTCGCGATATCGGCCAGCGAGCGGATACCGACGTAATATTTAAATTCTTGGATACCAGGCTTTCTCATTGCATTCACCTTTGCTAATTTTTCAATTTCGTAGGGTGGGCACGCTTATGTGCCCACGCGGTAAACATTGATTGCGGAGTAACGCGCGGGCACAAAAACGTGCCCACCCTACATCACGCTTCGGCTGGCAGGCCCAGCAGCTTCGCCACTTCGGCGCGGCCACCGCTCTTCATCCAGCGATCCGCTTCCTGCGCGTAGTTCACCACGTCGGTCATCGCGGAATCGAAGCCGAAGATCTTGTAAGGAATGCGCAACGAGTCGAGCACATCCTTGAACGCACCCATGCCGCGTATCACCTGCGGGCCGCCGCGACCGATCACCACATACAGCGGGGTGGCTCCACGCTCGCTGAAGTAGTCGCGCAACGCATCCGCCATCGCGCGGAAGGTGACGAAAATGTCGGTGTTGTTGGCCTTGCCGCCGATGATGAACAGCACATTCGTCTGTTTGAGATAGTACTTGAGGGAGATGCGCATCACATCGTACATCTTCTCGTAGGGCGGGTTACCGCCGAAGTCAGAGGAGATAATGGCGTCGTTGCCCAGCACTTCGGTGACCAGCGAGTTTGCACCGCCGCCGAAGGTAGGCGCGAGGATGGTGCCCTTCTCGTTGATCACATAAACGTCGCTCTGGCCCTGATAGGTACGCAGTTCGTTGATTTCCTGCTCGAAATCGTTGGCTTCGGTGACGAACAGGTCATCGGGCAGGCTCAGACGGTTTATGCGCGGATCGTCGCGATCAAAGCCGCATTTGAAGTCGCAGGCCACCGGAACCAGCGAGCCGGACTTGCCCGGCATCATGCGGATTGGGTTGAGCTCCAGCGTGGACATGCCGTAGTGATGGTACAGATCCCACAGCTTGGGCAGGTGCTGCACCAACGGGGAAATGATTTCTTTGGGTGCGCCGAGGTCGGTCAGCGCATTGGATACGATGAAGGATTTGAGGCCGGTCA
Organism: Candidatus Ferrigenium altingense; assembly: GCA_020621985.1. Lineage (GTDB taxonomy): Bacteria > Pseudomonadota > Gammaproteobacteria > Burkholderiales > Gallionellaceae > Gallionella > Gallionella altingense. The sequence goes on along the minus strand of JAHRYS010000003.1, from coordinate 338,281 downwards.
GCGGGTCGAATGGCACTTCGATGATCTGGGTCTTGTCCAGTTCTTCGATGTCCATGCCGCCGTGATGCGTCAGCGTCATGACCGGCGCACGGTAGCGGGTCGAGTCGGTGATCGAGAAGTAAATTTCATGCTTGGCAGGAACAGCGCCCTCGAAGGTGACGCCGCGCGATTTGTAGACCACATTGCCGACCTTGTATTCGGCAAAATACAAGCGCTCTTTCTCGGCCAGCGCCGATTTTAGATCGGTAGCACGCCCGATCAGGCCGGATTTGCCCTTCTTGCCGATGCCGCCGCGAAAGATCGGCTTGACGAAAACCGAGCCGCACTTTTCGATCAGGTTGTGGATATCGTGTTCGCTGGCTTCCGGCCCGAGTACTTCGGAGGCCGGGAAGTCGACAATCTTGAGCAACCCCGCTCCGTGGAGCATTCCACTGACATTCATAGTTACCTTCCCTCTTCTTTAAAATAAATTCCGGTCGTTGTTCGCCGGGGTTTGCTTCCAAAATGCCAGGACGCAAGCATTCGCGCGCCCATTAATATTTTTCGGGCAATCTCTTCCAGTCCGGTCGTGATTAAACTACACCCTTGATGCACATATAACCCTTGCCAGCATTGCAATCGCCGCGTTTACCCAAACCGCACTTCACCTTGCTCTCGATGGCTATTTCACACATCGGAACCCCCCGTCCGCAACGCGGCCAGGGCCAACATCTTGAATTATGGGGAAATATCTTGAGTGATGTGAGCCAGCCGGCTCCGACACTTCGATTTTTCTATGTCCTGTGAATTATAAAGATGTTTGTGAAAAATTGGCAATAGAATTGTGGGGCTTCTTCAAGCGACTAATGCCGTGATTCAGCTAAGGCTCAATAATGGAAAGGCTTCCAGTTTTCAACTTCAAGGCTGCTAATCTCGATTTCTTCCAGGTTGTTGATAAACGCCAATTTAAGACGGTCTACCCAGCCCCCTCCGAGGCCGGCCCCCGCCAAGGCCAATTTGTCCGCAATCTGCTCGGTTGTCACCTGCATGAGGTCATACTGAATTTCAATTTTGCCCCCCTCAATGCAGACCTCATGCATTCCCTTCATCTCGAGCAATGCCTGTTTTACCTGCTCCGCTTGCGTCGCATCAAGCGGCGCCGACAGCAAAAGGCGATGGCGTTTAATGACTTTCTTTCCCTCCTGCGCAGGCGCTTTGTGCCCGGGAAACCCAATGTATAAATGCGGGTTCGCCAGGAAACGCTCCCTGCACTGCGCCGAACAAAATGCGTAATGGCAACCCGCGTATTTCGTGGCAAATGATGCAGATGCGACCTGCACATGGCAAACAGGGTCTTCAACTGTTTTGTTCACAATATTCCTCCTTAACCGGTGCCGATCAACACATGCGCGTTCAGGCCGGAGTTCCTCCAGTTTGCGCGAGAAGAGAGCCGGCTCGCATGCAGGCGCATCAGAACAGGCTGCGGCTTGACTCCATATACACCCCGACGCTCGCCCCGAGCGATACGGATGTTGATGAAACTCATCCATTGGCTACCAGCACGTCACACCTGGAATTGGACAAGACATGCCGCGCCACGCTCCCGAGCAGCAATTCTCCCATCACCGATTCCCCATGCTTGCCGATGACGATCAGGTCCGGATCAGACATTTCTTCCTGTTCGAGGATAATGCGGGTGGCATCGCCATGTTCGATGACCGAGCGGAGCCGCAGGGACGCGTCGCCTGAATCCTGCATCAGTTTTTCGATTTCTTCCTGCGCCTTTATTCTCGCCTGGGCGCGGTAATGATGAATTTCTTCTTCGGCTACGCCTGCCAGCCAGAGCTTCCCCTCGAATGGCACATCAAACGCATGGATGATCGTTATGTTTGCCTGCGGGGCGATCTGCACCGCCATGCGGAGCGCGACAATAGAGTGCGGCGAAAGGTCTACCGGAACGATGACGTGCTGGTAAGGGCCGTGCGGCGGCCGCTTGCTTACCAGAACCGGGCGTTTGCACCTGTATAGAAGGCGCTCTGCCGTCGTCCCGATAAGCAGATCGCGCAGCCGGTTCAATCCGCGCACACCCAGCACCAGCATGTCCGCCTGATCGGATGCCGAGATAATCTCGTCTACCACATGTCCGACCAGCACCCGTGGAATCGCGGTGAGCCCGGTTTGTCCGGCGACGTCCTCCGCCAGCTCGCCCAGCATGCGCCGGGCATCATCGACCAGTTTGGTATCGGCATCACTGGACAACTTGAACAGTTCACGCATGTGGCTCAACAACGGCCCGCTCATTACATGCAGCAGTTCGAGCTCTGCCCCTTGTTCCGCTGCAAGGAAGGCCGCCCGCAAGACGGCCTGGCGGGCATCGTCGGAAAAATCGGTTGCGACCAACAGGGATTTGATTTTGCTCATGATGTTTCCTCCCGGACATGTTCCTTGCCGTGACCGCCCCATTCAACCATTGGGCGGGCGCTCCATCCTGCCCAGCACATGCCGGGCCATACCCTGCGCCAATTCGTGTTCGCCCATGAACACCTTGCCGACGTTCTCCTTTTGCAGCAGCGCAGCTTCCTCGTCGCTATGCGTGCGCAGCACGACCTCGATCGCCGGATTCAGCGTGCGCGCGGTCTCGACCATCTTGCGCACATTAAAAGTGTCCGGCGTGGCGATGACCAGCATGCTTGCCCGCGCGATATGCGCCTGGATCAGCACCGCCGGGTCGGAGGCGTCGCCCGAGACGGCGGGAATATGTTGCGCACGCAACTTTTCCACCAGCTCGCGGTTCTGCTCGGCGACAACAAACGGAATTTTCCGCCCGGTGAGCGCATCGGCGATGCGGCGGCCGACCCGACCGTAGCCGATGAGCACCACTTGGCCGGTCAGGAGCGCCTGATCGGTCGACATCGGCAGTTGCGCCAGCGGGTCGTCGCGCAGTTCGAGCTTTCGCGCAAATTCGGAGCGAGTGCGCAGCCATGTCTGGAGCGGTGCGATGGCTGCAAAGGCCAGCGAATTGAAAGCGATCGAAATCAGCGCGCCGGCAAGGATCAGGCTCTGCCCTTCAGGCGACAGCAGCCCCAGGCTCACCCCCATGCCGGCCAGGATGAACGAAAATTCGCCGATCTGCGCCAGGCTCGCGCCGACCGTCAACGCCGTGTTGAGCGGATAGCGGAACGCCAGCACCAGCGCGATCGCAGCCAGCGTCTTGCCAACCAGGATGATGGCCGCGACAGCCAACACTTTCGCGGGCTGTTCCATGAGCACTTGAGGGTCGAACAGCATGCCGACCGACACGAAGAACAGCACCGAAAACGCGTCGCGCAACGGCAACGATTCGTCGGCGGCGCGATGGCTGAATTCCGACTCGCGCAACATCATGCCGGCGAAGAACGCACCCAGCGCGAACGAGACGCCGAACAACTTGGCCGAGCCGTAGGCCACGCCCAGCGCGGATGCGATCACGCACAGCGAAAACAATTCGCGCGAACCGGTGCGCGCGACCTGCCACAGCAGCCACGGAAACAGCCGGCGCCCGACAACCAGCATCAATGCGATGAACGCGGCCACCTTGGCAAGCGTGACGCCGAGCGGGATCAACATGTCTGCGGCTGGCAGAGACGCATGGTTGCCACCGAGCAAGCCCGCAAAGGCCGGCAGCAGCACCAGCACCAGCACCATCACCAGGTCCTCGACGATCAGCCAGCCGACCGCGATGCGGCCATTGATCGATTCGAGCACGCCCCGCGCCTCAAGCGCGCGCAGCAATACCACCGTGCTGGCGCACGACAGGGATAGACCGAAGACCAGCGCGGCGCCGGCATCCCATCCCCAGAACAATGCAACGGCCATGCCCAGCGCCGTCGCCACAAAAATCTGCACGATGGCACCCGGCACCGCGATGCGCCGCACCGAAAGCAGGTCGTTGAGTGAAAAATGCAGGCCAACGCCGAACATCAGCAAGATCACGCCGACTTCGGCGAGTTGCCCGGCCAGTTCTACATCCGCAACAAACCCCGGCGTGCCGGGGCCGATGACGATTCCGGCAATCAGATAGCCAAGCAGCGGCGGCATCCTGAGGCGCGATGCGATGAAACCGAAAACCATCGCCAAACCAAGTCCGGCTGCAATGGTTGTGATCAGGCTGATATCGTGAGGCATTCAGTCAACCTTTAAAAAGTAAGCACACCATTTTTATGTGATAAATGACACTCAATTTTTGGCTCCCCCATCCCTGCCGTAAAACCACTTGAGCATGAACGGCGGGGTGATGGTGGTCAGCGCTATAACGATGAGCAGCGCAGCATACAGTTCGCCGTTTAGAATGCCTTGACTGAAGCCCAGTTGCGCAAAAATCAGACCCACCTCGCCGCGCGGAACCATCGACAACCCGATGGCTATCTGGTTGCGGCGCGGTTCGCGGATGAAAAAACCCGCCGCGAATTTCCCGAAAAATGCGACCAGCAACAGCGACGCCGCCAACTCCCAGATGAAGGCGGAGCTCCAGTCCACGGCCTTGAGGTTGAGCGACACCCCGACCATCACGAAAAACATCGGCGAGAAGGTGCGGATCAGCGGGCGCACCTGCTCTTCGAGGCGGTGCGCCAGCTTCGGGCTGGGCTTGAATTCAATGGCTTGACGTTTCCCCATCCAGAGCCTGAAACCGAAGTGCTGGCTGAACGCCAATCCTGCGGCAAAGCCACCCATGATTTCCGGCGCACCCACCGCATGCGCGAGCCAGGAGAACAGCAGGATCAGCGACAGCGCCATCGTGAGCAACAGCCCCGGTGTGGCGGCGCGCTGGTCGAAGTGGTCGATGACCACCGAGGCGAGCTTGGCGACCAGCGGCCCGAGCAGCATGAACATAAGGATATACAAGCCAACTTCGCCCAGTGCATGGAACGACACTTGTTGTTCCACCGCGAACTGATACAAGAATGCGAGCACCAGCACGCCGAGGATGTCATCCAGCACCGCCGCGCCAATCACGATCTGCGCCTCATCGGATTGGCGTTTGCCCAGGTCATCCAGCACGCGCACCGTAATACCGATACTGGTGGCGGTGAGCGTGCCGCCGATGAACAGCGCCGTGAATTCGGACAACCCGAACACCCACGCGCTGACGCTGTAACCGAGCGCGAACGGCAAGGTGAAACCGAGCACTGCCACGACGATGGGTTTGCTGCCGGAGCGCGCCAGACGGCTCAGGTCGGTATCCATGCCGACCTCGAACAGCAGCAGGATGATGCCGATCTCGGCGAGCAGCTTCATGGTGGTGTCGGGCGACACCCATCCCAGCAGCGAAGGGCCGATCAGCAGGCCGGCCAGCAACTCGCCGATCACCGAAGGGATGCCGAAGCGTGCCACGGTCTCGGACAGCAGGCGCGCCGAAATCAGGATGATGGCGAGAAAGAGAAAGAACTGATGCAGTTCCATGGTTTATGTATCTTGTGTTTTTGAAGTTACCGGTTTCCCCAGCGCGCGCGAGTAGAATTTCTGCGCGCCCGGCAGCGGATAGAGCATCACCAGCAAGGCCGTGAGCGTGATGCTGACCAGCACCACCATGTAAGTGGTGTCGCGGATCACCTCGCCGCCGGCCACTCCGTATTGCAGCGGCAACGCAGCCAGCACCGCCGCCGCCAACCCTTTCGGTGCAAGCATCGAGGTGAAGGCGGTGTCGCGCAGGCTGTATCCCGCATCGCGGAACACGAAGCGGGTGAGGATCAGTCGCATCACATAGACGGTCAGCACGATGATGACGGCCACGAGCGCAAGATACGCCTCGCCGAAATGGATGGAAATGCCGAGGTACACGAAGAAGTAGGTTTTCAACAGGAACACCGCTTCACGGTAAAACACGAAATCCATTTCATTCAGCGGCGCGAGATTCCGATCTATGTTCCGCAGCCGATGCAGCCCGAATTTCTCGAAGTTGGTAAAGGTAATACCCATCGCCAGCGCGGCAATCGCACCGGAAAACCCCAGAAACTCAGTCAGCCCATAGATGATGAACACATAGGCGAGCGTGGAGGAAATGGTGTTGGGAAAGCCGCGCACCTTGCCCAGCACCAGCAGCCAGCCGATACCGCCCAGCACGCCGATGATCGTGGCGAAGATCAGCGCGGCCAGCACGCTGCCGATCAGCCTACCCGGCTCGACGCTGCCCTGCGTATGGATTTGCAACAGCGCGAATACGCCGACGATACATAGCACATCGGTAAGGGATGATTCCAGCACTAGCACGGTGGTGGGTTTCTCGGACAGGCACAGTGCATTCACCATCGGGATGACCACGGCGGAGGATGTGCCGCCCAGCGTGACGCCGAGCAGGGTGGCGGGAAGCAGTGACAAATCGAGCAGATAGAAACCGAATGCGGTGACGATAAGAGCGGTCAGCAAGAAGCACCACAGGGTCAGCACGCCGGTGGTTTTCAGCGACTTGCCCAGCACACCGAGGTTCAGCGAAGTGCCGCCCTCGAACAGGATCACCAACAGCGCGATGGTCGCGATCAGCGATCCGATCTTGCCGAAATCCTGCGGCGTGACGATACCCAGCAGCGGGCCGATCAGAATGCCGATCAGCATCAGCACCAATACGTCCGGAATGCTGGTCTTGCGGAACTGCAAGGACAGGAAGTGCGCGAAAAAGACCATCAGGCCAATCGCCAGTATCGTGATGGACATAGCCAGCCTTTCTTGTGTTGACAGCCCGATTATACATGGCGCATTTTACGAGCCGGCGCGCCGTGCCGGATCATGTAACCGGGGGGATGGTACAATTCTGCCAGCAAAAACTCCTGCCCATCCCGCCACTGAAGTCCGGTTGCATCTTCCCCTCAAAACAAACGACAAAGGAGGTTTACCATGACCCAGAAAATTCGCGTCGGCCTGGTCGGCTATGGCAAGGCGGGCAAGGCCGTGGCCAACATACTCGGCGCCGACCCGCGCTTCGATCTGCGCTGGATCGCGCGGCGCTCGGCGAACGCAGAACCACACCCGGATACTGACATTCCCATTATCGGCATCGAACAGCAGCCGTTTGACGAATTATTTGACCTGCATCCGGTGGATGCGCTGGTGGATTTTTCTTCGCCGGAGAGCCTGCACGCTTACGGCGAAGAAGTGCGCAAGCGCGGCATCATGCTGGTCAGCGCGATCTCTGCCTATTCGGAAGACGACCTGGCCTATGCGCGCAGCCTGGGGCGGGACACGCGCGTGATGTGCTCGCCGAACATCACGCTCGGCATCAATTTCCTGATTGTGGCGGCCAAGCTGTTGCGCAAGGCCGCACCGTTCGCCGATGTGGAGATCGTCGAGCAGCATTTCCGGGACAAACCGGAAATTTCAGGCACGGCGCGCAAGATTGCGGAAACGCTGGAAGTGGATGCAGAGCAAATCACGTCATTGCGCTTCGGCGGGATCGTCGGCCACCATGAAGTGATCTTCGGCTTCCCGCACCAGACCGTGCGGCTGATCCATGATTCGATCCGGCGCGAGGCGTTCGGCACCGGCGCGGCCTTTGCGCTTGAGCAACTTGCCAATTGCGATAACGGCTTCTACACCTTCGACGACCTGCTGATGCGCGTGATGCGCGCGGAACTATTGGAAGGCAACTGACCAGGCCGTTTTCGGGGATTACGCACCGCCTTGACCACGGCGGCGCGCGGCGAAAAGCAGAGAGGCTATTCTTCCACCAGCAAATCCAGCTTCTTCGCCAGCCACTTGGTGGTAGTGGCCTGGATCAGGATGGTCACCAGGATCGCGATGAAGGTCACCGAAGCGATGATCTGCGCGCCGGGGGCTTTCATGCCGACCAGTATGCCGGCCAGCGCACCGGGAATCACCCCGGTCTCACGCGTCCAGCACATGAACAGCATCTCCTTGAAGCTCCATTTGGCGCGGCGATCCGGCAGAGCGCACAGGAACACCGTCGCCGGGCGCGCGACCAGCATGAACACCGCTACCACCGCCGTACCACCGATCAGGTATTGGTTCATCAGGCCGAAATCCACCTGCGTACCGAGCAGGATGAAAATGAACATGCGCATGATCAGCGCGGTGGTCAAGACAAAATCTTCGAGCTGATGGCTTTCCTCCTCGGATCGTTTGAAGCCGAGCGACTCCATATTGCCGAGCATGATGCCGAACACGAACACCGCCATGAAACCGCTGGCATGCATGCCATCCGCCCCCATATAGGCGCCGATCACCGCCATCAGGGTGACCACCGGCGCATATTCGGCGAGAAAGCCGAATTTTTCATGCGCGATGAGAAAAGCCGCCATGTAACCCAGTGTTCCGCCAATCAAGATACCCAGCAACGATTCCTTGAACAGGTCGGCGAGCGCATCGCCCGCCGAAAATTCGCCCGCGCCCATCGCCACACCCAGCACGGTAAAGGTGAGGATGGCGCCCATCGCGTCGTTGAACGCGGACTCGCTCATCACCGTCTGCGCGACGCGCTCCTTGATCTTGACCTGCTTGAATACCGGCACCAGCGTCGCCGGATCGGTGGATGCGATCACGGTGCCGAGCAACAGCGCGACGATGAACGGGATCCCCAGGAAATAATAGGCCGCCACGCCGGTGATGACGGCGGTGATCAGCAAACCCAAGGTGGAAATGACCACGAGAGTGATCCAGACTTCTTTCAGCACCTTGAGGCGGATCGTCGCGCCACCGTCGAACAGGATGTAGCTGGAGCCGAAAATCAGGATCAACTGGTTGATGGAGGAATCGGCCTTAATGTCCACCAGCCCCAGAACACTGGGGCCGGCCAGCATGCCCACCAGCAAGAACACCACCACGTCGGGTACCCGCACCAACCGGGCGATCAAGCCGGAAAAAGTCCCCACGGCGAGGATGATGCCGAACATCAGCAGTGCGTGTTTGGCCAATTCAAGTGAAGCGGAGGGTTCCATTATGCTCTTTCGATGTTAGCGCCAATTTAACCACCCATTCCATCAAGCATTCGAAGATGGTAATGCAAGTCTAAGCATGCAGGGCTGCTGTATTTAAAAATGCAGAATTCTCTCATGGCATACAGCCTCGTGCCAGAAGCGTTGACAGAAGCGGAAGCTCAGGAAGATTGTTGATGGTCTGCTCCGGCGGTCATCCGAAAAGAATACGTTAGGCGCTCAGCCAGGCACAACCCCATCAGGTTCTCGATAATTTATCCGTTGTGATATTATCGTCTCGGGTGAACACGCAGTAATAAATAGCGCGAAAATTAAATAAACAAGCACTCACCCATATCCAACAGTCACATTAACTTCACGCGATTTCCCAGTATGTCGCTTGCCGATAGCCCAAGAATATCTAAATCATGAACTACGTAAAAATTGCCGCCCTGTTTGTTTTTGCTTACCTGTTAAACCTCACTGCTCCGGCGATTCTTGAGCGCCTGACCCTGCTTGGGGGTACGGAAGCGGCCATCGCGAATTCATTGTGGTGTCTGGGACTGTTCCTGATCTTTGGCTGGGTATGCAGCAAATTGTCCGAGGGAACCATTTTCCCCAGCTTCACCTTGCAGCTTCTGGTGGGCATCGTCCTGCATGACGCGCTGGCGCCTATTGCCTCATCGGTCATGCTTGCGGTGGTGGCCTGTACCGCACTCGCCGCCATTATCCTGAAAGGTGGCGGTGACGAAGTCGACAGGCGTGATTTTGTGAAGATTGCCTTCCCCACCGTGATGATTGCGCTTGTGGGTTATCTCATCACCTTCCTCGTCATGTTCCCGGTCCTGATGGCGCTGGGGCTGAATGGCAAAACCGCCGCCCTGCTGGCGGCCATCCTTGGCTCCACCGATCCGGCGGCGCTGATTCCGACCCTGAAGCGGATTGCCTTCAAGGACGAGTACAAACGTCTCGCCAGCATTTCGGTTGCGGAAAGCGCCCTCAACGACGCAGCCGGCGCCATCTTCGTGGCTGCCATTGCGTCCATGATACTGGCCGGCGTTTCGGTGGATTCAATGGGTGCCCTGATTTCAGGACTCTTGAGTGCGGAGAACCTGCTGCATCTGGGGGGGCAATTCCTGTTCGGCGCCGTCGCAGGTGTCATTGGCTGGGGCGCGATGTACAGTTATGAAGTCTACAAATCGCGGGATAACGAACGCGACGTCGGCGAGACCACCTACGATTTCGCGGTTGTGCTGGCCATTCCGCTGGTGACCTTCCTGCTGGCGCAAGCCATTCATGGCAACGGGTTCATGGCGGCCTTCGTGGCCGGCCTGCTCGCCAACTACAACCATGGCAAGGAATACTTCCACAAGACGCTGCATACCATGGAGATCAAGATCGAGAGCATTGCCAAGCCCACGATCTTCATGATGGTCGGCCCGTTTGTCGCCTTGGGCGATCTCTGGGATACCGCAGTCCTGGGCTTGCTGGTGTCACTTTTTTTCATCCTCGTCGCCCGGCCCGTGGCGGTCATGCTGTCGCTGTTGCCGACCAACCTCAGCATGAAAGACAAGCTCTTCATGAGCGTCGTGCGGGAAACGGGCGTGATCCCCGTGGTGCTGGCGGTGATCACCGTTGCCCAGTTTCCGGAACTGACCCTACTCATGCCGCTGACGGCCTGGGTGGTTATCTGGACCCTGACCTTGCTGCCCGCGATCACCCCCTGGTGGTCAAGGAAGCTCGGCATTGTAAAATAAGTGTCCTTAACCTGTTAGCCGGGCACCGACTGCCGACAGAATCGAGCGGCGATGGCAGTGCGAGTTTTCTTCGGAAGGCCGTCAAGCTGATCGCGAAAATGTCGCTTCCAGTTGAAAAAGGCTTCCGGATGCAGGCCGTTTACTTGGCAATAAGAAGCTTGCGCTGATCCGCTTTGTTGCCATGTAGCCACACCTACACTTGGGGCTTGTTGTAGCCGACAAGACTTAGGCGAACAAGATCAGCTACGCATTCCACGCCTAGTTTATCCATCATTCTCGCCTTGTGTACCTCGACCGTACGAGCGCTAATCCCAAGCAGTTCGGCAATCTCGCGATTGTGACGCCCTATCACTACCAACTCCATAACTTCCCGTTCGCGCGGGGTTAGCGTCGATAAGAGGCGCAAGAAATCAGTTTGCCTATCGTCTACCGCTTGCGCAGCAGTTTGACGCAAAAATGCATCGTTGATTGCAGCAATTAACTTTTCGTGATCAAGGGGTTTTTCCAGAAAATCCACAGCCTGCGAGCGGAAGGCTTCACGCGCCGATTCCACATCGCCGTGAGCCGTCATCACGACCACCGGGATGCCACAACCGGATTCCAGCAGCCGCCGTTGCAAAGCCAAGCCGTCCATACCGGGCATGCGGATGTCGATAAGCGCACAGCCACACCAATCAGGCCGTTGTGCTTTGAGAAAGCTCTCGGCATCACCAAACATAGCAACAGGATAGCCGTGTAGACCAAGCAGTAACGCCAGGGCATCCCGCACCGAAGGGTCATCCTCGACAATAAAGACTGTATATCCGCTAGGGGGCGTCATCACATGCTCCCTCCGTTGGTAGTGTTAATACGAAAACACCGGACTCTGCCGTTTCGACAACCAGGTCGCCGCCATGCGCCTCAGCGATAGCACGGCTGATCGCCAACCCCAAACCCATGCCACTCGCCTTGGATGACTGGAAAGCCTCAAACAGGTGCTCAGCCATACCGGCTGATAAACCTGGGCCGCTGTCCTCGACGCGGACACGTACGCATCTCTTATCTGCTGTCTTGGCTTGTATGCAAATACGGCGGGATCCAACCGGTTGTTCACTCACGGCATCGAGGGCATTGTCTAATAAATTACGCAGCACAACCTCCAATTGCAGCCTATCCGCCAGCAGCGTGCATGCGGGTATCGACTCGACCGCTAATTCGACGCCTAGGCTCTGTGCTTTACCGCTAAATTTGGCCACTGTCGTGCTGATTAGTTCTGTGAGCACCACTGATTCCAACCTTGTGGCACCGGTACGGAAGAAATCGCGCAGGCGTCTAACCACATCAGCCGCCCGATGCGCTTCAGACACCATACGACCAATGGTGTCGCGCAGACGCTCCACATCGCCATTTCGCTCAAGCAATTGCTGACAGGCGGAACCATAGGTAGATAATGCCGTGAGCGGTTGATTGAGTTCGTGCGCCAATGCAGCAGCCATTTCTCCAGCCGCAGCCAAACGTAGCGTACGGCGCAACTCATCGCTCACGCGCTGCTTTTCGTCGATAATCGCACCGATGAAGAGCCCAACGAAAGCCAGGACTGCTGCGAGCAGCTGTAGTTCAAACACCGTCACCGCCACCAGGTTATGCCAGTGCACCGCGACAATGATGCCGGCCTGAAGCATAAAAGCCGCCAGCGCGGCGCCAGGCACACCGTCACGTGCAGCAGCCCAGACGATGGGCAAAAACAGCATGTAAAAATATTGGAACTCCCCAGTACCGCCGAGCCCGAAGGAAATCCACAACGCTACTACTGCCAAGAGGCCATAACCGGCCGTCTCCCAGTGTGGCAGGAGGCTGCGCAAGCGGTTGCGGCCATCAAGCAGTAGCCAGAAGAAAGGCATAGTGACCACAATGCCGACACAATCGCCAATCCAGAAGCGCGCCAGCGCTACCAGCCAATCACCAACTGGTATGAGGCCGGATAGGTACAGCATCAAAATGTAGATGCTGCTGGTTATCAAGGTACCCGCTACAACTATCGCTAACCACAACAGAAGGCGGCGGCGGTCGTGAAGAATATCTCCGGCAATGTTGCGGCGTAACGCCTCTGCCATGACTCCATACCCCAGCGTCAACATGCTCGAGAGCGCAAGCGTCATTGGCAATGTCGCCGGCTGGCCACGCACCAAGACTTCGCTGATCAGAATTGCAATAAACCATGGAATTGCGGCCAGCCAGCCAACCCGAGACCAGAACACCAGCCCAAGGGCGAGCGACGGATTCCAAGGTGTGATGTTGAGGCCATACATCGGATGCAAATAGCTCGCCCAGTCAAGTAAGACAAAGGCGACGATAAATAGTAGGCCGCGAAGAAGATGCGTTGCTGTGTAAGGCATAAGTATTTGGGCATCGATCTGACGGTTATTGTCCTCTTTTACGCACATATGCGCATCCGTAGCGCACGTACGGGAAGCCCTTAGTCGAATGAAGCGTGAGTTATAGCGCGCCATTGGCGACGAACAAATCAATTGGCCACACGGCATGCGCTACGGGTTTGCCATAGTGGTCAGCCCCAATTTTCAGCGGGTTGTGTTTCCTCTAGGATGTTCGGCATCGAAATTGCCCAATAGCGAGACTGTCATGATCACTATCAAGACCATTCGGCTCCTTGCCACCATCTTCACTATTGCCAGTACATGTGCCGCCACAGAAGCTTTAGCGGGATGTCTGCCTCAGACTGCCGCCAAATGCCAAGGCACTAAGATTGGCAGGGTCGACTGGCGCAATGCCCAACTAGCCAGCAGCAATTTCCGCAACGCGGACTTGGAAAATGCCAACTTGGCAGGAGCCAATCTCAAGGGTGCTGACTTGCGCGGTGCCAATCTGAAATATGCGCGCCTTGAAGGCAGTGACCTGACTGGTGCCAACCTTGAAGACGCCGATCTGCGCTGGGCCAACCTCGAACGCTCGTCACTGATTGGCACGCGCTTTGTCATGGCAAACCTGGCCAGGGCTGATCTGGAAGAGGCTGACATGTCGAATGCAGTCATGACGGGCGCTAACCTGACGCGTGCCGACCTCATCAATACGGACTTGTTTAAAGCTGACCTTAGGCAAACGAAGCTTGAAGGCGCATATATGAACTTTGCAAACCTCAAGCAGGCAAATTTGTCTGGCGCCAATATCCTCAGAATCAGACTCTTCAATGCACGACTCAACGAGGCCACTTGGATCGACGGCAGGATTTGCAAGGCACCGTCGATCGGCATTTGCAGGTGATCGTATTTTTCAATCCAACCTAGACAAAGATAAGTAGAAGAAAAAATGGCAACAGTTATGCAAAAAAAAGGGGTAATTCACTTACTCTCGGAGAGCTTTCTGGGACACACGCCACGCTGGTACAAGCAGGCCATCGCAATCAGCCTACTGCTCAACGTGGTAGTGTTCCTGACCCTCGGTTCGTTGGCAACCGGCTGGCTGATTCTCGCTGAATTCATTTTCACCCTGGCAATGGCGCTGAAATGTTTTCCGCTCCAACCGGGCGGGCTGCTCGCTATCCAGGCAGTCATTCTCGGACTTACGGATACGCACGCAGTCTACAAGGAAATCGAACATGGCTTACCGGTCCTGTTGCTGGTGATTTTCATGGTAGCCGGCGTACATTTCCTGCGCGGCATGCTATATCGCATGATTAGCCATATTTTGCTGGGCATACGCTCCCGGATTACCCTCAATCTGGTCATCATTGTCGTGGTAGCGGTGTTTTCCGCGTTTCTTGATGCGCTGACCATCCTTGCGGTGCTGGTCGCCGTATCTGTCGGCTTCTACGAGGTTTATCACCGTGCCGTTTCCACCAGGGGCTATCACGATGATCCCGATCTGACAGATGATTATGTGGACGAGATCCATCGCAAGGATCTCGAACAGTTTCGCGCCGTACTGCGCAGCCTGCTCATGCACGGCGCCATCGGCACCGCAATCGGCGGCGTATGCACCCTGGTTGGTGAACCCGAGAACATCATCATCGGCACGGAAGCCGGCTGGAGTTTTGGGGAATTCTTCGTCAATGTAGCGCCATTCAGCATCCCGACCCTATTTGCCGGTTTCTTCACTTGCTGGCTGATCGAAAAACTCGGCTGGTTTGGCTACGGTGCCGAGCTGCCTGCCGGCGTGCGGCAGATACTCATGGACGAGGACCGCCGCCTGCGCGAGCAGCATTCGCCACGCGACCGCCTGTTGCTTGTCGCGCAAGGCGTGGTCGCAGTCCTCCTGGTGCTGGCCCTCGCCTTTCATGTAGCAGAAATCGGCCTGATCGGGCTTGCCGTGATCGTCCTGGTATCGGCGATTTCCGGCATCACTGACGAGCATCATATCGCCGAGGCTTTCATGCCGGGTCTGCCTTTCGCTTCCCTGCTGATGGTCTTCTACGTCATCGTTGCGATGATCGGTAGCCTGCAAATGTTCAATGCAGTCATCCACTGGGTCTTGACACTCGAACCCAAAATGCAGGTGTTCATGATCTTTGCCACCAACGGCGCTCTCTCCGCTATCAGCGACAACGTATTTGTGGCCGCCATCTACATGAAGGAGCTCAAAGCCGCGCTTGACGCCGGACTCACTACCCGCGAATTGTTCGATGCCCAGTCTGTGGCAGTCGTGATGGGCACTGGTATTCCGAGCATGTCCACGCCAAACGGACAAGCGGCGTTCCTTTATCTTCTGACGTCCCAAATCGCTCCACTGATTCGGCTCGGCTACGGTCGCATGCTCTGGATGGCTTTGCCGTATGCAGTCATTACCACGACCGTCGCTGGGTTGATGTTTTTCTAAATCGAGCGAAACATCGATGGCTCGCGTTTTACGCAAAAACGAAGGTGTGGATGGCGAGAAATACGCACTCGGCACGTCAGGAAGCAGGCAGCCTTAACTCAACAATTGCCCCCTTGAGAACTTTTGCCGCCGACTTCAGGAACAGCAGCGCAAGTGCCAGCCCAACCAGAATATCCGGCCATCCGGAGTGAGTGAGCGCAACGCCGCCTGCCGCCACAAAAACCGCAATATTGGCAGCAATGTCATTACGCGAACATTCCCAAACAGAACTCATATTGATATCTTCCTTGCGGTGCTTCCAAAGCAGGGCTAGGCAAGTGCCATTCGCCAATAGCGCCAGCAAGCTTACCAGGCCCATCGTTTCATAGAGTGGAACGACCGGAACAGCGATACGGTAAACCACCTGGGAGAGAACGAAAAGGCTGGCCAGCAGGATCAGCACACCTTTGAATAAGGCCACCTTGGCTTTTGAACGTGGCCCGCGAGAAACGGCATAGAGGCTCATGCCATAGGTCAATGCATCGCCCAGATTATCGAGGGAATCGGACAGCAACGCAGTTGATCCTGCCATCATGCCTGCCATCAACTCGACTGCAAACATCACGGCATTGATACCGAGTACGATTTTCAGCGTCGCGCTTTGTCGTTCTCTCAATGCATCCAGTGCACAGGCTTTATTTTCGCAGCAGTCTGCCATACAAGTAGCGTAGGAATGCAATGCGGCAATAATAACAGCATATTTTTCATATCCCGGAAAAAGCAGATGCCTCCGAAGAGGCCTCGCGCCAGACAGTCTAAACCATCCGGGCAGTAGCTGTTGAATAGCCAGCTAACCCGCTTATTCCTCGGATGCAGCATCCCCGGCCTTGGCCTTGCGCGGCACGGTCTTCGGGTCGCAGGTGATGGGGCGGTAGATTTCGACGCGGTCACCGTCATTGAGCACGGCATCCAGCTTGCTGACCTTGCCGTAGATGCCGACCTTGTTTTTCTCAAGGTCGATCTCGGGAAATTGCCCGATGATGCCAGAGCGTTCGATGGCATCCTTGATGGTGGCGCCATCTGGCAGGTTAACGTCAAACCAAGCTTGGCGTTGCGGCAGGGCGTAAGCGATTCCGATTTTCATGGCTGTTTCCTCATGCGGCGCTGGGGGCAACACTAACCTGAGCGGCTTTGCTGGAACGCTCGTCTATCATGCGCTTGCCGACCAGCAACAGGCCGGTGACGAGGAATGCGCCGGGCGGCAGGATCATCATCAATATCCCCGTATCGGGAGGCAACACGCGCATCTCCATGAACTTGAATGCGGGGCCGAGCAGCAGCGACGCGTCGGCAAACAGCGTGCCGGAGCCGCTTATTTCGCGTATCGCGCCGATGACGGTAAGCGCGAGGGTAAAGCCCATGCCCATGAAGAAACCATCCGCCAGCGAGGGGAGCACCGATCTTTTCGACGCGAACATTTCGATACGCGCAAATGGCAAACAATTGACGACGATCAGCGGAATGAAAAGACCCAGAACCTTGTACAGTTCGTGCAGCCACGCATTCATGCTCATATCCACCACCGTCACCATGGTCGCCAGGATCAGCACAAAGATGGGGATGCGCACTTCCTGTGTAAAATGGTTACGGAACATGGATGCTACGGCAGCAGCACCGGTCATCACCGCTGCTGTCGCGAGCCCCATGCCGAGGCCGTTGGTGGCGCTGTTGGTCATGGCCATGGCCGGGCACAGGCCCAGCATCATGCTTAACACGCCGTTGTTTGTCCATAATCCCTCGCGCGCAATGGTGCGATATTCAGCCATCGTCGTCATTTAGTTTGCCTCCTTCGCTGGAGCCTTGCCGGCTTCGGTGTCTACGGTTTGGGGCTTGTCGGCCTTGAATTCCATTATCTTTGCCTTGTTGGCATCGAAAAATTGCAGCCCTTGGGTGATCGCCTTTACCACGGCGCGCGGCGTGATGGTGGCGCCGGCGAACTGGTCAAACTGGCCGCCGTCTTTTTTCACCTTCCATTTTTCGAGCGGCGGATTGCCGATGCTCAGGCCGGTGAAGCGCAATATCCAGTCGCCTTTCTTTACTTCGATCTTGTCGCCCAGGCCGGGGGTTTCCTTGTGTGCCAGGACGCGCGCACCGAGTATTTTGCCATCTGGATCAACGCCCAGCATGACCTTGATCGCGCCGGAATAACCCGGGCTGGAGGTCTCGAAGGCCGCGCCGGTCACCTTGCCTTCCTTGGTGGCGAGATAGACTACGACTTCATTTCCCTGATCGTTCTTCAGGGTGAGGGTATCGGTGGCCAGATTGTTGTCATGGATACTGTCCGGGATCACCTGCGCGAGCGAGTTCTGCCTGTCCTCTATGGCGCGCAAGGCAATATCGTCCTTGGTGTAGCCATTGGTCATGACGAGCAACGTTCCGAAGCCCAGACAGAAGGCTCCGAGAATGACCCCGTGTATCAGCGTGCGTTGCGAGCTCATGGCTTCCCCTCCAGAGGCAGCGGTTCGCCCTTGCGAGTGCGTCCGAAAGCGCGCGGGCGGGTGTATTGATCGATGATCGGGGTCAGCGAATTCATCAACAGCACCGCAAAAGCCACACCTTCAGGATAGCCGGCGAAGTTACGGATACTCCAGGTGAACAGGCCGACGCCGATGCCAAAAATGATCTGTCCAGACTTGGATACCGGCGAGGTCACGTAATCGGTGGCGATGAAGAATGCGCCCAGGAAAGTGGCTCCGGACAACAGGTGAAAGGTGCCGGAGGTAAAGTGGGTGGGATCTATCGCATGGAACAGCGCCGCTATCAGGAACAGCGAGCCCAACATGCTGGCCGGGATATGCCATGAAATGATGCGCTTCGCCATCAGGAACAGGCCGCCGGCGAGGATCAGCAACGCCGAGGTCTCGCCCATGCTGCCGGCACGGTAGCCCAGCGCCATATCCATCAGGTCTGGCATCTGCCCAATCGACTGCGTCACCGGAATACCGCGCGACAACTCGGTCTTGATATGCCCCAGCGCCGAAGCCGCGCTCATCGTATCGGGTATGCTGCCGCCGAAGGTGATCGCGAAAGCTTCTACCAAGCCCGGCGCACCCGCAGAAAACAACGGATGCGGCGCGACCCAGACGGTCATCGCCACGGGAAAAGAGATCAGCATGACTGTACGCCCGACCATGGCCGGGTTGAACAGGTTCTGGCCGAGTCCGCCGAAAGCGTGCTTCGTCAGCGCGATCGCGAAAATCGCCGCCAGCACGCCGATCCACCAGGGTGCCCAGGGCGGCAGGCTCATCGCCAGCAGCCAGCCGGTCAATATCGCCGAGCAATCGGCCAGGGTCGCCATCACCGGTTTGCCCGCCACTGACAGACAGGCCGCCTCAACTGCCACGCAGGCACCGACCGTGACGATAAACAGCAGGATCGCCGGCCAGCCGAACAAGTAGAGATTGAAAACCGTAGCCGGCGTCAGCGCCAGCAACACCAGGAACATGGTTTTCTGGACGCTGGTGAAGCCATGGGCAAACGGCCCGCTCTTTTTCATGATTGAGATACTCATGCGTTGACCTTTTCTTCGGTGGTGGCCTTGGCCTCGCCAGCATTACCTGACGAGGCAGCGTCTGCAGCCGGTTTGCTTTTTGCGGCCAAGGCGGCGCGTTTGGCCTCGGCGGCTTTCTCGATGCGGATGGTGCGCGTCTCGGCGAGCGTCTTGATGCGTTCGCCCTTGCGGCGATCACTCTCAAGCTCTCGCAGCACGCCCTTGGCATAGTTGAAATAATGCACCAGCGGGATATGCGACGGGCATACGTACGAGCAACTGCCGCACGAGAAACAGTCCATCACGCCGAGCTTGGCGGCAACATCCAGATTATCCTTGCGGATGAAGGCAGCCATATCCACCGGCGACAGGCCGCATGGGCAGACGGTGACGCAACTGCCGCAGCGGATGCACGCACTGGTCGGGCTATCGTTGATCTCCTCGGCGGTGAGCGCCAGGATGCCCGAGGTACCCTTGACTACCGGAGCATCCAGGCTGGCCAGCGGCTGGCCCATCATCGGCCCGCCGTTGACTACGCTCTCGGGGCGCGCCGAGAAGCCGCCGCAAAATTCGACCAGGTCGGCTACCTTGGTGCCGATCGGTGTCAGGACATTGTTGGGCTGGCGTATTGCGCCGCCGCTCACCGTCACCACCCGCGCGACCAGCGGACGGCCGAAGCGGACGGCGTGGTGCACGGCACGGGCGGTCGCAACATTGTGCACCACGATGCCAAGATCGGCGGTCAGCTTGCGCGCCGGCGTCTCGCGGCCGGTGATCGCCTGCACCAGATGGCGCTCGGAGCCCATCGGATACTGCACCGGCACGGCGACTACCTCGACCTCGGGAAAGGCGGAAGCCGCCCTGGTCATGATCTCGATCGCCTGCGGCTTGTTCTGCTCGATGCCGATGACCACCCTGGGCGTACCCAAGGCACGGGCCATGATGCGTGCGCCGTCGATCACTTCGCCGGGATACTCGCGCATCACCCGGTCATCGCAGGTCAGGTAGGGTTCGCACTCCGCGCCGTTGAGCAGCAGGATTTCGAGTTTCTTCTGGGTACCAAGATTCAGCTTCACCGCCGACGGAAAGGCGGCGCCGCCCATGCCGACGATGCCCGATTGGGCGACGCGTTCATGGATCGCGTGCGGGTCGGCGGCAAACGGATCGGCAATCGGTTCTGGCAGGTCACCCCATTCATCCTTACCGTCCGGTTCGAGGATAATGGTCTTCTGCGGCAAGCCGGAAGGATGGGGTGCAGCCACCTCGGCCACCGACATAATGCGGCCCGATGTCGGCGCATGCTGCGGAACCGAAACCGCTCCTTGGCTGCGCGCGATCATCTGGCCTTTCTTGACCAGGTCGCCCTCGGCTACCAGCACTTCGGCCGGCGCACCGATATGTTGCTGCAACGGAATATAGAGCGCCGCCGGCATCGGCATGGCGACGATGGCCTTCTCGCTGGTCAAATCCTTTCGGT
Source organism: Candidatus Ferrigenium altingense (assembly GCA_020621985.1). Taxonomy (GTDB): domain Bacteria; phylum Pseudomonadota; class Gammaproteobacteria; order Burkholderiales; family Gallionellaceae; genus Gallionella; species Gallionella altingense. Next base: position 317,830 of record JAHRYS010000003.1, on the reverse strand, counting down.
ATTCAGGATGGATGCCGCCGCGTATGGGGAAAAGTTTCATCTGTGACAACTCCTAGTGCGCAGGTACAACTTCAGGCTTGGTGGGCGTATTCTCGACTTCCGGTTTTTGCCAATGCCAGTTGGCCAGCGTCACCGGATACTGAACCATGACAATGGCGTCGGTGGGGCAAACCTTGACGCATTTGGAACAGCCGTGGCAGGCATCGATGATGATCGTATGCATCAGCTTGTTGGCGCCCATGATCGCATCCGTCGAACATTCCCTGATGCAGCGCGTGCAGCCGATACAAATATCCTCGACGATGAAGGCGTGTTCCGGCCCCTTATCCTCGACCCCGGAAAGGTCGGCGGCAACACCCAGTTTTGCGGACAACGCTTCAATCAACGGCTTGCCACCGGGAGCGCACAGGGTGATCGCAGCTTCACCCTTCGCCAGCGCCCCTGCGTACTGGGCGCAGCCGGCAAAACCGCACTGGCCGCACTGCGAGCCGGGCATCATGGCTTTAAGCTCTTCTTCCAGCGGGTCTTCCTGCACTGCGAGGCGACGCGCAGCTATGCCGAGAATGGCACCCAGCGTGAGGCCTATTAACGTAAGACTGCCGATAGCGATCAACATGCTAGACATACTCAGCTCGCTCCCATGCCAGAGAAACCCATGAATGCCAGCGCCAACAGGCTGACTACGATAAAAGCAATCGGCGGGCCGGCGAATAAACGTGGGACATCCATCACGGCCAGCCGTTCGCGCAAGCCGGCGAAAATGACCAAGACCAGGCTGAAGCCCATCGCAGACCCGATGGCGAACAGGACGCTGGTAAGGATGCTCATCTTGGCATCGACCAGCAGCAAGGCAATACCCAGCACGGCACAATTGGTGGTGATCAGAGGCAAATAAATACCCAGCAGCTGAAACAGCGACGGCGACACTTTTTTGACGACCATTTCGGTGAACTGAACGGTGGAGGCGATGATCAGGATGAACGTGATCGTGCGCAAATAGCCCAGTTCGAAGGGAGCCAGCAGAAACGTATTGACCGTCCAGCCCGCCAGGGCTGCAACCGTCATCACGAAGGTGGTCGCCATGCCCATGCCGACGGCGGCATCCAGACGTGTAGTCACGCCCATGGTCGGGCACAGGCCGAGGAAACGGCCCAGAATGACATTATTGACCAGCGCCGCACCGAACATCAGGAGTAAATATTCTTTCATTATGCTATCCCTTGCCTACTCAAGAACTGCACGTTTCGCCGGGCCTGGCGCGACGCAGAAACAGCGGGGCGAGATCGCCCTTGCTATGTAAACGGCTAGCCTCCAGCCGCGATATCCACAGCCCGATTACCAGGCCGGCAATCATCACTGCCATGGTGATGAGATCGCTGCCGAACTTCCATTGCGCCAGCGACCCGGCAAGCACCAGGGTGGCGAGCGGAATGACATAGGCGGCGATCGACGCCTTCAGCAGCACATTATCGCGAATACCAAACACGACGCGTTCGCCGACGGCGAGATTGGCATTGTTGTCCATCCGGAAACGGCGATTATCCAGCCGGCTGGCCGTGGTGCCGACGCCCTTGGAGCCGCATGCGGCTGCAGAGGCGCAGCTGCCGCAACTGGAACCCTGCTCGGGCACCAGCCAGGCTGTCTTGCCTTCTATCTTCACCACCTGCGCGATACCCTCGACCATCGCGGGAGCGCTGAAATCTGTAGTGCTATCCGCAAACTGGCTCATGGTCACGCATCCACGGTGGAGATCACGCCTTCGGGCGTGACGTAGATCGCCTTCTGCCCGCCGGCTGCCTTGAGGATGGCCTGGCGGCGCTCGACCGGTGCCATCAGCATGGCGGTCGAAAGGCCGTCGGCAATGGTGCCGGTATCCGCCACCACCGACACCCCCAGCAGCGCCGGCGCGGTACGTCCGGTGCGGGTGTCGATCAGATGCGTGAAGGCGCTTGCGGAATCGAACAGCGTGCCGTAACCGCCCGAGGTAGAGATACACTTGTCCACGATATCCAGCGTCACGACCGAGCGGCCAGGATCGGCGGGGTTGGCAATGCCGACGCGCCAAGCGGAGCCGTCCGGCTTGGTCGACAGCGCGCGCGGCTCGCCCATATCCACCAGCATGCGGTCAAAGCCGTGAGCACGCAGCACATCGGCAACGCGGTCGGTGATATAGCCCTGCGCGCCGCTGTTCAGCGTCAGCCCCATGCCGGGGCGTGCGAAGGAGACCCGGTTGCGTCCGGCATCCACCTCGACTGCGCGCCAGTCCACCAATTCCAGTGCGGCAGCGAGATCGCGCGGCGCCGGTCCGGCAGGGTCTGGGTTGCTCGAAGTGAAGTGGCGGAAATAGGTTTGCCAGAGCGGCTGGATGGTGGGGTCATAGACGCCATCGCTGATCCTGGCCAGCGACAGCGCGCGGGTCAGCATCGCGATGAAATCGTCCGGCGCGTTTTCGAGCGCGCCCTCGCGGTTGAGCAGCGAGATCGAACTGTCCGCGCGGTATACGCTGAAAATCGCCTCGAGGCGCTTCAACTCGTTCAGACCGGCAGTAATCGCGGCACGTGCCTGCGCCTCGTCGGCATGATAAAGCTGGATGGAAGCCGGCGCGCCCAGCGCGGTGCCATCCCAGCGCACCGGCTTGGCCTGCGCGCCTCCCGCCTTCAGCAACAGCGGCAGGCCGGCGGCAGCGGCAACGAAAGTAATAAAGCGGCGGCGTGACATTACGGCAGTCATAAGGGCGACCTCGAATAAATAATCAGCGGCATGTCTGGAACAGGTAAATACCGCATACAAGTGATTCCATTAACAAACAACCCGCCTTAAACAAACCGGCAAACGCTCTGCCAAAAATCTGCCAGAACGCCCGAAAGCGGCGCGCACAAAAAGATGGGCGGGCATCATTGCACCGCATGGGCACAGTTTTCATCTGAATTTGTACGCTGAGCCAGCTTAAGAGAAGACAATGCAATACATGAAAAATTCAACAAAAAAATCTGGGCAAATTATATTGCAGCGCCCTAATTTAGGGAAGCTCTTGCCGCAAATTGCAGGATAGACAAATTGTCCACCATATGCTTAACCGGCATTTGCAAAGCTTTTACATCCACGGCCAGGCCAAAATATAAGAACCAAAGTGTTTGACGGATAATATCCAGTGAAGGCGAACCATCCATCGGGGAAGCGCTTTTTTATCTGAAAGGAGACAGCTGCCGATTTTGCCGGCTGTCTGATTGGAGCCAAAGTAGAGCTTCATTAGCCTAATGCCTGTGTGTATGGTGCGCATCCGGAAAATGCGGATGCGCATGTGTTGCCGATTCATGGACGTGTGGATGGCTGTGTCGGGTACCCGGTGGTGCTTCATCGTCGTGTAAATGAAAGTGATGCTCGTCATGAGCGTGATCGTGGGTATGCACCATCGGATCATGAGTGTGTGGGTGGTCGTGGTGTTCGCTCAGATGCAACCAGACACCCAATGCCATCAATAGCCCGGCCAAAACCAGTGGGGTTGTGAGCGGATCGCCCATAAGCAGGGCAAGCAGAGCGCCGAAAAATGGCGCCACCGAAAAATAGGCCCCGGTGCGAGCCGTGCCCAGATGGCGCAGGCCGATTACAAACAGAACGAGGCTGATGCCATAGGAAAAAAGGCCAAGCAGCAGGGCGCCAGCGACATTCGGCAACGCAGGTATCTCGGCGCCCAGAGCAATAGCGAGACAGAGATTAACAATACCCGACACCAGCCCCTTGATCGATGCGATCCAACTGGCATCGGTAAGCGAAACCTTACGTGTCAGGTTATTGTCGATGCCCCATGCCAGACAGGCTCCCAGAATCGCCAGGGATGGCCATGCTCCGACGAACCGTGCTTGGCCGGGCCACGACAAGACGAGTGCTCCTGCCACAATAGCCACCATGCCAAAGGCAATCCTCCGGTCAAAGTTTTCTTTGAAGGCGAACCAGGCAAGCAATGCTGTAAACACACCTTCCGCGTTTAGCATCAGCGAGGCATCCGATGCAGGCATGCCGGTCAAACCGAACATCAGCAGAACCGGGCCGATAATTCCGCCTGCCAGGACAGCACCGGCAAACCAGAGGCGATCTTCAGGGGGAAGGCGAACCGATGGGGCACCGACAATTCGACGGTAGACGAGTAGCCCCACACCGGCACCCAGATAAAGCAAACCGGCCAGCATCCACGGGCTTACGGTTTCCAGCAGCGATTTGGCGAGCGGCATTGCGACGCCAAACAACAGGGCGGCGGCGAGAGCTTCGAGCACGCCGGGATGAAGAATAATGCGCCGCTGCATCGTGTTTTGTTCCGTTGAATTCAGTAGAAAACGGTGGGCACTACGCAGCACCCACCATCATTGCTTATTTGCCGGTGAAATTGGTGGCGATGTACATGCCATCCAGGGTAAAGAACAAATACAAAGTCTGCTTCGCTACGTCACTTATTTTTTCGTTTTTGAACGTTACCACCCACTCGGACTCATTGGCGAAAGTCTTTTGGGTTGCGCCGACAGCTTTGATGCCAGCCCAGCTTTTGTCGAGCTTACCGCTCTCGGCAAGTGATTTGACCTTCTCGGTAGCTTTCATGATGACGGCCTCACTGGAAACCGGGCCGTGAGAGTGTCCTCCGCCGCCGTGATCGTGACCCGCTCCGGCCATTACCGGCGATGTGAACAGAAGGGATGAAACGAGTAGAACTGTCGAAACATTACGCATTATTAACTCCTTGGAAAATTAGTCGATAGACTTATGGTTTTGTGAAGGTGATTTGTCGTCATGGGAGTGTCCGTGTCCAGCATCGCAACCAGAAACGCTCGCTATGATAGCCAGACAGACTGAAAAAACAAACAGGGTTCGCACTGGTATTCCCTCCTGTCAATCAATGGAATCGTGGCTATTCTGCTTGACGAGTTCCGCAGCACGCGCCTCATTCATTTTGATATGCTCGTGAACATGGTTGTCGGCACTGAAGCCGAACTCGTCCGGATTACTGACGTGCGAGTAGCCATGCATCTGCATTAGGAATAACAAGCCACCGGCAACAATCAGCGCGTAGTTTGAAAATACACTGAAAGGCTTGAACGATTGCGTCTTGCGCCAGCCAGACAGAAACAACAGCATGATTGCCAACGCCAACACTTGCCCCGCTTCGATGCCGATGTTGAACGAGATGATATTCAACAGGAGCTCGTCTTTGTTGAGTGGCAACTGTTGCAGGCGTGTCGACAATCCAAGACCGTGAATCAGGCCAAGGCCGGTAATCATGACCAACAGGCTGGGTGCCTTGATACCAAGAAGGCGCTTGAACCCATCGAGGTTGGCAAACGCGATATAGCTAACGCTCAGACCAATCACGGCGTCGATCAAAAAGTAGTTGATCTGGATGCCGTTTAACGTTGCGTATATCAGTGTCACACTGTGCCCAATGGTAAACGCCGTAATGTATTTGACGATTTCCTTGAAGCTGGTCAAAAAGAAAACGATACCGAATACAAACAGGAGATGGTCATAGCCCGAAAGCATGTGTGTAGCACCCAGCCACATGTAACGCAGATTGCCACCCTCGATGATCGACAGTTTCTCCGCTTCAGACATGCCATGCCCGAATGCTTGCCCGACGAAGAGCACAACGGCAAGCGCGATCAGCCATCGTGATTGTTTCATCACAGATAACATAAATACCTCCAAAATATGAATTGCTCCGCAGGCTAGGCGCTGCGGAAAATAAAATCAGAATGAATGATGCTCAGGAAAGCTGGGGTGGGGCGCGGGGCTGACCGGTATGCGGATAAAGTAGGCAAGGCAGGAAATCCCGCTTATCAGGCAGGCCGACACCCCTTGTTTGAACAAGTGGCAGGGAATAAACATATGCGGCCAACGTCGCCGGATTGTCAAATTTCTTGTCGTTTTGCGGAAACTGCTCTTGATCGAGGTCAACAACCTCGGCCACTTCCATTTGCGGATGATCCGAATCAATTGGGTCAGCATGGAAAGCGACTGGCTGATGGGCGTGTGCCTCAACACTATGCCGGTGCTGCTCACCGCTGTGATCGTGCTGCGCATACAAATGCGCATGCGACGGTGTCCACTTGAACACCATAAAGGCGGCAAGCAGAAGGAAAACGAAAGCTGCGTTGAAACGTCGCTTGATCATGACGGCATTAAGTTCGGGATGATTGCTTGCATTGTACATCAGCAGTGCTGACCTCTAGTTACACACACGCGGATGAGAGGCTTGGATCTCAGCCTGCGACAGGCTTATATTTTAGTAACTTCTGAATGTCGCCATCAAAACCGGCCATTCGTGAACGGCAGGCTTGTGCCAAGCAAACGTTTAGAATTCAAGTTGTGGTTGGCTCACCAGTTCGGGCAGAGGTTACCCTCTGCCCATGCATAAGCGCCAACATTAAGTATCGGTTTGCATCACCAGCTGATCAAATCGGCTCCTGGTATTGGCTCTCCAATAACTTTGCCTGCGCCGCCGCCAGGCGTGCGATGGGCACGCGCGGCCCGGAGCAGGAAACGTAATTGAGCCCGATGTGGTGGCAGAAACGGATGGAACCGGGGTGTCCGCCATGTTCGCCGCAGATGCCCATTTTCAAGTCCGGGCGGGTCTGGCGCCCTCTCTCCACCGCCAGCTTCATCAATTCTCCCACGCCCTTGATATCCAATACCTCGAACGGGTTGTCTTCCAGAATGCCGGTTTCGTTGTAGGCGGGAAGGAATTTGTTTTCCGCATCCTCGCGGCTGAAGGAGAACGTCGCCTGGGTCAGGTCGTTGGTGCCGAACGAGAAGAACTCGGCGGTTTCCGCCATGCGCCCGGCGCGTATGCAGCCGCGCACCACTTCCAGCATCGATCCGAATTTGAATTGCACATTGATGCCGTGGGTTGCGTTCACTTCCTGGTGGATGCGCTGCACATAGCTGTGGATGCGCTTGAGCTCTTCCACCGTGGCTACCTGCGGCACCATGATTTCCGGATAGATTTCGACGCCGTCTTTGGCGCACAGCGCGGCGGCTTCGAGTATCGCCCGGATCTGCATCGAGTAGATTTCAGGATAAGTGATGCCCAGCCGCACGCCGCGATGGCCCAGCATCGGGTTGACTTCGGCCAAGGCCCTGACCTTTTTCAGGATCACTTCCTTCCTGCCGATCACATCCTCTTCCATGTGCGATGCCTTGAAGTCGCTCAGTCCGCCCATGAGTTTGATCAGGCCATCGGCATATTGCTGGTAAAGCTTGGGGTTGAGCATCTTGAGCGTTTCCGGCAACTCTTCCAGGCCGTCGATGGTGTCGCGCAATTGATGCAGGTGCGCGATTTCCAGTTCGAGCTGCGCGGCGGTAGGCAGGAATTCGTGCATCGGCGGATCGAGCAGGCGCACCGTGACCGGCAGCCCCTTCATCGCCTTGAAGATGCCCTTGAAGTCGGCACGCTGGATCGGTAGCAGGCGATCCAGCGCGGCCTGGCGGTCTTCCTGCGTCTCGGAGAGGATCATTTCCTGCACGATCGGCAAACGGTCGGTGCTGTTGAACATGCGCTCGGTACGGCACAGGCCGATACCCATCGCGCCGAATTCGCGCGCGCGCTGCGCGTCGTGAGGCGTGTCGGCGTTGGCCATCACCTTGAGCCTGGAAATCTCGTCCGCCCAAGCCAGCAGCGTATCCATTTCCTCCGAAAACTCGGCCTCCACCGTCGGCACTTCGCCCGCATAAACATGGCCGGTGCCGCCGTCGATGGTGATGACATCGCCTTCGTGCAGCGTGGTTTCGCCGATCCGCGCGCTACGCAGCACATCGTTGATGACGATCTGCTCGCAACCCGAGACACAGGGCTTGCCCATGCCGCGCGCAACCACGGCGGCATGCGAGGTCTTGCCGCCGCGACTGGTCAGGATGCCCTGCGCCTGAAAGAAGCCGTGGATATCTTCGGGCTTGGTTTCCTCGCGTACCAGAATGATTTTTTCGCCGGCGCGCCCGCGCGTTTCGGCGGTGTCGGCATCGAACACAATCTTGCCGGATGCCGCGCCGGGAGAAGCCGGCAGCCCCTGCGCCAACGACTTGCCATGAAAGTTCGGCGCCAATTGCGGAACCAGCAACTGTTCAAGAATCGCCGGCTCGATGCGCAGCAAGGCGCGCTCTTTGGAAATCAGCCCCTCGTTGAACATTTCCACCGAGCTGCGCACCATGCCGCGCGCGTTCATCTTGCCGTTGCGCGTTTGCAGGCAATACAGGATGCCTTTCTCGATGGTGAACTCGAAGTCCTGCACTTCGTGGTAATGCGATTCCAGCCGGTTGTGCAGCTCCATCAGCTGGCGGTAGATCTCCGGCATTTCCTGTTCCATTTCGGCAATCGCCTTGGGCGTGCGGATGCCCGCGACCACATCTTCGCCCTGCGCATTGACCAGGTATTCGCCGTAAATAATATTCTCGCCGGTGCCGGGGTTGCGCGTGAAACCGACGCCGGTGCCGGAATCGTTGCCCATGTTGCCGAACACCATGGTGCAGATGTTCACCGCCGTGCCGCTGGCCTGATCCTTGGTAATCTTGAACTGCCTGCGGTAATCCACCGCGCGCTTGCCCATCCACGAGCCGAACACCGCGCCTGTCGCAATTTCCAGCTGTTCGTAAGGGTCCTGCGGGAAAGGCTTGCCGGTGTGGTGCTGAACAATGGCCAAAAATTCGCCCGCCAATTCCTTGAGGTGTTCGACGTTTAAATCCAGATCCTGGGGTGCGCCATATTTGCGTTTGATCGCGGCCATGCGTTCGTCAAAATGTTCGTCGCTGATGTTGAGCGCGATCTTGCCGAACAACTGGATGAAGCGGCGATAAGTGTCGTACGCAAAGCGTTCGTTGCCGGTTTGCTTGATCAGGCCTTGCAACGAAGTTTCGTTGAGGCCGAGATTGAGAATGGTATCCATCATGCCCGGCATGGACATGGACGAACCGGAGCGCACCGAGACGAGCAAAGGATTTTCGCCGCTGCCGAAGCCCTTGCCGGTTTTCTTTTCCAGGGCCTGCATGTGCGTCTTGACGGACTCCATCAGCCCGTCCGGCAGCTTGTTCTTATCCAGATAGGCCGTGCATGCATCGGTGGTGATGGTGAAGCCGGGCGGGACATTCAGGCCGATCTGCGTCATCTCGCACAGATTCGCGCCCTTGCCGCCCAACAGCATCTTGTTCTTGCCATCGCCTTCTTCGAATTCGTAAATGTATTTTTTGCTATTAGTCATACCATCCCCTGTTTAATATTTGCATATTACTGAGCTTGCGTAATTCATAACAAATGCCTTTACCGCAACCATCAATCCCGCGATGACCAAAATGTACGGGCACGGCGCGCCGTGCCCCTACGTTACGCACCAAACTGTTTACCCAGACTATGCGCCAGTCGGCCCCTTCTTCTTGGCGTCACCCGCCAGGTGCTCGAAAATCGCGAAGTGCTTGCGCAATTCCTTGTCGTAGAACGCAATCGTTTGCCCGCTATCGTTATCCATTTTCTTCACCAAGCCGCGGAAGCGCGGCTCGTTCTGAACGAACTCGCGGATCGACACGGAGGGCTCTTGCGAATCCAGCGACAGCGGGTTTTTGCCTTCCTCCTCGCGGCGCGGGTCGAAGCGGTACAGCGGCCAATGGCCGGTGTTGACCGCCAGCTCCTGCTGCTGGTGCTGTATGTTCATTTCGTAGCCGTGCTCGGTGCAAGGGCTGTAGGCAATGATCACCGACGGGCCGTCAAAGGATTCGGCTTCGATGAAGGCTTTCAATGTGTGGGCGTCCTTCGCGCCATAGGCGACTTGGGCGACGTAGACATTGCCGTAACTCATCGCGATCTGCCCCAGATCCTTCTTGCCGGTAGGCTTGCCGCCGGCGGCAAATTTGGCCGTGGCGCCGCGCGGTGTAGCCTTGGAGCATTGCCCGCCGGTGTTGGAATAGACTTCGGTATCGAGCACCAGGATATTGACGTTGCGGCCGGAGGACAGCACGTGATCCAGGCCGCCGAAACCGATGTCGTAGGCCCAGCCGTCGCCGCCGATGATCCACACACTCTTCTTCGCCAGGTAGTCGGCTAGACTCTCCAGGTTGCGCGCCTCGGCGGTATCGATGCCGGCCAACGCCTTGCGCAAGGCTTCGATGCGCACGCGCTGGGCGAAGATACCCTCTTCGGCAGACTGGTCGGCGTTGAGGATGGATTCGGCCAACTCGGCACCGACTTTGTCCTTCATCCGTGCCAGCAGTTCGCGCGCCTGCTCGGCCTGCTTGTCGAGGCTGACGCGGAAGCCCAGGCCGAATTCGGCATTGTCCTCGAACAGCGAGTTCGCCCAGGCCGGGCCGCGTCCTTCCGGGTTTGTGCTATAGGGCGTGGTGGGCAAATTGCCGCCGTAGATCGAGGAACAGCCGGTAGCGTTGGCCACCACCATGCGGTCGCCGTACAGCTGGGTAGCCAGCTTGATATAGGGCGTTTCGCCGCAACCGACGCAGGCGGAGGGGAACTCGAACAGCGGCTGCAACATCATCGCGCCCTTGATGGTGGAGGTGCGCAGCTTGGTGCGGTCGAATTCCGGCAGATTGAGGAAGAACTCCCAGTTTTCCTTTTCCTGATTGCGCAACGGCAAAATGTCGCGCATGTTGAGCGCCTTGTAGGTCGGGTCGGTCTTGGATACCGCCGGGCAGATTTCGACGCACAGTTCGCAGCCGGTACAGTCTTCCGGTGCCACCTGATAAGTGACATGCATGCCCTGCTCGAATTCCTTGCCCTTGATCTGGATATGCTTGAAGGTGGACGGCGCATCCTTGGCCAGTTCGATCGGGAACACCTTGGAACGGATGGCGGTATGCGGGCAGACGAACGCGCACTTGCCACAGTAGATGCACAGCTCTTCGTCCCATACCGGGATTTCCAGCGCCAGATTGCGCTTGTCCCATACGGCAGTCCCGGTGGGCCAGGTGCCATCGGGGGGGAACACCGACACCGGCAGCAGGTCGCCGCGTCCGGCCATGATTTCGGCCGTCACGCGCTTGACGAAATCCGTCGCGCTAGCGCCTACCGGTTCGGGCATTTCAAACGTGCTGGTCGCGGCGGCGGGAATTTCCACCTTGTGCAGGTTGGCAAGGGTCTCATCGATCGCCTTCCAGTTGGCTTCGACAACCGCCCTGCCCTTCTTGCTGTAGGACTTCTCGGCGGCGGACTTGATCTTCTCGATCGCCAGTTCACGCGGCAGCACGCCGGAAATGGCAAAGAAACAGGTCTGCATGATGGTGTTGATGCGGCTGCCCATGCCGGTCGCCTTGGCGATCGCATAGGCATCGATCGCGTAGAACTCGATTTTCTTGTCGATGATCTGCTGCTGCATCTTGCGCGTCAGCTTGTCCCATACCTTGTCCGATGCTACCGGGATGTTGAGCAGGAATACCGCGCCTTCTGCGGCATAATCCAGCATCTCGTAACGCTCCAGGAATCCCGGCTGGTGGCAGCCGATGAAGTTCGCATCGCTGTTGCCGATCAGGTAGGGAGAGTGTATCGACTTGGGCGAGAAACGCAGATGGGAGACGGTAATCGCTCCGGCTTTTTTCGAGTCGTACACGAAATAACCCTGGCCGTAGAGTTCGGTTTCCTCGCCCATGATCTTGATGGTGTTCTTGTTGGCACCCACCGTGCCGTCCGAGCCCAGGCCGTAGAACACGCAACGGTTCACGCCGCGGCTGGCATCGTTGCGGAAACTCGCATCCCACTTCAGGCTGGTGTGGGTGACATCGTCGATGATGCCGACGGTAAAATGATTTTTCGGCTGTTCTTTTTTCAGTTCATCGAACACGCCCTTGATCATGCCCGGCGTAAATTCCTTGGAGGACAGGCCGTAGCGCCCGCCCACCACGCGCGGCATGGTCTTGTACCTGCCGGTTCCGGCAGTGAAGGCTTCGGCAATCGCCGTCACCACATCCTTGTACAGCGGTTCGCCGTCTGCGCCGGGTTCCTTGGTGCGGTCGAGAACGGCAATGTGCCTGGCCGTGACCGGAATAGCCTTGAGCAGCTCCTCGGCCACGAAAGGACGGTACAGGCGCACTTTTACAATGCCGACCTTCTCGCCATGAGCGGTCAGGTGCTCCACCGTTTCCTCCGCCGCATCCGCGCCCGAACCCATCAGGATCACCACCCGCTCGGCATCCGGTGCGCCGGCGTAGTCATACAGATGGTATTGGCGGCCGGTGAGCTTGGCGAATTTATCCATCGCCTTCTGCACGATACCGGGCATCGCGTCGTAATACGGGTTGACCGTTTCGCGCGCCTGGAAGTACACGTCCGGGTTCTGCGCCGTGCCGCGAATAATCGGGTGATCGGGCGTCAGCGCACGGGCACGGTGGGCGAACACCAGCTTGTCGTCGATCATCTCGCGCACCACTTCCAGCGGCACCTGCTCGACCTTGGCCACCTCGTGGGAAGTGCGGAAACCATCGAAGAAATGCAGGATCGGCACACGCGCTTCGAGCGTCGCGGCCTGGGCGATCAGCGCCATATCCATCGCTTCCTGCACCGTATTGGAGGCGAGGAAAGCAAAACCGGTCGAGCGCGCCGACATCACGTCGCTGTGGTCGCCGAAAATCGACAGCCCCTGGGCCGCCAAGGAACGCGCCGCCACATGCATGACGAATGACGTCAGCTCGCCGGCGATCTTGTACATATTGGGGATCATCAGCAGCAACCCCTGCGAGGCGGTGAAGGTGGTCGTCAGCGAACCGGTCTGCAACGCGCCGTGCACCGTGCCGGCAGCACCGCCTTCGCTCTGCATCGTGATCACATCGGGAACCGTGCCCCACAGGTTTTTGGTGCCTTGGGCCGACCAGATATCGGAGTACTCTCCCATCGGCGATGAAGGAGTAATCGGATAAATTGCGATCACCTCGTTGGTCAGGTGGGCGATATAGGCGGCGGCTTCATTCCCGTCGATCGTAACCATTTGCGCTTGATGCATCTAAAACTCCTTCAGTCAGTATTTAATTTGTTCGATTACCCGGAGGTAACTTATGGGTTTTAGCCCGAATATTTCATATAAATTCGCGTAATGGCTGCGCAGGGTTTTGCGAGTTGCGCGATACAGCCGCGCATCCCTGCTTACCCCGATTGCGAGCTGGGCGATGAAGCAGCCCGTCCCTGCGAAGCGCTCTTGATTGATATAGCCCGCTGGCGGGCGCGAAGTTTTGTGGCGGCGCGGCGCAATTCATGCAACCGACCGAGTAAAACGCAAGTTCAGAAAAAGCCCAATTCGCCGCAGGCGAACGTGATGCCGCAACCAGAATCTTTATATCAACCAAAACGCCAACAGGGGGCGTAACTCACCCGTGCCCAGCAAATCCAGCAAGCCTAAAAATGCGTATTCTATCTCAACTATTTACACTGCGAAATTTTTTACTGACAACCACTGCGGCGCTTGCCACTTTTTGCGCCTTGCCGCGACCTCGCACGGCCTTTAGGCGTACCGTCCCCTTGAAGGTTCGATCGGGCGCTTGCGCGGCATCACGCTCCCGAAACGATATGAATAAAACCCTATGGGCGGGGATTCTATAACAAAGGCTTTTGTATAACTACGGTGCTGGCCGGTCTCGGGTCAATTCGAATTGCCATTGAGCACGACAGGTCGATGCCGCTATAATGCCGCATTCGAAAAACTAGGCAGCAACCCGCAGAACAGAAACATGCGACTCAACTATCATTCGGCCGGATTTCAACATTCAGCCTAATTCGGGATAATTCGTGATTAAAAAAATACTCGTCGCCAACCGCGGTGAAATTGCCGTTCGCATCGTGCGCGCCTGCTCGGAAATGGGCATCAAGTCGGTCGCCATCTACACGGATGCCGACCGCCATGCGCTGCATGTAAAAAAAGCGGACGAGGCTTACCACATCGGTTCCGAACCGGTCACCGGCTATCTCAACGCGCACAACATCGTCAATCTGGCCGTCACCTCGGGGTGTGATGCGCTGCATCCGGGCTACGGCTTCCTTGCGGAGAACCCCGAGCTGGCGGAAATTTGCGCGCGCCGCGGCATCCGGTTCATCGGCCCGAACGCGGACGTCATCCGCCAGATGGGCGACAAAGTCCAGGCGCGCAACGCCATGATCGCCGCCGGCGTCCCATGCGTGCCGGGCAGCGATGGCAATCTCGCCGATGTTGAAGAGGCGCGCATGCTGGCCAACAAGATCGGCTACCCCATCATGCTCAAGGCCACCAATGGCGGCGGCGGGCGCGGCATCCGCCGCTGCGACAGCGACAAAGACCTCCTCAGCAACTATGAGCGCGTGATCTCGGAAGCCAGCAAGGCTTTTGGCCAGCCGGAAGTCTTCCTGGAAAAATGCGTGGTCAACCCGCGGCACATCGAAGTGCAGGTGCTGGGCGACAGCCATGGCAACGTGATTCATCTGTTCGAGCGCGACTGCTCCATCCAGCGCCGCAACCAGAAGCTGATCGAGATTGCTCCCTCGCCGCAGATCACCCCGGAGCAGCGCGAATACATCGGCAATCTGGCCGTCAAGGCCAGCCTTGCCGTGGGCTATGAAAACGCGGGCACGGTCGAATTCCTGCTCGACCAGGACAACAATTTCTATTTCATGGAAATGAACACCCGCATCCAGGTTGAACACACCGTGACGGAGACCATTACCGGCATCGACATCGTGCAGGAGCAGATTCGCATCGCCAATGGCCTCGAGCTGCAATACAAACAGGAAGACGTCCGATTTCGCGGCTACGCGATAGAGTTCCGCATCAATGCGGAAGACCCCAAGAATGGCTTTTTGCCGAGCTTCGGCAAGATCACCCGTTACTATGCGCCGGGCGGCCCCGGTGTGCGCATCGACGCCGCCATGTTTAGCGGCTATGAGATTCCGCCCTATTTCGATTCCATGTGCGCCAAACTCACCGTCTGGGCACTCACCTGGGATGGGGTCGTCGATCGCGGCCGCCGCGCGCTTAACGACATGGTGATCTATGGCGTCAAGACAACCATCCCGTATTATCAGGAAATATTGAAACACCCCGACTTCAGGAATGCGGACTTCAACACCGGGTTTGTGGAGTCTCATCCGGAGTTGGTCGATTACACCACCAAAATCCCGCCGGAACTCAGGGCCGCAGCCATTTCAGCCGCGATAGCGGCACACGAAGGCATTTAATCAACCGTAAAATTTAATCAAGTTAACCACATGGCAAAAATTCTTATTTCCGAACTGGTTCTGCGCGACGGCCATCAATCCATGATCGCGACGCGCATGCGCACCGAAGACATGCTGCCTATCTGCCCCAAGCTGGATGACATCGGCTTCTGGTCGCTGGAAGCCTGGGGAGGCGCGACCTTCGATTCCTGCGTGCGCTTCCTGAAAGAAGACCCTTGGGAGCGCCTCAAGAGACTGCGCAAGGCATTGCCGAACAGCCGCATCCAGATGCTGTTGCGCGGCCAGAACCTGCTCGGCTACCGCCACTATTCCGATGACGTGGTGCGCGCCTTTGTCGGCAAGTCCGCAAACAACGGCGTGGACGTGTTCCGCATTTTCGATGCGATGAATGACCTGCGCAATTTGCGCGTCTCCGTCGAAGCGGTGAAAAAAGCCGGCAAACATGCCGAAGGCTGCATCAGCTACACCACCAGCCCGGTGCACGGCATCCCCCAGTTCGTCGAACTGGCCCGCGAACTGGAAGCCATGGGCTGCGACACCATCTGCATCAAGGACATGGCCGGCCTGCTCACGCCTTACGCCACCACCGAACTGGTCACGGCGCTGCGCGCCGCCGTTGCGCTGCCGATACATCTGCACAGCCACTCCACCTCAGGCCTGTCTTCGATGTGTTTTCTCAAGGGCGTGGAAGCGGGCGCCACGATGCTGGATACCTGCAACTCTTCCTTCGGCGAAGGTGCGAGCCATTCCTCGACCGAGAGCATCGTTGCCGCGCTGCAAGGCACCGAATACGACACCGGCCTCGACCTGGCCAAACTTCAGGAAGTTACTGCCTATTTCTATGAGGTGCGCCAGAAATACTGGCAGTACGAGTGCGCCTTCACCGGCGTGGATACGCGCGTGCTGGTCAACCATGTGCCGGGCGGCATGATTTCCAACCTGTCCAACCAGCTCAAGGAATCGGGCGCGCTCAACCGCATGAACGAAGTGCTCGCCGAAATCCCGCGGGTGCGCGAAGACCTGGGTTACCCGCCGCTGGTTACGCCAACCTCGCAAATCGTCGGCACGCAGGCGGTCATGAATGTGCTGACCGGCGCACGCTACAAATCGATCACCAATGAAGTCAAAAATTACCTGCTCGGCCACTATGGCAAGGCGCCGGGCAAGGTCAGCGAACAGGTCAAAAAACTTGCGGTCGGCGATGCGGAAGTCGTGGCCTGCCGCCCGGCGGACCTGATCGAAGATGAAATGAACAAGCTCAAAATCGAGAGTGAAACCTTTGCCCAAAGCGAGGAAGATGTCCTCACTTACGCGATGTTCCCGGACCTGGCAAAAACCTTCCTGCAGGAACGCAATGCCGACACGCTCAAGCCCGAACCCTTGCTGACCAGGGAGGCCGCCACCACCTCTTCCGAACGTTACGCGCCCAACGAGTTCAAGGTGACGCTGCATGGCGAAACCTTCCATATCAAACTCACCGGCAGCGGACACCACGGGGAAGCCCAGCGTCCGTTCTACGTTTCCGTCGACGGCATTTCGGAAGAAGTCATCGTCGAAACCCTGAATGAAATCGAGGTTTCCGGCGGCAAGGGTAACGGCAAGAAAAAATCCGCGGCTCCTGCATCGGGCACCGAGCGCCCGCGCCCGTCCCATCAGGGCTGCATAGCGACCGCCATGCCCGGCACGATTATCGACGTCAAGGTCAAGGTCGGGGACAAAGTCGAGGCAGGCGATGGCATACTGGTCATCGAAGCCATGAAGATGGAAAACGAAATCCAGGCGCCCATAGACGGCGTCGTGATCAGCGTCCATGTCAAGAAAGGCGACAGCGTAGCGCCGGACGAAACCCTGGTCGAAATCCAGTAAATCCGTGCAACAGGGGCGCAGGATAGGATGCTGTGCATGAACCTAAAAACCGCAATTCGAGCCACAGAGATCACAGAGGACACAGAGATAAAGCGGACGCCACTGGCTTCTCCTCTGTGAACTCTGTGTTCTCTGTGGCTAAGTGATTTTTTCGGATGAAAAACCTCCTCCACCCATCCGACGTGCTCTACGCGGGCAGCCGGCCGTTTCCCCGACTTGCCGCGTGCGAGCATTTTGCCGGGAGCGAGAAACTGCTGCACAAGGCGCTCCAGATTCAGGCCGAATTATCGGTCGAGGGACGCCCCATCTTCG
The DNA here is from genome assembly GCA_020621985.1 of Candidatus Ferrigenium altingense. Lineage (GTDB taxonomy): Bacteria > Pseudomonadota > Gammaproteobacteria > Burkholderiales > Gallionellaceae > Gallionella > Gallionella altingense. The sequence continues at coordinate 300,486 of JAHRYS010000003.1, read as the reverse complement.
ACATCACCGCCGACTGCGAGGACGGCGCCCCCGCAGGCAAGGAGCGGGAGCATGCGGCCATGATCGCCGAGCTGATCCAGTCCGGCGCAAACCGCTTCGGCCGCATCGGGGTCCGCATCCATGACGTCAGGCATGCATTCTGGCGCGACGAGCTGGAAATCATCATCAGCCGGGCCGGGCAGCGCGTGGCCTACATCGTATTGCCCAAACCGGAAAATACCCAAGATGTTGCTACGCAGATCGCCGCGCTCGACGAACTGAGAAACCGCTATGGCATCGCCCGCGAGATTCCCGTTCATGTGCTGATCGAGACGCCCGGCGCGCTGCATGAAGTCTGGGAGATCGCCCGCCTGCCCCATGTCGAGGTTCTCGACTTCGGCCTGATGGACTTTGTCTCCGCGCACCACGGCGCGATTCCCGCCGCCGCGATGCGTTCGCCCGGCCAGTTCAGCCATGCGCTGGTCGTGCGCGCCAAATGCGCGATCGCCGCCGCCGCGCTGGGCAACGGCGTCGTGCCCAGCCACAACGTCACCACCGAAATACGCGACGTCAACGTGGTGCGCGAAGACGCCCGCCGCGCCCGGCAGGAGCTTGGTTTCCTGCGCATGTGGAGCATCCATCCGGCCCAGATCCAGCCCATCGTCGAAGCCATGCGCCCGGATTTCGCCGAGGTCAACGAGGCCGCCACCCTGCTGATTGCCGCCCAGGGCGCGGCCTGGGGCCCTATCCAGCAGGAAGGCAAACTGCACGACCGCGCCTCCTACCGCTATTACTGGGAACTGCTGCAACGCGCGCAATCGACAGGCATGAACATCCCTCCCGAAGCCCATCAGCGCTTCTTTTCCTGAACCCGATTTTTCGCGCCGCATGAGGCGGCAAAAAAAGCGAAAAAGAAGGTTGATAGCCGGAAGATTTTTGAAGTAACATCGCGCTTCCGCGCATCCGGAATGAACGACATTCTGGCGATGCAGCAAAACATCCTGACGTTGCAGCAAAAAATACAAGCCGAAGCGGCGTGCCAGCCGGAACGGCAGACAGAATCAACTTTAACCTAAACGGGAAATTCCATGACTCTGATGATAGGAATTCCGCGGGAAACTGCTGCGGGAGAAAAACGTGTTGCGACTGTGCCTGAGGTCGTCGAGAAACTCATCAAGCTGGGCTTCAAGGTCGCCGTCGAATCCGGCGCCGGCGATGCGGCTAATTGCAGCGACGATACCTACCGCGCCGCAGGCGCGGAAATTATCGACGGCGCGGCCAAACTGTGGGCCTCGTCCGACATCGTCTTCAAGGTAGGCGTGCCGACAACGGAAGAGGTCGGCCTGATGCGCGAAGGCGGCACCCTGATCGGCTTCATCTGGCCGGCGCAAAACCCGGAATTGATGCAGCAGCTCGCGGCGAAGAAGGCCACCGTGCTGGCCATCGACGCGCTGCCGCGCCAGCTTTCCCGCGCGCAGAAGATGGACGCGTTGACCTCACAGGCTGGCGTAGCCGGCTACCGCGCCGTTATCGAGGCCGCCAATGCCTTTGGCCGCTTCTTCAACGGCCAGATCACCGCAGCGGGCAAGGTTCCACCGGCCAAGGTGTTCATCGCCGGTGCCGGTGTGGCCGGCCTCGCGGCGATCGGCACCGCAGCAGGCTTGGGTGCCATCGTGCGCGCCAACGACACGCGTGCCGAGGTGGCCGACCAGGTCAAGTCCTTGGGCGGCGAATTCGTGAAGGTCGAGTATGAGGAAGAAGGTTCCGGTGGCGGCGGTTACGCCAAGGTGATGAGCGAGGGCTTCCAGCAGGCCCAGCGCGAGATGTACGCCAAGCAGGCCAAGGAAGTGGACATCATCATCACCACCGCGCTGATCCCCGGCAAACCGGCACCAAAACTCATCACCGCCGAGATGGTGAAGAGCATGAAGCCGGGCAGCGTCATCGTCGACATGGCGGCCGAACGGGGCGGCAATTGCGAATTGACCGAACCCGGTCAGGCGGTAGTGAAGCATGGCGTGACCATCGTCGGCTACACCGATCTGAACTCGCGTCTAGCCAAGCAATCTTCCACTCTGTATGGAACCAACCTGTTCCGCCTGACCGAGGAACTGTGCAAGACCAAGGACGGCATCATCAACGTCAATATGGAAGACGACGCCATCCGCGGCCTGACGGTCATCAAGGAAGGCAACATCACCTGGCCTGCGCCTGCGCCGAAATTGCCGGCGGCTCCGGCCAAACCGGCTGCTGCCAAGCCAGCGGCACCCGCCGCCAAGGGGCATGGCAAAGGCGGCGCTCCGGCCTCGGGTACCAAGACGGCGATCATATTCGGTGTCGCGGCGGCGATGTTCTGGTTCATCGGCGCCAATGCGCCCACGGCATTCCTCGGGCACTTCACCGTGTTCGTGCTCGCCTGCTTCGTCGGCTACATGGTGGTGTGGAACGTCACCCCCGCGCTGCATACGCCGCTGATGAGCGTCACCAATGCGATCAGCAGCATCATCGCGATCGGCGCACTGGTGCAGATCGCGCCGCCGCTGATGGGTGGCGGAGGCCCGCGTCCGGATGACTGGATACGCTGGCTGGCAGTGGCCGGCATCGCGCTCACCGCAGTCAATATGTTCGGCGGTTTCGCGGTCACCCAGCGCATGCTGGCGATGTTCCGCAAATAAGGCCGTAAAAAAAACAATACTAAGGTAATCAATCATGTCTGAAAGCTTGGCAACCGTCTCCTATATCGGCGCGACGATACTTTTCATCCTGAGCCTCGGCGGCCTCTCCAATCCGGAGAGTTCGCGGCGCGGCAATCTCTACGGCATGATCGGCATGACCATCGCCGTGCTGGCGACCATCTTCGGGCCGCGCGTCACGATGGCCGGCATTCCGTGGATCATCGGCGCGATGGCGGTCGGCGGCACGGTCGGAATCTACGCCGCCCGCAAAGTGCAGATGACGCAGATGCCCGAACTGGTCGCGCTGATGCACAGCCTGGTCGGCCTGGCCGCCTGCCTGGTCGGGTTTGCGAATTACATCGACCCGGAAGCGGCGGCCCACCTGACCAGTGCGGAAAAAGCCATCCACGAGATGGAAATCTACATCGGCATCCTGATCGGCGCGGTGACTTTTTCCGGCTCGATCATCGCCTTCGGCAAACTGTCGGGCAAGATCGGCGGCAAACCGCTGCTGCTGCCCGCGCGTCACTGGCTGAACCTGCTGGGCCTGCTGATCGTCATTTACTGCGGCTGGCAGTTCCTGCACGCCGAATCGGTGAGCGCCGGCATGGTGCCGCTGATCGTGATGACCGCGATCGCACTGCTGTTCGGCATCCACATGGTGATGGCGATCGGCGGCGCCGACATGCCGGTGGTGGTGTCGATGCTGAACAGCTACTCCGGCTGGGCGGCGGCAGCGACCGGCTTCATGCTGTCGAATGACCTGCTGATCGTCACCGGCGCGCTGGTGGGCTCCTCCGGCGCGATCCTCTCCTACATCATGTGCAAGGCGATGAACCGCCACTTCATCAGCGTGATCGCGGGCGGCTTCGGCACCGGCGGCGGCACAGTTGTTGCGGCCAGCGGTGACGCGCAACCGGTCGGCGAAGCGGTGCCGGTCAATGCGGCCGAGACCGCCGAACTGCTGCGCGAAGCCAAGAACGTGATCATCGTGCCGGGATACGGCATGGCGGTGGCGCAGGCGCAGCACACGGTCTACGAGATCACCAAGCTGCTGCGCGAAAAAGGCATCAACGTGCGCTTCGGCATCCACCCGGTCGCCGGCCGCATGCCCGGCCATATGAACGTGCTGCTGGCCGAAGCCAAGGTGCCCTACGACATCGTGTTCGAGATGGACGAGCTCAACGAGGACTTCCCGGATACCGATGTCGCGATGGTCATCGGCGCCAACGACATCGTGAACCCGGCGGCCCAGGATGACCCGAATAGCCCGATCGCCGGGATGCCGGTGCTGGAAGTCTGGAAGGCCAAGACCTCGATCGTGATGAAGCGCAGCATGGCCTCCGGCTATGCGGGCGTCGATAATCCGCTGTTCTACAAGGAGAACAACCGCATGCTGTTCGGCGATGCTAAGAAGATGCTGGACGAAGTGCTCACCGTGCTGAAAACCCAGTAAAACGGCCGAAGCTAAAACGTAGCGCAGCAGCGTTTTGTTGCAGGATGACGCCCGCACAAGCGGGCGTCATTCCATCTGAAGTTAGAATTACGCATTGGAATTACATAATATCCAGATCATGCCATTCACAAGCCTGAACCCCGCCACCAACCAGTTGCTCCAGACCCACGCCAGCTGGAATGAACAGCGTTTGGCACAAGCTCTGGAAAAAGCCCACAGCGCGCAGCAAGCTTGGGCGCAAACACCCTTCTCACAACGCGCCGAGGTGCTGCGCAATGCTGCAATGCAGTTGCGCGCACAGCGCGACCCATTCGCGACCCTCATCACCCTGGAAATGGGCAAGCCGCTGCGCGAAGCCCGCGCCGAAGTCGAAAAATGCACCACTGTCTGCGACTACTATGCGCTTCACGCCGAGGAATTCATGCGCGCCGAGCCGGTGGCATCGGATGCCGGCAAGAGCTATGTCGCGTATTACCCGCTCGGCGTGGTGCTGGCCGTCATGCCGTGGAATTTCCCGTTCTGGCAAGCCTTCCGCGCCGCCGCCCCGGCCCTGATGGCGGGCAACGCGCTGCTGCTGAAACATGCGCCGAATGTGCCGCAATGCGCGCTCGCCATCGAAGCCATCTTCCGCGAGTGCGGTTTGCCGGATGGCGTATTTACGAATCTGATGATCGAAGTCGAGCAGGTCGCCGAGGCCATCGCCAGCCCGCATGTGCATGCGGTCACGCTCACCGGATCGGAAGCCGCCGGGCGCAAGGTCGCGGCGTGCGCCGGACAGCATCTGAAAAAATGCGTGCTGGAACTCGGCGGCTCCGACCCGTTCATCGTGCTGCACGACGCCGATCTTGAATTGACCGTCAACATGGCGATGGCCTCGCGCTTCAACAATTGCGGGCAATCGTGCATCGCCGCCAAGCGCTTCATCGTCGTGCCGCAGATCGCGGACGAATTCCTGCGCCAACTCAAAACCAGAGTGGAAGCGCTCAGACTCGGCGACCCGCTGATTGAGGCCACGCAAATCGGCCCGATGGCGCGCCTCGACCTGCGCGATACGCTGCATCGGCAGGTCAGCGATTCCATCGCGCAGGGTGCGGTGGCGGTGACCGGCTGCAAACCGGTCGAGCGCGAGGGATTTTTCTACCAGCCCTCGATCCTCGATCAGGTCACCGCCAACACCCGCGCCTGGCACGAAGAGCTGTTCGGCCCGGTGGCAACCGTGATCCGCGCCGCAAGCGAAGCGGACGCGCTGCGCATCGCCAACGAAACCCCCTTCGGCCTCGGCTCGTCGGTCTGGAGCCGCGATACGGCGCGCGCCGAACAGTTGGCGGCGCATATTCAGGCCGGCAGCACCTTCATCAACGGCATGGTCAAATCCGACCCGCGCCTGCCGTTCGGCGGTGTGAAAGCCTCGGGCTACGGGCGCGAGTTGTCAAAGCTGGGGATGCATGAATTCGTGAATGCGAAGACGGTGTGGGTTCGGTAAATGCGTCGTCGCTGCAGTACCGATTGAGTCTGAAATTAACCCTTTCTTGCTGGAAGTATTGCTGTTATGTTGCGAGTAATGTAACCATAGCCCCACATGTTATTTGAGCGGGTGCTATATAGCTCATAGAGAGGCTGCTCATGAAATTAGTAAAAGATCTTGAACTAGGTTTCGCGGATGCGGAAAACTATAAGCGAAGAGAGAATAAAGCGTTGCTAAACAGAGTGTTCATTAGGGATACTCATCTTGACAATCTGTGTGAGCCAAATATCTCTTTTCTTATCGGTGAAAAAGGGACTGGAAAAACAGCATATTCTATATTCCTTACGAACAACGACTACAAAGACACTACATCAACTACTCGCTATGTACGTGAAACCGAATACCAAAAATTTATCTCGCTAAAACGAGAAAAACACCTCTCTCTTTCAGATTTTTCCAGCATATGGAAAGTAATACTTTATCTCCTAATTTCAAAACAGGTACTTGAAAAAGAAGGCGCCATTTCAAAATTGTTGAATTACTCGAAATTCAATGCATTAAATGCAGCAATTGATGAATATTACTATAGTGCGTTTTCACCAGAGATCATCCAAGCACTGAGCTTCATTCAGGAATCCAAGTTGGCTGCAGAGTTGCTATCCAAACATGCAAATGCGAAAGGAGAGGAGAGGGAGGTTTTAACTTTTTCTGAAAGTCGATTTCAAATCAATTTGTTTTACATTCAAAAACAATTTGAATCAGCGCTATCACAAATCCGACTCAATCAAAACCATATTCTTTTTATTGATGGAATTGATATTCGCCCTTCGAGCATACCTTACGAGGAGTATTTGGAGTGCATTAAGGGTTTGGCAAATGCTGTATGGGAAATCAACAACGACTTCTTCCCTACTATCAGAGGGGGAAAAGGCCGCATGCGGGCGGTGCTCTTAATCAGACCAGACATCTTCGAGTCAATCGGCCTACAAAATCAGAATACAAAGATTCGAGATAACGCTGTATTTCTTGATTGGCGCACTGAATACAATGCACATCGAACATCTCAGCTATTTGAGGTCGTAGATCATATGCTATCAGTACAGCAAGAGCCATTACCCACCAAGGGGGAAGCTTGGGATTATTACTTCCCATGGAATTCTCCCAACGTTTTCGATCAATACTCTACACCGACTTCATTTATCAGCTTTCTTCGATGGTCATACTATAGACCACGCGATATTGTGACGATGCTTGAGCTTCTTAAGAACAATGCGAGTAGCGATCCAAACAAAAAAACAATTACAGCAGATGATTTTGAAAACCCACACTTTCAAAGGGAATACTCAAACTATTTACTCGGTGAAGTGAAAGATCATCTTTCGTTTTATTACGGCGCCGATCACTATGAAATATTTCTAAAGTTTTTTGAGTTTTTATCTGGAAAAGACGCTTTCAAATATGCCGTTTATCTGGATGCCTACTCAAAACTCAAAGCTCACATAGAATCAATATCGGCGGTGCCACCAAAGTTCATGTCCACAGCTAATGACTTTTTGCAGTTCCTTTTTGACCTTAATGTTATTTGCTATATTGAGCAGGCGGAAGATCATAAGCCTTTTATCCACTGGTGTTTCAAGGATAGAAGCTACGCCAATATTTCCCCAAAAGTTAAGACCGATGTTGAATACCAGATTTTCTACGGCCTCGCAAAAGCACTGAATGTTGGCAAAGTGTTTAAGCAAAAGCGAGCCTAAATTCTATCGGGAGTTATTTGGGTCCAAAAACCAAAGGTACCGGAGTCGATTTCTTTCACCCGCTAATCGCTCCTTCACATATTCGCTAACGCCAACTTCACAGTTGCTTAAACTGCTTGGCTAATTTAAGGCTCTGTCCTTGATAGTTAGAGCTGATATCTTGCCCGTACAGAAGCTCGGGCCGAGCCGCCATACGCTCATAGCGAAGCCATCCGACCGTCTGTCCATGCTCGAGCAAGAACGGTACCTCGTGTGAGCGTACTTCCAGAACCCCCCTGCTACTTCCCGCTTTATTCAGCTTGGCATTCCAACCGAATCCAGGATCAAAAAAACCGGCATAATGCACGCGAAATTCACCCGCACGTGTGTCGTATGGCAACATCTCAGCCGCATATTCCGGGGGCACTGCGATCGCTTCCTTCGTCATGAGGATATAGAATTCATCAGGGTCCAATATCAGTGAGGATGTTTTGTGGAAAAGGATCGGCTCCCAGAAATCCAGCGGATCATAATCCCGCCTTTCCAGGTCAATGCGTTTGACATGTTTCTTCGAGCGATACCCGATGATGTCGCCTTCACTACCTGAGCCTTTCAAATCCACTGTGAAAGGCAATAAACCTGTCTGGATTGATCTCGCATTTTTCTCGTGGTCACTGGAATCGGCAATCTGGCCGTCATCGAGAAGCTTTTTCCATTCCGAGGCGGTGATGGCTTTCGCTCCTTCGCCCCGTGTGCGGCGAAACCTCAGCTGGTTCAGGCGGGTGCCAGTTTTTACCACGACACTGAAACTCCGGGGTGCTACCTCAATATATAGCTCGCCCTTATAACCCTCGCTTACCTGATCAAAACTGGTAGCTTCATCGGCAATCAAGCGCGTCAAAATATCCAGCCTACCCGTTGAACTCTTCGGGTTGGCGAAGGCGGCTACGTCACTTCTTAAATTAATGACTTCCAAGAGAGGAATAACGTAGACGCGCCCTTTTTCAAGAACAGCGCCGTTGCGAAGATCGATTCTGAAGTCAGCAAACCGGTCATCAAGCTGTTTCAATTTTTCGAGCACTTTCATTCCCTTGCCGGGAAGGAAGCTCGTGTCTACGGGATAGGCATAATCGCCAAGGCGCAGGTCGATGCTGGCGGGCTGTACCTGGTCAGGATCAAACGGGATCATCGTCGTTTTGATCTCGCCGCTGCTCAGCATCTCCTCAATCTTCTGGCTCGGAAGGATTCCGGTATAGTCGCTCACGCGCGCAGAAGCCATCGAACTAGGATTGGCTGTTGAATCGGTCTTCGTTATCACTTCATTCATCGGATTTACTCTTCTGTACCTTGTCTTGATGTTGCCGTATCAGCAAAGCCTTGTTCCATTCTGTGTAGTAATTCAAAGAACAAAATACCCGTCCTTGAATTGACCACTTCCAAATTTTTTAATCATCGACTGCTGACAAACAGGGCAAATGTTGCGCTCCAAACACTGGCGCAAATAATCTTCTTCATTTTCCGCCATTGGAATATCCCATAAGGGGTGTGATAAAAATGATCCTTCGGTTGTTGATTATAACCGTACGACTCAAAATATCTCTGACTACTTCCCCGCAGGATAATAGAATGCAAGGTGCAATTGTACAATTTTCGGCACTTTGCAATCGGCACTGCACCTCAAAATCCGAACAGCCTACGTCGCGTTGAAGTATGACGGTCTCGTTGAAGGTTCGCCATGGATGCGGCCGACAGTAATGGGTCGGCAACTGACATTACCGAACGGTGCATCTAAAATCTTGATACGACGCATCACTCTCTGAGCTAACCCGCCCGTTTTATCCGCCCAACAAGTCTGCTTATGAAACCAGTCGATACCTGCAATGCCTTCGTACCCGGTGAAATTATGACGGCTGCCCCCAACAGGGAGGGGAAACTTTCAGCGCTGACCTTTGCGGTAAAAGAGCTTTACGATGTCAAAGGATTTGTCACCGGCACCGGGAATCCCCGCTGGAAAAACACGCACCTCGCGGCGCAAACGACCGCGCCAGCCGTCGAACTGCTGTTGAATGAAGGTGCCACGCTGATCGGCAAGACCATTTCGGACGAGATGGCTTTTTCGCTCGATGGCGAGAATGCACACTACGGCACGCCGCTTAATACCCAATGCCCGGATCGGATTCCGGGCGGCTCTTCCAGCGGCTCGGCAGCGGCGGTCGCCGGCGGTCTGGTGGATTTTGCGCTGGGCACCGATACCGCCGGTTCGATGCGCATACCGGCATCGTATTGCGGCATTTACGGTTTCCGCCCGACGCATGGCGCGGTTCCGCTGCAAGGCGTGCACCCGATGGCGCCCAGCTTCGATGCGGCCGGCTGGTTCGCGCGGACGCCGGAGATGCTGGCCAGAGTGGGCAGCGTGCTGCTCGGCAGCGAAGTCCCGGAACTCAAGGTCAACAGATTTGTGATCGCGCGCGACCTGTTCGACACCAAGGACGCGAGCATTGCATCGAAATACGACGCCTTCATCCGCAGCCTGTCAAAACTGCCTGTCGAGATTACCGAGACTGAACTAGGCAAGCCCGACTTTGCAACCTGGATCGACACGCTGCGCAACATCCAGTGGTGGGAGTTGAATCAGGCGCACGGCGCATGGATTTTCAAAAATCTCGACGCCTTCGGCGCAGAGATACGCGGCAGGCTGGAAAAAATAGCCTCCGTCACCCGGAGCGAGATGGAAAAGAAAAGACTGGTCAGGAAGCAACTCATCAGCCGGATCGAAAACCTCATTTCCCCCGGCACGATCATTGTTTTTCCGACCGCCCCCGGCATCGCACCCTTGAAGGGGCGATCGATAGACGAAGCCAGGGCATCGCGCCTCAACACGATGCGCCATACCTGCATCGCCGCCGTTGCCGGGCTGCCGCAAGTCTCGATGCCGCTGCTGGAACAAGACGGTTGCCCGATCGGCATATCCTTTCTGGGCGCGCGGGGTCAGGATGGCCAGCTTCTGGCGGCTGCCCAAATTTTCGGAAAAGGTTAAAATGCTGCCCGGTGCGCTAAAACAGCCATCGCCTATTTATCATTTCCCTGTGGAGCCTTCATGCCTGTAGCTGCTTATCTCGACACCACGCCGACTCTCGGCGCGCGCGTCTATGTCCATGCCTCCGGCCAGATCATCGGGGATGTAACCATCGGCACTGACAGCTCGATCTGGTGCAACGCGGTGTTGCGGGGTGACGTGAACCGCATCGTGATCGGACAGGGCAGCAACGTGCAGGATCTCACCATGGGGCATGTCTCCCACAAGACGCCGGGCAAGCCCGACGGGTCGCCTTTGCTGATCGGCGACTATGTGACCGTCGGGCACTCCGTCGTTCTTCACGGCTGCACGATCGGCAACGAGTGCCTGATCGGGATGGGGACTATCATCCTGGACGATGCCGTTATTCCCGACCATGTGATGATAGGCGCAGGCAGCCTGGTTTCGCCGGGCAAGGTGCTGGAAAGCGGGATGCTGTATGTGGGCCGCCCCGCAAAGGCCGTTCGTGCGCTAACCCCCGAGGAAATCGCCCACCTGAGATACTCGGCCGAGCATTACATCCAGCTGAAAAACAACTACCTGAACCACCTGCCGGGAGCGTCCAAAATATAATCAGGATACGCGTGAAGGCCGGGCAGGATTTTTTGCGCAGCCAGCCATTGGGCGGGCCGTCTAAATCCCATTAACCCTGCCAAGACAGGAGCCTGACAAGGCTCCCTTGAGGCAAGGGCTCTTCTTTTCGACTATGCCCGGCAGCTTTTATCCTGAGTTGATTTACCTCCAAAACTTGCATGACTTTAGCGGCATTTATTTGGTACAATTATTTTTTTGTAGCCGTCATGATAGAGCCTACGGGCGACATATCCCCCAACACTATGTTATTGAGGAGTTGTAGATGCAAGGCATAACCAAGAACGATCTGATCATCCGAATCGGTGGCGAAGGCGGCGAAGGTGTCATCTCGGTAGGTGATTTCATTACCCAGGCCTGCGCGCGCGCCGGCCTCGATGTTTACACTTTCAAGACTTTCCCCGCCGAGATCAAGGGCGGCTACGCCATGTACCAGGTGCGCGCCAGCACCGAGCGGCTATACAATCAGGGGGACACTTTCGATGTCCTGTGCGCCTTCAACGGCGAGGCCTACAACATGAACCGCGCTTCTCTCAAGCCGGGCACCACCATCGTTTACGACAGCCCGAGCGACTTCACGCCCGACATCCCGCCCGGCGTACACGCTTATCCCATCCCGATGACCCAGACGGCAAAGGAAATGAACAACCTGCGCGCCAAGAACATGGTGGCAATGGGCGCGCTGTCGGTACTGTTCAACATCCCCGTGGAAGCCCTGCGCGAAGTGATCGTCACCAAGTTCTCACGCAAGGGCGAGGACGTAGTCAAGGGGAACCTGGTTGCATTGGAGCGCGGCCGCGAATTGGCAGCCGCACTGAAGAAGACCGACACATGGACTCTCGGAACACCCAAGTCAAAAAATGAAGTCATCGTGATGTCCGGCAATAACGCCATCGGCCTCGGCGCGATAATTGCAGGACTGGATTTCTTTTCCGCCTACCCCATCACCCCGGCAACCGAAGTCGCGATTTACGTGGCCAAACACCTGCCCAAACGCGGCGGCACCCTGATCCAGGCCGAGGACGAAATCGCCTCCATTTCCCAGGTTCTTGGCGCCTCCTACGCGGGCAAGAAGGCGATGACCTCCACTTCCGGCCCCGGCCTGGCGCTGATGGGCGAAATGCTGGGCATGGCGTTCATGGCCGAACTGCCCTGTGTGGTGGTCGACGTGCAGCGCGGCGGCCCCTCCACCGGCTTGCCGACCAAGCATGAACAGTCCGACCTGTTCATGGCGGTACACGGCGGCCATGGCGATGCCGGGCGCATCGTGCTGTCCGTGGAAAGCATCCAGGACTGTATCGACTTGACCGTGGTGGCATTCAATCTGGCCGAGAAATATCAATGCCCAGTGCTGCTGCTTTCCGATGGCTCCTTGGCGTTCTCGACCCAGAACGTGCCCTACCCGGACCCGGCCAACTATAAACTGGTGGAACGCGAGCGCTGGAACGGCGAAGGCGAATACCAGCGCTACAAATTCACCGAAGACGGCATTTCACCGATGGTCGATCCGGGCACGCCCGGCGGTTTGCACATCGCCACCGGCCTCGAACACAATGAGAGCGGCCTGCCCAGCTATACGTCGGCAAACCATGAGGCGATGCAGGACAAACGCTTCCGCAAGCTCAAAAACGTGGTCAACGATGTCGACCCGACGGAAGTGGATGGCGATGGCGCGGCAGACCTGGGCGTGATCGCCTGGGGCAGCACCATCGGCGTGGTGCGCGAAGCATTGCAGCGCCTGCGCGCCGAAGGCTACAAGGTCAAGGGCTTTTACCCCAAGCTGCTGAACCCCCTGCCGGTACAACAATTCGAGGACTTCGGCGCATCGTGCAAGCAGCTGCTGCTGCCGGAGGTCAACTTCCAGGGCCAGCTCGCCCACTTCGTGCGCGCAGAAACTTCGCTGCGCCCCCAGTCCTACACCATTTGCGGCGGAATGCCCTTCACGCCTGAAATGATAGTAAACAAAGTCAAGGAGATATTGGCATGAACGCGATCCTTCAACCGCACCAGCACTTCAACAAGGTAGACTTCAAACCCAAGGATTACAAGGATGAAAAAACACCTTCATTCTGGTGCGCCGGCTGCGGCCACTACGGCGTACTGACGGGCCTGCTGCGCGCACTTTCCGAACTCGGCGTCGACCCGAATCATCTGGTAAGCGTCTCCGGGATCGGTTGCTCCTCGCGCCTGCCCTACTTCGTCAACTCCTACAAGATGCACACCCTGCATGGCCGCGCCGGTCCGGTCGCGACGGGCGTCCATCTGGCGCGCCCCGACCTCGCGGTGGTAGTCACCGGTGGCGACGGCGACGGCTTCTCGATCGGTGGCGGGCATATGCCGCACCTAGCGCGCAAAAACATCAACATCACCTACATCCTGATGGACAACCATGTCTACGGTTTGACCAAGGGCCAATGCTCGCCCACCTCGCGCGAGGAAATGAAGGCCGCAGTCACCCCGTACGGCGGCATGGAAGAGCCCCTCGACCCAATCCTGTACATGCTCACCTATGGCGCCACTTTTGTCGGGCAGGCGTTTGCCGGCAACGCCAAACTGGGGGCACAACTGATCAAGGAGGGCATGGAGCACAAGGGGTTCTCTTTCATCAACCTGCTCTCCCAATGCCCGTCCTTCAATGAACTGGACACCGCATTGTCCTTCAGGAACGCCTGCGACCAGGTCGACGCTGCCCACGATATCAGCGACCGGAATGCCGCGATGCAAGTGGTCTATAAGGCGAAACAGGAAGGCCGCATCCCGACCGGATTGCTGTACAAGTCTGAGCGCCCCGCCCTGCACGAGCGCATGGCCGAGCTGGTCAAGCGCGTCGGCGGAAGCAAGGACTACGACCTGAGAAAAATCATCGACCTCGCGCGTCCATGACGACAAGCAATACCACGGCAACCGAAAGCGGACAAACGCCGGACGTTGCCCTGACCATCAACGGCCTCGCCGTCAATGCGCATCCGGGCATGTCCCTGGTCGAGGCTGCCTGGCACGGCGGTGTGCCGCAGGTGACGAGTGTCGGCTGCCTCGAGGGGGTATGCGGCTCCTGCCGCGTCATGCTGCGGCGCGGCAAGGAAGTGACGGTGGGCCTCGCCTGCCAGACCTTTGTCGAGGACAACATCGAGGTCGTGTTCATGCCGCCGGCATCGGCGCCCCAGCACCATTATGAAATCAGCGATTTCAAGGATGGCTGGGATATTCATGCGCGTTTCCACAAGATTTTCCCCGAGGCGTCGCGCTGCCGGCATTGCCACGGCTGCGACAAAGCCTGCCCCAAGGGTATTACCGTCGAGAACGGCGTTGCACTGGCTGCTGCGGGCCGCTACCGCGAGGCGGGAGAGGCGTTCTTTGAATGCGTCATGTGCGAACTATGCGATGCCGCCTGCCCCGAACTGATCGCCCCGGCCCATGTGGGCCTGTTCAGCCGGCGCGTGACGGCGCATTTTCACCTGCGCCCGCCCAACCTGATCCACCGGCTCGAAGAGTTGCGCCAGGAGCGCATGGAAACTTGCCGGGATGAGGATAATAAAAAATGAAGATGGCGAGGGTTAATTAAACATGAGTAATGGTATCCCTCTGGCCGAAGCGCTGGCTCGCTACCGTGCCGATACGGATCTCGCGCCGCCACCCGCGCTGACCGATATCGATGCGCTGCTCAACGCATACCACCCGGATCACTTGCGCGACAGCGTAACCAAGCTGGCAGTGGGAGCCAACGCGGGCGACAATTGCCAGCGCGAACTGGCCGGACTCCTGCAGGCCGAGGCATTCATCGATGAGGCCGACCTGGCCGGCGCCCCGGTGACCGACATCGACGTGCTGGTGATCGGCGGCGGCGGTGCGGGCTGCGCGGCGGCGTTGGCAGCGGCCGAAAACGGCGCGCGCGTGCTGCTTGCCACCAAGTTGCGCCTCGGGGACAGCAACACGGTCATGGCCGAGGGCGGCATCCAGGCAGCCATTGAGCCGGACGACTCGATCCAGCGTCACATCCAGGACACCCTGCGCGGCGGCCACCATCTCGGCGACCCGGCGCTGGTATCCGCCTTGGCCGGAGACGGCCCGGAAGTACTGCACTGGCTGATCAGCCAGGGCATGCAGTTCGACCAGACTCCCAGCGGCGACCTGCACACGCGGCGCGCGGGCGGCATGAGCACTCCCCGTCTCGTCCATTGCCGCGACTACACCGGCCTGGAAATGATGCGCGTGCTGCGCGAGGCAGTTATCCAGCATCGCAGCATCGAAGTCTGGGAGCAAAGCCCCGCCGTCGAACTCCTGTCCAACGAAGTCGGGCAGAAATGTGTCGGCGCAGTTCTCACCTCGCTGCTGGACGGCCAGTTGCGTATCGTACGCACCCGCTCCGTGATCCTCGCAACCGGCGGACTCGGGCGGCTGCACCTGAATGGTTTTCCAACCTCCAATCATCTCGGCGCAACCGGCGATGGCCTGGTGCTCGCGTACCGCATTGGCGCGCGCCTGTGCGAACTGGATTCCTTCCAGTATCACCCGACAGGCCTGGCGCACCCTTCCCATCTGGCGGGCAAGCTGGTGACCGAGGGTGTCCGTGCGGCGGGTGCGCTGCTGATAAACGGCCTCGGACAACGCTTCATTGATGAACTCCAGCCGCGCGATGTGGTATGCGCCGCGATCCTGCGCGAATGCAGCGAGGGGCGCGGGGTTCGCGTTGACGATCAGCACGCCGGCGTGTGGCTCGACACGCCGCGTCTGGAACGCGCCAATCCGGGCATACTGGAACAGCAATTTACCAGCCTGATGACGCGCACCCATGTCGCGGGCATCGACCCGCGCCGCGAACCCCTGCTGGTCCATCCGACCCTGCACTACCAGAACGGCGGCGCAGTGATCGACGTCAACGGCGCCACCACGGTGCCCGGCCTGTATGCGGTGGGTGAGGTAGCGGGAGGCATACACGGACGCAACCGCCTCATGGGCAACGCCCTGCTCGAGATCATCAGCTTCGGCCGCCGCGCCGGCGTTGCGGCCACCGCCGACCGCGACCGCGGCCCCAAGAAAGTTACCCTTGAACATGTCAACAACCTGCGCCGCGCGCTGACCCTCGCCGGCATGCCCATGACGCAACGGGCACCGCAGGTATTGCCTGCTTATGCAGCGGGAGGCATATGGAATCGCTGAGCATGGAAATGCCTCGAGTTGGGGTATCACAGGTGCTGCTTCATCCGGATCGGCGCGTCGGTGCCGACATGGCTCGCTGGCGCAGCTCAGGCGGCGGCGCAGCGCTGGCGCGCGCCATACAAAACCCGGCTGCCGTACTGGCGGAAGTGAAGCAGGCCGATCTCCGCGGTCTGGGCGGCAGCGGCTTCCCGGCATGGCGCAAGTGGGAATTTGTCGCCGCCGAAGCGCCGAAACCGGACAAATACCTGATCGTAAACGGTAACGAGGACGAGCCCGGCACCTTCAAGGATCGCGTGCTGCTCGAAGAAACGCCCCATCAGGTGATCGAGGGTGCCGTTGTGACGGCACTGGCGATCGGCGTCAACCGTGTCGTGTTCTACACCAATCCGGACTTGACCCGCTCGCTTGCTGCAATGAAGGCGGCAATCGAACAATGGCAGGCATCCGATCTGCTGGCACAGGCCTCGACCGCACTCGGCAGGCCGATGGAACTCCAGCTCCTGCCCGGTTCTGGACACTACATCGGTGGCGAAGAAACGGCCTCCATGGAATGGGTCGAAGGCCGCTTCCCCTTCCCGCGCGGCAAACCGCCCTACCCGGCTCAAGCTGGCGTGCATGGCTGCCCGACCCTGATCAACAACGTCGAAACTATCGCCAACGTGCCGCATATCGTCGCGCAAGGTGCCGCATGGTTCCGCGCACTCGGCATAGGCGTTGGCACCGGCACCAAGCTGTATTCCCTGAGCGGTGACGTGCTGCACCCCGGCGTATTTGAACTGCCAATGGGCACACCGCTACGTGAACTCATCTACACTCACGGCGGCGGTCTGCTGTCCGGCAAGCCGCTCAAAGCGGTGTTTACCGGCGGGCCTTCGAGCACCCTGCTGACCCCCGTTGACCTCGACGTGGCAATGGATTTTGATTCCCTGCGCGCGCGCGGCGCCAACCTGGGCACGGGCGCGATGATCGTCATATCGGAGGGCACCGGCATCGTCAAGCGAGTCGCCGAATATGAGCGCTTCTTCGCCCATTCCTCGTGCGGCCAATGCAACTCGTGCAAGGTGGGTACCGCCACCATGAGCCGGCTGCTGGACCGGATCGACACCGGATGCGGCACCGCGACCGATCTGACCACGCTGAAGAATCTCTGCACCATGCTGCCCGGCAGCGGCCGTTGCCATCTCATCAACGGTGCCGTGCAACTGCTCGACAGCGCCTTCCATCACTTCCCCGACGAGTTCAAGCAGGCTTTGCACTAAGTATCTTGAATCTTCCCGGCGATGCCCCCACATCAGGGGCATCGCATGAAGGGAGGTTGCCATGTCCGCCATCCGCACCCCTGCCGTCGCAGGCCTGTTCTACCCCGCCGACCCCCGGCAGCTTGCGCATGACGTGCAGCAATTTCTGTCACAAGCGCATCCGCACAGCCTGACCCCTAAAGCCCTGATCGTCCCGCACGCCGGTTTCATCTATTCCGGCGCGATTGCCGCAACCGCCTACGCCACACTCCAACCGATTGCCGCGCGTATCCGCCGCGTGGTGCTGCTCGGCCCCACCCACCGCGTCGCGGTGCGCGGCCTGGCGCTGCCCGGTGTGGAGGCCTTCGATACGCCGCTGGGGCGGGTCATGCTGGATACGGCAGCGGCGCGCAGCATCGCCGGTCTGCCGCAGGTGACCGTCAGCGCGCAGGCGCATGCGCTGGAACATTCGCTGGAAGTACAACTGCCGTTCCTGCAAAGCGTGCTGCCGGATTTCACCCTGCTGCCGCTGGCAGTGGGCATGGCAACGCCCGAGGAGGTTGCAGCGGTGCTGGAAGCACTGTGGGGCGGCGAGGAGACGCTAATCGTGATCAGCTCGGATTTATCCCATTTCCTGCCCTACGCCACCGCACAGCGCGTGGATCATGACACCGTGCAAGCCATCCTCAAGTTGCGCCAGCCCATCAATCACGACCACGCCTGCGGCGGCACGCCGATCAACGGCATGATCGTCGCGGCGCGCCAGCACCACCTCACGCCTCATTTGCTCGATCTGCGAAACTCCGGGGACACTGCGGGGTCTTATGACCAAGTGGTGGGCTATGCCGCCCTCGCCTTTACCGAGGAAATGAAAAATGAACACTGAACATGGAAAGATACTGCTGCCGATCGCACGCGCCGCGATTTCGCGCGTCCTGGACGTGCCCCATGCGGCAGACGAAACCGCGCCCTGGCTGGCCGAGCATGGCGCATGCTTCGTGACGCTCACGCAAAACGGCGAGTTGCGCGGCTGCATCGGCACGCTGCAGGCGCACCGGCCATTGCTCGCCGATGTCAAAAGCAATGCCGTGTCCGCCGCGATACACGATCCGCGCTTCATGCCGTTGAGCGTCGAGGAACTCGACATCACCACGGTCGAAATCTCGCTGCTCTCGCCGACCACCGCGATGGATGTCCGGGGCGAGGCCGATGCGCTGGCGCAGATACGCCCCAACGTGGACGGCATCGTGTTCGAGTATGGTCACTATCGCAGCACCTTTCTGCCGCAGGTATGGGAACAGTTGCCCCAGCCCCGCCAGTTCATGGCGCATCTCAGACGCAAGGCCGGGCTGCCCGATGACTTCTGGGAAGAAGGCGTGAAGCTGTCGCGCTATACCGTGACTAAATGGAGCGAGAGGGAGAGTTAATTCAAATTGAGGTAATAAGAAATAGTTTTCTGTGGGAGCGGCTTCAGCCGCGATTGCCTTTCGCGGCTGAAGCCGCTCCCACAATTAGTTTTCTATCGGTTAGTAATGTAGCGTGCGCTGTGCGCACGGCTTGGTTGAATATCGTGCGCACAGCGCACGCTACACTTTCTGCACTGGAGTTCCAACATGGACGAACCGATCAGCACTGCCGAACGCTTCCCCGCCAAGTACTGGCACAAGCTGGATGACGGGCGCATCCAGTGCGATCTGTGCCCGCGCGACTGTAAGCTCCACGAAGGTCAGCGCGGCGCGTGTTTCGTGCGCGGCCGCGTCAACGATGCGATGGTGCTCACCACTTACGGCCGCTCCTCGGGTTTCTGCGTCGACCCGATCGAGAAGAAACCGCTCAACCATTTCTATCCCGGCAGCAGCATCCTGTCGTTCGGCACCGCGGGCTGCAACCTCGCCTGCAAGTTCTGCCAGAACTGGGACATTTCCAAATCGCGCAGCTTCGACAAACTCGCCGACCAGGCCAGTCCGGAAGCCATCGCGCGCGCCGCAGCAGAATACGGCTGCAAGAGCGTCGCCTTCACCTACAACGACCCTATTATCTTCGCCGAATATGCGATGGACACCGCCGATGCCTGCCATGAACTCGGGATCAAGACCGTCGCGGTCACGGCGGGCTATATCCACGACCAGCCGCGCCGCGAGTTCTTCGCCAAAATGGATGCCGCCAATGTCGACCTCAAGGCGTTCACCGACGAGTTCTACGTCAAGCAAACCGGCGCGCATCTGCAACCGGTGCTGGACACGCTGAAATACCTGCGCCAGGAAACCGATGTCTGGGTCGAGTTGACCACCCTGCTGATCCCCGGCCTCAACGATTCCAGTGAAGAGATCAGCGCGATGAGCGAATGGATCGTCAAGGAACTCGGCGTGGACGTGCCGCTACACTTCAGCGCATTCCACCCTGACTACAAGATGACCGGCGTTCCCGCCACGCCGCCGGAAACATTGGTACAAGCGCGAAAAATCGCCCGTGCTGCGGGGCTGTTGTATGTCTATACCGGCAACGTGCATAATCGCGAAGGTGATACCACGTCCTGCCCGTCGTGCGGCAGCGCGTTGATCGTGCGCGACTGGTACGAGATCGAGCAATACCGTCTCACCCCCGACGGCCATTGCCCGGACTGCCATGCCAAAATCGCCGGGCGCTTCGAAAAGTTCAGCAAAGCATTTGGGGCGCGCCGCATCCCTATCGTGATGGGAGGCCAATTGTGACAGGAGGATTGCCATGAGCACCGTACATATTCCAGCCGACCAGGTCGAACTCGACGGCGAACTGATCCTGCCGCCGTCCGCCAAGGGTGTGGTGCTGTTCGCGCACGGCAGCGGCAGCAGCCGCTTCAGCCCGCGCAACACCTATGTCGCCGAGGTGCTGCAACAGCACGGCATCGGCACGCTGTTGTTCGACCTGCTGACGCGCGAGGAAGACCAGGATTATGAGACGCGCTTCGACATCGCACTGCTCACGCGCCGCCTGCTGGCGGCCACCGCCTGGTTGCAGTCCAACCCGAACACGCAAACACTCAAACTCGGCTATTTTGGCGCCAGCACCGGCGCGGCGGCAGCGTTGCAGGCCGCGGCGAAAATGGGCGATGAAATTGCTGCGGTGGTATCGCGCGGCGGGCGCCCCGATCTGGCCGGAGAAGTTGACTTGAGCCGCGTAGCCGCGCCGACCCTGCTCATCGTCGGTGCCGCGGACTACGGTGTGATCGAGTTGAACCAGCAAGCCTATGCGCTGATGAACTGCGAGAAGGAACTCATCCTGATTCCCGGCGCAACGCATTTATTTGAAGAACCCGGCACGCTGCAACAGGCCGCACGCAGCGCAGCCTCCTGGTTTGTGCAGCACCTGTAAGGCCGGTATCGCAATAAAACCCCTAACCAGCCTGCTCGCCCCAAACCTCCCTGAGTATCCTGGCCGCAGTCTGCTCCAGCAGCGCGACGTCCAGCGTGCCGATGCATTGCTCGGCCATGTCGATCCCGTCAAGAATTGAAGGGCGCTCGCCCTCGGTCAGCTCCCATACATCCGTTTCATCGCCTCTTTTTCTCACTGCCACCAGTGTTTCAATGGCCGCATCCAGTGTTTCAATGGCGAGAGGGATTTTCGTCTGTTTTTGCTCGAGCGCCGTGCGGATAACCGAAATGGCTGCCGCCAGCCGGCTGAAAGCCACGACATTAAACTGCCCAAGGCAGGCGGCCTGGTAAGCGGTATGCATATCCATCGCGTAGATATCCTTCAGGCCGCGTGTCACCGGGACGCGGAGCGGATTTTTTTCTTCATCGGTATTCTTCTTTAAAGTTGCAGTGAGCAAAAAATTGGGGGCTGTCCTCTCAATCCGCAGCCAGCAACGCGATCACTTCCTCGTCGCTCACCTGCGGAAAAGACTGGTAGAACTGCCCCACCGCATAAAACATCGCCGGTGCGCTCAGGCACACCACTTCATCGGCATAGGGTTCCACCTTGTCCAGCGTATCCGGCGGAGCCACCGGCACCGCGCAGATCAGTTTTTGCGGGGATTTGGCGCGCAATGCGTGCAGTGCGGCGATCATCGTTGAGCCGGTTGCCAAGCCGTCGTCCACCACGATGACGATGCGCCCCGCCGGATCGAGCGGCGGACGCACCGGTGTATAGCTGGCGCGCCGTTCGCGCATTACCTTGAGTTGCATTTCCTTCTCGGCTTCGATGTACTGCGAACTGCCCGCCACGTGCTCGGCATAGTCGCCGAGATAAGTCCAGCCGGTCTCGTCCACCGCGCCGATGGCGAATTCAGGGTTGCCCGGTGCGCGCAATTTGCGCACCAGCACCACGTCCACTTCGCCGTCCAGCGCCTTGGCGATGATCTTCGCCATCGGCACCGCGCCGCGCGGAATCGCCAGCACCAGCGGATGCTGGCCGCGATATTGATCTAGCGCTTCCGCCAGTTTGCTTGCAGCATCTTTGCGATCACGAAATAACATTTCCATGCCCTCCCTTCACACTTTGCCGTTGCCGATCCAGCCGTAGGGTGCGTGGAACGCACACTACAATTATTTCCGCTGCCCCCGCAAGGAGGACGCTGGCAGGTGCCCGGTGGCCTTAGCCGCCACTCTGCCGCTGCCGCCGCGCCTCGAACAGGCAGATGCCCGCGCTGACGGAAACATTCAAACTTTCCACGCTGCCCAGCATCGGGATGCGCACCAGTTCGTCGCAGGTCTCGCGCGTCAGGCGGCGCAGCCCTTCGCCTTCCGCGCCCAGCACCCAGGCCAGCGCGCCTTGGTGCTTGAAGCCATTCAAGTCCTGCTCGGCCTCGCCCGCCGCGCCGACCACCCAGATGCCGCGCTCCTGCAATTCGCGCAGGGTGCGCGCGAGATTGGTGACGGTGATGTACGGCACGGTTTCCGCCGCGCCGCAGGCGACCTTCTCCACTGTGGCGGTGATGCCGACCGCGCGGTCTTTCGGCGCAATCACCGCGTGCACGCCGAACGCGTCGGCGCTGCGCAGACATGCGCCGAGGTTATGCGGGTCTTGTACGCCATCCAGCACCAGCAGCAACGGCGGTTCCTCGAGCGTATCCAGCACGTCCTCCAGATGCTGCACGCGGTGCGCCGCATCGACGCGCGCCGCCACACCCTGATGCCGCGCGTTGCCCGCCATGCCGTCGAGGCGCGCCGCTTCTATCGGGATGATGCGCACGCCATTCGCTTCGGCGAGCTTGATCAGGTCGCGCATGCGCGGGTCCTGGCGTTGCGCTTGCAGGTAAATCTCCAGCACACCATCCGGGTTTTGACGAATGCGCGATGTGACCGCGTGGAAACCGTAAATCAGGCGCAGATCAGCCATGGTGTTTCTTGCCGCCGGCTTTTTTTGACGACTTCGAGGCTGGTTTCCTTGAGGCTGACTTCTTTGCCGGTTTTGCCGCCTGATCGTGGCCGGGTTTTTCGATGAGCTCATGCAGCACGAAATCGATCTTGGTGCTTTCCATGTCCACCTTGACCACGCGCACCTGCACGCGATCGCCGAGGCGGTAGCGTTGCCCGGTGCGCTCGCCGAGCAGTTGATGTTTGGTGGCGTCGAATTGGTAATAGTCCTTGCCGAGTTCGGAGATGTGCACCAGCCCTTCGACATAAAGATCATCCAGCGAAACGAACATGCCGAAGCTGGTGACCGAGGAAACCGTGCCGGTGAACACGCTGCCGAGATGATCGCGCATGTAGTAGCATTTCAGCCAGGCCTCGACATCGCGCGTGGCATCGTCGGCGCGGCGCTCGGTCATCGAGCAATGCGCACCCAGCTCGGCCCACTTCTGCGCGGGCTTGTATTGTTTTCCGTGCAATACCGCCTTGATGGCGCGATGCACCAGCAGGTCCGGGTAGCGGCGGATCGGCGAGGTGAAATGCGTGTAGGCTTCGTAGCCCAGGCCGAAGTGGCCGATGTTCTCCGGCTCGTACTTGGCCTGGCGCAATGAGCGCAGCATCACCATTTGCAGCAGCCCCGCATCGGGGCGCCCCTTGATGCTTTTGAGCAGCTTGGAATAATCGGCGGCCTGTGGTTCATCTTCGCCGGTAAGCTGCAAACCGAACTCCTTCATGAATTCGCGCAACGCTTCCAGCTTCTCCGGTGTCGGCCCCTGGTGGATACGATACAACACGGTGTGCTTGTGTTCATGCAAATAGCCCGCCGCACAGACGTTGGCCGCCAGCATGCACTCTTCGATCAGCTTGTGCGCGTCATTGCGCACCACCGGCACGATGCGCTCAATCTTGCCCTGGTCGGTAAAGATCATCTGCGTCTCGACCGTCTCGAAGTCGATCGCGCCGCGCTTCTCGCGAGATTTCAGCAACTTCTGGAACAATTCATAGAGGTGTTGCAAATGCGGCACGATGGCCGCGTTGCTCTTTGCCAGATCGCCATCCGGCTCGGCCAGCATTGCAGCGACCTGCGTGTAGGTCAGCCGCGCCTGCGAATGCATCACCGATGGGTAGAACTGGTATTCGCCGATTTCACCGTCGCGACCGACATGCATGTCGCATACCATGCACAGGCGGTCCACCTTCGGGTTCAACGAACACAGGCCGTTGGATAATTCTTCCGGCAGCATCGGGATCACGCGGCGCGGGAAATACACCGAGTTGCCGCGCAAAATCGCCTCGCGGTCCAGCGCGTCGCCCGTTTGTACATAGTGGCTGACATCGGCAATCGCCACTACCAACCGGTAGCCGCCTTTCTCCGGCGCGCAATACACCGCATCGTCGAAGTCGCGCGCGGTTTCCCCATCGATCGTGACCAGCGGCAAGTTGCGTATATCTTCACGTCCATCCCAATCTGCGGCAACAACCGCAGGGGAAATCGCTTTGGCTTGGCGTTCCGCATCCTTGGGGAATTCGTGCGGCAGATCATGCTTGCGCAACGCGATTTCGATTTCCATGCCGGGGTCGGCATAGTTGCCCAGCACCTCGACAATGCGGCCGATCGGCTGGGCATGCTTGTCGGGATGTTTCAGGATTTCCAGCATCACCACCTGCCCGGCCTTGGCACCGCCAGATTCGCCGGGAGCGACCAGGATGTCCTGGGTGATGCGCCGGTTTTCCGCCACTACAAAGTGAATGCCGTGCTCTTCATACAAGCGGCCGACCACACGGTTATTGGCGCGTTCCAGCACCTCGATGATCTTTGCCTCCGGGCGGCCGCGCCGGTCCACGCCGCTCTGCCGCACCATCACGATATCGCCGTGCAATACCTGGTGCATTTCCTTCTCGCTGAGGAACATATCGGGGCTGCCGTCCTCGGGAATCAGGAAGCCGAAGCCGTCCGGATGCCCTTGCACCTTGCCTTTGGTCAGATTGAGCTTTTCCATCACACAAATCGCACGTTTGCGATTACGCATGATCTGTCCATCGCGTTCCATCGCCCTGAGCCGGCGCGTAAACAATTCTTCTTCATGCGCCTCGATATGCAGGATTCCCAGCAATTCCTCATCGCTGACCGGAGCGCCCTGCTCGGTCAGTATTTGCAAAATAAATTCGCGGCTAGGCAGCGGATGCTCGTATTGCTCGCGCTCGCGCTCCAGGTAGGGGTCTTGCAGACGTAAATTAATTTTCTTTTTCATTGACAATAAATCCTTTAACTATTAAATTGCGCGCCTTCAGCAAGTCTTGGCCCAGATGGCGGAATTGGTAGACGCGCACGGTTCAGGTCCGTGTGCCGCAAGGTGTGGAGGTTCGAGTCCTCTTCTGGGCACCAAACATTACGGCTCGCGCAAGCGGGCCTTTTTCTTTGCCTCAACGCAAATACCAAATACGCATCGCAAACAATGCGATGCGTATTTGCGTTGTTCATTACTGCCACCAACTCATTCGAATGGGTGGCGCAGCACGATGGTTTCATCGCGATCCGGCCCGGTTGAAACCATATCCACCGGCACACCGCAGACCTTTGCGATACGCTCCAAATAGTTGCGCGCAGCTTGCGGCAAATCTTCATAGCGCTGCACGCCCAGCGTGCTTTGGCTCCAGCCCGGCATTTCCTCATACACGGCCTGGCAATCCGCCAGGGCATCCGCGCCCGCCGGCAGGATGTCGCTCTCCACGCCATTGATGCGATAGCCAACACCGATGCGCACCGTTTCCATGCCGTCCATCACATCCAGCTTGGTGACGCATAAACCGGACACGCCGTTGATCTGGATCGAACGTTTGAGCGCAGCGGCATCGAACCAGCCGCAGCGGCGCGCGCGTCCGGTGGTAGAGCCGAATTCGTGGCCGCGCTCGGCCAGGCCTGCACCGATCGGATCGCATTTATCCACCGCGTCATACAGTTCGGTGGGGAACGGGCCGGAGCCCACGCGCGTGGTGTAAGCCTTGGTAATGCCCAGCACGTAGTTGAGCATCTGCGGCCCCACTCCGGCACCGGCACAGGCCGCCCCGGCGATGCAGTTGCTCGACGTGACATACGGATAAGTGCCGTGATCGATGTCCAGCAATGCGCCCTGTGCGCCTTCAAACAGCAGGCTCTTGCCCGCCTGGTTGGCTTCATACAGGGCGCGCGGCACGTCCATCACCAGCGGCTTGATGCGTTCCGCCAGCACCAGCGTGTCGTCCAGGGTTTTCTGAAAATCGACCGCCCCGGTATGGAAATAATTTTTCAGCACGAAGTTGTGATAATCCAGCACCTCGCCCAGCTTGGCGGCAAAACGTTCGCGGTGGAAAATATCCTGCAAACGGATCGCGCGGCGCGCCACCTTGTCTTCATAGGCCGGGCCGATGCCGCGCCCGGTCGTGCCGATTTTGGCGTCGCCTTTCGCCAGCTCGCGCGCTTGGTCGATCGCTTCATGGTAGGGCAGAATCAGCGGGCAGGCTTCGGAGATTTTCAGGCGGCCATAGACATCGATCCCGGCCTGTTGCAGCTGGTCCATTTCCTTGAGCAGGGCCGGGGGCGACAGCACCACGCCGTTGCCGATATAGCACATCACATGGTCGCGCAGGATGCCGGACGGGATCAAATGCAACACGGTTTTCTTGCCGCCGATCACCAGCGTATGGCCGGCATTATGCCCGCCCTGGAAGCGCACCACGCCATGCGCATGATCGGTCAACCAATCGACGATCTTGCCCTTGCCTTCATCACCCCATTGAGTGCCGATTACCACTACATTCTTAGCCATTACCAAGCTTCCAATCCTGAAAAATCTAAAGGGCGACGACCTGCCAGGCGCCGTCGCGCAACACCAGCTCGCGATCGCATTGCAACTCCCTGCGCAAGGCCGCATCGTCAAGCAAATCTACTACTACCGTCTCACCCGCCGCGCGCAATTGCGCAATCTTGCCGCGCAAAGCATCATCGTCGAGCAGCGGCGCACATATTCCAAAACTGGCTGTTTGCGGCGCCAGCAGACGGTATAACTGGCGCAGATCCATGCTGAATCCTGTCGCGGCGCGGGCGCGTCCAAAACTCTTGCCGAGGTTGTCGTAACGCCCGCCCAACGCAATCGCATCGTGGCTGCCGGCATGGTAAGCGGCGAACACCATGCCGCTGTGATAGTGGTAGCCGCGCAAATCGGCGAGATCGATGCCGACGCTGGATACCAGCGGTTGCAATTTGCTCGAAGCGGTTTGCAACGCACCCAGTGCCGCACCAATCTCCGCAGAATCCGGCAACAGCTTGCGCGCCCGCGCCAGCACCTCGGCGCAATTGCCATACAGCGTCGGCAGGGCCAGCAACGCGTTGCGCAGCACCGTATCCAGCGGTTGCACCAGGCTGCGCAAAGCCGCGCTATCCTTGCTCTGCAGCGCAGCGAACAACTCATTTTCCAGTTCTTTGCCGAGCTTGGCGTGGTTCGCCAGCGTGCGGAACACGCCGACATGCCCGAGGTCGAGATGTACGTCCCTGATGCCCAGCAAGCCCAGCGATTGCAGCATCAGTTGCTGGATTTCCAGATCGCTTTCCAACCCGCCATGCCCATACAACTCTGCGCCGATTTGCAGCAACTCGCGGGTGCGCGTCAACCCGGCCGGCTGGGTGTGCAGCACGCTGCCGACATAGCACAAGCGCGCCACACCTTGACGATTGAGCAAATGGGCATCGATGCGCGCCGCTTGCGGCGTGATGTCGGCTCGCAACGCGAGGGTGCGCCCGCTCAACTGATCCACCAGTTTGAAAGTGCGCAGATCCATGTCATCGCTGCCATCGATCAGCAACGACTCGGCATATTCCAGCAGTGGCGGCGCGACCAATTGATAGCCGGACTTGCGCAGCAGATCGAGGAGCTGCGCGCGCATCCGCTCGACGCGCCACGCCTCGTCGGGCAGCATGTCCTGAATGTATTCGGGGAGCAACCAGTTTGGCATTACGGCACTTTCATTTAATCCAGTACAACAGCAGCAACCCGAAAATCATCGCGGTGATGCCGGCGAAGCGCAATTGCCCGTCCGACAGCGACACCAGCTTGCGGAAGGTCTCGCGCCACAAGTCAGGTAACAAAAACGGCAGCAAACCTTCAATCACCAGCATCATCGCCAAACCGAGCAACCAGTATTCCAGCACTACTTGCCGCCCTTGCCGGAGCTCTTCAAATACTTGAAGAATGCCGAGCTCGGGTCAAGCACCATCACGTCGCTCTTGTTCTTGAAGCTTTGCTTGTAGGCTTCCAAGCTGCGGTAGAACGAATAAAACTCGGCATTGCGGCCGAATGCGGCCGCATACAATGCGGAAGCTTTGGCATCGCCCTCGCCCTTGGTCTTTTGCGCGGTACGGTAGGCTTCGGCCAGAATCACCTCGCGTTGCCTGTCGGCATCGGCCTTGATCTTTTCGCCTTCCGCCGCGCCGGAAGCGCGCAGTTCATTGGCCACGCGCTTGCGTTCGGCATCCATGCGGCGATAGACCGATTCGCTGATTTCCAGCGGAAAATCGACGCGTTTCAGGCGCACATCCAGCACCTCCACACCGATCTTGCGCGCATCGGCATCGGCCTTGGTGCGCAGCACTTCCATGATCTTGTCGCGTTCGCCGGACACCACTTCGTTGATCGTGCGCTTGCCGAATTCTTCGCGCATGCTGGAGTTAACCGTCTGCAGCAAACGCGTCCTGGCTCGAATTTCATCGCCCCCCACGCTGACGTAATATTGCTTCACGTCCACGATACGCCACTTGACGAAAGAATCCACCAGCACATTCTTTTTTTCCGCAGTAATGAAGCGCTCCGGGTCCACGGTATCCAGCGTGAGAATGCGCGAATCAAAGTAGCGCACGTTCTGCATCAGCGGCACCTTGAAGTACAGGCCTGGGTCGGTTTTGACGCTAACCACTTCGCCCAGCTGGAACACAATCGCATCCTGGCGCTGATCCACCACGAACACGCTCATGCTCAATAGAACCAATGCGGCAACCGCGCCGATCAGTATGTTGCTAATACTCTTGTTCATTAGCGTGCCTCCCTGTCGCGGCTGAGCAACGAATCCCGTGCGCGCTGCGCCGCGGTGTTATCGCTTGACTGTGAAGTGACGGGGGCAACCAACGCCTCCGTTGCCGCACCGCCAGCGCGTGTGCTTTCCACCAGCTTGTCCAGCGGTAAATACAGCAAGCTGTTGCCGTTCTTCTGATCGACCATCACCTTGCTGACATTGCCCATCACCTGCTGCATCATGTCGATATACATGCGCTCGCGCGTGACGGCGGGCGCTTTTTCATACTCGACGAGAATCTGCTTGAAGCGGCTGGCATCACCCTCGGCATTGGCGGTCACGCTTTGCTTGTAGCCTTCCGATTCCTGGATCAGGCGCGCCGCCGTGCCGCGCGCGCGCGGCACCACGTCATTCGCGTAAGCCTGCCCTTCGTTCTTTTGCCGCTCGCGATCCTGCCCGGCCTTTACCGCATCATCGAAGGCTGCCTGAACTTGTTCGGGCGGCTGCGCATTCTGCATGGTCAGCTTGCTGATCAGGATGCCCGACTTGTAGCGATCCAGAATCTCCTGCATCAGCTTGGTCGCTGAGGCGGCCACCTGCTCCCGGCCTTCATACAGCACGAAGTCCATCTTGCTCTTGCCAACCACCTCGCGGATGGCGGTTTCCGCAGCCTGGCGAACATTCTCGTCGGGCGTGCGGTTGTTGAACAGATAGTCGGCAGGGTCGCTGAGGAAGTACTGCACCGCGAACTGAATGTCGATGATGTTTTCATCTTCGGTCAGCATCAACGACTCTTTCAGCATTTTATTTTTGACGTTATCGCGATAGCCGACTTCCACCGTCCTGACCTGGCTCAGATTGACAATTTCCACCGTTTCAACCGGGAACGGCAAATGCCAGCGCGGGCCCGGCTGGGTCATTTCGACCAGCTTGCCAAAGCGCAGCACCACGCCGCGCTGGCTGGCATCCACAATATAAAAACCGCTACCTGCCCAGATCAGCGCGGCAACTGCGGCGATCAAGCCGATGCCGCCGCCGAAACCTTTCATCGGCATGCCGCCGCCGGGCTTGCCTTCACCGCCCTTGCCGCCTTTTCCGCCCATCAGGGCCGCGACTTTTTCGTTGAGCTTGCGCAGCAACTCATCCAGGTCGGGCGGGCCGCCGCTGTTCTTTTTACCCCATTGCGGATCATTCAATCCCATAATTTATACTCACTGTGTGGTTGATTTAAGTGCTTCGGCAGCCTGACGCGCGGCCTTGGCCTCATCCAGGACGAGCCGCAAACCATCCAGCCCCGCGCCGCTTTTGGCGCTCAGAAAAACGCGGGCGATTTTACCATATTCGTCGTACTGCACGCTGGGCGGAATATCCTGCAAATCGATTTTGTTGAACACCAGAACCTGCGGAATATCCGCCGCGCCGATCTCCGCCAGTACCTTGTTCACCTCGGCAATCTGGTCATCGCGGTTGGCATTGTTGGCGTCCACCACATGCAGCAACACATCGGCCTGCACGGTCTCCTCCAGCGTGCTGCGAAATGCCGCAACCAGCGAATGCGGCAGATGGCGGATGAAACCGACCGTGTCGGACACCACGATTTCGCCCAGCCCTTCAGTGAACATACGGCGCGAGGTGGTATCCAGCGTGGCGAACAACTGGTCGGCCACATACGCATCGGCACGGGTCAGCCTGTTGAACAGCGTCGACTTGCCCGCATTGGTGTAACCGACGATGGACACCGACAGCACATCGGAACGATTGCGCGCGCGGCGCTGCACCACGCGCTGCTTCTTGAGCTTCTCAAGGCGGTCTTTCAGCAGATGGACACGTTTGTCCAGCTTGCGCCGATCCAGTTCCAGCTTGGTTTCGCCGGGGCCGCGCGCACCGACGGCATGTTTTTGCTGCCCCATGTCCTGATTCATGCCGACCAGGTGCGTGGCGAGATATTTGAGCTGCGCCAGTTCGACCTGAAACTTGCCTTCGTGGCTCTGCGCGCGTTGCGCAAAAATATCCAGAATCAACATGGTTCGGTCGATTACGCGCGTATTCAGCTTGGCGGTCAGGTTGCGCATCTGCGCGGGGGAAAGGTCATGATTAAAAATGACCAGCGGAGCTTCCAAGCGCTCGACGAGCTCGGCGATTTCCTGCACCTTGCCGCTGCCCGCAAACAGTGCCGCATCAGGGCGCTGGCGCTTGGTTTGAATCACAGCCAGCGTGCGCACCCCGGCAGTATCGGCCAGCAAACGCAACTCCTCCAAACTCTCGCTGTGGTCGCTTTCGCCGAAATCAATGCTGACCAGAACTGCGGCCTCGGGGCCGGGGGGCTGTTGCTGCATTATTCGGCAGCGTCTTCGTAAGGAATATTGACCGCGCGTGCCGGAACGATAGTGGAAATAGCGTGTTTGTAAACCATTTGCGTGATGGTGTTTTTCAGCAGCACCACATACTGATCGAACGACTCGATCTGGCCTTGCAGCTTGATGCCGTTCACCAGGTAAATCGCGACCTGCACATGCTCTTTACGCAGCGCATTGAGAAATGGGTCTTGCAGTTGCTGTCCTTTTGCACTCATGTTATTGCTCTTATCGGTTAGGAACGGGATGGCACTTTACTGGATTCCGGCGCGACTGTGAACAGTTTTGCCCAAAAGTTAGCAAAACGCCCCGGTTAAACGGGGCGCGGTTGATGGCATACCGGCAAAGATGGGCTTCTATTCCAATTCTCAATCAATGGCGAAATATTGAGGGTTACCGCTGATTTAAGGATAATCAGCGGCGGGGAATTTTCCGCAGCTTTACGGCGGCGGGCTGGATTCCCAGTTTTCAAACAGGCGTTGCGGTTGCCTGGGAGGCTCATCCGAATGCTCTGAGCTTCCTTCAGGATGTGGCTCAACCACAAGAAATGCCCCGGCTTCGCTGTGATACTGCATCAATGTTCCATTTCCCATGTCGAAATACCAGCCATGCAACGCCAGCTTGCCCTCGTCGACGCGCCGGCTGATCCAAGGGTAGGACATCAGATTTTCCAGTGACTTGAGGATGGATGCCTGCTCACAGGCGCGCGTCTGGATTTCCTGCGATTTTCCCGGCAGCTCCTTCAACACCTGCTGCCGGGCATCCGCAGCGATCCCGAGCCATTTTGCGATGAGATGCTCCTCGTCGCAATCGGGCAATTTGTTCTCCATCAACGCGCGGATACCGCCACATCGTGCATGGCCCATGACGATAACATGCTCCACTCCCAGGTTGCATATCGCAAAAGCGATGGCGGAAGTGGTGCCTGCATAGGAAGCCGCCTGGATGTGCGGTGGAACGAGGTTGGCGACATTGCGTACCACGAACATGTCGCCGGGCGCGCTGTCGGTCAGCACCCCGGGGTCGCAGCGCGAATCGCAACAGGCCACCACCAGTGCCCGTGGGCGCTGGCCTTCGGTAATCAATCGGTCGAACAGCTCCGGATTCCGGTCAAAGTAATGATGCTGAAAGCGCCTGAAGCCCTTCAGGAATATATTAACGTCGCTCATATTTAGTTGTTATCACTGATGATTGTTTCGCATGAGCCGGTAATCGGCATTGCGCAGTTACAGTGCGAATCTTAATGGGGTCACCACAAGGATAGGGCGCACTGCCCTTCCGTAAACAACCGGTCGAACAGCACGCCCTGAGTAACAATACGAAAATTAAGCAACCATACTGCTCAAAACACTTACATATCTATTGGTTTATGCTGGTCGTATCTGTCGGTTTCCTGATACTTCAAACGCTTGGTGCGCACGATCTGGTAGGCGCGTGCCAGGTAACCGAATGGCATGCTCCAGATATGCACCAGACGAGTGAACGGGAATATCAGGAACACTGTCATGCCGGCCAGCACGTGCAGCTTGAAGATGGTATCGACCCCTTCCAGGTATTGCGGGTTTGGATACAGGTAAACAATGCTCTGTATCCATTCCGCCATGGCAGTCACCACGCGCGGGTCACCGTGACCGGCATGGCCCATGGATACCGGGATGGTCAGCAGGCCAAGAATCAGCGTAAACATTACCCAGAAAATGGTGAATTTGTCTGCGGAGCGGCTGGTAAGCGAAATACGCGGATTAAAGAACCTCCGGAAAAACAGGATAGTGCCGCCAAACAACGCAGAAAGACCAAAAATGGTACCTGCGGTAATGGCGACGTACTGGTGCGACATGTCGTCCATAACCATCTGGAATACCCAATGCGGCGTCAACAATCCCACAAAGTGGCCGCCGAAGATCGCGAGGACACCGAAATGGAAGAAGTTGCTTGCCAGACGCATATAGCCTTTGGATAACAATTGGCTGGAATCGCTTTTCCAGCCGTATTGCTCACGGTCGAAGCGCAACCAGCTGCCGATGATAAATACAGTCAGGCAGACATACGGGTACACGCCGAACAGCAGGTTATGTATACTAAAAACGTTCTCATGCATTTCATTCTCCTTAAGTTTAA
The DNA here is from genome assembly GCA_020621985.1 of Candidatus Ferrigenium altingense. Classification (GTDB taxonomy): domain Bacteria; phylum Pseudomonadota; class Gammaproteobacteria; order Burkholderiales; family Gallionellaceae; genus Gallionella; species Gallionella altingense. The sequence continues at coordinate 267,272 of JAHRYS010000003.1, read as the reverse complement.
GCAGCCAAGCGAGTCAACGTAGCCCGACTCTCGATGATGGAAAGTGGCGCAGCATAGGGGCTGTTGGCCTTGGTCAGGTTCTCGGTCAGCGTTTTCAGCACCTTGCCGATATCGGACAGGAACACCGTCGCCTCGCTGTCGTCCAGTTGAGAGGTAAATTCCAGAAGCAACGGCAGGTAGTCCGGCAACTCGTTGGTCACCGTTTTTACGCCGTATTCCTTGAACATCTCCCCTAGGTCGATCAGGGCCGGGCCGCGATCCCTGTCAGTTTCTTCGCCAAACAAATGGTGTGTCAGGTGCAGGCTATGCTCCGGAGTTCTGTCAAAAGTATTCACATACTCCACCTGAATGTCGGTCAGCGGCACACTTGACAGGTGGTCAAGAAACTTCCGCAAGCCTACCCTTTGCTCAGCATCAATGTAGGTGCTTCCATCAACGATTGCGCGGATTTCCGGCAGGTTATCGATCAACTCCTGATCCGGATATTCCAGCAACACAGATAACACTTTATAAATACGCATGATTTCCCCTTAACGGTCGCCCGTGAATGCACCGTCACCCACGAATGGAGCCATTTCCCTTGGTTCCATAGATTCCTTGCGGCGTCTAGGGAACAACGTGACCTTACTGATACCGGTCGAAGAATCGTTGCCGAAGGTGAAGCCGTTCTGCCCCTGATGGCCATGGGAATCGTCCAGACGCTCTTCCTCGTGACTGGTGGGGACAACGAAGCGGTCTTCGTAATTGGCAATCGCCAGGTAACGGTACATATCCTGCGCCATTTCCTCGGTCATCCCCGCAGCCTCCAGCGCCTTGGTATTGACTACGCCTTCCACACGCTTCATCCGCTGGTAGCTGCGCATCGCAATCATGCGGTTCAGGGCCAGCACGATCGGTGCTTCCTTGCCTGCGGTCATCAGGTTGGCAAGATACCTGACCGGCACGCGCATCTCGCCAGACATCGGAATCACGCCATCCGGAGTGGTTTTCAGCTTGCCCTGATCAATCGCGTTTGCGACCGGAGACAGCGGCGGCACATACCACACCATCGGCAATGTGCGGAATTCCGGATGCAGCGGGAAGGCTATCTTCCAGTCAATCGCCATCTTGTAGACGGGCGATTTCTGCGCCGCAATGATCCAGTCTTCGTTGATGCCTTCCGCACGGGCGGCGGCGATCACTTTCGGATCATTTGGGTCAAGGAAGATTTTGCACTGTGCTTCATACAGATCCTGCTCGTTTGTCGTGCTGGCCAACTCCGAGATACGGTCAGCGTCATAGAATATGATGCCGTTGTAGCGGATACGACCGACGCAGGTTTCGGAACAGATTGTCGCGAGGCCGTTTTCGACGCGCGGGTAGCAGGCGATACACTTTTCGGCCTTGCCGGATTCCCAGTTGTAATACACCTTCTTGTATGGGCAGGAACTCATGCACATACGCCAGCCGCGGCATTTGTCCTGATCGACCAGCACGATACCGTCTTCTTCACGCTTGTAGAGCGAACCGGATGGGCAGGAAGCCACACAGGCCGGGTTCAGACAGTGATTGCAGATACGCGGCAAATACAGATGGAAGGTTTTCTCGAACTGGCCATAGATATCCCTGCCAACGCCATCCATGTTCTTGTCTACGTTGCGTTCGGACCACTCCCCTGCCATCATATCTTCCCAGTTCGGTCCCCATTTGATCTTATCGATGGACTCACCGGTAATCTGCGAGAGCGGACGTGCCGTTGGCGCGGCTTCAGACAGCGGCGCATTTTGCAGGCGCGCATAGTTGTAGGTGAACGGCTCGTAGTAATCGTCGATCTGCGGCAAGTCCGGGTTGGAGAAGATGTTCAGCAGCTTCGATGCGCGCCCGCCGGACTTCAGCTCCAGCTTGCCGTTGGCCAGCGTCCAGCCGCCCCGCCATTTTTCCTGGTTTTCCCAATCCTTGGGGTAACCAATGCCGGGCTTGGATTCGACGTTATTGAACCAGACATATTCCACGCCCTTGCGGTTGGTCCAGGTGTTTTTGCACGTCACTGAACAGGTGTGGCAGCCGATACACTTGTCCAGGTTAAAGATGAATGCGAATTGTGCACGTACTTTCATAAGTTTCTCCTAATTTATCCTAATTCACGCGACGATTAACGCTTACCGATTCCGGGCGGGTTGCGGTTTGCTTCCCGTTCAGGGGTAAGCGGCGCCTCCAGCCAGTTGATATCCTGATCCTCAACCTTGTGCATGATGATCTCGGTATCGCGGTTGCATCCCACCGTGCCGTAGTAATTGAAGCTGTAGGCCAGTTGCACGTAACCGCCTACCATGTTGGTCGGTTTCATGATGATGCGGGTCGTCGCATTGTGGGTGCCGGCGCGTTTGTTGGTGGTGACCGATCCCGGCTGGTTTATGTGTTTCTCCTGGGAATGATGCATCACCGACGTGCCGCGTGGAATACGCTGCGAAACTACAACACGGCACATGGAGGTGCCATTACTGTTGATCAGCTCCACCCAATCGTTGTCCTTGAGCCCGATCTGCTTGGCGTCAAGTTCGGAAATCCAGATATGTGGGCCGCCGCGGAATAGCGTCAGCATGCGCAACGTATCCTGATAGCTCGAGTGAATACCCCACTTGCCATGCGGCGTGAGCATCCTCAGTTTGAGATGCGGTTTATTCAGTATCTTTGCCGGAACATTCTTGAATGACTTCAGATCCTGTGGCGGACGGAAGCAACAGAAAGTCTCGCCAAAGTCCTGGAACCATTCATGATCCTGGTAGAAATGGGCTCGGCCGGTCAGAGTGCGGAACGGGATATGCTCATGAATATTGGTGTAGCAAGAGGTATAGGACACATGCTCGGACTCGATACCAGACCAGGTTGGCGCGGTAATGATCTTGCGCGGTTGAACCTGGATATCGCGGAAGGTGATCTTGTCCTCTTGACGGGCAGAATACAAATGGTGATGGGAGATGCCAGTTTTCTTGGACAATGCAGACCACGACTTATGCGCCACTTCGCCGCAGGTTTCAGGTGCCATGCGCATGATTGAATCACACACATAGATATCCTCCTCCAAGGACGGCATGCCATAGGAAACACCGGGGACTTTCACCGTGTAATTGCACAGCTTGAGTTCCTCGTATTCTGCTTCGGTGTTCCAGTCGAGCCCCTTGACGTTGTTACCAAGCGTTACCATCAACGGGCCGATCGCGATGTATTTGTTATAGATACTGCCATAGTCGCGCTCCACCAGCTTGAGCAGTGGCATGGTCTTGCCTGGGATCGGCTCGCATTCGCCCTTGTGCCACTCTTTTACCTGGCCAAACGGTTGCGCCATTTCGAGCGGCGAATCGTGTTGCATCGGAAAGGAAACGATATCCTTACGCGTGCCAAGATGCTTGCCGGCCATACCCGAAAAGACCCTGGCGAGTTCCTTGAAAATCTGCCAGTCTGACTTGGATTCCCAGCCCGGCGACACCGCCTCCGACAGCGGATGAATGAAGGGGTGCATGTCGGTGGTATTCAGGTCATTCTTCTCGTACCAAGTTGCGGTCGGCAAGATGATGTCCGAGTAAGCGCCGGTGGAGTTGAGACGGAAGTTGATATCCACAAACAGATCCAGCTTGCCTGCGGGGCCCTCATCATGCCATTTGATCAACTTATTGTGGTTCCCGTCCCCACCCTCCTGCAACACGTTGTTTTGCGCGCCCAGCAGATGTTTCAGGAAGTACTGCTGCCCCTTGCCCGAAGTGCCGATCAGGTTACCGCGCCACACGAAGATATTGCGCGGCCAGTTATGCTCGGCATCCGGGTCGGCAAAGGAGATATCCATGGAGCCAGACTTGAGTTTCTCGACAACGTACTTTGAAACGCCAGCTTCGTCGGTGGCACCTGCCTTTGCCGCTTCATCCACCAGATCGAGCGGATTGACGTTCCATTGAGGAAAGCCCGGCAACCAGCCCATGCGAACCGCTGAGACGTTGTAGTCGGCGATCGAATAGCCCTCTTTTGCGTTCTTGTTCCTGCCGGCAGGCGACGTAATATCTTCCGCCTTGAGAGTTTCGTAGCGCCACTGATCGGTGTGGAAATACCAGTATGAAGTGGAATTCATGTGGCGCGGCGGACGATGCCAGTCAAGCGCAAAGGCAATCGGCGCCCAGCCTGCTTGCGGACGCAGTTTCTCCTGCCCCACATAGTGCGCCCAGCCGCCGCCCGATTGGCCGACGCAGCCGCAAATATGCAGCATGTTCATGACGCTCCGGTACGTCATGTCGTTGTGATACCAGTGGTTAATTGCCGCACCCATGATTACCATGGATTTGCCATGAGTTTGCGAAGCATTCATCGCAAATTCACGACCAGTGCGCTCGATATCCATAGCCTTGATGCCTGTGACCTTGGATGCCCATGCCGGTGTATAGGCCACGTTGGCATCGTTATAGTCCTTGGCGACATTGGAGCCGCCCAAGCCACGGTCAATGCCGTATTGCGCAACCTGCATATCGAACACAGAAGTAACCAGGACTTCTTCACCGTTGGCCAGCTTCAGCTTGCGCACCGGCACGTTGCGGAACAACAATTCATCTTCGCCTGGCGTGAAGTGCGGGAAGCCGACTGAAACCACCGCGTCTTTGCTGTTTATGCAGGTCAGTTCGGCGAGAATTTCCTGCTGGTTGGCGGCATTCTTCGGCAGCAGATTCCATCTGCCTTCCTCGCCCCAGCGGAAACCGATGGAACCGTTCGGCGCGACATATGCCTTGGTCTTTTCGTCATAAACGATGGTTTTCCATTCCGGGTTGTTGGATTCGCCCAGATTGCCGGCAAAATCGGCAGCATTCAGGCAGCGGTCAGACACATAGGCATCACCTTGCTTGCGCAAGGTCACCTGGATCGGCAAGTCAGTGTACTTCCGGGCGTATTCCTGGAAATACGGATCCTGCTTGTCGATGTAAAACTCTTTCAGTGCGACATGCCCGAATGCCAGGAAGGCGGCTGTATCGCAGCCGGGGTTGACTGGCATCCACAGATCGGCAAGTTTGACATGTTCGCCATAGTCGGGGCTCATCGCAATAATTTTGGTGCCGTTGTAACGCGCCTCGACGGCGAAGTGAGCATCCGGCGTGCGCGTGGTCGGCAGACTCGAGCCAGTGACGATAATGTAGGTGGAGTTATACCAATCGGCCGATTCCGGCACGTCGGTCTGCTCGCCCCAGGTTTGCGGGGATGCCGCCGGCAAGTCGCAGTACCAGTCGTAGAACGAACCGCAGACACCACCGATCAGGGAAAGATAGCGCGCACCGGATGCGTAAGAAATTTGCGACATGGCCGGGATCGGTGAGAAGCCGAAAATACGATCCGGGCCCCATTTTTTGATGGTGTAAATATTGGCGGCGGCGATGATTTCGTTGACTTCATCCCACTTAGTGCGCACAAAACCGCCGAGGCCGCGCACGTGAACGTATTGTTTGCGCTTGTTCGGGTCGGCCTGAATTGCGGCCCATGCTTCCACCGGATCCTTGCCGGCCTTGCGCTCGGCGCGGTACAGGTCGAGCAGACGGCCACGAATCAGCGGGTGCTTGATCCGGTGCGGGCTGTATAAATACCAGGAGTAGGAAGCACCGCGCTGGCAACCCCGCGGTTCATGGTTAGGCAAGTCCTCGCGAGTGCGCGGATAGTCGGTTTGCTGCATCTCGTAAGCTACCAGGCCGTTCTTGACAAAAATCCTCCAAGAACAACCGCCGGTGCAGTTCACGCCGTGCGTGGAGCGCACGACCTTGTCATGCGACCAGCGAGTGCGGTAGGCGGATTCCCACTGGCGATCTTCGTTGGTGACGATGCCGTGACCGTTGGAGAAAGTCTCCTTGTCCTTCATGCCTACAAAATACGTCAATCGATCGAGAAAGTGACTCATGCTTTTTCTGCTCCTGTGTAAAAGTTTATTCAATCTTCCCGGCTCTGGGTTTTCTGTTCTCAAACCCGTAGCCAGCCTTCATTTTTCAGGTTGGCCGTATGCGGCCAACCCGCCCTACATAAAGCCCTTTACGGGTTCTTGATCTCAGAGCCGCTACGCAAGTAAAACCACCAGTTCAAAACGAGGCATAAGGCGTAGAACACTGCGAATCCATACATGGCCATTTCCGGCGTACCAGCCTTGATCTGCCCGCCGATCACCACCGGGGCGATGAACGCGCCGTAAGCGGCAGCGGCGGATGTCCAGCCGAGTACCGGGCCGGCCTGGGCGCGGTCAAAAATCACGCCCACGGTGCGGAAGGTGGAGCCGTTACCCAATCCCGATGCGGCAAACAGCACCACGAACAGCACCATGAAGATCATGAAATATTCTTCAGGTGTTGCCGATTTGTAGGCCAGCATCATCACGTAACCCGCTGCGGCCGAAGCCACTACCATCACCGCCGAAATGATCTGGGTGACGATGGAGCCGCCGACCTTGTCGGAAATCCAGCCGCCCACCGGGCGGATCAGCGCGCCGATAAACGGGCCGATCCAGGCATAGGTCAGTGCGGAAGGTGCGTTAGGGTTCTTCAGGGTATGCGCCATCAGACCGGTTGCCGGGTCGATCACATGCTGTACGCCAAAGATCACCGTGATGGACAGCGGCAAGGCCATCGAAAAGCCGATGAACGAACCGAAAGTGAGCAGATAGAGCACGGTCAAGGACCAAGTATGCTTGTTGCTGAAGATAGCGAACTGTTTGTTGATGCCCGCCTTCATCTCGCCGAACGCCGCGAGCTTCATCACGAACAACATGGAAACCATGATCAGCGGCAACGCCACCCACATGTTGAGCAGGCCGAGGCCGGTCGGCGCCGGAAGATACAGGTAGAGTCCGACTACACCAACGATGCAGGTCAGCAGCCACAGATAAAGTATCTTGGCGAAACCAGCCAGCGTGCCACCATAATTGGGCGACAGCGGCAGCAGGTTATTCATGCCGAAGAAACCGAGAAAGGCCAGCGGGATCAGCGCCAGCAGCCAGACGAAACCGGCGTTCTGGATGTAGGTTGGAGTGCCGGCCAATATCTTGCCGAGAATCCAGCCCGAGTCCTTGATCAAGGTCATCGGCTCACCCGCCATCGCACCGAAAATACCTGCGGTCATCACCAGCGGGATCAGAATCTGCATGGTGGTTACGCCGAAGTTGCCCAGCCCGGCGTTGAGGCCCAACGCGGTACCCTGCAACCGCTTCGGATAGAAGCCGCTGATGTTGGACATCGAACAGGCGAAGTTGCCACCGCCGATACCGGACAGAAACGCCAGCATCTGAAACACCCATAGCGGTGTGGTCTTATCCTGCAACGCGATGCCCGCCCCGATGGCCGGAATCATCAATAACGCGGTGGTCAGAAAGACCGTGTTGCGCCCGCCGCTGAGGCGGATGAAGAACGACGCTGGAATACGGAAGGTTGCGCCCATCAGCCCGGAAATGGCGGTCAGGGTAAACAATTCTGCCGGCTTAAAGGGAAAGCCGAGGTTGATCATCTGCACCGTGATGATGCCCCACATCAACCAGATCGCGAAGCCAAGCAAGAGGCTCGGGATCGAAATCCACAGGTTGCGGCTGGCGATTTTTTTACCCTTCGATTCCCAGAAGGCATTGTCCTCGACATCCCACTTCTCGATGTCGGCGGAACTATAGCTGGCCGAGCCTTCTGCTCCCGCCGCCCCGCGTTGTTCTTTCTTGTTTGCCATGACTCAAATTCTCCTTTTATTGAAATTTGATACCCACTTACTCAAGTGAATCTGCAACTTTTCTCTTTTTTGCCGACTTGTCGAGCGTTCGCACTTCGGTCCAGTACATCCACATCAGGGACACCCATACGATGCCGAACATCAGCATGAAGGAAGAAGAGCGGATACCCGTCAGGTCCACCAGCGCGCCGAACATGATCGGCAGCAGGAACCCGCCCATGCCGCCGGCCAGCCCCACGATGCCGGAAATCACACCGATATTGCGCGGGTAATCATCGGAGATATATTTGAATACCGATGCCTTGCCTATCGCAAAAGCGATACCCAAGGTGAACATGATGATAGTGAAGGTGGTCGCGTCGAGCCCCACGTGAAAAGTGGCCGGACCGGTCACGGTCTTGATGGTGAATTCGGCATGCGGGAAAGACAGGACAAACAGGCAGACCATCGACACCAGCATCACCCACCAGGTGATGGTATGCGCACCGAACCGGTCGGAAAAATAGCCGCCCAGCGCGCGCAGCACGCCGCCGGGTATGCTGAATGCGGCGGCTAGCAAAGCTGCCGTCTTTAGGTCGAAACCGTATTCGCTGATGTAGTACTTGGTCATCCACAACGCCAAAGCCACATAGCCGCCGAACACGATGGAGTAATACTGGCAGTATTTCCATACCGTCGGGTCTTTGAGCACCGCAAGCTGCTCGCGGATCGTCACACTCTTGCCTGCCACGTGGGACGGATCGGTAAAGGTAAAGAACCAGAACGCGATTGCGGTGACCAGCATCAGCACCGCATAAACCTGCGGCACCATGGTCCAGCCGTAAGCCACCACGATCAGCGGCGCCACCAGCTTGGTCACCGCAGCACCGGTGTTACCCGCGCCGAAGATGCCCATCGCCAGGCCTTGCTGGTTCTTCGGGAACCAGCGCGCGCAGTAGGCGATACCCACCGTAAACGAACCGCCGGCCACGCCGACGAACAGGCCGGTGACCAGATACTGCCAATACTCGGTGCAGAGGGAGATCAGGTAAATCGGAATGACAGTGGAAATCATGATCACGAAGAACACGATGCGCCCGCCGAACTTGTCGGTCAGCATGCCGAGCGGCAGGCGGATCAGCGATCCGGTAAGAACCGGCATGGCGATCAGCAAACCGAACTGTGTCTCATTGAGGCCAAGCGTCTGCTTGATCGGGATACCGATCACCGCAAACATCATCCAGATCATGAAGCACACCGTGAATGCCAGCGTGCTCATGATTACTACCGACCAGGCCTTGTACTTTTGCGACGCCACAGCGATTCCCCTTTGGGGTTAACGTATGGCGGAAGAATAGGCTTGCATGGATAGCGTGCCCATTCTTCCGAAGTACAAATAAAACGAGTAAAAAGAACTAGTTCTTTCGGGTAGGTATGGAGTTTTGCGGATTGGATGAAGCGAAATTGTTTGCCATCAAGAAAAAGGCCAGCAAATCCGTTCGCATTGAGCTAGGCAAGGCAGAAGCAAAAAATGTCCTGACAGACGGACGCAGCCTCTATACGTCCACAGAAATTACCAAATTGCGGAAACCGGATTAAATGAGGCCATGCGCCACCGCATACACGGCAGCCTGCACGCGTTTAGCGATGTTGAGCTTGCGCAAGATGCCTTGCACATGAATCTTGATGGTGGATTCAGACAGGTTGAGCACGCGGGCGATTTCCTTGTTGCTGGCGCCGTGGGCGAGCATGACGATGATTTCCCGTTCGCGTGGGGAGAGCTTGCCCGGATTAACATCCGCTACGGGTGCATTATCCTTGGGCGGAGCACGCAGCGAATCGGCCAGCTTGTGGGCCATTTGCGGTGACATCACCGATTCGCCATGCGCTGCGCGCCGGATCGACTCCAGCAGGAACTCGGTATCGATATTTTTCAGCAGGTAACCGCGCGCCCCGGCGCGCAGCGTTTCCAGCAGATCTTCGGCATCTTCCGAAACGGTGAGCATGACAACTTGCGTTTCCGGCACATCTTCCACCAGCACGCGCAAGGCTTCCAGCCCGCTGGTGCCGGGCATATGCAGATCGAGCAGCACCACGTCTGGCTTGAGCTGTTTGGCGCGTTTGATGCCTTCCAGCCCGTCGCCGGCCTCGCCCACCACCTCGAATCCTTCGTGCCGCTGCAAAGCCAGCTTGATGCCGCTGCGGAGCAGCGTGTGGTCGTCAACGATCAAAATGCGTATCGGTTTCATACTTCAGAGTTTCTCCTGTGCGGCAGGACAAGGCGCACCCGCGTGCCCTGTCCGGGTTCCGATTCCAGCACCAACTCGGCGCCGATGCGGTGCGCCCGCTCGCGCATGATGCTCAACCCGACATGAGTATCGCCGGCATCATGCGCGGAATCGAAGCCGATGCCGTTGTCATTGATATAGAGCGCGCATTCTCCGTCACAGACGAGTTCCACGTCAACGCGACTCGCCTTGGCATGCTTGCGCACATTGGAAAGCGATTCCTGCACGATGTGCATCGCCTGCAGCACATGCTCCGGCGGAAGATCCGGCACTGATCCGCGATGCGAGAAGACAGTGCTAATACCGGTTTGCCCCTCGAACTTTTCCAGCGCGCTGCGCACGGCAGTTTCCAGATCCGCGTTGCCGACCCGAGTGCGGAAATGCACCAGCAACTCGCGCACATCGTCATAGCATTCCTGCACCCCTTCGCGTATCTGCTCCAGCCCCTGCAACGCGGTGGCTGTTTGATCCTGTTGCAGGTCATTGCGCAACAGCTGCACCTGGATGTTCAGGAAGGCAAGCGACTGGGCGATGCTGTCGTGCAGCTCCTGCGCCAGCAGGTTGCGCTCCTCCGATACCGCCATTTCCTTTTCACGCGCGACCAGCCGCTGGTTTTCGATGGCGATACCGAGATGCTGTCCCACCGACTCCAGCAGGCGAATTTCCGACGGGGGCAAGATGCGCGGGGTATCGAAAAACAGGTTGAGCATACCCATCACCCGCTGCTTGGAACGGATCGGGATCGCCACCATCGCCTGGAATCCATCCCGTTTGCACGCATGCAGCAGCAGCGGTTGCGATGGTGTGGAAAAATCAGAACTGATCGCAACACCGTCACGCGCCACCACACCGCACAGGCAGTCGCCAACGGCAAGGCAAGACTCCTCGTCCAGAAAGTTTTTCGAAACTCCGCGCGAGGCAATAATTTGCAGCTGTTTCCCCTTGGCGTCGACCAGACGTACCACACCGTCGCGTGCGCCAATCAAAGCGGACAACTTATCCAGCACAATGCCGCACAAAGGTTCCGTTGCGGTCGAAGAATTAAGGAATGCAGCCACATCGTACAGCGCCGCGAGCTCGCGGTTCTTCACCTCGACGCTACGGGATTTTTCTTCCACCCGCTGTTCAAGCGTGGCATAAAGATCCTGCAACTTGTCGGCCATCTGGTTGAAGCCCTCGGCCAGCTCGCCGAATTCGTCCCGCTTGGTGAACTGCAGGCGCACGCCGAAATCCGCCTTGCCCATGCGCCGGATGCCCTCCCGCAAGCGGTTGACAGGGCGCACCACCATCAGCGAAAACATGCTCATCAGCAACACCGTACCGATAAACGCCAGGCTCACCAGCCCGATCTGGAAGGTACGCAGCAGCATGGTGGCGCGGGCATTGCTGGTTTCCACCATCTCCACCAGGCCGTTTACGCTGCCGACAAAACTTTCCACAACAGGCCGGTACTCCGCCAGCAATTTTTCCTGTTCCGACCGTTGCGGGGTATCGAGTATGCGCTGGATACGGGGTTTGATATCGGCCTGCCAGACCTGGTGCAATTTGCTCATCTGAGCACGCACCTCCTTGTCCTTGGGCAGCGAAAGCGGCCGCCGCGGGTCGCCACGATCAAGATCGGATAGGACTTTCTCGAACTGCGCGACCTTCGCTTCAATATCGTGCCGCAACTCGACCGAAGGTTGCTGCACCTGCTGGGCAAGCAGGAAAGCGATGTGATATGAACGCATGCGCTCGCTGCCGGCATCGTTAATCGCCGCCGCGCCACCCTCCAGCCGCCAGGACACATACAGCGTCGAAGCGATGGCGACCAGCGCAACGAGAAAATAGAACACCAGCAGGCCGGTGATCTTTTCCTGGAGTTTCAATACTGCAACCATGTGAGTCTCTTGCCGATTTTCGTAAAGTGGCTTGCCGCTGCCCGGTTAGGAAGCCTCAATTGCAGTGCAGATTGCTGATCGGCGGGTAATTGAGCCGGTTTTGCCTGATGCAGGCTTGAAAAAAACTTTTGCCGTTTTCAGACAGTCTGCTCTGCGAAGATTGAGGAACGGCCATTATGATGCGGGCAAGATTCCGTTTGCGCAAGCGACGGGGTTTTTCCATCAGTGAAGGCGCGCTAACCGGCCTTCCCATCCGCACGCGGCCGCCAGTAAATCGGCAGATAGCGTGATGCCCACGGCGCAAAACACGCCAGCCAAGCCGCAGCTGCGGCGAAATACAGCCAGTGCATGGCCTGCGTCGGGAGCATGTCCGCCAGCACGCGCAGCAATGCGGCGAGCTGTATTCCGGCAAACATCAGCTTGACCTTGGTATCCGCCTGCATCGGCAGGCCGGAATGCCCCAGCGTGACGCGTGTGCCCATGCCGATCAGCAGCGTCGCAAAACAACCGATGGTCAGCGCGTGCAGCGGCGCAAGCCCCCAGATGAACGTCGAACCGTGGCTGATTAATGACGCGAAACTTTGCACGGCGGACAGCAGCATGGCAATGCCTATCCAGGCAAAGCCGATATGCAGCACGCCGAGCATCGTGATGCTCAGGCTGCGGCGCAGCCCCCAGACATAGGTCAAATAGAAAGCCGCAGCAGCCAGCGGCGCGTCGCATACCCATAGCCAGGCAGCGGCATCGGCGAGCTGCAGCAGGCCGTGCATCACGCTGGCCGCCAGCATGGTCCACCATGCCCAGAGCGGGCGTGTCACGAGGTGCTGCGGCAGCACAGTGCTGGTGAAGAAGGGAATCATGCGGTGCGCGACGCTGGCGAATACCGGCAGCAGGAAAAACCACAGCCCGCCTTGCAGGGCGAAGCGCAGCCAGGCCGCGTTGTCGCTCCCTAGCCAGACCAGATAGGCAGCCACGCTGCACCAGCCCATGCTGAGCGCGATGAAAATAATTTGCGGGTGACGCTTATCCGGATGCTGCGCATCGATCAATACGCGCAACAGCGCATACAGCGCCACGCCCCAACCGGCCAGCGTGGCAAAAACAGCAACCAGCAGCACGATGCGGCCCGTCATCAGCCCGGCATAAAACCCGGCAGTTCCCAGCATGAGCAGCACAAAGGCGGGCACATAACGCCGCGCCGGGATTTCCTTGCCGTTCATCCAGCGCGGGTAAGTGGTCATCAGGAAACCGAAAATGAAGAACGGAAACAGGCCAAAAATCATCAGGTAGCCATGTACGGCGCCGGGCAAAACAGGCCAGTCCATCGGGTGACCGGCTACGCCATAGCGTGTCGCCATTTCCACGAGCAGCCACAACATCACGGCGATGGATTGCAGCGCGCCTCCCAGGAACATGACGCGGTGGGGGGCTGCGGTAAAGGTATGCCACTGTTCTGAAATTGTCATGATTTGTATGAAGCGGCTATGCCAGATGGATGAAGTGAAATATTGCAGGCCGCGCGCCTGCACGGTTTGATGCGACGGTTTGCCAAAGACGGAATTTGACCCAGACTTACTTGTCGAATTTTCGCTGATTCAACCTTGAAGCGCAACTTTTGCATGCTGGAAGGCGGTAGGAAATGGGTCAGCCGCTAGGCTTCCACATCGATATGTTCCGCTATATCGCTCGCCCTCTGGTTACGCCGGCGCCGATCTATTTCAGAGCGCAACTCGACCAGCATAGGCAGATGTTCGAGGCGGCGGCAATAAAGCCGGCGCTCCCCGAGAACATGCGGGTCGTGCCGCTTCTCCTCCTTCCCGGCGGCCTCCTCTTTCCCGGCGACCTCGGGAGGTGCTACATGCCGCGCATGCGGCTGCACTACCAGCGGCGGCAGGGTACGCTCCTGAACAGGTTTGGCGCGCTGAACCCCTGCCAGGGCTTTCACTTCCGGGCCGGTTTCCGGCGCGGTTACCGGCGGAGTAAGGCTGGGCACATATTGCATGGTTTTAAACTCCAGATTCCGGATAAACGGAATATACCGATGTATTTACCAAGCCAACTCCTTTCATGTTGAAGAAAAAATACCCATGCACTCCAGGTGTATTGCTGGAACAACCCTGTACGACAAACCGTTAATCAAGCGCGCTTCCATTATTCGCCCAAGCTGCCAATGACAGCGCTTTTTGTTTTTAACTTCAAGGCTGCTAGCGATGGGGCCGTCTTGTTAAAGAGGGTAGTGATACCCATCTCTTTTTTCAACCTCAAGGCTATTAATCTCGATTTCTTCCAGGTTATTGATAAACGCCAATTTGAGGCGATCTATCCAGCCTTCTCCGAGATCGGCTCCTATCAATGCCAATTTTTCGGCAATCTGCTCGGCTGTCACTTGCATGAGGTCATACTGTATTTCGATTTCAACCCCCTCAATATGAACCTCATGCATTCCCATCATCTCGAGCAATGCCTGCTTTACTTGTTCGGCCTGTATCCCATCAAGCGGTGCCGACAGCAAAAGGCGATGGCGCTTGATGACTTTCACCCCCTCCTGCGCAGGAGCCTTACGCCCGGGAAATCCGATGTATAAATGCGGATTCGCCAGAAAGCGTTCCTTGCACTGAGCCGAGCAAAATGCGTAATGGCCTCCTGCGTGTTCCGTGGCAAATGATGTAGATGTGACTTGCATATGGCAAACCGGGTCTTTGACTATTTCATTCACGATATCACTCCTTAATTAACCAGACGTATCTGTCTTCACCTACAACCACTACACATCGCCGCTCTGCGATCCGGATCGGGCACGTAGCGGTATGAACCTTGGCGTATGAGCAGCATATTCGCGCCAGCGTTCACCGAAGTGCGCCTCAGTATCTCGCTCCTCGGTGTGCGCCAGCCGCACGTACATCCATACCAATACCGGAAACATCAGCAGCGTCAAAATGGTTGGCCACTGCAACAGGAAGCCGAACATGATGAGTACGAAAGCATCGTACTGTGGATGGCGTACCTTGGCGTAAGGCCCTGTGGTTGCCAGACCATGCTTGCGCTGCGCATGGTAGAGCGCTTTCCATGCTGCGGACAGCAAAACGAATCCGCCGAAAATAAACACGGTGCTCAACAAATGGAATGGCCCGAAATGCGGGTTGGCGCGCCAACCGAACATCACTTCCAATAAGTGGCCTGCATCGTGCGACAGAAAATCCACTCCGGGAAACTTCTCTGTCAACCAGCCCGACAGGAAGTAAATGGTCAGCGGAAAACCGTACATCTCGGTGAACAGCGCGAAGATGAAAGCAGAGAACGCGCCAAACGAACGCCAGTCACGCGGCGTTTTCGGCTTGGTGAAGCTGAATGCAAAAATGATGAACACCGCAGAGTTGATGATAACCAACGACCACAGACCATAAGCGGGAGCGTCTGTATTCATTTTGACTCCCCTCCTTCCGACGACCCATGATTATGTGGGTGCCGGTCATGGTTGCCATGACCGTGATGCATGAACAGATGCATCAACGGGCAGGCCAGCAGAAACAGGTAAGGCAGTATTCCCAGCACATGTGCGCGGTGCTCCGTAAACAGCAAAAACCCGGCAATCGCGAGAAACCCATAGAACACCCAGCGCGCTCGGGAAATGTGTCGTATTCCGTGTGGATCAGACATGGCAGCCTCCTTAAAGTAAAGTGCGGCGCAACCGCAGCGCATTCGTAATCACCGACACCGAGCTGAAGCTCATCGCCGCCGCGGCGATAATCGGCGAGAGCAATAAGCCGAAAACCGGATACAGTACGCCCGCCGCAACCGGGATGCCGAGCACGTTGTAGATGAAGGCGAAGAACAAGTTCTGCCGGATGTTCTTCATGGTCGCTCGCGACAGGCGCACTGCGCGCACGATGCCGCGCAGATCGCCCTTGACCAGCGTGACGCCCGCGCTTTCCATCGCCACATCGGTGCCGGTGCCCATCGCGATGCCCACTTGCGCCTGCGCCAACGCCGGCGCGTCGTTGATGCCGTCGCCCGCCATCGCCACGATGCGCCCTTGCGCCTGCAGTTGTTTGACGATGGAAGCCTTCTGCTCGGGCAGCACTTCCGCCTCGACCCGGTCGATGCCCAGCTTGCGCGCGACCGCCTCGGCTGTAATGCGGTTGTCGCCGGTGAGCATGATGACCTGCACGCCTTCTTCATGCAGCGCACGGATCGCTTCCGCCGTGGACTCTTTAACCGGATCGGCCACGCCGATCAGCCCTGCCGCCCTGCCATCAATCGCCAGCAGCATCACCGTCTGGCCGTCGCCGCGCAATGCTTCGGCGCGCGCGGGCAAGTCGCCTGCGTCGATGCGCAATTCCTCGAATAGCTTGAGATTACCCAGCGCGACCGTACGGCCCTCGACCGTTCCCGCCACCCCCTTGCCGGTGAACGAGCGAAAATCGCTGACTGTAACGAGCATCAATTTTCTTTCCTGCGCGCCGTTCACGATGGCCGCCGCCAGCGGATGTTCGCTGGCGCGTTCCAGGCTCGCGCCCAGCCGCAGTACTTCGACATCAGTGAATCCGGCGAGCGGAACAACCGAGGTCAGTTTCGGCTTGCCCTCGGTCAGCGTGCCGGTTTTGTCCACCACCAGCGTGTTGACCTTCTCCATGATCTCCAGCGCCTCGGCATTCTTGATCAGCACCCCGGCCAGCGCGCCGCGCCCGGTGCCGACCATGATGGACATCGGCGTGGCCAGCCCCAGCGCGCAGGGACAGGCGATGATCAGCACCGCCACCGCGTTGACGATGGCATGCGCCAAGCGCGGCTCCGGCCCCCAGATACCCCATACCACCAGCGTGGCAAGTGCAATCCCCACTACCGCCGGCACGAAATAACCCGCAGTGACATCCGCCAAGCGCTGGATCGGCGCACGCGACCGCTGCGCCTCGCTCACCATATGCACGATTTGCGCAAGCAGGGTGTCGGCGCCGACGCGCTCGGCGCGCATCAATAAACTGCCGGTACCGTTCACCGTCGCGCCGATCAATCTGGCCCCGGCAGTCTTTTCCACCGGAATGGATTCGCCGGTGACCATGGATTCGTCCAGCGCGCTTGTTCCTTCGAGCACCACGCCATCCACCGGCACCTTCTCGCCGGGGCGCACGCGCAGCACGTCGCCAGGCTGCACGTGCTCCAACGGGATGTCTTCTTCGTTGCCGTCGCTGCGCACGATGCGCGCGGTCTTGGGTGCCAAGCCGAGCAGCAACTTGATCGCCGCGCTGGTCTGGCTGCGCGCTCTTAATTCCATTACCTGCCCGAGCAGCACCAGCGCCATGATCACCGCCGCCGCCTCGAAATACACCGGCACGGTGCCCATCATGCTGCGCATCGCGGGCGGGAACAACCCAGGCAGCAGCATCGCCACCACGCTGTATGTCCACGCCACGCCGACGCCGAGCGCGATCAGGGTGAACATGTTGAGGCTGCGGTTGACTACCGAGGCCCAGCCGCGCTGGAAGATCGGCCAGCCGCCCCACAGCACCGCCGGGGTAGCCAGCGCGAATTCCATCCATTGCAGCGCCGTCATCGAAACGAATACCGGCATCGCCTGCGGCAGCAGATCGGTGACCATCGCCATCACAAACACCGGCAAGGCCAGCACCGCGCTCACCCAAAAGCGCCGCGTCATATCCGTCAATTCGGCATTGTCTTCCGCCGGGGCATTGCGCGGCTCCAGGGCCATACCGCAGATCGGGCAACTGCCCGGCTCGCTGCGCACCACCTCGGGATGCATCGGGCAGGTGTATTCGACCTCTCCCGGAACCGACGGGGATTCCGGCTCCAGCGCCATGCCGCACTTCGGGCAGCTTCCCGGCGCGGGCTGGCGGATCTCCGGGTGCATCGGACAGGTGTACATCACGCCTGCTTTGGCAACTTGCGGCTCCTTCAGGTGCGGCTTCAGATAATCCGCCGGGGACGCCTGGAATTTGGCAAGGCACTTCGCGCTGCAAAAGCGGTATTCGGCGCCGCGATATTCGCAGCGGTGGGGTGAATCGGGTTTCACCGTCATGCCGCACACCGGATCAGTGTTGGGTGTCATGGTTCGTTCCTTTCATTTGTGTTTGCGGGACAGCCAGGTCGTTCGGCAGCATGCACTTGGCATCCACCATTTCGCGCAACGTTGCTTCTTCTGCCAGAAATGCCTGCACGGCTACCGGATCGAATTGCGTGCCGCTCATCCTGATAATCTCATCGCGTGCCTGTTCAAATGTATTTGCCTTACGATAAGGGCGGTCAGAAGTAATGGCGTCCAGGGTATCGATTACGGCAAACAGTCTCGCCCCTAGGCTGATTTTCTCCCCGCGCAGCCCGCGTGGATAACCGCTACCATCGAAACGCTCCTCATGACTGAGCACGATTTCTGCGGCTTCTTTCATGTCCGGAATTTGCGAAACGATGCGGTATCCTTTTTCGGGATGGGTTCGCATTGCATTCCACTCGTCCTCATTGAGTGCGCCCTGCTTCAATAAAATTGCATCCGATATCCCGATTTTGCCGATGTCGTGAAGCAAGGAGCCCCAATAAATTTGTCGCAACTTATCGGCATCCGAGGTAAAACGACGCGCCAGCACCAAGGTATGGCAGGCTACCCGTTTGGAGTGGTCGCCGGTTTCATGCTCACGTATATCCAAAGCCTCTGCCAACGCCTCGGCGAAGGCGGCATCTGCCTGCTCTAAAATATCTGTCTCGATATTCATGACACCTCATCAACCGGGCAATTGCTCATTTCAGCAACCATTTGAAGCTTCTTGGAGAAGCGTCGCCTGCCAGGCGTATCTGCAGTTCCATCGATCGCGGCTGCGGGGCGATCGCCTTGAAGCGCAATAAACCCTTGCGGTGATGGCCTCCCGGCGGCGCACCTTCCCAACCCAAGGGCAGGTATTGCTTTTCATCCGCAATGAGCAGCGAAGATTTGGCCAGATCATCGCTCAAGTCCTGCGTATGGGTTTCCAGAGTCACCTGAAAATCCCATGTTTTCGCTTTGCTCAATATGTTTTGCGGCGTAACCGTAACCTTCACTCCGTGCTCATTGCTTATTTGCGGCGCATACCCGAGTTCCGCCGCATTGCCCGCTGCAATGATCCTGACCGCCCCGGAATCATGGACGCAGGAATAGGCAATAATTGCCGCAACAGCCAGGCCAATCAGGAATTGATTTCGCATTTTTTATGCTCCTTGGTAGCTTGAACAACTTTTGACGCGACATACAGGATGCCGGCAACGTTAAAGGCCAGACCCAGCCAGAACAACTCGACCTGATATTCCGCAACGACAGCAAGAATGCCGGTGACGCCCAGAATGGGCAAGATATTGGTCAGGTAATGCGCGCAACAGGAAACCATCGCGGCAGTAGAGGTCGTGCCGGATACCGCAACCACTTTGCCTGACGCGCCATGCTGCCCGACAAGGTTCTTGAGGTAGGTGTAAAGCCCGACCTGAATGCCGAAACCCAACGCAAGGGGTACGATGAAATACCAGAATGTTGCGAATTGCTCGAGCGCGAAGTCCATCCCGGAAATCAGGCTGACCACCCCAAAATAGATGGCAAGCAATAACACAAATGCCCCTGTTCCAAATTGGAGGGGCCTGATAAATGTTAGCTGCACCGCCTCGGATTGCCGGTATGCCATATTGACCTCCCGTACAGTTGCATATTTGCCGTGCCACCCTGGGTTATTTCAACGCTTCTCCTGCATGGGTTCATGCTCTTGTGCAGGCTGCATTGTTTCCTGCTGGCTCGCCCCCGATGCCGGCTTGGGCATCGACTTATGGCCCTCTTCTCCCATCGGTTCACAGCCAAACAATTCTTTGTAATCCAGCTTGTATTCCTCCGCCGGCGCACCGGTTTTCTCTACGCTATGTCCTATCACCGCCCTGTTTGCTCCGGATTCCTCGGCAGCCACAGCAGGCGTTGTAACCGATACCAAAATGGCGGCAAGCAATGCAGCTTTCAGTTTCATTCGGTTTCTCCGAAAAAGTTTGATGATTGGGTGATCATTTCACCTTGCGTACGCTTCCGTCGCATAGCGGCGCATCATGCGGTGGCTGTTGAAATACGAGGCGTTCTTGCTAATCGCCCCCTTCATCACCCTGAGCCACCCGCCGTCGCTGTGGCCGTAATACAGCGGCAGCACCACCTGTTCGAGCTTGTCATAAAGCGCGTGTGCGTTGCCGTCGGCCATGCCCGCCGCATCACCGATCGCCCAGCCGGTCACGCCCTCGATGCAACCTTCGATCCACCAGCCATCGAGCACCGACAGATTGGGCACGCCATTGAATGCGGCTTTCATGCCGCTGGTGCCCGAAGCCTCGAGCGGCGGCAACGGCGTGTTGAGCCATACATCCACCCCCGCAGTCAGCGTCTGGGCTAACGCCAGGTCGTAATCAGGCAGATAGACCACCGGTATCGTATCGGCAAGGGCGCGCGCATGCGCATACAACTGCTCGATCAGATGCTTGCCGTTTTCATCGTTCGGGTGTGCCTTGCCGGCGAGCACGATCTGGAACGGCTGGCTGCGCGCAATAGCCCGCAGGCGATCCAGGTCGGCGAACAAAAGATCGGGGCGTTTGTATGCGGTCATGCGCCGCGCGAAACCTAAAATCGGGGCATCGGGTTTAAGCGCCACACCGGTGAGCGCCTGCACCTTCTCGATAAGATGCTGTTTCGCCTGAACATGCGCTTGCCAGATCGCGGCTTCCAGAATGCAGCAATCGGCGCGCATCAGCAACTGCGGCTCGTGGCACCAGCCGGGGAGGTAATGATCGTAAAGCTGGCGAAAACTTTCGGCAGCCCAGGTATAAGGATGCACGCCGTTGGTGATCGCGTGCACCTTGTAGCCGGGGAACATCGCGTTGGATACTTCGGCATGTTTCCTAGCGACGCCATTGACATATTCGCTCAGATTCAGTGCCAGCCGCGTCATGTTGAGACTTTCTTCCCCGGCCAGGCGCTTGATGGCCTCCATATCAAAGTCGTTGTCGAGAACGCGCTGTACCAGATCGTAGGAGAAGCGGTCATGCCCGGCCTCGACCGGAGTATGCGTGGTGAAGCTGCACAGGTCGCGCACGCGCGGGAGATCATAGTGCGATTCGCCGGGCCGCAGGTGCTCGGTTGAATAAGTAAATCGCCGCATCAGCTCCAGCCCGAGCAGCGCGGAATGCCCCTCGTTCATGTGGTAATGCCGGATGGTGAAACCGATTGCCTGCAGCAGGCGCACGCCGCCCAGCCCAAGCACGATTTCCTGCTTAAGCCGGTAGACGTTGTCGCCGCCGTAGAGATGGTGGGTGATTTCGCGGTCGTCGCTGCTGTTCTCATTCAGGTCGGTGTCGAGCAGCAACACCGGCTGGCGGCCGCCCATGTGGCCTTCGAGCACATACAACCAGCCACCGATCCAGACCGTGCGGCCATCGATCTGCACGGCAATCTTGGCGTCGAGGGGTTGCGCCCAGCGCTTGATATCCCAGGTCGCCGCATGTTCCGTCTGCCGCCCCTGCGCGTCAATTTCCTGGCGGAAATAGCCGGCGTGACTTACCAGACTGACCGCCACCATCGGCAATTCAAGGTCGGCAGCCGAACGCAAGGTATCGCCGGCAAGCACACCCAGCCCTCCGGCGTAGGTCGGGATTTCATTGCGCAACGCGATTTCCATCGAGAAGTACGCAATGCGCGGTTCGTGGATAAATTCGTCGAGCATGATCGTCACCCTCCTCCCGCGCGTTCAATACAGCACCGGTTCATTCGCCGCATCCGGATAGCCGCAAGATACGCCGATTAAAGCCCTAAATGCAACTTTGATAATTGGCGGCAGAAACCATAAGGAACAGCATTTTTTCTTCCCATGAAACTGCCTGGTTATTTAATCGTGCGCGCCTTGGCCAAAGCATACAGCGCCGGAATCACAATCAACGTCAACATCGTCGAGGAAATCATCCCGCCGACCATCGGCGCGGCGATACGGCTCATCACCTCCGAGCCGGCGCCGCTGCTCCACATGATCGGCAGCAGCCCGGCCATGATCGCCGTGACGGTCATCATCTTCGGGCGCACCCGTTCCACTGCGCCTTCCATGATGGCGGTATGCAGGTCGTCCAGCATCGGCTTGCGGCCTTCGGCGGCACAGCTTGCCTGGATTTCCTGCCAGGCGTTCTCCAGATAGATCAGCATCACCACGCCGGTCTCCGCCGCCACGCCCGCCAGCGCGATGAAGCCCACCGCGACGGCCACCGACAGGTTGTAGCCGAGCAGCCACAACAGCCACACGCCGCCGACCAGCGCAAACGGCACGGACAGCATCACGATCAGCGATTCCGTCACGCGCCTGAAGTTGAGGTACAGCAACAGGAAGATGATGAGCAGCGTGATCGGCACCACGATCTTCATCTTTGCGGCAGCACGTTCCATGTACTCAAACTGCCCGCTCCAGGTCGCGTAATAGCCGGACGGGAATTTCACCTGCTCTGCCACCGCCTTGCGCGCCTCGGCCACATACGAACCGATGTCGCGGTCGCGGATATCCACATAGATATAGGCGGACAGCAGCGCATTCTCGGTGCGGATGGACGGCGCGCCCTTGCCGATACTGACCTTGGCGAGTTGCCCGAGCGGGATCATCGCGCCATTCCCATCTCCCAACGTCGGCGTCGACACCAGCACTTCGCGCGCAATCTGCTCCGGCGTGCCGCGCAATTCGCGCGGGTAACGCACACTTACGCCGAAGCGTTCCAGCCCCTCCACCGTGGTGGTGACGGTTTCGCCGCCCAGCGCGGTGGCGATCACCTCCTGCGCCTCACCTACCGTCAGCCCGTAGCGCGCCAGCGCGGCGCGATCCGGTTCGATGTAGAGATAAAAGCCGCCGGTGATGCGTTCGGCGAAGGCGCTGGTCGTGCCCGGAACTTTCCTGACCACGGCCTCGATATCCTTGGCGACGCGTTCCATTTCCTCCAGGTTATTGCCGAACACCTTGATGCCGATCGGCGTGCGGATGCCGGTGGACAGCATGTCGATACGCGCCTTGATCGGCATCGTCCAGGAGTTCGCCACACCGGGGATTTGCAGCGCCTTGTCCATCTCGGCGATCAGCTTGTCGGTAGTCATGCCGCTGCGCCATTCGTCCTGCGGCTTGAGATTGATCAGCGTCTCGAACATCTCCAGCGGCGCCGGGTCGGTGGCCGACTGCGCGCGGCCCGCCTTGCCATATACCGATGCGACTTCGGGAAAACTCTTGATGATCTTGTTCTGCGTTTGCAGCAATTCCGCCGCCTTGGTGACCGACATGCCGGGCAGCGACGCGGGCATATAGAACAGCGTACCCTCATTCAGCGTCGGCATGAATTCGCTGCCCAGCCGCATGGCCGGGTAGAGGGTCAATGCCAGCACGGCGAGCGCCGCGATGAGGGTAGCTTTTTTGCGGCGCAGCACGGCGGCGATGACTGGTCGATAGCTGCGGATCAAAAAGCGGTTCAGCGGATTCTGCGCCTCCGGCATGATCCTGCCGTGGATGAACAGCATCATCAGCACCGGCACCAGCGTAACCGACAGCAACGCCGCGCCCGCCATCGCAAAAGTCTTGGTGAAAGCCAGCGGCGCAAACAGCCGCCCCTCCTGCGCTTCCAGCGTAAACACCGGCAGGAAGGAGACGGTGATGATCAGCAGCGAGAAGAACAGGGCCGGGCCGACTTCCTTGCAGGCGGCGAGGATGGCGTTGGCGCGTGCATCAAAACCTAACCCCTCCCGGCCTCCCCTTGTCAGGGGAGGGGCATCGGCTCCCTCCCCTGACAAGGGGAGGGCTGGGGAGGGGTTTAGCCGCTCCAGATGCTTGTGCGCGTTCTCGATCATCACGATGGCCGCATCCACCATCGCGCCGATCGCGATCGCGATCCCGCCGAGGCTCATGATGTTGGAATTCATCCCCAGCGCGCGCATCGCAATGAAGGCGATCAGCACGCCGACGGGCAGCATCACGATGGCGACCAGCGCGCTGCGCACATGCATCAGGAACACAATGCACACCAGCGCAACGATCAGCCCTTCCTCGAACAGCGTGCGCTTGAGCGTGGCGATGGCGCGCAGGATCAGCTCGGAGCGGTCGTACACTGTTTGAATTTTCACGCCTTCCGGCAAGCCGGGGGCAATCTCGGCGATCTTCCGCTTGATATTCCCGATCACCTCCAGCGCGTTCTCACCGTAGCGCGCCATCGCGATACCGGACACCACTTCGCCCTCGCCGTTCAGTTCGGCCAGGCCGCGCCGCTCGTCCGGCCCCAGTTCGATACGCGCGATGTCGCGCAGCAGCACCGGCGTGCCGCGCTCCGCCTTGACCACCAGATTCTCGATGTCGCCGATACCGCGCAGATAGCCCTTGCCGCGCACCATGTACTCAGTCTCGGCCATTTCCACCACGCGCCCGCCGACATCGCGGTTGGAATCGCGGATCACCTGCGCGACCTTGCCCAGCGGAATGTTGTAAGCACGCAGCTTCACCGGATCGACCGTCACCTGATACTGCTGCACGAAGCCGCCGATGGATGCCACTTCCGCGACGCCATGCGCCTTGGTGAGCTGGTAGCGCAGATACCAGTCCTGCATGGTGCGCAATTCAGCCAGATTATGCTTCTCGCTGAGTACCGCGTACTGGTACACCCAGCCCACGCCGGTCGCGTCCGGGCCCAACTGCGGCGCGACATTTTTCGGCAGGCGTCCCGCGATGCTGCTGAGATATTCCAGCACCCGCGAACGCGCCCAGTAGATGTCGGTGCCGTCCTCGAAAATCACATACACGAACGATGCGCCGAAGAACGAGAAGCCGCGCACCACCTTGGATTTGGGCACGGACAACATCGCGGTAGTCAGCGGATAGGTGACTTGGTCTTCCACCACCTGCGGGGCCTGTCCTGAATACTCGGTATAGACGATCACCTGCACATCCGACAGGTCGGGCAACGCATCCAGCGGCGTTTTGACCACCGCGTAAATGCCCGCCAGCGTGACGAACAGCGTGGCAAGGATCACCAGGAAGCGGTTGCGCGCCGACCAGTCGATGATGGCGGTCAGCATGTCAGTGCCCCTCGTGAGAATTAGCCGGTGCAGCTTGCAGTTTGGTAATCACCCATTCGCCCGGCTTGCGTTCGACGATTTCAAACGTGATCGCGCTGCCGATCCTGGCATTGCCCGCCAGCGATGAATTGGCGAGCACGAAGTCCATCGTCATACCCGGCCAATCCAGCGATTCGACCGGCCCATGGGTAATATTGACCGTGCCGTCCGCGTTGATGGCATTCAGCGTGCCTTGCACCCGATGCCCGACTACGGCAGGTTTGCTCTTTGGCTGCATTGGCGTATCCGGCTGCTTCTGCTCCGTTGGCGCACTGCCGCCATGCGCGACATGCCCACCCAAGCCGCTCAACGCCGCCTTGAGATTGCTCTCCGCATCAATCAGGAACAGAGCGGAAATCACCACCTGCTCACCATCGGCAATACCCTCCAGCACCTCGACATAATTTTCACCGCGGCTTCCAAGCCTGACCGCGCGCGGCTCGAAGCGTCCCGGCGCCAACTGCACCAGCACGATTTGGCGCGTGCCACTGTCGATCACGGCGGAAACCGGCACGGTCAGCACTTCACCCTTACCGGCCACCTGAATTTCCACGCTGGCAAACATGGCCGGCTTGAGCAGCCCTTTGGGGTTGGCGATTTCCATCCGTACCGGCACGGTGTGCGTGGCGGCATTCAGCGTCGGGTAGACAAGGCTTACCACGCCCTCGAAGGGTTTATCCGGGTAGGCATTCAGTTTGACTTGCGCCTTGCTGCCGACCTGCACCAGCCCGATGTCCTGCTCGAAGACATCGGTTATCACCCACACCGACGAAAGATCGGCAATCTGATACAACACTTCACCGGGCATGAAACGCATCCCCTCCAGCGCCTTCTTCTCCAGCACGATGCCATTCGCCGGCGTATGAAAGGCGTGAAAGGTCAGGCTGCGCCTGGCCGCCCCGGATATGGCCAGTTCTTTCACCTGCCGCTCGGAAATATCCCAGTTCTTGAGGCGCAGCAGGCTGGCATCGGCGAGCTGCTGCATGCTCTGCCGGGTATCGCCGTCCGCGTCTTTCAATGCCGCGACACCTTGCACGGCAATCGCATATTCGCGCTGCGCCGATACCAGTTCCGGGCTATACACGTCGAACAGTGCCTGCCCTTTTCTGACCGGTTCCCCGGTGCTCTTCACATGCAGTTTTTCTATCCAGCCCTCAAACTTGGGGGCAATGTTGTGGATATGCCGTTCATCGACTTCCACCCTGCCCACGACGCGTATCGTTTTATCCAGCATGCGCATCGCCGCCCGCTCGGTTTTCACCCCCAGCTTCTGTACCTTTTCGACGCTGATGTTCACCTGTCCTGAGCCTGTCAAAGCGGCCTGGCCTCCGCCCGGCTCCGTCTCTCCTTCGTACACAGGAACGTAGTCCATGCCCATGGCATCCTTCTTAGGCACCGGTGAGGTATCCGGCAAGCCCATCGGGTTGCGGTAATACAGAATTTTTCTTTCCGCCTTGACAGTAACGGCAGAAGCCGCTGCAGCCGGCACTTGTGATGTGCGCGTGCCGAACCAATATCCGGTTGCGCCCACACTCAGCAAAGCCACCGCGCCAATAATTATTCCGGTAATCGGTTTCATAGGTCTTCTCCCAACAGTCGTTCGATCTCAGCCAAACGCATCTGTGCGTCCGTCTGGGCCTTCAGCACTTCCAGTTTGGCGTTCAGGGTTTGCCGCGCCGCATCCAGCAATGTTGCGAAATCCACTTTGCCGGTCTGGTAGCCGATCAGCGCGGATTCAAAGGTGACCTTCGCTTGCGGCAGCAGGCCGCCGGAGCTCAACAGCTCGGTATGCTGCGCCGCTTCAATTCCGGAAAGGTTTTCGCTTAGCGCGGATAGAATGCGATTGGCGGTCGCCTCCTTGCGTGCCTTGGCCGCCGCCAGCATCGCCTCGGATTCGCGCTCCTGTGAGCGGCGCGTCTCCTGCTGCAATGGAATATTGAATTCGACCATCACGCCCCACTCGCGCACCGCATTGCCGGACTGGGTCGGGGAAATGCCCAGCGCAACATCCGGATAACGGTTCCTGTAAACAAGATCGCGATTTTTTTCGCCCGCACGAACCCCCGCCTCGTCCATGAACAACTCCGTGTTGTGCTCGCGAATACGATTTTCCAGTGCCGTATAGTTGGCCAGGCTGGCCGTTGCGGGAATGCTGCGCAAGTGCTGCGGAGTGGCAAGCGGCAGGGTTGCCGGGCGCGACAACAAGGCATTCAGCCGCGCCTCGACTTGCCGCTGGGTATTGTTCAGCGCGACCAGTTCGGTTTTCCTGACCGTTTGTTCCACTTGCGCGCGCACGGCATCTTGCTGTGCAGCAAGCCCGTTGGCATAACGAACCTGCGCAACTTTTTCCATCTGCATCACCAGATCGAGCAGATCACGGGTGATTTTCTGGCTGCCCGCGACGTAGTAATACTGCGCGTAAGTTGACTTGATTTGCGCCGACAATTCCGCCCAGGTCGCGGCGGTTTGCCCCCGTGCCTGATCTGCGCCGGCCTCGGCTGCCTCCCGCTTCAAATCGCGCTTGCCGAACCACGGCACGCTTTGCGTCAGCAGATAGCGCGTGCTGCCAACCTGCGACGGCCATAAACTCGCGCCTTTGTTCGTGCCCTGGTTGGTGACATCCATCAGTTCGGCGCGCAACACCGGGTCGGGCAAGGCGGCTGCCAACTGTGCGCGCTGCACCGCCGCATCTGCATCGAAGCGCGTTGCCGCCAATTCGGGATTGTGCTCGCGCGCATATTCCAGCAACCCGGCAAGACTGGAGCCCAACATAAGCTCTTCGGCCTGCACCACAGGGCTAAGCAAGCCAGTTAGTAGCATGAGGAAGTAAAAAAAACTGTGTCTTTTCATCACTGGCTCCTCAAGTTTCGAATAACTTTAATCATGGTTTCATCCTGCAAGTTAAATTTTGCATAGGTGGTTTGTTCGATCAACCACCTACACAAACACGATCAGCCGTTAATGCCGATGGCCGGACGAACCGCCCGATTGATTGCCATACCCGCCACTCGACGGGGCCGCACAACCGGTTAGCGTAACTAACAGCAACACGCCCATTGCTTTGATAAAGAATTGTTTCATTGCGTTCTCCTGAATCTATTTGGCCGCTTCGATATATATGACGACAAATTCGTCATTTAGCTTATCCATCGCAAAGCGTACCTTGTCGCCCGCCCGTATGGATTCCAGCCATTGCGCTTGCTTGACGCGATAGCTCATGGTCATGGCGGGCATTTTGACATTGGCGATCTCGCCATGCTGCAAAGTGATTTTGCCGCTCTTCTGATCGACCTTCTTCACAATGCCATCGGTCAACGGCATTGCTTTCACCTGTGTCGTATCCATTTGCTGCATAGTTTCGTGGTTCATGCCTTGACTATGGTTATGTTGCTCCGCCGCCAACGCACCGGTGCTGGCCAGCAAAGCTAAAAATAATCCGCCCGTTAATGTGTGTTGCATAATTTTTCTCCAAACAAAAAGTGTATTTACTTTGCGGTAGCGGCATGACGTGCAAACACCTTGGCTTTGCCATCCATCCCAACCAGCAAGGTCTCGTAAGGAACTGGGTGATCACTTTCCATGCCGGGTGATCCGGGCGGCATGGCAGGCACGGCCAGGCCGATGGCCTTGGGGCGTTCCTTGAGCAAGCGCTTGATGTCCGCCGCGGGCACATGACCCTCAACCAGATATTGCCCGGCCTTGGCGGTATGGCATGAGCCAAATTTATTGGGCATGCCCAGCTTTTTGCGCGCCGCCGGTACATCGTCCACGTTGTGCAAAATCACCTCAAAGCCGTTCTTCTGGAGATGTTCCGCCCAGAGTTTGCAGCAGCCGCACTGCGCGCTTTTGTATACCTCCACGACGGGCAAGGCCTGTCCTGAGCCTCCTGAGGTAGCAAAGGGCGAAGGCCCCGAACCCTGAGGCTGCGCCATGCCGGGCAGAGCAACGCCCAATGCGGCGCACAGCACCAAGCCATGCAGCAGGATGTGTTTCCTAAAATAAATTTTCATAATGGTTTTCATGTTTCGAATCCTTGAAAAATAGTGGATAGGCAGGCGCAATGCGGCTGCCGGACGGTTCGGGACGAGGCTTTATGCTGAAAGATTCAGCGTACTTGCGGTAAAAACTAAAGACACTCTTCCCGCGTCAGGCGCGGGCGAGAGGCGGAGGATCAAGCGGAGTTGAGGTAATGGATTGAAACTGCGTCGAAAAGGGTGTGAACAGCCGATCCGATGGTTGAGCATCCGTCACTTCGATGGATGCGGCAGCCATGTATCCGCAGCAGGCAAGATGGCAGGTGCCGCAATCTTCGCCGGCAGGCTGCTCTTGATGGCCGGCAGATTGATCCTGATCCGCGGCAAGCCGGGCGTGTTGCGTGTGCTGCTGCACGGTTGAAGCGCAGTCCGTGTGAGGCTCGCCCTGTTGCGCAACGACAGAATGGTGGCCGCCGCCCATCGACTGCATGGCAACCGAAACAGCCAGCGCATTGCCGCTGAAGAGCGGCAACCAGATGGCCAGAATCACTGCAATAAATTTTCCGACGGTATGTGACATGTGCGCAGCTTGGCAAAGTCCCGGGGTTCTGTCAAATATATAAAGCATGGCAAGTCGGACCCGATCCGACAAACAAAGTTCGCTTAAAAGCACCGTTCACCACGAAGAACACGAAGTGCACGAAGAAAAAAACAAGGCATTCCCCGATAGCGATGGTGCCCATCTTGCTGATGAACATTCGACATCATGCAGCTTCACGGTAAATCTTCGTGATCTTCGTGTCCTTCGTGGTTCAGTGGGTTATTTTTTTCCTGCCCGGAAGCCGCGGACCACGCTGCTGACGGTGCTCAGGATGAACAGCACCAGTGCCGCCGCATTCAACAATCCGCCGAGGCTGTGCAGTTCCGGCAGCATCAGCGCGCTGCCCGCGAGGCGCATCAGCAGGGACGCGTGCAGCGCCAGCAGCGGCAGATAGAACGTCCAGTGATAAGGCATCCTGACTTTCACCACGGCGGGGAAAATGATCGGAGCGTGGCCGAATACCATCGAGAACACGAAGCCTAACAGGATCGCGTGCAACACCGCATCGTAGGCCGCCCCGGTCAGGCTGCCGGCGGCGAGCAGCGCAAGACTGCCGGCGGCGAGCCAGGCATAGCCGGAAAGCAGGCACACGGCGATGAAACGGGTCAAGCCCTGCTCCTTCACCGTGCGGCGCGCAATGTCCTGGCGCAGCAGCCAAAGCGCCAGACCGAGCAGCCCGATGCCCCAGATGACGGAGCCGCTGCCGGTCACATTGAGGAGAGCGCCCGCCACGATCACTGCAAGGATGACCTTGAAGATTTTTTTGGCGCCGGGCGAAGGGGGCAGGAAGCGCGACAGCTCCAGCCGTTCACCGGCGATAGTCAGCACCAGGAAGTTGACCCACAGCGCCACCACCGCAGGCACCGCAGCACCGGCCAGCCACAGCAGATTTCCGGCCAGCCAGCTGGCTGCGCCGAGCGCCATGGTGACCATGAACAGTTCGCGCTGGCGCAGCGTGATCAGGATGGTTCCGGTGAGCAGCACGGCGCTGCCGAGCGCCATGGCCGACGCGCCCAGCGCAACCGGAAAACCGAGCAGGAGGGCGACGCCGCCCAACCCGGTCAGCAGCGGGCCGGCATAGGCCCAGCGGCGACCCAGCGCAACCGCCCGTTCCAGGCCGATCACGGTGCCGAGGAAACCGCATACCATCAGCGGCCCATGCAGCAAAACCAGTTGCGCCGAGGGAAGCGGCACCCCCCAGCCCAACCGCGCGAGGCCGGCCAATATGCCCGAGGCAAGGGAAACAAACCCCAGGATCAGCAACGGCAGGCGGAACGGAACACCCAAGCCGCCGGATTGCACGGTCATCTCCTGCTCCGTTGGTACCTGCGGCGACCGGTGGCTCCGGTATTTGCAGTTGTCATAAAAACACCTCTAAAAACCCGTGATGCCGGACTCGATCCGGCATCCAGTTATTTGATTTGGGCGCAACGGCAATGAGGTTTTGGATTTCTGACAGGCTTAACCCCAGCCGAAATATTTGCGCGCATGCTCACCCATTTTGTCCGGGCCCCACGGGGGTTCCCACACCAGGTTAAGCTCGATTTCAGCGCCTGCCGGCAGCAACGCTGCCAGCGCTTGCCGCGCATTATCGAGGATCATTTCTCCCATCGGGCAAGCCGGTGTGGTCATGGTCAGATCGACATGCAGCTTGTTGTCCGAGATTTCCACACCATAAATCAGACCCAGATCGACGATATTCAAACCGACTTCCGGGTCGATGACACTGCGCAGAGCGGTTCGAACATCTTCCTCGGCGGGCATTTTTGATTGCATAGACATCACATGATCCATTGAGAGAGAGATAAAAATATGCTTTGAATTTACCATGACCAACTCAATTCTGAAGCACAATTTTTCAAGGGCGTTCGAGAAGTGGATGATTGGCTAAATCGGAAACATGTAAATAGTCACATCCTTCGCCGAATTAACCTTAAACATCCGTAAAGGGCCGGGAAAAAGCTATCTGCCCCATCCGGCGATGCTGTTTCCCGCTTTGCGGGTAACCACAGGAACCAGCAAAGATGAAGACGCTGCTACGATGATACCGTCATAATTTTCCATTTTGCTGTTGCCGCGCTATTATGTGCGCAACTTGACAATGCTGTGCCGTGTCCATGAGTACGTTCAAAGTCCTTCAATTCAATATGCAATTCGGCCAAGGCTGGGATGATGCAGATCCCGACCACGCACCCGTCAACCTCGAACTGACCATCTCGGAAATTCTCAGCCACAATGCCGATATCGTGCTGTTACAGGAGGTTGAACATGCCCAGCCTGACGGTGTGCAACCCGATCCGCCACCCAATTACACCCGGCTGAAAACGGCGCTTAAGGGCTATTACAGCTATTTTTCCTATCCGAAAGCCGATCCGCGCGAATTGCCTTTCGGCATAGGGCTGGCCATTTTTTCAAAGGCGCCGTTGCGCGATGTTTTCCGGTGCGACCTGCCATCACCGCCAATCGGGTTCGAATTCATGGGCGAACAAAAAACACCCACCGACCGCCTTCTCATCGGCGCAAAGACCACGCTTGCCGGCCACGAGCTCCATCTCTTCAATACACACCTGCTGGCGTACTTCATGCTCAACTCGTCAAGCGAAAGCCATACCGAACAGCGCCAGCTCGTCATCGAGCAGTTGCGCCGCGCGAGCGGCCCTGCGCTGCTCGGCGGGGATTTCAACGTCAGCAAGCATAACTTGCTGGTACGGCAGTTTGCCGAAGCCGGCTACCAGACCGTGCAAACGGAAGAAATCACGTGGCGCCGCCGCCCCTACGTACTCGACCATATTTTTTACAACCGGCACCTGCGGCCGGTGCGCCACGCCGTGAAGCCGACCCTGTCTTCGGATCACCACATACTTGTAGCGGAGTTTGAGTTCGAGGATCAGACGTAAAGCATCAATCTGGCGCGTCCCTGCCGGCTTTATTCGCCATCTCCGCTGGGCAATGGCGCCAGCAGCGCGGCAATATCGGCTTCGCCGAATTTAACCAGACCGTTGACATCCTCGGACAGGATGCCGGCGGCAAGCTCGGCTTTCTTCTCCTGCAGCGCCAGTATTTTTTCCTCGATGCTGCCGGCCACAACCAGCTTGTAGACGAACACGTTCTTCGTCTGCCCGAGGCGGTGCGCGCGATCCGTGGCCTGGTTTTCCACTGCGGGATTCCACCACGGGTCGAAGTGGATCACCGTATCGGCGGCGGTCAGGTTCAGCCCTACCCCGCCCGCCTTGAGGCTGATCAGAAAAATCGGCACCTCGCCATCCTGGAAACTGCGCACCACTTCTTCACGGTTCTGCGTGTCGCCGGTGAGCTTCACATAACCCAGTTTTTCACGCGCCAGCTCCGCTTCGATCAGTTCGAGCATGCTGGTGAATTGCGAAAAGACCAGGATGCGCCGCCCTTCGCTGACCAGCTCCGGCAACATTTCCATCAGCAAATCGAGCTTGGCGCGTTCCTTGACTTTTCTGGCGGCGGTCAATTTCAGCAGGCGCGGATCGCAACACACCTGGCGCAATTTGAGCAGCGCATCGAGAATGATGATGTGGCTGCGCGCAAAACCTTTGGTGGCGATTTCCTCGCGCACGCGCAGATCCATCGCGGTGCGCACCGTTTCGTAGAGGTCGCGCTGTCCGCCCTCCAATTCGACGGTGCGTATGATGAAGGTTTTGGGCGGCAGTTCTTGCGCGACATCTTCCTTGCGCCTGCGCAGAATGAACGGTTTGACGCGCTTGGCCAGCAGGTCGCGGCGCAATTTGTTGCCCAGTTTTTCAATCGGGGTGCGCCAGGTTCGGGTGAACTGCTTGGCATCTCCCAGCAATCCCGGCAGCAGAAAGTCAAACTGTGCCCACAGCTCGCCCAAATGGTTTTCCAGCGGCGTTCCGGTGAGGCACAAGCGATGCCGCGCGTTCAGCTTGCGCACCACTTGCGCCGCCTGGCTGGAAACATTTTTTACCGTCTGCGCCTCATCCAGGATCAGCAAATGGTAGTCATGCTCCGCCAGCGCCTGTTCATCGCGCCACAACAGCGGGTAGGTGGTGAGAATGACATCGTGCTGCGGGATCGTGGGGAAATGCTCCGCGCGTTCCTTGCCGTGCAGGGAAAGCAATTTGAGTTGCGGGGCAAACCGTTCCGCCTCGCGTTTCCAGTTGAAGATCAACGAGGTGGGCAACACCACCAGCGAAGGCTTGTCCATGCGACCGCTTTGCTTTTCAAGCAGCAGATGCGCCAGGGCCTGCGCGGTTTTGCCCAACCCCATGTCATCGGCCAGTATCCCGGCCAGCTCCTGTTCGCGCAGGTATTGCAGCCAGGACAAGCCTTCCAGCTGATAGGGGCGCAGTTGCAGGGCAAAACCATCGGGTGGGCTCACCGCCTTGATGCCGGCGGTATTTTTGAGTTTGTTGGCGAGTTGGATTACGGCGTCCATGCCCTTGAACTGCCAGCGCTCCATCCCGGACAATTCGCTGATGCGCGCCACATCATAGCGGGACAGGCGGATTTCGCCGTTCATTCTGCCATCGAATAATTCGATCAGGGTGCGCGCCAGCGGCTTGATGCGCCCGGCGGGAACATGCACCCTGCCGCCTTCCTTAAGCAGCAGCTCGATCTGTTCATCGTCGCTCATTTTTTCCAACTGGGACGCATCCAGCCAGCGCGGGTCAATCTTGAACAAAGCATGCAGCATGGGTGCCAGCGGCAATCGCCGGCCATTGACTACGATGCCCATGTTCAGGCTGAACCAGCCATCCTCCTCTTCGCCGAATTCCGCTTCCCATGCTTCCACTTCGAGAAGATGGTGGCGGAAACCTTGCGGGATAACGACCTCCCACCCCGCCTCGCGCATCTGCGGAATCACTTGCTGCATAAAAAACGGCCAAGCCTTCTCGTTTTCCAGCCCGAATATCGGCCGGTCGCCGATATCGCCGGGCAGTCCGAAACTCGGCACTTCTTCCAGCCCGTATTTATCCAGCGACTTGAGAAAACGCTGCTCCGCTTTTGGGTCGCGCGTCACGCGCACGGTCTCGCCATTTTGCAGCGTGACGAATTCTCCCGGATGATTGAGCGGCAAGACAGCCTCGCCGTAACGGAATTTGACGCGCGCGAAATCCAGCTTCTGCGTGCCATAGCGGTAACCGCGAAAACTGCTCATCCATGACGGTTCTGCAGTATCCAGCAACAGCACCGGGGTCAGCGGGCTCGCAATCGCGCGCAACCGATCGGTGCTGGGCGGCGGCAGATCGGGAACCAGTTCGCGCAACACCTCGGACACCACCGGAACGTCGATTTCGGCGAGCGGCGGCATGTCGAGCAACTGCGCAACCTGTGCGGGTGTCTGGGCAATCTGCAACTGGCCGACTTCGCCTGTTCCGGCATCGGCGTACCAGACCGCCTCATTGAACGGAAACACCTCCAGCGCGGCGCTGCTGACAATCCTGGGAACCATCCGGCCGGACTCGTCAACGCCCCATTCCAGATGGGCCTTGCGCACCTTGCCTTGCTTCAGGCAAACCGGCTCCTTTTTCAAGTAACTGCTGCCCGCAAGCGCTTCCATAAAGTACAACCGCCCGCTCGCCAGCAAGCGTGTCAAAATCTCGTTGCCCTGCGCGCCCCTGACAGGAAAGCAGTCGTGTTTATCGCGCTGTTTCCACAATAAGCGCAAGATAGTCAGGTCTTCTTCGGTGACAAATTGCGGCGGGCGCACCAGGGCGCGCTCAACGTTGCTCCACTCCTCCAGCCTGCCCAGCAATCGCCCTTCAGCATCCAGCTTGCCTTTATAGATGCCAAAAACATAGCTGCCCGTGTAGGCGGCTTTGGTGAGTACGTAGCACAGTTTTTCAGGTTTCGGCGCGGGCTTGGCGGTTTTCCTGGGTGGTGTTTTTACCGCACGCCGGAAAGACTCGACCCACTCCAGCACGGCATGATTGATCGCGGGTGCGCGCGGCAAGGACAAGGCGGACAGCAGAACGGCTGCGGTGTGCTTGCACTTCCAGCGCATCGGGCAACTGCACGTCGGGTCGATACTCAAATCGCCCGCCTTGTCGGCATCGAAAAAAATCTCCACAAAATAAGGGCGCGGCGACGTCCCTTTTACCTGTGCGGTGATTTTGTCGGATTGGATTTCCAGATGACTGATCGAATTCAGATAAGCCTTGGCTTTCTGAATTTCGTGCGAGTCATACCAGCGAATGACATCCTTGACGCTGTAAGACTGTGAGAGTGACATGGTTAAAACGGCTTGGCCAGACTACCCATACAGCTTGCGCCCGCGTATCCGCGCGCGATGCGCCTTGCGTTGTTCCGCCTCGGTGAGCGGCTTGGGTTTGGTTCCCTCGAACGGATTCTTGCTGGAATTGTATTGGATCTTCATCGGCGTGCCTTGCAGCTTGAAGATTTCGCAGAAGGTGCGTTCCAGATAGCGCGAGTAGCTGGCCGGCACGTCGTCCAGGCCGCTGCCGTGGATCACGATCAGCGGCGGATTGCTGCCGCCCTGATGGGCGTAGCGCATCTTGGGCGTGAAGCGCCCGCTCTTGGGCGGCATCTGCTTTTCCAGTGCGGCGATCAGCGCGCGCGTGAGCTTCGGCGTGGAAAGTTTCGCCATCGCGGCCGCATAGGCTCCGTTGACCGATTTCAACACGTCCGCGATGCCGTTGCCATTTAGCGCCGAGATGTAATGGCGTTTGGCGAAGCTCAAAAAATGCAGCTTGCGCTCGATATCGCTCTTCACCATGTCGCGCTGATGTTCATCCAGCCCGTCCCACTTGTTCACCGCCAGCACCAGCGCACGTCCGGCCTGCAACACAAAGTCGGCGACATGCGCATCCTGTTCGGTGATCTGGTCGCGCGCGTCCACCACCAGCACCACCACGTTGGCATCTTCGATCGCCTGCATGGTCTTGATCACGGAGAATTTCTCCACCGCCTCATCCACCTTGCCGCGGCGGCGCACACCGGCAGTGTCGATGATGGTGTATTGCTTGCCGTCGCGCTCGAAGTCGATGTAGATGCTGTCGCGCGTGGTGCCCGGCTGGTCGAACGCGATCACGCGCTGCTCGCCGAGGATGGCGTTCACCAACGTGGACTTACCGACGTTGGGGCGGCCGACGATGGCGATCTTCGGCGGTTTTTCCTCGGTGGACTCCTCTTCCGCCTCCGGCGGGAAATTCTCCAGCGCGATCTCGACCACTTCGGTCACATTGTCGCCATGCGCCGAGGAGATCGGCAACGGTTCGCCCAGGCCCAGCTCGAAGAAGTCGGCTGCCACCTTGGCGCGCTGCATGCCTTCGGCTTTGTTGACCAGCAACAGGATCGGTTTGCCGGTCTTGCGCAGTTGCTCGGCGATGATGGCGTCCTGCGGCGTACAGCCCGCGCGGCCGTCGACCAGAAACAGCACCATATCGGCCTCGTCCACCGCCTGGCGGCTTTGCTTGGCCATCTCGAACATGATGCCGTCCTTGGCGACCGGCTCCAGCCCGCCGGTATCCACGACCAGATAAGGTCTTTCCCCTACCCGGCCCTTTCCGTAATGGCGGTCGCGGGTAAGGCCGGGCTGATCGGCGACCAGCGCATCGCGGCTGCGCGTGAGGCGGTTGAACAAGGTGGACTTGCCCACGTTCGGACGACCAACTAAAACAAGGGTGGGCAACATTTAATAAAAACCTTTTTTGATAAGCTCAAATTGAACTCATGAACCTGAATAGCGATCTTGTAGGTCGGGCTTAACCAGCGACTTGGCTGCCGTATTTTGGTAGCCTAGTCGAATGGCTATGCAAAGCTCGCCCGACCTACAATTACTGAAACCAACATTGCAGAGACATCTAACGTATAGACAACGAATACAGTCCGCCGTCGCGGGTTTGCACCAGCAATCCGTCGTCCAGTCCAATCGGTGGTGCTTGAATTGCGCTGCCATCCAGTTTGATGCGTGCGGCAAAGCTGCCATCTTCGCGGTTCAAGCCATGCAGGTAGCCTTCGTAATCGCCCGCCGTCACGAAATTCCCCAGGGCGTAAGGCGTGGCGGTATCGCGCAGGAGCAGCTTATCGTTCTTCCACACCGTGCTGCCGCTGGTCTTGTCCAGCGCAATCACCGATCCGTTCGTATCGCTGATATAGAGATATTTGCGCAACAACATCATACCCTTGTCGCTGGAAATATCGCGGTTCCACAACGGGCTGCCCTGCGCCGCGTCATAACACGCCACGCGCCCCTGGAAAGCGATGGCGCAAACCTGCTCGTCATCCGCCACCGGATTGCTGGTGATGTCGCTGATGCGCTCGAGCTCAGTGCTGCCGCGCGGCTGCGACACTGATACTTCCCACAATACCGAGCCATCCTTGATTTTTATCGCCGCCAGTTTGCCGCCGGCAAATCCGGCGAAGGCCACATCGCGCTGCAACGTCACCCCGGCATGGCTGCGCACCACCAAAGCCGGCGTGCTGCGTTCGTACAACCACACGCGCTTGCCGTCCGCCGCGTTCAATCCGGCAATGCGCCCGTCGCCGCTGCGCACGATCACTATGCCTTCCGCCGCCTGCGGCGCACTCAGCACTTCGCTGGACATTCGGCTTTTCCAGCGCAGCGTACCGTCTTCTCCGTAAGCCAGCACCTCACCCTTGTCGCTGCCGATCAGCACCAGCCCCTCGCCGCTCCCCACGCCGCCGCTGACCGCAATGCCGCTTTCGACGCGCCACACCGGCTTACCGGTGGCGCGATCCAGACGCGTCAGCGTGCCCTTGCCGGACACGCCATAGATTGCATCTTTGGTCAGCGCGGGTTGCAGCAAACTTGCGCCGGAATCGCCGAGATCGGCATGCCAGCGCACCTCGAATTTGGCGGTCTCGCCGAATTCCGCCAGCTTGGCCGGCTCCGTCGCATCATCCTTGCTGCCGAACCACTCCTTCACGGTCGATTTCGCGGATGAGCAACCGCCCAGCGCAAGCGAGGCGAGCAGCAACAGCAGATGGACTGGCTTCATTTCGCTTCCCCGAGCGCATCCATCTTCATCTGGATCAGGTTGCGGTACATACTCTTGGCATCGGTCTTCTCATAAGCCAGTTTGTATGCGCTTCTGGCCTCGTCCGTTTTGCCCTGCGCGCTCAACACGTCGCCCCGCAAATCGGCATACAGGCCATCGAACGAGGCCGGATGTTTGGCTTCCAGCAGCTTCATCGCATCGGCATAATTTTTCTCATCGAGCAGCACCGCGGCCAGACGCAGCCTTGCCGCGTCCTTCAGGCCGGCTTCTGCGGCATGATCGATAACCCACTGCAATTGCGTCTTGGCGCGCGCCGCCTCCTTGCCCTGCTCGTTCACCTGCGCCGCCAGCAACGCGGCGCGCGGGGCATATCCGCTGGCGGTATATTTGTCCATCACCGCAGCGGCAGCGTCGTTGACGCGCTTGGCGTCATTGCTTTCCAGTTGCTGGAGGAACCCCGCATACAGGGTCGCCGCTTCGCTGGACTGCTTGTTCTGGTAATACTGCCAGCCGCGCCAGCCGCCCATCGCGACCACGGCAATCAGCAACACGCCGAGCAACCGGTTGCCGTTCTCTTTCCACCACGCCTTGAGCGTGTCGAGTTGTTCCTGTTCCTGCAAGTCCAATGCTGCCATGATTTACTCCTACTTGATAATCCCGTTAACTGTTGCGGCAAGGTTCTGCACGCTCACCCGCTGCTGTTCGCCGCCCTGCATCGGCTTCACGCTGACCTCGTTGGCCTGCGCCTCGTCATCGCCGATCACCACGGCCACGGCCGCACCGCTGGCATCCGCTTTTTTCATCTGCGACTTGAAGCTGCCGCCGCCGCAGTGCAACAGCACGCGCAGCCTGTCGTCGCGCAGCTGCTCCGCCACCTGGCTGGCCAACCGGCTGGCCAGCTCGCCCTGATGCACCACATACACGTCCACTTCCGCCTTGGGCAGCGCCATGCCGTCTTCCTGCAACAACGCCAGCAACCGCTCCACGCCCATCGCAAAACCGGTCGCGGGCGTCGGCTTGCCGCCGACCTGCTCGACCAGCCCGTCATAGCGTCCGCCGGCGCAGATGGTGCCCTGCGCGCCGAGGCGCGTGGTCACCCACTCGAACACGGTGCGGTTGTAATAGTCCAGCCCGCGCACCAGCTGCGGGTTGATTTCGAATGCCACGTCGTGGCGCCTGAGCATCGCCTGCACTTCGTCGAAATGCCTGAGCGCATCATCTTCCAGTTCGTCCGCCAGCTTGGGCGCGGCGGTGATCAGCTCCTGCATCGCCGGGTTCTTGCTGTCCAGAATGCGCAGCGGATTGCTGTGCAGGCGGCGCGTCGCATCGGCATCCAGCATATCCAAGTGCTGTTCGAAATAACCGATCAGCTTCGCGCGGTGGCGATGCCGCGAGGCCGTGTCGCCCAGCGTGTTCAGTTGCAGCGTGACATCGCACAACCCGAGTTTGCGCCACAACCGCGCGCACATCAAAATCTGCTCGGCATCGATGTCCGGCCCGGCGAAGCCCAGCGCCTCCACGCCGAATTGATGGAACTGGCGGTAGCGTCCCTTCTGCGGGCGCTCATGGCGGAACATCGGCCCGCTGTAATACAGGCGCTGCGGCGCGTTATACAGCAGATTGTGCTGCAGCGCCGCGCGTACGCAGGAAGCCGTGCCTTCCGGGCGTAGCGTCAGATGATCGCCATTCAGCGCATCCGCAAAACTGTACATCTCCTTTTCGACGATGTCGGTCACCTCGCCGATGGCGCGCTTGAACAACGCAGTCGGTTCGACCAGCGGCATGCGGATGTTGCGGTAGCCGTAGCTATGCAGCCAGTCGCGCACCACCTCCTCGAACCATAGCCACAGCTCCGCCTCGTCCGGTAGGATGTCGTTCATGCCGCGCACGGCTTGTAAAGTTTCGTTGCTCATTTTATTTCCGGAGAAGGGAGAAGAGAGAAGAGAGAAGGGTAAAACCGGCACGTTGTCCACCCTTCCCCCTTCCCCCTTCACCCTTCCCGTTTTACCCTTCCCTCTTCACGTATTTCCGTTCCACATACTCGTCCACGATGCGCGTGAACTCCGCCGCGATGTTGTCACCGCGCAGGGTCAGCGCTTTTTCGCCGTCGATATACACCGGCGCGGACGGGCTCTCGCCGGTGCCCGGCAGGCTGATACCGATGTTCGCCATCTTGCTCTCGCCGGGGCCGTTCACGATACAGCCCATCACCGCCACGGTCATTTCTTCCACGCCGTCATACCGCTCGCGCCACAGCGGCATCCGGCCGCGCAGATGCGCCTGGATGCTCTGCGCCAGCTCCTGAAATACGGTACTGGTGGTGCGTCCGCAGCCCGGGCAGGCGATCACCATCGGCGCAAACGCGCGCAGACCCATGGTCTGCAAAATCTCCTGCGCCACCACCACTTCCTGGGTGCGCGACCCACCCGGCTCTGGCGTCAGTGAAACGCGTATCGTATCGCCAATGCCTTCCTGCAGCAGCACCGCAAGCGCCGCCGTGGAAGCGACAATACCCTTGGAACCCATACCAGCTTCGGTCAGGCCGAGATGCAGCGCGTAGTCGCATTGCAGCGTCAGCGCGCGGTACACCGCGATCAAATCCTGCACCTCGCTGACCTTGCAGGACAGCACAATGCGGTCATGCGCCAAGCCGAGCTGTTCGGCGCGCTGCGCGCTTTGCAGCGCGGAGGCGATCAGTGCGGCACGCGTCACTTCGCGCACATCTTTGGGTTCAGCCTGCCGCGAATTCTCGTCCATCATGCGCACCACCAGATTCTGGTCGAGGCTGCCCCAGTTCACGCCGATGCGTACCGGCTTGCCGTGACGGATGGCGGCATCGATCATGATCGAAAACGGATCTTCATCGCTGCGGTTGCGCCCGACGTTGCCGGGGTTGATGCGGTATTTCGCCAGCACCTGCGCGCAATCCGGAAATTCGGTCAGCAGGCGATGCCCGTTGTAATGGAAGTCGCCGACCAGCGGCACGTCGCAACCCATGCTGTCCAGCCGCTCGCGAATAAGCGGCACGGCAGCGGCAGCCTCCGGCGTATTCACCGTGATGCGCACCAGCTCCGAACCGGCCTCGGCCAGTTCATAGACCTGCCGCGTGGTCGCTTCGGCATCGGCGGTATCAGTGTTGGTCATGGACTGCACCACAACCGGCGCGCCGCCGCCCAGCATCACCTTGCCGATCAGCACCCGTTGCGACGGGCGGCGCCTGATAACGGTCTCGCCCATGTTATTCCAGCGTCAGCCGCGCCACTTCGCTTGAAGCGCTGATATGAGGGGTCAGGTCGACCTGTTTGCCGCGATAATAAAGCCGCGCCGATGCGGCATGGCCGATCACCAGCGAAAATGGCGCTTGGCCATTCAAGCGCAACTCGCTGCCGCGCGGATTGACCTGCGACGACAGTATCTTGTCGTCCTTATCCCTGATTTCCGTCCAGGACTCTTCATCGAACGCCAGGCGCAGCGTGGCGGTTTTCGGTGCCGCGTCAGGCTGGGCCGCAGGCTTTGCCGGCTGGGGCTGCGGTAATGCTTCCGGCCTCCCGCCTGCGGTGAGCAACGTGTCGCGGGGGATGGAAGCCAATGGCTTTGCTGCCGATACCGAAGATTGCGCCGCCACTAGCGCGGGACGTGCCGCCGGCGCGGCAGGCGGGGCGATTTCGCCCGTTTCAGCGACCGGCGATGCCGGGATAATTTGCATTTTGTCAGGCAAGGAAACCGGCGTTTCAACCTGCGCCATTTCAGGTTTCTCAAGCGGTGTCGTGAAGTGCCACACCGCGAACGCGACCACCAGCACCGCCAACAGCAATGCCGCGCCCAACCAGACCAGGTTTTGTCGTTGCGGCGAATGCGCGCTGGGAAACGGCACCTCGACGGAATCCGATATCAACGGCATCTGGGGCGCATTTGTCTGCGGCAGGAATGCCAATAATGGCTGCGCATCCAACTGCAATATCTTGGCATAACTGCGCACGAAGCCGCGTACAAACGGCATCTCGGGCAAATGCTGGAAATCATCGGCTTCCAGCGCCTCGATCTGGCGGGACGCGAACTTGGTTTGGTGAGCCACATCCGAGATGCTCAGGCCGAGGTGCTCACGTGCCTCGCGCAGCGTCTTTCCCAATGAAACCGCCGGTATTATTGCCGCCGGGTTATCGCCTTGGTCGGCATTATTTTCGGGAAGCTGTTCCATCATTCCCCGCGTATGAGTAATTGGGTTTCGCGCGCATCCGGGAAACGCTTGCGCAACTGCATGCCATAGCTGGCCTCGGCATTGCGGTCGCCGACCTTGCGCTCGATACGCACTCCCAGCCAGAGCTGCTCCGCCGTCAGGCTATCGGATTTTTCCGAAAACCCCGCAAAGTATCTCTTGGCGGCGGCGTAATCGCCGTTAGCGAAATTCAGTTCGGCCATCGCCAGCAACGCCTGCGGCAAGCCGGGCTGTATCTGTAGCGCGCGTTGCAGGAACTCCTCCGCCTCCTTGTTGTTGCCCGCTTTTTTGGAGCACCGGCCGGCACTCAGGTAAGCGAGCTCCGGAGTTTCATACAAGGGATTCTTCAATGCCGCCAGGAAATACGGGATGGATTCTTTTTCCTTGCCGCGCTGGCACAGGAACCAACCATAATTGTAATTTGCCTTGGGATCGGTCTTGTCGAGGCGCAGGCTTTGCTGGAAATCCTCATCGGCCTCCTTGTATTCGCGCAATTCCATGTGGATCAGGCCGCGCATGTAATAGGCAGGCGCATAATTCTGATCGGCCTGCAAGGCCATATCTATCTCGCCCAGCGCAATCCCCATCTGCGCGCGCTCGTAATACATGCCCGCCAGTTCGGTATGCACCTTTGCGCTGGCGCTGGCGCGCGATTTAAGCTGCTCCGGGGCGGACTGTCCCCCGCCGGATGGCGTGCCGCAGCCTGCCAGGAGGATCAACGGAAGCAACACAGCAATCAATTTTTTCATCGGCATACCTAGTCTGTTTTATCCATGCAGCGCCACCGGGCGTTGCACGGTTCGTTGGGTTTTATCCTGCACCAGCCCGGCCAATTGCCCGCATGCTGCGGCAATATCCTCGCCGCGCGTTTTGCGTGTCGTGACCACAATATCCGCCTGCATCAGCACATCTCGAAAGCGGCGGATCGCTTCCGGCTTCGAGCGCCGGTAATGCGCCTGCGGAAACGGGTTGAATGGGATCAGGTTGAACTTGCACGGCACATCGCGCACCAGCTGCACCAGTTCGCGCGCCTGCTGCTCGCTGTCGTTCACGCCGTCCAGCAGCACATATTCGAAGGTGATGAAATCGCGCGGTGCTTTTTCCAGATAACGCCGGCAAGCCGCCAGCAATTCCTTGAGCGGATACTTCTGGTTGATCGGCATCAGCTCGTCGCGCAATTGATCGTTCGGCGCGTGCAGCGACACCGCCAGCGCAACCGGACATTCGTCGCGCAACCGGTCCATCGCCGGCACGATGCCGGAAGTCGAAACCGTCACGCGGCGGCGCGACAGGCCGTAGGCATGATCGTCCAGCATCAGGCGCAGCGCGCTCACGGTATTATCATAATTCAGCAGCGGCTCGCCCATACCCATCAGCACCACGTTGCTGATCTGCCAGTTGCCCTCGGCATCCTTGCCGATCTGGCGGTTCGCCCACCACAGCTGGCCGATGATCTCCGCCACGCTGAGATTGCGGTTGAAACCCTGCTTGCCGGTCGAGCAGAACGCGCAGTCCAGCGCGCAGCCCGCCTGCGTCGAGACGCACAGCGTGCCCCTATCGCCTTCCGGGATATAAACGGTCTCGACCGCATTGCCGGTACCCATGTCCAGCAACCACTTGCGCGTGCCGTCGTCGGACAGCTCCTCGCGCATCACCTTGGGCGCTCGCACACAGGCGATCTGTTTCAGTTTTTCGCGCAGCGACACCGCAAGGTCGCTCATCGCATCGAAATCGGACTCCCCGGTCTTGTAAATCCAGCGCAACACCTGCCTGGCGCGGAACGGCTTCTCGCCATGTTCCGCGAACCATGCAGTCAATTGCGCCACATCAAAGTCGAGGAGATTTTGTTGCATCTACGTCATTGCTTAGCGGGAATATACATTCATTGCCGGGAAGAAATACGCGATCTCCACTGCCGCCGTTTCAGCCGCATCGGAGCCGTGCACTGCATTCGCGTCGATGCTGTCGGCGAAGTCCGCGCGGATCGTGCCCTTGTCGGCCTTTTTCGGATCGGTAGCGCCCATCAGGTCGCGGTTCTTCAGGATCGCGCCTTCGCCTTCCAGCGCCTGAATCATCACCGGCCCGGAAATCATGAAATTGACCAGGTCGTTGAAG
This sequence comes from Candidatus Ferrigenium altingense, assembly GCA_020621985.1. Classification (GTDB taxonomy): domain Bacteria; phylum Pseudomonadota; class Gammaproteobacteria; order Burkholderiales; family Gallionellaceae; genus Gallionella; species Gallionella altingense. The sequence continues at coordinate 222,432 of JAHRYS010000003.1, read as the reverse complement.
AATGGCCGGGCAGCATGCACGGCATAAAAGCCTTCCGCTTCGGCGCGCGACAATTGCACCATGCGCGCGGCAATGATCTTCAGGCCGGCGTTCTCGAAACGGGTGTAAATCTGGCCGATGACATTCTTGGCCACGGCATCGGGTTTGATAATCGACAGGGTACGTTCAACAGCCATGCTACATTCTCCAGACAAAAGTTAATAAAAAACGGCTTGGCATTCTATCAGGCTTTGCCCGCGCTGTCGCAGCCGGCAAGCCTTGCGATGGGGGGAATGTGCTGCACTTGAACTGTCTTATTCAACGAAACAAATACACCGGTAACCAGTGTAGGGCGCAATAACCAGCGGGCATTGCGCCGTATGCACCTGTCATCCGGCGCAATGCGCTTCGCTTATTGACGCGTTCGCTGCACAGGGCAACAAGCCCAACGAAATGCCCGCCTCGTCAGCGTTCGCCTGATATTCCGCCGCAACCGCCACACCCGGTATGCACACCAGCTCTTCGCCGCAATACAGCAGCGGCAGCCGGTCGCGCTGCCAGGGCGGGACGTGGTGTTCCTGCAGCAGGTTCTTCAGGGTGCGCGTCGCCGCATGCGGATCGGGGCGCAGGGTCTCGCCGCCGCTGCGCAGACGCAGCGTCACCGCCGCGCGCTGCAGTTTCGCCAGGCTGATGCCTGCACCCCGGGTTTGGTTGAGACACAGCCGCGCAGCCAGCGCAGGCCACTCCAGCTCGGCTTCGCCGTGCCACGTCAGCACAAGGCTCCGGTCGAATTCGCCCAGAGCGCGCAGCACATGCACCCCGCCCTGATAGCGGCGCACCTGCCAGTCGCCGTAGGCAATGCACACGGCTGCATCCTCCCGCGCGCCGCACAGTTGCTGCAGCATATCGTCGAGTTGCACGGTTTGCGGCATCGGCGCGCCGATGCTGTGCAGAAAATAGCGCAGCAGGTTTTTCGCACGCGGCTGGCTCAGCGCCTGCAAAGCCGCGACGGCCAGCGTATCGGCGTGGATCGCCTGCGCGGCATCCAGCCGCGCCAAGTCGTCGAGCAGCACGCCTGCCTCGGCGAAATGCTGCGCGCTACGCGCCAGCGTAGCGCGGCAGGCGGGGAATCTTTCACCCAGCAACGGCAGCACGCGATGGCGCAGGAAGTTGCGCGGGTAGCTGTCGTCGGCGTTGCTTTCGTCCTCTATCCATTGCAACTGGTGTGCTGCGGCATAGTCGAGGATTTCCTGGCGCGAGCAGTGCAATAACGGACGAAGCAAGTCTGGGCGATGCGCCCAACCCTCTCTGATGGAACTACCAGCCATCTGACTAGGCTGCCCAATAACGGCAGCCAAGTCATTGGTTGCCTCAAGGGGAGAGGGAGTATGTGTCGTAGCGTGCTTAACAAACGGCATGGCCGCCGCACCCTTGACACCCGCGCCGCGCAGCAGTTGCAGCAGCAGGGTTTCGGCCTGGTCGTCGGCGTGATGCGCCAGTGCGACGAAGTCGCACGCCTGCCTGGCAAATGCCGCATGGCGCAGCTTGCGCGCCGCCGCTTCGATGCCGTGCTTGCGCAGCGGGGCAATGTCCACCGGTTCGATATGCAGCGGAATGGCGTGCTGCGCACAGAGTCCGGCGCAGAAATCCGCCCAGGCATCGGCGTTTTGGCTGATGCCGTGATGGACGTGCAATGCGGAAAGCCGCCAGGAAAAACGCGGCGCGAGCTGGTGCAGCAAGTGCAGCAACACCACGGAATCGACCCCGCCGCTCAGGCCGATCAGGATGGAACTGTGCGCGGGAAGCAGCGGCGCACATTGTGCCGCTACCCGTTCGGTGAAATGATTGCCTGTCAAGAAATGTCCTTTGCAAACATTTTGCGGCTATTGTAGGGGCGCGATTCATCGCGCCCTTTTCTGGTGCATGAATAGAACAGGGCGTGATGAATCACGCCCCTACGATATTGCACTATTGAAATAAGCAGCCTACAGTGCAACTTCCTTGAATTTGCCATAACTCATCAGGCGGTTGAAGCGATCCTGCAACAGGCTGGCCGTCGGTTTGTTCTGCACCGCTTTCAGCGCGTCCTGCAACGCCTTCTTCACGCTCTGCATGGTCGCCGCATAATCGCGGTGCGCGCCGCCCAGCGGTTCGCTGATGATCTTGTCCACCAGCCCCAGCGTCTTCAGGCGCGTCGCGGTGATCCCCAAAGTCTCTGCGGCATCCGGCGCCTTTTCCGCGCTCTTCCACAGGATCGACGCGCAGCCTTCCGGCGAGATCACCGAATAGGTGCTGTATTGCAGCATCAGCAGGGCGTCGCCCACCGCGATCGCCAGCGCGCCGCCGGAACCGCCCTCGCCGATCACGGTGCAGATGATCGGCACGCGCAACTCGGTCATCTCGTACAGGTTGCGCCCGATCGCCTCGGATTGGCCGCGCTCTTCCGCGCCCACGCCGGGGTAAGCGCCGGGCGTGTCGATGAAGGTCATGATGGGAATACCGAATTTTTCCGCCAGGCGCATCAGGCGCAACGCCTTGCGATAGCCCTCGGGGCGCGGCATGCCGAAATTGCGCACGATTTTTTCCTTGGTGTCGCGGCCCTTCTGGTGGCCGATCACCACCACGCTCTGCCCGTTGAAGCGCGCCAGCCCGCCCACGATAGCCTTGTCGTCGCCAAACGCGCGGTCGCCGTGCAGCTCCTCGAAGTCGGTAAACAGGTGCTTGATGTAATCCAGCGTGTAAGGGCGCTGCGGATGGCGCGACACCTGCGATATCTGCCAGGGCGAAAGCTTGGCGTAGATGTCTTTGGTCAGCGCTTCGCTCTTCCTGGACAGGCGCGAGATTTCATCCGCGATGTCGAGCGCCGAATCGTCCTGCACATAGCGCAGCTGCTCGATCTTGTCTTCCAGTTCGGCGATGGGGCTTTCAAAATCCAGAAATGATACTTTCATATTTAGTCCCTGCTTTAAAACGCGGCGCGATGATACTACAAACCGAAGAATCGCTTAACGGTCGCCAGCACCTCGCTGTGCTGGTGATGAATTACTTTATGCTTCGCCTCATCGTCCAGATTTTGCAGCGCGCTGTCCAGCTGCATGCGGCGCGCCACCAATACATGCGACACTTCCTCGGCGATGCCGGGGCGCGCCAACAGGATCTCCTCAAAAGCCTCCTTGTCGAGGCGGTAGCATTCCACATCGGTCTTGGCGATAACCGAAGCCACGCGCGGCGAGCCGGTCATCAGGCTCATCTCGCCAAAGAAAGCCCCGTTGGAGAGCACGTTCAGGATGCGCTTCTCGCCGCCCGCCCCCTCCAGATACACCTCCGCCTCGCCGCTGATGATGATGAACAGCCAGTGCTGCGCGGGCGTGCCCTGCTTGGCGATGACGTTGCCCTTGGCAAACGGCGCATACCTGAGGCGCTCGGCCAGCTTGCGCAGCTCGTCATCCGTCATCTGCGCAAACAGCTCGACACGCTTGAGCGTCTTGATGCGGCGCAGCAATTCGCGCTGATGCAGCGCCTCTTCGTATTTCTCGCTTTCCTTGATGTAATGGACGTTATGCTCTTCCACGGTGAGCTTGATGCCGGCGCGCTCCAGCGCGGTGTAGACATGCCAGCGCACCGCCGCGTCGGTGGTATCGTCCGCCGCCAGGTCGGTCAGCCAGTAACGCAGCGCGTAGCGCGCGCAGCCTTTATCCATCTCCATCAGCACGCAGCTGGGCTGCGGGGTCTTGGACACATTATTGATTTCCGCCTGCAGGATGGCATTTTCAATCGCGCTGATCACCCGCGTCGGCGTCACGCCCAACTGGACGTTGAACCACACCCAGCGCCGCCATTGCACCGGCTGGTCGGTGCGCCGCCCCAGCACCAGAAATTTATTCTTCATCAACTGGCTGTTGGGAAACACCACCGTTTCCCAGTTGCGCGTCTCGACCAGCGTGGAACGCCAGCGGATATCCACCACGCGGCCGGAGATGTCGTCCACCTTGATCCAGTCGCCGATCTCGATGGAATTGTCCAACTGCAAGGCCAGGCCGCCGAGGATATTGCCCAGCGTATCCTGCATCGCGAACGCCACCACGGCGGTAATCATCGCCGAGGTCGCGACAATGCTGCCCAGATCCAGCCCGGCATAGCGCAACCGCACCAGCCCCCAGGCGAGGTAGCCGATGATGACGAAGATGTCTTCGGCGATGCGCGGCGGCGTGATGCGCATCTGCGGCAGGATGATGCGGAACACCAGCAGCCCCCACAGGCGGATCACCGCAATGCCGCCCCCGATCAAGCCGGCTTCGTGGAATACCGCGGCGGCGGAGACGAATTGCAGCGCATGAATCAGGCTGCTGACGAATTGCAGCGCCAGGCACGCAAAGAAGAAAGTCAGCGTGTTCAGGACGCTCTTGCGCTCTTCCTTCAGAAAATGGAACAGCAGAAATGCCACGCACAGCGTCATCACCAGCACCGGCAACGACTCCTCGCGCCAGAAAAACTGCATTGTGGTATTCCAGAAAGGCATGCTTATTCCTTAATACTCGGGTAGCGGCATTCTACACCATCGAATATTGGGCAAGCGGCCTGGCGCGCCGCCAAAATGCCCAAGCATCGGCGCGCGTCAACAGCAGGCGCCGGGCGTGCTCCCCGCCCAGAATATCCACCTGCAACTGTGCGATTTTCCCGGCGCGCAACGCCCGCCATAACGGCTGCGCATAGCCTGCCTCGAACTCCTGCAACGCGGCGCGCCAGGCATCCAGATCGCCGCGCCGCAAGGCTGAACGCAGGCCTGCCCAGACCAGCAATTGCGTGCCGCCATTTTCCTCATCGCGCCATTGCTCCGGCCAGCTTGAAAACGGAATTCCCGCAGCCGCGGCAAACATCCCGGCCAGCGCCTCATCCGAACTGACGCAGGCGTAAGTTTTTTGCAGCGGCGCATTCACCCCACCCCCCCACAACCACAGACTATTGACCGGCAATTCGCCGCGCACTTCGCGGGCTTCATTCACGGGATGGGCAAACAGCAGCATCTGGATCTCGTTGAACACCCGATGCCAGTGCGCTTCCTCAGCACCTTTAGGCAGCAAGCCGCGCACGTTGCGCCCGGCAGCCTGCGACAACGGCACGGTTTCGATGCCCGGCACTTGGTCGAGCCGCACATACCAGCGCTGCGGATGCGGCGCAAAAAACGCCATGCCCTGCCCGGCGAAGTGCTCATTCAGGGCAGCGCACAGCTGCGCGGCCTCGCCCACACTGACTCCCACCTCCGGCAGCAACACCAATTGATCGCGCTGCAGCCGCAAATGCACCGGATCGGCGCGCAGCCAGCAACCCTCGCCGAGCCCGTCGAATGCGGCGGAAACAGGCGCAACCGGCGCAACCGGCGCGTTCGGCTGGCAGGGCAAACCGAATAATTCGCACAGATGATTTTCCAGAGAAGCACCAACCCCACCCGTTCGCCCTGAGCCTGTCGAAGGGGTTGACTCTGCCGAAGCACCCCGCGCCAGCATCTTTTCCAATGCGGGCAAGCGCAAACCCGCGCAAACCCCGGCGGCAATATCCGTCGGCAGGAACAAATCGCAAACTACCAAATGAACTTTTCTCATGGCGGCGAGTTTATCATCCATCGCTATTATCCCTCTCCGCCTTGTGGCACACTTACGCCCGTTCCAACCATCGGCAACCCTACCTTGCAACCCTACGAACTGTTCATCGGCCTGCGCTATACCCGTGCCAAGCGGCGCAACCATTTCATCTCATTCATCTCGCTGATTTCCATGCTGGGCATGGGGCTGGGCGTGATGGCGCTGATCGTGGTGCTGTCGGTGATGAACGGGTTCCAGAAGGAAATCCGCGCGCGCATGCTGGGCGCATCGCCGCACCTGGAGGTGGTGGCGGACGGCGGGCGGTTGAACGGCTGGCAGGCCGTGCTGGACAAGGTCGCGCAGCACCCGCAGGTGTCCGCCGCCGCGCCGTATGTTGCCGGACAGGGCATGCTGTCATTCGGCGAGAGCGTGCAGGGCGTGATGGTGCGCGGTATCGACCCACAGCAGGAAACCGCGATTACTGGGCTCTCGGACAAGATGAAAGTAGGCGCACTGAGCGATCTGCGCGGCGGGGAATTCGCCATCGTGATCGGCTCCGATCTGGCGCGCACACTCGGTGCGCGGCTCAACGACAAGATCATGCTGATCGCCCCGCAGGGCCAGATCACGCCCGCCGGCATGATGCCGCGCCTCAAGCAATTCCGCGTGGCGGGCATCTTCGAGATCGGCATGGCGCCCTATGACAACAGCCTCGCGCTGATCCACCTCAACGATGCGCAGAAGCTGTTCCAGCTCGGCGATGCGGTGACCGGCATCAGCGGCAAGCTGCACAACATCGACCTCGCGCCGCGCGTGGCGGCAGAACTGCAAAGCCGGCTGCCACCCGACCTGTACGCCAACGACTGGACGCACCAGAACAGCAACTACTTCCGCGCGGTGCAGATGGAAAAGAAGATGATGTTCATCATCCTGTCGCTGATCGTCGCGGTGGCCGCGTTCAACATCGTTTCCACGCTGGTGATGGCGGTCACCGACAAGCAGGCTGACATCGCCATCCTGCGCACCCTCGGCGCGTCGCCGCGCAGCATCATGAAAATCTTCATCGTGCAGGGGGTGGTGATCGGCGTGATCGGCACGCTGCTCGGCAGCCTCGGCGGCATCGCGCTGGCGCTCAATCTCGACGTAGTGGTCCCGTTCATCGAGCAACTGTTCAGGGTGCAGTTCCTCGCCAAGGACGTGTATTACATCACCGAACTGCCGTCCGATCTGCGCTACCACGAGGTCGCGCTGGTCGCATCCATGTCCTTCATGATCAGCCTGCTGGCGACGCTGTACCCGAGCTACCGCGCGTCGCAAACCCAACCGGCGGAGGCGTTGCGCTATGAGTAAGCAGAGGACTGAGGAGCGAGGACCGGGGACTGAGACAGTCATTTCCTGCCGCGATTTAGGCAAGACCTTCACCATCGGCGAGGAGGATGTGCCGGTGCTCAAAGGCGTCAATCTGGACGTGCGGCGCGGCGAACGCCTCGCCATCGTCGGCGCGTCCGGTTCGGGCAAGAGCACCCTGCTGCACCTGCTCGGCGGGCTGGACAACGCCAGCGGCGGCAGCGTGCAGATATTCGGCCAGGAAATGCAACAGATGAACGAGACGCAGCGCGGCGAATTGCGCAACCGCGCGCTCGGCTTCGTCTACCAGTTCCACCATCTGCTGCCGGAATTCACCGCGCTGGAAAATGTCGCGATGCCGCTGTTGATCCGCGGCATGAAACGCGCCGAGGCCGAGCCGCCCGCCGCCGCGATGCTGGAGCAGGTCGGGCTGGCGCACCGCCTCCGCCATCACCCCTCAGAACTGTCCGGCGGCGAGCGCCAGCGCGTCGCGGTGGCGCGCGCGCTGGTCACCGAACCGGCCTGCGTGCTGGCCGACGAACCCACCGGCAACCTCGACCGCAACAGCGCGCAGGCGCTGTTCGAACTGATGCAGCAACTCAACGAGAAGCTCAACACCAGCTTCATCGTCGTCACCCACGACTACGAGCTGGCAGGACGAATGCAGCGCCGTTTGCGACTGGTGGATGGCGTGCTACAGGAAGGATAGACAGAGACCGGCTTTGCTCCCTGTGCCTGAATGAACTGTTCGAGTAAATCTTTTCAAAGCGGTGCGCCCAGGTAGAGAATGTTCCACTGTAGTAGTCGCGACTATTACACATAATGCACAGAGGCGCGCTTCATCGCGCCCTTATTGTCCGCCAGCCTCATCTTCGCTTTCGTTTGTGCGCCTTGGCTCATGCGCCTTAATGTCACCGCGAATTTTGCGCGCGTAGTCCTCAAGCTGGCGTTTGGCGGCATCGAAGGTATCGCGCAAGGCTACATAAACATCTTCAGCATGGTCGCGGTTAACCACGATCTCGCTGCCCGGTACGCCGATATCGATGCGCACATTGAACTGCTTGCCCTGGTGGTGGTGCTTGTGCGGCACCTCGACCACCACCCGGCAGGATATGATATGTTTTGAAAATTCCTCGAGCTTTGCCACCTTGTCGCGAATGCGCGTTTCCAGCGCCTCTGAATGGTCAACATCACGAATGGTGATTTGCAATGGTATTTGCATGGTTTTCTCCTTAAAATTCGAGACGCATTAACGGCGGCTCATCGTTTCCTTTTTTTGTTCGTGCTTCACCAGCTTGGCGAGTGCCAGCAATTCTTCCGCAAGAAGTTCCAGCAAGTCATCCAGGGTAAGAATGCCAACCAGCCCGCCGCTGTCATCCACCACCGGCAAGCGCCGCACCCCCTTGGCGCGCATATACTGGATTGCCTCGAACACGCCGGTATTTTCTTTCACCGTGACGAGGTCGGGCGCCATGATGTCGCCCACGGTGATGACCCTCTGATCGAGTTCAGGCGCCATGATTTCCACCACGAGATCGCGGTCGGTGACGATGCCGACCGGAGTCCGCACGCCGCCGCGATCTTCGATGACCAGCACATCGCCGACGTGATGCTGGCGCATGAGTTTGGCCGCCTCCAGGATGGTGTTATTGCACTGCACGACGATGACTTCGCGGTTACAAATCTCACTGATAGGCATGATAGCCTCCCTGTTGTTGATTGCCCGGTGCAGCTTTCAATTGGCCTCTCCGTCCAGATCAGCCGTCAATATTTACGCAAGGCCTGCTTGGGCTTTTTTCCCTGCGAAAAATCTTCCTGCCCGGTATTCGGAAAATCATAATAGGCAGCGTTCAAATAGCGCGCGACATCGGTGATCTCTTGTTCATTCCAATCCAGTCCGATGTTGGCCTGCCAGCGGCGCACCTGGGCTTTAAGGCTGTTCCAGTCGGTCGCCAGCTTCTGCTCGCGCCAATGAATTTCAGAGGTGTGACATGCGCTACAGTATGTCGCATAGAGCAACTCACCCCGGGATTCACCCCGCTTTGATTGTGCGTGCGCAAGGGCATGCATACCCCAGAACAGACACAATGCAAAAACCACCTGCTTTAGATCAACCATGAAACCCCCTCACGGTCTCAAGCAGCGGGGATAGCTGCCTGGTTGGTGTGGAGAACACCCAATAATCCAGCACACCACATTTGCTCATCCTGAAACCTTCAACGGCGCATCGCATCATCTATCTTCAGTGCGTCCAACTCACGCGCAGCAGATTTTGTTCCGGGTTGTAGTGATATTGCAACTCGCCTTGGTAGGCATGATGCAACGCCTCGCCGATACCACGGGCCAGATGAATGTCGGTCGTGGTCACCAGCGTTGCGCCATCTTTTTCTTCCACCGCCATGATGCGTTTGAGCGGGTGTTCTGCCCGTTCGCGTTTTTCATGGTTATGCACCAGATGCATGATTTCGTCGCGATGAGCGCTGAAAAACGCTCCCTTCATGGTCAGGAAGCCGGCGGGGTATTGGTCGTGGATGCGATGGCAGGCAGGGCAGGTTTCCTGATGCGCGTTTGCCGGGGCTTGGCGCCACTGCCAGCGTCCTTCATGAAAGACCGCGCCGCATTGCGGGCAGACGGTCGGCTCCGGCAGCTTGGCCTTTGATTTGTAGGCATCGTGCACTTGCTCCTGGAAGATGCCGTCGTGGCGCTGGATCTGGCGGAAGCCGCCGGGAATAGTTGCGTGGCTCTGATGATTCCTCCTTTGGTTTATTGCATGGGCGGCTAATTTCTTTTACTTGCATTCCCCTGAGTCTCGGGCTGTGCCTGATGCTATCGAAGCCTGTCCTGAGCAATGTCGAAGGGCACCAGGACGAACGATCTGGTGTTAAGTGAGCAGAGGAAACGCAGATTAAATCATCCGATCTAATCTGCGCTTCCTTGGTGAAAAATCCACGTTTCGGCTAAATAGCCTGAATGTTGGAGGCTTGCTTGCCCTTGGGACCTTGTGTCACTTCAAAGCTGACCTTTTGGCCTTCCTTAAGCGACTTGAAGCCGCCCATGTTGATGGCGGAAAAGTGCGCGAACAAATCGTCGCTGCCATCATCGGGAGTGACGAAACCGAAACCCTTTGCATCGTTAAACCATTTAACTGTACCAGTTGCCATGTGACCAACTCCTTGCTTAAAAAACAGGGAAACCCCCTGCGGGTTTTTTACGACACCGAGACATTAATCGACTTGGGTTTGGCCTTCTCGGACTTGGCCAGCGTGACGTTGAGCATGCCATCCTTGAATTCGGCTTTCACCGAGCTCTCATCGGCATCGCTGGGCACCCAGAAGCTGCGCGCAAAGCTGCCGTAGGAACACTCGATACGGTGGAACTTCTTGCCCTTCTCTTCCTTTTCCTGCCTGCGTTCACCCTGAATGGTGAGCATGCCGTCCTGAATGGTGACCTTGACATCCTCTTTCTTCACGCCGGGAATTTCACCCTTGATCAGATAGGCGCTGTCCGTCTCGCTGATGTCGACGGAAGGCGCCCAGTCCGCCACTGCCAGCATGTTTTGGCCAGATTCGCTGCGGGCCAGAGGTTGGCCGAAGATACGATTCAAACGGTTGGTAACATCTTCCAGTTCCCTGAAGGTATCCCATTTAACCAGGTTCATGACAGCTCTCCTTGTTGAGCGGTTTCAAAACAATCCTCGCGCCAGCTACAACCAACCTGATCGCATTCGCCGGCGTAAGCGGTGGCAAAACAGTCGAAATTGCCCTCCTCCGTCTGGATTGATTTGATCAGTTCGATTTTTGAAAATTTGCCGGGATTGATACCTTGCGACTTGGCGATGCGGCGCACCTCTTCCATTTTCATGGTGGTTCTCCTTGGTGAGTTGCAGTTACGGTTAAATCAACTGTTACCTGCCCCGATCAAATAGTTATGGGTCTGACAAGCCATGCGCCGATTTCTTATGCGCCATGCCATATGAAAAATCCGTCACCCCGATGGACTCATCAAAGTCATGGATGGCTCCGTTCAATTGCGCTCCATCCTGGATCGGCGTACCCGCCTTCATGTCGTGCCCCGCCATTGCCATCAGAATATGATCGATCTCCTCGGGCTGGGTGAGATTTTGGCTCATGGCATTTCCTTTCAAATATGGAAGCGGATTGCATCAGGCGGCAGTAGCATGCTCATCCCATTGGTTTTGCGCGTTCGATACCAGCAGCTTTTGGGTCTGATCGTTCATGACGCATAACTTCACGGTGCGATCGTTTCGTTCCGTAGCTTTCTTTGCCAAGGCGTGTACAGGCTGTTGCTTTAGTGCGGCAAGCTCCTTAGAAATCAAGGCAAGTTTGTTGCACAACGCTGTATTGCAGGATTCCAGCAAGGCTATGCGCTTCAACAAAGGCTCGGTTCTCTGTTTTACATTGCGCTCAAGACAATAACGGTGCTCATTCAACTCGGCCTTCATTTTCTTCATATCCAGCATGGCCTTCCCGACAAACAGCATGGCACCGGATTTTTTATAGCTATTTGACATATTATTCTCCCAGATCAACGAATTCACTGAACATAGTCGAAGGGCTCAACACGACTGTTTTTTGATGTTTTTCGCACCTTGTTAACAACACTTAGTCGATGATGAACTATGGCGCGCCATGCATGGCAGGCACATCAGGAGATGCTGATTTGTTATCGGCAAAGAGAGCGGGGAAGGATAGGGATTTTCTTAGCGACGAAAATCGAAGAGCGATCAGTCGGCCAGTCTGTGTTGCACGGCATAGCGCACCAAGTCCGCCACATTATGGAGGTTCATCTTTTCCATCAAGTGGGTTTTATGGGTGCTGACCGTCTTATTGCTGATGAATAATTGCTCGGCGATTTCATTGACACTCTTGCCGGCGACAAGCAGGCGAAATATCTCAAACTCGCGATCCGAAAGCAAAGTATGCGGCAGTTTCAATTGCGGAAACGCGCTATCAAATGCCATCTGTTCGGCTATCGCCGGGTCGATATATTGGCCGCCGCCGCTCACCTTGCGAATGGCCTCCATCAGCATTTTTGGATCGCTGTTCTTGGTGAAATAGCCCGAGGCTCCGGCCTTGAATGTGCTGCTTGCCACATGAGCTTCGTTGTGCATACTGTAAACCAGAATGGGCAAGGCTGGCCGGCATGCCTTGACGAGCCCGATCAATTCGCTGCCGTTAACGCCCGGCATGTTCATATCAAGCAACAGCAGGTCAAAAATGCCGCCCTGTACCTGTTGCAACACCTCTGAGCCGTTGGTGGCCTCTCCGGCTATTTCGATGTCCAGCGTCAACGCAATGAGTTGCTTCAACCCCTCGCGCACGATGGCATGATCATCGGCAATCAACAGACGAATCATTTACTGTCTCCGTTCGGTTTGGTTGGCATGCGGATGGTAACCGCGGTTCCCTGCTGCGGCGCGCTGATGACCTCAATATCACCCCCCATAGCGATAGCGCGCTCGCACACGCCGAGCAAGCCGAATGACTTGTTGACCGCCGCCGTGGCCGCAGGATCAAATCCCTTGCCATTATCGCGCACCTCCACATGGAGATTATCGGCATACCGCGCCAGGGTAATGTCGACACTGCTTGCCCCGGCATGCCGCGCCACATTGGTCAGCAATTCCTGCACGATGCGGAATACCGCCACCGCACGCCCCTCATCCAGGTCAATGTGTTCTTCAGTCGTATGCAAGACGCAGGGGCTGCCGGTGTGCACGGCAAATTCATCGCACAGCCATTTAACGGCAGCAACGATTCCCGTATCCAGCGCAGTCGGACGCAGGTTGGATACGATATTGCGCACCGACCGGCCGGCCTGATCCAGCAACACGGACATCCCTTGCGTCTTTTCCAGCAACGCTGCATTGTGCCCGCCAAAGCGCAGATTGATCAACGCAACGTCCATGCGTAATGCCGTCAGGATTTGTCCCAGTTCATCATGCACCTCACGGGCAATGCATTTCCGTTCATCTTCCCGTAATATTTCGGCGTTATCCGCCAGTTCGCGCAATATCTGGCGTGACACGCCGAGCTCTTCTTCCATAAGCTTGCGCTCGGTAATATCGGTAAATGCGATGCGCGTCATCCCGGCTTTGCTGTCCGCCGTCATGTGCAGGCAGTCCAGCCGCGCATGAAAGACCGTGCCGTCCGCACGAGCGAGGGCCAGTTCGCCATTTTGTTTCCCGCCCTGTTGCAACGCGCGCGAGAAGTGCTGATGCCAGCGATCCCTATCCTCGGGTACGACGAATTTCGCGAAGCGGCACTGTAGCAATTTTTTACGCTCCACTCCAAGTAGTGCAGCGCCGGTGAGATTCGCTTCGGTGATCAGCCCCGCATCGGTGAGCGTAAGATAGCCAACGGGCGCGAGATCATAGAGGCTCACGTAACGGTCACGGGATTCTTCCAGGGCGACCTGGGCGGAGCGCAACTGCTCGGCCTGCATTTCCAGTTCGATATGCTGTATCTGAAGCTCGTGCAGCAGTCCCTCTACAGGTCGTTTCTGCACCTGTACCGACATGATGTTGGCTAGCAATGCCTCCGCAATTTCGCGCAACTGGGCGGTGTTGCGCCGTTCAACCCCGTCCCAGTTTTTATTCATGCATGCTCTCCATCGCCAGCAGGATCAACTGCGTATCGCCGGTGTTGCTGACGATGCGCCTCGCGTTGAGCCGCATCTTGTGATGCCCGCTGGCGGGTGAAACCTTGCGGAAGAATTGCTCGAAGGCCTCCAACCCGCCGGCGGGAGCGCCGATGCCGACGATAGAAAAACCGTGCGCTTCCTGCGATGCTTGGGGTATACGGGCTTCCGGGGCGGCGCACTTAGTCGAGTGCTTGGTTTTGGTTTTTCCGGTTGCCACGAAAGACTCCATTCATCGATTGCAGGAATATACCAGATGCACGGCAAGGATGGCCCGCCCGACTGACCCTGAAAACCGCAGTTGGCGGTGAAAGCCTGACTAATCCTAAGCCGGACAAGCCGAAACCAAACAACCGCGTAGCGTGCGCTATGCGCACGGTTTTTGGTTGGATTGTCGTGCGCACAGCACACGCTACCGATGAAATAAGTGCGTAGGAGATCAACGCCGGGCAAGCACCGCGAGCATCGCCTCGACATCGACTATCTTGTCGCGTGGAGCACCGCGCCGCATCCCGCGTGCCACCTCCACGTCATCGAGCCGTTTCCAGTCGTCGAAAGAAACGATCTGCACACCGCGCTCGCGCAGCAGGGAATCGATCTCCTCGCGACCCGGAAGTTCGCGCGCCTCAAGCCCGGCGCCATCAACGATCATGTGCTCGACGACATGGGCGGACGCGCCCTTGTGCGAGCCGATGAGCCCGTGCGATCCGGTGCGCGCCCAGCCGGCGACGTATTCGTTGGCAATCACCGTGCGGCTGACGGGGTCGACAACGCGCCCGTCTTCGTTGGCGACGACCTGCGCTGTTTCGTCGTACGGGACACCGGCAATCCGCTTCGCGGTAAATCCGATCGCAGGCAACACCATCCCGACATCGAGGGTTTCGAGCTCTCCTGTGCTGCGCGCGCTAACCGCGCCATCCGGCTAAACTTCGAGGCGGTTTTTCTCGAGCACCAGGCCGGCCACATTGCCGTCGGCGTCGGCGATCACTTCGGTCGGCGAAACGAGGAAGCGCAGGTGGAGTTTCTTCGTTTTCGTGCCGGGCTGCCGCGCGGCGAAGGCCTGGAGTATCTTCAGGTTCTTCTCCTGCTGCGAATTGCCTTCGGCTTCCGGAATGGCGCAGCCCGCCAGCTCTTCCGGTGCGACGATCGGGTCGACATCTTCCATCTCGCCGAATTCCTTGAGTTCGGGCGGGGTGAACGAGGCCTGTTCCGGCCCGCGCCGCCCGAGGATATAAACCTCACGCACCCGGCTGTTGCGCAGCGCCTCCAGCGCGTGTGCGGCGATGTCAGTCTTTTCGAGTTCGGCGGGAGTGCGCAGCAGCATCCGGGCAGCGTCGATGGCGGCGTTGCCGTTGCCCACCACCGCGACGCGGGATACAGACAGATCAATCTTCGCCTGACGGTAGTCGGGATGCCCGTTGTACCACCCGATAAACACCGTCGCCGGCGTGCAGCGCGACATGCCTTCCCCTGGGATGCCGAGGCGGCGGTCGGCTTCGCTGCCTACTGCGTAGACAATCTGGTGATAATGCCGGCGCAAATCCTCCACCATCACGTCGCGCCCGAGACACACGTTCCCCAAAAACCTGAAGGTAGGACGCGCGGCGGTCTTTTCGTAAACGCGGGCGACAGCCTTGATACTCTGGTGGTCTGGCGCGACGCCTCCCCGCACCAGCCCGTACGGGGTAGGGAGACGGTCGAACATATCGACATGGACGACCGTATCGGTGCGCCTGAGCAATGCCTCCGCAGCGTAGAAGCCGGCAGGCCCGGAACCGATGATTGCGACACGCATGAACCACCTCCACGGCGAGAAAAATGTGCCTCGTATAATACAGCGCCTGAAAACCGGGGCGGGGCAATATTTGCCATTCGCGAACGGCAGGTTCGTGCGGAAACAAAAACGCTTCGTGAAAATAATAACGCCGCATTAATGCGGCGTTATTTATCGGCTTATGGGAAGCCGATTTGGTCAGCCATCGAATACTGACTTTAGGCAACAACTACAGATAATCGATTGTCGGACTGTCGATAGGCATCTCCCCTTAACGGTGAACCTTTCCGAACCTGCGCTTGGCATCCATGAGCATTTTATACGCTTAATTTTTGGTAAATTCAACCCAAAAACCCGCCGCCATCGAAGCTCAAGCATCCTGCTCAGTCTTCCGAGCCCGTCAGGGGCCGCTGCCTTTGCAATCCCGGTCGTCGAACGAACAGCTGTCGGCGTGGATGTGCCCTTTGTAGTGATCCTCAAACGCGCGGCAGATATCCGGCTTGAAAAGCCACTGATGATCGGGCGTGGTGAAACGCTTCGCATCGATCGGGAATTCCTGCTCCTGGTAAACCTCGACGATCTGCACCTCGTCGGGCTTGATGCCGTTCCGGTGCAGGTATTCCACCAAGCCGCAAATCGTGTCCGCAAGATAGGAATTGTATTCCTCGCTCCCTTCGAACAGGCGCACCCTGGCTTCATAGGTATAGGGCAGGCTCTTGTCGTACTTTGATTTCGGACCCAGTATTTTTTCGATCAAACCCATGGCTGTTCTCCTTCCGAAATAACTATATCACCAATGCAGCGCGCGGAATTGCGCGGTCTTTTTCAGTTGGTGATGCTGCATGCGGCTCACCACGCTGTCCAGTATATCCAGCGCGTTGAAGATGTACGGCCCCTTGTTGAGCATCACGCACTCGGCGCGTTCCGCCATCGCGGCATCGGTGATTTCGGCGCGCGATGGGATGTCCTGCTTGACCATGCTCTCCAGCACCTGCGTTGCCCAGATCACCGGCACATGCGCCGCTTCGCACAGCCACAGGATTTCTTCCTGGATTTCCGCGAGCCGGTCGTAGCCGATTTCCACCGCGAGGTCGCCGCGCGCGATCATCACGCCGAACGGATGCCGCCCGGCGCCGTGAATGATGATTTCCGGCAGGTTCCGCACCCCGGCAGGCGTCTCGATCTTGGCGACGATGCCCATGTCCGGCTTGCCGCGCGCCCGCAGTTCGGCGCTCAATTTATCGATGTCCTCCGCGCTTTGCACGAAGGAAAGCCCGATGATGTCGGCGATTTCCACGGCGCAATCCAGCGCGTTCAGGTCGTCGTCGTTCAGGATCGGCAGCACGATTTTGCTGTCGGGGAAATTGAGCCCTTTCTCCGCGCCGATGACCTCACCCTGCTGGCGCGCGCGCGCGATGCGCAGCCAGGCGCCCTTTTTGTCCACTTTCTCGATGACTGCGCCGATGCGCCCGTCGTCGATCCACACCTTGTGCCCGGCCTTGAGAAAGGCGAACACCCCTGGCTCGCTGCATGAGATATGCGCGGGCCTGGTTATCTTGCCGGCGGCATCGCGCTTTTCCGGCTTGCCCGCGACATCCTCGCGCGTGAGCAGCAACAGGTCATCCTGAAACACGCGGATCTTCGCCGGCGGCGGGACGAAGTCGCCGCTCGATGCCGTGGCAGCGGTGCCCTTGTTGCGTTTGGATTGATGCTGCAAGGCCGTGCCGATGCCGATATATGCGCCCGCGTCGCAGGTGGCCAGCACTTCGATGGGCGACAGCCGCTCGGCAATTTTCAGGTGGCGCTCGCGCTTGCGCAAATCCTCGAACAGGATGCTGTCGCCCGCCTTGATTTTATCCAGCCACGCGGCTGTAACACTCAGGCGCGCCGGGACGCACTGGCCGATCTTGTTGACCGCCACGCCGCAGCCGGGCATGCCGGACGCATCGAGGATCACCTGGCCGGGCTGCACTACCCGGCCGCGCTCATCGCGTTTGACCTTGAGATGCAGCACGGCAGGACCGGCCGCCACGAATGAAGTGCGCAACTTGGGACCGGCCATATCCATCAGGATCTTGCACGGCCGCCCGGTTTCTTTTTCCGCGCGGCGCACATGCGCAGCCATGTTGCGCCATGCCGCATCGTTGTCGTGAGCGCAGTTGATGCGCGCGCAATCCATGCCGCGCACCAGCAGGTCGCGCACATGCAGGTATTCCCCGGCCGCCTCGCTCGGCAGCGTCACCATGAAGCGCGTCCAGCGTTTTTGCGGCGCGTCGCCGAGCAACAGGCCGGTGTGCCGTTTCAACAATGCCTGGTCACGCCCGATGGCGCGCGCCGAATCGGGGATATGCTGCGCCGGGCGCGCCTCGCCCACCATGTGCTGCAATACATGGATCACCGAATCCAGCGTCAGCAGCACATGCGCCTCGCAGCGTCCCAGCGATGACAGACCGAGTGTGGCGAGCTGTTGCTGCAGGGCGCGCAGGTCATGGCGGCGCAAGCCAACATACGCGGCCAGATTGGTCGCGCTCGGAATGAAGGTGCGGTTTTTCAAATGCGGCCGCCACTTGCGCAGCAAGGTCTGCTGGGTTTCTTCGACCGCGGTGCGCAGTGCCTGCACCGCATCCAGCAACTCCTTCAGGTTGAATGTTGCTCTTGTGTAAGCCATGCTCACCCCTCTTATTGACCCAACACAAATAATCCAGGAAAAGACTGTTCGCCACGAAGAACACAAAGAGTTTTCGGCGCGTTGCGGCGCAAGCGCCGTTCACCTGTCGAATGAATCAGTGGCTCGTAGCAATCATACGATTTTCTTCGTGTTCTTCGTGGTGCAAGCAAGGTTTTCCGGATTACTGCTCCCCGTGAACCCGCCGCCGTTTTCTGGCGCGCCACTTCCATATCACCGCCACGCGCCACGCCATGCGCACCGCGAAATATCCGGCGATCGACAGGCCTACGGCGAACAGCGGCAAGCCGATCAGGAACGGCTCGCCGAGCAGCGCCAGCCAGCTCCACAACTCGGTCAGCCAGTCATGCCAATGCAGTTCCGGAAACGATGGGTGCACTAGCGCCGCGCCGTTGCGCGCGCCGCTCACCCACGCACCAAGCTCGTAAGCCAGCAGATACAGCGGCACAATGGTAAACGGATTAGTGTAAAGCGTGGTGAATGCCGCCACCGGCAAATTGACGCGGAACAGCACCGCCAGCAGTGCGGCGGAAATCATCTGCAACGGCCCGGGAATCAGGCCGCAAAACAAGCCGATCGCCACCCCGCCCGCCACCGAGCGGCGATGCAGATGCCACAGGTTGGGATGGTGCAACAAGCCGCCGAACGGCTTGAGCCAGCGATGGCTTTTCACCGTTTCGTGTTGCGGCAGATATTTGCGGAAAAATTTGCGCATGGCCTCATTCTACCAGCCGCCCCGATCGCGCAATTCCATAAAAGCAGTCCACGATTATCTAGCAATGTTTCATTTGTAAGAGATTGTATGAGCTGCAAGTGGCACAAATAGTGGCGGGTGGCAAATTGTCGCGCGGCATCATGTCACATTCCCAAGTTAATTACTCAACTTTACAATCCGCCCGCCTAAATTATTTTAACTAGCACAAGGAGGATGAAAGATGTATGGAAATCAAATACTCGTATTTTGGCATGTGCAGATGGATGGGGAAGGCATATTGCATACCCTGAAATTTAAGTGGGGAGGTTGTGAATGATCGAGCCCGTTAAATTAGCTGATTTTTTCCTGACTTTTTTATCAGCCGCTTCAGTCATCTTGTTCGGCGCGGTATACGCCCTCCTGTTTGCATATGCCAAGGTAAGCAAGATGCCGCGCCTAATGCCATTGGCTTACTCGGCTTACGCAGTGCTGTTTGCTTCGGTGATCACCTTGGCAAAGGTGACAAACCTGTTTGGCAGCGCCTTCTGGATATCTCTCGTTGTGGTGATGCTGGTGGGTTATTTGCTCGCACCTCACGCGATATGGCATTTGTGTGTGGGAACACATGCGGCATCGCACCACGATGATCCTGTCGCGGATAAAAGTGACCAGACACCCGCACCGCTGAATTTCGGTTCCGTTAATACTTTTCATCAACCCTGTAAGGAGGAAGCAACATGACTACTGGTATCCGGTGGGCACCTGAAGCACTTAATCAATTTTTTAACACTGTAAGGAGAAGTCATCATGGCGGCTAATGATAATGAACTTTGGTGGGCATCCGAAACCTTTTGGAAGAAGACCACCATCTGGACGACAGCGGTAATGTTTCTTGTCCTGGTTGGTTTAACCCTTGACACCATGTCGCAAATCCAGGTGGGCGGCAAGCGGGTACCGGCGTATTCGGCGATCAATCATCGCATTGATTACAAGATGGACGAAAGCCGTCATGCGCAGGTGCCTGTCATCGGAATTGAAGAGCCGCTGTTCGGCAAGAAACTTACCGAACAAGAAGCGGAAGCGCTGGTGGATCACGGCAAGTTGACCATGCATGCCAAGAATTGCATGGACTGCCATACGATATTGGGGAACGGCGCTTATTACGCTCCCGATCTGACCAAGGCGTGGCTGGATCCATATTGGGGCTCGCGCGGAGTGCGCGAGGAACTCATGGTGGCATTCATTAAGGATCCGACGGACAAGATTCATAACAGCCTTGGCCGGCGCATGCCCAATCTGGGTGTGACTGATACAGAGGCTCATGCGGTAGTAGCTTATTTAAAGTGGATGTCCACCATCGATACCAATGGCTTCCCGAACAACTTCAAACCCATTGACCAGGAGAATTAATATGACTGCGCTTCGTGCACTCGATAGTGCCAACCTGAATGGCGGGCAAAAACTGGCGGTAAAGTATTTTACCGTCGCATTGGCTCTGCTAGGAGTTCAAATAACATTTGGCCTGCTGGCTGCCGTGCAATTCGTGATGCCGGATTTCCTTTTCGGCGTGGTAGATTTTTCAATAAAACGCATGGTGCATATCAACGCCATGATTGTGTGGATGGTGTTCGGCTTCATTGGCTCTGTCTATTGGATGCTGGAGGAGGAAGCCGGCGCTCCGACTGTCGGGCTGAAGTTGGGGAACATTATTTTTTATGTGTTCACTGCGGCGGTGCTGGTAGTGGTTGCCGTCTATTTGCTGGTGCAGACCGGGCCGGGAGAAATAGAAACCCAATGGTTCATCACGGAGGGGCGCGAATACACCGAGGCGCCGCGTTGGGCGGATATTGGCATCGTGGTTTGCCTGCTGACATTTTTCTACAATGTCGCGGCAACTTTTTCCAAAGGCAAGGTTACCGGTATTGGCGGGGTGCTGTTGCTCGATTTGGTCGCCTTGGCCGGTATTTACACGCTGGGTATGTTTTACACAACCAACCTCACCATGGATCAATACTGGTGGTGGTGGGTGATTCACATGTGGGTGGAAGCGACCTGGGAAGTCATGGTGGGTTGCATGATGGCCTACGGCTTGATGAAAGTACTGGGCACGAGCCGCAAAATCGTAACGACTTGGCTGTATCTTGAAGTGTTCATGATGTTTGGTTCGGGAATTCTCGGCATTGGGCATCATTACTTCTGGATCGGCACACCGCAATACTGGCTCAGCATCGGGGGCTTCTTCTCCGCGCTGGAACCGCTTCCGCTGGTCGCCATGGTGGTGCATGCGGTTTACGATGCGGGCGTGCATAAATCGCGCAACAACAATCACCCCGCGATGGGTTGGTTGATCGCACATGCATTCGGTAATTTCTTTGGTGCGGGCGTGTTTGGCTTCATACATACCTTGCCGCAGATCAACCTGTACACCCATGGCACGCAATGGTCGGCATCGCATGGCCACTTCGCTTTCTACGGCGCTTACGCCACCATCATCATTGCCTTCTTCTATATCGCCCTGCAGAAATGGCGCGGTGATGTCTGGATGAGCGGCAACCTGTTTGGGGGCTGGAAGTGGAAGTGGTCTATGGTGCTGCTAAATGTGGGCATGCTGGGGATGATCATGGGCATGCTGGTTGCCGGCTTTGCGCAATCCCAGATCGAACGCGCCATTGGTGGTGCTACCTGGACCGCTTTCTTTGCGGCACAGGAACATCCATGGTTTGTGCAGGGTATGCACTGGCGGCTGGCTTTCGGTACGATGTTTGCAGCCGGCTATGCACTGCTTGTCTGGGATCTACTGACCATCGGCAAGCGTGAAACACGCCCTGTTCAATCGCATGATGATGCTGCATTAGAAGCAAAATAAACTATAAATAATCATCACTGAAGCCCACCTGAGAAATATTCAGGCGGGCTTTTTTCTATTGAGCTTTACATAATTGAAGGCAACGTTCGAAACGATTGAAGAAGTAGGCGAAATTCACCACTCCGTCATTCCGGAGAAGGCCGGAATCCAGCTTGTCATATAAGCTCCGCGCAGCGGGCAAAGCCGTGTTTTGGGTTTTGCCCCACTGATAGAGCTTCCTGCAAAACTTCCTATCTGAGTGGAATTAGCCGCCGAATGGCGGTAGGGGGTGGTTGGACATTACCGGCAAGATGTGAATTGCCGAAAACAAATATTTCCGTGTTTTACCGTTTGATCAGCTTGCGTTGAAGGGTGCGGCGGTGCATGTTAAGTGCACGTGCAGTGGCAGAGACATTCCCCTGCTGCTCCAGCAACACACGCTGGATATGATCCCACTCAAGTTGTTTTATCGTGGGAATTTGTGCATTGAGCGGAGCTTCGGTACTGGCAAGGTGCCCAAATGCCGCCACGATTTCGTCGGCATTCGCCGGTTTGGACAGGTATTGTGTAGCGCCCAGCTTGACAGCCTCTACTGCCGTAGCGATGCTTGCATAGCCAGTCAATACTACGATACGCGTGGCCGGATCGAGTTCGGATAAAGCCTGGATAAGTGTCAGCCCGGATGTGCCGCTCATCCTTAAATCCACTACCGCAAATTCCGGCGGATCGGCCAGCGCCAGTGGTAGCGCCTGTTCTACGCTGTGCGCCACCGTCACGGCAAAGCCGCGTTTTTCCAGTGCACGGCACAGCACGCGGCAGAAAGTGGTGTCATCGTCCACCAGTAACAGCGAAGCACTTTCAGTACCAGATAACTTCATGGGTATTCTGTCCGCCACAGTAGCATAATTTCAGTTGTTGTATTCCCTCACACCACCAGTGCGGTAGATAGTAGTGTCCTGTCTGGGCGGCGAGAATATGGGGCGAATGATTCATAACAATAGGATTCTACTGGCTTGGTAGGGCTGACGGAATGTGACATTTTGCCGCGCGACATCCTGCCACATTCATTTGTAAGAAATTGTGTGCGCTGCTGTTGCCTTGTGAAATATGAAACAATATGCCTTACAATCCAAACTTAACAAAAGATATCTTGCTGTTCGCAGCGTGGTGCTTCATTACGCAAACCATCTGCCTCATCAATAACCAGATATGCTATCCGTCTCGCTGAAACGCTACGCTTACCTTTCCATTGCCGCCGCGCTTTCCACCATCCTGCTCAAGGGCGTGGCCTGGTGGCTGACCGGTTCGGTCGGGTTGCTGTCCGATGCGCTTGAATCCTTCGTCAATCTGGCGGGAGCGCTGATGGCACTGGCGATGCTGTCGCTGGCGGAAGCGCCGGCAGACGACACCCATGCGCACGGCCACAGCAAGGCGGAGTATTTTTCCAGCGCCTTCGAAGGATTTCTCATTCTGGTCGCCGCCGCCAGCATCGGCTATGCGGCGGTGGATCGCCTGCTTCATCCGCAAGCGATCGAATCCGTCGGCATCGGACTGGGCGTGTCGGTGGTGGCCTCGCTGATCAACCTCGCGACCGCCCGCATCCTGATGAAGGTGGGGCGCCAGCACAACTCCATCACCCTGGAAGCGGATGCCCACCACCTGCTTACCGACGTGTGGACTTCCGTGGGTGTGATTCTCGGCGTCGGGCTGGTGTGGCTGACCGGCTGGCTCTGGCTCGATCCGGTCATCGCGATCCTCGTGGCTGCGAACATCGTCTGGACCGGCTGGCAATTGCTGCACCGCTCCGCCTCCGGCCTGATGGACGAATCGCTTCCCGAGGAACAGATCAAGGCGATTGAAGCCGTACTGGAAGACTACCGCCGGCAGGGGCTGGATTTCCATGCCCTGCGCACCCGGCAGGCCGGCATGCGCGCATTCGTCACGCTGCATGTGCTGGTGCCCGGCGCCTGGACGGTGCAGCAAGGCCATGACTGGCTGGAACGGATCGAGGCCGACATCATGCGTGCAGTGCCCCGCGCCCATGTGACCACCCATCTCGAGCCTCTGGAAGACCCCGCGTCCCTGTTTGACCAGGCATTGGACCGCATCGCCTGAAAGAATTTGCACTGGTCTCAATGCCTGCTTTGGAATAGATTCGTAGCCCGGATGCAGCCCTTCGACGGGCTCAGGACAGACTTCGCGGAATCCGGGGGGTATCTGCCCCTTCCCCGGATTGCACTGCGTTTCATCCGGGCTACTTGTTCGATTCCGGCTTGTCCGGCTTAAGGCTTATTGTGACCATCACCTTGTTGGCTTCTCGCTAATCCATACACATGGTCGTCTTCGCCATCTCCTTTGCACTGGGCGTGTGGCTGCTGCAACAGCAGGCCATGCTGCCGAATTTTGCGTGGGCGTGGCTGCTGTTGATTTTTCCCTTCACCATTTTTTCTTCCCTGTTGCGCCGGGATAATCTGCTTGCCCGCTCCCTCCGCCTCCTGCTGCTCGCCGCCTTCGCCTGCGGGGCGGGTTTCTATCACGCCGCATGGCAGGCCGAACAACGCCTTGCCGTGAGCCTGCCGGACGAATGGCAGGGGCGCGACATCGAGGTGATCGGCGTGGTTGCGGAACTGCCGCGCCATTACGAGCGCGGCTTGCGCTTCGGTTTCGACGTGGAGCAGACCATCACGCCGCAAGCCAGTGTGCCGCAGCATATCTATCTCAGCACCTATTCCGACGACAAGACAGCGCCGCTCGAGTTGAGAGCCGGAGAACGCTGGCGGCTCACGCTGCGCCTCAAGCAGCCGCACGGCACGGCTAACCCGCACGGTTTCGATTTCGAAATGTGGGCGCTGGAGCGCAACATCCGCGCGGTAGGTTATGTGCACAACTCCGAAAAACTTTTGGCCGGGCACCCGAAGGGCGATAACCGGCGCATTGACGAACCGGCCCCGAATACCCTGTTCAGGGGCCTCGGCTACCGCATCGAAACCTGGCGCGAAGCGGTGCGCGACAAGTTCGACGCGACGCTCGGCGATGCGCCTTACGCCGGGGTATTAAGCGCGCTGGCGATCGGCGACCAGAACAGCATCTCGCCGCCGCAATGGCAGATATTTACGCGCACCGGCGTAAATCATCTGATGAGTATTTCCGGCCTGCATATCACCATGCTCGCCAGCCTCGCCTTTGCCGCCGTTTATTGGCTGTGGCGGCGCAGTACACGCCTGACACTGCGCTTACCGGCACGCAAGGCAGCCGCGCTGGCCGCGTTGTTGGCGGCACTTGGCTACGCGCTGTTGTCCGGCTTCGCCGTGCCCGCACAACGCACCGTGTACATGGTCGGCGCGGTCGGTGCCGCGCTGTGGCTGAACCGCAATTTTTCGCTCGGGCAGATCGTCAGCATCGCGCTGCTCGGCGTGCTGATCCCCGATCCGTGGGCAGTGATGTCGGCGGGTTTCTGGCTGTCGTTCGGCGCGGTGGTGCTCATCCTGTATGTGACGGCGCATCGCATCGGCTCCAATCATTGGCTGGCGGAATACGCCAGCGTGCAATGGGCAATGGCCATAGGACTGACGCCGCTGCTGCTCGGCCTGTTCCAGCAAGCCTCGCTGGTCTCGCCGCTCGCCAACGCCATCGCCATTCCGCTGGTGAGTTTAGTCGTCGTGCCGCTCGCGCTGCTCGGTGCGGCATTGCCGCCCAGTTTCAGTTATGGGGAAACACCGCTGTGGCTGGCGCATATCGTCATGGACGGCGTGATGCATTTTCTCGAATGGCTAAACGCCTTGCCGCAAGCGGTGTGGACACAACATGCACCGCCCGCATGGAGCATCGCCGTTGCGATGCTGGGCGCATTGTGGATCCTGCTGCCGCGCGGCTTTCCGGCACGCTGGCTGGGCTTTCTGTTGCTGCTGCCGATGTTTCTGAATACACCCGAACCGCCCGCGCAAGGCGCGCTACGCCTGATCGTTTTCGATGTCGGGCAAGGTCTGTCAGTCGCCGCGCAGACCCGGCAGCATGCGCTGCTCTATGACACCGGCCCGGATTTTTCCGGCGAGGCCGACAGCGGCAACCGCATCCTGATCCCCACGCTGCGCGCGCTCGGCATCGCCGAACTGGACGGTTTGATTCTCAGCCACGACGACGCCGATCACACCGGCGGCACCGCTTCGATCATGCAGGCCATGCCGGTCGGCTGGGTCTCGTCTTCGCTGCCCGCCACGCACGCGCTGCTGCAATCAGCCAACCATACGCGGCGCTGCCGGGATGGCGCAAGCTGGAACTGGGACGGGGTGCAGTTCGAAATGCTGCACCCCGCAAGCAGCAACGACAGCGCGAAGAAACCGCACGACAACGACCAGAGTTGCGTGCTGCGCATCGGCATCGGCATCGGCGAACACAGCGTATTGCTGGCGGGAGACATCGAGAAGGCTTCCGAAACGCGCCTGATCCGGGAACATGCCGACAGGCTGTACACCAGCCTGCTGGTCGCGCCGCATCACGGCAGCAAGAGTTCATCGAGCTTCGAATTTGTCGCAGCCACGCTGCCGGATTATGCGGTATTCACCGCCGGCAACCGCAACCGCTTCGGCCATCCGAGGGAGGAAGTGCTGCAACGCTACGCCGACAGCGGCGCGGAACTGCTGCGCTCGGATGAAGACGGCGCGATCCTGGTCGAGATGAACGCGCAAGGATTGCAGGTGGAACGCTACCGCAAGACGCACCGCCGCTACTGGACACATGCACCGCGCCATTAGGGGCGATTGATGAAACAACTAGCCGTTTTCAGGCTTGTTTCTTTTTGACCGGAATGCCGCCAGCATTGCTGAAATTCAGAACCACGCTGGCCGCGCCGGTTTGCGGAGAAATTTCCATTTTCTGAGTCGCATAGACGGTCATGGTTTTATTTTCTTCGTCATAGATAGCCATCGGCACGCATCCGTCCTCTATGACCTGTTTGATTATTTTCCCGACTGCCCGGTGCGATTCTTCATTTTCTTCCGGCATCGCCAATTCTTTTTTGTCCTGCAAGCCGATATGCAGGAAATCCGGTATGCAATTACTGGGTTTAATTTCGGCAATCTTCGTAATGAAACCTTTTATGCCCCAGTCTTCCGGTATATCGTAATAATGGAAGACCGCATGTGCGAATGATTTGGCATCACTGTCGTCCGCGCAGCTTATATAAAAAATGTGCTGCATCTTGTCTGTCGAGAAACCGACTTCATAGGTTTTGCTGCTCTGTTCTGTTGTCATTTCGTTTTGCCTTTAGCACATTCGGCGTTTGCCGGTAATCGTCCGTTGATGAATTATTTTTGCGGCGACGATTATAACCCGACAGATGCCGGATCGGCCCATCCGCTATAATCTGCGGCGAATTGCCATCATGCCTGTTTGCCGATATGCCCGCCATCCACCTGTTGCCCGACCTGCTCATCAATCAAATCGCCGCCGGCGAGGTGATCGAGCGCCCTGCCTCGGCGCTCAAGGAACTGCTGGAGAACAGCCTGGATGCGGGTGCGGCCGACATCACGGTGCAACTGGAGGGCGGCGGTATCAAGCTGCTGCGCGTGCGCGACAACGGCAAGGGCATCGCCAAAGATGAATTGCCGCTGGCGCTGATGCGCCACGCCACCAGCAAGATCGCGTCACTGGATGACTTGCAGAAGGTTGCCAGCATGGGCTTCCGCGGCGAAGCATTGGCGAGCATGGCGGCGGTGGCGCAACTCGCCCTGACCAGCCGAACCGCTCAAGATGAGCACGGCTGGAAAGTGGAAGCTCAGGACGGGCAACTCGGCGAACCCGCTCCCGCCAGCCATGCGCCAGGCACCAGCATCGAACTGCGCGAGCTGTATTTCAACACGCCGGCACGGCGCAAGTTTCTGAAATCCGAAACCACCGAATTCGCCCACTGCGAAGAAACATTCAAGCGCATCGCCTTGTCGCGCCCCGATGTCGCTTTTTCGCTGCAACACAACGGCAAGACCGTCTGGCAACTGCCCGCGCAACCGCCTGCCGCGCGCATCGCCGCGATCCTCGGCGAGGAGTTCGGCCATGCCGCGGTGACGGTGGAACGCCATGCGGCGGATCTGTCGCTGCAAGGACTGGCCGCGCTGCCCGCCTATTCGCGCAGCTCGCGCGACGCGCAATACTTCTTCGTCAACGGCCGCTTCGTGCGCGACAAGGTCGCGAGCCACGCGCTGCGCCAGGCGTATCAGGACATCCTGCACCACCAGCGCCACCCGGCCTTCGTGCTGTTCCTCGACCTGCCGCCGGAACAGGTGGACGTGAATGTGCACCCGGCCAAGAGCGAGGTGCGCTTCCGCGAGAGCCAGGGCATCCATCAGTTCATCTTCCATACGCTGCAACAGGCACTGAGTTCGCCAATTGCGGGAGCCGCAGCGAATGAAACCTCCGAAACCAGTTCGTCATTCCGGCGCAGGCCGGAATCCAGCGCTTTTAATCAACTGGATGACCGTACCTCGAAACTCGCCCCGGAGGGCTCGTTTTCCGGCCTGCGCCGGAATGACGGCACCCCTCACTTCCAGCAACAAAATATGTGCCTTGGAGTTGCAGAACGAGAAGCCGCATATCGGCTGTGGGAAATGCAATTGGGGAGTGGAAAGTGGGAAGTAGGAAGTGGGGAAACCGCGCCCCCTCACCACTCACCAGTTCCTCCCCTCGGCTTCGCCCTCGCCCAACTTTCCGGCATCTACATCCTCGCGCAGAACGCACAAGGCCTGATCGTCGTAGACATGCACGCCGCACACGAGCGCATCGTGTACGAACGCCTCAAGGCTGCGCTCGACGAGAAGCAGATCGCCACGCAGCCGCTGCTGATCCCGGTGAGTTTCTATGCCGAGCTGCTGGATGTCGCGACGGTGGAAGCGGAACAGGGTGCGCTCAAAATGCTCGGCTTCGACATCGCCCCGCTGTCGCCCACCCGGCTCGTGGTGCGCGCCATGCCGGCGCTGCTCAAACAGGCCGAGGCCGAAACAGTGGCGCAGGAGGTACTGCGCGAATTGCGCGAGTTCGGCGCATCGCGCGCGCTCACCGAACGGCGCAACGAACTGCTAGCGACGATGGCCTGCCACGGCGCGGTGCGCGCCAATCGCATCCTGAGCATCACCGAGATGAACGCGCTGCTGCGCGAGATGGAACAGACCGAACGCGCCAACCAGTGCAACCACGGCCGCCCGACGTGGTTCCAGCTTTCGCTTGGCGAGCTGGACAAGATGTTCATGCGCGGCAAATGAACCGCAGCTATGGCGTAGGGCGCAATAACCAACGGGCATTGCGCCGAATGAAAACATCCGGTGCAATGCGCTACGCTTATTGCACCCTACATGCTACGTGCTTTGTTTTTACCAGTGTTTATCCGTGCCCATCCGTGTCTAAATTCTCTCCGCGATGAATACACTACCCCCCGCAATCTTCCTGATGGGTCCCACCGCCAGCGGCAAGACCGGCGTCGCGGTGGAACTGGCGCAGCGCCTGCCGGTGGAGCTCATCAGCGTGGATTCGGCGCTGGTGTACCGCGACATGGACATCGGCACCGCCAAGCCGGATGCCTCCACCCTCGCGCGCGCGCCGCACCACCTGATCGACATCATCAACCCGACCGAAGCCTATTCCGCCGCCGCGTTCCGCCATGACGCGCTGCGCCTGATGGCGGACATCGCCGCGAGAGGGAGAATTCCGCTGCTGGTCGGCGGCACCATGCTGTACTTCAAGGCTCTGCGCGAAGGCTTAAGCGCCCTGCCGCAGGCCGACCCCGAAGTGCGCGCCGAACTCGACGCCGAGATTGCGCAGCACGGCATCCAGCATTTGCACCGGCAGCTCGCCCTGGTCGATGCGGAAACCGCCGCGCGCCTCGCGCCAAACGACACGCAACGCGTGCAGCGCGCCATGGAAATCTTCCGCCTCACCGGTTCACCGATGTCAGTATTACTCAGGCAACAAACGCGGCATGAGTTGCCCTACCGCATCCTCCCCATTGCCCTGATTCCCTCCGACCGCGCCCAACTCCACGCCCGCATCGCGACGCGCTTCAAGCAGATGCTGGCGCAAGGCCTGGTGGAAGAACTGCGCGCGCTGCGCTCAAAATATCCGCTGCACCCCGACCTGCCCTCAATGCGCTGTGTCGGCTACCGCCAAGCCTGGCAGTTCATCGAGGGAGAAATCGACGAGGCGCAACTGCTGGAAACCGGCATCGCCGCCACGCGCCAGCTCGCCAAGCGCCAGCTCACTTGGCTGCGCTCCATGCCGGACAACATCGAACTGGATTGCCTCGCGCCCAACCTGACGCAAACGGTGCTCGACGCTCTCACCGGAAACATTTAAACAACGCCGCTATTATTCGGTGAATCGCTGTGTTAGCATTCGCTAATACTCTAATACCCATACCAAATTCTTCGGCATTCTTGCCATCGAACTTGCTCATTTCAACCAACGCGAGGAGAACAACCATGACCACCATCAATTTCAAACGCGAAATCGCCGACACCATCGACCATGCCATCGAGCGCATCACCAAGGCGCTGGGCGCCGAGGGCTTCGGCATCCTCACGCGCATCGACATGCACAGCAAGATCAAGGAAAAGACCGGCAAGGAGATCATCCCCACGGTGATTCTCGGCGCATGCAACCCGATGCTGGCATACGAGGCCTACACCGCAAACAGCGATGTGGCGAGCCTGCTGCCGTGCAACGCGGTGATCCGCGAAATCGCGCCGGGAAGGATTTCGGTGGAACTCGCCAAGCCGACCGCGATGATGCAGATACTCGGCGACGCCGGACTCACGGAACTGGCGCGCGAGGCCGATGCGAAAATCGAGCGGGCACTGACCAGCATGTAGGCGGCTGACGCCGCCATTCATTCTGCGGCATAATGCGCACCTTAATTTTTATAGCACGCTAAAGCTTAATCCATGAAAATTGCCATTGCCGGTACCGGTTACGTAGGCCTCTCCAACGCCGTCCTGCTTGCCCAGCACAATGAAGTGGTTGCGATCGACATCGTTCCCGAAAAGGTCGAGATGCTCAACCGCAAGCAGTCGCCCATTGAAGATGCCGAGATCGAGGATTACCTGAGGCACAAGACGCTCAACTTCAGGGCCACCCTGGACAAGCGCGAAGCCTACACCGGGGCGGACTATGTCATCATCGCGACCCCGACAGACTATGACCCGGAAACCAACTACTTCAACACCCGCTCGATCGAGTCGGTCATTCAGGATGTCCTGAGCATCAACCCGCAGGCAGTGATGGTCATCAAATCCACCATTCCCGTGGGATACACCGTCAAAACCCGAGCCAAATTCAATTGCGGCAATCTGATTTTCTCGCCGGAGTTTTTGCGCGAAGGCCGTGCGCTGTATGACAACCTGCACCCCTCGCGTATCGTCGTCGGCGAACGCTCCGCACGCGCCGAGACCTTTGCCAATCTCCTCAAACAAGGCGCGATCAAGCAAGGCATCCCCACCCTGTTTACCGACCCGACCGAGGCCGAGGCGGTTAAACTTTTCGCCAACACCTACCTTGCGATGCGCGTGGCCTTTTTCAACGAGCTCGACACTTATGCGGCCACCCATGGGCTCGATACGAAACAGATCATCCAGGGGGTAAGCCTCGATCCGCGCATCGGGGATCACTACAACAACCCCTCGTTTGGTTACGGCGGCTATTGCCTGCCCAAAGACACGAAACAACTGCTCGCCAACTATCAGGATGTCCCGCAAAACCTGATCCACGCCATCGTCGAGTCCAACACCACGCGCAAGGATTTCATTGCGGAAAGCATTGCCAAGCGCAACCCGAGGATAGTCGGCATTCACCGCCTGGTCATGAAGAGCGGGTCGGACAACTTCCGCTCATCCAGCATTCAGGGCATCATGAAGCGCATCAAAGCCAAGGGGATCGAGGTCATTGTTTATGAACCCGCGCTTAAGGAACCGGAGTTTTTCCGCTCCAGAGTGGTGAATGACCTGGCTCAATTCAAAAAAGAGTCCGACATCATCGTTGCCAACCGCATTACTGACGACATCCTGGACGTGGCGGACAAGGTTTACAGCCGTGATTTGTTTGGCAAGGACTAAACGGGGTCTGGCAAGGCAAATGCAGCCGTCACCGAGTGGAAAGCCTTCAAGTGTCCGGACTTCGATGTCATCAAGGCAACTACAGTGCACGCGCCTGCCTTTATTATTTCAATGCGGCTTGCTGAGATCGCACACGATGCCTTCATCCTCTTCCAGCATGAGCATGACCTGCTCCGCCGGCATGCGCAGCAACTCGGCGATCTCCTTGTAATCATCCGGCAATGCGGCATCGTCCCAGCCGTTGGCGGTATGGCGCGCCAGGTTGACCGCCAGTTCCACATTGCGCACGCGCGGCAGCTTCGAACAGGAATCATTCATCAGGGTCAACAGTAATTGCGGCAAGCCCCATTGCGCCACCAATTCCCTTTGCAGATCGGACAGCATGAATCCCAGTACCTGCTGCTGGGCATCGCGGCTGCGTAGCGTTTTGTCCTTGTGCTGAATGTCGCGAATTTCCAGCATCGGCTCCGGCGCAAAACACCACATCAGGATTTCGGCAATATCGTGCAACAACGCGGCAACGCGCACTTCCTCATAATGCAGGTCGCGCAACAGCACCGCCCAGTCCTTGGCGTATTCCGAGGCGCGCTGCGAACGATGC
The DNA here is from genome assembly GCA_020621985.1 of Candidatus Ferrigenium altingense. Taxonomy (GTDB): domain Bacteria; phylum Pseudomonadota; class Gammaproteobacteria; order Burkholderiales; family Gallionellaceae; genus Gallionella; species Gallionella altingense. Next base: position 190,176 of record JAHRYS010000003.1, on the reverse strand, counting down.
ACCACACGCAGCATGGGAGGAAGCGCCGCAATATGCGATTTCAGTGTTTCTTCTACCAGTGGGGCAGGCGGCACTTTGTTGAAAACTGCTTCAATGCCGAGCATCAGCAAGGCCTGTTCCACCTGGACGACTTCGGCTGTTTGTTTTTTGTGCTTGTGTTGCTGGAGATAGCGCAACAGCTTGACGGTCATGATGGGATCGCGCGCGATGATCTCGGCGACGGAGTATGTATTCAGTCTTTTGTCGTCCTCGCGCAGTGCGGCCAGATCGCGTGCGGTCTGTTTCAGGACAGGCAAGTCCGCGCGTGTGAGTACCGCTACCCAGTGCTCCAGCCCCCCGGTTTCCGACATATAACCTCCCGCGTATTTTGCCCGCCAATATACTAGCAATTTTCAGGGTTGTGCTGATGACTGTGTAGGAGCGGGCCATGCCCGCGAATGAAAAGAGCCATCGCACGCATGGCGTGCTCCTACAACGCCTCGTCCGCAACCGCCAGCTTGCCGACCCGCCCTTCCACCTCGCGCATCACCACCTCACGGCGCGGCAAGGCGCCGGCATCCAGCCCTTGCAGGTATTGCTGCAACGATACAAGCTCGTAGCCCTGCGCCTGCCAGCCTTGCAGCAATTGCTCGAATACCGGCATCCACTTGCCGCCTTCCAGTTCGGCGTGCAGGGTAAACACATGGCCGGTGGCGGGCGGTTTTTCGGTGAGTTGCAGGATGTGTTGCGCGATGTTGTCCAGCGTGATGCCATCGCGGTTCATCAATTCATCCAGCGTCGGCAGGGTGGTGGGCAGTTGCGGGCAGGCGATGATCTCGGCTTGCCAGGTCGGAATGAAGGGATGCGTGCCGCGCGTATCCGAGCTGTAGTCAAACCCCATGCGCTGCGTCAGGCGCAGTGCGTGGCGGTTCGTCTGCCAGCCAGCGGCGGCGTGGGCATGAGGCGCTTCGCCGAAAATCTCCGTGTAGCGTTCCACCGCGCGTTGCAGCTCGCGCCGCGTCCACGCTTCATCTTTGTTCGCCACATAATCCTGCCAGCGGATATGGTCGTGGCAATGGATGCCGACCTCGAAGCCTGCGTCGCGCACGCCGCGCATGATCCCCGCGCATTTCCTGCCGATATCCGGCGCGGGCAACAGCGTGCCATACAGCAGGGTCTTGATGCCGTAGTGCTCCACCACCGAGGTGCGCGACACCTTGCCGAGAAAACCGGGGCGGAACACGCGTTTGATCGCGCGTCCGGTGTGATCCGGGCCGAGCGAGAAGAAGAAAGTGGCCTGTGCGTTGTGGCGTTGCAGGGTTTCAACCAGACGCGGCACGCCTTCGCGCGTGCCGCGATAGGTGTCTACGTCGATTTTGAGGGCGAGATGTTTCATAGGATTGAGGATTCTGGATTGAGACGTAGGGGCGCGATTCATCGCGCCCGGATTTATCTCCGTATCAAAAAAGGGCGCGATGAATCGCGCCCCTACGAATCAATCCACCAGACCGCGCGCTTCCGCCACCTGGCCGCGATACGCATCGAATATGTTGCGCAACGTGTCGGCCATGTTGACGGTCGGCTTCCAGTCCAGTTCCTCGCAGGTGTTGGTGATCTTCGGCACGCGGTTCTGCACGTCCTGATAGCCCTTGCCGTAATATGCCGCAGAAGTCGTCTCGATGATTTTCACCTTCTGCGCCAGCTCGCTGTATTCCGGATATTCCTTGGCCAGTTTGAGCATCATGTCGGCGAGGTCGCGAATCGCAAAATTATTAGCCGGGTTGCCGATGTTGTAGATCTTGCCGGTGGCGATGCCGTCCTTGTTGGCGATGATTTTCATCAATGCGGCGATACCATCGTCGACATAAGTAAACGCGCGCTTCTGATGCCCGCCATCCACCAGGCTAATGTTCTCGCCGCGCACGATGTGTCCGAGGAATTGCGTCACCACGCGCGAGCTGCCTTCCTTGGGCGTATGGATGGAATCCAGTCCGGCGCCGATCCAGTTGAACGGGCGGAACAGCGTGAAGTTCAGGTTGTCCTGCATGCCATAACCCCAGATCACGCGGTCCATCAGTTGCTTGGAGCAGGAGTAGATCCAGCGCGGCATGTTGATCGGGCCGCAGATCAGTTCGGATTCTTCCGGATCGAATTCGCCGTCATGGCACATGCCGTACACTTCGGAAGTGGACGGGAACACCAGATGCTTGCCGTATTTCACCGCTGCGCGCACGATCGGCAAATTGGCCTCGAAGTCCAGTTCGAACACGCGCAGCGGCTGCTTGACGTAGGTGGCCGGCGTGGCGATCGCCACCAGCGGCAGGATCACATCGCACTTCTTGACGTGGTACTCGACCCATTCCTTGTTGATGGTGATGTCACCCTCGAAGAAATGAAAACGCTCGTGCCCGAGCAGGTCGGTGATGCGTTCGGAATTCATGTCCATGCCGTACACTTCCCAGTCAGTGGTGGCGAGGATGCGGTTGGACAAGTGGTGGCCGATGAAGCCGTTCACGCCGAGGATCAATACTTTTTTCATTACCATTTCCTTAACAATTAAATTCAAATTTTGTCGTGCCATGCTGCGCGGCGAACTCCGCCGCGCTCATCTCGATACCATCCAGCTCGAAGCGCACCACGCGCAGCACGCCTTGCCCGCAGACCGCATAGGCCTTGCCTTCCTTGACGTAGAACGCGGGCTTCTCATCGGTGACCGTGCATCCGGTGTCCAAGGTTTGCAGAATGCGCATCGGCTTGCCCAGCAGTTGCGTGGTCGCGCCCGGATACGGCGGAGCCACGGCGCGCACCAGGTTGTGGATGGCCTGCGCCGGCTGCGACCAGTCGATGATACCGTCTTCCGCCTTGCGCCCGCCGAAATAGGCGCCCTTGCTCAAGTCCTGTTTCACCGCCTGCGCCTTGCCTGCCAGCAACGCGGGCAGCACGCCATTCAGCGCGATTTCCGCGGCTACTGTCACCTTCTGGAACACTTGCAGCGCGGTGTCGTCGGGCAGGATCGGCACCGCCTGCTGCGCCACGATATCGCCGTTGTCCGGCTTCTCGGTCATGTAATGCAGCGTCGCGCCGGTCTCGGTCTCACCGTGGATTATCGCCCAGTTCACCGGCACGCGGCCGCGGTATTTCGGCAGCAGCGAGCCGTGCATGTTCAGCGCGCCGCGCTTCGGGATTTCCAGCAACTCGCGCTTGAGCATCTCGCGGTAATAGAACGAAAAAAAGAAATCCGGCTGCAACGCGCGGATCTGTTCCACCACTTCCGGCGTATTCGGGTTGTCCGGCGTGATCACCGGAATGCCATGCAACTCCGCCAGTTCCGCCACACTGTCGAACCAGATGGTTTCTTTCGGGTTGTCGCGGTGCGTGACGACCAGCGCGACCTCCACGCCGTGCGCGAGCAGTACCGACAGGCAGCGCACGCCGACGTTGTGATACGCGAAGACAACCGCCCGGCTCATTCCTGCGCATCCGAAAACAACGAAGGATGCGCCGCATCATCAACCGGCTTGGCTTTTTTCTTCTTGGGTTCCGCTGCGACGACAAACGGATCGATCTCTCCCGCGACGGCATCAGCCTGCGAACCCTTCATCCGCTTCCCTTTGCCCTTCACCGGCTCTTCCAGCACCGCCTCGACCAGATAGCGCGGCCGATGGCGCACCTGCTGGTAGATGCGACCGATGTATTCACCGAGCAGACCGATGCCGAACAGCGCGATACCGATCAGGAAGAACATCAACGCGAACAGCGTGAACAGGCCCTCTGCTTCCGGGCCGACCACCAGACGGCGCACCACGAGGAATACAAAGAACAGGCCGGAGAACACCGAGATCAGCATCCCCAGCATGGAAAACATCTGCAACGGCACCAGCGAGAAGCCGGTCATCAGGTCGAAATTCAGGCGGATCAGGCTGTACAGCGAATACTTGGATTCGCCCGCCGCGCGTTCCTCGTGCCCCACGACCACCTCGGCGGGATTGCGCGCGAAGCTGTAGGCCAGCGCCGGGATGAAGGTGTTCACCTCCTTGCAGCTGTTGACCGCATCGATGATGTGGCGGTCGTAAGCGCGGAACATGCAGCCCTGGTCGGTCATCTTGATGCGCGTGATGCGTTCGCGCAGCCCGTTCATCGCCTTCGATGCGACATGCCGCCACCAGCTGTCGCTGCGCTGGCGGCGGATCGAGCCGACGTAATCGTGGCCTTCGTCCATCTTAGCGAGCAGCAGGCCGGTGTCTTCCGGCGGGTTCTGCAGGTCGGCATCCAGCGTCACCACGCGCTGCCCGCGCGAATGCTCGAACCCCGCCATGATCGCCATATGCTGGCCGAAGTTGCCGTTAAACAGAACCACCCGCGTCACGTCGGGACGCTTCTGGAACTGCTCGCGCAATATCGCGGCGGACCGGTCGCGGCTGCCGTCGTTGATGAACAAAACCTCATACACGATGCCGAGCTTGTCCAGCGCCGGGTACAACCGGTCGAACAGGCTCTGCAAGCCCTGCTCTTCGTTATAGACGGGAATGACGACTGAAAGTTGGGGTGTGCTCATAGGGCGGCATTTTACCGCATGGGGCGTGGTTAGCGAAATCGGGAATTAGCCTATACGGCAAAACATCAATGTAGCGTGCGCTGTGCGCACGATTTCGAAATTATGCCGTGCGCACAGATTGGTAGCAGTGTAGCCCGGATGAAGTGCAACGGAATCCGGGGATATATCACGCATAAAAAACCCGGATTCCGCTACGCTCCATCCAGGCTACGCTAGCTGGAATTAGTTGTAGGTTGGGTGAAGCAAAGCAATACCCAGCAATGAAATATTGGAAAGATCAAATCGATGAATTAGTGGATAAGTGCTTCAGCTTGATTAAGTGACTCAATCCTCTTCAGCATGGTGAGGTACTGTTTATGTGAGCCAATGGCTTGACCAATTACACATGGAGGCAAAGCACTCCTGCTCTTTTCAGCATTACTATTTCTAACTAGACGTGGCCTTGCATAGCCACTGAAATAGCCATTAATCTGAAGATCATGAAGTGCATCAAGAATATCTGCATTCATTTTCATTCCATATCAATCAACCAATTGGTCAATACGAGTTATACCTAATGTGATATCGCGGTGGAATATATCATTCCACGTCCCGCTGTCCGGGAATGAATAGAAAGTTTTGGGGCGAAGCTCGAGGCATGTGTCTTGTGCGGCTTTAAGTATGCCGTCATCGAGCATCATGTCAATAGTGATCCCTTTTTCGGACATGTAGTTACCGCTTCTATTTTCTGTGTAGAGCGCCCTAAATGGCGACAACAAACTTTCAAGACTTCTACTAATTTCAACGGCAACAATTTTTCCAAGCTTTCTCTTCTCGAGTTCTTCAATTTGCTTTTGTTCACGCTGTTGATACGTCGAAACAGCAGAGTAAATCAATGAAAAGACAATAAGAGCGAGAGCGCATCGCCCGGGTATCGTGAGCTTTTTTATCCCCACCTGTGTCTTGTCCCACGTATCCCACGCGCTTCCAATAATTATTGCGCTAATGCCTGATGCAAAAGCCAAGAGTACCGGTATGTATTCCACAAGATATCCTCTGGTAATCGCTAACGCATATTAGGCGATTAAGTCAGCACCTCGCACATCGCCGCACAGGTGCGCTCGACATCCGCCTCGTTCATCGCATAGAACATCGGCAGCGAGACAATTTGTTTGCCGACGCGCTCGGCGACCGGGAACATGCCTTCCTTGAAGCCCAGTGCGCGATACAGCTTGAACAGGTGGATAGGCGCGTAGTGATAGCCGACGCCGATGTTGTGCGCTTTCATCTTTTCCATGAACTCGGCGCGGGTGATGCGCTCCGGCAGCACGATCTGGAACAGGTGCCAGTTGGTAGACTCGAAATCCGCCGGCGGCAATTGCGCGCCGGTCTGTGCCTCGAAATCCCTGCCGAGCGTCGCGAAATAATGTTTCGCCAGTTTGCGCCGCTGCGCGGTGATGGCATCCAGTTGCGCGAATTGGCCGAGGCCGATCGCGGCGGCGACATCGGTCATGTTGTACTTGCCGCCCAGCACGTCCACGTCGATGCCATCAACGCCGGAGCGGGTCACACCTTGCAGGCGGTACTTTTCCGCGAGCTTCGCCTCGTCCTCGTTGTTCAGCACCAGGCAGCCGCCTTCGGAGGTGGTGATGTTTTTGTTGGCTTGGAAGCTGAACGAGACGAAGTCGCCGAACGAACCAATGGGCTTGCCCTGCCAGCTCGAACCGATGGCCTGCGCGGCATCCTCGATCACGCGCAGCTTGTGTTTGTTGGCTAGCGCGTACAGCCGGTCCATATCCACCGGCTTGCCCGCCAGATACACCGGAATGATTGCGCGGGTCTTCGGCGTGATCGCCGCCTCGACCTTGTCCAGGTCGATGTTGCGCGTGACCGGGTCGACGTCGGCGAATACCGGCGTCGCGCCGACTTCGAGGATCACGTTCGCGGTCGCGACCCACGAGATCGGTGTGGTGATGACTTCGTCTCCCGGCCCGATGCCCGCGATGCGCAGCGCGATTTCCATGGTGCAGGTGCCGGAGTTGAAGGTGCGCACCGGACGCCCGCCGAAATACTCGGACAGCCTGGCCTCGAATTCCTGCACCTTCGGGCCGCTGGTGATCCAGCCGGAACGCAGCACCTCGGCTACCGAAGCGATGGTCGCTTCGTCTATGGTCGGGCGGGAGAAAGGAAGAAAATCGCTCATTTGAATTTATCCTGAAAAAAGCATTTCACCACGAAGGCACGAAGATCACGAAGGATTCCAAGTTACACGCATCGACGATCACACATGGGATCGATCCTTGGAGGAATAATCCAGTTTTTCTTCGTGGTCTTCGTGTCCTTCGTGGTTCAAATATTTAGGCCCGCGAAATAATGACCACGCCGAGAATGATCACGCCCATGCCGACCAGCTTGGTCGGGTTGAATGGCTCGCCAAGCAGATACCAGGCCGCCACCGCATTCACCACATAGGCCATCGACAACATCGGAAAAGCAATGCTGACGGGCACACGCGACAGCGCGAGTATCCAGACCACCACGCTGAGCGCATAACAGAACAGCGCGGCGGCGATGTGCCATTCGGTCGCCAGTTTCAAGCCGATCGGCAGCATATTTTCGACACTGAACTCAAAATAGCCGACCGCATTGGTGCCGGTCTTCATCAGGATCTGCGCGGCGGCGTTGAGCATCACGCCGATGAAAATCAGGGTGAAGCTGACCAGGCTCATGGTTTCTTCACCACAATATGTTGGGTATCTTTAAAAATAATCTTCATCGCCACCCCCAGTTGTTGCAACTGTGCGTAAGCATACACCGGCATGATCGCCAATGCCTCGGGCTGTACTGCCCAGACCCTGGCAAACTCCTCGACGGTGGGAACCCAGCGCTGCGGCTCCTGCTGGATGCCATAGGCCATTTCATCCTGATACTGCACCAGCGTGAAGGTGCGCTTGAGATAAAACGGCAGCGTCTGTTCGTAGGTCAGCACCGAGTAGAACGGCACATTTGCTTTGACCTCCGCGCGGATCGCCTCGGCGATATGTTTGGCGGAACGCTCGCGCGCCACGGTTTCATAGCCGGACAGGGCGATTTGCGCGGACAGCAAGGCGCTCAGCGCCAGCACCACCACCGCAACGGGTTTCTTTTCGCGCCACAGCAGCAGCATCCCCGCCAGCAAACCGGCCAGCGAAGCCAGCGCGGCAACAACCAGCCACGGGCCGTAATGCGGATACAGTTCCATCTGGTTCGGCGTGTCGGCGAACTTGCCCACGTTCAGCGCCAGCCCCAGCAGCAGCAAAGCGACCGGGATAGCCGGCGCGACCTGCCAGAGCAGCACGCGCCCGCGCATTTCGGCGATGCGCTTGCCCATCAACAACGCCAGTGCGGGGAACATCGGCAGCAGATAGGACGGCAGCTTGGAGCCTGAAACGGAGAAGAACGCGTAGATGAACACTGCCCAGATCAGCAGGAAGCGCTGGGTGTTGAACATTTTGTCCGGCAGGCCGCGACCACGTCCTCCTCCAACAACGCAACGGAACATGCTGTCGAACATCAGCACCGTCCACGGCAGCGCCCCGGCCAGCAGGATCGGAATGAAGTAATACCAGGGCTGGTAGCGCCCGTGCGTCTTGGTGGTGAAGCGCGTGTAATGCTCGTAGATGAAGAAGCGCTCGAAAAATTCCGGGTTGGCTTTCATCACCAGCACGAACCACGGCACGGTGATGGCAAAAAATACCGCCAGGCCGGGCAGCCAGTGCATGCGCTTCAGCACGCCGAAGTCGCGCTGCACGACGCAATAGATGAACAGCGCGGCGCCCGGCAACACCAGCCCCATCAGCCCCTTGCTCAACACCGCCAGGGCCAGGCCCGCCCAGGCAACCAGCATCCAGTTGCGCTGTTTTTTTCTGTCCGCCTGCGCCTGGCCGAGCAATAATCCGACGATGCCCAAGGTGAGAAAGAACGTCACGCCCATGTCCAGCGTGTTGATGTGCGCCATCAGCACATACAACAGGCTGCTGGACAGCAGCAGCGCGGCATAGCCCGCCGCCTCGCGCCCGAACAGGCGCAGCCCGGCAAACCACACCAGCAGGATGCCGGCAAAACCGGTCAGCCCGGCCCACAGGCGCGATGTCCATTGGTGTTCGCCGAACAGGGTATAGGCGGTGGCGGTCGCCCAGTATTGCAGCGGCGGTTTCTCGAAATATTTGAGTTCGTTCAGGCGCGGCGTCACCCAGTCGCCGCTCACCACCATCTCGCGCGGAATTTCGGCATAGCGCCCCTCGTCCGGCTTGATCAGCGTGCGGTATTCGAGGTTGGCGAACCATATCAGCGCGACCGTGATGAGCAGCCACCAAACCTGTTTGGTTGAGATAGGGTTCATTGCTTTTTATTGTTCTGTCCAGCCGGCGCGCAATTCGCGCGCGGTGCGGAAAGTCTGTTCGAGCCGTGCCGCATCGCCAGCCGCCAATGCCGCGCTCATCTGGGTCAGCTCTGCGATATAGAGTTGCAATTCCTGTAGCAGCGCCTCGCGGTTCGCCAGGCAGATGTCGCGCCACATTTCCGGCGAGCTGGCGGCGATGCGGGTGAAATCGCGGAAACCGCTCGCGGCGAAGGACAGCAGCAGGTCGCGGTTATCGCGCTGCGCCAGGTCATGCACCAGCGCGAACGATAATAAATGAGGTAAATGACTCACCGCCGCGAACACTGCGTCGTGTTCGGCATGGGTCAGCCGATGAATGTTCGCACCGCACGCTTGCCATGCGGCCTGCACGCGCGCCACGGCTTCCGGGGTATTTTCCGGCAGCGGCGTCAACACCACTTTCTTGCCGACATACAAGTCGGCACGCGCCGCCGCCGCGCCGCTCAACTCGGCCCCGGCAATCGGGTGCGCGGGTACGAATTGCGCCGCCTTGCCGCCCAGCTGCGCATAAACCGCGCGCACCACGTCGCTCTTGGTGCTGCCGCCATCGGTAATCAGGGTGTGCGCGCCGAGATGCGGCGCGATGCGCGCCATCAGTTCCGCCATCTGTCCGACCGGCGTTGCCAGCAATATTAAATCCGCATCGGCGGCTTCAGCCGCCGCATCCTGCCCGATGCGATCGATGATGCCGAGCTGCCGGGCTTGTTGCAGCGTTGATTCGCTGCGCCCGAAGCCGACCACCTCGCCGACGGCATTCGCCTTGCGCAATGCCAGCGCGAACGAGCCGCCGATCAGGCCGACACCGAAGACGATGACTTTTTTGAATTGCGGTGTTGTCACAACTTGCCACCTTGCTTTATTTCATCGGTTGATCGTAGGGGCGTTGGCATACGCCCTTTTTCCGATATGCCACCAAGGGCGTTGCCATACGCCCCTACAGCGTGCGTCCTATCGCACCGGCGATCGCACCCAGCTTGACCATCAGATCCTTCAATTCCTGCGGGGTCAAGGCCTGATCCGCATCGCACCATGCTTCGCAGGGATTCGGGTGCATCTCGATCAGCAGCCCGTCCGCGCCTGCGGCAATCGCGGCCTGCGACAGCGCCGGAACCATCCACGCCTTGCCGCCGGCATGCGAGGGATCGACGATCACCGGCAGATGGGTTTCTTTCTTCAGCACCGGGATCGCGGTCACGTCCAGCACGTTGCGGTAGGCGGTCTCAAAGGTGCGGATGCCGCGTTCGCAGAAGATGATGTTGTGGTTGCCGCCCGCCGCGATGTATTCCGCCGACATCAGCCATTCGGAGATGGTCGCCGACATGCCGCGCTTGAGGATCACCGGCTTGTTGATGCGCCCAACTTCCTTGAGCAGGTCGAAATTCTGCATGTTGCGCGTGCCGATCTGGATCACGTCCACGTCGTATTCCATGAATAGATCGATCTGGCGCACGTCCATCAACTCGGTGACGATGGGCAACTTGTAGGGGCTGGCCGCCTTGCGGAACATGTCCAGACCCTCTTTGCCCTTGCCCTGAAAAGCATACGGGCTGGTGCGCGGCTTGAACGCGCCGCCGCGCATCAGACGGCAGCCCGCCTCATGCGTATATTTGGCCGACAAATCCATCTGCTCCTGCGTCTCCACCGAACACGGTCCGGCGATCACCTGGATCTGGTTGCCGCCGAGCGGGATGCCGCCGATGTCGATCACGGTGTTGGCGCGATGCGATTCGCGCGACACTATCTTGTATTGCTTGACGATGTGCATCGCCGATTCCACGCCGGGCAGCGGCGTGAACATTTCCTCGGTCAGCTGGCGTTCGTCGCCGATCGCACCGATCACGGTACGCTCGATGCCGCGTGAAATATTCGCTTTCAAACCCGCTGTTTCAAGCTTCCTGACCACTGCGCCGACCTGCTCGTCAGTGACATCTTTCCCCATTACAATAATCACGCTGATTCTCCCAAGGCTTGTGCCAATACAGATAAAAATTTCTCGTTTTCGTTCTCAGTACCTATGCTCACGCGCAAGTAATCCGGCATGTTGTAGCCGGCGACAGGCCGCACGATCACACCGAGTTCCAGCAGGCGGCGGTACATTTTCATTGCCCCTTCGACTTCGCTCAGGGCAGGCTTACCTATTTTAAAGCTGATGAAGTTGCCATATGACGGAATGAACTCCAGCCCCAGCTTGCCCAACCCCTGCATGATCTGCTCCATGCCGCGCCGGTTCAGTTCGTTGGTGCGGCGCACGAAGCCTTCATCCTGCAACGCCGCCACGGCGGCGGCCTGCGCCACGCTGTTAACGTTGAACGGCTGGCGCACGCGGTTCATCATGTCGGCTACCTGCACATGGGCGAACGCATAACCCACGCGCAGCCCGGCCAGGCCGTAAGCCTTGGAGAAAGTGCGCGAGACGATCAGGTTCGGGAATTCCTTCAGCCACGCCACCGAATCGTAGCGACATTCTTCCGGCAGGTATTCGTTATAGGCCTCGTCCAGCACCACCAGGATATTCGGTGGCAGCGCGCGCAGAAAACCCAGCAATGCAGCCGCACTCAGGAAAGTGCCGGTCGGGTTGTTCGGGTTGGCGATGAACACCAGCTTGGCCCGTTGCGCCACTGCGGCTTGCAACATCGCTTGCAGGTCATGGCCGTAATCGATGGCGGGCACGCTGACGCCAGTCGCGCCGACCGCCTGCGTCGCCAGCGGATACACGGCGAAAGCATGGTCCGAGTACACCGCCCTGTCGCCCACCGCGAGGAAGGCGCGCGCCGCCAATTCCAGCATGTCGTTTGAACCGTTGCCCAGCACGATGCGCGCATGTTCGACACCGTAGCGTTTGAACAGCGCTTCCTTCAACTCGAAGCCGTTGCCATCCGGGTACAGCGCGATGGTCTTGAGCGCTTCCTGCATCGCTGCCATAGCCAGCGGGCTGCAACCCAGCGGGTTCTCGTTCGACGCCAGCTTGACGATGCCAGTGATGCCCAGTTCGCGCTCCAGCTCGGAGATCGGCTTGCCGGGCTGGTAGGGCGCGATGGCGCGGATATAAGGCGGAGCTAAGTCGCTATAATTCATCTTCAATTCTTAATAATCAGAAACAAGTTTTGTCCGCAGATTACGCAGATGGGCGCAGATTGAAAACCCTGAAACAGGTAGTCGTTTTGCAAATAATCTGCGTGAATCTGTGTAATCTGCGGACAACTGTTTTTAGGCCGATCTGTCTCTATCCATATAATCTGCGGACCGCCTCAGCCGTTAGCCGGCTTGCGCAGTATCCAGTATGTCTCGCCCGGCCAGCCCGGAAACAGCGCGCCGAACCACAGGTTGAAGCGCAGCCACCACCGGTAATTTTCCAGGAAAAATCCCTTCTTGCGCATGAAGAACGCGCCGCTCAGGAATTCCACCTCCAGCCCGTTCGCCGCCGCCATATCGCGCACGCGCTGCGGCGAAAACACGCTGACATGCCCGTATTTCATCGCCTTGGGGCGTATTTTGTCTTCGCGCGCCTGCGCCTGGGAATCCGGTGTGGACGGAAAACCGCCGATCAGCATGCCGCCCGGCTTGAGGTGCGGAACGATCTTCGCGATCAGCTGTTCCGGCTTGAACAGGTGCTCCAGCACATGCAGCAGGATCATCGCGTCGTACTGTTTGCCCTCGTCCAGCCTGAATTCGGCGCTCTCCAGGTCGACTTCGTAGAAATGGTTGTAGCCGACGCGTTCGAGAACATCGCGGTGGATCAGCGCATCCACCGCGTCCCAGTTCGCCAGCGGCACTTTCTCTCCGCCATGCTGCGCGGCCGCATGCATGAAGCTGAGCATCTGCCCGGAATCCACACCGATTTCGCACACGTCCAGTGCGCCTTTACGCGCCGCGTCTTCGCGCAGGAAGTGATACATGAACCAGTAGCGCACCAGGCGCACCGGATAGTCGGTGTGTTTCACCTCGGCAGGGATGCCGTAGTTTTCGTCCTTCAGCGTCGGATTATTTTTCAGGAACCCGATGTCCCAACACAGTTGCGGCATTGCCATGCATTTACTCCAAAACAGCCGCCTACACGGCAACCGGGTATGAACCCAAAATTTTAATGAATGCGGCGACTTTCCTGAGTTCGGCAAGTGCGGCGGCTACTTTGGCATCGCTCTGATGCCCCTCGATATCCATGTAGAACACGTATTCCCACAATCCAGAACGCGCCGGGCGCGACTCGAATTTGGTCATGCTCACGCCGTGCCTGGCCAGCGGCGCAGACAGGTCGTGCACCGCGCCGGGACGATTCGCGGCAGACAGCACCAGCGATGTCTTGTCATTGCCGGACGGCCCGACCAGCTGGTTGCCCAGCACCAGGAAGCGCGTGGTGTTCTTGGCGTCGTCCTCGATATTTTCCACGCACAGGTTCAAGCCGAACAGTGCAGCCGCCTGGCTGCCGGCAATCGCCGCGCTGTGCGGATTCTCTGCGGCCAGCCGCGCCGCTTCGGCGTTGCTGGAAACATGCACCAGCAAAACATTCGGCAAGTTCTTATTCAGCCAACTCTGGCACTGGCCGAAAGATTGCGAATGCGAGTAAACAGTCCTGATCGCGCCCAGATCGCACTGCCGGGCAAGCAGGCACTGATGGATGGCCAACATCACTTCACCGCATATTTGCAGCGGGCTGTGCATGAGCAAATCCAGCGTGCGCCCCACCGCGCCCTCGGTGGAATTTTCCACCGGGATCACGCCGTAATGGGCCGCGCCGCTTTCCGCCGCATGAAACACATCGTCGATGGTCGCGCACGGCAATTTCTGGATGGCGCTGCCGAAACGCTTCAGCGCCGCCGCCTCGGTAAAGGTTCCCTCCGGCCCCAGATAAGCCACGGTCAGCGGCGCTTCCAGCGCGCGGCATTGCGACATGACTTCGGTGAACAAGGCTGCCACGGCGGCATTGCTCAACGGCCCCTGGTTGTTAACCTGCAAGCGCTGCAATACCTGCGCCTCGCGTTCCGGGCGCAGCACCACACCATCTTCCTTGAGATGGCCGATCTGTTGCGCCAGCGCGGCGCGCTGATTGACCAGCGCCAGCAACTCATCATCCAGATGATCGATCTGCTTGCGGAGCTGTTTTAATTTTTCGCTCATGCTGTCCCCGCCCAAAGGCTAGCCATGTTGTCCGGAAAACTCGTTCATGAAATCCACCAGCGCCTGCACGCCAGCCAGCGGCATCGCGTTGTAGATCGAGGCGCGCATCCCGCCCACCGAGCGGTGCCCCTTCAGTTGCAGCAGCCCGCGCGCGTCGGCCTGCTTCAGGAAATCGCCGTCGAGACTCGCGTCTTTCAGCGTAAACGGCACGTTCATGCGCGAACGGTCCGCCTTGTTCACCGGGCAATGGTAGAAACCGTTGCTGGCGTCGATCGCCGCATACAGCAGATCGGCCTTGGCGATGTTGGCACGTTCCATCGCGGCGATGCCGCCGCTCTTTTTCAGCCACTGGAACACCAGCCCGGCAATGTAGATGCCGTAGGTCGGCGGCGTGTTGTACATCGAGCCGGCGTCGGCATGGGTCTTGTAATCCAGCATGGTCGGCGTGTTCGCCGCCGCCTGGCCGATCAGGTCGTCGCGCACGATGACCAGCGTCAGCCCGGCGGGGCCGATGTTCTTCTGCGCACCCGCATAGATCAGCCCGAATTTCGACACATCGATCTGACGCGATAAAATATTCGACGACATGTCCGCGACCAGCGGCACATCGCCGACTTCCGGCACCCAGTTGAATTCCACGCCGCCGATGGTCTCGTTCGGCGTGTAATGCAGATAGGCCGCATCCGGGTCGCACTGCCAGGCATCGAAAGCGGGGACGTAGGTGCAATTCCTGTCGGCGTTATCCGCCACGATATTGACGGCGCCAAACTTCTTCGCCTCGCCGATGGCCTTCTTCGACCATTCGCCGGTATTCACGTAGTCGGCGGAAGTCTTGCCGCGCAACAGGTTCAGCGGGATCATCGAAAATTGCAGATGCGCGCCGCCTTGCAGGAACAGCACCTTGTAGTTGGCGGGGATGCCCATCAGCTCGCGCAGATCGGCTTCGGCCCGCGCATGGATGCCCGTGAATTCCTTGCCGCGATGCGACATTTCCATCACCGACATGCCGCTGCCGTGCCAGTCGAGCAATTCCGCCTGCGCCTGCAGCAACACTTCTCTCGGCAATACGGCCGGGCCCGCGCTGAAGTTGTAAATAGTCATAAAATTTCCCTGTGAAGAGAGAAGGGGGAAGGGATAAGGGTGAAAACCGGTGGTTTCACTTTTACTCTTCCCTCTTCACTCTTCCCCCTTCTCTTCATTTATTCTTCCTCTTCTTCCGGCTCGGCAATGCGGCTCAAACCGGCCAGCTTCTCGCCTTTCTCCACGTTCATCAGCGTGACGCCTTGCGTGGTGCGCCCCATTTCGCGGATTTCCTTGACGCGGGTGCGGATCAACACGCCGCTGGTGCCGATCAGCATGATTTCATCCTCGACACTCACCAGCGTCGCGGCGACCACCTTGCCGTTGCGCGCCGAAGTCTGGATCGCGATCATGCCTTGCGTGCCGCGTCCGTGGCGGGTGTATTCGACGATCGGGCTGCGTTTGCCGTAACCGTTCTCGGTTGCGGTCAGCACGCTCTGCTGCTCGTCCTCGGCCACCAGCAACGAGATCACCTGCTGCTTGGCTGCCAGCTTCATGCCGCGCACGCCGCGCGACGCGCGCCCGGTCGGGCGCACATCGTTCTCGTCGAAACGCACGGCCTTGCCGCCGTTCGAGAACAGCATCACATCATGCTTGCCGTCGGTGACGGCGACCCCGATCAGATGATCGCCCTCATCCAGGTTGATCGCGATGATGCCGCGCTTCATCGGGCGCGAGAAATCGGTCAGGGCGGTCTTTTTCACCGTGCCGTTGGCGGTGGCGAAGAACACATATTTATCTTCGACGAACTCGCTCACCGGCAACACCGCGTTGATCTTCTCTCCATTTTCCAGCGGCAGCAGATTCACGATCGGCTTGCCGCGCGAAATGCGGCTGCCCTGCGGCACCTCGTAGACCTTGAGCCAGTACACGCGGCCGCGATTGGAGAAGCACAGGATGTAGTTGTGGGTATTGGCGATGAACAGGTTGTCGATGAAATCGTCTTCCTTGGTCGCTGTCGCCTGCTTGCCGCGACCGCCGCGTTTCTGCGCGCGGTATTCGTCGAGGCGCTGCGCCTTCATGTAGCCGCCATGCGACAGGGTGACCACCACGTCTTCCGGCGCAATCAGGTCTTCCATGCTCATGTCTTGCGTATGGGTGATGATCTCGCTGCGGCGCTTGTCGCCAAACTGGGCTTTCACAGCAACCAGCTCATCGTTGATGATCTGTGTCACGCGCTCCGGCTTGGCGAGGATGTCGAGCAGGTCGGCGATCTTGTCCATCACTTCGCGATACTCGCCGACGATCTTGTCCTGCTCCAGCCCGGTCAGGCGTTGCAGGCGCAATTCCAGGATCGCCTGGGTTTGCGCATCGGAGAGACGATAGCCGCGCGTCTTGCCCTCCCCCACCAGACCGAACTCGGGCAGCAAGCCTTCGGGGCGCGACGCACCGCTGACGCGGCTGAGCATGTCTTCGACCAGCGAAGAACGCCACGAACGCGCCATCAGTTCGCGTTTGGCATCGGCGGGGGTTGGTGCAGCCTTGATCAGTGCGATGATCTCGTCCACGTTGGACAACGCCACCGCCAGACCTTCGAGGATATGGCCGCGTTCGCGCGCCTTGCGCAATTCGAAAATGGTGCGGCGCGTAACTACTTCGCGGCGATGGCGCAGGAACGCATCGATCACCTGCTTGAGGTTGAGCAGCTTGGGCTGGCCGTCGATGATCGCGACCATGTTGATGCCGAAACTGTCCTGCAACTGGGTATCCTTGTACAGCTTGTTGAGGATCACATCGGCGTTCTCGCCGCGCTTCAGCTCGATCACCGCACGCATCCCGGACTTGTCCGATTCGTCGCGGATCTCGGAAATACCTTCCAGGCGTTTCTCGCGCACCAGTTCGCCGATCTTGATCAGCAGGTTGGCCTTGTTCACCTGATAGGGCAGCTCGTCGATGATGATGGCCTGGCGTTCGCCCTTGCCGATATCTTCAAAATGGGTGCGCGCACGCATCACCACGCGCCCGCGTCCGGTGCGATAGCCTTCCTTCACTCCGGCCAGGCCGTAGATGAAGCCGGCGGTCGGGAAATCCGGCGCGGGCACGTATTCGATCAGCTGCTCGATATCCAGATCGGGATTCTTCAGCAGCGCGAGGCAGGCATCCACCACTTCGTTCAGGTTGTGCGGCGGGATGTTGGTTGCCATGCCCACCGCGATACCGGACGAGCCGTTCACCAGCAGGTTGGGGAAGCGCGCCGGGAACACCAGCGGCTCGTGCTCGGAGCCGTCGTAGTTCGGCCCGAAGTCGACCGTTTCCTTGTCCAGGTCGGCAAGCAGTTCATGGGCGATTTTCGCCATGCGGATTTCGGTGTAACGCATCGCCGCCGCGTTATCGCCGTCCACCGAACCGAAGTTGCCCTGCCCGTCCACCAGCGTGTAGCGCAGCGAAAAATCCTGCGCCATGCGCACGATGGTGTCGTACACCGCCGTATCGCCGTGCGGATGGTACTTACCGATCACGTCGCCGACGATACGCGCCGATTTTTTGTAGGACTTATTCCAGTCGTTGGACAGCTCGTGCATCGCGAACAGCACGCGGCGGTGCACCGGCTTCAGGCCGTCGCGCACATCCGGCAGCGCGCGGCCGATAATGACGCTCATCGCGTAGTCCAGATAGGACTTGCGCATTTCTTCTTCGAGGCTGACCGGGAGGGTTTCTTTGGCGAATTTCTGTTCCATGGATTTTGCTTTTACCTAAGGCAATCGACGCATAACAAAGCGCGCATTTTAGCACAGCGATGCTGCCCTAAGTTGCCCGCATGGCCAGTAATATTATTTGGCTGAAGCGGCAAGTTTTGTTAAAGTCAGCCCCTCGCTAATCAGTGCCCATGCCATGACCAACGCCGACCCCATCGAAGTGGAAAAATTCTCGTTACTGGCCCACAAGTGGTGGGACCCGAACAGCGAATTCAAGCCGCTGCACGACATCAACCCGCTGCGCCTGGGCTATATCGACCGCCACGCCGGCCTGGCCGGAAAGACCGTGCTGGATGTCGGCTGCGGCGGCGGTATCCTGTCGGAGAGCATGGCCGGACTGAATGCAAACGTCAGCGGCATCGACCTTTCCGACAAAGCCCTGCAAGTCGCCAAACTGCACCTGCTGGAAAGCGGCCAACGCGTCAACTACCGCAAGATCGCCGTGGAAGACCTCGCCGCCGAGCAGCCCGGCCATTACGATGTCGTCACCTGCCTGGAAATGCTCGAGCATGTGCCCGACCCGCAAAGCGTGGTT
The DNA here is from genome assembly GCA_020621985.1 of Candidatus Ferrigenium altingense. Taxonomy (GTDB): domain Bacteria; phylum Pseudomonadota; class Gammaproteobacteria; order Burkholderiales; family Gallionellaceae; genus Gallionella; species Gallionella altingense. The sequence goes on along the minus strand of JAHRYS010000003.1, from coordinate 171,817 downwards.
GCGGCTTGCGCGAAACTGGTCAAACCGGGCGGCTGGATATTCTTCTCCACGCTCAACCGCAACCCGAAATCCTATCTGTTCGCGATCCTCGGCGCGGAATATGTGCTGAAACTGCTGCCGCGCGGCACGCATGACTACGCCAGGTTCCTCAAGCCCTCCGAGCTGGCGCAATTTTGCCGCCATGCGGGATTGAGCGTGACGGATCTCATCGGCATGAGCTACAACCCGCTCAGCCAGGTTTATTCATTGGGCAGCGATACGGACGTGAACTACATGATCGCCTGCCGTCGTGATTGACGAAGTATTGAAACACGTAGGGGCGTATGGCAATACGCCCTCTTATGACATACGCCATTTCGATCAATAGGGCTATGAATTCAACAAAGGCGTATTGCCATACGCCCCTACGCAATGCGCCATGACCATTTATGATTAAAGCCGTCCTGTTCGACCTCGACGGTACCTTCGCCGACACCGCACCCGATCTCGCCGCCGCACTGAACCACACCCGCGCCACCCGCCACCTGCCGCCGCTGCCGCTGGAGACCATCCGCCCGCAAGCCTCGCACGGCTCGCGCGGCCTGCTCAAGCTGGGTTTCGGCATCGAACCGGATGCGCCGGATTACGGCGCGCTGCGCGACATCTTCCTCGACTACTACGAGCGCCACATCTGCGTGCATACCCGACTCTTCGGCGACATGGGAGAACTGGTTGCCGAACTCGAACGGCGCAACATCAAGTGGGGCATCGTCACCAACAAACCGCACCGCTACACCCTGCCGCTGATGCAAGCCCTCGGTTACGCCGAACGCGCCGCCTGCCTGATCAGCGGCGACACCTGCGCGCGCGCCAAACCCTATCCCGACCCGCTGCTCAAGGCCTGCGAGCTCATCGGCGTTGCGCCCGACCAGTGCCTGTACCTGGGCGACGACCTGCGCGACATGCAAGCCGCCAACGCCGCCGCGATGCGCGGCATCATCGCCCGCTATGGTTACATCGGCGACGATGCCCAGCTCGACAGCTGGGGTGCGCACGGCGTTATCGACACCCCCACGGAACTTCTCGGTCTGATCGCTCTCTGAGTCTGCTACAATCTGTACCGTTGTGCAGTAGCAGCAAAATCGAACCGGGGACGACTTGGCTTCGACGTGGGTTGCAAAGCAGAGTAGGGCATACCGAGGACCCGCCACCTCGTAAATCAGCTGGAAAAAACTAGTCGCAAACGACGAAAACTACGCTTTAGCCGCTTAGTCGGCTGAACCTCACACCCTGCTGTCCATGGAGGGGCTCAAAGTCGCAAGACGGAGATGAGTGAGGTAAATTACATGGAATCGTGCCGGTCAGGGTCACTTTGATCGGAGCTAAAAACAAGGTGACTCGTTCCGTACCAGCCCGCCGGTTGGCGTGTCCGGGATCAAATTAAATAACATGGCTAAGTATGTAGAACTGCCTGTAGAGTGCTTGCGGACGCGGGTTCAATTCCCGCCGTCTCCACCAACAAACAAAAACGACACCCTCGCGGTGTCGTTTTTGTTTTGGCGATGACACACAAAATCAATGCCGGATTTAGGCCGCAGGCACCGTCACCGGCAGCCATTCTTTTACGGAGAGCCGGTTACCCTGCTGCGGGTCTGGCAAAAGTGCGCTGATCTTGCGGTCGGGGAACTGTGCCTTGCGCAATTCGTCGATCATCTCTTCTGTTTTGCCGAATGGGGTCACCACGTCAACCAACCAGAGGTGCTGGCCTGATTGCCACTCGTGCGGTGCGATGCGCGGCGTGCAGGAGCGCAAGCGTTGATCGATGGCATCGTTCACCAGCGCCCAGGTGAAAAATGCAAAGGGAATGCCATCCTTTGTGTAGAGGCGGCATTGGTCGAGAATGACGGGCGGCAGGATCGCCCAGTCGATGTCGGCCATGAACATAAACTTCTTCAGCGGATCGCGTGCATAAAGCCATAGCGCCGGCCCCATGATGGGCAGCTTGGATAACGAGTTTTGCGCTTCTTTCAGCCCGGCCTGCGAAGCCGTATCCGCACCTTTGTTTTCCGGCACATGGCCTTCCGGCTGTTTTACCTTGCCCGGCCCTTTTTGCTTGCCGGCCTTGGCGGTGTTATCTGAAGCATTCACTTTCTTGTTCATTACGTTCCCTTCTGATTATAGTTAAAAATGATGGCCATTCTTCTTTCCATGCGCCCCTGGCATTGGCGCTCGCAGCCACTATACGAAAATATCACCCATGTTCAACCGAGGCGTGCCACCTCACTACCAATCGTCGGCAACTGCCCAATAGCCTGCGCCTGATTGCCAAACTGAGTTGCGCCGATAATTGTCTGCGCCGCTGTTTGGCTGATCCCGGCCAAGGTGCCATTCTTGCCATACTGGTAGGCCAGATCGCCTCCTATGGCCGCCGCGTCGTTTGCCGCCAAATGCGCATCGAGCAAGGTATTCATCACGCTCCAATGCCTGAACGAGCCTTCGCCGGATTTATTGCCGCGAGCCTGGTCGAATGCGTTGACGATAGCGGTAAAGTCGAATTGCTGCACAGACTGGTTCAGCAACGGGTCGGAAGAACCCGCGTCGAATCCTGCCATTGCCTCGGTCACCACCTGCAGATTGAGCACGCTCTTGTAATTGGTATCGGTCTCGTACCAGTCCTTGAACGTGATCTGATCGCTGTCACCCACTTCCAGAATCAGGTCGTCATCGACCTTGGACAGCGCAATATCCTTGTAGCGGATATTCCCGCCCAGGCTCAAGGTGTTGTCGGTGCCAATCCCGCCGTAGACGGCATCGCGTCCGTCGCCCCGGTTGAAGAGGATGACATCCGCCCCGTCGCCGGTACGGATGACATCGTTGCCTGTTCCACCGGCAAACAGCTCATTGCCTGCATTGCCGCTCAGACTGTCGGTACCGCGCCCGCCATCCAGCAGGTTGTTGCCGCCGTTGTCGCGCAAAATATCGTTGCCGTCCCCGCCTTGAAGGATATCGCCGGCGGCATTGCCCTGCAAGGTATCGTTGCCTCCCAGCCCAAACAGGACGTTTGCGCCGCCATTGCCGGTGATGACGTTGTCGAGCGCATTGCCGGTGCCGTTGATGTCGGCAGTGCCAGCCAGGGTAAGGTTCTCGACATTATCAGCCAGCGTGTAGCTAACGGTGGAACACACCGTATCCTTCCCATCGTTGCGGCTTTCGATGACGCTGTCGCCGGCGTTGTCTACCAGATAGAGGTCGTCACCTTCACCGCCAATCAGCGTATCGATCCCCCGGCCTCCATCCAGCGTATCGTTTCCGTCACCGGCCGACAAAGTATTGTTGCCTTCGTTGCCGGTCAGCACGTTGTCCAGATCATTCCCTATCGCATAAAGAGACTGATCCCCGGTCAGCGTCAGGTTCTCAAAATTGTTTTTCAACACATAACTGACAGAACTCACCACGGTGTCGATGCCCTCCTTGCGCTCCTCGACCAGCACGCTTTGCGCATCGCCGATGACATAGGTATCGTCGCCCTCCCCGCCGATCAGCGTATCCATGCCGCCGTTTCCGATCAGCGTATCGTTGCCGTCCTTGCCCTTCAGCACATTAGCTGCGGTATTGCCGATGAGGATATTGTCGAGATCGTTCCCCGTGCCGTTGATCGCCTCGCTACCGGTCAGCACCAGGTTTTCAACGTGCTTGCCCAATGTATAGGTGATACTGGAACGCACCGTATCGATTCCGCCGGCGGGGTATTCGGGCAAGACACATTTTTCATCATCGTCGTCATGCTCATCGCCGCCATGCTCGTCATCGTCACCCGCTTCCACGACGCGGTCGCCAACATTATCGACCACATAAGTATCGTTGCCGATGCCGCCGATCATCACATCGGCACCTAATCCGCCGTCCAGCACGTCGTTGCCGCCCAGGCCTATCAGGAGGTTGTTTCCGCTGTTGCCGATCAGCACATTGTCGAGTTCATTGCCCGTGCCGTTGATGTCTGCGGTTCCGGTCAGGGTGAGATTTTCGACGTTGTCAGCCAGGGTGTAGGTGATGCTAGACAGTACATGGTCGATGCCGGCATTGAGGTCTTCGGTGACGAGGTCGCCAATATTATCGACCACATAGGTGTCGTCGCCGGTTCCACCCAGCATGATGTCGGTACCCAAGCCACCATCGAGCAAGTCGTTGCCAGCATTGGCGATCAGCGTGTCGTTACCGTCCAGGCCGGACAGGGTGTTCGCCGCATCGTTGCCGACGATGATGTTGTCCAGCGCGTTGCCCGTACCGTTAATGTCCTGTCCTGAGCCTGTCGAAGGGTCGGCAGTTCCGGTCAGCGTGAGATTCTCGACGTTGTCGGTCAGCGTGTAGCTGATCGAAGAAAACACTTGGTCCGTACCAGCACCCAGGTCTTCCACGACGAGGTCGCCGACATTGTCTACCACATAGGTATCGTCACCGACTCCACCCAGCATCGTATCTGCACCTAAACCACCATCGAGCAAGTCGTTACCTGCCTCGCCGATCAAGGTGTCGTTGCCGTCCAGGCCGGACAGGGTGTTGTTACCGCTGTTGCCGATGATGATATTGTCCAGTACGTTGCCCGTGCCGTTGATGTCCTGTCCTGAGCCTGTCGAAGGATCGGCGGTTCCGGTCAGCGTGAGGTTCTCAACGTTGTCAGTCAGCGTATAGCTGATCGAAGAGAACACCTGATCCGTACCAGCACCCAGGTCTTCCACAACAAGGTCGCCTTGAGCCTGTCCTGAGCCTGCCGAAGGATTGTCGACGATGTAGGTGTCGTCACCAAGTCCACCCAACATCGTGTCTGCACCCAAACCGCCATCAAGCAGGTCATTTCCGCCATTGGCGATCAAGGTATCGTTGCCATCCAGGCCGGACAGGATGTTCGCTGCATCGTTGCCAACGATGACGTTGTCCAGCACGTTGCCGGTGCCGTTGATTGCATCGGCGCCGGTGAGAATCAGGTTCTCTACATTGTCGGTCAGCGTGTAGGTGATGCCGGATTCGACAGTATCGATGCCTGCATTAATATCTTCGATCACCAAGTCGCCGATGTTGTCTACCACATAGGTATCGTCGCCTGCTCCGCCCAGCATCGTATCTGCCCCTAGCCCGCCATCCAGCCGGTCATTCCCGCCGTTGGCAATCAAGGTGTCGTTGCCATCCAGGCCGGACAGGATATTCGCCGCCTCGTTGCCGACAATCACGTTGTCCAGCTCATTTCCGGTGCCGTTAATTGCATCGGCGCCGGTAAGAATCAGGTTCTCGACGTTGTCGGTCAGCGTGTAGCTGATGCTTGATTCGACAGTATCGGTGCCTGCATTGAGATCTTCGATCACCTGGTCGCCGATATTATCGACCACATAGGTATCGTCGCCTGCTCCGCCCAGCATCGCGTCGGCGCCCAGCCCGCCATCGATGCGATTGTTGCCGCTGTTGCCGGTGATCAGGTTGTCCAGCGCATTGCCTGTACCGTCAATTGAAACCGCCGCCTGTCCTGAGCCTGTCGAAGGGCCGGTCAAGATCAGGTTCTCGACATTGTCGGTCAGCGTGTAAGTGATGCCCGATTCGACGGTGTCGATGCCAGAGTTGACTGCTTCGATGACGAGATCGCCGGAGCTTTCCACAACATAGGTATCGTCGCCCGCGCCGCCCAGCATCGTGTCCGCGCCGAGGCCGCCATCCAGCCGGTCGTTGCCGCCATTCGCCATGAGCGTATCGTTGCCGTCCAGACCGGACAGGGTATTCGCCGCGTCGTTGCCGACGATGAGATTGTCGAGCTCATTGCCGGTGCCGTCGATTGCCTCGGTACCGGTGAGGATCAGGTTCTCGACATTGTCGGTCAGCGTGTAAGTGATGCCGGATTCGACGGTATCAAGGCCAGAGTCGGCCTCCTCGATGACGAGGTCACCGGAGCTTTCCACGACATAGGTGTCGTCGCCCGCGCCGCCCAGCATCGTGTCCGCACCCAGTCCGCCATCCAGCCAGTCGTTGCCGCCATTCGCCATGAGCGTATCGTTGCCATCCAGGCCGGACAGGATGTTCGCTGCATCGTTGCCAACGATGACGTTGTCCAGCACGTTGCCGGTGCCGTTGATTGCATCGGCGCCGGTGAGAATCAGGTTCTCTACATTGTCGGTCAGCGTGTAGGTGATGCCGGATTCGACAGTATCGATGCCTGCATTAATATCTTCGATCACCAAGTCGCCGATGTTGTCTACCACATAGGTATCGTCGCCTGCTCCGCCCAGCATCGTATCTGCCCCTAGCCCGCCATCCAGCCGGTCATTCCCGCCGTTGGCAATCAAGGTGTCGTTGCCATCCAGGCCGGACAGGATATTCGCCGCCTCGTTGCCGACAATCACGTTGTCCAGCTCATTTCCGGTGCCGTTAATTGCATCGGCGCCGGTAAGAATCAGGTTCTCGACGTTGTCGGTCAGCGTGTAGCTGATGCTTGATTCGACAGTATCGGTGCCTGCATTGAGATCTTCGATCACCTGGTCGCCGATATTATCGACCACATAGGTATCGTCGCCTGCTCCGCCCAGCATCGCGTCGGCGCCCAGCCCGCCATCGATGCGATTGTTGCCGCTGTTGCCGGTGATCAGGTTGTCCAGCGCATTGCCTGTACCGTCAATTGAAACCGCCGCCTGTCCTGAGCCTGTCGAAGGGCCGGTCAAGATCAGGTTCTCGACATTGTCGGTCAGCGTGTAAGTGATGCCCGATTCGACGGTGTCGATGCCAGAGTTGACTGCTTCGATGACGAGATCGCCGGAGCTTTCCACAACATAGGTATCGTCGCCCGCGCCGCCCAGCATCGTGTCCGCGCCGAGGCCGCCATCCAGCCGGTCGTTGCCGCCATTCGCCATGAGCGTATCGTTGCCGTCCAGACCGGACAGGGTATTCGCCGCGTCGTTGCCGACGATGAGATTGTCGAGCTCATTGCCGGTGCCGCTGATGGCATCGGTGCCGGTGAGGATCAGATTTTCGACATTGTTGGTTAGCGTGTAAGTGATGCTGGATTCGACGGTATCGAGGCCAGAGTCGGCCTCCTCGATGACGAGGTCACCGGAGCTTTCCACAACATAGGTGTCGTCGCCCGAGCCGCCCAACATGGTATCCGCGCCCAGTCCGCCGTCCAGCAGATCATTCCCGCCGTTGGCGATCAAGGTATCGTTGCCGTCCAGGCCGGACAGGATGTTTGCCGCATTGTTGCCGACGATGACATTATCCAGTTCGTTGCCGGTACCGTTGATCGCATCGGCACCGGTGAGGATCAGATTCTCGACATTGTCAGTCAGCGTATAAGTGATACTGGATTCGACGGTATCGGTACCTGCATTGAAGTTCTCGATCACCAGGTCGCCGATGTTATCGACCACATAGGTATCGTCGCCCGCACCGCCCAGCATGGTATCCGCACCCAGCCCGCCGTCCAGCCGGTCATTCCCGCCGTTGGCGATCAAGATGTCGTTGCCATCCAGGCCGGACAGGATGTTTGCAGCATCGTTGCCGACGATGACGTTGTCCAGCGCATTGCCCGTTCCGTTGATGTTGGCGGTTCCGGTCAGCGTGAGGTTCTCGACGTTGGGTGACAAGCCATAGCTCACTGAAGAAAATACGATGTCCATACCTTCGTTGTGATTCTCGACGACAACATCCGCCGCATTGTCCACGATATAGGTATCGTCGCCCGCGCCGCCCAGCATGGTATCAGCACCTGCTGCGCCGTCCAGCACGTTGTTCGCGGCATTGCCGGTGATCGCGTTATCCTGCGCGTTGCCGGTTCCGTTGAGCGCATCCGCTCCGGTCAAGGCAAGGTTCTCGACATTGTCGCCCAGGGTATAGCTGATACCAGACTCGACCGTGTCGATGCCCGCATTGGCGCTTTCGGCTACCACGTCGCCCGCCTCGTCCACCACGTAGGTGTCATTGCCCGCACCGCCCGCCATCGCATCCGCCCCCAGGCCGCCGTCGATACGGTTGTTGCCGCTGTTGCCGGCGATGACGTTATTCAGCGCGTTGCCGATTCCGTTGATGTCGGCAGTACCGGTCAGCGTGAGGTTCTCGACGTTGCCGGTGAGCGTGTAGCCGATGCCGGCGCGGACGGTGTCGTTGCCCTCGTTCAGATTCTCGATCACCAGGTCGCCCGCGTTGTCCACGATGTAGGTATCGTTGCCCGTGCCGCCCAGCAGGGTGTCCGCGCCCTGGCCGCCGTCCAGCGTGTCGTTGCCCGCCATGCCTGCCAGGATGTTGTTGCCGGAATTGCCGGTAACGAGATTATCCAGCGCATTGCCGGTGCCATCGATGTTGGCCGTGCCTGTCAGCGTGAGGTTTTCGAGTGTGTCGCCCAGCGCATAGCCGATGCCGGATATGACGGTATCGATACCCCCGTTGATGGTTTCAAGGACTCTGTCGCCGGTATTGTCCACCACGTAGGTATCGTTACCCGCTCCGCCCAGCATGGTGTCGGCGCCCGATCCCCCGTCGAGGACATCGTTGCCACCATTGCCGAACAGGACGTCATTGCCCTCGCCGCCCGCGAGCGCGTTGTCCCCGCCGTCGCCGACCAGCACCTTGTTGAGCGTATTGCCCGAACTCATGATGTCCGCCAGCGCTTCCAGCACGGCGGTATTCCACACCATGCCGTCGGCGAACGCCACCTCCTCGATCTTGTTCGCATCGCCGGCGAACCATCCAGCAAGGGTGAGTTTGTCGGTGGTGCCCTTGATGCTGAGGCAGAGGTTGTCCCCCTCCCGCGTCACCGTCACATCCGACGACGAGACATCCGCAGCCATCTTCACCGTGTCGATATTGCCCGCCGTCGCGTCGGTGTCGTTGATCGTATCCTGCCCCGCGCCGCGCCCGAACAGGTAGGTGTCGTTGCCCGTCCCGCCGTCCAGCGCATCGTTGCCCGCGCCGCCGATCAGGATGTCGTCTCCCGCTCCGCCAAACAGGGTGTCGTCCTGCGCGCCGCCGTCCAGCAGGTCGTTGCCTGCTCCGCCATCCAGCCGGTCGTAGCCTTCCATCCCGGCCAGCTCGTCGTTGCCGGTGCCGCCGAACAGCGCGTCGTTGCCCGTGCCGCCATACACCTGGTCGTCGCCCGCATCGCCGGACAGCACATTGTTGCCGTCGCCGCCGGAGACCAGATCGTTGCCGTTGCCGCCGAAGATGGCATCGTTGCCGCCCTCGCCGAACAGCGCATCGTGCCCATCGCCGCCCAGCACCACGTCGTTGCCCAAGCCGGCGAACACCACGTCGTCGCCCGTGCCGCCGATCGCGAGGTCGTTGCCGCCCCCGGCATAGACGATGTCGTTGCCAGCGCCCGCGTCGATCACGTCGTTGCCGATGTCGGAGAACACCACGTCGTCGCCTTCCAGCGCATTGATGATGGTGTTGCCGTTGTTGCCCAGCAGCAGATCCTTGTCCGGGGTGCCGGTGACGGTTTCGCCGCTCGCAAACGGCGGCTTGACCGCCACGCTGACGGTGCCGTCCGCGTTGTTGGTGACCTGTACTTCGTCGCTGTATTGCAGCGTGACGTCGGCGATATTGAGGGTGCTGCCGTCCGTCTTGTTGATTTGGCCGATGCCGTGCACGGTCTGGCCGTTGATGACGGAGAATTGGCCGTTGCTCGTGAGGTTGACGGAAGCGATGCCGAGTTCGCTTAGCGATTTGAATTCGCCCGCATCCGTGATGCCGTCCTGGTCGGCGTCCTGCCACACGCCAAATTTGCCCCACTGCGCATCCAGCGCGGAGAAGAGGCCGTCGTTGTTGGTGTCGAACGCCCGGAGCCCTTCCAGGTCGGTCTGCGCATCGGGCTGGTAGCCGGCGAAGCTGATCTCGCTGCCGTTGTCGATGAGGCCGTTGCCGTCGGCGTCGAAGGCGAGCAGGCCGTCGCCCGGCGCCACCCAGGCCATGCGGTGTTTCCATCCATCGCCGTTGATGTCGAAAAAGACGTTGGAGTCGTCCACGTTGGTGAAATTGAACCCGTTGCCGTCCAGGTCCACCGAGATGGGCTTGCCGCCGCTCCCGCCGCTGCCCAGGTTGGGGTTGTAGTCGCCCTCGTGTTGGGTGTTCACCGAAACCGTGGTGCTGGCCCCATGCGGATCGGTCACGCGGACGGTGAACGGGTCGGATTCGGTGGGGTAGGTGGCTGTTTCGGTATCCCTTGGACCTGGTACCATCACCGGATCAGTGCCCAGCATATTCGGGCCGACCCAGTTGATGTAGCCGATGTTGCCGTTGGCATCGACGGTGCCTTCGCCCTTTTGCGCCTGGGCGGACACCTCGAAGGTGAACGATCCGGCAGGGTCGTCGGGGTCGGTGACGAGGATGGTGGCCTCGTTGGGATCGGGGTCGCCATAGCCGATGATGGTGTCGTGTACGGTCTGAGCGTACCAATCATCGCTGTAGTCGTAAGTGATATACGGCGCGTAATGTGTCCTGACGATGGGACGTACGCCGCCACGGAGTCTGCCGTAATCGTAGCCGTAGATCGGTTTCAAATGCTGATCGAGGGTCGCCGTCGGCGCGTCGTTGACGTTTTGCAGGGTGAGGTCCACCGTGGCGGCGGCGGTCTGCCCGGTGACGGCCTTGATGCTGTAATTGAACTGCGCCGCGCCGAAGTAGTTCGCGTCCGGGGTGTAGTGCACGAACCCGTTCCCATCCAGAAAACCGCTCCCGTGCGTGAAGCCGGACACTCCCGTGATGCTCAGGTTGTTGCCCGACAGCCCCGCCAGCGTGTCGTTCGCCAGCAGGTCGGCGGCGCTGATGATGAGTTCGGTGTCTTCATAGCCGGTGACGCCGTCGCGGTTGGCTTCGATCGCGCTCTTGTCGTCGATGCGGGTAGCCAGCAGGCTGGTGTGCCCGTTGCTGGTCTGGATGATGATGCCTTCGGGAACCACATGGGTGCGGGTGCCTTCGGTGTCGGCGGCGAGGTCGGGGCTGGCGAGCTGGCTGAGCTGGCCGTTGCGCTCGAAGGTGCCCATCGCGTAGTTGAGCGAGGTGATGCCGAGCTGGGCGAGGGTCCGGGTTTCCCCGGCTTCGGCGGTGCCGTTGCCGTTGGCATCCTGCCAGACCTTGAGTTCGTTCCATACCGGGTCGAGGGGGCTGAGGCTGCCGTCGTAGTTGGAGTCGATCCAGCGCATGCCCGCCAGGCCGCGTTCACCGAGGGCCACGGCGCTGTTGCTGAACAGTTCCGAACCCGCGTCGATCTGTCCGTTCAAATTCCGGTCCAGAAAAAGAAACCCGTCGTTGTTGTTGAGCCAGGCGGTGTTCTTCAAATAACCCGAGTCGTCCACGTCGAAGGCGACGGTCCTGGCCGCACCGGTGGTCTGTACGCCGTCGCCGTTCAAGTCGAGCGCGACCGCCCTGAACGTCTGGCTAGTGGCTCCGGCTGCGGGTTGGGGTGCCAGCAACCCAGCACGTCCCGCCCGTTCTTCTTCAGTCAGCCCCGCCATGGGGTCGCCCATCAGGGTCTGCAAGGCGGCGGTCTGCACTTCCCACAGCGGGGCAACCGCGCCGCGTTCCAGCGCGACGCGGATCATGCGTTCGCTCAACGATTGCGAGGCCTGCACCGATCCCGCCGGGGCGTTGTAGGGGCGGCCGGTGAGGTCGTAGAGAGTGCCGGGGTTGCGCTGTTCGCCGGTGAGGGGATCGATGTCGGTGATGCCGTAGCCGGTGTAGTTGCGGTAGCTCAGGGACGGCAGGCGGTTGGCGACGATGCCGATGGGGCTGCCGGGGTTGGCGGCCTGTTCCTGCGCGGCGAGCTGGTCGAGGTAGGAGAGGACGCCGTTGTAGGTCTGCGTGGCGGATTCGAGGCCGCCGTATGCGCCGGTGGCGTTGGCCACGGCGTTGAAGCCGCTCCAGGTCGCGGACGCGCTGCCCCAGGCTTCGGGCGGGGCGTCGCTGCCGCCGAAGAGGGAGGTGACCATGTTGAAGACGGCATAGGCCATTGCTATCTCACCGATAAATGGCACTGTCATCAAGCCCATCGAATTGGCAATTTGCAGCGTGCTGATTGCAGCACCTACCCCATCGCCGTTGGCGATGCTGTTGACGAGGTTGAGGGCGGGGAGTACGCCTATGTTGCCTGGTGTCCCATTCAGGAAATTGCCAATATCCGTAGCGGTTTCTACTCCAGAGACGACATTATTCGCCTGAGCAAAATCCAGATAAGCCTTCGCCCCAAAACTCAAGGTCTGCGCGCCTGCCGTCACCGCGCCCAAGGTGTCGCCGCGTTTCAATGCGGCATCGAGGCTCATCAAACTCAATAGGCCGCTGCCGACGTTGGCGGCTCCGCTCAGGGTGTAGCTGCCGGGTACGCCATTTGTCGTATTGAGCGCATTCGCCAGGCGCAGGCCGGATACTGTGACCGGCAACGGGTCGCCGCTCTGGATGGCTTTGATGAGAGAGAGGGCGTCGATTAATGGAGGAGCATAGGTCTGAATCGCATTGCCGATTGGAGTCAATGCATTCAAGAGCGCTTGCGCGCCGTTGGGCGCGGTGAGCGATGCACCATTATCGGCAACGTGATAAATAGCTTTGGCACTACCTGCCGTAGCAACTTCCAAATTTAAAATTGGTTTGCCGTTTCCATCGGTGACAACCTTGCCATTACTGTCAATCAATGTTGACAGCATATTACCTTGCCCATCGTCAATGGCGAATGGATCCAGTCTGGGAAACACGACACCCTGAGCTGGTGCAGTTTGTGCATTAGGCGCAACATCAAAACTGCCATTCTGGATAGCTTGATCAATGCCCCCCATGTCATGCAAATTCACGCCTATCACTAATTTCCCAAGCACATAACCCAACAAAGGATTGCTTGTCAGTATGGTTGATATGACGTTTAAAACACCCGAGGCTGTGCTGCTATCCAGAGACACACTGCATTGACGGGTACCGGCAATGTTGGGGCCAGCTAACCCAACTACTCCACCACCAAATATACCAAGGCCTGATGTGCTGCACGCGACGAAGTTTGTGCCTCCAACAGCAGTGATATTCTGGCTTGTCAGATATTGTGTGTAACCAGTAGACCCAATAATCGCGCCCGCACCTACACCGTCATACCCCACGCCACTCCATCCAAAGGTATGAGTAAACATTTGAGCGAACGCTTCGCCAAAAGAGTGGCCGGAAGTAAAGATGGAATAGCCAGCGTATTGCGGATTGTTCGTCACCAAATTATTTATTTTCGCAGCATAATCCAATCCGTCCTTGAACTGTGACGCGCCCCCATTCCACCCTGTCACGGCCGAATTCCAAGAGGCCACATCTTTGCCGTCGTTAGTGCCAGCCGCTGCCACCCATATTTGTTTCGTCGTGGTATTGACATAGGTCCGAGCCTGAAACCCGCTGGGGTTATTTGCTGTCGCCAGAAGTGGGTCAGGCAACGGCACCCAACCCATACCTGGCGGCTTACTTCCATAAGCCGCCAGTGCCATGGTGCTGCCGGTTTGAACTAACTGCTTATCTTGTGCGCTTGTAGGTGCGAGCATGATTCTCTCCTTGCATCGTGGATATTGGTTACGTTATAAATCAGCGCTATTTGGCATTGTCTTTGCGTCTGTCGAAGAAGCCGCGGATCAGGTTATCCATCACATCTTCGTTCTGTTTGTTCTGTGCGGTATATGCAGCGTTTGCCCGTTGCAAGAAGTGCAATGGGAACTCAATGGTATGTATTAGTCGAATGTCCTTTTTTGCCAACTTACCATATCGGTAACGCTGCCAATCCTCGACATTTATGAAGGGCATTCGCACCTTATCCGGCCCTGTATATTTAGGACACACACCCGAGCCTATCCAACTAATAAGGCCAACACCGGGTTCGTATTCACGATCAAATAGAACTAAAAATGATCCCCCTTGATTGTATTGACCATGACTCAAATCGCCACCACCTGAACCCAGAATCGATTTATCTGGATCGGCGTAACGCCTTTTCCTCGACGTTGGCGTAACGCCAAGAAAGTTGCCAGATGAAAGCCCATTCATCAAGTTGTCGCGCACAACTTCAGGGTAGCTCCATTGCAAATCAATCCGGTTGTCGTAATAGATGTCCATCTGACAGTCCAACGGCTTCCAGCAACTATCTGCCTTACCTCCAAAGCCACACATGATTTCGCCAATCGTAGTCATGCGCCACGCCACTGCCAGCGCACCCTTAAGTTCCGTCTCTATCCACTCTTCCGGCATACGAAAGCGTTCTGCGAACGCTTTCGTATATGCCCAGACATAAGGGTCTAGAACATAAGTCCCGCGATTATTGAAGGTGTAGTTTTCGTCGTGAGTTGATCGGAAAACGCGGTCTTCCCACGAACGCTCACTCCATGGGATTTCCTTAGTTTGTGTTGGGGTGTTTGTTTCCGCATGTAACAGATTTATCCCAAACAAAAAGCACAACGGCAAAAGGGTAGCCAGATTTATTTTCGTTATCGATCTCATGCTGCTCTCCTCTCACAAAACCACTCACTGTCATTCGCCGCGCCGAAGTAGTTCGCGTCCGGGGTGTAATGCACAAACCCGTTCCCATCCAGAAAACCGCTCCCGTGCGTGAAGCCGGACACCCCGGTGATGCTCAGGTTGTTGCCCGACAATCCCGCCAGTGTGTCGTTGGCCAGCAGGTCGGCGGCGCTGATGATGAGTTCGGTGTCTTCATAGCCGGTGACGCCGTCGCGGTTGGCTTCGATCGCGCTCTTGTCGTCGATGCGGGTAGCCAGCAGGCTGGTGTGCCCGTTGCTGGTCTGGATGATGATGCCTTCGGGAACCACATGGGTGCGGGTGCCTTCGGTGTCGGCGGCGAGGTCGGGGCTGGCGAGCTGGCTGAGCTGGCCGTTGCGCTCGAAGGTGCCCATCGCGTAGTTGAGCGAGGTGATGCCGAGCTGGGCGAGGGTCCGGGTTTCCCCGGCTTCGGCGGTGCCGTTGCCGTTGGCATCCTGCCAGACCTTGAGTTCGTTCCATACCGGGTCGAGGGGGCTGAGGCTGCCGTCGTAGTTGGAGTCGATCCAGCGCATGCCGTTGAGGCCGCGTTCGGAAAGCGCCACTGTTGCGTTGCTGAACAGTTCCGAGCCCGCGTCGATCTGCCCGTTCAAATTCCGGTCGAGAAAAAGAAACCCGTCGTTGTTGGAAAGCCATGCGGTGTTCTTCAAATAACCCGAGTCGTCGACGTCGAAGGCGACCGTCCTGGCCGCTCCGGTGGTCTGCACGCCGTCGCCGTTCAAATCGAGCGCGACCGCCCTGAACATCTGGCTAGTGGCTCCAGCTGCGGGTTGGGGTGCCAGCAACCCAGCACGTCCCGCCCGTTCTTCTTCGGTGAGCCCCGCCATGGGGTCGCCCGCCTGTGTCTGCAACGCAGCGGTCTGCACTTCCCACAGCGGGGCGACTGCGCCGCGTTCCAGCGCAACGCGGATCATGCGTTCGCTCAGGGATTGCGAGGCCTGCACCGATCCCGCCGGGGCGTTGTAGGGGCGGCCGGTGAGGTCGTAGAGAGTGCCGGGGTTGCGCTGTTCGCCGGTCAAGGGGTCGATGTCGGTGATGCTGTAGCCGGTGTAGTTGCGGTAGCTGAGCGATGGCAGACGGTTGGCGACGATGCCGATGGCGGCTCCGGGGTTGACGGCCTGTTCCTGTGCAACGAGTTGGTCGAGGTAGGACAGGACGCCGTTGTAGGTCTGGGTGGCGCTCTCCAGCCCGCCGTATGCGCCGGCGGCGCCGGTGGTGGTGTTGAACCCAGTCCATTGGGCGTGCGCGCTGCCCCACGCTTCGGGCGGGGCGTCGTTGCCGCCGAAGAGGGAGCCGATCATGGTGTAGGCCGCATAGGCCCACCCGATGTAAGGCACTGAGTACATGCCAGCGTTAATCAGAGCCATGTCAGCTATGGCCACCGCTGTGCCCATTGCGTCGCCGTGGGCGATGCTGTTGACGAGGCTAATGGCAGGAAGTGCATTGTTGATGCTGTTGATGCTGCTAGCCGTAGTACTACTGAAAGTGCCGCCAAAACTGGCATACGCGCTGGCGCCGAAGCTGATGGTTTGCGCGCCCGCAGTGATAGCCCCCATGGTGTCGCCACGTTTCAGTGCCGCATCCAGGCTCATCAGGCTCAATACACCGCTGGCCACGTTGGCTGCACCGTTCAGGTTGTAGCTGCCGGGCACCTGTTGTATCGATCCATTCGCGTTCGTAACCCATGTGCTGGTGATGTCGTTCACCAGCCGCAAGCCGGAAGCCACTATCGGCAACGGCTGGCCTGTCTGGATGGCTTTGATCAAGGCAAGCGCATCGAGGGTAGTGGTGACGGCTGCGGTGAGGGTTTGCAGGCCGGAGGGATGGGCGGAATCGTAGGTGGAAACGACGCCGCCGACGCTGGTGCCGGAAACACCCGCATCTCCGTTTACCAATTGCCCCGGCCCTACACCGCTCTGGCGCAGGGCGGCATCGGCTGCCGCCTGATCAGTTGGTGGTTTCCCGTTGATGCTGTTGACGTGGGGAATGGGTTCACCCGTGACGGCATCGTAGGTGTAGGTGACGTTGAGGGTGTTGCCGTTGAGGGTGGTGTCGACGGTTTGAGTAGTAACCCCGGCCTGGTAAATTGTAGTGATGGTACCGGTAGCGACTGTTTGGGTTAGCGTAAGGCTATTGGCATCCTGTGCGGCTGCATCGTAGATGAAAGGAGGCTTTTGTGTCCCGTCATTGTTAATCAGAACCACTTGCGCCCCTTGCTCTGTCGGTGAGGTGATTTGCCACTGTCCCTGATCGTTTAATCTAATCTGGTCACTTGCGCTGAACTCATATTGCGTGCCATTCACTTGCAACTGCCCACGGCCATCTGCCAACTGATAAAGGGTAGACCCGTCCGGCATCTGAAACAGCGAATCTCCATTGTTGTAAACGATAGAAGAACTGCTGTCTGCAAAGGTGTATGCAGTGGAGGTGGAGTCAACTCGCACCGTTACTGAATCACCGCTTGGCTGGCTGAAAGCGTAGGTTTTCACACCACCGGTATTTTGATACAGGTAGCTTACGCCGTTGTTGAAGGTATAGCGTATACCGCCCTGGCTTTCCATCTGTATCGATGACGGAGTCAAGCCATTGACAAAGAGGTCTTGTACTACAGCCTCCGGGTGTTTCAACAATGCGCTCTTGTCCAAATCCGACATTGCCTGCCAGGAATAAGCATCTACCGCCACCAGCGCTTTACGATCCGCATAGCTATAGCCACTAAAATTAGTATCATCAATAGCCGCCAATGCCGGGAACTTTTGCATGAATTCCCATGCATTGCTGCCTGAATGGGCACCGGCAATACCACCCGCCACCGCAGAGAGTGCAACCCCTAAAGGAGTCGCTTTGGCAGCTACCCCGAGAAGTGCTCCAAGACCAAATGACTCATAACCGTTTCCGGCGCCATCCAGAGTAATCTGGATTCCGTACTGCTGGCCGGCATTGTCAACAATATCGCCGGGGACTATCAGATTGGTCGCTATGCTATCCAAAGAGCCTGCTGGTAAGGTGCTATTAGGTGCGCCCGCGCCATTCACGCCGAAAATCCGTATTCGTGATTTAATCTGCTCATAATAAGGTCGGAAATTAAACTCTCCAGGAGCCGGTTCTGTTTGAATGAGCGTTTCCAACGCCTCATATTGCGCAATACACTGCGAGTAGCCTGACGAGTGCCCATCCAGATATATGGGGCCGACCGGGTCGCCCCTTACGAGTTTTTGCGCCAACTCTCCGAACACCTGTGTGCCATATGCTTTCGCTGCCCCAATCTGATCAGAATTGAAACCCAAGTTAAGGGTGCCTAAGGCTATGCCAGTGTTGGTGGCGAAGAGATTACTTAACGTCGCCGTGCCTCGATTTATTAGGAAATATTCATTAGTGTTGGTATCTTGGATGAACTGACCCAAATAATCTGCGTCAGTGAACATCTTCTGCTGGCCATTTAAGAGAGGCACTGCCTCCGCTACAAGACCTGTAGAAGGGTCTAAAGGCACACCATAACCTTGTTGTGTTGCTAGCTCTGTCAGCAGTCCAATCGTTGCCATGATTCACTTCCTCTCTTTATTTACGTTTATCTTCCGGCAGTTCGAAAATCATTGCCGATTGATGACTAGATGCTTTACCCGACTTGAAGGTGAAATACCTCGAGTTGCCGCTGAAACTGGGACTTGAATAAACTGGGCCTTTCCATGAGTAACTCCCTTCCGGTCGTAGAGTCTTCCTGTCGAGGATTTCTACTACTGACACATTTGCGGTAGGAGGAAATGTAATGGGATTAGATGTATTGCTAAGCAGCACCAAATGCGTACCGTCCGGCGATATGCCTGCCGAGAATACATCCAGTTGCCGCTCCACCTTGACCCCCTGCGGCGGATTTTTCCTGAAAGGTGCCAGATACTTGATTATTCCGGACTCTATATCCAGTATCCCGATCGCCCAGTTGTAAGCACAATTCTCCACCACCTCTGAAACAAACGCAGGCGCGACAGTAGTCGCTTCGCAGTTCCGAGCTTCCGCTTGCGTCTGATGCAAATGGGTTTCAGCGTAGGTAGGCCACCATACTTCGCGTCCGCCGGGCAGCCAGTGCCACCACGCGCCCACATTAGGCGGTGCGAGTTTTGGTACGTCCTTCTCCTCGATCACTGCACCAGATTTCATATCCCAGCGCACGATGCGGTTACTTTCCCGTTTGTTTTCGCCGTAATAGGGTTGTTCAAAAACCGCGCCTATCAGTTGCTTGCCATCCTCGGTAAACAGCATCGTGCTTTTGAGTGAAGGCGTCACATGTTTGTTGCTGGCTTGTTTATTTTCCGGGTTCAGCAACGGAATAAATTTCACCAGTTTCCAGCTAGATGTGTCATACAAGGAGATGCCGTAGACGAGATCGGGAATTTTTACCGTCCGGACATACTTATGCGTTGCCGCCGCATTCGCCGAATCTCTTTTGAGGCCCGCCTCGAATGCCTCGCGTTCGGCATCATTGGCAAAAAACGAAGCGCCGCTGGCGTATGCCATGTATTTGCCGTCCGGGCTATAGCTGATGGAACCGCAACTGGCTTGAAGCACAGCCTCACCCAACCCGGGAACATTGCGCAATACCCCGGGAATATCGGCCTCCACCGCGCCACTCTCCAGGTTCCATATACGTGCCGTGACGTAATTGCCCGGTTGTGATGGCTGCTTAGGGGCAATAGTGACGCAAGCCGCAAGCATGCGCCCGTCCGGCGTTAGGGCAAGATTCACTCCTACTCTCGTACCCAGCACCCACTTGTGCTCTTTGTTGTCGTTACGCTCAGGATTGTCCTCGTTCAACAACAGGCGTTGTACAACCTCTTTCTTTTCCCAGTCCCACACGCGGATGTAGCGCGCTGACTTCGATGCATCGATCAGATACCGGCCATCGTTGGATAGCGCAATCAAGCTATTGGAATCCCACTGATTAGGATATTCCAGCGAGACTATCCCTTTGGGTGAAAGCTCTGGAACTTCTTCCTTATCGGCAGCCTGCGCACAGGCCGTCGTCACCATCGCCAAAAGAATTAAAGGGGCCAGCTTCGATATATTTTTCATGCTGCTTTCCTCTCACAGAACCACTCACTATCATTCGCCGCCCTCTTCCGCCCGGTGACGGCCTTGATGCTGTAGTTGAACTGCGCCGCGCCGTAGTAGTTCGCCTCCGGGGTGTAGTGGATGAAGCCGTTGGCGTCGAGGAAGCCCGTGCCGTGGGTGAAGTTGGAAACACCCGGAATTAAAGGGGTTAGCTTCGCATTATATTTTTGCATTCTTTATCTCCCGTTCAAAACTCAAAGCCTGTTTGGGTTTTGCTACTCGTCATCTGATCTGATACATCTGCTGGCCTACCCGGCCTTTTTCGTTCCTGCTGCACACCACACCATACATAAGTCCGCCGAACCGCCTGAAGGCTTCGGGTTGCTTTTCTGAATCCCTCGCATTTCAAATGCCTCAAAACAATTACTCAAATCAAACCTCTTTAATTCCAGCTTCCGCCCCTATACTCGTTGCGGCAGAACGCATTTTTTCTGCCGCATCCCTCAGGTTGCTCATTTGCATCCTGGCGGCTTCAACCTTCTCCGCATCAACGGGTTGTCCATCGGACAAAACCGAATTCATCACCCGCTCTATCGCATTAGCAAATCGATCTAACGCATTCACCCGAGCCAGGTGATTTTCGGTTTCGGCTGCCACCGATTTCCAGATGGAATGACTGAAGTCGTCTACCTGTTTCAACAATTCGCCTACAAAAACGTCCCCGCCAGCAAAGCCACGCAACAAGAAATCCGGTTCTTCATTATGTTTTTTCATTTCGCATCTCCGGTTAGAAAATCCAAGCTTTCCTTGGTTTTTAACTTTCGCACATCGATCATGCTTTACCTCGAATTAAATGGGTTAGCTCAAGCAGCCCCCCTCTTGACCTCTCCGGTATGGAAAGGACGATGTCAATTTTTTCATCACTCTTGACTCTTCAAGGATGCCAAGGCCGTATCAGCAGGCGGCAACTGGATGTCCGCTGCAGCGGCGTTTTGTTTTTCTTTTTCGACGATGCCGAAAAGCCGCTGCTGCATTTCGACCAGCTTCGGATCGGTTGCACCAAGCACTATCTGGTCATCGATGGCATACAACTGGCAGGCCTTGCCCGCCTGCACGCTGCACGCTTGCAGCGCCTTGTAGGCGGCATGGCAATCGCCGCTTGCCATGACAGCCTCACCGGTGTCAGATACCGCAAAGGCGCGCGGCATCCGGGCAGCCAGGAAGTCGCGGTAGCGTGCCTTGGTGGTATCACTAAAATTGGTGGGTAGGTGTAAAACATCAGTAACTTTGCCGAGGCCAGTTACAGGAGGGAAGGTCGTGGCTTGCGGACCTGCATATTCTGCGGGGCAGGCCTCCCACGTTACCCATTTGTTCTTTGCATACAGCCGGCAATGCTCGGCCGCTCCAGTATTACGCGCCTCACAGGCGGCAATGGCAGCCTTTGCCGAGGCATCGTCACCTATACTCATGCCGTAAGCCCCGCTCACGGAGAGCGCGAAATAGCGCGGCAGGGAAGCGCTGTTGAATTTCTTGAATTCAGCATTACCAGCCTCGTTAAGATATGGCACGGACTTGAACTCCAGTGTATCCATATCATTCCACCGCTTCTCCCATAGGCTGGCTTGATCGACATTTCTATCTACGCCCGGCAGCCTGCTGCGATAAATTATGGAAGTCGCGATCATAGCCGGCGGGAAATAGCGCTCGGCATCGGCAACCATATTATTAAGCAGTTGCTGGCCATCCACATCGGGAGACAACTGGCCTAGCATATACTTTTCAAGTAAAGGTGCCTGCAACAGGCCAAGGGTATAGGCGCCGCTACTGATACCCTTGGCTGCCAGTTGTTCAGCAAGCTGTCGCTGCAATTCACGATTTTTCTGTACCTTAAATTCTTCGCCAGTTTCGGTCATGGCCCAGCCGTTCAGTAAGCCGAGCATCAGGCTTCGTTGAGCGAAAATATCGCCTTGTTCCGACTTGCTGCGCAAATCGTCGGCAAGCGCCTGCATGTGGCGGTCAGTTTCATCGAAGGTGACATTGCGCAGTACGTCGGTGGCATTCAAACCGTTACCCTTGGCAAAAAGCATCGGTAGATCGAGATCACCCTCATTGAGCAGTGACGGAAAAACCTCAACAGTGCCGACCCATGCTCCTATCATAAATCCACTCAGAACTCCCCCTCCGCCAAAAAATGCGTTTCCAGTGCAAATATCCAAGCTCCCAACATACTGCGCCTTTCCTGGCTCTACACTGAAGCGCCGCGAAAACTCATGCCTGGCGCTCAGAAATGTCGAGCCTCGTTGGTGACCGCTAATCGAACGAAAACTATAAAATTCGTATGTGCCTTGAGGTAACGACAACCCGGCAAGCCGCCCCCAAACATGGCGCGGCGACTTGTAGAACTCTTCTGTCCCGAACAGTGCCCCCGCATTAGTGTCAATTTCGCCGCTACGTCCATCACCAGAGTACATTTTGGCACCATCGACGGCTCGCCATTTGACATATAACAAATCTGTTGGGTTTGGAATGGCGCACTTAAATGTGATAGAAAATACCGCGATGCCATTACCTGGTTTGATCGTTACAGGTTTATCCAAGTCGATCTCGCTGGCCCGCAAGGTGCATGAATAGGCCAGTGCCATTGTGCATATCATAAATAGAACAAAAAAATTCAGTTTTGAATTATTTTTCATCATCTTTCCCAATTAAAAAATTGCATTTCAAACATTGCCTCGTTCTCACCCTTGATCCGTGCCGACTAACGGGCGACCGCGTTTATTCAACCCCATTTATCCAGTTGCCATAGCCGCTGGAACTGCACCCGCTTCAAGGACGATGGAGTAGTTGCCGCCAATGAGGCGCGCGCCCATTTTCTTGAGCATGCGGTCGGTAAGGTCGATGCCTTCGCCGCTGGTGACGCCGATCATCATTTCCTTGGCCTGGCGGTTTTCCGCCCACTGGCGGAAGGCGATCATGAGCTTGATGCTGTCCGGGCTGTAGCGGTGATCGGGATGCACCCAATAGAAAATCAGCTTGGCGACGGGGTCTCCGGAGAAGTAGTAGGTGTCGATCTGGCCGACCAGGACGCCGTGCGCGGTGCCGTTTTCGCCGTCGGCCACGAAGAAACAGTAGGCACCCGAAGTGTCCTGGATGATCTGGCGCATGTTGGCGGCGAACTTGGCTTCGTCGAGGGCAAGATGCCTGAACACGCTTTCGGAGTGGAAGGCGCGGAAGTAATCCAGCAGCGTTGCGATGTCATCCAGTTTGGCTTTGCGTATGCTCATAAGGTTCTCGTGGGTAGGTCAGTGTGTGAGCCTGCGGGCGATCAGCACTGCGTTGCTGCCGCCGAAGGCGAATGAATTGGACATGACGGTGCAGATGCCGGGGGCGGGCCGGGCATGGAGCGGCACATAGTCGAGATTGCATGCCGGGTCGGCGAGTTGCAGGTGCGCGGTGGGCGGCAGGGTCTCGTGCTTCAGGGCGAGCAGGGAGGCGATGAATTCGACGGCGCCGGCCGCGCCCAACAGGTGGCCGTGCATCGATTTGGTGGAGCTGACCGGCAGGCGATACGCTCGCTCGTCGAACACGGCCTTGATCGCCGCCGTTTCGGCCGCGTCGCCAGCCACGGTGGCAGTGCCGTGGGCGTTCAGATAATCGATTTCGTCCGGCTTCATACCGGCATCGGCCAGCGCCTGGCGCATGGCGGCCGCCTGGCCTTCGGCATTGGGCTGTGTGAGGTGATGGGCGTCGCTGTTGGCGCTATAACCGCACACTTCTGCGTAGGGTCTGGCGCCACGCCGCAGGGCGGCGGAGAGTTCTTCGAGCACGACGAATCCGGCGCCTTCGCCGATGACGAATCCGCTGCGGTCGGCGGCAAAAGGGCGGCAACTTGTTTCAGGGTGCTGCCCGTCCATATTGGCTAGCGTGCGTAACGCTTCCCAAGCGCGGATGACGCCGAGCGTGAGCAGGGATTCGGCGCCTCCCGCCAGCATGGCATCGGCATATCCATGGCGGATGTGGCGAACCGCTTCGCCAATCGCGATGGCCGATGAGGCGCATGCGGACGAATGGGTGAAATTGGCGCCTTGCAGGCCGAATTCGATGGAAAGGTTGGCCGCCGGGGCATTGTGCATGGTGGCGACGAGCGTCAACGGGCGCAGCCGGCGCATGCCGCGTGCGTAAATCTCGTGATAGGCGCTATCCAGCGTGCCGGCGCCGCCCATGCCCGTCCCGACTGAGATGCCGACGCGGCCGGCACCGATCTGTGCAGGTTCAAGCCGTGCATCTTCGAGCGCCTGGCGAGCGGCAACCAGGGCGAACTGGCTGACCCGGTCAAGTGAGAGAAGCCGGTTTTTCAGGAAGTGCGCGGCGGGGTCGAAGCCCTCCACCGTGGCGGCCACTGGAGCATCGAGAATGGAGTCGAAGCGATCGTCGATACGGCGCACGCCGGATCTGGCATTGACCAGATTATCGAAGAAGGCTTTGGGGTCGTGGCCAAGCGGGCTGACAATGCCGATCCCGGTAACGACGACTCTGCGGGTTTCCATGTGTGCTTACCCTTGGGTCTTGGCACGCAGGCCGTCGACCAGCGTAACGATGTCGCCAACGGTACGAATGGAGGGCGTTGTATCAGGAAAGCTGATGTTCAGCTCATTTTCGAGGGCGAACGACAGCTCCATAAATGTGAGCGAATCGATTCCGATATCCTCGAGACACGACTCCAGCGACAGCCGATCGCAAGGCAGGCCGAAGTCTTCCTTGAGCAGGCGCTGGAGAATGGCGATTGTTGGTGTCATGGCGAATCTCCGCAATCAAATAGGTTGTGGATCATTAACTTTCTCCACAAACGCGATAGGATATTTCACAAATTTGAGCCACATTTTTCACTATTTCTCATTGAATCACTTATCTATACACCGTAAGTACCGGCGGATTATCGAAAATTGACTCGCACTTCATTCAATCGAACTGTAGGGCGAGGCCAGAATCCGGCCTCGCTCCATCGCATCGGTTAGAACCTGTAACCGATGCCAATGCCTGCCACGTTCACATTGGCTCGGCTGGTACCTGTGGTTCCTGTAGTGCTGAATGCTTCACCGACTTTCTCATAGACTTCATATTCCGCACGGGCGAACCAGTTTTGACCGAAGTCCCAATCCACTCCCACGCCATAATGAAGCGGGGTGCCGCGTTTGCTTCTGTTCGGGCTTGGGCAGGCAATGACTGTGCATTGGGATGTATAGGACAGGTCGTAAGACACTAATCCTATCTTGCCGAAGACAGCCACTGCATCGGAGACCGGCAGGCGGCCGACGACATCCAGATTCCAGCCATCGATCTTGACGTTGCCGTCGCGGGTTGCTCCCGCCGGAACTGTGGCAAGAGCGTGGTAGGTGTATTTACCCAAATCCACGTAACCGCCTTCAACCGCCAGATTGCGGTTGTACTGATAACCCACCTGAATTTTGTAGGCCGTGTCCCTAGCATCCGCAGTGGAGGTAAAGACAGCACCGGCATTTCGAAGTGTGGTGTCTGTCTCGGCCTTTCTGTCGCTATCGCTGACACCTGCGGATACATATGCGTAAAAACCCTGATCGGCAGCCAGTGCAGCAGCGGAACTCATGCAGCCGATAAGGCCGGCGGCGATCATAGTCATCGAAATTTTCTGCTTCATATTTTTCCCTTTTTAGTAAATTAAAAATTACAGCTTCTTTCAAACAACCAGTGTTGCTATTCATTTCAGCTTTCAAAATTCCATCGCGTATCCTCCTCCAGTCATTCGGAAACCGGGCTTGCGCAGTAAACAGCCCATTTGCTTAAGGCCGGTTCACACCTGTTTCCACAATTCATATTTACCGCTCCCTCCCCGCCTCCTGGAACGCCCCCAGCACGGGCGAGAGCAGGTATTCGAGGATGGTTCTTGTGCCGAGGTGGATTTCGGCGGTGACTTGCATGCCGGGCGTGAGGCTGTGAAGCACGCCGTCGGCGATGAGGTGTTGGGCCTTGAGGTCGATCAGGGCGCGGTAGGCGAACGGCAGGTTGCTGCCCGATTTGCCGGGCTGCTGCTGGTTGGGCGGGGTGTCGCTGGCATCGGCGCTGAGGTGGGCGACCCGGCCTTCGACCATGCCGTATTTCTGGAACTGGTAGGCGGCGAATTTGATCTTGACCGGTTCGCCGGTGTGGATGAAGCCGACGTCCTGGTTGCCGACCCAGACTTCGGCACGGAGGATTTCGTCGCTGGGGACGAGGGTCATGAGGATGGTGCCGGGGCTGATGACGGTGCCGACGGTGTGGGTGGCGAGGTCTTTGACGATGCACCCGCCAAGGGCGGGCCGGCGGGTGTCCGGCTGCCCCGCAGCCACCCCTCCGCACTCTTGCGGGGCTTTGAGTTCGTGGAGGTTGCGGCGGTATTGTTGTTTGGTGAGCTCGCCCTGGGACTTGTCGAGTTTGTCTTCGGTGTCGGCGCGCTCGATCTGGAGTTGGCGGCGATAGTCGGCGGTGATCTGGGCAAGCTTGCGGGATGATTGGGTCAGGCTGGACTGGGCGCTCTGGATGAGGTATTCCTGCGATTTGAGGTCTTGTTCTTTCTCGATGCGTTCGCGGGCTTTGTCGTTGGCCATGATCTTGCTGGCGAAGCCGCCCTTGGCGAGTTTCTCGTAGGCTTCGTCCTGCTGGCGGTAGTGCGGCAGGGTCTTGATCAGTTTGGTGCGGATTTCTTCGGCGGCGGACAGGTCGCTCTGCGCCTTGTCGTGCAGGCTGCGCTCCTGCGACAGGGCGGTCTCAAAGGCGGTGCGGTTGGCACGGTATTGGGCGAGGGTCTGGGTGTAGAGGTCGCCGTGGTCACCGGATTGTCTGGTAAAGGAGCGGCCTGCGAGTTCGGCATCGATGCGGCGCAGGGCAAGGCGTTTTCCCTGTGTGTCGGCTTCCAGTGTCTTGCCGTCGGCTTCGGTGAGGGTGGCATCCATGCGCATGAGGGTCTGCCCGGCTTTGACGTGCTGGCCTTCTTCCACGAGGATATCGCGGATGACGCCTTGTTCGGAGGGCTGGACGATCTTGAGGTAGCTTTGCGGGAGGAGTTTGCCTTCGGCGCTGGCGACGACATCCAACTTGCCGAAGATAGCCCAGATCAGCAGCAACCCCAGCAGGGTGAGCAGGCTGTACAGCAGGGCGCGCGCGAACGGCGTGGGCGGCTGCGCCTGAATGCGCAGCAGGCCGGGGGAGAAGTCGAGGGGGTCGACGCCGGTGAGTTGTTTTTTCCAGCGCTTGGCCCGCATTTATTGCTCCCCGGAAAATGACGGAGCAAAAGCAAAGCCTGCAGAAGACCTGCCGACCATGCCATTCACGGCAGTGCAATAAGCGGGGTGAACTTCTGAAACTGACCTGACCAACAGCATGATGCCCTCTTTTTGACAAATAGAGGGCAACCAAAAACAACCCTTGGCGGCCCCGCTATCATAGGTTTTACCCTTTAGATCGGAAACTTTGCGTCCCTGTTTTTCAACAGGTTTGCCTTTTTCATTGGCGCCGCCGGAAATATCCGGCGGCTAATTATTGCAATTCGGTGTAACCATAATCCATGGATGGGTATTAAACAATATGCCAAAATGCCTATATATTCCGGCCTAGTCATTTTGGACAGATGCTTGAGAGATTCCTGCCAGAAGGCATGCTCAATGGCTCGCAGGTTGGGCTGCGCCCGCCTCCGGCATGCCGAAGTTGATCACTTCATCCACCTGCAATGCCTTGGGCAACTGGTGGGTGATGAACAGCATGGTGACCTTGCCCTTGAGCTTGTTGATGGTATGCGCGAAGTGTTCGGCAGTCTGCATATCGAGGTTGCTCACCGCCTCGTCGAAGATCAGCACGCGCGGGCGTTTGAGCAGCGCTCGCGCGATGGCGATGCGCTGGCGCTGTCCGCCCGAGAGGCCGATGCCGTTCTCGCCCACCGGGGTCTGGTAGCCCTGCGGAAGCTGCTCGATGACGGCATGGATCTCGGCCATCTTGCAGGCATGGACGATCTCTTCGAAGGCGGCGTGGGGGTTGGCCAGTTGCAGGTTTTCGTAGAGGGTGCCGGAGAACAATCGCGTCTCCTGCGGCACGACGCCGAAGTTGGCGCGCAGTTCGTTGGCAGCGAGGTGGCGGATGTCGTAGCCGTCCAGCAGGATGCTGCCGTCGCTGGGCCAGTAAAAGCCTTGCAGCATCTTGGCCAGCGTGCTTTTGCCACAACCGGACGGCCCCATCAGCACGGTGAGTTTGCCGGGCGGCAGGATGAGGTTGAGGTTGCGGTACAAATAGGGGTGCTTGTCGCTGTAGCGGAAGCTGACTTCCTTCAGTTCGACCTTGCCCCCTGCCCCGCTTTGCGCACGGGCGGGAACCAGCGCATGAGGTTCGGCGGGCGCGTCCATCAGGTCGCCCAGGCGTTTGACGGCGATGTCGGCCTGCTGGAATTCCTGCCACAGTCCGGCCAGGCGCAGCATCGGCTGGCTCATGCGTCCGGCAAACATCTGGAAGGCGACCAGCATGCCGATGGTGAAGCCTTCGTTCTGCATCACCAGCAGCGCGCCCACCACGAGGATGGACAGGGTCATGATCTGCTCCAGCGCGTTGGCCACGACGTTGTAGCTGTTGGAAAGCTGGCGCGTGGCAAATCCGGCGGCGAGGTAGTTCGAAAGCAGATCGCCGTATTTCTGTTCCAGCACCGGTTCCATCTGCAACGATTTGACGGTTTCCATCCCGGCGACATATTCGGTGACGAAGGCCTGGTTCTTCGCGCCGAGCAGGAACTGGTGGTTGAGCTTGTCGCGCAGCGCGGGCGTGACGGCGAAGCTGATCGCGCAGATCAGCGACAGCAGCAGCAGCGAGATCAGCGTGAGCTGCCAGCTGTACCAGAACATCACGGCGAGGAAGATCAGCAGGAACGGCAGGTCGAGCAGCAGGGTGACGGCGGCGCCGGAGATGAATTCGCGCACCGTCTCGACGCCGTGCAGACGGGCGACCAGCGTGCCGGTGGGGCGGTGCTCGAAGTACGGCAGCGGCAGGTGCAGCAGGTGGCGGAACACCTGGCTGCCGAGCACCGCGTCGATGCGGTTGCCGGTATGCAGCACGAAGTATTGGCGCAGCCAGGTCATCGCGCTGTTGAACAGCATGAACATGACCAGCCCGGCGGCGATGGCGATCAGGGTGCTCTGGGTCTGATGGACGATGACCTTGTCGATGATGACCTGGGTGAACAGCGGGGTGACGAGGCCGACGAGCTGGATGGCAAGCGAGGCGATGAGGATGTCGCGCCAGATGCGTTTGTGTTTCATCAGCTCCGGGATGAACCAGCGGAAGCCGAACGGGACGTGGCCGGGTGCGGGAGGCTGAGGGGAGGAACTAGCCTGCTCCTCTTCGAGATCGGCAGTCGTCTGCGCGGTGTCGCGCGCGACCAGCAGGATGTCGCTGCGGAAGTGTTTGCTGAATTCGGCCAGCGGCACGGTTTCCGGCTGCTCGGCCCCTGAGCGAAAGAACAGCACGCGCTCGGCATCGGCCTTGATGAGCAGCGCAGGGCTTGCGGGTTTGGGCGGCGGAGTGTCATGCCCTTCGCCCTGATGCGGGGCAGCGGGTTCAGCGGCTGACTTGTCCGATGATGGAGGTATTACTTCGCCTGACTGGCTACCCTGCTCTACCGCTTCATCTTCGCGCACAAAAGCGACCACGGGAAACGGGATGCGCTCCAGCGTGGCGATACCCTCTTCGTCCAGCTCCATCTCGCCGACCTTGAAGTCCAGTGCTTGCAACGCGGTGAGCAGCGCGGTGCGGGAATACGGCGGCGGGAATTGCTGGCGGATGAGCTGCGGGTCGAACGGGAGGCGGAATACGCGGGACAGGCCGCCGATCAGCCATAGCATGTCCTGCCCTTTGTAATACATCTCCTGCCCTTTCAAAAAATCTATCGGTCAAGCGTGAGCCTGACATCATGCAAATAAATGCGGCGTGGTTGTTTTCGCAACTGAAAGGCGCGATTCTGGAGCAAATGCTCCCGCCTGACCATAGGTCGAAATGCATAGATAATTCGGCCTATGTCTTATTCAAGGTAAATGAGGAAGATTCCTGCAATCCCATTGCCATGCACTTATCGACTGATGAATAGCAGCAATCGGCGTGACCACCGGTTAACACCAGCGTCAGCAATTGGCACAAACCAGAATGTCGTGCTATGAAAATCTGTTTCCAGATAGCAGTCAGTCACAATTGCCTGAACTGGTCTCACGCTTTAACGGTGCAATGATATATTTCCTGCCAAGTGCAAATTTATGCTCCTCATGACAGCGGTGTCGTTTTTGTTTGTTGGGTTCAGATTGCACGGAACTTGAACCTGCGTGCGGCCTTCGACACATAGCAGTCCTTCAGATTTCTCCCAAGCAGAAGCTCAAAAGAAGCCAGGGTGAATTCTTCCGTGATCGAATGCCGGCTTTGAGCCCGCTGCCAAAATCCGCCATTCAGAATCACCATATCCACGACAGAATTTTCTCCCCATCTGCTAAAATCCGTCTGCTGTCGTAGTGGTTTCCGGTTGGCTCGCCGTAACGCCGTCTTTGTCTTCCTATGGGAGGCGAGCCGGGTCTGACGGCCAGCGTGAAGCTGACCTGATTCTGCGCGGCAGAATGTACCGTATCAAAGCGCTGCCAGTGTGCAGGTCAGCAGATCATCGAGGTGCGAGCTCCTGCCGTTTCCCGGTTGCCCACTACACATTAGTGGCTAGCGGAGCTTTCTATTGCGCGAATTCCTTATGGAATTCTGTGTGCGTGTTCCCTCATGCCTGTCTTTCCTTTCGCGATTTCTGGCCGTGCCTTTTTGTGTCGGCAGGGATCGGGATAGGTTTTTTAAACAGGGATGATTATGAAGAAGTTTGTATTTGCTGCAACGCTGTTTTTGTCGGTTGTGCCCGCGCAGGGCGTGATGGCCGCCGAGGCTGTTACCATCATGGGCGACCCCTGCACGGTGCCTTTAGCCAAAAAGCTGGGAGCGGCATTTACCAGAAAGACCGGGAAGAGCGTGGAGATTGTGGGGTCATCCTGCGGGTCCGGCATTTACAAGGCCAGCCACGGAGAAGTCAATATCGGGGTGAGCACCCATGAGGTGGTGCTTGATTATCTTCCCGAGGGAACCGGCAACACCGTTATTGCAAAGGCGCCGACGGTAGTGGTGGTTAACCGGAGCAATCCCGTCAATGACCTGAAACTGCAACAACTCAAGGATATCCTCTCCGGCAAGATAAAGAACTGGAAAGAGGCAGGCGGCAGCGACCTTGAAATAAAGAACGTCCTCCTGCAGCCCTGCACAACCACAATTTTTGCCAAGAGGTCGGCCCCATTCGGCAAAGACATCAAGAGGCTGTCACCCGAGAAGCCGGGCGATCCCGTGGAGGGAACCAACAAGCTGGTCGAGGCAAACGAAGGAGCCATGGGGCTCCAGATTTACGGTTACGAAAGCGCTAATGTAAAAGTGCTGACGATAGATGGAAACTTGCCGGACAGCAAAACCGTCCCCGCCAAATATGACCTCTATCAAAACTATAACGTCGTCACAAGGAAGGATTCAAACAGCGACACCAAGGCCTTTGTTGATTTCGCCCTGAGCCCGGAAGGACAGGAGATCGTGGAATCATTGAAACACATAGGGGTGAAAAAGTAGCATGGAAAAAGTCATCACCACCTTGTTATTGCTGTGCGGCTCCGTCTGCGCGCAAGCTTCAACCTTTGCAGACAGCGATGTGTGTCCCACGCTGCCATCGCTATCATCCACGGCGCAAGCCACCTCCTTTTCAGACGGCGATGCGCAGGCTGGGGAAAAGCTGTTTGATCAGTACAAATGCAACGGTTGCCACATCGACAAAGTGGGCGGGGATGGCAGTGCCATCTTCACGCGCCCCGACCGCACGGTGACCAGCCCTGAAGAGCTGATCAAACAGATGACCCTATGTTCCGGCATCATCGGCAAGACTCTCACCATACAGGAGCAACAGCATCTCGGCGCCTATCTCAACCAGCGTTACTACAAATTGAAGTAAGTGCCAGGGCGGGTGAATTTGCAGGGCTGCGTCGCAGGAATGCCATGACGCGGCGCTCGGCAGGTTTGCGATGGACACTACCCGCGTTCGCGGACTTCCTCAAAGCAGTCTTGGCGCCAACCGCACTCCTTCTTGTCGCACTGCTTGCTGGCAGAAGTGGCGTAACAGGGGGTCTGCCCATCATTGGTTTGTATCTGCCTGATAATTTCGGCTTGGAGGCTGAATGATCTGCCCTCATCCGGTTTAACGGTATTCGCGATATCCACGGCAGCCTCCTGATTGGTAAATTTATGCGCTGAAAATTTACCACCGAAGCCGGAGAAAACCTATATGCCGAAATGCCTATATATTTCGGCATATAGATTCTAGCGGTGAATTGTGTTGCGGTGAAAAACAGGTATTTTTGTCGAGGAAATACGGCTCACCGATCATTTGCAGTAAGTCTTGATTTCCTGTTGGGCTTTTTCAATGCGTTGCCGGCGCTGTTCGTCGTCCAGGTAGGAACGCTCGCCTTTGGTGTCGATTTCCACCATGCGCATTCCCTCCTGCAGGGCGCGCAAATTCTGTTGCACGGCGGCACAATCGGCTTTTTCTGCGTCTATCCTGGCCTGCTCCTGGGCGGCCTTGCCAGCGGCTTCCTTCTTCGCCTGCTGAGCCTTTTTCAATTCTGCTTCGCGTTCCGCGATAGTTTTTGGCGCGACAGGCGCGCTCGCAGCAGCCACGCCGCTTGCGCTCACAGAAGCAGCGGCCTCCGACGTAACGCGCAGTGTCTTTGCTTTTACATTGGCGGGAGGAGGTTGATCGGAATAATGCACTTTGCCATCCGCATCCACCCATTTACTGAGTGCGGCAAAAGCAGTTGTGCTGGCCAGCATTAACAGAATCAGCAGAAATTTCTTCATGGCGACCATCCCTGTGGTTTAAGTTTCGATTAAGTCTAGCACACCGGCGCTTGTAGCCGCACCGGGGCGCCTGACTTGCCGGGTGAGGGGCTTTCAATGGACATGAATTCGGGCAATTGATAAACTCGCCGGCCCGGTATCATGCCGGATATCGACTCACCGATCATGCCACTGCTTACCTTTGCCGACCACCCCCCGATGGGAATATTGCTCCACCCGCTCCGGGAATGGCTGGTTGCACCTGTTCGACGGAACGCGGCTCTATGGACATTCTGACCCACGGCCTGCTGGGCGGAACCCTCGCCCAGTCGTGCAGCCGCAAGAGTGAAACGCGCGCCGCCACGACGGTGGGCTTCCTCGCGGCGCTGCTGGCGGATGCCGATGCGCTGATCCGCTCCGACGCCGACCCGCTGCTGACGCTGGAGTATCACCGCCAGTTCACCCATGCGCTGATTTTCATTCCGGTCGGGGCGCTGCTGGTTGCGCTGATCCTCTGGCCCGCATTCAAGGCCTTCGGGCGCCCGCTCGGCTTCCGACGCATCTACCTGTATGCCTTGCTGGGCTGCGCCACGAGCGGCCTGCTCGATGCCTGCACCAGCTACGGCACGCACCTGTTGTGGCCGTTCACCGACGAGCGCATCGCCTGGAGCATCGTCCCGATTTTCGACCCGCTGCTTTCGCTGATCCTCGGCGCGGCAATGCTGGCCGGCCTGCGCTGGCGCAAGACGCTGCCGGCGCGCATCTGCCTGTTGCTGGCGGCGGCGTACCTGTCCGTCGGCTGGCTCCAGCACCAGCGCGCCGAAGAGGCGATGCGCGCAACCGCAGCACTGCGCGGGCACGAAGCGGAGAAACTGACCGTCAAACCGACCATGGGCAATCTGCTGCTGTGGCGCTCGATTTACCGCGCCAATGGCGTTTATTACGTCGATGCAGTGCGGGTGGGCGGAGCCGCGCGGATCTATCCGGGCAATACGGCGCGCGCCTTCGACCTGTCGCGCGACCTGCCGGCGCTCTCCCCCGCTTCGGTACTGCACCAGGATATCAAGCGCTTCGACTTCTTCTCGGACGGCTACCTGGCCTTGCACCCGGATGACCCAGGCCTGCTCGGCGACGTGCGTTACGCGATGCTGCCCACCAGCACCCGCCCGCTGTGGGGCATCCGCCTGGATATGCGGCAGCCGCAAGCCCATGCGCAATTCGAAACCTCGCGGCAGATGTCGCGCGAGGAAATCGACCGCTTCATCGGGATGTTGAGGGGAAAAGATTGAGCAAGACCAGATCCATCGAGCGCCGCGACTACAGCCATGAGGTGCGCAAGCACCGCTTCCTGTGGGTGCGGCTTGCTTTTGGCGCACTGGGTACGCTGTTCCTGCTGGTCGGCATCATCGGCATCTTCATGCCGATCCTGCCGACCACGCCCTTCCTGCTGCTGGCCACCGCCTGCTACGCGCGCTCGTCACACCGCTTCTATAACTGGCTGATGAACCATCCGGCCTTAGGCCCGCTGATCGTCGAATGGCGCACCTACCGGAGCATCCCGTGGCGGATCAAGCTGGTGGCGGTGGCCACGATGACCCTGACCTTCGGCAGCTCGATCATTTTCTTCATCAAGGACGGCTGGCTGCAACTGGCGCTGGCCTTCTTCGGGGTGATGATGGTGATCTGGCTCTACCGCATCCCGTCGCGCGACCGGCTGGGCAGGCGGAAACCCTAGTTATTTTAGAGGGCCGCTATGGGTGGGCAGCTTGTGCTTCGCCAGCCATTCCTTGGCCAAGGATCGCGCCTTTTCGACTTGCTCAGGGCTCATCTTCGCTTCGATTTCGTCCAGGTTATCCTGGGCCACTTCAAAACCTACTGCCACAGCCAGATTGAACCACTTGTGCGCCTGCACCAAGTCGGCCGGTATTGCGCCTTGCCCTCTTTCATATATTCCACCGAGGATATACAGCGCCTCCCCATGACCCTGCTCGGCCGCCTTGTGGAACCACGATGCAGCTTCCTTGTCGTCCTGCGGGACGCTGATTCCCTTCTCATACATCACGCCGAGGTATGTCTGCGCCGACCCACTGCCCTGCTCGGCCGCCTTGCGATACCAGAATACCGCTTTCACAAAATCTTGCGGAACGCCGCTTCCGCTGCTGTACATTTCCCCGAGAATTCCTTGAGCTTTCACATTCCCCTGTTCCGCAAGGGGTGCCAGCTCCTTTAACGCAACAGAAAAATAGCCCCTTTTGTAAGCGAATATCCCCTCCTGCAAGCCGGCCTGCGCGCCGGCACTCCCCGCCAGAAAAATGATTGCCAGAGCCAGCCCGAGCGAATTTTTTATCATTGTGTTGCCCATAATTTACCTTTAAAAAATTTACCGGTTCAAATATAAAACATAACTTCCGGACAAATTACTTATGCTTCTCCGTCCACTCCCGCGCCAATTTCTGCGCTTCCTCAATCTGCCGGGGGGTCATGCCTGCTTCAACCAGTTTCCTGTTGCTGGCGGCCTCTTCGCCCACCACCGCCTCTGCCAGGCTGAACCACTTGTATGCTTCCACCATATCCAGAGGAACCCCTTGCCCGTTGGCATACATCACGCCAAGGTTGAACTGCGCCGGGGCATTGCCCTGCTCGGCCGCCTTGCGGTACCACGCTGCGGCCTCCTTGTCGTCCTGCGGCACGCCTTGCCCGTTGGCATACATCATCCCGAGGTTGCTCTGCGCATCCGCAAATCCCTGTTCAGCCGCCTTGCGGTACCACTCCGCCGCTTTCCCGTAGTCTTGCGGCACGCCTTGTCCCTTGCCGTACATGATCCCCAGGAATGTTTGCGCGTCCGCATCCCCTTGTGCTGCCGCCTTGCGGTACCACTTCTCCGCTTTCTTGTAGTCCTGCGGCACACCCTGTCCATTGGCGTACATAAACCCGAGGATGCTCTGCGCCGCCGCGTTGCCCTTGGCGGCAAGTGGCCTGAATTCCTTTAATGCGGCAGGGTAATTGCCTTTTCCATAAGCGTCGATTCCTTCCTGCAATCCGGCCTGCGCGGTGCCGGCCATCAGGAAAAATACTGCGAAAATCAGGTTAAAAAGAGTTTTCATTGTTGTGTTACTCATGGTTGGTTTTTTCAAGTTGAGGCCCGGCCAAATATCGGCCTGGATACCTTGCCGGATAAATTGCACCTTCGGGATTGCCGCAGTTGCAACGGGTGAAATTATACGGAATGACATGAAAAAGACCAGCAAAATGGCCGGGGTTCAAGCGGGTTTCGGATACGCGAATAGCCGGTGAAAAAAACTGTCCGGCGGAGTGAGCCTCACGTACCGGCAGCCCGAAAAAAAGGCCAACCTCGCGGCTGGCCTTTTGCTTACCCTAAAACTCCGTTACTCCGGCGCGAACCGGAATGACGGGTTAAATCAGGCGCGCTTTTTATATTCGTTGGTGCGGGTATCGATCTCAATCCTGTCGCCGATCTCAACGAAGGCCGCAACCGGCAATTCAAAGCCGCCGTTGATCTTGGCCGGCTTCATTACCTTGCCGGAGGTGTCGCCGCGCACTGCGGGTTCGGTGTAGATAACTTCGCGCACGATGGTGTTGGGCAACTCGACCGAGATCGCCTTTTCGTTGTAAAACACCACTTCGCAAGGCATACCGTCTTCGATGTAATTGATCGCGTCGCCCATGCTTTCGGCTTCGATCTCATACTGGTTGTATTCGCCATCCATGAACACATACATCGGGTCCGCGAAGTAGGAATAGTTCACTTCCTTGCGATCCAGCATGATCTGTTCGAATTTGTCGTCGGCGCTGTACACGGTTTCCTTTGCGGATTCGGTCAGCAGATTCTTCATCTTCATCTTGACCACCGAACCGTTACGGCCGGAGCGGCTATATTCAGCCTTGAGGATTACCATAGGGTCGGTGCCCACCAGGATGACGTTACCGGCGCGAAGATCTTGTGCTATTTTCATGTTTACTGCCCCTCAATTTTCAAGGCGCGCATTCTACCGATTTTTTGAGAAAAATCCAGTAAATTCAACGCCAGATTGTTTGCGGCCAATTGCCGCGCCCATTGTTGCGCATGGAGTTCAAGTTCGCCACGCATCTCTATAAAGACAGACCATGCCTGACCTGCCCCTCCGCCGCTGTTCCACGCCCGCCACAGCTCTTGCATCGCCTGGCCCGCCGCCGCACCGATCGGTGCGCAGTACAGGTTCAGGAAAGCCTGCAACTTGTCCCAGTGCACCGCATCGTGCTGCGGATAAATTTGCCACACGAACGGCTTGGCCGCCCATTGCGCGCGGACGCAGGAGTCCTCGCCACGGACGTAATTGACATCGCACACCCACAATAGTTCATCGTAGCGCTCCTGCTCGACGAACGGCAGCACGCGCACTTGCAGGTTGCCGCGCGCATAGCTGCTGCCCGCGCGCGGCGCGGTAGCGCCGAAATACTGCCCGGCCTGCGGCAGGATGCGCCCTTCCGGCACGAGGCACAGCACCGGCTGCGCACCGCTTGCCCACACATCGAACAACCCCGCCAGCGCGTCATTCTCGTAGCCGAACAGCGAGATTTTCAGCGTCTCCGCCGAAGGCATGTCCATGCCGAACGACTGCCAGAACGCCTGCTGCCGCGCGGCATCGTTCTGGAACGCATCGCGCCGCGCGAACAGGTCGCATTCCAGCAGCAGCCCGCCGGTCTGGCTGGTAAAGCCGGGAAAGAAGAAATACCGGGTCAGCGGCAGGTTCGGGTGCGGCGATGGCAGGCCATGACAGCCATGCACCCAGTCTTCGGCGCTGAGATATTCGAGATTGATCCAGACGGATCGCTGCTGTGCGGCCATCGCCTCAAGGTAGCTTTGCGGCAACTTGCAGGCGAATGCCTCGATCACCAGTTTGGCGGGCTGCACTTCGGGGAACGGCTTGATCCAATGCCGCACTTCCACGCCCCGGCACTGCTGAACGTCCCGCGCCGCATCCGCCTCCGGGCACAGCTTGGCCAGACTGCCCAGATCGTCCACCCACAGCCTGACGGCGAGGCCATGCTCATGCGCCAGCTGCCGCGCCAGCCGCCAGCACACGCCGATGTCGCCGTAGTTGTCGATGACGTTGCAGAAGATGTCGCAGGACTCACTCCGCATGCAACGCCTCCACCGGGTCGAGCCGTGCCGCGCGCATGGCCGGCGCGACGCCCGCCGCAAGGCCGATGGTCACCGCGCTGAGTTCGGCGAGCACGGCAAACAGCCAGGGCGTATGCACCGGCAGCGCGGGAAACAGCAGGTGCAAGCCCTGTGCGATGCCGACCCCGAGCGCCAGCCCGGCCAGGCCGCCCAATGCGGACAGCAGCATCGCCTCACCCAGAAACAGCGCCAGCACTTGCCGTTCGCGCGCGCCCAGAGCGCGCAGCAGGCCGATCTCGGAGGTGCGCTCGGTGACGGCCATGGTCATGATGGTCAGGATGCCGACGCCGCCGACCAGCAGGGAAATACCGCCCAGCGCGCCGACCGCGAAGGTAATCACGTCCAGCACCGAGCCGAGCACCTCGAGCGCCTTTTCCTGCGGAACCAGCGTGAAATCTTCGCTGCCGTGCCGCGCCGTGAGGATGCCGCGGATGCCCGCCTCGACCTGCTCAAGTTCGGCGCTGGGGCGGTAGGTAACATGGATTTCCATCAGGCCGGCACGGTTGAACAGCTCCATCGCGCGCGCGGCGGGGATGTAAACGGTATCGTCGAGATCGAAGCCGAGCACCTGGCCTTTCGGCTCCATCACGCCGATCACGCGGTAGCGTTGCCCGCCGACGCGCAGGTAGCTGCCGAGCGGGTTCTGCCCGGCGAACAATTCCTGCCTGATCTTGGCGCCGAGCACGACGAAGGCGCGCGCCTGCGTAGGGTCGTCGTCGGGCAGGAAACTGCCGGTCTGCACGTACATGCGCAACGCCTGCGGCATCTCTGGGCCGACGCCCGACACGATGGTGCGGCGCGTTTTGCCGCCGGCGCGCACCTTGGCATTGCCCGTCACGCTGGGGCTGATATATTCGACGTAGGGTAGGCGACGCAGCGCCTCGGCATCCTCAATGGACAGCGGTCGCACCGAGCCGAGCATGCCGACGCTCGCGCCGTGCGTCTGTTTCTTGCCCGGCTGGATGCCGATCAGGTTGGTGCCGAACTGGCTGAACTCGGCCAGCACGAACTGGTGCAGGCCTTCGCCGATGGAGGTCAGCAGGATCACCGCCGCGATGCCGACCGCGATGCCCAAGCCGGTGAGGAAGCTGCGCACCCGGTAGGAGAGGAAGCTGGAGGTGGTGAGACGGATCAGGTCGGGGAATAACATTTCTCGGGTGCCTCAGCTCCGCGCCAGCGCCATCACCGGGTCGAGCCGCGCCGCGCGCCGCGCCGGCCACACGCTGAACAGGATGCCGGTGCCGAGCGCCGTGCCGAATGCCGCCAGCACGGCCCACCACGGCGCGGCGACGGGCAGCGCCGGATAGATTTGTGCGATCACCCTGGTGCCGATCTCGCCGAGCACCAGCCCCGCCACGCTGCCGATGCCGGACAGTAAAATCGCCTCGGCGAAGAACAGGTTCCTGATTTGTGCGGCAGGCGCGCCCAGCGCCTTGAGCAGGCCGATCTCCCGGACGCGCTGCGAGACGGCGATGAGCATCACGTTCATGATGAGGATGCCGGCCACCGCCAGGCTGATCGCGGCGATGCCGGCCACCGCGAGCGTCAGCGCGCGCAGGATACGGTCGAAAGTGGCCAGCACGGCATCCTGCGTGATGACCGTCACGTCGCGTTCACCGTGCCGCTCGGACAGGATGTTTTCGGCATCCAGCTTGGCGCGCTCGATCGCGTCGCGGCTTTTCGCTTCCACCAGGATGCGGAACAGGCCGGAAGTGTTGAACAGCATGTGCGCCGAGGCGACCGGCACGATGACGATCTCGTCGGTGTTGAAGCCCATCGATTCGCCCTGCATCGCGAGCACGCCGATTACGCGGAAGCGCCGGTCACCGAGGCGCACCCAGGCGCCGATGGCATTCTGCTGACCGAACAGTTCGCGCTTGAGTTTTGCGCCCAGCACGCACACCGATTCGCTGGAATACACATCCCCGGCGGGAAGAAACTGCCCCTGCCCCATGCTCATGTGGCGCACTTCCAGCAGGTCGGCAGTCGAACCCAGCACGGCCACTTCGCGGTTGAGCGCATCCCTGGAAATCTGCGACGCGCCCACCGTCAGCGGCGCAATGCGCCCGATGGCGCGGCTGCGCAGCAGGGCCTGCGCATCGTCCAGCGTCAGCTCGCGCGGAATCTGCCCGAGCAGCATGCCCGGCCCGAATCCGGTCGTTTCGGTGCGGCCCGGAAACACGATCAGCAGGTTGGTGCCCAGCGAAGAAAACTGGTTGATGACATAGCGGCGCGCGCCCTCGCCCAACCCGGTCAGCACCACCACTGCCGCCACGCCGATGGACATCGCCAGGATCATCAGCAAGGTGCGGGTACGGCTGCCGCGCAGGCTGCCGGAGGCAAACTGCACGACGTCGACCAGCCTCATGCGCCCGCCGACCGGCCGGCCTCGCCGGTGATCTGCCCGTCCACCATGCGCACTTGGCGCTTCGCACGCCCGCCGATGGCCGGGTCATGCGTCACGACGATCAGGGTGACCTGCTGCGCGACGAGTTGCTCGAGCAGATTCATCACCTCTTTGCCGGTGGCCTGGTCGAGATTGCCGGTCGGCTCGTCGGCCAGCAGCACGGCGGGGTGCATGCTGGTCGCGCGGGCGATTGCGACGCGCTGGCGCTGCCCGCCGGAGAGCTGGTCGGGGCGATGATCGGCGCGATCGGTTAAGCCATAGTTCTCCAGCAATTGCGCCACGCGTATCTTGCGTTCGGCGGGAGAAATGCCCGCCAGTACCAGCGGCAACTCGATGTTCATCGCGGCGGTCAGGCGCGGCACCAGATGGAACGCCTGGAATACGAAGCCGACTTTTTCGCTGCGGACTTTGGCCTGTTGCTCGTCGGTCAACGCGGTGACATCCCCGCCATCCAGCCGGTAAGTGCCGGAACTCGGGCGATCCAGCAGGCCGATCAAATTAAGCAAGGTGGATTTACCGGAACCGGACGGCCCCATGATCGAAACATAGTCACCCGCCGCGATGTTCAGGTCGATGCCGCGCAGCGCGGCAACCTGCTGATCGCCGACCGTGAAGCTGCGGCTGACTTGGCTAAGCTCTATCATTCAAGCACCGCTCCGCTAATACTTGCCGATCAAAAAATTCACCCGCAATAAGATGAATGCACTTTCATAAGCCTTAAGTTCC
Source organism: Candidatus Ferrigenium altingense (assembly GCA_020621985.1). Classification (GTDB taxonomy): domain Bacteria; phylum Pseudomonadota; class Gammaproteobacteria; order Burkholderiales; family Gallionellaceae; genus Gallionella; species Gallionella altingense. Next base: position 131,021 of record JAHRYS010000003.1, on the reverse strand, counting down.
CAATATATCGTCTAAAGCTTTTTGATTGACTGGGACTCTATTTGAAACCACTGCCTTAATCTCAGCACTAAATTCAGGACTAAATACTTTCCCATATTGATCCAAAATTCTTTTGGAAATCCGCTTCTCAGATATTTTTGGCAATTCAGTCATAAGCGTCATAAATTCCATTAACAGCTCATCCGTAATTACTATAACTTTTTCATTTAGATCGACTAGCTGCGCAATTTTTGCGTGGCCAACCGACCTAACCATATCTTCCAATTTGACATTCGCAACACCTGTTGACGAGTTCGCCAAAACAATTGCCTCAAAAACTGGGGGTACTAACTCATTCCGAGTCTTCCACATTTCAAGTGCCGTGTTGTAATTCTCAAAAATCTGTTTTATGCGGGGGATATTTGAAAAACTGAGCTGTGCCTCTTTAAATGTGCTGTTCTTAAGAATTTTCGAAGCATCTTTGGCAAGGTAGAACATGCCTGCGAATTCCGGATTAGAAGGACGATGAAACATTAGGATTGGCGGAACACAGACAAGGCGTTGAACTGGGTTGTCTGTCAACCTGCCTAGATAGTTACCCTTTATAGCTTCTAAGTCGTGGAAACAGTCTATTGCTTCAAGTAGAAGCTTGTTCGTTGCGTCGATTTTTGCCTTCTCGGCTTCAACCTTTTCGCGCCTTACAATTACATAATAACCAAACAAACTACCCATTACCGCCGACACAAATGCGAGTGCAATTGGATAAATGTAATCCTTGATCAAATTATCTTCGGTCTTAAGGCTCTCGATTACTTTAATTAGAAGTTGCATATCTTCATGAGTCGGAAGCTGCATTATTTAACCACCTTCCCAACTTCCGGCTGCACACGCGCACCGGCCTTTACTCCGGCCTGATCGAGCGATACCACGATCCGGTCGCCTTCGTTCAACCCGGCGGTAATCTCGGTGTATTCCCAGTTGGCCAAGCCGGTCACCACCACGCGCTCTTCCAGCACGCCATCGATTGTCCTGTAAAGCAGCACACGCTTGCCTTCCAGCATGGTTTGCGTGGGGATGCGCAGCACTTTTTCATGGGAGGCATGCACGATTTCGACATCGGCGCTGTAGCCGACCAGCAGGTTTTCCGCCGTGGGCGGCTCGACGAATTCCACCTCGACTTCCACGGTGCGCGCCTGCTTCTCCAGCTCCAGCACATACGGCGCGACGCGTTTGACCTTGCCCGCGAACGGCTTGCCCTTGATCGCATCCAGCACGATGCGGCTCACCTGCCCCGCCTTGATATTGGCCGCATCCACCTCATCGATCGGCGCGCTGACGAACATGCAGCTATCGTCGATCAGGTCGATTGCAGGCGGCGTCGGGATGCCGGGCGGCGAAGGCGTGGCGTATTCGCCCAGCTCGCCGCTGATGTCGGCGATGATGCCGTTGAACGGTGCGCGCAACACCATGCGCCGCAAACCGGCTTGCGCCACGTCGATGCGCGAACGGCTTTGCGCGATCTCGCTGCGCGCCGCCGCGCAGGAAGCCTGCTTGGCCTTCGCATCCGCCTCGGCGCGTTCCAGTCCTTCGGCCGAGATGAAACCGCGCTCGTGCAATTGCCGCGCACGTGTTGCCGCGTTGCTGCTCTGCTCGGCAACGGTGCATACCTCGTCAATCCGCGTTGTCGTCGTGGCAAGTTGCTGCTCGGCCAGGCGCGCCTGAGCATGCAGGTCGTCGTTCCACAATTCCAGCAACACCTGGCCGGCCTTGACCCGCTCGCCCTTCTTCACCAGCAGATGCGCGATCTGCCCGCCCACCGGCGGCGCCAGCTTGGCGCGGCGGCAGGCCTTGACCGTTCCCGCGCGGGTATTGCTCACCGTCGCCTCCACCATCCCGCGCTCGGCCTTGACCAACTGCACGCGAACCGGCTCGGGGCGGGTAAAGTACCAGGCCGCCACCGCCAGCAATAGCAGCACCGCAAGATAAGGGAGATATTTCAAGAGGCGGTTTTGTTCACGTTGCCGAGACAATGTCATGCGAATTCCCCAAATACTGGGTCAGCCATGCTGACAAGATAATCAAGGTATGTCCTCTACCTTGACTTGAAGATGGTGCTGGAGAGAGGAATCGAACCTCCGACCTACGCGTTACGAGTGCGTTGCTCTACCAACTGAGCTACTCCAGCATAAACAGACGCGATTATAGAGGACGCGCTACAACAAGGGAACCTTAAGGGTATGCACTATTGCAGTGCCCCTTATTATTGCAACGCGATTATTGCAACGCTCGGGGCAGCGGAAACACGACGTGTTCCCGGATGCCCTGCAATTCGGTGACGCTGTCCGCGCCCATCTCGCGCAGACGCGCAATCACGCCCTGCACCAGCAATTCCGGCGCGGATGCGCCTGCGCTGACGCCGACACGCGCCTTGCCGACAAACCATTCCGGTTGCAACCCATCGGCGTCATCCACCAGATAGGCCGGCACGCCGACCTTCGCCGCAACTTCGCGCAACCGGTTGGAATTGGAGCTGTTCGGCGACCCTACCACGACCACCACGTCGCATTGCCTGACCAGCAGCTTGACCGCATCCTGGCGGATTTGCGTGGCATAGCAGATGTCGTCTTTTCTGGGGCCGGTGATGTCGGGGAAACGCGCCTTGAGTGCGGCGACGATGCTGCTGGCATCGTCCACCGACAGCGTGGTTTGTGTGACGAACGCGAGGTTGCTTTCGTCATTCACCTTGAGGCCGGCTACCTGTTCGGGCGATTCGACCAGATACATGCCGCCCTCGCTCTGCCCCATCGTGCCTTCCACCTCCGGATGCCCGGCATGACCGATCATGATGATTTCCTTGCCCTGTCCGCGCATCCGCAGCACTTCGACATGCACCTTGGTCACCAGCGGGCAGGTCGCGTCGAACACCGTCAGCCCGCGCGCCTCGGCCTCGCGGCGCACCGACTGCGGCACGCCGTGCGCGCTGAAAACCAGGATGCTGCCGGGCGGCACATCGGCCAGATCCTCGATGAACACCGCGCCTTTGCGGCGCAGATCATCCACCACGAATTTATTGTGCACCACCTCGTGACGCACGTAAACCGGCGCGCCGTGCAATGCCAGCGCGCGCTCGACGATGGTGATGGCGCGATCCACGCCGGCGCAGAAACCGCGCGGATTAGCCAGCAGCAGGTCCATGTTTGCGCTCCTTAAAACTATCCAGAATCATCAAAAATGCGCCGCAGGTGATCGCGGAATCGGCGATGTTGAATGCCGGGAAATAATGCTCGTTCCAGTGGAAATGCAGAAAATCCACCACATAGCCGTAGGCGATGCGGTCGATCAGGTTGCCGAGCGCGCCGCCGAGGATCAGGCTCAGCGCCAGCGCAAACAGCGTTTGCGCGCTGTGCCTGCGCAACAGCCAGACGATCCACACCGACACGACGATGGCGATGATGCTGAACAGCCAGCGCTGCATCCCGCCCGCATCGCTGAGGAAGCTGAACGCCGCGCCGGTGTTATGCGCCAGCACCAGATTGAATATGCTGATGACGTAAAGACTTTCGCCATAGGCAAAGTGGCCGGTGATCCACAGCTTGCTGGCCTGGTCGAGCACGATGATCAGCACGCTCAAGGAGAGCCATTTTGAGAGGGTCATATTCACAGCTTCAAGCCAAAACCAACCCCATCCCGGCCTCCCCTTGTCAGGGGAGGAGCTACCTGCCTCCCCCCTGACAAGGGGGGACTGAGGGGGGTTAGGGTTTGAGTCCAGCAAAATACATCATGCATATTTTCTAGCCTCGCCGCTGCCGAACAGATTGCTCGCGCAACGGCTGCACAGCGTCGGATGCTGAGCGTCCGCACCGGTATCGGCGCGGTAATGCCAGCAGCGTTCACACTTATCGTGCAGACTCGCGGAAACATCGATATGTTGTTCGGCTTCGGTCGCAACGCGATGCACCGTGGCACGCGAGGTGATGAACACGAAGCACAGGTCGTTACCCAATTGTTCCAACAAACTGAAATCGGAAAGCGATGTGCTTGGATCATCTGAAACATAGAGATCAACCTCAGCTTGCAACGAAGAGCCGATCAAACCTGCACTACGTGCATCCTCTAGCTGCTTATTCACACGATTACGCCACTCACGGATGATTGACCAAGTACTTGGCACGAAAACACTATCAAGGATACTTTTATCAATATTTCTGGAATCGAGTGGTGGTAATTCATACCACTGCTGTTCAAATACGCTCACATCATCTTTGGAGGTCAACACCTCCCACGCCTCTTCGGCGGTAAAGCTGAGTATCGGCGCGATCAGGCGCACCAGGCTTTGGGTGATGTGATAGAGCGCATTCTGTGCGGAGCGGCGTGCGGCGGAATTTTCCCCGGCGGTGTACAAACGGTCTTTCAGGATATCCAGATAGAAACCGCCCATATCCTCGGAGCAGAAAGCCTGCATTTTTTGCGCAATCAGATGAAATTCATAGCGCGCGTAATCCTGTTTCACCTCATCCTGCAACTGTCCCACCATTGCCAGCGCATAGCGGTCGATTTCCAGCCACTGCTCGACCGGCAGGGCATGTTGCTGTAAATCGAAATCGGAAATATTGGCCAGCAGGAAACGCAAGGTATTGCGGATGCGCCGGTAGCTCTCCACCACGCGCTTGAGGATTTCGTCGGAGATGGTCAGCTCGCCGGAGTAATCGGTCGAGGCCGCCCACAGGCGCAGGATATCGGCGCCGAGCGTGTCGAAAATTTTCTGCGGAGCGATCACGTTCCCCTTGGATTTCGACATCTTGTGGCCGCTGCCATCCACGACGAAACCGTGCGTCAGCAAGGCCTTGAAAGGCGCGCAGCCATCGATCGCGCAGCCGGTCAGCAGCGATGACTGGAACCAGCCGCGATGCTGGTCGGAGCCTTCCAGGTAAAGATCGGCCGGCGAGTGCAATTCAGCGCGGCGCTGCAATACAGACGCGTGGGTCACGCCCGAATCGAACCACACGTCCAGCGTATGGGTAAGTTTCTTGTAGTGCTCCGCCTCCGCGCCCAGCAGGTCCACCGAGTTCAGGCTGAACCATGCCTCGATGCCGTCGCGCTCGACGCGCTGCGCGACCTGCTCCAGCAATTCGGAAGTGCGCGGATGAAGCTGCATCGTTTCCTTATGCACGAAAAACGGCATCGGCACGCCCCAGTTGCGCTGGCGCGACACGCACCAGTCCGGACGGTTCCTGATCATCGCCTCCAGGCGGGCGCGTCCCCAGCTTGGGAAGAATTCGGTTTGCTCGACCGCCGTGTTCGCCAAATCGCGCAGGGCCACACCATCGCGCTTCTCAGGCTTCGCAGAATGCGAACGTCTTTCCTGCACCAGTTGTTCAACATCCGCAGATCCGCCAGCCCCAATGTTCTCCATCCCGATGAACCACTGCGGCGTGGAGCGGAAGATGATCGGCGTCTTGTGCCTCCAGCAATGCGGGTAGCTGTGCTGCACTTTTTCCAGTTGCAGCAGATGGCCGCTGGCTTGCAGCGCATCGATCACCACGTCATTGGCTTTCCACACAAACAACCCGCCGACCAGCGGCAGGTTGGCGGCGAATTTGCCATCGTCGCCAACCGGATTGTCGGTCGGCAGATTGTATTTCTGGCCGACGAAGTAATCGTCCAGGCCGTGCGCCGGCGCGGTATGCACCAAGCCGGTACCCGCTTCCAGCGTGACGTGCTCGCCGCAGATGATCGGCACAAGGCGATCATTGAACGGGTGTTGCAGCAGCAATCCTTCCAGTGCTGCTCCCTTGCAGGTTGCCGCCATACCATCGCCCCGGTCATTGCTTCCCCCCAACTGGTAGCGCGCAAGGCACTGCGTCGCGAGGTCAATTGCAAGAACCAGATAGCCCTTCGGTGTCTTGATCAGGTCGTATTGCAGCTCCGGGTGCACGCAGACTGCCTGGTTGGCGGGCAGCGTCCACGGCGTGGTAGTCCAGATCACCGCGTAAACCCTGGCATCGCCCGGCAGTGACACGCCAAACGCTTTAGCCAATGCGCCTTTGTCCTTCACCTCGAAGCCCACATCGATCGCGGGCGAAGTCTTGTCCTCGTATTCCACCTCGGCCTCGGCCAATGCCGACTGGCAATCCAGGCACCAGTTCACCGGCTTGTAACCCTGATACAGATAGCCTCGCTCGTTGACGTTGCCCAACGCGCGCATGATGTCGGCCTCGGTCTTGAAATCCATCGTCAGGTACGGATGGTTCCAGTCGCCCAGCACGCCGAGGCGGATGAAGTCCTTCTTCTGCCGCTCGATCTGCTCCTTTGCGTAGGCGCGGCACAGCTCGCGGAACTGCGACGGCGGGATCGCCTTGCCGTGTTTCTTCTCCACCTGCAACTCGATCGGCAGGCCGTGGCAATCCCAGCCCGGCACATAGGGCGCGTCGAAGCCGGACAGCGTCTTGCTCTTGACGATGATGTCCTTGAGGATCTTGTTCACCGCATGGCCGATGTGGATGTCGCCGTTGGCATAAGGCGGGCCGTCGTGCAGAATGAATTTCGGTTTGCCCTGTTTGGCCGCGCGAATCTTCTGGTAGCGTTGCTGCGCCTGCCAGCGCGCCACCATCTGCGGCTCGCGCTTGGCGAGATCGCCGCGCATCGGGAACGGGGTATCGGGCAGATTGAGTGTGGCTTTGTAATCAGTCATTTCGGGTAGTCAATCATGTTGTTTGAACCATTGCTTTGCATTTTCCACATCCGACGCGATTTGCCGCGTCAGCGTCTCCACATCGGGATATTTTTCCTCGTCGCGCAGCTTGTGCAGGAAATCCAGACGCATGTGCTTGTTGTAAATCTGGCTTGAAAAATCGAACACATGCACTTCCAGCACCGGCTTGCCGTCCTGATGCACCGTCGGGCGCACGCCGAGGCTCGCCACGCCCTGCATCGGCGGCAAACCATCGCACTGCACGCGCACCACAAAAATGCCGGACAGCGGCGGGCGGTTGTGTTTCAACTGGATATTGGCGGTCGGGAAACCAATTTTCTTGCCTAGGCCGTTGCCATGCTCGACGCGCCCGCTGATGCTGTAGGGCCGCCCCAGGTAGGACTGCGCCATGCGCATGTTGCCCTCCGCCAGCGCGGCGCGCACCGCCGTGCTGGAAATGCGCACCCCGTTATGCAGCACGCTGTGCACCGCCTGCACCGTAAAGCCGTGCTGCGAACCGATTTTTTCCATCAGCGCAAAATCGCCGGCACGCCCGCTGCCGAAGCGAAAATCGTCGCCGATCAGTACGAATTTCGCCGACAGTTTTTCATGCAGCGCGTGGATGAAGCCCGCCGCGCTGGTCTGCGCGAAACGCGCATTGAAGCGGCACACATGCACGCGGTCGATACCCATCGCAACGAACAGCTCCAGTTTTTCGCGCAAACTGGTCAGGCGGGTCGGCGCTTGCTGCGGCGTGAAAAACTCGCGCGGGTGCGGCTCGAAAATCACTACCGCCGTTTGCAGCCCGCGCGCCTGCGCCGCCGCACGCAATTCGTTCAGCAACGCCTGATGGCCCAGATGCACCCCATCGAAATTGCCGATGGTGAGCGCAACAGGCCGGGGGTCGGGGGAATAAAGTCCGCGTAGAATCAACATGGGCGCGGATTATACCTTAGCAGGGAAGGGGGAAGGGAAAAGGGAGAAGGGAGAAGGGAGAAGGGTAAAAACATCTCTCCGATTACAGGGCATCAGGGTTTTACTCTTCCCTCTTCCCCCTTCCCCCTTCTCATATCTCGATTTCCTCGCCCTCGCGCGCCAGGCGGCATTCCGGGCCGCCGTCCTGTTTCGGGTAGCGCAGCAGCGCTTTTTCAAATTCCCGTTCCAAGGCCTCGTCGCTGCGGGTGGGTTCGTGATGGGTGCAATACACGAGTTTTGCGCCGGATTTTTTTGCCATGGCGATGCAGGAATCGAAGGTGCCATGCCCCCAGCCTTTTTTCGACGGGTATTCTTCGGCGGTGAAGGACGAATCGGCAATCAGCACGTCCACGCCGCGCATCGCCTCGATGATGGATTTTTCCTTGTCCTCGATCAGCATCCGGTACTCCTCGTAGCCTTCGTCGCCGGGAGCATAGATGTTGCAATAGGGTTCATGGTCGCCGGTAAAAAATACCGATTTGCCGTTGCAATCGATGCGGTAGCCGAAATTGATGACCGGGTGATTGAGCAGCGTCGGCGTGATCGTGGCCGACCCGATCCGCACGCTTTGCTCCGGCATCAGGGTTTCGTACTCGATCCTGGCCTTCATTTCGGCTTCGCGCACCGAAAAATAGCTGTACTGCAACTGCACCTCCATGATCTGTTCGATGCCGCGCCCGGAAACGGGATCGAATGCGCCATGCAGGCGCAGCGCGTTGCCGGGAACAAACATCGGGAGGAAGAATGGCAGGCCCTGGATGTGATCCCAATGGGAGTGGGTGATAAAGACGTTCGCGGTGACCGGCATTTCGCTGAGCAGCACTTGCGACAGCGCGAAAATTCCGGTGCCGGCATCGAGGATGATCAGCTCGTTGTCGTCGGTGCGTATCTCGATACAGGTGGTGTTGCCGCCATATTTGACGGTATTGTGGCCGGGCGAGGAAATCGAGCCGCGCACCCCCCAGAATTTGATTTTCATGCGTCGGCTCCGACCTGGAAAAAAAACTGGGCTTCCTCGACGATTTTCGACAGATCGCCGAGGGAGGCGATGATTTTATCGATATCGCCGCCAAAATAGTTGCGGACTGCCGGAGGCAGCGCCTCAATGCAGGGATTGCCGCTATCACCAAAAGACAGTTTCTTGCTGATCTGATTGGCGGCATAAACGCTGGCCCACATCACGCCTTCCCCGGCATCCGGAGAATGATGGTTGCGCATGCAATCGACCAGCGCTGGGGGAAATTGCCATTTCTCCGCCAGCATCGAACCCACGACGGTATGGTCGACGCCGATCACCTGGCTTTCCGCCAGATGCAGCGATATATTTTCACTGCTGCTTTTCAGCAGCGCCTGGCTGAATTCGTCGGGCATGAACTGGGCGAACACCACCTTGCCGAAATCGTGCAGCAGCCCGGCGATATAACAGTCCATCGGGTCGGCGCCAGCCAGCTTGCCGCCCAGCAATTTGGCGATGCCGGCGGTAGTAAGGGAATGCAGCAAATATTGCTGCATATCGAAACCAGCGTCATTATGCTTGGGCAGGATACCAACCGAGGCGATGCTGAGCGCAAGGTTCTTGATGGTATTGAAGCCGAGAAAAACCACCGAGTGATTGACCGAGGTAATTTTGTTGGGCAGATTGCAATGGACGGAATTGAGCACCCGGAGAATTTTGACCGTCATCACCGGATCTTTTTCGATCACCTGCACCAGATGTTTCGGCTCGCAGTCCAAGTCCCTCGTCAACTCCAGTATCTTCTGCACGCTCTTCGGGAAAGCGGGCATATTTTCCACGGCTGCGGTGAGTTTTTTTTCCAGCTCAGGCGAGATTTGATTCATGTCATCGAATTAATTGGTTATGTAAGCGAAGCATCCTGCTACACCGTTCTACCGGCCCTCAGCCCATCGATCTGTTTTAAACGGAGCTTCACTTTGGAATTTCCTGCGGCTTGTCCCTGCCGATTTTCGCCATCCGCAAAAACGTCGCCAACTCTTCCACCCAACGCAACTTCTGCTCCGGAGTAAGCTGCCGGAATGCGCGCAGGCGCTCGTCGCTGACATAGTAGGTGCGGTCGCCGGGCGGGAAGTCGGTTTTCATTGCGCCTTGATCCGTTGCAGATGCTCGATGTCTGTCAGGTCTATCGGACGTCCAACCGCCTGTTTGAGCGCGATCAGATCATCAATGGACACAACCTGAATGTCGGTGTTCGCGACTTTAAACACCTCGGCACGGGATGCCATGCCGGCAAATTCAACGGGCGGAAACAACAGCACATCGACGGTGACGCCAGCCAAATCAGCGCTGCGCAACGCGAACGCTTCGAGGTGGCGCACCGCGTGCCACTGGCGCAACAATTCCAGATCGCCGAGCGATTCAAGCAAGACGGGCAGCACGGGGGAAAGATTGAGTTCCCTGGCCGCTTCGATCAAGGCGGCCAGGTTGTCCGGATTCATCGCGACAGTGATATCCACGTCCATCGTGGCGCGTTCCACACCGTGCAGCGACACCGCCAGACCGCCAATCAGCAGGTAGTCCACCTTGTGGCGGGCGAGTGCGGAAAAGAGATCGACATAAAACATCAGGCCGTCCCGCCCACCGTCAACCCGTCGATCCTGACCGTCGGCTGCCCGACGCCGACCGGGACGCTCTGGCCTTCCTTGCCGCAGGTGCCGACGCCGGGGTCGAGCGCCATGTCGTTGCCGATCATCGAGATGCGCGTCAGCACGTCGGGGCCGTTGCCGATCAGGGTCGCGCCTTTGACCGGATGGGTGATCTTGCCGTCTTCGATCAGGTAGGCCTCGGCGGTGGAGAACACGAATTTTCCGCTGGTGATGTCCACCTGCCCGCCGCCGAAATTCACCGCGTACAGGCCGTGCTTCACCGAGGCGATGATTTCCTGCGGGTCTTTGTCGCCGTTGAGCATGTAGGTGTTGGTCATGCGCGGCATCGGCAGGTGCGCGTAGGATTCGCGCCGTGCGTTGCCTGTTGTAGCCACGCCCATCAGACGCGCATTCAGGCTGTCCTGCAAATAGCCTCTGAGGATGCCGTTTTCGATCAGCGTGGTGCATTGCGCGGGGTTGCCCTCATCGTCCATCTGCAACGAGCCGCGCCGCCTTGCCAGCGTGCCGTCGTCCACCACGGTCACGCCCGGTGCCGCGACGCGCTCGCCGACGCGGCCGGAGAACGCCGAACTGCCCTTGCGGTTGAAGTCGCCTTCCAGCCCGTGGCCGATCGCTTCGTGCAGCAGGATGCCCGGCCAGCCGTTGCCCAGCACCACGGTCATGTTGCCTGCCGGGGCGGGCGAGGCATCGAGGTTGGTCACGGCCTGATGCACCGCCTGCGCGGCATATTTGCGCAGCATCGCGTCGTCGAAATAACCGTAATCGAAACGTCCGCCGCCGCCTGCCGAGCCTTGCTCGCGCTTGCCGTTGCTCTCGATGATGACTTGCAGCGACAGGCGTACCAAGGGGCGGATGTCGGCGTTCAGCAGGCCGTCGCTGCGCGCCACCATCACCACTTCGTATTCGCCCGCCAGCCCCGCCATCACCTGCACCACGCGCGGGTCGAGCGCGCGCGCGTAGCCTTCGAGCCGCTCCAGCAACGCGACCTTGTCGGCATCCTTGAGGCTGGCGATCGGGTCATGCGGCAGATAGATTTCGCGCCGCGAGCCGTGATGAATGACAGGCACAGTCTGTGTGCCGCCCTGCTTGGCAATCGCGCGGGTGGCCTGCGCCGCGCTTTCCAGCGCGTTCATGCTGATGTCGTCGGAATAGGCGAAGGCGGTCTTCTCGCCGCTCACCGCGCGCACCCCGACCCCCTGGTCGATATTGAAACTGCCGGATTTGACGATCCCCTCTTCCAGCGACCAGCTCTCGGCACGGCTGTATTGAAAGTACAAATCGGCGTAATCGAGACGATGCGCCAGCATGCTGGCGAACACCTGCTCGACGTGGCGCGCCTCAATGGCATAGGGAGTCAGCAGCGATTGCTGCGCGGTGGCGAATAACGTGTCGAAAGGCTGATTTTGTTGCATGGTGTTTGTCATTGGCGGCTAAAACAAAACGCGGTGTGTCAGCGCGGGCAGGCTGGCGCGCAGGCTGGCCTGATAGGACGAATTCACTTCGGCAAGCACCACGCCCGAACCGCGCGGCAGCCTGTCCAGCACGCTACCCCACGGGCCGACGATCATGCTGTTGCCGTGTGTCTCGCGCCCGTTGACGTGATAGCCGCCCTGTGCGGCAGCGATCACATACGCCAGATTTTCCACGGCGCGGGCGCGCACCAGCACTTCCCAGTGCATCTTGCCGGTGGTCTCGGTGAACGCGGCGGGCAGCACGATGATGTCCACTGCTTTCATCGCGCGGAACAGTTCCGGGAAGCGCAGGTCGTAGCAGACCGCCAGCCCGATGCGCCCGAACGGGCTATCCACCACCACGACCTGATTGCCCGGCTCGATGGTCTTGGCTTCGTCATAACGCTCGTTGCCCAACTCCAGATTGAACAGATGGATCTTGTCGTAGCGCGCCACTTGCTCGCCCTGCTCATCGAATACCAGGCAGCTGTTCAGCACCTTGCCCGGCGCACTGGCCACCAGCGGGATCGAGCCGCCCACCAGCCATATCCCGTACTGGCGTGCGGTTTCGCTGAGGAACGACTGGATCGGCCCCTGCCCCGGCTGCTCGCGTATCGCAATCTTGTCCTGCTCGGCCATGCCCATGATGGCAAAGAATTCCGGCAGCACCACCAGGCGCGCGCCCTGTTCGGCGGCTTTGGCGATAAGGCGGCGCGCCTCGTTCAAATTACCCGTGATGTTCGGGCCGGAAGCCATCTGGATGGCGGCCACCTTGAATGCGTTGGCTCTTGGTGCAGTAGTTCCTTGCGGCATGAATTGCTTTCTATTTACTCTGATTGTTTGCCTTGGCTGGCGCTTCGCCAACCTTGATCACCTTCGGATCGCTCCAGGTGCCGCTGACATTGTATTCAAACGACACCAACTTATCGAGCGGATTACCTAATACCTTGTTGACGATGAGCGAGCCGATGCCGACCACCGGGCCGGCGGCAAAAGCGCCGAGCAGCGACACGCTATCGCCCAGCGTCGGCAGAATCCTCACGCGCAAATTCTGGGTTTCGCTGTTCAAATCGACGCTGCCTTTCATGGTCACTTTGGCGGAAGATCCGTCGATATGAAAATCCTGCGTATCCATCACACCGTGCCTGATCGTGGCATTGCCATTGATATTGTCGAACTGAAAACCGTCGCTGAACACGTCGGTAAAATCCAGCGTGATGCGTTTGGGCAATGCCTGCAAGCTGAGAATGCCGAGCAATTTGCCGATGCCCGGATCCATTTTGAGGAATTGCCCCTTGCTGGTATCCAGCTTGAGCAATCCGTCCAGCGTGGCATAGTTGAATTCGCCTGGGTTGCCGGCCCAGGACAAATTCGCCGCCAGCTTTCCGCTGCCGCCCTTGACGGTGCCGGGATAACCGGAGCGCGCCAGGATTTTTCCGGCATCGCTGATTTGCAGCAACAGATCGACCTGGGTTTTCATGCCAGCCTGGCCGCCGCGCCAAATCCCGTCCCCGGCCAGGCTGCCGTCCGGGTTGACGATATTCAACCGGCGCAACCGCCAGTCATCGCCGTCGGGATGCCCCACCAGTTCCAGCCGCCCGACCTGTTTGCCGCCCATCTGCAAATTCTCGATCGCAATTTGCAGCGCGGGCAGGCTGCCGGGCGACACCGATGCAGGCTGAACGGGTCGAACGGGTTGAATGGGGGCGGTAGCCGCAAGGTCATCGCCGCTCCACAGCAGGTTCTGCAACCGCGCCGTCAATTTACCTTCCCCGCGCGGCTGCCACTCCACCTCGCCGTTCAGCGCGCTGCTGGACAATCGCGCAAACAATCCGTCGCCACGCTTGCCGGCATCGATATTCAGGTCGTCGATATGCATCCCGAACCCGTTCACCCTGCCAATCACGAGATCCGCTCCGGCAATGGGCACGCCGCCATCCATGCCGCCGGCCGCGCCAAGCAGATCGCCCCAACCTTGCAAAGACAACTCCGGCAGGCTGCCACTCAGCCATATGCCGCCCCGGCTTCGCGGAGTTCCCCCGACGGCTTCCGCCCCCAGGAGCTGTTCTTGCAGCCTCCGGGTGCCCGATCGCCTCGCCTGATTGCCGGAAACATTTTCTCCACCGAAATTGACGGTGCCGCGCCTGATGACCATTGCGCCGTTTTCCTCGCGCCGCACCAATCGCGCGCTGAGCAGCTTGCCCAGTTGCGCGATAATGACGTCCTGGCCGTCGGTGACATTCTTCTTCTCCAGGCGCAACGGCAGCGCTTCATTAGCGCGCTTGGCAAAGGGCTGCGGCAGCGTGGAGCCAAGGCCCTGCAGATTGGAATTGATGGTCAACTGTGCGGATTTTTTCTGCACGGCAATGTCGGCATCCCACGCCGCGCCGCCGGACAAATAATTCAGCAGCGGATGCGGATCGATCTTGCGCAGCGCATCGAGGTTGCTGCGCCCTTTCACGGTGGCATGCACCACGCCGCCTGCGGCGGTCTGCACATTGATGCTAGCCGCCCCGCCCAGTATTTCCGCCGACACGCCGCTGGCCTGCATCCCCGATTCGGTGAACGACAACTCGCCGCGCGTGTTGCGCAACAGCGGCACCCCTTCGCCCAAATTGATATCGTTATCCTGCACGCGGAAAGTGCCGGACACTTTCACCGGTTTATCGCCCAGCAACGGGATATGCGCAAACAGATCCAGATGTCCGTTGCCGCTGGCGCTCATGCCGTCGGTGAATCCGTCTATGTAGCCGCGCACCGGGCTCTGCTGGATGAATTGCAGGAAGGTCTTGCTCGCGCCCGCCGCGCTGCCCTTTATTTCCAGCGGCAAATCATCGCTCAGCAAATCCGCGATGGTGACCGTGAGGTTCTGCACATGCGCGTCCAGAATGGTCGCAGACGGCGACTTCACTTCCAGCTTGTTGCCGCGTATCCAGAATTCGCCCGCAATGTTTTCGATGCGCGGCCAATCCTTGTCGAATTCCACCACAACATCCCGCGCATGCCCGCCGATTTCGAGCAGCGCATCTTCCGTGCCGTCCAATGGGAAATCGCTCAGGTTGCCCTTGACGCGCACGCGAAAATCCTCGGTATGTCCCGCCAGCATCGCGCCGTTGAGCCAGTCGTTGTCTTCCTTGTCCAACGCGATCAGCGGAGTGTAACGGGCGGCGCGCCTGACATCGCCGCGCGTCAGGCTGACGGTCAGATCCAGCACGCCCAGCGTGCCTGCCTTGGTCTGATAACTGCCATACAGGTTGCCCGCCAGATCGTCATTGGCAACGGCAACATTATCGACGTTGATCAACAATTCCCCGCGTTTGCGCTGCCAGCCGGCCTGGCCGGTCAAAGCGGCAAAAAACAATGGCTCACGCATCACCCCCGGCATATCCACAACCAGATGGCGGGAATTGACATTCAGCCTGCCGCTCGCATCGCTGCCATCCACATCCGCCGACAAGCCGGAAAAGCCGGGCAGCGCGCCAACCTGGCGCAGCGCAAGGTTTTCGAACTGCCCTTTTATTTTGTAGCTCGGGATTTTGTAATTCAGAGTTTCGTGGCTATCCGATTTTTCAAACGTGCTCTGCCATTGCGCATTCAGGTTGGACACTCTTCCTCTTGGCGCATACGCATCCAGTTTGGCGCGCAAACCGGCTTCCAGCGGCAGAAAATTGGCCAGGCTGGTAAGGCTTTCCAATTGCAGCAGATTGGCGCGTAGCTCGCTGGCGGCAGGTTGCCCCTTGGCAGCCTTTGCGGTGCGGAAATAAAAATCCGTCGGTTGCAACTCGATACCGTTTTGCATTCGCAGCGCCAAATGCCTGGTAGAAACTTCCATGCCGCCCGCCACTTCCTTCCATGCGGCGCGACCGCGCAAATCGAGCAATCTCATTTCCGGCACATCATTGCCCAGCCTGGTCACCACGTCGCGCAAACCCAAATCGGCGGTGATCCCTGTCACCTTGCCTGCTTCGACATCCAGCCAGCCGCGCAGCGCGCCGCGACCCTGGCTGAATTCGCCCGGCAAATCAAGCCAGGGCCGCCAGGCCGTCACATTGGTGTAATCAAGCTGGGTAAACAGCTGGCCGCGCCAAGCACTCAAGTCATCAAAACTTGCGCCGTAAAAATCACCGCGCACATCCAGCGGGGTCGCCAGCTCGTCTGGTGGTACGGCGCGCAACGCGAAGCGGTGATGGCTGAACAGGTTTTCGATGCGCAAATTGACCCGTTGCAGCACCAACGGCGGCGCATCGCGCTGTTCGTCCACCCAGACGATGAGCGCGTCGCGCGCCACCATGCGCGACTGGCGCAGCAGCCAGTCGGCCAGGTCGTTACCGCCGCCTTGCTTGGAGAGCGCCACGCCGCCGATGAAAACTTTCCCTTGCGCATCGCGGCGAATCAGCAACTCCGGCCTGTCGATTTCCAGGCTGGCCAGCCGCAGTTCTGCGGCAAACAGCGACATCCACGATACGCTGCCGTCAATGCGGGGCAGCACCAGCGCCGGTTGCCGCTGCTCGTTCAGGATATGCACTTCGGTAAAGCTCAGGCGCGGCCGGAAGCCCTGCCAATCGCCTTCGATCTTGCCGATGGTGACCGGATTGCCGATCGCGCCCGCCAAAGAAACGGCGATCCGGTCGTGATACTGCTCGACATTCGGCAACAGCCAATAGCGCAGCATGAGGATCGCCAGCGCCGTCAGCACAGCCATCACCGCCGACGCGACGATTGTCAGTCGCGTCAGCCAGTTCAGGCTGTGCCAGAGCAGGCGGATGGGAAGATATCTCAACATGAATTCGGTTATTGGCTGTTAGTCGTTAGTTACTAGCGGGTGATTACGGGTTGATTTAACTGGCCCCCAGCGTCAAACGACTGGCGGCGGCTTCTGGTTTAACTAACGACTAGCGACTGACGGCTAATCATAAGACAATACGCATTCTAACTTGAAGCGCTTCCCTATGAATACCGCAACAGACTCACAGCCCACAACCTTCGATGGCCTGCTGCAAAAGACGCAGCGCTGCAGCCGTTATGCCAGGCATGTACTGGAAGCAGACCCGTCGCTGCTGAATTGGTTGCAGGAAAATTACACCACGCCGTGCGACCGCGCGGAAATGCAGGCTTTGTTGCAGCAGTGCGGCCTCAGCCCCGACGATGAAGCCGGCTTGACGCGCGCCGTGCGCAAGCTGCGCAAGCAGGTGATGGTCAAGCTGATCCTGCGCGACCTCAACGGGCTGGCCGGTTTGAACGAGGTGATGCAAGCCATGACCGCGCTGGCGGAAGTGTGCGTGCAGCAGGCGCAGGCCTGTTTGATGCAGTCCTTGCAGGCGCAGTTCGGCACCCCGCTGGACGAAACCGGCGCTGCGCCGCAGCCCTTGCTGGTCATCGGCATGGGCAAACTGGGCGGCGGCGAACTGAACGTTTCGTCCGACATCGATCTGATTTTCGTTTATCCGGAAGACGGCGAAACGGATGGATCGCGCAAATTGAGCAACCATGAGTTCTTCACTCGGCTGGGCCGCCGCCTGATCAACCTGATCAACGAGCCGACCGGCGACGGTTATGTATTCCGCGTGGACATGCGGCTGCGCCCCTACGGTGACAGCGGCCCGCTGGTGATGAGTTTCGCCGCGCTGGAGGAATACCTGGTCAGCCAGGGGCGCGAATGGGAGCGCTACGCCTGGATCAAGGCGCGCGTCATTTCTCCTGCGGAGCATCCGCAAATCGCCGAGTTATCCAAACTCGCGCAGCCGTTCGTGTTCCGCAAATACCTCGACTTCGGCGCAATCGACTCGATGCGCAAACTGCACGCGCAAATCCGCCAGGAAGTGCAGCGCCGCGACCGGCTCAACAACATCAAGCTCGGCCCGGGCGGCATCCGCGAAATCGAATTCACCGCGCAGGTGTTTCAGCTGATACGCGGCGGGCGCGACGCCCAGTTGCGCATCCGCCCCACCCAGGCGGCGTTGCAGCAGCTCGCAAAAAACGGACAGTTGCCCGCGCCGGTCGTCGCCGATCTGGATGTGGCTTATGTGTTTTTGCGCAACCTCGAGCACCGCCTGCAATATCTGGACGACCAGCAAACCCAGGAACTGCCCGAAAAAACCGAAGACCGGGAAATCATCGCCGATGCGATGGGCTACGCGGATTACACCGCGCTGCTGGACGACCTCAATCGCCATCGCGCGCTGGTCAACCAGCAATTCGAACTGATTTTCGGAGAGTCACAGGAAGAACAGGACGACGCGCAATTCTGGCATGAAGGTGTCAGTGCCGAAGAATTGCACGCCCGCCTTGAAAAGCTCGGTTACCGCGCCGCAAACGACAGTGCGCAGCGCCTGTTGCAACTGCAAGCCGGCAACCGCTATCGGCAATTGCCCGAACTCAGCCGGCAGCGGCTGGACAAACTGATCCCGCAATTCATCAGCCTGTGCGCGCTGCAAGCCAATCCGGACGAAACGCTGTCCAGATTGCTCGCCCTGCTGGAAGGCATCAGCCGCCGCGCCTCCTACCTCGCCTTCCTGGCCGAGTATCCGCAGGCCATGCAGCGATTGACCAAAATGGTTGCCGCCAGCAGTTGGGCAGGCGAGTACATGGCCCAACACCCGGCGCTGCTCGACGAGTTGCTGGATGCGCGCGAGATGTACCAGCCGCCCCAATGGCAGCAAATCGACCGCGATTTGCAAGGCCGGCTGGACGATTGCGCCGGGGATGCCGAACGGCAGCTGGATGTGTTGCGCCTAGCCCAGCAGGAACAGACCTTCCAGTTGCTGGCGATGGACCTGCAAGGCCTGTTGCCGCTGGAAAAACTCAGCGACCACCTGAGCGATCTGGCCGATCTGCTGCTGCGCCATGTGCTGAGGCTGAGCTGGGCGACCGCGCGCAAACGGCATCGCGAAGAACCCAGATTCGCGATCATCGCGTACGGCAAGCTGGGCGGCAAAGAGCTGAGCTACGCCTCGGATCTCGACCTGATTTTTCTCTACGATGACGACCACCCCGACGCGCAGGAAAACTACGCGCGGCTGGGGCAGCGCATCAACGCCATGTTGAGCAGCTACACCTCTTCCGGACGCCTGTACGAAACCGATCTGCGTTTGCGTCCGAATGGCGCAAGCGGCTTGCTGGTCAGCTCGATCACGGCGTTTGCCGAATACCAGCAGCAGCAAGCCTGGGTATGGGAGCATCAGGCCCTGACGCGTGCGCGTTTCAGCGCGGGGGATGCAGAGATTGGCGCCGCCTTTGAAAACATCCGCCGGCAGGTACTGTGCCAGCCGCGCGACCTGGCTACCTTGCGCAAGGAAATCCTGACGATGCGCCAGAAAATGCTCGACGGCCACCCCAATGACACCGATCTGTTCGACATCAAGCACGACCGGGGCGGCATGGTGGACATCGAATTCATGGTGCAGTACCTGGTGCTCGCCTACGCCCATCAACACCCGCAACTGACCGCCAATATCGGCAATCTGGCGTTGCTCAAGCTGGCGGGCGAACTTGGCCTGATTCCCGCCAGCCTCGTCGAACAGACCCGCACGCTGTACCGCACGTTGCGCCAAACGCAACACCGCATCCGGCTCAACAGCCAGTTGCCGTGCCGCATTGAATACGGCCAGATCGAAGTTGCCGCGTGCAGGGAGTTGTGGGAGGTGCTTTTTGAAAATAATCAGGGAGCCCTACCCGAATTACCGGCAAAAAATAAGGCCGGCTAACCGGATAATTTAACCAAGCTTCTTCATAAACCGGCCAGAAAACGCTAGAATTCGCGCTTTGCAACCGATCCATCAAAGGAACCCCATTATGTCGATGTCCGACCGCGACGGCTTTATCTGGTATGACGGCAAGCTTGTGCCGTGGCGCGATGCCACCACCCATGTGCTGACCCACACGCTGCATTACGGCATGGGCGTGTTCGAAGGCTTGCGCGCCTACAAGGCGGAAAAGGGAACGGCGATTTTCCGTTTGCAGGAGCATACCGACCGGTTGTTCAATTCCGCATACATCTTCCAGATGAAAATGCCTTGGGACAAGGAGACCATCATGGAAGCGCATCGCGAAGTGGTGCGCGTCAACAAGCTGGAATCCTGCTACATCCGCCCGATCTGTTTTTACGGTTCCGAGGCGATGGGTATCGCCGCCACTGCCCTCAGCACCCACGTTGCCGTGGCCGCATGGCCGTGGGGCGCGTATCTGGGCGAAGAGGGCATGGCAAAAGGTATCCGCGTCAAGACTTCCAGCTTCACGCGCCATCATGTCAACATCAACATGTGCCGCTCCAAATCGGTAGGCACTTATACCAACTCCATCCTGGCGCACCAGGAAGTGGCGCACGATGGCTACGATGAAGCGCTGCTGCTGGATGTGGACGGTTACGTTGCGGAGGGTGCCGGCGAAAACATTTTCATCGTCAAGAAAGGCAAGCTGTATACGCCCGATCTGACCTCATGCCTGGAAGGCATCTCGCGCGACACGATTATCACGCTGGCAAAAGAACTCGGCATCGAGTTGATCGAGAAACGCATCACCCGCGACGAAGTCTACACGGCGGACGAAGCGTTCTTTACCGGCACTGCGGCCGAGGTCACCCCGATCCGCGAACTGGACAACCGCACCATCGGCATCGGTTCGCGCGGCCCGATCACCACCAAGCTGCAACAGGCTTTTTTCGATTGCGTCACCGGCAAGCACCCGCAGCACACCGATTGGTTGTCCTACGTCTAAAGGGGAATATCGTGAACAACGAAAATATCACCCAGCGTTACATCGAAGTGACCGCACACGATTTGCCGTTGACCTGCCCGATGCCGGGCATGAGTCTGTGGAATGCCCACCCGAAAGTGATGATCCCGCTCAATCACGGCGGCGAAGCGCGTTGCCCGTATTGCGGCACCTTGTATAAATTCAAGGGTGAATTGCCCAAGGCGCATCATTAAACCTTTCTCCCGCAAGCGAGAGAGGGAGCGTCAACAGGAAGGCTGAATGCACAAAATCCTTGTCATCGGCCCCAGTTGGGTAGGCGACTGCATGCTGATGCAGCCGATGCTGATGCGCCTCGGGCAACGCCACCCCGGTTGCCGTATCGACGTGCTGGCTCCGCCGTGGACGGAGAAACTGTTGCGCGCCATGCCGGAGATACATGAGGTCATCGCCAACCCGTTCCCGCATGGCGCGCTGCAACTGGCGGCGCGCTACCGGCTCGGCAAACAACTGCGCGCCGCGCGCTACGATCAGGCCATCGTGCTGCCCAACTCATGGAAATCCGCGCTCGTGCCGTTCTTCGCGCGTATCCCGCTGCGCACCGGCTTTGTCGGCGAGTCGCGCCATGTTCTGCTCAACGATGCGCGCAAGCTCGACAAGCAGAAACTTCCGCTGATGGTGGAACGCTTCGCACAACTCGCCGAAGAACCCTGTGGCGAAATCCCGCGCCCCTTGGCGAATCCGAAGCTGACGATTTCCGATACACAGCGCGAAGCGGCCCTGCACAAGTTCAGCTTGGCGCTGGATCAACCCGTCGCAGTATTCTGTCCCGGCGCAGAGTACGGCCCCGCCAAGCGCTGGCCGGTAGCCTACTATGCGAACATCGCACAACGTCTGCGGCAACACGGCTATGCGGTATGGCTGATCGGCTCCGGCAAGGATAGGCATGCCGCCGAAGAAATCAATCAACTCGCCGGCGCGCAATGCATCAACCTGTGCGGCAGCACCGATCTGGGCGACGCCCTCGCGCTGCTGGCATGCGCGCGGCTGGTTGTCAGCAACGACTCCGGCCTGATGCACCTGGCCGCCGCGCTGGATAAGCCGATGCTGGCATTGTTCGGCTCCAGCAGCCCGCAGTTCACCCCGCCACTGTCCGCGCAGGCGCAGGTTATCAAACTCGACATCAAGTGCAGCCCGTGCTTCAAGCGCGAATGCCCACTCGGGCATTTCAACTGCATGATGCAACTTACCCCGGATCTGGTGTGGGGAAAGTTGATTCTGGAAAAAATCATTGATCCGCAAATTACACAGATTAACCATGATTAAAAATTGGCAAACAGCTTTTTCAAAATCTGCGTGAATCTGTGTAATCTGCGGACAGCCGCTTTTTAAGCTAAAAAAACAAGGTCGCCATAATGCAAAACTTGCCCAAAGAAATTTTCAAGGCCTATGACATCCGCGGCATCGTCGGCAAGACGCTGACCGCCGAAGTGGTGGAGGCCATCGGTCATGCCATCGGCTCGGAAGCGGCGGCACGCGGGCAACACAAGATTGCGATTGGCCGTGATGGCAGGTTGTCCGGCCCGGAGCTGATCGCCGCGCTGGCGCGCGGCATCCAGAACAGCGGTATCGACGTGATCGATGTCGGTTGCGTCCCCACGCCGATGGTGTATTTCGCCGCTTACCAGTTGCAGACCCACTGCGCGGTGATGCTCACCGGCAGCCATAACCCGCCGGATTACAACGGACTGAAAATGGTGCTGGCCGGAGAAACACTGTCGGGCGAAACGATCCAGAAGCTGCGCTCGCGCATCGAGCAGAACGACCTCGCGCACGGCTCCGGCAGCTACGCGCAACAGGACATCAGCGCGGATTACATCGCGCGCATCGTCTCCGGCATCAGGCTGGCGCGCCCGATGAAGGTCACCGTGGATTGCGGCAACGGCGTGGCCGGCGCTTACGTTGCCAACCTGTATCGCCAGCTCGGTTGTGAAGTGGAAGAAATGTACTGCGAGGTGGACGGCCATTTTCCCAACCACCACCCCGATCCGTCCGACCCGCACAACCTCGAAGACCTGATCGCCGCGTTGCGCGGCAACGACAGCGAGCTGGGGCTGGCGTTCGACGGCGACGGCGACCGCCTCGGCGTGGTCACCAAGGACGGCAAAATCATTTATCCGGATCGCCAGCTGATGCTATTCGCCGCCGATGTGCTGAGCCGCAATCCCGGCGCGGAAATCATTTTCGACGTCAAGTCCACGCGCAATCTTTTCTCATGGATACGCTCGCACGGCGGCAAGCCGACGCTATGGAAGACCGGGCATTCGCTGGTCAAGGCCAAGATGAAAGAAACCGGCGCGCTGTTGGCCGGCGAGATGAGCGGCCACATGTTCTTCAAGGAACGCTGGTACGGCTTCGACGACGGGCTATACAGCGGCGCGCGCCTGCTGGAAATTTTAAGCCGGGTAGCGAACCCGAGCGCCACGCTGAACGCGCTGCCGGACGCGTTCTGCACCCCGGAACTGCACATCCGCACCGCCGAAGGCGAGAACCACGCGCTGCTCGCTCAACTGCAACGCACCGCGAAATTTTCAGACGCAAAAGAAATCATCACGCTGGACGGGCTGCGCGTGGAGTATGCCGACGGCTTCGGCTTGGCGCGCCCCAGCAACACCACGCCGGTGATCGTGCTGCGCTTCGAGGCGGACAGCGAGGCTGCGCTGCAACGCATCCAGGACGGCTTCCGCAAAATGTTCCGGCAGGCCGCGCCGCATTTGCAACTGCCGTTCTAAGGATTTATCCGCAGATTACGAAACATCTGGTGTAGACAGAGTAACGGTCAGGATCGCCCCGTTGCGCCCTGCCCCGCGGCAAAGGCCAGTTCGCGCTGGCGCGGTTGCATCCAGTATGCCAACTGCTCGCGGAAAAATCCGGCGAACTGTTCAAGATCGACCGGCTTGGCCACAAAGCTGTTCGCCCCGACCTGATAACTCATCAGCACGTCGGCCTGCGTATATTCCGCCGAAAACGCCACGATCGGAATATCGCGCGTGGCGGCATGCATGCGCAGCTTGCGCAATACCGCCAAGCCATCCAGTTTCGGCAGCTTCAGATCCATCAGGATGATGTGCGGCATTTGCTCTTTTTTCGCGATGCTGGCGCTCAGCCAGTCCAGCACGGCATCGCCGCCGCCCACCACGGTCAAACTGATCTCCGGGCAAAACTCAACGGCGGCGCGGTGCGCCAGATCCGCCGCCGGCAAATCATCCTCGACCAGCAATACGCTATAACGGCCTGTGTTCACCTGTATCGCTCCTTATGTGCGGGTCTGCACCCAGGCAGCAACCGAAGCCAGCGCATTAGCCAGATTTTCGGGTTGCGTGCCGCCTGCCATCGCCATGTCCGGTGCCGCTGCGACACGGTGGCGACGAAGTCGCTCGAGTGCGGGAGCAGCTTGCAAGGCCGGACTCACCATACTCATAATTTTGCCTTCACCCAATTTGAAACCGAGGCCAGTGCCGCAGCCAAGTGTTCGGGTTGCGTGCCGCCTGCCATCGCCATGTCCGGCCTGCCGCCGCCTTTGCCACCAACCTGCTGCGCGACCATGTTCACCAGGTCACCGGCTTTGATCTTGGCGGTAAGGTCGGGGGTCACACCGGCAATCAGGCTGACCTTGCCGTCGGCCACCGCGGCCAGCACAATCGCGGCCGATTTTAGCTTGTCCTTGAGCTTGTCGAGCGTTTCGCGCAACCCCGTGGCATCGGCGCCCTCCAGTTGCGCGGCCAGCACCTTGATGCCGTTGCAGTCCAGCGCCTGGTCGACGAGATCATCGCCTTGCGCGCTGGCCAGTTTCGATTTCAGCCGGGCCAGTTCTTTTTCCAGCGCCTTCACGTTGTCGAGGATTTGCGCGACGCGCAACGCCGCCTCCTGCGGCTGCGCCTTCACCGCATCGGCCACTTGCCGCAACTGCATCTCCTGCTGCTGCACCAGCGCCAGCGCGCCCTCGCCGGTCACCGCCTCGACGCGCCGCACTCCCGCCGCGACGCCGCTCTCGGCAACAATCTTGAACAGCCCGATGTCGCCGGTGCGCTTCACATGCGTACCGCCGCACAGTTCGCGCGACGAACCGATGTCCAGCACACGCACCTCGTCGCCATATTTCTCGCCGAACAACATCATCGCGCCGGTCTTCTGCGCGTCCTCGATGGACATCACGCGCGCCTGGCACTCCGCGTTGGCGAGAATCTCGGCATTGACGATGCTTTCCACCCGGAGGATTTCCGCGTCGCTCAGCGGCTGGGTATGCACGAAGTCGAAGCGTGTCTTGTTCGCATCGACCTGCGAGCCCTTCTGCTGCACATGGCTGCCGAGCACTTCGCGTAACGCCTTGTGCATCAGGTGCGTCGCCGAATGGTTGCGTATCGTGCGGTTGCGCGCCGCGACATCCACCCTCGCGACGACGCCGTTGCCCACGGTCAGCTTGCCGGTCTTCACCACGCCGTGGTGGCCGAACACCGTGGCCTGGATCTTCTGCGTATCCTCCACCGCGAAGATGCCGTGCATACTGCGCAGCTCGCCGCAGTCGCCGACCTGCCCGCCGGATTCGGCATAGAACGGCGTATCGTCGAGCACCGCCACGCCGGTCTCGCCCTCGTTCAGTTCATTGACCGGCACGCCGTCCTTGTACAAGGCCAGCACATTGCCCTTGCTTTCCAGCAGGTCATAGCCGTGGAAGACCGTCGCCGGGCCGTCGTATTCGAGGTTCGCCGCCATTTTGAATTTTCCGGACGCGCGCGCCTGCTCCTTCTGCTGCGCCATCGCCTTGTCGAAAGCCGCAACGTCAACTGCAACGCCATGCTCGCGGCACACGTCCTGCGTCAGGTCGAGCGGAAAACCGTAGGTATCGTGCAGCTTGAATGCGGTCTCGCCGTTGAATACCTTACCGCCTACCTTTGCCATCTCCGCCAGATCGGCCTCGAGTATCGCCATGCCATGTTCGATCGTCGCGAAGAAGCGCTCCTCTTCCAGCTTGAGGATTCCCTTCACGCGCACCTGTTCGGCAGCCAGTTCGGGATAGGCCAAACCCATCTGCTCCACCAGGTCGGGCACCATCTTGTAGAAGAACGCGTCGCGCGCGCCAAGCTTGTAGCCGTGGCGGATCGCGCGGCGGATGATGCGGCGCAGTACGTAGCCGCGCCCTTCGTTGCCGGGAATCACGCCGTCGGCAATCAGGAACGAGCAGGCGCGGATGTGGTCGGCCAGCACCTTGAGCGAGTTGTTGGTGAGGTCGCTGGTGTCGGTTACCCGCGCCGCCGCGCAAACCAGATTCTGGAACAGGTCGATCTCGTAATTGGAATGCACATGCTGCAACACCGCCGAGATGCGCTCCAGCCCCATGCCGGTATCGACCGACGGCTTGGGCAGCGGATGCATCACGCCGTGCTCGTCGCGGTTGAACTGCATGAACACGTTGTTCCAGATTTCGATGTAGCGGTCGCCGTGCTCTTCCGGCGAACCGGGCGGGCCGCCCCAGATGTCCGCGCCGTGGTCGTAAAAAATCTCGGTGCACGGGCCGCACGGGCCGGTATCGCCCATCATCCAGAAGTTGTCCGAAGCGTAGCGCGCGCCCTTGTTGTCGCCGATGCGGATCACCCGCGCGGCAGGCACGCCGATTTCCTTCGTCCAGATGTCGTAAGCCTCGTCGTCCTCGGCATACACCGTCACCCACAATTTGTCGGAAGGCAGCCGGTAAACCTTGGTCAACAGCTCCCACGCATAGTTGATCGCGTCGCGCTTGAAGTAATCGCCGAAGCTGAAGTTGCCGAGCATCTCGAAGAAAGTGTGGTGGCGAGCGGTATAGCCGACGTTCTCCAGGTCGTTGTGCTTGCCGCCGGCGCGCACGCATTTCTGCGACGACGCGGCGCGCGTATAGGGACGCTTGTCGAAACCGAGGAACACGTCCTTGAACTGGTTCATCCCCGCGTTGGTGAACAACAGCGTCGGGTCTTCGTGCGGCACCAGCGAACTGGACGGCACCACGGTATGCCCCTTCGAGGCGAAGTAATCCAGGAATTTCTGGCGGATTTCACTGCTTTTCATGTTTTGCATCCATCGCTAATATCGTTGCAACAGGCGGCTCTCGAGGCATATTCTGGGCGCACCGGACAAGGTGCGCATCATACCATGCGGGGTAATGGCGGCTATACCGAGAACAGGGAGAAAGGCAGCCTGCGTAGGGTGGGTTAGCGCAGCGTAACCCGCCGAATAGTTGCAAATATTCTATGTAGCATCGCAGAAGTGGGGGGATACCATCCTGTAACGAACACGGCTAAACACATCATGGAGCTTCGCGGATAGATGATTTTCATCCGTCTCCACATCCAGCCCATCCCAACTTAACACCGGAACCGCCACCTTGGAGATTTCACTGTGGCTCTCAATGACTGATCGATCCTCAGCACAGAAAGTTTTTTCAGTCCAACTTTCCATCCGTATCCACGCGCGTTCAATTTGATGATGGGTAAATTGATGCAGTGATTCAGCCTGAACGGCAAGCTCTGCGGCAGCATCGGCTGGGAAAAGTGCATGCCCTTCATCAAAGGCTTTCCAGATACGTACAGATATTCGTGCACGATGCCTGAACTTGAAACACTCGACACCTGGCATTTCACTAAAATCCTGTCCCGGCTTCATTCGTAGCGCAAAGGCTCTCTGCTGTTCAGGTCGCGGTAATGGCTGCCAGCCGACGATATTAAATGGGCCGAAAGCGCTGTCCGGTTCTAACGGATCGAATAAAAGCACAGGAATAAGTCGATAGATGACACCATGATGCTTGGTGTCAGTCACGGGTACATATTGCCGCTTCCCAACATTCCATGCGCAGGTGGCAAAAAAACTAGCGACCTCGAAATTACTAGTCACATCCAGCATATGAGTTGGCAAGCCGTAATGTTGCGCCATTCCCTCCTTGTCGACGAACAGCGGATTGCCCAAAAAAGCTGCCTGCTCTGCCAGACGGACAAAGGGATGAGCAGCTACCGCATCTTCAAATGCGACATTTTGACAGAGAGCCAGAAGTTGTGCTTCGGGTGTATTCAGCCGCCCAAGTTGCGGAAGGCAGGAGGGGTGTTCTTGCGTTTGCCCCCGGAACACATACATCGAAAACTCGGTACCTGAAATCAAACGAGCGCGCCCGTGCTCGTCGCAGACTGCGTGAAGCCCCTCCATATCGTCGGTGATGATACCTGCCAGGCCGAGCGGATAAATCTGGTTTCCTGTATTAAGCGGCTTAACACCCAAGTGGTCGCGCAATTCCAGAATGGAAGGCAATTTATGAAAAGTTATATTGATATTCCCATACTGATGTCGCCAATCAAACAAACCTGAGCTATCCATGACTGTTTCTACAGAATTGAAACAGCTTCGCAATAAACTCAGGCCGCCATCAAATGCTTTTGGGTTCTGTCGCCAATGCCAAGCAACAGATTTTCAACGCTGATATCTTCATTGAGCTCACCCCAGTGCAGGCCGCTGCCGCCACCGCTGATCTCGTATCGCTCGCGCTGATCCGGTGCAGCATTCAGCAAGCGTGGAAAGTAGGCCAGCGGCACACCCAGCCTGCGGCCATCTGCGAAGTCCACCCATAGAGTGCTCGCATCAAAACTTACTGCTTTAGCCAAAGAACTCATGCCATGCCCTTTCTATCAATTGGTGGTTGTCGGCAACCACTTTTACCAGCGCGCTCAACAACTCCGTCATTCAATATTAAATTTGCTACGCAGCACCTGAAAAATCACCTCGAACCCGAAGCCGCGCGATTGCAGGAAACGCATTTGCCGGGCTTTTTCTCCGGCGTCCTGCGGCAGTGTGCCGAACTTCCTTTGCCACACACCGCGGGCGGCTTCCAACTCGCTTTCCTTCAAAGCGGGCAACGCGGCACTGACCAATTCTTCCGGGATGCCTTTTTGGCGCAGGTCGTGGGCGATGCGCTGGGTGCCGAAACGGTTGCGCTTGGCATGCAGCAACTGCGTGGCGGCGCGGGCATCCGACAGCCAGCCGCGCGCCGTCAGGTCATCCAGCAGCGCATCCAGATCGACCGGCCCGGAGGAATCACCAGAGGAATCAGAGTGCAGGCCGAAATCTTCACCCGTTTGCACGTGCGGCAGCAGCTTGCCGCGCAGCTCGGCGCGGCTGTATTCGCGGCGCGCCAGATATTGCAGGGCGCGCGCGCGCAGGCTTAACTCAGGCTTTTTCCTCACCTGTTTTTGGGCCAGATTTTGCGCTGGCCTTTTCGACTTTGGCCGCCGGTTTTTCGCCCGCATCGAGCAGCGCTACGCCCAATGCCCCGCGCACCTTGTTTTCGATTTCAAAGGCGATTTCCGGATGCTCGCGCAGGTATTCGCGGGCGTTGTCCTTGCCCTGGCCGATTTTTTCGCCCTTATAGGCGTACCAGGCGCCGGCTTTTTCCACCAGCTTGTGCTGCACGCCCAGATCGATAATCTCGCCTTCGCGCGAGATGCCCTCGCCGTACAGGATGTCGAACAACGCTTCGCGGAACGGCGGGGCGACCTTGTTTTTCACCACCTTGACGCGCGTCTCGTTGCCGATCACTTCGTCGCCCTTCTTGATCGCGCCGATGCGGCGAATATCCAGGCGCACCGAGGCGTAAAACTTGAGCGCATTGCCGCCGGTGGTGGTCTCGGGGTTGCCGAACATCACGCCGATCTTCATGCGAATCTGGTTGATGAAAATCACCAGCGTGTTGGAGCGATTGATGTTGCCGGTCAGCTTGCGCAGCGCCTGCGACATCAGGCGCGCATGCAGGCCCATTTGCGCATCGCCCATATCGCCTTCGATTTCGGCCTTGGGCGTGAGCGCAGCGACCGAGTCGATCACCACCACGTCCACCGAGGCGGAACGCACCAGCATGTCGGTGATCTCCAGCGCCTGTTCGCCGTTGTCCGGCTGCGAGATCAGCAGGTCTTCGACCTTCACGCCGAGTTTCTGCGCGTATTGCGGATCGAGCGCATGCTCCGCGTCGATGAATGCCGCCGTGCCGCCCAGCTTCTGCATTTCGGCGATGACCTGCAAGGCCAGCGTGGTCTTGCCGGATGATTCCGGGCCGTAGATTTCAATCACGCGGCCGCGCGGCAAGCCGCCCACACCGAGCGCGATGTCCAGCCCCAGCGAACCCGTGGACACGACCTGAATATCGCGCGCCACATCATGCTCGCCGAGGCGCATGATCGAACCCTTGCCGAACTGCTTCTCGATCTGGCTCAGAGCCGCCGCGAGTGCCTTGCTTTTATTGTCATCCATTGGAATTCCCTTTCAAAAAATGGTGCGGGATTGTGGCACATCAATTCGCACTTGTACAGAACGAACGTTCTTTATCCTAAAAAAGCAGTTGTCCGCAGATTACACAGATTACGCAAGATTAAACCAAGGATTATCGAGATGAATTGGATAACCATTCGGGTGATGCACCAATTAGCGGTAACTGCTTCAAATCTGTGTGAATCTGCGTAATCTGCGGATTGAACTGCGGTTTTAAGGTTTATTGGATTTTTTAGCGCGTATGGAAAAAATGCCACCCCCCGATGATGAAACCCGGCATCCCCGTTTCCCTCACCCAGGCTATTGATGGAACTCCTGGGGTTATCCCGCAAGCAGCGAGTGCAGGAACCTAAGCCAGTTCCGTCCGCCGCCCGAGCAGGTCGATCACGCCCTGCAAGGCAATGTGCGCCGCTTGGGCGCGCACTGCAGCACGATTGCCGTTGATTTGATGCCGCTGCGCGTGAGCCGCGCCATGTTTGATTCCCCAGGCGAACCATACCGTGCCGACCGGCTTGTCCGGCGTGCCGCCATCCGGCCCGGCGATGCCGCTTACCGCCAATGCCACTTGCGCCGCGCTGTTGGCCAGCGCGCCCGCCACCATCTCGCGCACCACCGCCTCGGACACCGCGCCATGCTGGCTGAGCGTCGCTTCGCTCACGCCCAGCATCTGTTGCTTGGCGAGGTTGGAATAAGTAATAAAGCCGCGCTCAAACCAAGCCGAGCTGCCCGCCACGTCGGTGATGGCCTGCGCCACGCCACCGCCGGTGCAGGATTCCGCCGTGACCAGCTTCAGTCCGTGTGATTTCAGTGCTCCGCCGACTTGCGCCGCAAGAATATCCATCGCCACTCCGAATAACAGGGGCGCAATGAATTGCGCCCCTACAGGGTTATTTGTTTAACCCACGCGCCAGATCGTTCTGGATATCGACGACCGCCTCCAGCCCGACCGCAATGCGGATCAGGCCGTCCGTGATGCCTGCCGCGGCGCGCGCCTCCGGCGCGATGCGCCCGTGGGTGGTGCTGGCCGGATGGGTGATGGTGGTCTTGGTGTCGCCGAGGTTGGCGGTGATCGAGATCATGCGCGTGTTGTCGATCACGCGCCACGCCGCGTCCTTACCCCCCCTAACCTCGAACGACACGATGCCGCCGCCGCTCTTTTGCTGGCGCATCGCGAGCGCATGCTGCGGATGCGACGGCAGGCCCGGATAGAACACCCGCGCCACATTGGGCTGCGCCTCCAGCCAGCGCGCCAGTTCCAGCGAGTTGGCGCTGTGCGCGTCCATGCGAACCTTGAGTGTCTCCAATCCCTTCAGGAAGATCCAGGCGTTGAACGCGCTCATCGTCGGACCGGCGGTGCGCAAAAAGCCGTACACGCCTTCCATGTTCTTTTTGCTGCCCAGCACCGCACCGCCCAGCACGCGCCCCTGCCCGTCGATGTACTTGGTCGCGGAGTGGATCACGATGTCCGCACCCAGTTCGAACGGGCGTTGCAGGATCGGCGTGCAGAAGCAGTTGTCCACCGCGAGCAGCGCGCCGCACCCCTTCGCCACTGCGGCGATCGCGGCGATGTCGGAAATCTCGGTGAGCGGGTTGGACGGCGTTTCCAGGAAGAATAACTTTGTATTGGGACGCACCGCCGCCTGCCATTCTGACGCATCGGTTGCGGAAACGTAAGTCGTCTCCACGCCGAATTTCTTGATGACGTTGTTGAACAGGTTGATCGTCGCGCCGAAGATGCTGCGCGAGGCGACGATGTGGTCGCCGCTCTTCAGCAGCCCCATCACGCATGCCAGGATCGCCGACATGCCCGATGCCGTGGCGACGCATTGCTCCGCGCCTTCCAGCGCGGCGAGCCGCTCCTCGAACATCGTCACGGTCGGGTTGGTGAAGCGCGAATAGATGTTGCCCGGCTCTTCGCCGATGAAGCGCGCGGCGGCCTGCGCGGCGCTCTCGAACGTGAAGCTCGAAGTCAGGAACAGCGCCTCGCTGTTTTCGCCGAACTGGCTTTGCACCGCCCCCGCGCGCACCGCCAGAGTTTCCGGTTGATATTTTATTTCGCTCATCTGATCCTCAACATCCCTGATTTCTGTCTATTAAAATTCACATCGAAGCCGCATTTCCCGCCAGATCCAGCTCCAACTCCAGCTGGTCGTCATCCGATAATTTGTTGGCGTTTCCGCCGCCACGCAGCGCTTCAATCGCGTTCAGATAATGCGGCGTGATGTCGCCGGTGATGTAGTTGCCATCAAAGCAAGATGCATCAAAAGCAGTGATCTCGGGGTTATTTTTGCGCACCGCCGCCTTGAGGTCATCCAAATCCTGGTAGATCAGGCGATCCGCGCTGATCTCGCGGCAGATTTCCTCATCGCTGCGCCCCGTCGCAATCAGCTCGTTGCGGCTCGGCATATCGATGCCATACACATTCGGAAAGCGCACCGGCGGCGCAGCGGAGGCGAAATATACCTTCAGCGCACCGGCATCGCGCGCCATCTGCACGATCTCGCGGCTGGTGGTGCCGCGCACGATGGAATCGTCCACCAGCAGCACATTCTTGCCCTTGAATTCCATGCCGATGGCATTCAGCTTCTGGCGCACTGATTTTTTGCGCATCGCCTGCCCGGGCATGATGAAGGTGCGACCGATGTAGCGGTTTTTCACAAAACCTTCGCGGAACGGGATGTTGAGGCGGTTTGCCAATTGTAGCGCGCTGGGGCGGCTGGAATCGGGAATCGGAATGACCACGTCGATATCCACTCCGTCCCATTCGCGCTTGAGTTTGTCGGCGAGGTATTCACCCATGTACAAGCGCGTTTCGTAGACCGAGATACCATCTATCACGGAATCGGGGCGCGCCAGATAGACATACTCGAAAATGCAAGGATTCAGGCTGGGCCTGTCGCTGCATTGCTGGCTGTGGAAATTGCCGGCAAAATCAATGAATACCGCCTCGCCGGGTGCGACATCGCGCAAAAATTTGAAGCCCAGCGTATCCAGGGCCACGCTCTCCGAAGCAACCAGATATTCCTGCCCCAGAGCGGTTTCGTTCACCCCCACCACCAGCGGGCGGATACCGTGGCTATCGCGGAACGCCAGCAAACCGTAGCCCGCGATCATCGCCACCACGGCATACGCACCGCGGCAGCGCCGGTGCACAGCGGACACCGCAGCAAAAATGGTCGGCACATCCAGGCGCGGCCCTTTGGACCTGACCTGCAACTCGTGTGCCAGCACATTCAACAACACTTCCGAATCGGAATTGGTGTTGACGTGGCGCAAGTCATCCACGAACAACTGCTTCTTCAGCTCTTCGGCATTGGTCAGATTGCCGTTATGGCCGAGCATGATGCCGAACGGCGAATTCACATAGAACGGCTGCGCCTCGTTGTGATCCACCGATGAGCCGGCCGTGGGATAGCGCACATGCGCGATGCCCGCATTACCCAGCAACGCGCGCATGTTGCGCGTGCGAAACACATCGCGCACCAGCCCGTTGTCCTTGTGCAGATGGAAGGTATGCCCGTCCAGCGTGGCGATGCCGGCGGCATCCTGGCCGCGATGCTGCAAGACTTGCAAACCGTCATACAGCAGCTGATTGGCTGGTGTTTGCGAAACCACTCCGAGAATGCCACACATGAATTTTATCCCAACAGTTAACTGCGAATTCTGTAATGCACGCGCTGTGCAATGTTGTCCGGCAACCACACCTTGGTCAGCAAAGCGACATCCTCCGCCGTTTTGCTCGTCTGTGCGGTGCGCCAGAACGGCTGCTCCGGAACAGACGTCATCCCGGCCAGCCACACCAGCACGAGTATCACCAGCCCACCGCGCAACACGCCGAACAACCCGCCCAACACCCTGTCCAGCCAGCCCAGCCCGACCACTTTCACCAGCCTGGAGAGCAGCCAGGCCAGCACACCCCAAACGATCAATGCCGCGACAAACACCACGGTGTAGGCCAGCGTGATCCGCATCGTCTCCTGCGTCCCCGGCATCATCGGCGCCACGTCGCCGGCGAACAGCTTGCTCAACACGAACGCAACCGGCCAGCCCGCCAGCGACAGCACTTCATAAACCAGGCCGCGCCACAAACCGAACAACAACGAAACCAGCAATATCGCCATGACGGCAAAATCAAATCCGGTCATTTCCTTAGCGTACGCTCATCACAGTCGGATGCAGCCCGTGTTTTTCCAGCAGTTGGCGCACCTTCTCGGCTTTTTCGCGCTCCGCATACGGCCCCACGCGCACGCGAACCTTGTCGCCGGCTTTTTCGGTATAAGCCTTGAAGCCCAATTTTTTCAGCCGGTTCGCTTCCTGCCTTGCGGTATCGGGATTGGCATAGGCGCCGACCTGCGCGACGAAGCTTTCGCCGCCAGCCGGCTTATCCATGTTTTTGGATTCCGGGCTCTTGGATTCCGGGCTCTTGGATTCCGGGTTCTTCGATTCAACAGCCTTGGCTTCCGGCTGCTTATCGGCGTGTATTTTGCCCTGCACTTCAGTATGGGAATTGCTTGCGGCAGCCGGTTTGACCGGCGCCACTGCGGAAGCGGCAGCCGGAACCGGAGCGGCCTCGACGGCGGAAGCGGCAAACGGCGAAGCTGCCGCCACCTCGGAAACCGCCACACCCGGAATAAACTCGCCGACCTTGTCGGGAGCCGGGATGCGCAGCTCGATGTCCTGCCCGGTAGGCTTGGGCTCGCTGTCCAGCACCATCGGCAGGATCACCACCACCGCCAGCGTGAGCGCGACGGCCCCGATCAGGCGGCGGCGCGCCTTGCGCCTCAGGTTCAGTTCATCGTCAGTCAGCTGTTTTGCCATGCTTTATGGAACCCTTAGCGAATCTCAAAATTTCAGCCCTTTCGCGGCCATCGCTTCCGCCACGGTATAGAACGATCCGAAGGCTGTAATTCTATCATTTTCACCTGCCGCGTTATAGGCATAACGCAACGCTTCGCCGACATCAGGGAAGGCTTGAATATCCCCGCGCACGCCAGTGTTTTGCAGCACTTGCGCCAGCTCCCCGGCGGCCGCGCCGCGCGGCGCGGCAATCCCCGCCACCAGCCAGGTGTCGATATGCGGATCGAGCGCCGCCGCCACCCCCGCCATGTCCTTGTCCCTGAGCATCGCGAACACCGCCCAGGTGTGCGGGCAAGGCGGCAGGCCGGCAAGATTCTGCGCCAGCGAACGCGCCGCGTGCGGGTTGTGCGCCACATCCAGGATCAACTGCGGCCGACCGGGTATGACCTGGAAACGCCCCGCAAGTTGCACCTCGACCAGCCCGCGCCGCACCGCCTCCATGCTCACCGGCAATTTATCCCTGAGCGCATCCAGCGCCGCCAGCGCCGCGCTGGCGTTGTTCAACTGGAACGCACCGCGCAACGCCGGATACGGCAGCGCGTTGCGCGCGCCGGTCATGCTGCGGTAGTCCCACTGTCCCTGATGCGGCGTAAAGCCGAACTCGCTGCCGATGCACCACAGCTGCGCGCCGATCTTTTCTGCATAGTCGGTAATCGCCTGCGGCACATCTGCATCCGCGCAAATCGCCACCTTGCCAGCCCGGAAAATTCCCGCCTTCTCGAACGCGATCTGCTCGCGTGTCTCGCCGAGGTAATCGGTGTGGTCGATGTCCACGCTGGTCACCACCGCGCAGTCGCTGTCGAACGCGTTCACCGCATCCAGCCTGCCGCCCAGCCCCACTTCGAGAATCGCGACCTCCACCTTGTGCTCGACAAAACACTGCATCGCGGCCAGCGTGCCGAACTCGAAATAGGTCAAAGGGATGTCGTCACGCACCTGTTCGATCTTCTCAAACGATGCGCACAACTCCACATCGCTCGCCTGCTGTTTGGCGATGCGCACGCGCTCGTTGTAATGCAGCAGATGCGGCGAGGTATAGCAGCCAACGCGGTATCCGGCGGCGTGCAGGATAGATTCCAGCATCGCGCACACCGAGCCCTTGCCGTTGGTGCCGCCGACCGTGATGACGGGAAAATCGGGATTGAGATTCAGCCGCTGTTTGACTTGTGCCACGCGCTCCAGGCCGAGTGCGATAGTCTTGGGGTGCAGGGATTCGAGGTAGGTAAGCCAGCCGGCCAGCGTATTAGGCATATTGGATCGTCATTTCGTAGCCCGGATGTAACAAAGTGGAATCCGGGTTCTGCGGCATTCTCCCAGATTCCGCTGCGCTACATCTGGGCTACGCTTGCTGTCAATTATCACAACTGCACCCCGAATTTGCGCAGCACAGGCAGCAGAGCGAAATAACAAGCCACGGTAGCCGAGGCTGAGATTGCGAGGCTAAGCCAGAATCCCAGACCCTGCCTAAGCAACAACGGCAGCAGCAGGAACAAGACCAACGAGGGCAGCACCAGCCAGAAGATTTGGCTGGAAAGCTCGGCGATAAGCTCAGGTTTTGCTCCCTCGACATGCAGCCACATGAGTACCAGCAATGAGGTCAGCGGGAGTGCGGCAAGCAGCGCGGCAAAACCGCTGCTGCGTTTGGCGATTTCCGTTATCGCTACGATGATTAATGCGGAAATCCCGACTTTTAGCGCGTAATAGAACAAGGGGTTAAGTTTTGTAGGGTGCAATAAGCGAAGCGCATTGCGCCAAATCTCGTTGAAACATCCGGCCCAATGCCCATTGGTTATTGCGCCCTACGCGTACTGCGTTTGCAGTGGATTGGTTAGGCAAGAACATGATGGATACTAGCCTGTAGAACTGGAACCAACACTGACTTAGCGAGGGCAATATAGCCCAACACCGCCGCATAGAAAGCGATAAGCCCAATATCCCCCCATGACGAAAAAAGCTTGCGGCCTTTGCCAGAAATGATAGTCAACCAGAGTACGGGAAGACCTACAACGCAGGATGAGAAAAATACAATCGCAAAATCGACATTAACCAACGCAGACGCAGCAGTAAAAAAAATACAGCCCGCAACAACCCAGTAGCCTAAGTAATCTTTTCGCTCTAGCGGAATATTCAGGTTTGCGGGGCTCATGTCTATTGTGCAACATCTAACGAAGTTAAGCAGCCTCAATCTCCGCCACCGCCGACTGCTTGCTCAGCAGGGTGATCAGCGTCGCAAGCTGGTTCTTCATCTCGCGCCGATCGACGATCATGTCCACCGCGCCATGTTCGAGCAAAAATTCGGCGCGCTGAAAGCCTTCCGGCAGGGTCTCGCGCACCGTCTGCTGGATCACGCGCGCGCCGGCGAAGCCGATCAGCGCGCCGGGTTCGGCGATCACGACGTCGCCCATGAAAGCGAAGCTGGCGGATACGCCGCCCATGGTCGGGTCGGTCAGCACCGAGATGAACGGCAGTTTTTCCTGGCTGAGTTGCGTCAGCGCGGCGCAGGTCTTGGCCATCTGCATCAGCGACAGCAAGCCTTCCTGCATGCGCGCGCCGCCGCTGGCGGCGAAGCAGACGAACGGGCATTGCTGCTCCAGCGCGACTTGTACGCCGCGCACGAAACGCTCACCGACCACCGAACCCATCGAACCGCCCATGAAATCGAATTCGAATACCGCAACCACCACCGGAACCGCATGGATGCTGCCCTGCATCACCACCATTGCATCTTCTTCATCGGTGCTTTTCTTGGCAGCAGTCAGACGTTCCGAATACTTGCGGCTGTCCTTGAACTTGAGGGTGTCGATCGGCAGCACTTCCGCGCCGATCTCGAAGCGGCCCTCGCCGTCCAGCAGCAAATCCAGCCGGGTGCGCGCATTGATACGATGGTGATGGCTGCACTTCGGGCAGACGCTCTGGTTTTTCTCCAGATCGGAGTGGTACAGCACCGCCTGGCAGGACGGGCACTTGTGCCACAAGCCCTCCGGCACGTTCTTCTTCGCATCGCCTTCGCGGCGTTTGATCTTGGGCGGTAATAATTTCTGGAACCAGCTCATATTTTTTCTCCTTAGGCCTGATCGACGGCCTGTCTCAATTCCTTGGCCAGCTTGCCCACATTCGCGACGACATTCTGTTCGGTCGAGTCTTCGATTTCCTGCACGATGCGGCTGCCGACCACGACGCCGTCGCACAGCTTCGCCACCGCCAGTGCGGTCTCGGCATCGCGGATGCCGAAACCGACGCCGATAGGCAACTGGATATGCTTGCGCAATTGCGGAATCTTTTGTGCGATGGCATCCAGATCCAGATGGCCCGCGCCGGTCACGCCCTTGAGCGACACGTAATACACGTAGCCGCGCGCCTGTTTGGCGACGCGCGCGACGCGCGCATCGGTGCTGGTCGGCGCGAGCAGGAAGATCGGATCGATGCCGTGCCGGGTCAGGTGCGCGAACGCCTCGTGGCTTTCTTCCGGCGGAAAGTCGACGGTCAGCACACCGTCCACGCCAACTTCTTCGCAACGCCGCGCAAAGGTTTCCCAGCCCATCGCCTCGATCGGATTGCCGTAGCCCATCAGCACGATGGGCGTTTCGGCATTGCTGCGGCGGAATTCGGCGACCATATCCAGCACGTGACGCAGCCCGACGTGATGCTTGAGCGCGCGCTCGGAAGCGCGCTGGATGGTCGGGCCGTCCGCCATCGGGTCGGAGAACGGCACGCCCAGCTCGATGATGTCCGCGCCCGCCTCCACCAGCGCGTGCAGCAGCGGCACGGTGAGCTTTGGGTCGGGATCGCCCGCCGTGAAGAACGGGATCAGCGCCTTGCGTTTATGTTGCTTGAGTTTATCGAAGGTAGTTTGGATGCGGCTCATTGCTCGGTGTCCCATCTTAAATTCTGTTCAGGCATATATGAGACGTCCGCGCGGCTCGGGGACAGGATCGCCAAACTCACGCGCGGTATCTATCCACAAGCCCATCGCCTCTTTTACGCTGGACAATGCTTTTTCCTGCGTATCCCCATGCGCCATGCAGCCCGACAATTCAGGCACTTCAGCGATGAACACCGCATCTTCGGCGCTCCAGTAAAGAATGATTTCGTAGCGATCCATTATTCCTCCTTGGCAAGTTTGTGCTTCTGGATGATGGCCCTGATCTGTTTTACCTGATAGGGCTTAGCTTGTGAGCCTTGGCGCTGAAGATTTATCTTCTCCAGCACCCCTTGTTTGCGGAAAACATGGTGGCTCCCGCGAACCCTCATTTCGAATCCAAAGTGGCTCAGCAAACTGCAAAGTTCATCAAACCCGATATTGGCATCCGACATTCCGTGCAGTATCTGAAAAATCAGCTTCTCATATTTACCCATGATTACAGCGTGATCCCCGCCAGTTTGGCCACGGTATTGATGTCTTTGTCGCCGCGCCCGGAAATATTGACCAGCAGCACCTTGTCCTTGCCCATGGTCGGCGCGATTTTCAGCGCGTGCGCCAAGGCGTGGCTGGATTCCAGCGCCGGGATGATGCCCTCGAAGTGGCACAGGTCATGGAAGGCGCGCAACGCCTCGTCGTCGTCGATCGCGACATATTCGGCGCGCCCGCTGTCTTTCAGCCACGCATGTTCGGGGCCGACGCCGGGATAGTCCAGCCCCGCCGAGATGGAATGCGTCTCGATGATCTGGCCGTCCGCGTCCTGTATCAGGTAGGTCTTGTTGCCGTGCAGCACGCCCACCGGGCTGTTGGTCGTCAGCGGTGCGGCATGCGATCCGCTGGCGATGCCATGCCCGCCCGCTTCCACGCCGATCAGCTTGACGCCGGGCATGTCGATATAGGAATAGAACACGCCCATCGCGTTGGAGCCGCCGCCGACGCAGGCGATCACCGCATCCGGCTGGCGGCCCGCCAGTTCCGGCATCTGCACCACCGCCTCCTTGCCGACAATGGCGTTGAAATCGCGCACCATCATCGGGTACGGATGCGGCCCGGCCACGGTGCCGATGATGTAAAAAGTGTTCTCAATGTTCGTCACCCAGTCGCGCATCGCCTCGTTGAGCGCGTCCTTGAGCGTCCTGGAGCCGCTCTCCACCGGCACGACGGTCGCGCCGAGCAGCTTCATGCGGAATACGTTCGGCGATTGGCGCTGCACGTCTTCCGCGCCCATATACACCACGCACTCCATGCCGTAACGCGCCGCAACGGTCGCCGTCGCCACGCCGTGCTGTCCCGCGCCGGTCTCGGCGATCACGCGCTTCTTGCCCATGCGCCTGGCGAGCAATGCCTGGCCGACGGTGTTGTTCACCTTGTGCGCGCCGGTGTGGTTGAGGTCTTCGCGTTTGAGGTAGATTTGCGCGCCGCCGAGATGGTCGGACAGATGCCGGGCGTGGTAGATCGGGCTGGGACGCCCGACGTAATGCTTGAGATCGTAATTCAGCTCGGCGATGAATTCGGGATCGTGGCGGTATTTCTCATAGGCCTGGTTCAGCTCGTCCAGCGCACCCATCAGGGTTTCGGCGACATAAATGCCGCCGTAGGGGCCGAAGTGGCCGTTGCTATCGGGATAGTTGTACATCGATTCGTTTAACCTCGTTGATGAATGCGGCGATCTTCGCCGCGTCCTTGATTTTTTTGCCGGCCTCTACACCGCCCGACTCTACACCGCCCGACTCTACACCGCCCGACTCTACACCGCTGGACACGTCCACCGCGTAGGGCCGCACCTGTTTGATCGCCGCAGCGGCATTTTCCGCCGCCAGCCCGCCGGACAGGATCACCGGCAGCGGCAGGTGCGGCGGGATCAGGCTCCAGTCGAAGGTCGCTCCGGTGCCGCCCGGGATGCCTTCCACATGCGCGTCCAGCAACAAGCCCTTGGCGGTGCGAAAATCGGACGCGCATTGTAGCAAATCCACCCCGGCTTTGACGCGGATCGCCTTGAGATAGGGCTTGGCGAATTGCGCGCAGAACTCCGGCGACTCGTCGCCGTGGAATTGCAGCAGGTCGAGCGGCACTTGCGCCAGCGCCTCGCGCACGAATGCTTCAGCTGCGTTGACGAACAGGCCAACCACAGACACGAACGGCGGCAGCGCGGCAGCCAGTTGCGCGGCCTGCGCGATGTCGACATGGCGCGGGCTGCGCTCGTAGAACACCAGCCCGATGGCATCCGCGCCGCAATGCGCGGCAGCCAATGCGTCTTCCGCGCGGGTGATGCCGCAAATCTTGATGCGCGTCACAGCAACTCTCCCAATATTGTTTCGTTATCCATTTGCGGTAATCCCCACTTCGCCTCGTACTGTATGCGGCGCAAGTATAAGCCATCCGGCGCGAAGGTCGGCGCGGCGAGACGGCGCTCGCGGCCATCCAGTATTTCTGCGAGCCATTCCGGCGGATGCTTGCCCTTGCCGACGTACACCAGACAGCCGACGATGTTGCGCACCATGTGGTGCAGGAACGCATCGGCGCTCAAATCGAAGATCAGCATCTCGCCCTCGCGGCGAATCTCCAGTTGGCGCAGATTTCTGATTGGCGATTTGGCCTGGCATTCGGATGCACGGAACGCGCTGAAGTCGTGTTCGCCCAGCAAACATTGCGCGGCGGCCTGCATCGCCGCGATATCCAGCGGCAAATGAAACCAGCCCGTCTTGCCGGCATGGATCGCAGAGCGTACCGGGCGGTTGATCAGCAGATAACGGTAGCTGCGACCATGTGCCGAAAAGCGCGCATGGAATTCGTCCGGCACCGGATGCGCCCAGCGCACCGCGATGCTGTCCGGCAGCGCCGCATTCACGCCGCGTATCCACGCGCTCAGCGGGCGTTCGGCCCGGGTATCGAAATGCGCCACCTGCTCCAGCGCATGCACCCCGGTGTCGGTGCGTCCCGCCGCGAGGATTGCAACCGGTTCATCGGCGATTTGGCTCAACGCACGTTGCAGCGTGTCCTGCACGGTGCATCCATCCGGCTGGCTCTGCCAGCCGCAATACTTGCGGCCGTCGTATTCGACACCCAGAGCGATCCTCATGGCGCGATCCTCATCGCAGCGCCCCCAGCAACAGCAGCAGCGCAAAGCCCAGCAACAGCACATCGCCAATGCCAAAGCGGTATAGCGGCAATTCCATGTGGCGGATGGTCTCGCCATGCGGTTCAAACAGGCTGTTCAAGGTGTCCTGCCAGCCTCCCGCGCTGCGCAGCATCGCAACTTCGGCATAATGCAAGGTCAAGGCCAGCCGCACCGCGAACCGTTCGCGCGACAGCCCCAGCCAATGCAATGGCGCGAACAGGGTGTAAAGCCCGGCGATCAACTGCTGGCGATGCAGTCGATCCAGCAGGATCGCCAATCCGGCCAGCGCGGCCAGCAAACGGGTCAGTTGCAGCACGCCATCAACCAGCCCTTCGCGGCTTGGACTGAACATGCCGAGCGCGTCCGACAGCGGCTGTCCGGGCGTGCTGTAAGCGTAGATCAGCAAGAGCGACAGCATGATCCAGCGGGTGCGGCGCACCAACTGCATGAATTTGTGCCTGGAAACGGCGAAAGCACACAGCATGACCGAACCGGCTGCAATCAGAAACAGGCCGGACGCCAATACCTGCATGGCAGCAACCAGCAGACACCAGGTCAGGATTTGCGCGGCGGGATGGAACTTCATCGATTGCCCCAAAAGAAAACGGCAGCCCGCTAGCGGGCTGCCGTTAACCAATGACTTAGTTGGCGTAGTTTACCAACTTAGTCAGATGGCTATACAAAGCCATGATTAACCGAGCTGGTCGAGCATGGACTGAGCGGCTTCACGCTGCCCCTCATCGCCCTCGCGCATGACTTCGTCGAGGATCTCGCGCGCCCCGGTCGCATCACCCATTTCCTGATAGGCCCTGGCCAAATCGAGTTTGGTGGCAACCTCATGCCAATGTTCATCCTTGGCTTCCGCTGCCGGTTCGCCTGGCGTCGCGGCTGCATCAAAATTCAGGCTGATACCCGCCAACCCGGTCTCGGCTTGCGCGGCGGGTGCGGGTTTCTCGGCTACATCTTCAACCGGGAAGTCCAGCGTGAACTCCATGCCGCCATCGTCGGCTTGCGCTGCCGGCTTGCTGGCCTCCGGCTGTGCCGCCGGCATGGATGGATGGGTTGAAGTGACATCGAAAATCAGGTCGTCCAGATTGGGCAGCGCAGCTTCCTTCTCTTCGGTAGCCGCCGGCATCGAAGGGCTGGTCGAGGTAATATC
Source organism: Candidatus Ferrigenium altingense (assembly GCA_020621985.1). GTDB lineage: Bacteria > Pseudomonadota > Gammaproteobacteria > Burkholderiales > Gallionellaceae > Gallionella > Gallionella altingense. Next base: position 88,226 of record JAHRYS010000003.1, on the reverse strand, counting down.
AAAATCCATCTCCGTCGGCGCACTGAGCGATGGGCGAGTGGCAGTCACATCAAAATCCATGGTTTCCGCTTGAGCCGCAGCCTTGTCGTCAGTTGACAGAGGTGCGGTTTCTTCCGTGCCTCCCAAATCAAAGTCCACATTGGGGGTCGATGTTTCCTGCGCCGCCGTTTCGTCCGAAGCAAAATCCGGCATCGCATTGAGGACGGTTGTCTGCATGGTCGCGCTGCCGTCATCCTCGATGGTTCCACCGCCGTACATCGGGTTATTCGGTTCGAGCTTGCGCCCCATTGCCGCGGCTTGTTGCCATGCCTGTTCATCGCCGGAATCCTTCAACTGGCGCGCAATGGCCGAGAAGGAATTCACATCCTTGCGAGCGGCGTAAATACCCAACAACTTGAGATGAATCTGATGATTATTTGGCGTGTTCAGCAGCGCCTCTTTCAGTATTTCCTCCGCCTGCGCATCGCGGCCGAAATTCAGGAATAGATCCGCCTCACTGATCGGGTCAACATCATCAGACTGGGAAGCTGCTGCGGGATGTTCTCCTGTCGTACTGGTGAAATCGCCGGTCTCCGGGGAAGGTGCAACCGGCGCGGTAATGTGCCCGGTTATCGCGCCAGCATCTTCACTTTGCCCACCAGCAGCAGCTTGCTTGCGGCGGCTCAACATGAAACCAATGCCGCCCAAACCAAGCAGGATTGCCGCGCCGCCAATAAGATAAAGCGGCTCGCCCAGAATCTGGTCCACCAGTGAAGGCTGCGGCACAACCACTGGCTGGGGTTTTGGCTTAGGTTTGGCAACGGGCGCCGGCTTGACTTCGCTGGCGGCTGCCACCGAGGAAGCAGCAGCGACTGCGGATACGGCAGCCTCAGGTGCTGCACCTGAAGGTTGCGTCGCCAGAGCCGCAGCCTCGGATTTCAGTTTGGCGAGGCGTTGCATGTCCTGGAGGTTCTTTTCCAGCAATGCGGCGCGCGCCTGCTCTTCCTTCACTCCCTTGGCCTTGGCGATCGCATCTTCCTGCTCGGCATTCTTCTTGTCCTGGGCAGTCATGGGCTTGCCTGTCGCACCCGCACCGGCCTTGTCTCCCGGGGCTTCGCCCTTGGACAATTTCAGCACTTCCTTGGCGGACTCTTTGGCAACCGGGGCCTTGTCGGCAACCGAACTGGCGATCTTGCCGGTGGCGACTTGCTGGGCTTCCTGGGGCTGGCTGACGGCCGGGGCGGCGGCAGCCAGTTTTTGCCGGTAGGCATTCCAGTCGGCCGTCTGAGCGCGGATTTCCTTGGCCGCATCGGACTGCGCCACATTCATCAACTCGCTCTGTTCGGGCAGGCGCAGGATCTTGCCGGCCTTGATGCGGTTCATGTTTTTGCCGTCGAATTGATCGGCGTTGGCGCGATACAGCGCGACCAGCATACGCTCCAGGCTCACCTCGGCCGGCTTGTTCTGTGCGGCGATCTTGTTCAGTGTGTCGCCGTGCTGGACGGTAACATTGCCAGTCACGACAGCAGCAGGCTTGCGCTCCGGCGCAGCCGCAAAAACCTTTTCGTCCATCGGTGCGGTGGCACGCATCGGCCGGTGTTCCTTCTCAACCGGCGCAACTGCTGCCGGGGCTGTAGCTGCCGGAGCCTCAGCTACTGGAGCGGCTTGTTCAACAGGCTTGGCGGCAGTTTCCGGCGGCGCAGCTGGTGCTGCCGGCGCGACGGCTTGTACTTCCACCGGCTTGGGTTGTTCAGCAACATAATCCGGCGGATCGAGCAGGAAAGTATATTCGCGCAGCAGTTTGCCGGATGCCCAGGTCAACTCGACCAGCATGCTCACGAAAGGATCGTTGATCGGTTGCGTGCTGCTCACCTTGATATACGGCTCGCCGTTCGCGCGGCTCTCGATCTGAAACTTGAACTTGGTGCCATAAGGGTATTCCAGCCCGGCCCCCCGGTAGATATCGGGCGACGCAAGGCGGGCAACCAGGCTGGCTTTCTCGGCCTTGTTGACCGAGACCAATTCGATATCGGCCTTCAGCGGCTGCCCCAAGGCGGAAGCCACATTTATTCCGCCCATGCCAACGGCGGAAACACATGTGGACAGTGTTAAAGCAACAACGGCCCCGAGCAGTTTCAATAGTGACTTTCGCACGCTATCACCTTATGGTTATTTGTTGAACAAGTAAAATAACATCATGGAGTTATAAGCACAAGCTCATAACATTTTTCGCATTATGTCTTAATTGAGGTATTTCGCAATCAGAATTTCCGCAATCTGCACGCTATTCAACGCCGCGCCCTTGCGCACATTATCGCTCACCACCCACAGATTCAAGCCCAACGGGTGCGAGATATCCTCGCGGATGCGTCCGACGTAAGTTGCGTCGTTGCCGGCCGCTTCGACCGGGGTCGGATAGCCGCCCGGCTCGCGCTTGTCCATCACGGTCACGCCCGGCGCCTTTTCCAGCAAGGCGCGCGCCTCGGCGGCGGTGATCTTCCTGCGCGTCTCGATATGCACCGCCTCGGAGTGCCCGTAGAACACCGGCACGCGCACCGCGGTCGCATTCACCAGGATGGCATCGTCTTCCATGATCTTCTGGGTTTCCCACACCATTTTCATTTCTTCCTTGGTGTAGCCGTTTTCCATGAACACGTCGATCTGCGGCAGCACGTTGAAGGCGATGCGTTTCGGGTACACCACGGCTTCGACATCTTGCTGGTTGAACAGCGCGCGGGTCTGCTCGGCGAGCTCCTCGATCGCCTCCTTGCCGGTACCGGACACCGCCTGGTAGGTCGCGACGTTGATGCGCGTGATGCCCACCGCATCCTTGATCGGCTTGAGCGCCACCACCATCTGGATGGTCGAGCAATTCGGGTTGGCGATGATGCCGCGGTTCTTGTATTGCGCGATGGCGTGCGGATTCACTTCCGGCACCACCAGCGGGATATCGCGGTCATAGCGGAAGTGCGCGGTGTTGTCGATCACCACGCAACCGGCTGCTGCGGCAAGCGGCGCGTATTTTTCCGACACGCTGCCGCCCGCCGAAAACAGGCCGATCTGCGCCTTGGAAAAATCGAAGCCCTCCACGTCGATGACGGCGATATCCTTGCCATTGAACTGCACCGTCGAACCTGCCGAACGGCTGGAAGCCAGCGGATAAAGATTGCGCACCGGAAACTTGCGCTGCTCCAGGATAGCCAGCATCGCCTCGCCCACCGCGCCGGTCGCACCCAATATGCATACGTCGTATTGCTTGCTCATTGCTTCTTCTCTCAAATATAAATTCAAATCAATTCAACACCTGTTTTATCCGCAGATTACGCAGATTCACGCAGATTTCTGGATGTCTTTATTATTCGTTTTGCATCTTAATGTCGAAAAAAATCATTCGACTTTCGGTTTTAATCTGCGTCAATCTGCGTCAATCTGCGTCAATCTGCGTAATCTGCGGACAAATATTTTTGGGGATTGTTAAAGTGCTGTTACCACCGCATCACCCATCGCCGTGCAGCCGATTTTCTGCATGCCAGTCTCGTAAATATCGCCAGTGCGCAGCCCTTGCTGCAACACCTTGCGCACCGCCGTTTCGATACGCTGCGCGATGTCCTCGCGCGCAAAAGTGTAGCGCATCATCATCGCCACCGAGAGGATGGTCGCCAGCGGATTGGCGATGTCCTTGCCCGCGATGTCCGGTGCCGAGCCGTGGCAGGGTTCGTACAGGCCCTTGTTGTGCGCATCCAGCGAAGCCGACGGCAGCATGCCGATCGAGCCGGTCAGCATCGACGCCTCGTCGGACAAGATGTCGCCGAAGATGTTGCCGGTCAGGATCACGTCGAACTGCTTGGGCGCGCGCACCAGTTGCATCGCGGCATTGTCCACATACATGTGCGACAGCGCGACCGCCGGATATTCCTTCGCCACCTCGGTGACGATTTCGCGCCAGAGCATGCTGGTGTCCAGCACGTTGGCCTTGTCCACCGAGCACAGCTTCTTGCCGCGCTTCATCGCGATCTGGAAGCCGACATGCGCCACGCGGCGGATCTCAGACTCGCTGTACAGCATGGTGTCGAAGCCCTGCCGCTCGCCGTTATCCAGGGTGCGGATGCCGCGCGGCTGGCCGAAATAAATGTCGCCGGTCAGTTCGCGCAGGATCATGATGTCCAGGCCGGCAACCAGTTCCGGCTTCAGGCTGGACGCATTGGCCAACTCGGGATACACCAGCGCGGGGCGCAGGTTGGCAAACAACCCCAGCCCCTTGCGGATGCGCAGCAGGCCCTGTTCCGGGCGCATCGGGCGCGGCAGCGTGTCGTATTGGTAACCGCCCACCGCGCCGAGCAGCACCGCATCGGCTGCCAGCGCCAGTTTCTCGGTCGCGGGCGGAAACGGATCGCCCGCCGCGTCATACCCTGCGCCGCCGAGGTGCGCGTATTCCATCTCGATTTTCAGGCCGTCGCCGCGCAACGCTTCCAGCACTTTCACCGCTTGCGCGACGATCTCCGGGCCGATCCCGTCACCGGGCAATACTGCAATCTTCATTTACGTTTCCATCCCTAAAAAAGCAAAAACTTTTTCCGCAGATTACACAGATTAGATGGATTAAAAACCTTGATGCACCCGCAGGAACCCTGTTTGTTTTTAATCTGCGTGAATCTGCGTAATCTGCGGATAAACCGCCTTTGACTTACGCAAACAGCCACGGCTGCGCCGCGCGATGCTTCGCCTCGTAAGCCGCAATTTCACCCACATGCTGCAAAGTCAGGCCGATGTCGTCCAGGCCGTTCAACAGGCAATGCTTGCGGAACGCCTCCACCTCGAACGGGTACACCGTGCCGTCCGGCGCGGTGATGGTCTGCCGCTCCAGATCGACCTTCAAGCGGTAGCCCGGCATCGCCTCCACCGCCTTGAACAGCGCATCCACCTGTTCCGCAGCCAGGCGGATCGGCAGCAGGCCGTTCTTGAAACAGTTGTTGAAAAAAATGTCGGCAAAACTCGGCGCGATGATGACGCGGAAGCCGTAGTCTTCCAGCGCCCAGGGCGCATGCTCGCGCGAACTGCCGCAGCCAAAATTCTCGCGCGCCAGCAGGATCTGCGCGCCCTGATAGCGCGGCTGGTTCAGCACGAAGTCCGGATTTAAAGGACGCTTGCTGTTGTCCATGCCGGGCTCGCCGTGATCCAGATAACGCCATTCGTCGAACGCATTCGGCCCGAAACCGGAACGCTTGATCGACTTCAGGAACTGCTTGGGAATGATCGCATCGGTGTCCACATTGGCGCGATCCAGCGGCACGACCAGGCCATTCAGCAGAGTAAATTTATTCATTTACTTCGCCGACTTTTCCAATTTTTCGCCGCCCTTCTGAATATCCTTGCCCAGCCCTTCCATGGCATTGCAGCCTGCCAGGAACAACACCGCCAAAAACAATGCAACTGCTTTCATCGTCATCTCCTTTTTAATCAACACTTACATCGACAAAATGCCCGGCAATCGCCGCTGCCGCGGCCATCTCCGGACTCACCAGATGAGTGCGCCCGCCCGGCCCCTGCCGCCCCTCGAAATTGCGGTTGGAGGTCGAGGCACAGCGCTCGCCCGGCGCGAGCCGGTCATCATTCATCGCCAGGCACATCGAGCAACCCGGATCGCGCCACTCGAAACCCGCCGCGATGAATATCCTGTCCAGGCCTTCCTGCTCGGCCTGCTGCTTCACCAGGCCGGAACCCGGCACCACCATCGCCAGCTTCACGTTCGGCGCGACATGCTTGCCGCGCGCCACCATCGCGGCGGCGCGCAAATCCTCGATGCGCGCGTTGGTGCAGGAACCGATGAACACCTTGTCGATCTTGATCTCCGTGATCGGCGTGTTCGCCGCCAGCCCCATGTATTGCAACGCGCGCTCCGCGCCCTCGCGCTTGACCGGATCGCTCATGGTTGCCGGATCGGGCACGCGCCCATCCACCGCCACCACCATTTCCGGCGACGTGCCCCAGGTCACTTGCGGCTTGATCTGCGCGGCATCCAGCTTGATGGTCGCATCGAACTGTGCGCCGTCGTCGCTGTGCAGCGTGCGCCAGTAGGCCACCGCCTGATCCCATGCCGCGCCTTGCGGCGCGAACGGGCGCCCCTTTAAATAATTGATCGTCGTGTCGTCCGCCGCGATCATGCCTGCGCGCGCGCCCGCCTCGATCGCCATGTTGCACAGCGTCATGCGCCCTTCCATCGACAGGCCACGTATCGTGCTGCCGGAAAACTCGATCGCATAGCCGGTGCCGCCCGCCGTGCCGATCTTGCCGATCACCGCCAGCGCGATGTCCTTGGCGGTCACGCCCTTGCCCAGCGCGCCCTCCACCACCACCTGCATGGCTTTGGATTTTTTCATCAGCAAACACTGCGTCGCCATCACATGCTCGACCTCGGACGTGCCGATGCCGAACGCCAGCGCGGCGAACGCGCCATGCGTGCTGGTATGCGAATCGCCGCATACCACCGTCATGCCCGGCAGAGTCGCGCCCTGCTCCGGCCCGATCACATGCACGATGCCCTGGCGCACGTCGTTCATCCTGAATTCGTTCACGCCAAACTCGGCGCAATTGCTGTCCAGCGTCTCCACCTGCAAGCGCGCAATGGGATCGGCAATACCCTGCGCACGCCCGGTGGTCGGCACGTTGTGGTCGGCCACCGCGAGGATCGAAGCGGTGCGCCACAGCTTGCGCCCGGCCAGCTTCAACCCCTCGAACGCCTGCGGGCTGGTCACTTCGTGCACCAGATGGCGGTCGATATAAATCAGCGCGGTGCCGTCGGCTTCCTGCCGCACCACGTGAGCATTCCAGAGTTTGTCGTAAAGAGTTTGTGCGTCCATGTTGTTTCGCTTGCTTGATACTTGTTTTTAAGAGCGCGCGATTATGCCACAGCAGCCCTGCCCTCCGCCACATTGCGCAGCGCCCACCACATCAGCAACATGCCGACCAGCGCCATGCCCGCACTGCACGAATACAGCACGCTGGCGCCGTAATGCTGCCAGATCGGCCCGCTCGCCAGCCCGCCCAGCATGCCGCCCGCGCCGTAGGTGAGGCTGCCGAACAGCGCCTGGCCTTTTGACTGGTGCCGCCCCTGGAAGAACTCGTGCACCAGCCCGACCGAGGCGGCGTGATAGGCGCCGAATGTGGCGGCGTGCAGCACCTGAGCGACGAGCAGCAGCAACAGGAAATCCACGCCCCAGCCGATCAGCATGAAGCGCAGCACGGCCAGGCCGAGGCTGGCAACCAGGATGCGCGTGAAACCATAGCGCCGCACCAGCCACGGCATCAGGAAGAACACGCCGATCTCGCAGATCACGCCGAGCGCCCACAACCCGCCGACCGCGCTCTTGGCGTAGCCGTGCTCGACCAGGTAAATCGAGAAGAACGTGTAATAAGGCCCGTGCGCGACGGACATCAAAAAGCATGCGCCGAACAACGCCAGCACGCGCGGCTGCAGCACGATGTTCCGGATCGACTGGCTGTCGGTATGGTGCGCCAGCACCTCGGTGTGCGGAATCTGGCGCGAGAACAGCAGGATGCCCAGCTCGCAGACCAGCCCCGCCCACAGCAGCCACGCAATGGCGATGTAGTCGAAGGCGTAGCCCAGCCCCACCACCGCGACGATGAAGCCGATCGAGCCCCACGAGCGGATGCGCCCGTAACGGGCGGTGTGCTTGCCGAGATAAGTCAGCGTGGTCGCCTCGACCAGCGGCATCGACGCGCTCCAGAAGAAACCCATCAGCCCCAGCACCAGCAGCATGCCCCAGAAACTGGTGGTGGCAAACACCCCGAGGTAGCACACCGCGCTCAGCGTCGCGGCGATCTGCACCACCAGCAGCCGTTTGCCGGTATGGTCGGCCAGCCAGCCCCAGATGTTCGGTGCAATCATGCGCATCACCGGCTGCATCGACATCAGGATGGCGATCTCGATGGCGTCGAAGTGGATGGATTGGAGATACAGACTCCAGTAGGGCGCAAACATCCCCACGAAGGCGTAATAGAAGAAATAGAATCCGGCGATGCGCCAGTGGTAGTTCTTGGTGGTGGACATGACAGTACAGCTTCTGAACGGTGCGCATTATCTCACGCCGCAAAAATAATTTTGCCCCGGCCCTTGAAAACAAAAACTCCGCCCCAATTAATCCGCGAGTCGAGACACGGAGATACAACATGGCACAAAACGAGACCAACCCGAAAATTGAACAGCAAGCAACTCCGGCAAGCGCCGAACCGGCCGCGGCAAGCGCGCCGGAAATCATGCCCAGCCTGGAGGAGATGCTCAAGGAAGCCGAGCGCAAGGCGCAGGAACATTATGACGCCTGGATGTATGCCAAGGCCGAGGGCGAAAACATCCGCCGCCGTGCGGTGGATGACATCAGCAAGGCGCAGAAATTTGCCGTGGAGCGTTTTTCAAATGAGATGCTGGCGGTAAAGGATAGCCTGGAAGCGGGCCTGGTAGTCACCACGGAAAACGTGGCGAGCTTCAAGGGCGGCATGGAACTGACGCTCAAGCAACTGTCCGGCGTGTTCGAAAAATTCAACATCAGCGAAATCAACCCGGTCGGCGAGAAGCTGGATCCGCACAAACACCAGGCGATCGGCATGATGGACAGCGACCAGCCCGCCAATACCGTGGTCAGCGTGATGCAAAAGGGTTACGCGCTGAATGACCGCGTGCTGCGCCCGGCGCTGGTGATGGTGGCCAAGGGTAAAGAATAAGGCGGGAAGGGTAAAGAGGGAAGGGAGAAGGGTAAAAACCTTTCTCCGAACAAAGAGCGCCGGGGTTTACCCTTCCCCCTTCTCATCCAGCACTTGAAATATGGATTACCTGCCCCACTTTAGGCGGCAGCAGTTTTACGAATTCAACGCATTCAACTGAAAGGAAAAGCATCATGGGAAAAATCATCGGCATTGACCTGGGCACGACCAACTCCTGCGTCGCCATCATGGAAAACGGCAAGACCAAAGTGATCGAGAACGCCGAAGGCACGCGCACCACGCCTAGCATCATCGCCTACATGGAAGACGGCGAAGTGCTGGTCGGCGCGCCGGCCAAGCGCCAGGCGGTGACCAACCCGAAGAACACGCTGTATGGCGTGAAGCGCCTGATCGGCCGCCGCTTCGAGGAGAAGATGGTGCAGAAGGACATCGGCATGGTTCCGTACAACATCGTCAAGGCCAAGAACGGCGACGCGTGGGTCAAGGTGCGCGACAAGGAAATTTCCGCTCCCGAAATTTCCGCGCAAGTGCTGATGAAGATGAAGAAGACCGCCGAAGACTACCTCGGCGAACCGGTGACCGAAGCGGTGATCACCGTGCCCGCCTACTTCAACGATGCACAGCGCCAGGCCACCAAGGATGCCGGCCGCATCGCCGGACTGGAAGTGAAGCGCATCATCAACGAGCCGACCGCAGCCGCGCTGGCTTTCGGCATGGACAAGCAGGAAGGCGACCGCAAGATCGCGGTGTATGACCTGGGCGGTGGCACGTTCGACATCTCCATCATCGACATCGCCGAGATCGAAGGCGAGCACCAGTTCGAGGTGATGTCCACCAACGGCGACACCTTCCTCGGCGGCGAAGACTTCGACATGCGCGTGATCGAATTTCTGGTGGAAGAATTCAAGAAGGAAAGCGGCATCGACCTGAAGAAGGACATGCTGGCGCTGCAACGCCTGAAGGATGCGGCGGAAAAGGCCAAGATCGAATTGTCCAGCGCGCAGCAAACCGAAGTAAACCTGCCATACATCACGGCGGACGCCAGCGGCCCGAAACACCTCGCGGTGAAGATCACGCGCGCCAAGCTGGAAAGCCTGGTCGATGACCTGATCGCGCGCACCATTGAGCCGTGCAAGATCGCGATGAAGGATGCGGGCGTTTCCAACGCCGACATCGCCGACGTGATCCTGGTCGGCGGGCAGACCCGCATGCCGATGGTGCAGGAGCGGGTGAAGGAATTCTTCGGCAAGGAACCGCGCAAGGACGTGAACCCGGACGAGGCCGTGGCCGTTGGCGCCGCGATCCAGGGCGGCGTGCTGCAAGGCGAAGTGAAGGACGTGCTGCTGCTGGACGTGACCCCGCTGTCGCTGGGTATCGAAACCATGGGCGGCGTGATGACCAAGCTGATCAAGAAGAACACCACGATCCCGACCAAGGCATCGCAGGTATTCTCCACGGCTGAAGACAGCCAGAATGCGGTGACCATCCACGTGCTGCAAGGCGAACGCGAAGTGGTTTCCGGCAACAAGAGCCTCGGGCAGTTCAACCTGTCCGACATCCCGCCCGCACCGCGCGGCATGCCGCAGATCGAAGTGACTTTCGACATCGATGCGAACGGCATCCTGCATGTGTCGGCGAAAGACAAGGCGACCGGCAAGGAAAACAAGATCAAGATCCAGGCCAGTTCCGGCCTGAGCGAAGCGGAGATTCAGCGCATGGTGCAGGATGCCGAAATCCATGCCGAAGACGACCGCAAGGCGCTGGAACTGGTGACCGCGCGCAACCAGCTCGACTCGCTGATCCATTCCACGCAGAAGTCGTTGAAGGAATACGGCGAACAACTGACGGCCGAGGAAAAAGCCGCCATCGAAGCCGCGTTGAAGGAAGCCGAAGAAGTGGTGAAAAGCGACGACAAGGAAGCCATCGAAGCCAAGACCGAAGCGCTGGCCACTGCCGCGCAGAAGCTCGGCGAAAAGATGTACGCCGCCGAACAGGCCAAGGCGCAGGAAGGCGGCTGCGGAAGCTGCGGGCCGGACGAAACCTGCTCCGACCAGAAGAAGGATGAAGGCGACGTGGTGGATGCCGAGTTCACCGAGGTGAAGGACAAGAAGTAACGGCGAGAAGGGATAAGGGGGAAGGGAGAAGGGGGAAGGGAGAAGGGTGTGAAGCGCAGTCACCGCAACCTCAAGGCCTGGCAGCAGGCAATGGAGTTGGTGACTGCGGTTTACACTGCAACATCTACCTTCCCCGCCCAGGAAAAATTCGGATTATCCAGCCAACTACAACGAGCTGCTGTTTCTGTCCCGGCGAACATCGCTGAAGGCTTTGCACGCAATGGAACAAAAGAACTGCTGCACTTTTTAAGCATCGCGGCTGGTTCGTTATCCGAGTTAGACACATTGATCGAACTTGCCGCAAGATTGGGCTACCTGAATAACGCAGAGGAGTTGAACGGAAAAGTAGATGAAGTATCGGGATTGTTGATGGGGTTGTCGGCATCAATCAAACGCCGCGCCACCCCCTAACCCTTCCCCCTTCCCCCTTCTCCCTTCCCAATATTGAATGGCTAAAAAAGACTACTACGAAGTCCTCGGCATCAACCGCGATGCCTCTGACGAAGAAATCAAGAAGGCTTATCGCAAGCTCGCGATGAAGCACCACCCCGACCGCAACCCGGACAACCCGAAGGCGGAGGAACACTTCAAAGAAGCCAAGGAAGCCTACGAGACGCTGAGCGACGGGCAAAAGCGCGCGGCCTACGACCAGTATGGCCATGCCGCATTCGAGGCGGGCGGCATGGGCGGCGGTGCGGGCGGTGCAGGCGCGCAGGGCTTTGATTTCTCCGACATCTTCGGCGACATCTTCGGCGGCGGGCGCGGAGGCGGCGGGCGCAGCAACGTGCACCGCGGCGCCGACCTGCGCTACAACATGGAAATCACGCTGGAGCAGGCCGCACGCGGCACCGAGACGCAGATTCGCGTGCCGACCATGGCGGAATGCGAAACCTGCCACGGTTCGGGCGCCAAGCCCGGCACCAGCCCGACCACCTGCACCACCTGCGGCGGACACGGGCAGGTGCGCATGCAGCAGGGCTTTTTCTCGATCCAGCAAACCTGCCAGCGCTGCCACGGCAGCGGCAAGATGATTACCTCGCCGTGCAAGGACTGCGGCGGCAACGGGCGCATCAAGCAGCACAAGACGCTGTCGGTGAAAATTCCGGCAGGCGTGGATAACGACGATCGCATCCGCCTGTCCGGCGAGGGCGAGCACGGCGTGAATGGCGGGCCGCCCGGCGATCTGTATGTGGTAATCCACACCAAGCCGCACGCGGTGTTCCAGCGCGACCATAACGACCTGCATTGCGAAATGCCGATCAGCTTCAGCACCGCCGCGCTGGGCGGCGAAATCGAGATCCCCACGCTGGATGGCGCGGCACGCATCAAGATCCCCGCCGAAACGCAAAGCGGCAAGCAATTCCGCCTGCGCGGCAAGGGCATCAAGGGCGTGCGCAGCGCGAGCTACGGCGATTTGCACTGCCACGTCATCGTGGAAACGCCGGTAAACCTGACCGAACGGCAAAAGGAACTGCTGCGCGAGTTTGAAGCGATCAATGCAACCGACAGCGGGCACCACAACCCGCGCGCCAAATCCTGGATGGACAAAGTGAAGGATTTCTTTGGCCAATAGACAGTAGATCGGGCTTCAGCCCGACGTGTCGGATTGAAATCCAACCTATAAATAAGAGGTGGAGGCAACCATGCAGATCAAAGCGCTCGGCCATGTGGTGCTCAAGGTGCGCAGTCTGGAGCGCTCGATCGCCTTTTACCGCGATCTCCTCGGCATGAAGGAAGTCGCGCGCCATCGGGACGCGATGGTGTTTTTTTCGCTCGGACAAAACCACCATGACCTCGGCCTGCTGCAACTCGGCGCACAGGCCGAACTGCCCGGCCCGCACAACCTCGGCCTGTATCACGTCGCATTCAAGGTCGGCGACTCGCTCGACGAATTGCGTGAATGCAAGGCGCATCTGGAACAGCATGGCGTCGCCATCCTCGGCAGCAGCGACCACGGCGTCAGCCAGTCGCTCTACATCAAGGACCCGAACGGCATCGAGATCGAGTTGTACGTGGATGCCGACCCCGTGCTGTGGCGCGACAATCCTGCCGCAGTGATGACTACCAAGCCGTTGAAGCTATAAGCAAACCGGCAATTCAGAACACGAATTCCTGCCCCTGCTGCAACTGCTTCGGCTGGAATGCACCGCAGGCAGCCGCGACTTCCACCATGGTGCGCTCTTCCTTGCCTGGTTCCATGTGCGCGATGAGCAATTGCACCGGGCGCTGCAACCGCGCCAAGCCGCGCGCCAGCAGTTCGGCGGTGAGGTGTCCGGACTTGGCGGCAGCTTGAGCAGCGGTGTTGAGGAAGGTCGTCTCGATCATCAGGTAGCGCAGGTTGTCGATGCGATTCAGCGCCGACCAGAATTCCTCGCAGTCCGTGGTGTCACCGCTGTAGACGAAACTGGCGGCGCCGCTATCCACGCAATAACCTACGGCCGGTACCGCATGACGGGCCGGCAACGGCGTGATGCGCCGCCCATCGAGTTGCACCGTTGCGCCGCACGCCAGCGGAACAAAACGGATGTATGGATTGTCCGCGCTCGGCAATATGCTGTAGTCCGGCCACAGTTCGCCGTTCAGCATATTCTTCTTCAGCGCGGCAATGGTCTGCGGCAATGCATGGACATTCAGCGGACGCTGGCGCAAAAAGGCGGCGGCGTCCGCCAGCAGCGGCACAAACCCGCTGTGGTCGAGGTGTGCATGAGTAAGAAAGATGTGCTCCAAAAGCGCCATGCGCTCCAGCGTGAGATCGCCCGCGCCGCTGCCCGCATCGATCAGGATATCGTCATCCAGCAAAAGCGCGGTGGTGCGCCGCAAACCGCCGATCCCGCCGTAACAGCCCAGCACAGTCAGGCGCATCACAACCTCCTTGGAAGCTGTTTCAGGTTACATTGCCGACAAATATATCCCGCACAATGCGATGCTTGCGCCGGCCGCACGAATAACGTGTTCGCGTGCTCGCCGTTGCATGCCCAAGCCGAACGCGATGCCGATGATATGCAGCAACGCCGTCGCCAGCAGGAAGCCCAGCGCATATTCGGTTCCGGTGGCCGATGCCGGCATCTCGGTGCCGTGCGCGTAGCCATGCCATAACGCGAACAGCCCGACCATGCCGCCGCTCAGCCAGAGCGGCAGACGTACCGATGCGGCGATCAATACGCCCAGCAGCAACACGGACAGCAAAATGCCCTGCTCGACGAACGGCAGGCTGATGCCCAGCAGCGGCAATGCGCCGCCCAGCGCCATCACGCCGACAAAGGTGAGCGGCACCGCCCAAATGGAGCGTCCGCCCATCTGCCCTGCCCACAGCCCGACCGCCAGCATCGCGCAGACATGATCCAACCCGCTGGTCGGATGGGTAAGGCCATGCATGAAACCGCCGGTCTCTGCAATACCCGCTTGGCCGACACCAACATGGGCATAGGCAAGGGATGGCAGCAACACCAGCGTCGCTACAGATAGCGGTAACCGCATCAAAGTTGGCTGGCGCATGGCACTAACCTCCCTTCAGGTTCCTTTCAAACAATTCCCGACTGGACGTTGTGGCGCACATAAAAGATATTCAGGTTTTGCGCGCGCACCCGCTGCAGGATCTGCTCGGCGAGCTTGTCGTCCAGGACGAACTCGACCTTCACCGCCAGTTCCCCGGCAAGTTCGAAAAAAGTCTCCTCGCGCAGCCTGCCGTGCCGCCCGAACCCGGCAATGGCGCGGAACGCCGAGCCGCCGAGGATGCCGAGAGCCTTGGCCTCTTCCAGCAGCCATTCGTACAGAGGCACGCCGGTATGAAGCTGTTTTTCAGTGACGTAAAAAGTGAGTTGATCCATTATCGTTCTCCTAATGTTGAAGCCATTTGAAAGTCTGGATACCCAGCACCGTCATCAGCAGCGAACCGCCGAGATGCGCCGCGATGATGGCCGTACCCCACGCATACTGACCGCGCAACAGCAGGGTGACGGTCTCCGCCGAGAAGGTGGAAAAAGTGGTCAACCCGCCGAGAAAGCCGGTGATGACAAGCAGCCGCCATTCCGGCGACAGGGTCGGATGCTGCATGAAAAATGCGATCGCCAACCCGATCAGGTAACCGCCGACCAGATTGGCCGCGAGCGTGCCGAGCGGCAATTCCGGCAGCGCCGGGTTGAACCACAGCCCGAAGCCCCAGCGCAGCCATGCGCCTGCGGCTGCGCCGATTCCTACCGCGAGAAATGCATAGAGCGTCATGTCCTTGTCCGGTTACCGCTGCTTCCAGGCCTGATCAAAAGCAGCTTGCGCCTTGTCAGACCGCTTCTTGCTTTCAACATAGCGTTTTTCCGACTGGGCGGCTTTTTTCCGCTCTGCTTCCAATTGTTTTTTCAACCGTTCCATTTCCTTTTCGATCACAGCCACGCGTTTCGCATCGGCATCGCGCTCCGCTTCGGCGGCTTTCACCTCATCCTGTGCGATCCGCAGCGCCGTTTGCAAGGTGGACAAATCCCTGGCCACTGCCGCCTGCGGCAGGCCAAACAGAAAAAGAGCCAGCAACAGCGCGCCAGGCAACAACAGCTTGTTCCGGAACATAACCACTCCTTCAAAAAGATACTGTGCGGCGCATTCTACCCCACCAGGCAGACCGGCGCGAAGCCGCCGCCCGGCGTGCGGAAGTTGGTGGTCTGGCCCTGATAGAGCCGCGCCGCAACCAGTTGCACCTGGCCGCCGTAAACGTAGCAGCGCATATCGTACTTGAGCAAAACAGGCTCGCCGTCATTTACGCAAACGCTGCGCTCGCCGGGCGCGGCCATGCGCTGCGCGACATAACCGCCCTGCATGATCTCCTCGAACACCCGCTTGGTCAGCTTCGCGCCGCTGTAGCTTCCCTTGCTACCGTAACCCGTAGCGGGCTTGAAGAACCACTGCTTGCGCTCCTGCCACCACTGCTCATGGTCCGCCGCCTGCACCAGCCGGGTCTGCGGCACGCCCGCCTGCAGCGTGGCGATGTCCGCCTCGTTTGCGCCGAGCGCGCGCAACGCCTCCGCATCGGTCAGCCGCGCCAAATTGCGCTTGTCGGCGTACTGCGCATAGTGCGCGGGATTTGGCGTCAGCACCGCGCTTCCCTCCAGATATACCTGCCGCAACACAGAATGCTGCTGCAACGAAAAATCCGTCAGGCGGTTGTACACCAGATCGATCTTCTGGTCGCCACCGGAAGATTCAAGATACAACCCGTCGCCGCATGTCTGCAACGCGGCGGGGTCGGCGATATAGGCCGCGATGCCGGCACGCTCGAACATGCGCTGCGCCAGCAGGAATTCTGGATACAGGTATTGCGCTTCCGGCTGCTCGTCCACGATGACGACACTATGCAGCGCCGCCTCGCCGCGCACCAGCCGCCATTCGTTGCGTAACATCCCGAGGAACGCCTGTTCGAGGTTTGCTTCCGCCACTGCCGCACCCGGCCACCCGGTCTCGCGCTGGCTGTCGAGCAGCAGCGCATTCAGGAATCCGCCGCCCGCGTTGCTGTTGATCTCGATCAGATGCGCGCCGTCGCTGTTGAGATGGAAGTCGTAGCCGTAGAACACGCCAAGGGGATTATTCTGCGCCGACGAGGCACCGATATTAGCGAGAGGGGTTGCGCGCATCCACCCATCAAGCTTCACCACCCGCTCCACCGCATCGATCACCTCGCGCATCTGCCGCATCTGCGCAGCCGCGATGAATACCGGCACATCGGCAAACAGATGCGGGCAACGCTCCGTCACCAAGCCATGCCACACCTCGCCCTGTGCCTGCATCGCGCGTTGCAGCGCGGTGCGGTCCAGCGTGGCGGCATGACAATCGGCATTAAGCCGTTCCGCCTCGCTCATTTACTGTCCTCCCAATAATTTTTGTTTGAGATCAGCCTGCGCCGGCTTGTCGCCGAGCCAGACTTTCAGCAACGCACCATAGAACGGTGCGCCGCCGACCATCCCCTTCGCCACGCCATTCACGCTGACCTGCGTGCCGCTGCCCGGCAGATAATCCAGCGTCACGACATCGCCTTTTTCGATTTCGTCGATCGCGCGGAAAATCGCCGCGAATTCCTTGAGCGGCGCCTCCAGCGCGCCCAATTCGGCAGGGGTGTGATTGGCCGCAATGGCATTGTTTAACGCGCTATACAAGTGATCGGCGCCGATGCTGATCAACAGATGCAGCGCCATGCGCTTTTCGCCGCCGTCGGCCAGCACCGCCGCCCAGCTGGCGCTTTTCCCGGGCAGGTAAAGCGCCGCGATATACAGGTCGAGAAAGAACCTGCTGCGCACCCCGGCGCCATTGAGTTGCAAGTCCCGGTTGCCGAGATGCACGCTGTCCGCCAGTTTCACGCCTTCCACTTCGGCGGCTTGCGCATACGCACACAGGCAGAGCAACAACGCACTCAGCCATAATTTCCACATCGAGATTTTTCCTCGGATCATTACAATTGTTGGCGCACAAAAAACAGGCCGCATTTTAACTTCGCTAGTCAAGGCAGGAACTGCCGCATTGCGGAATGCTATAACGCCTCGAAGATGCCCGCCGCACCCATGCCCGTCCCGATGCACATGGTCACCATGCCGTACTTCTGCTTGCGCCGGCGCAGGCCGTGCAGCAGCGTCGCGGTGCGGATCGCGCCGGTCGCGCCGAGCGGATGCCCTAATGCGATGGCGCCGCCGAGCGGGTTGACGATGGAAGGGTCGAGGCCGACATCGCGGATCACCGCAAGCGATTGCGCGGCGAAGGCCTCGTTGAGCTCGATCCAGCCCATGTCGGAAAGCGTAAGGCCCACCTGCTTGAGCGCGCGCGGAATCGCCTCCTTCGGCCCGATACCCATGATCTCCGGCGGCACGCCCGCGACGCTGAAGCCGAGGAACTTGCCGATGGGCGTGAGGTTGTAGCGCTTCAGCGCGGCCTCGCTGCACAGCAGCACCGCACCCGCGCCGTCCGACATCTGCGAACTGTTGCCCGCCGTGACCGAACCCCGCTGCGCGAACACCGGCCTGAGCTTCGCCAACGCCTCGACCGACGTATCGGCGCGCGGCCCCTCGTCCTGCGCCGCTTCGCGCGCTGCGATCTTCACCTCGCGCGCCTGCAAGTCCGGGGTATGCTCCTCAATAAGATACGGCGTGATCTCGTCGCTGAATTCGCCGGAAGCGATCGCGCGCAGCGCGCGCTGGTGGCTGTGAAACGCGAATTCATCCTGCGCCTCGCGGCTCACCTTCCAGCGCTCCGCCACTTTTTCGGCGGTGATCCCCATGCCAAAGGCGATGGCGAGATTTTCATCCTCGAATATCGCCGGGTTAAACGCAATCTTGTTGCCCATCATCGGCACCATACTCATGCTCTCGGTGCCCGCCGCGATCATCACCTCCGCCTCACCCAATCTGATCCGATCCGCCGCCAGCGCCACCGCCTGCAGGCCGGAGGAACAGAAGCGGTTCACCGTCATGCCCGGCACGCCGTTCGGCAGTCCCGCGAGCAGCAGCGCGATGCGCGCCACGTTCATGCCCTGCTCCGCCTCCGGCATCGCACAGCCCGCGATCACGTCGCCGATGCTCGCCGGGTCGAGCGACGGACATTGCGCCAGCACGCTCCTCAGCACATGCGCCAGCAGGTCGTCGGGCCGCGTGTTGCGGAACATCCCGCGCGGCGCCTTGCCCACCGGCGTGCGCGTCGCGGCGACGATGTAGGCTTCCTGTACCTGTTTGCTCATGGCGCTCTCCTCATTTTTCGCTTTCTGAATTTTCATCTGGCGCATTCTGCAAATAAAACTCATGCAGCTTGGCTTGCAACAACGCCTTATCCGGCAACTGCGTTTGATACTCCGAAATCAGCGCCGGAGAAAGGCTGCGGCTCAACGCATATTCCACCACCTCATCGTCCTTGCTCGCGCATAGCAGCACACCGATGGCGGGTTGCTCGTGCGGCTTCTTCACATCGCGGTCGAGCGCTTCGAGATAAAAACCCAGCTTGCCCAGATACTCCGGCTCAAACCGCCCGACCTTCAACTCGATGGCGACCAGACAATTCAGCCCGCGATGGAAAAACAACAGATCAAGTGCAAAGTCCCGCCCGCCTACTTGCAACGGATATTCGCTGCCGACAAAACAGAAATCCCGCCCCAATTCGATCAAAAAATCCTTGAGGCGCTGCAACAACCCCTGATGCAAATCCGCTTCGGCATGGCCTTGCGGCAGATCGAGGAACTCGACCATGTAGCTGTCTTTGAACACGCTCATGGCATCGGGATGAATTTGTCGCACCACTGGTGAGACTTTTACCGGGCTGAGCACGGTACGCTCGAACAAGGCGGTTTTGAGCTGGCGCTCCAGCTCGCGACTGCTCCATTTCTCGCGGATAGCCAAACGCAGGTAAAACTCCCGCTCTTCCGGGGACTTACTCTGATTGAGAATGATGAGGTTATGCGTCCACGGCAATTGTCTCAGCAGTGCCGAGACAATTTCATCCCCTTGATAAGCCTCATAAAACTGCCGCATCCGGAATAAGTTGGGACGGGTAAACCCGCGCAGCCCCGGCTGGGTGCACGCCAGATGCTCGGCCAGTTGCGCCACCACCCCGTCGCCCCATTCCGCCTGCTCGATTTTGCGGCTGATGAACTGCCCCACCTGCCAATACAACTCGATCAACGCCGTATTCACCGCCTGCACCGCACGCTGCCGCGCGGCATGGATCAATTGCGTGATCTCGTTGAAATCGGATTGTGGGTTGAGCTGTGTCGTCATGTTGTTTTACGAATATCAAACTTCCTCATTGTGTTGCATTGATTAAGCACCACCAGATAATCGAGCTTGGATCCTTTTCACTGCCTTTTCGCTGATTATGCGTAATCAATTCTGCACTCGCAACCGATATGAAATGGTGGCAATTTCTGTGGCAGCCGCTTCCATTTCTTTCCATGTTGTTGACGACACGACGAGCAACAATCCTCAGCGTTCAATTCGTAACCTTCGTCATGCGCCCATTCCTTAGCTGAATTCTTTATACGTTGTGAATTTAGATTTGAGCGTAGTGTTCGCAAGATAATTCTCGCAACCTCTTTTGAGTATGCATAAGCCTTAGAAATTTCTTCCAGATCAATACCGTCAATAGGCCTGAGTTGAAACAAGCTGCGGAATGATATGGCCTTCTCTAATCGCTGCTGCAAGTCAGAAAGCGTTTTCAAAAACTCTATTGCGTTAGCTTTGCGGCTAAACTTTTTCGGCGCATCCGAACCCGCTATCTCTTGCATTTCCTTTAACGTCATAGAAAGCAAGATATCTTCTATTGGAATCTCTTGTCCTCTACGCATAAACCCCTTTTCAGCCAATTCATCAAATGCCTTGCGCCGAAAGTCGCTAGCAGCAGAAATTTGCACCTTTGATCCAGCAGAAAATGCATAAAGCAGATGATTATAAAGTTGAGGGTTATCTTTAAATTTCTCCAGAAGAGCGTCATCAACGGTAATATCAGCAGGTTCCTCATCCAAAAGTACCCAAGCGATATCGGTAAAACCCGGCCTCAAAGGCAATTCGAAAATTGCACCTTCTTTAAACTCATCCAGCATATCGGCCTTATCTAGCTCAGATGCAGAACTCCACTCTTGGCTAGACTCAATCCGTTTCTGAATTAAAGCCTGGAATTGTGGCCTTGCCTTGGCTAACCATTCATCAAGCTCTTTGCATCGAACATTTTTCTGTGCCACCAAATGAGAAAACCAATCATTAATCTCATAACCTTGATCTTGTTGCATTGCCGTAGCTAATTTTTCTGCTTCATTTTTATCCAAGCCATACAGAGTCAAAGAGAGGGGCAAATTCGAACCGATGTTATAACCACCATTCTCAGTTTCTTCCAAATCAACTCTGGTCGTACCTCTGGAATAATTTGATGGAACTGAAACGGTTATCTCAGGCGAGTTATTGCTTAAGGACGCGGGCGTTGATTTTGATTTTTTGCTGACCCAAAGCCATACACCAACAACAACAACGATTAACCAGAACAACCACATATTCCCTCCCGTATCGTATGTCACCAGAATACATAACCAACATTTGAAAAACGTCGCGAACGATGACAGAACAAGGCGCGAAAGGATGAGGAAGCGGAGTTTACATATGAATAAATGAGCATTCCGAATCCTTGAGCAACAAAGTTATGTCGAGCGCAGCAGTTTTCCATCAATTCCTCAACGGCTTCCCGTTCTTCAACATGTACTCCACGCGATCACGCGTCTTTTGCGTCGCCAACAATTCCATGAAGTTTTTACGTTCCAGATCGAGCAGCCATTGCTCGTCCACCAGGCTGCCCGCGTCCACGTCGCCACCGCACATCGTCTCGGCGATGCGGCAGCCGATGTTGTAGTCGTGTTCGGAGATGAAGCCGCCTTCGAGCAGGTTGACCATCGCGGCCTTGAGGGTGGCGATGCCGGTGCGGCCGGCCACGGGGATCTGGCGCGGTTGCAAGGGCGGACGGTACGCGGTGGCGTTGAGCGCCTTGGCTTCTTCCTTCGCCACATGCAGCAGCTCGAAGCGGTTCAGCACGATACGGTCGGAAGCCCTCAGGTAGCCCATCTCGCGCGCGAGCTCGGCGCTCTTGGCGACTTCGCCCATGGCGATGTTCTGGAAATAGCGCTTGAGGTGCGGGAAGACATCCACGCGGCCTTCGATGGCAAGGCGCTGCGCCTCTGCCGCGGCGCGCATGGCCATCTCCTTGCAGCCGCCGCCCGCGGGCAGCAGGCCGACGCCGACCTCGACGAGGCCGATGTAGCTTTCCAGCGTCGCGGCGATGCGCGTGCAGTGCATGGAGAATTCGCAGCCGCCGCCGAGCGCGAGGCCGTCCACTGCGGCGATGGTCGGCACCTGCGCGTATCTCAGCCGCTGCGAGACCTGCTGGAATTTGGCGACCACGTCCGCGACATGCGGCACATGGCCGGTCGCGGCGTTGACGATGTCGCCCAACCCGCCGCCACCCGCGACGGTATATTTGACGCGCGTGGCCGCGCCCTTGAGCTTGCCGAGCAGTCCGCCCTCTTCCGCGCCTTTTTGCACGCCCTGCATCGCCTGCAGCAGGTTCGCGCCCGCCGAGAACGGCGGCTCGACCTGCCACAGGATCAGCGCCGTGAAGTGCGCCTCGGCCTCGTCCACCGCGCGCAGGATGCCGTCGAGCACCTCGTTGCTGATGGTGTGCATCTTGGTCTTGAAGCTCAGGATGGCGATGCCGTCGCCCATGTGCCACATGCGGATGTCGTCGTTCTCGAACACGGTCTCGCCGTAATGCGCGGTCTCGCCGAGCAGGCGGTCGGGGAAGAACTGGCGGCGGTAGACGGAAAGCGTGGAGCGGGGCTGGTAGCTGCCAAGACCACCCCTCTCCCCCTGCCCCTCTCCCGCACGCGGGAGAGGGTGGAGCGAAGCGGAGGGAGAGGGCGCGTAGGAACCCTGCGGCGCATGCACGCCGCTGCGCGCCGGGTCGCTCGCCCAGCCGGGCAGCGGGACATCGGACATCGCCTTGCCTGCCGCAATGTCGGCGGCGATCCAGCCGGCCACCTGCTGCCAGCCTGCGGCCTGCCAGATCTCGAACGGGCCGCTGTCCCAGCCGAAGCCCCAGCGTACCGCGAGGTCGAGGTCGCGCGCGTTGTCGGCGATATGCTCCAGTTGCAGCGCACAGTAGTGGAACACGTCGCGGAACGTCGCCCAGAGGAACTGCGCCTGCGGGTGCGAACTGCCGTGCAGCGCGGCGAGTTTCTTTGCCCAGTCGCGCTCGCGCAGGATGTCCTTCACGGCGTCATCGATCTTGCTGTCGGAGGGGCGGTAGGCCTCGGTGTGCAGGTCGAGCACGTGGATTTCCTTGCCGATCTTCTGGTAGATACCGCGTTTGGTCTTCTGCCCGAGCGCGCCCTGGTCGACGAGCTGGCCCAGCCAGTTGGGCAATTCAAAATGTTTGTGCCACGGGTCGTCGCTGAGGTTCTCGCGCATGGTGTTGACCACATGCGCGAACACGTCGAGGCCGACCACGTCCAGCGTGCGGAACGTCGCGCTCTTGGGGCGGCCGAGGTAACGCCCGGTGAGCGCGTCCACGGTGTCGAAGCCGAGGTTGTACGCCGCCGCGTGGTGCCTGGTCGCGAGCATGGAGAACACGCCGATGCGGTTGGCGATGAAGTTGGGGGTGTCCTTGGCGCGCACCACGCCCTTGCCGAGCGTGGAGACGAGAAAGGTTTCGAGCTGGTCGAGCAGCGGCGCCTCGGTTTCCTTGCAGGCGATCAGTTCGACGAGGTGCATGTAGCGCGGCGGGTTGAAGAAGTGGATGCCGCAGAAGCGGTGGCGCAGGTGCTCGGGGAAGGCCTGCGCGAGCTGGTTGATCGACAGGCCGGAGGTGTTGCTGGCAAAGATGGTGCGCTCGCCGAGATAAGGCGCGACCTTCTTGTACAGGCCGGACTTCCAGTCCATGCGCTCGGCGATCGCCTCGATCACCAGGTCGCACTCGCGCAGCTTGTCGATATGCTGGTCGTAATTCGCCGCAGCGATGAAGTTGAGTTTGGACGGGCTGGCCAGCGGGCTGGGGTCGAGCTTCTTCAAACCTTCCAGCGCCTTGTTGACGATGCCGTTCGGTTCGCCCTCGCGCGCCGGCAGGTCGAACAGGATGGTCGGCACGTTGGCGTTGACCAGATGCGCGGCGATCTGCGCGCCCATCACGCCCGCGCCGAGAACCGCGACCTTGCGTACCTGGAAATTCGTGCTCATAACGACCTCTTGGTTATTGTTCCCGTGTTCCGTGCTGGAACGATCAATTTCGTAGGGTGGGCAGACGGTTTCATTGTTTGCCCACATGGAAGAACGGTGGGCACAGAAACGTGCCCACCCTACGCAGGCACGACACGCGGCTTGCGGTTCTCGTCGACCGCCACGTAAGTCAGCGTCGCCTCGGTCACCTTTACGCAGGTCGGCCGCTCCGGATCGCGTTGCGCATACACCTCGACATTCACGGTGATCGAGGTGCGTCCGACCTTGACGATGTGCGCGTAAAAGCTCACCACGTCGCCCATGAACAGCGGCTGCTTGAAAATGAAGGAATTCACCGCGACGGTCACCACCCTTCCCTTGGCGCGGTTCAATGCGAGAACGCTGCCGGCGATGTCCACCTGCCCCATGATCCAGCCGCCGAACACGTCGCCGCTGTAGTTGCAGTCGGTGGGCATCGCAACCATGCGCAGGGTCGGCTCGTGCTGCGGCAGGGTGGTGGTTTGCGGCTGGTTCTCATCCATGGCTAACGCCTTTCGTAGAGCTGCTTGATCTGCGCGGCGAATTGCTGCGCGATTTCGGTGCGCTTGATCTTCAGGGTTGGCGTCAGCAGGCCATTCTCGACGCTCCAAGGTTCGCGCAACAGCAGCACGCGGTTCACCTTGGCATAGCCGGGGAAGCCGCGCAAATTGCGCGCGACGCGCCTCAATATCCTGGCCTCCACGCGGCTGTCGGTCAACGATTCCGGCATGTCGGCGCGGATGCCGATCTCCTGCGCGAAATGCTGCCACGCTTCGACATTGAGCACCGCCAGCACGACCAGGTAGGGATGCGCCTCGCCGAACACCATCACCTGGTCGAACAGCGGGTCATGCAGCAGCGCAATCTCCATGTCGGTCGGCGGCACTTTTTCGCCGTTCGACATGACGATGATGTCCTTGATGCGCCCGGTGATGTAGAGATGCCCGGTGGCGGAAATATGCGCGACGTCGCCGGTGTTCAGCCAGCCGTCCGCATCTATCATGTCGCGCGTCGCCCCCGGGTTATTCCAGTAACCCAGCATCACGTTCGGCCCCTTCACCAGCAGCGCGCCCTGTTCGCCGAGGCGCACTTGCACATCGCGGATCGGCTGGCCGACGCTGTCCGGGTAGTTGTTCTCCAGGCGGTTGCCGCTGATCACCGGGCTGGTCTCGGTCAGGCCGTAACCCTGCACCACCGGCAGCCCCAGCGCGATGAACACCCGCGAGATTTCCGGCGCGAGCGCTGCCCCGCCGCTGATCGCCACGCGCAGCCTGCCGCCCAATTTATCGAGAATTTTTTGCGCCACCAGTTTTTGCAGCAGCGGCCACAGCAGGAACGACGGCTTCCACGATCCGCGCCCCTGCCCGCGTTCGAATTGCGCCCAGCCGGTTTCCACCGCCAGGTGGAACAGCCTGCGCTTGAGCAGCGAGCCTTCGTCCAGTTTGGCGCGTATCGCCGCATACATGCGCTCGTAGATGCGCGGCACGGAAATCAGGATGGTGGGACGGATGGTTTGCATATCCTCGGACAATTGCGGGATGGAACGCGCGAAAGCGACCGTGGCGCCGGCCATCACCGGCAGGTAATATCCCAGCGTGCGCTCGAAGGTGTGCGACAGCGGCAAAAAGGACAGGAACAGATCGTCGCCGTGCACCGTGAAAGTATCCAGGCAGGCATGCGCATTGGTCAGCATGTTCGCGTGGCTCAGCATCGCGCCTTTGGGCTTGCCGGTGGTGCCGGAGGTATAGATGATGCTGGCCAGCTCGTCAGGCTGGCAGGGCTGTGCGGGCTGCAACTGCGCCGCCGGGGGCAAAAATTCCGCGATGGACTTCAGGCGCGGTTCAATGCCGTTGCGCAAGGCGTCGATGCTCACAAAACACTTCACGCCGCCGAGCCGGTCGCGCACCGTGCGCAAAGCCTGCCACTGCTCGGCGTTCTCGAACAGCAGCACTTTCACGTCGGCATCGTTGACGATGTAGGCGATGTTGTCCGGCCGGTCCACGGTGTACAGCGGCACAATCACCAGCCCCAGCGACATCGCCGCCTGGTCGAACATCATCCAGTACGGGCAGTTGCGCAGCATGATCGCGACGCGGTCGCCGCGCTGCAATCCCAGGCCGGCCAGCGCCGCCTGCCAGCGCGCCACTTCGCCATGCATCTCCCGCCAGGTAAAATTGCGCCAGGCATTCTGCTGAAAATGGCGATAGGCGATCTTGTCCGGCGAGCGGCGCGCACGCTCCACGAACAGCCCGTGCAACGTGCCCGCCTGCTGCGGGGTAATTACATCGTCTTGTTGTGCCTGCATCTTTTTTCCTTAAACTAACCGAGAGCAGATTCAAAAACATTGCGTCCGCAGATTACGCAGATTCACACAGATTAAAAACTGTGGAAACGCCGCCTTGTTTCGTTTCGCAAAACAATCTGTGAAATCTGCGTAATCTGCGGATAAAAAGTTTTTCTTCGTCACCGCCCCGCCCGCAGCTCATCCGGCGCGAAATCGTCCACCATGATGACCTTGCGGCGCAGCGCGTAATCGCGTTCCAGCAGCAGCGTCTGTTCCGCCGTAATAATGCCTTGCTCATGCGCCTCGGCGATGCGCGGCAACTCTTCCAGCGCCCTCAGCTGGCCGGTCTTGCGCGCCTTTTCCAGCTCAGCCTGCATCGGCTCGCACAGCAGCGTGCTGGCGAGCGCCGCTTCCAGCGCGCCCACCGCATCCTGTTCGTCGGTCGGCAGGTACATCCCGGCGGTCAGGCGGTCGCGCGCCGCGCCGGGCAGCATCAGCAACGTGGCGATTTGATGGCCGAGGTGGTCGGCAGGCGGCGATAAACGCATGCCCAGCGGGAAGATCAGCGCGCTCAGCATCCAGCGCACCGGGACGCTCGGAAAATTCCGGATCACGCCGTCGAAGGCTTGCTGGGTCTGGTACAGCGCGTCCTGTATCGCCCAATGCAGCAGCGGCAAATCCTCGGCAGGACGGCCGTCGTCCTCGAAGCGCTTCAGCGCCGCCGAGCACAGATACAGCATGCTCAACACATCGCCCAGGCGCGCGGAAATTTTCTCGCGCCGCTTCAGCGAACCGCCCAATACCGCCATCGCCACATCCGCGCTCAGGGCGAATGATGCGGAGAAGCGCGTCAATTGCTGGTAGTAGCGGCGGGTTTCGTCGCCCGGCGGTGTCGGGATGCCGCGCCCGCCGGACAGCGCGAACACAAAGCTGCGCGCCGCGTTGCCCAGCGCGAAACTGATGTGGCCGAACAAGGCTTCGTCGAACTGATGCCGCGCGCGCTGGCGATTCTGGTCATGCGCCGCCGCAATCTCTTTCAGCACGTAAGGATGGGAACGGATCGCTCCCTGCCCGAAGATGATCATGCTGCGCGTCAGGATGTTCGCGCCTTCCACGGTGATGCCGATCGGCGTCTGCTGGTAATCACGCGCCAGATAGTTATCCGGCCCGAGGCAGATACCCTTGCCGCCATGCACGTCCATCGCATCGTTGATGACGATGCGCCCGCGCTCGGTGGCGTGGTATTTGACGATCGCGGAAATCACCGACGGCTTCTCGCCCAGGTCCACCGCCAATGCGGTGAACTGGCGCGCTGCATCGATCATGTAGGTATGCGCGCCGATGCGCGCCAGCGGCTCTTCCACCCCTTCGAATTTGCCGATCGGCGTCTTGAACTGCTTGCGCACCCGGCAGTAGGCGCCGCTGGTGCGCGCCGCCATCTTCATGCCGCCGATACTGCTGGCGGGCAGCGAGATCGAGCGACCCGCCGCCAGGCATTCCATCAGCATGCGCCAGCCTTGCCCGATGCGCGATGTGCCGCCGATGATGAATTCCATCGGGACGAACACTTCCCGGCCTTGCGTCGGGCCGTTCAGGAACGCGCTATTCAGCGGGAAGTGGCGGCGGCCGATCTTCACGCCCGGCAAGTCGGTGGGAATCAGGGCGAGTGTGATGCCGCGATCGACATCCCCGCCCAGCACACGGCCCGGGTCATACAGCCTGAATGCCAGACCGAGCAGCGTTGCCACCGGCGCCAGGGTGATGTAGCGTTTCTCCCAGGTCAGGCGGATACCCAGCACATGTTGCTGCCCGGCGAATTCGCCGTAGCACACCTCGCCGAAATCGGGGATCGCGCCGGCATCCGATCCGGCGAACGGGCCGGTCAATGCGAAACACGGCACTTCCAGGCCGTACGCCAGGCGATGCAGATATTTTTCCTTTTGCGCCTCCGTGCCGTAGTGCAACAGCAGTTCGGCGGGACCCAGCGAGTTCGGCACCATCACCGTCACCGCCGCCGTGCCGCTGCGCGAAGCCACCTTGCTCACCACCGCCGAATGCGCCTGCGCGGAGAACTCCAGGCCGCCGTAGCGTTTCGGGATGATCATGCCGAAGAAGCCCTTGATCTTCATGAACTGCCAGACTTCGGGCGGCAGGTCGGCGCGCCTGTGGGTGATGTCCCAATCGTCCAGCATCGCGCACAGTTGCTCGACTTCGTTATCCAGGAAGGCTTGCTCCGCCGCGCTCAACCCGCATTTTGGGAAGGCCAGCAATTTATTCCAGTCGGGGTGCCCGCTGAACAGATCGCCGTCCCACCACACCGTGCCGGCATCGATCGCCTCCTGTTCGGTAGCGGAAATTTGCGGCAGGATCTTGCGGAAGATTTTAAGGACGGTGCCGCTGACCACCGTGCGGCGCAACACGGGAACAGCGAACAGCACGATGAACAAAAACAGCGCCAGATAGACCGCCTGCAAGGCGGTATCCGAAATGCGCGACTGGATCGCCACCACCGGCACGACCACCATCATCGCCAGTATCCAACTGGTGATGGAGGCGCGGAAGAAGGCCAGCACCAAGATCACAACCAGTACCGCCACAAGCATCAGAATTGCCACTGCCCCGCCCCCATTGCTATTATCGTTGTAGCTTGCGCCGCCATCAGGCCCCGCTAACCGTGTGCAGTCGCCATTTTTACCCGGTTGCGCCCGTCCGTCTTGGCCTGCTGGAGCGCTCCATCGGCGGCCGCCAGCACTGAATCCAGCGTATCGCCGGGCCGCACCGCAACAACGCCGAGTGAAAGCGTGACATGCTCTTCTTGGATCGCCCGGGGGGCGTTGGCAACCGCGCTGCTCTTGCCCATACGCAACGCAGTCAGCGCAACCGCCTCGCGCAGGCGCTCGGCCATTTTCATGGCTCCATCGGACGATTTTTCCGGCAACAATACGGCAAATCTGTCGCCGCCCAGATGCACCAATAAATCATGCGGCCTCAGATTTGCCGCCATGATCCGTGCCACTTCCTTCAGGACGCTGTCGCCCGCAAGATGGCCGTTGTTATCATTAAAATCCTTGAAGCGGTCAATATCCGCCATCAGCAGGAAGAGCGGCACCCCGCTGCGCTCGTACCGCTGCGCCATGCGGTAGAACGCCTCGCCCATCCAGTTCTTGTTGTGCAATCCCGTCAGTGTATCGATATGGGCGGCCACATCGAATTCGAGACTGGGTTCAGATGTCGTCACCTGCAGCAGGTTATCGTTGCGGATGCGGCCGGCAAGAATAGCCAGCAAGTTGCGGGCAATGCCATTCGAGCCATCCACCATAGCCCAGACCAGCTCATGTGGCACCACCAGCATGCGCGTATCCCGCGCCGCAATGACCAGCGCCGCACTATTTCCGCCATCGACCAGCGACAGCTCGCCGACACATTCGCCCGGCCCCAGTACGGCATGCACAGGCAGGCCCCGGCCGTTCAGATAGACGCGGAGTTCGCCATCCAGCACCAGATAGAGCGAGGTATTTTCTTGGCCGGCTTCCAGCAGCGTCGCACCGCTTTTCAGGGTGATGGCCTGACAGTCTTTCAGGATATGCTCAACACTCTCCAAACCAATATCCCGGAACAATTTGTTCCGTTCCAGCAGCGTGCTATCAGGAATAGTCATCGTCGCAGCCTTTATTATTTTGCAATCGGTTAAGTATACACAAAGGCCCAAACAGGCAGAAGCAAACTCTCCAGCCGATAAGCTGTATCAGTTTCACGGATTTTCCCAGCCTGCATGACGCATTGAAAAGCCGATGAACGATATTAGCGCACCCGGTTCACGGCCTCTTCGACCCGCTCCACCGCGATGATCTCCATGCCGGCGATCTTCTGCTTCGGCGCGTTCGCCTTGGGAATGATGGCCTGCGTGAAACCCAGCTTGGCGGCTTCGCGCAGTCGTTCCTGGCCGCGCTGCACCGGGCGCACTTCGCCCGCGAGCCCGACTTCGCCGAACACCACCAGCTTCTCCGGCAGCGGCTTGTTGCGCAGGCTGGAAACCATCGCGAGGATCACCGCGAGGTCGGCGCCCGGTTCGGTGATTTTCACGCCGCCCACCGCGTTGATGAACACATCCTGGTCGAAGCAAGCGATGCCCGCGTGGCGGTGCAGCACGGCGAGCAGCATCGCCAGCCGGTTCTGCTCCAGCCCCAGCGACAGCCTTCGTACATTCGGCGAATGCGCCTCGTCGAGCAAGGCCTGAATCTCCACCAGTAACGGGCGCGTGCCCTCCTGCGTGACCATCACACAGGAACCAGCCACCGGATCACCATGCTGCGACAGGAACAGCGCGGACGGATTGCTCACCTCGCGCAAGCCCTTCTCGGTCATCGCGAACACGCCGAGCTCGTTCACCGCGCCGAAGCGGTTCTTGAACGCGCGGATCAGGCGGAAGCTGGAATGCGTGTCGCCCTCGAAATACAGCACGGTATCGACGATATGCTCCAGCACGCGCGGCCCGGCCAGTGCGCCTTCCTTGGTGACGTGCCCGACCAGGATGATGGTGATGTTCTGGCTCTTGGCGATGCGCGTCAGCTGCGCCGCGCATTCGCGCACCTGCGCCACCGAGCCGGGCGCGGAGGTGAGCTGCTCGGAATACACGGTCTGGATCGAGTCGATCACCACCACGTCCGGCTTGTCCTGTGTGATGGCCGCCTGAATTTTTTCCAGCTGGATTTCCGGCAGCAGGCGCAGGCTGCGCGCATCCAGCGCCAGACGTTTGGCGCGCAGCGCGATCTGCTGCGCCGACTCTTCGCCGCTGACGTACAGGGTGTTTTGTTGTTTGGACAGATGCGCCAACACTTGCAGCAACAGCGTGGATTTGCCGATGCCCGGATCGCCGCCGATCAGCACCACCGCGCCGGACACCAGCCCGCCGCCCAGCACGCGGTCGAATTCCTCGATGCCGGTCGGCGTGCGCGGCACTTCTGCCGCTTCTACTTCGGACAGCAACTGCACCTTGCCGCTCGCCGCCAGTGCGCTGAAACGGTTTTTAGCGCCGGGTATGGAAGCCTCGGCCACCGATTCGATCAGCGTGTTCCACTCCATGCAATGCGGGCACTGCCCCTGCCACTTCGGCGTCTGCCCGCCGCACTCGGTGCAGGAATAAATCGTTTTTGCCTTTGCCATACTTACCTTTATCTTGGATTGTCCATTAGCCCGTTCGTGCTTTGTAGGAGCACGCCCTGCGTGCGAATCGCGGCTAGGAGCCGCTCCTACAACGGCGTTCTGGTTCTAATGGATTATCCCAGTTTATTGAAATAATGTAGGGCGGATGCTGTCGAAGGCGCAGCATTGGTTACTTCATCCCGGAAGGCAGCTTGATCGTATCGCCCGCCACCATGAACACGCCCTTGCCCTGATGATGCAGGGTGCGCGGGTTCTTCTGTGCGGGATCGATCCAGGCCTTGACCACCTCCAGCACGAAGAAGTTGTACTTGTTCACCATCCGGGTATCGACCACCCGGCATTCGAGATTGGCGTAGCACTCGGCAATCAGAGGCGCTGCCACTTGCGAGGCGGGCAACGGCGTCAGCTTGAACTTCTCGAACTTGTCCACCTTGCTCCCCGAACAGTTGCCGATGCCGACCACCTGCTTCGCCAGCTCCATAGACGGGATGCTGAGCACGCATTCCTTGGTGATTCGCAACGCGTCGAAGCTGTAGTTCCGCCCGCTGATCACGCAGCCCACCAGCGGCGGCTCGAACTCCATCATCGTGTGCCACGACTGGGTCATGATGTTCACCTTGCCCTTGTGCGCGGTGGTCATCAGCACCACCGGCCCCGGCTCCAGCAGGCGGTAAACCTGGGACAACGGATAAGTTTTTTTAGCCATCGCATTTCTCCTTTCATCAAAGGAAATTCAAAACCGCCCTGCATGGGCTGGATAGCATGGTCGCCCTCATTCTATTAATTCCCATTGCGGGTTCCACACGATCTCCCACAAATGTTCGTCGGGGTCTTTAAAATAGCCCGAGTAGCCGCCCCAAAAGGTGTCCTGGGCCGGCTTTACGATGGCGGCGCCCGCTTTTTTGGCTTGCTCCATCACCTTGTCGACTTCTACCCTTGAGGCGACATTGTGCCCCAGCGTGAGCTCGGTGGTGCTCGGAGCGCCAAGAGGAACACCGGCATCGTATGCGATATTCGCCCGCGGCCAGATCGCCAGCTTCAGGCCTGCTTGCAGATCAAAGAAAGCAACGGCTCCATGCTCGAACTCTGCGCCGATGATCCCCTGCGTCGGCAACCCGAGCCCATCGCGGTAGAACGCGAGCGATCTTTCCAAGTCGTCCACGCCGATTGTGATGAGGGAAATGCGAGGTTTCATATCTGTGCCTCCTTAGTTGTTGGTACGGAACGAACCGGCTCTACCGCGTTATGCGCACTTCGCCAGCACCTGCATCGCACGAATATACTTTGAGGGCGGGCTATACAGCAGTTTGTTCGCCACCAGAGTCAGTTGAATCTGCCGCCGCTCCGCCGCACGGAACAGAATTTCCTTGATGACCTTCGGACACGCATCGGCATCCACCCAAATCTGCATTACGAACCCAATGTGCCGCGTAGAAATAAATTGCGAAGCTTTTAGTTTATCGAATTTCTCTTTTTGCTTAGAAATTCGGGGGAGTAGCCCCTTTTAACTTTCTATTCGATATTGAAGAAGAATCAGCCATCCACACGTTCAAAGCCCATTCAGGACAAATTAAATCGACCATGCGTGCGAAATAGGCAGAATTCTCATCGTCCATATTTTTGGAAAAGGTAAACGCAATATTCGCTTTCGGCTCAAATATAGCCAATCCTCGCGGTGTAATACGAAGCTCAAATTCAGGTTTCTCAACCCCAAGGCGTTTTACCTCTATCCAAAGCTGACCATTTTCATCATCAACAAAATCAGCCAACGAATCGACCCAATCTAAGACTCTGTCCGCTTTGACTGTTGCTTGCGTGGATGTGGATGCTGTTGTGACCCCCATACCGGGCCCCATGTACACACCATCATCAATACAGGTTGGAAAACAAATACCACTTGCTCTTAGAGAACTTATTTCAGCATTTGTAATATCTTCCCTGCTTGGCAATATACCGTTGAGTCTAAATCTCTCCATATAATCAGGCCAATTCTCCTTGACTATCTTGATCAAATCTTGGTCGGAGAATATATATTCATCCTCGTGCTGCCGGACATCAATGAAGCCAACCGTATTCCCAACGAACATGCAGAACAAAAGCCAAGATTCGCCATTACTACAGGCTCTGTCGGAAAAGTACTCTCCATTTTCAATGGGTATGTCAGTTATATGAAGATGAATAATTCCCCAGTCTGCCCAAAGAAGGTCTGTTCTTTTTACTCGCTTTTTCCCGCTCACATCGTTAAACCTGACCAGCCCTTTTGACTGATAAGGATTCACGTCTTTTCCCTCACGAATAAAGTTTTCCAAATGGTGAAGACCAGTCTCAACAGCTATCGGAAGATTCTTAGGGAATTTATTTGATGCGAATATCCGCCTTGGGATTGGATCAATGTAGCGCAAACGAAAATCCATCCATCTGTGCAAAGGCTCACTAAGATGCGGAATCTCTCGCTTGAATTCAAGCCCGTAAGCCGACACAAGGTCAACCACGATCATTTCCAAGTTCTTGTAGAACCTCGATCTAGTATCATCCATTGCATAAATCAGGGGGGCGCTCTCGGCCTGCGCCAAAACTCAAAAACCCCACCCAACTCCCCCACCTCGCGTAAAATCCCTACTGCACTATAGCCGCACCCCAACCCGAAATCCACCGCCCCGAAGGCCTAGCTAATTTATCCCTGCCGTGTCCGCCGAAGTCGAACGTTTTTTCTCCGAACAGAGTCCGCTTGCCACCGAGGTGGCATCGTTCCGTCCGCGCGCGCAGCAGCGCGAAATGGCGCTGGCGGTCGCCGAGGCGATCCGCGACAACGCGATTCTGGTGGTCGAGGCGGGTACCGGAACCGGCAAGACTTTCGCCTATCTGGTGCCCGCGCTGCTCAACGGCGGCAAGGTGATCATCTCGACCGGCACCAAGAATTTGCAGGACCAGTTGTTCCAGAAGGATTTGCCGATGGTGCGCGACGCGCTCAAGGCGCCGGTCTCGGTGGCGTTGCTCAAGGGGCGCTCGAACTACGTGTGCCACTACCATCTGGGGCGCACCGAAGCGGACGGACAGTTCAAGACGCGCGAGGACATCAAGCATCTCGGCAAGATCGTCAAATACGCCAAGGTCAGCGACTCCGGCGACAAGGGCGGCTTGGCGGATGTGCCGGAGAACGCGCCGATCTGGATGCAGGTGACTTCGACGCGCGACAACTGCCTCGGCCAGGAGTGCCCGCAGCACAAGGAGTGCTTCGTGCTCAAGGCGCGCACCGAGGCGATGAAGGCGGACATCGTGGTGGTGAACCATCACCTGTTCTTCGCGGACGTGATGCTGCGCGACGAGGGTGTAACCGAGCTGCTGCCGGCCTGCAACACGGTGATATTCGACGAGGCGCACCAGCTGCCGGAAACCGCCAGCCTGTTCTTCGGCGAGAACCTGTCCACCACGCAGTTGCTCGATCTGGCCGGCGATACGCGCATCGAAGCGGCGGCCGGAGCCAAGGATTTCGCGCCGCTGCCGAAGGCTTGCGACGAGCTGGACAAGGCCGCGCGCGACTTGCGGCTGGTGTTCAAGAAGGAAGGCAGATTGCCCGCCACCGCGACGGAGAGTTTCAGGGAGTTCGCGCCCGCGCTAAAGACGCTGGGCGAGAAGCTGACGCAGCTGGGCGGTTTGCTGGAGAAACAGGCGGAACGCAGCGAAGGGCTGGAGAATTGCTGGCAGCGCGCGCAGGCGTTGGCGCAGCAACTGGACAAATGGCAGAAGGGCGACGAGCCCGATCAGGTGCGCTGGCTGGAAATCTTCCACCACTCGCTGCAGCTCAACACCACGCCGCTGTCGATCGCGGAGATATTCGAGAAGCAGATCGGCGGCAGCGCGCGCGCGTGGATTTTCACTTCCGCGACGCTCGCGGTGAAGCAGAATTTCTCGCACTACCAGGGCGAGATGGGGCTGCTCAAGGCGAAGACCGCGTGCTGGGACAGCCCGTTCAACTACGGCGAACAGGCGTTGCTGTATGTGCCGCAAAACCTGCCGGAGCCGAACAGCGAGGGCTATACCGAGGCGGTGGTGCAGGCCGCGCTGCCGCTGCTCGAAGCGAGCAGGGGGCGCGCCTTCCTGCTGTTCACCAGCCTGCGCGCGATGCAGCGCGCGCACGAAATTTTGCAGGCCGAGTTCGACCGGCGCGGCTGGGACTACCCGCTGCTGCTGCAGGGCGAAGGCTCGCGCAACGAGCTGCTGACGCGTTTCCGCTCGCTCGGCAACGCGGTGCTGCTCGGCAGCCAGTCGTTCTGGGAAGGCGTGGACGTGCGCGGCGAAGCCCTGTCGCTGGTGATCATCGACAAGCTACCGTTCGCCCCGCCGGACGACCCGGTGCTGGCGGCGCGTATCGCGCAACTCAACAAACAGGGACGCAACGCGTTCATGGAATACCAGTTGCCGCGCGCCATCATCACGCTGAAACAGGGCGCGGGAAGATTGATTCGCGACGAAACCGATAGAGGCGTGCTGATGATCTGCGATCCGCGCCTGATCACGAAGCCTTACGGCAAGCGCATCTGGCAAAGCCTGCCGCCGATGAAGCGCACGAGGGATGAGGCGGTGGCGGTGGAGTTTTTCAGGGCGCCAGCCCCGGCAGGGGAATAATCCCAAAGGCCTAAATTCACCACGAAGAACACAGAGATCACGAAGCTTCTCGTGGAATTGCATGATATGGGATGACCAGCAAGGTGATCCACATTTACTGCGCAGCGCATTGTTTCTTCGTGCTCTTCGTGACCTTCGTGGTTCAACGGCAGTTTTAAACAATCAGCGTCCCGACACCACGCAGCGGTTGCGCCCGGCTTCCTTGGCTTCGTAGAGCGCGCCGTCGGCATCTTTCAGTATCGTTTCGTAATCCGGGTGGCCGTTGTAAGTGGCGATGCCGATGCTGGCGGTAACGCCGACCGTTTGCCCCTCGCCGACGCGCAACGGTTCCGCGTCGAGTCTTTGGCGTATGGTTTCCGCCACATACAATGCCTGCTCCCTGTCGACTTCAACCAGCACGATCAGCATTTCCTCGCCACCATAGCGGAACACGAAGTCCCCGGCGCGCACGCTGCTGACGACCAGATCGGCGGCCTGCTGCAACACCATGTCTCCCGCCGCATGTCCGTAGGTATCGTTGATTTTTTTGAAGTGATCCAGATCGAGCAGCAACAGCGCGAACGGCACGCTGCTGCGCCGTGCCAGCGCCATTTCCCGCGTCAATACGGCGGGCAGGAAGCGGCGGTTCAACAGGCGCGTCAATGCATCGCGGCCGCTTTCCACTTCGATGAAACGGTCGAACAGCCCTCCCAGCAGAAACTTGATCTCGGCGATCCCCGCTTCGATTTCTTTCATCAGCGTGCTTGCATCGCCGGGATTGCGGCGCGACTCGAGCAGCTTGGGGAACAGCGATTTTTCGACTTCCTCGATGCGCAGACGTATCTGTTCCAGTTCCGGCGCGGACTCGAAAATGATCGCCGCCTTGTGTTGCAGCCACATGCCGAATTCGGAATGCTTGATGCCCGGCAATTCCGCCGTGCCGCCATCGGCCAGCAGTTTGAGCAAAATCTGCTGCGCCCATTCCAGGATTGCCGCGCGCTGCCGCTCGCGCTCGGCCAGCATATTCTGCCCCAGCGCGAACATGCGGTAGGCCTCATCCGTGCGCGTCTGCTTTTCCATATCGATGACGAAATAATCCGTCATCGCATCCAGCGCCAGCTCGATCGTTTCTGCGACGAAATTGGTCGCCTTTACCAGCTCGCCGCGCCCCAGGGAAGATTCCACCAGATGGCCGTGGATCGCATGCTTCAGGATGCGCGCACCGCGCATCACCAGCGCGAGGGGCACCTGGATGCGCGCATGCACCTCGCCGATATGGCACTGATGTTTGTAGATCGCCTCCGGCTCCTGCGGGCCGTCGGAAAACAGCTCGCACAGCCAGCGTTGCATCGAGGCGTGCAGGCGCTCGTTGACGAGATCGTTATCCAGAAACGTCCCGGCTTCCTCATCGGCCAGCATATCCCGGTAAAACAGGTCGGCCAGCGCGGCGGCTTGCTGACGGACGATTTCGCCGACCAGTTGCTGCACCGGGGCGGGAGTTTCTTCGGAGAGCCTGCGCCAATCGGCGGCAAACCCCTTGCTTTGCTTCAGTTTTATCATGATGGCCTGCTAAAAATATCGTGAATCATTGTAGCAGCTTAGCCCGCCAGCAGATTCGCCAACCCGTCCAGCCCGACGAAATTCAGCGCGTAGCTGGCCTGCTCGCGCACCACCGGCTTGGCATGGTAGGCGATGCTGATGCCCGCGCGCGCCATCATTTTCAGGTCGTTCGCGCCGTCGCCCATCGCGATGACCTGCTCCGGCCCAAGCTCCAGCTCTTCGCGGATCTTCACCAGCCAGTCGGCCTTGCCCTGCGCATCGAAAACCTTGCCCAGCACCCTGCCGGTGAGTTTTCCGTCGGCGATTTCCAGCGTGTTGGCGTGGGTAAAATCGAGCCCCAGCCTTGCCTTGAGGCGTTCGGTGAAAAACACGAAGCCGCCGGACACCAGCAGCGTCCTGATGCCGTGTTCCTTCAGCCTGGCCAGCAGGATTTCCGCGCCGGGCGAAAATTGCAGGCGTTCGTCGTACACCCGTTGCAGGGCGTGCTCGTCCAGCCCTTCCAGCAGCGCGACGCGGCGGCGCAAGCTTTCGGCGAAGTCGATTTCGCCGCGCATCGCCGCTTCGGTGATCGCCGCGACCTGCGGCTTGAGCCCCTGCATGTCGGCGATCTCGTCAATGCACTCGATGGTGATCAGCGTGGAATCCATGTCCATCACCACCAGCCCGAAATCCTTCAGCGAGCGGCCGCGCGGCACGAAACCGTAATCCAGTTGATGTTCGAAACAGTAGTGCGCAATGTCGGGATGCGCCTGCGCCTCGGTCAAACGATAGGCATGGTCGGCGATCTGCTCGCGCTGCCTGGCCTGCGCCAGCCCGGCAAGGTGGATCAAGTGAACGGCGGCGATAGGGTGGGTAGCCTGGACGATAAGATTCATGGGTTTGCTTTGTGATGTAAAAATAGGCGGGTGCCGTTTTGGCTGGCAGCAATTATCCGTTATTTCGGCCGGATTTTCCCGCCGTGTATATTTGAAAGCCAAGGTCTCGCACTCTCCTGGGAGCGCGGGCATCTTGCCCGCGCTCCAAAAAACCGTTAATTATTCTGCGAACTTTGATCGACCGGCACCTTCAAATGCACCCTTTCCTGCCCGATAAAAAGACTAAAAGGAGCAGGCGCGGTAAACTGTTAAAAATCGACTATGAATGAGGAATATCCCATGAAAATTCTTACCAGCTGTTTTGCCATTATCGTTGCCATGCTGTTTGCTTCAGCGGCCGAGGCGCAACAAACCATCAATGGCTGCCTGATCAAACGCAGAACCAATTGCCCCGGCGCCAATCTCTCCGGTGTGGATTTGACCAAGTCCAATTTATCCAGCGCCGATCTTGCAGGCGCCAACCTGTCGGGCGCTAACCTGAGCTTCGATAAAATCGCCGAGGCCAACCTGACCAAAGCCAACCTGTCCGGCGCCAACCTCACAGGAACCGTTCTGACCGGAACCTACCTGAACAACGCCAATTTGGCGCGCGCCAACCTTGACAAGGCCGACCTGGCGCAGGCCACCTTGCCGGATGCCAACCTCAGGGAAGCCAGCCTTGCGGGCGCGAATTTTTCCATGGCCAACCTCAAGGGGGCCGACCTGACCGGAGCCAATGCGAAGGGTGCGGTATTCATCATGGCCAACCTGGCCAATGCCAACCTCACCCGCGCCGACCTCACGGAAGCGACGCTGGCCGGTTCCGACTTGCGCAACGCCATTCTGGCAGGGGTGAAATTTTGCAAGACTACCATGCCGGACAGAAGCATCAACAACAGCGGCTGCCCGAAATAACGGGAACCTGAAATCGGGCAGGCAGTGGAATGCTATGCGACGACTTGCTCGTCGCGCATCCGCAGCGCTTCTTCGATGTCCACCGCCACGACGTTGGACACGCCTTTTTCCTGCATCGTCACGCCGACCAGTTGCTGCGCCAGTTCCATGGTGAGCTTGTTGTGGCTGATGAAAACGAACTGGGTGTGTTGCGACATCTTCTTGATCAGCGCGCATAGCCGCTCGGTGTTGGTATCGTCCAGCGGCGCGTCCACTTCGTCGAGCAGGCAGAACGGCGCGGGGTTGAGCTGGAACAGCGAAAACACCAGCGAGATCGCAGTCAGCGCCTTCTCGCCGCCCGACATCAGGTGGATCGTGCTGTTTTTCTTGCCGGGCGGCTGCGCCATCACCTGCACGCCGCTGTCGAGGATCTCCTCGCCGGTCAGCACCAGGCGCGCCTCGCCGCCGCCGAACAGGATCGGGAACAACTCCGCAAGATGCAGATTGACCTGGTTGTAGGTCTCCATCAGCAGGTCGCGCGATTCCTTGTCGATGCGGCGGATCGCTTCTTCCAGCGTGGCCATCGCCTCGTTCAGGTCCTTGGCTTGCGCATCCAGATAGGCCTTGCGCTCGCTCGCGGTTTGCAGTTCTTCGAGCGCGGCCAGATTCACCGCGCCCAATGCCTCGATATCCGCATTCAGGCGATTCAATTCGTTTTGCAACGCATTCGGCTTGTTGTTTCCGTTTTCCATGAGC
Source organism: Candidatus Ferrigenium altingense (assembly GCA_020621985.1). Classification (GTDB taxonomy): domain Bacteria; phylum Pseudomonadota; class Gammaproteobacteria; order Burkholderiales; family Gallionellaceae; genus Gallionella; species Gallionella altingense. Next base: position 48,538 of record JAHRYS010000003.1, on the reverse strand, counting down.
GGCAACAAAGCCTGCTCGTCGACGCCCTGCAACTGCTCCGCCCATTGTTCGAAATGCAGGCGCGCCTCCTGCTCCTTGAGGGTCAGTTCGTTGAGTTTTTCGCGCAGCGGATTGAGTTTGTGCTCGCAGGCGAGGCGTTCCTGCTCGAGCTTTTGCAGATTGACCGTGGCGCTTTCCAGCACATTGCGCGCCTCGCCCAGGGCTTGCTCGCTGGTCTGGCGCGTTTGCAGCGCGGCCTGCAACTGCTGCTGGGCCGTTTCATCCTCGCCGCCCGATAATTCGGCGCGCAGTTGCGTCAGGTTCTGTTCGAATTGCGCCAGCGCATCGGTGATCTGCGTGATGTTGTGTTGCAGGTCGGCGATTTTCTCCGTGCAGGTCTTGGCGAAAAAATGCGCTTCCTGCAACGCATGTTGCGCCTGCTGCGCGCGCCCGCGCTGTTCGCGCAACGCAATATCCCGATGGTTGGCCTGGCGTTGCGCCTCATCGACTTGCGCATGGAACGCGCCGATCTGCTCGCGCAATATCGCCATCTGTTCGTTAACGTCTTGCTGCTGGCGCTGCTCGCCGCCCAGCAGGTCGGCCACTTCCTGCATCTCGCGCTCGATCTGCATGGTGCGCTCCGCGCTGCGCTCAAGCGCCTGGTTCAGCTTGAGTATCTGCATTTGCAGGCCGTGCAGGTGTTGCTGCAACTCGTTGCCGGCGCTGCGCAGCGGCGCGATTTGCGCCTCGATGGATTGATAGCGCTGTTCGGCCTGCGCGACCTGTACTCTTGAATACTCCGCGTTGCGATCCTGTTCGGCCAGCTCCTGCTCCAGCCGCTCGATTTCGCGCTGCCTTGCCAGCACGCCGTGCAACTGGCTGTCCGGTGCATGGAACAGCACGCTGTGCGCGCCGACCAAATGCCCGCCCGGGGTGACGAACCAGCCGCCCGGCGGCAAAGCCGCGCGTTGCGCATAAGCCTGCGCCACATCCGCCACCGCATATACGTGCGTCAGCCAATCCCGCACCGCAGGAAGCACTTGCGCATCCTGGCATTGCACGTAACCCAGCAATGGCATCAGTTGGTTTGTCTCAACAGCACTATTTTGCCCGGCTGTTTGCGGCGCAAACAGCGCCAGCTTCCCAGGGGGCGCATCGCTCCACGCGGCGGCATCCCCCAATGACGGCATCGCGATCGCATTCAGCCGCTCGCGCAGCACCGCCTCCAGCGCGTCCTCCCAGCCGTTTTCGATGCGGATCGATTGCCACAGGCGCGGCAGTTTTTCCAGCTGGTGCTGTTGCAGCCAGGCATTGAGATTCTTGTCGTTGTCGATATGCTGCTGCAATTGCTGCAACGCCTGCAAGCGCGCCTCGGTCTGCGCCAGCACGCGTTCCTGCTGCTGCAACGAGGCGCGCTGGTTGCGCCGTTCGTTATCGGCCAGCGGCAACTGCTCCTGCAAGTGCGCCAGCTTTGCTATCTGTTCCTCGCGCGCCATTTCAAGCTCGGCCATTTGCTGCTGCGCGTCCTGCAGCGCGCCGCTGTCGGGACGCGGCAGGTTGTCTTTTTCCAGCAGCAGGCGCAAGCGGCGCGAATCCATCTGCTGGATGTTGCGCTGCAAATGTTCGCGCTGCGTGTCGGCCAGTTGCAATTGCTGTTGCAGTTGCAGTTGCTCGCGTTGCAACGCGTTGTAGCGTTCCTGCGCGATGCGCGCCGCCTCCTCGGCCTGAGGCAGGTTCTGGCTTTCCAGTTGCGCGTGCTGTTCGGCTTCGGCAACTTTGGTGGCCGCGCCATCCTGCTGGCGTTGCCAGTGTTCCAGCAGGGAATGGACGCCCTGGCGCTGATGTTGCTGCTGTTCGATCTGCTTTTCGGTGTTGGTGATTTGCTGCGCCATCCGCTGGCGTTGCTCGGCGACATGCTTGATCTGCTGCTCCAGCCGCGCGATTTCGGCATTCGCGGTGTAGAGTTCGCCCTGCCTGACGTGCAGCGCGTCGGAAAGCTGGTAATGCCCGCTGCGCGCGGTTTCCAGCTGGCTTTCGATGTCGCGCAAGCGCGCGGTTTCCGCTTCCAGTTCGGTGCGGGTCTTCTCCATCGTTTGCACAAACCTGGCACGCTGCGTCTCGGCTTCCTGCTTCTTCACCAGCCAGAACAAATGCTGCGTGGTATCGCGCTGCGTTTCCAGCGCGCGGTATTGCTTCGCCACCTCGGCCTGCTCACCCAGATGCACCAGTTGTTTGTCCAGTTCCTGCAGGATGTCGCTGACACGCAGCAGGTTGTCGCGCGTGTCGCCGATGCGCAACTCGGTCTCGCGGCGCCGGTCGCGGTATTTGGAAACGCCCGCCGCTTCTTCGAGGAAGACGCGCAACTCTTCCGGCTTGGCCTCGATGATGCGCGAGATCATGCCCTGCTCGATGATCGCGTAGGCGCGCGGGCCCAGCCCGGTGCCGAGGAAAATGTCGGTGATGTCCTTGCGCCGCACGTGCTGGTTGTTGATGTGGTAGCTGGATTCGCCGTCGCGCTGCAACACGCGCTTGATGGAAATCTCGGCGTAGCTCGACCACTGTCCGGCGGCCTTGCCCAGCGAGTTGTCGAAGATCAGTTCCACGCTGGCGCGCGATACCGGCTTGCGCTTGCTCGACCCGTTGAAGATCACGTCCTGCATGGTCTCGCCGCGCAACGCGGAGGCTTTCGATTCGCCCAGCACCCAGCGCAGCGCGTCGATCACATTCGACTTGCCGCAACCGTTCGGCCCGACCACGCCCACGATTTGACCCGGCAGCGAAATGTGCGTGGGATCAACGAAGGATTTGAAGCCGGCTAGCTTGATTTGGGATAAACGCAATTTTGAAGTCGCAACGTTTTATAATGCGCACCATTCTAACCGAACCTGACAGGCAGACCAAATGAGCACAAAACCGGGCAAAATGCTGGAAACGTTCCCCAATCCGAACCCGCAGCGCGATTACCACATCCACATGGAAATCCCCGAGTTCACCTGCCTGTGCCCCAAGACCGGCCAGCCGGATTTCGCCACGCTGATCCTCGATTACATCGCCGACGAGCAATGCGTCGAACTGAAGAGCCTCAAGCTGTATATCTGGTCGTTCCGCAACGAAGGACATTTCCACGAGGACGTCACCAACCGCATCCTCGACGACCTGGTCGCCGCCACCCAGCCGCGCTTCATGCGCCTGACCGCCAAGTTCTATGTGCGCGGCGGCATCTTCACCAACGTGGTCGCGGAACACCGCAAGCAAGGCTGGCAGCCAGCACCCGTCGTTGACCTCAGCCAGTTTGATGTGCAATCGAATACGCGCGGATAACCCCTGCAAGCTTTTTCGATAACTGGTTAATCAGTGTCGAGACAAGTGGAATGGCCTTGGGCGCATGGTCAGCTTTCGACACAGGCCAGTTATAGCCAAAGTGCCCTGTGACTGACTGCTATAGAACGGAAAGCGGGATATCACCGATAGGCGATATCCCGCAAATCCCGCTTTCGCACCCTGCTTTGAGGGTCAGGGTGAACTGGTTTTCCTGAATTCTCGAGCTATTTCCGGACAGCCATTGTTGCCTCGTCGTGCTCTATCATTTGCTCCATCAGCATCAACATCATGTCCATATGTTTGTCCATCATTCCCATCATAGGACACTTCATGCTGCCACCCATCATGGAGCACTTCATACTGCCGCCCATCATGGGACACTTCATGTCGCCACCCATCATAGGACACTTCATGCTGCCGCCCATCATGGGGCACTTCATGTCGCCACCCATCATGCAACCGCCCATAGCATGGTTATGCCCGGCTTGTGAGGCGCCTGGTTGACCCTTTTCCACCAGATCCATGCCGCAAATCGGACAGAGGCCCGGCTGGTCCCGGACAACGTCAGGATGCATGGGGCATGTCCAAAGCTTTTTCCCATCGGGTGCTGCCGAAGTCTTATCGGCGGCGCTCGCCTGACCGGGGTTTGCTTGTGCGGCAGGGGCGGCATTTGCATTGCCGCTAGCCTGGCCAGCCGGATTACTACCCATCATGTGGCCACCTCCCATCATGGGACATTCCATGGCCATACCGCCCATCGTTTCGCGCATCATTTTTATGCTATCGCGCATGCTTTTTCGGTGTTCTTGCAGAAGCTTCAGGCGTTTCTTAGTATCTTTGACCTGATGGATGGCTGCCATTTGCGCATGCATCTTTTTCATCGATTCCTGCATCATGCTCTCATGGTCATTCATTTTCTCACCCGCGCCGGCAGTTCCCCCTTGTGCCGCCTGTGCGGTTTTTTCAGGTTGACGAACATCCTCTGCAAGGACTGGTTGAGCAAACAGCGCAACTGCCGCGAGAATGGGGATTAATAGCGAAAGTTTTTTCATTTTCATTTCTCCTGATGTACGAATTGAGATTCAAGCCTGGAATACATAAAGCTTAATGTCCTGCGAGGTCAATGTTGCCACACTATGGAACAAGCCACCACCGGCTATCGCCGAAAAAGCATGTTAAATCAGCCGCTATTTCTGCTGTGATGGTAAGTCGCCTGCACAAATTTGTCCGGCGGTATGCGCATAATAATACGGACAGATGAAGTCAGCGCCCTTTTAGTTGCACGAAGGGGGAAAACGCAGTTTGCGATAGCTAACACCATCGGCTGGGCGCCTTGGATGATTCATCTTTTCATTGAGTCTTTGATTCAACTTTCCGGCAGCACAACGGTCGCCTCTCTCCGGTCGAGCTTGAGAGGCGGCGGGTCGAAAGGCTAGACAGGTGGAAGGTTCATAAGAATGAACACCATTAAAGCAATGCTTAACGCCGCGACTATCCAGTCGACAATGGTGAATGGCGGGCGGGGGTCTGCCTCGTTGCGGTTTGATGATTTTTTCTTTGCGCTTTCTTCCATTGACACTGCTCCATCATTTTTTCTGTACCGCCTGCCTGACCATGCCGCACGGCATAGCGTCTGGCGGCAATCTATGCCTTTCCCGGCCAACGGTCAATTCCGGGACTCTTTCATTTCCGCATCTCAGCTCCGTACCAGCCCTGCGACGCATTGGCGATTTTCACCACCAGCAGCATCACCGGCACCTCGATCAACACGCCGACCACTGTGGCCAGCGCCGCGCCGGACTGGAAGCCGAACAGGCTGATCGCGGCGGCCACCGCCAGTTCGAAGAAGTTGCTCGCGCCGATCAGCGCCGACGGGGCGGCGACGCAGTGCGCCACGCCGAGGCGGCGGTTCAGCCAATAGGCCAAGCCGGAGTTGAACAGCACCTGAATCAGGATCGGCACGGCCAGCATCGCGATCACCAGCGGCTGCGCGACGATGGCGTTGCCCTGCAACGCGAACAGCAGCACCAGCGTCACCAGCAGCGCGCCCATCGAATATGGCGCGATATGCTCCATTACTTGCCTGAATGCTGGTTCGCCTCGCGCCAGCAAGCGGCGGCGCAGCAGTTGCGCGATGATGACCGGGATCACGATGTAGAACAGCACCGAGACGAACAGCGTGTCCCACGGCACGGCGATGCTGGCGATGCCGAGCAGCAGCGCCACCAGCGGCGCGAAGGCGAAGATCATGATGGCGTCGTTGAGCGCCACCTGCGACAGCGTGAAATAGGGATCACCCTTTACCAGATTGCTCCACACGAACACCATCGCGGTGCAGGGGGCGGCGGCCAGCAGGATCAGCCCGGCGATATAGCTGTCGAGCTGATCCTGCGGCAGGTAATCCGCAAACACCTGGCGGATGAACAGCCAGCCGAGGAAGGCCATCGAGAACGGCTTCACGCCCCAGTTGACGAACAGCGTGACCCCGATGCCGCGCCAATGTTTCTTCACCTGATGCAGCGCGCCGAAATCGATGCGCAGCAGCATCGGAATGATCATCACCCACACCAGCACGCCGACCGGAAGGTTCACCCTGGCGATTTCCAGACTGGCGATGGCCTGAAACACGCCCGGCAGGAATTGCCCGAGCAGCACGCCGGCGACGATGCACAGCGCGACCCAGACGGTCAGATAACGTTCGAACAGATTCATGGCATCAGTCCTGGGTTTGGCCGATTTCGGCGAGCTTCTGTTTGAGCGTGAGCTTGTCCAGTTTTTCGATCGGCAGGCTCATGAACAACTGGATGCGCCGCGCCAGTTGCTCATAGGCTTTCTTGAACGCGGCACGCCTGTCTTCATCATCCCCCTCGGCAGCCGCAGGATCGGGGATACCCCAATGCGCCGTAGCCGGCCTGCCCGGCCAGATCGGACAGGTTTCGCCTGCCGCGTTGTCGCACACGGTGAAGATAAAATCGAACTGCGGCGCATCGGCAGCGGCAAATTCGTCCCAGCTTTTGCTGCGCAGCCCCGCGATGCTGTGCCCTTGCTGTTGCAGCAATTCCAGTGCAAACGGATTAACCCGGCCGGCCGGTTTACTGCCCGCACTGTAGGCCTTGAACCTGCCTTTGCCCAACACGTTGAACAGCACCTCGCCCAGGATGCTGCGCGCGGAATTGCCGGTACACAGCACCAGCACGTTGTAGGTTTTGTCTTGCAAGATGAATTTCCTTGTAGAGTGGATCGATTATTTATTTTCCCGGCTTGCAGGCAGCCGGGTTCCCGCCGCAGCAGTTTTCCGTCAGATACCCCACCATCCCGTTCATCACCGTAAAATTTGCGGCGTAATAAACAAAACGCCCGTCCTGTCTGCTGTCCAGCAGCCCGGCATGGCTGAGCGTTTTGAAATGGAACGACAGCGTGGCCGGAGACACTTTCAGTTTTTCGGCTACCTGCCCCGCCGCCATGCCTTCCGGTCCGCGCGCCACCAGCAGGCGATAAATCGCCAAACGGGTGGGTTGCGCCAATGCCGCCAATGCCTTTACCACTTGAGCCGGTTTCATCATGTTACGTTTCCATTGTTAAACAATTATTAAAATGTCAGGCGTAATTAAAACAAGTATTTTTGGTAAGCGCAACACTACCTTTTTTCCGGCGGGCGCTCTGTAATCAATCTGCAACATCGCCTTAACCCGGCTGCAACATCCGGCAACTATCCTGTCGCGCATCCCATCCACAGGACATTTATAATGAAAACGCTTCAGGACATATTGAATCAGCGCAATCTTTCCGCGCTGTTCCAGCCGATCATGGATCTTTCCAACGGCACGTTTCTCGGCTTCGAGGGGCTGATACGCGGCCCGGCCGACAGTCCGCTGCATTCGCCGATCAACCTGTTCGCGGCCGCCAAACAGCAGGGGCTTTCCCTGGAAATCGAAATGCTGTGCCGGCAGATTGTGCTGGAATCCTTTGCCGGCCAGAACCTGCCCGGCAACCTGTTCCTGAATGTCAGCCCGGATGCCTTGACCCACCCCAGTTTCAAGAACGGGCAAACGCTGACCTATCTTGAAAATCTCGGCATCGATCCGCAACGGGTCATCATCGAGATCACCGAAAACCAGCCCACCTTCGATTTTGAAGGGATGCGCAACGCGCTACTGCACTACCGCAGCATGGGATTCCAGATTGCACTGGACGATTTGGGCGAAGGTTTTTCCAGCTTGCGGTTATGGTCGGAATTGCGCCCCGAATTTGTAAAGATCGACATGCACTTCGTGCAGGGCGTCAATGCCGACCCGCTCAAACAGCAGTTCATCCGGTCGATCCAGAGCATCGCATTAAGCTCCGGCACGCAGGTGATTGCGGAAGGGATCGAGACGGCCGCCGAGTTCAGGGTGATACGGGATATCGGCATCGCGTGCGGGCAGGGCTATTTTATTGCCCGGCCCAATCCCGTCCCGCCGCTGAACCCACCCGCCGAAATCGGCTGCCTGATCAACACAAATCACGCTGTCGAACAACCCTATAGCAGCAAACGCAGCATCACAGTGGAGGCGCTGTTGCGTTATGTGGAGCCGTTCCCGCCGGACACCGAAACTGAAAAAATATTCGCCTGTTTTTCCGCAAATAAGGAATTGCGCGCCATTCCAATCGTCAAGCATGGACGTCCGGTTGGATTAATTAACCGGTATGAGCTCGTGGACAGTTTTGCCAAGCCGTTTCAACGTGAACTGCTCGGTAAAAAACCTTGCAAAGACATGATGAATGCAGAGCCCTTGCTGGTGGAAAAATCCACCCCGATCCATGAATTGAGCAATTTCCTGAGTGAATCTGGAATCAAGCATTTCACCGACGGCTTCATCATCACCGATCAGGGCCGTTACCTCGGGCTCGGCACCGGGCAGGATCTGTTGCGCGAAATCACCAACGCACAGATCGAAACCGCGCGTTACGCCAATCCGTTGACCTTGCTGCCCGGCAATGTCCCAATTAACGAACACATCGATTTCTTGCTGCAATCCGGCAAGCAGTTCGCCGTCTGCTATGGCGATCTGGACAATTTCAAACCCTTCAACGATGTGTATGGCTATCGCAAAGGCGATGAGATGATCCAGTTCACCGGCAAGCTGCTCAACAACACCTGCGACCCCCAACGCGATTTTATCGGGCATATCGGCGGCGACGATTTTATTCTGGTCATGCAAAGCCCGGATTGGGAGAAGCGCTGCAACCAAGCCCTGACTTCCTTCGCGCAAACCTCCCTGGTCTTGTTTGAAGCAAGGCATCGTTCCACCGGCGGCTACTCAAGCGAAGACCGTCAGGGCCGCGTTGTTCACCACCCGCTGCCCACGCTCTCGATTGGCGTCATCTGGGCTACCGCAGAATTATTCCACTCGCACCATGAAGTAGCCGAGGCCGCCACGGTCGCCAAGAAAATGGCCAAGAAAAAGCCGGGCAACAGCCTGTTCATCGAGCGGCGCGAATTACCGCAGCCAGAAATGGCTGAAATGGCAGATTCTCGCCACTTTCCGAGCATTTATCATGGATGAGCGTTTGCCGAATGTCCTGATCAGCCTGTTCAGGGGCGGCCGCCTCGCCCTGCACCTTGTTTATGCGGCGCTGCTGGCGATTTATTACCCGCATTTGAACCAAACGAAACGGCGCCGCATCCTGAAAAACTGGAGCAGGCAACTACTGAGCATCCTCAACATCGGCATCCGCACCGAGGGGGAATGGTCCGTGCGCGGCGAAGGCGGCTGCCTGGTCGTCGCCAACCATGTCTCGTGGCTGGACGTCTTTGTGCTGAACACAATCTATCCATCGCGCTTTATCGCCAAGGCGGAAGTGCGCAACTGGCCGCTCATCGGCTGGCTATGCAAACGCAGCAACACCATCTTCATCGAACGTGCCATGCGCCAGGATGCCGCATCGATTAACCGGCGCGTCAGCTTCCTGCTTGAACAGGGCATTTGTGTCGGATTGTTTCCGGAAGGCACTACGACAGACGGTAGGCAGGTCGGGCATTTCCACTCGGCGCTCATCCAGCCTGCGATTGATGCCGGTGCAATGCTTTGCCCGATTGCGCTGCGCTACCAGGATGAGAAAGGGAATCAGAGCAACGCCGCCACCTTCACCGGCGACATGGCGCTATCTCAGTCCATTTGGCGCATCCTGCGCAGCCCGCGTTTCGATGCCTTGCTGGTGTTCACCCCCGCGCAGGCGACCGCCGGCGAGAACCGCCGGGTGCTGGCGCGCGCCGCGCAAGAGGCCATTTCGCAAGGGCTGCAAGCCGGGATGCGGCAAGCGCCGAAACAAGAGACAACATCCGCCGTTTCCCAATCGCTACTCTCGACGCAATCCGCTTATGCACCGTTCCCTTTTCCGCTTCCGGGCCAGCCGCCCAAGTAGCGATTTCACAAACTCTTCATGTTCCCGTCATCGCGCAGCAACAAGGTTTCGATAACCTGCATGCATCTTCAACCAACCAGGGGGATGCAATGCTGATACTCGATCGACAAACCCGGCCCGCAGGTCAACGCCGTTTAATCACCAGCCTGACGCACAGCGAGGAGGAAATACTTGAGTTGCCGATGTCGCGCCTGAGCGACCTCTATGCAAAACGCTTTCTCAAGACATCAGAACATTTCCTCAAAATGCAATCCGACGAGCCGCGTCTGAACGGGTAGCGATTTTAATCGAACATATAACTAAGGAGCACATGATGGAATTTGTATGGACAAAACAGTTGAGCACCGGAAATGCAGTTATCGATTCAGATCACAAAAATTTGATAGCCCTGATTAATGGCGTAGAACGCGCAATCAGGGCAAAGAACCACTCAGTCATATCGCAAGCATTCGAATTGCTGGAAGGCTGGTTATGCGTTCACTTTGCAAACGAGGAAAGAATTGCGCGGGTGGTCAATCTCGATTTTTCCAAATACAGACAGGCGCAACAATATTCGCTAAAAGAGCTTCAGTATTTTAGAAACGAGCTGGTGGGCAAAAAAGGCGTTTGGTGTGACGGCGCAATAAAGCATTACTCTCATTGTTTAAGGCGCTGGATGACTGAACACATCATCAAAGTCGACATGCCGATGAAGCCGATGCTGCAAGCCCTTGATTACCTATTCTGGCCGGGCCACAGGGAGGGCGAAGCCAACCACACCGCCGGGCGCACCGCGAGCTCCTACCTGCATTTTTTCGATACGCCGACGCCATGCGCCGCCTGATAAGCCTTCTGGTGCCTGCCTACCGCAACGAATGCTTTCATACATTCATCTTTCTGTCACAAATTATCCATATATTAGCCATTCCGTAATCAGTGATTGAAAGTTGGAGATGAGCGCAAAAATTTTGATAGTCGAAGATGAACCGGCGATTCAGGAACTGCTGGCATTCAATGTAGTGCAGGCCGGTTTTCGCGCATTGCGCGCGGAAGACGCGGAAAGCGCCTGGCGGCAAATCGGGCAGGACTTGCCGGATTTGATCCTGCTCGACTGGATGCTGCCCAACACCAGCGGCCCGTTGCTTGCCAGGCAATTTCGCAGCGACGCAAGAACCAGCAACATTCCCATCATCATGCTGACGGCGCGCGGGGAAGAACACGACAAAATACTGGGGCTCGAATCGGGCGCGGACGACTACATCACCAAGCCGTTTTCGCCCCGCGAACTGATGGCGCGGATACGTGCCATGCTGCGCCGCCATGTTCCCGCAATACCGGATGAACCCTTAGCCATAGGCGGATTGGAACTGTCTCCCGTATCGCACCGGGTCAGGGCAAGCGGCATCAATATTGAATTGGGCCCCACCGAATTCCGGTTGTTGTATTTTTTCATGAGTCATGCCGAACGGGTATACAGCCGCGCTCAACTACTCAACCATGTGTGGGGCACGCAAGCCTTTATCGAGGAGCGTACGGTAGATGTGCATATACGCCGGCTCAGGAAAGCGCTGGAAACTGCCGGCAAGGATCATTTGATCCAGACCGTGCGCGGCAGCGGTTACCGCTTTTCGGCGTAAGCGCAGAGCCGGTTATCTCAAGCTGCTTTTGTTTCGCTCGCTCGCGCTGCAATCAAATCGCACCTCGAATCATTTCCCTGTAACAAAACTTTCACTAATCCTTAATCGGCTTTTCACATTCGCCCTCTAATCTGCCTGGGTCGCACTAGGGCGGCTTATTCAAAATTACTGGGAGATTTAATGATGCAAAAAGCTTTCACGAAGCAGAAGAAACTCATCGTCATCGCACTGGCAGCCGCAACTTTCTCGGCACCCGCATTGGCCGAAACCGCCAATGTGAGTTTTTACGGTATAGCCGATTTGTCGTATGACTTCATCAACAACGGCACTTCCGCTGCCGGTGTCTCTGGCGCAAACAAGACCAACGTATCGAGCAACGTTTCACGCTTTGGCTTGAAGGGTGCGGAGGGGCTGGACGGCGGCCTGTCGGTCATCTGGCAGATCGAGCAGCAGATCAACATTGACAGCACTAACGAAGCAGGCGGCACCGGCACCTTTGCCACGCGCAATAGCTTCATTGGCTTGAAGAGCGACACCGCAGGCACCGTGCTGCTGGGCCGCCACGACACCCCCTACAAGCTGGCCACGCGCAAGCTGGATGTGTTCGCCGACAGCATCGCGGATAACCGCGCGCTGATGGGCGGCGTAACCAGCCCCACGACAGTCGATTCCGCCAACACCGCCTTCGATGGCCGCCCGACCAACACCATCCACTACACCACGCCCAAATTGAGCGGCTTCACCGGCATGATCGCCTACGCCAACCTGAGAGAGACCAACACCACGGCCGCGCAAGCCAAGGAGAACCTCGTGAGCCTGGCCGCCACGTACGATGCCGCTCCGTTCTTTGGCTCGCTGGGCTATGAAGACCACAAGCTCGATGTGACTCGCGTCGGCGGCAAGGAATCGGCCTGGAAACTGGGGCTGGGCTACACGATGATGGATGCGTTCACCCTGGGTTTCGCCTATGAAAAAACCAGCGACAACCTGTGCACCGCCGTGGTAGCCGGCGGCTGCGCCGCGGTCGGCGCCGACCGCTTTGGCCACAATGCCTACTACTTCTCAGGCAATTACAAGATGGGCATGAATGCCGTCAAGTTTGCCTACGGCAGGGCAGGCAAACTGGCCTCGCTCGCAAATACCGGTGCAAACCAGTTCAGCCTGGGCTACGACCACGGCCTGAGCAAGCGCACCAAGCTGTACGCGATCTACTCCCGCATCAGCAACAAGACCGCCAGCGACTACGGCTTCAGCCAAACCACTTCGGCAGCAAGCACCGTCAACGGTATCGGCGCTTCTCCGTCTGCTGTTTCTCTCGGCATAAAACACATTTTCTAATCCGGCCCCAGGACAATCCGGAAGACTGGGTCAACATACATTTCACCGCAAGGCGTTGTTGACCCAGGCAGTGTTTTTAAGCGATGCAACCAAATGGAGACAACATGAACAGCAAATTCAAGCAACTCATCATCGGCATCACCACAGCCTCCGCTCTGGCCTGTGCTGGCGCGAGCCAGGCGGCCGCCAATATCACCGGTGCGGGCGCAACCTTCCCCTACCCGATCTATGCCAAATGGGCAGAAGCCTATAAGAACGTAAGCGGCGTGAGCATGAATTACCAGTCCATCGGTTCCGGCGGCGGCATCAAGCAAATCACCGCCAAGACCGTGGATTTCGGCGCATCCGACATGCCGCTGACGCCGGAAAAGCTGGAAAAGGATGGCCTGATGCAGTTTCCGACCGTGATCGGCGGCGTGGTGCCGGTCGTAAACATCGAAGGCGTCGCAGCCAACAAGATGAAGCTGGACGGTGTGACGCTGGCCAATATCTACCTGGGCAAAATCACCAAGTGGAACGACCCCGCGCTGGTGGCCCTGAACAAGGACCTCAAGCTACCCGCCGACAATATCACCGTGGTACACCGCTCCGACGGTTCCGGCAGCACCTTCATCTTCACCAATTACCTGTCCAAGGCCAGCCCGGAGTGGAAATCCGCAGTGGGCGAAGGCACGGCGGTTTCGTGGAAGGCTGGCACCGGCGGCAAGGGCAACGAAGGTGTGGCCGCCAACGTGCAACGCATGAAGAACACTATCGGTTATGTGGAATACGCCTACGCGCTGCAAAACAAAATGGCCTCCGTACAAATGAAGAACCGCGACGGCCTGTTCGTCGAACCCGGCGATGTATCCTTCAAAGCCGCCGCAGCCAACGCACAATGGGACAAGGCGCCGGGTTTCTACGAAATCCTGACCGACGAGCCCGGCAAGGAAAGCTGGCCGATCAGCGGCGCGACTTTCATCCTGATGCACAAGATGCAGGAAAATCCGGACATGGCAAAGGAAGTCCTGAAGTTCTTCGACTGGGCCTACGCCAACGGCGGCAAACTGGCTGCCGACCTGGACTATGTGCCGCTGCCGGAAAATGTGCAGAACCTGATCCGCAAGGCATGGAAAAACCAGATCCGCGACACCTCGGGCTCGTCGCTGACGAAGTAAACAACCCGGTTTGGCAAATAAGCAAGCAATCCACCCTGCTTAACTTGCTTGAGTAGATACATGTTTCTTCCCTGTTGCGGCATCCCTCCGGATGCCGCTTTTTTTATCTGAAATTTATTTGCCCACGGGTATCATGCTGCGATGATCAGAAAATTCCTGTTTCTCGCCGCCTGCCTGCTCGCGCTGTTTTCCGGCGCGAGCCGCGCCGACGACGCCTGGCTCAAGGCCGGCGCGGACGGCCAGCCCGAGGTGCAGCTTTATTTTTTCTGGTCGCTCACCTGCCCGCACTGCACCGAGGCGCATCCCTACATCGAGGCGCTGCCCCGGGCGCGCTCCTGGGTGAAGCTGCACACCCTGGAACTCAGCCGCCATCCGGAAAACGTGCGCCGGTACGAATCCATGGCGCGGCAGCTCGGCGAGGACGCAGCATCCGTCCCCGCGCTGTTGTTCTGCGGCGAGATGCATGTCGGCTGGGACAGCGACGCAACCACCGGCGCGCTGATCCGCCAGCGCCTCGACGATTGCCGCGCGCGCGCCGTAAGCGGTCAGGCGGCGCAGGCGGCACCGCCCGAACCCATCCGCCTGCCGCTCATCGGCGCCATCGATCCCGCGAGCCTCTCGCTGCCCATACTCACCCTCGTCCTCGCGGGGCTGGATGCCTTCAACCCCTGCGCCTTCTTCGTGCTGCTGTTCCTGCTCTCGATGATGGCGCACCAGAAGAGCCGCCGCCGCATGCTGCTCGTCGGCGGCGTCTTCGTGCTGGTCTCCGGCCTCATGTACTTCGCCTTCATGGCGGCCTGGCTGAACGTCTTCCAGCTCTTCGGCCACCTCGCCTGGGTCACGCTGGCGGCGGGCGCGCTGGCCGTGTTCGTCGGCGCTTTGAACGTAAAGGACTTCTTCCGCTTCGGGAAGGGCATCACATTGTCCATCCCCGAATCGAAGAAGCCCGGCCTCTTCCGCCGCAGCCGCGCGATCCTCGGCGCCGGCAACCTGCCGGCCATGCTCGCTGCCACGCTGTTCCTCGCCGTGGCCGCGAACTTCTACGAGCTGCTCTGCACTGCCGGTTTCCCCATGGTCTATACGCGCCTGCTCACCCTCGCCGACCTCACCTCCGCCGCGCGCTACGGCTACCTCGCCGCTTATAATCTGGTCTACGTGCTGCCGCTGGCCCTGATCGTCGCCGTCTTCGCCTTCAGCCTCGGCGCAAGAAAGCTCACCGAGCGCGAGGGCCGCTTGCTCAAGCTGATGTCCGGCGCGATGATGCTGGAGCTGGGCGCCCTGCTGCTGATCGCGCCGGATTACATCAGCCGCGTCGGCGTCGCCTTCGGGTTGATGTCCGTAGCGGTCTGGATCACCTGGATCGCCGCCCGCCTGACCAAAGGTTCATCGATATGAAAACGAGGAATGAAAAAAGCGGTTATCCGCAGATTACGCAAGATTAAAACCGCGCCAGTTGAATAACCGTTTGGTGCTGCACAATAACTGTTTCAAAATCTGCGTGAATCTGCGTAATCTGCGGATTGAACCGCAGTTTTCAGGATGAAAAACGAGAAAAAGCCATGAACCTAAAAACCGCAGTTGAACGCTTCTATTTCAGTTGAAACCCACGTGATGATTAACTTTATCGCTATTGATGCGATTCACCTTTTGGGTGAGTCCAAGAATGGATACCGGGAGCGCGGACATCCTGTCCGCCTGCGGGCTGGAAGCCCGCGTTCCAATCAAACCGTGGCTTGAACTGAGTTTTCCAGGATGAACACACACGACCACCCGCACCGCCACGACTATGACCGCGCCTTTGCCGTCGGCATCACGATCAATGTGCTGTTCGTGCTGGTCGAGGCATTCTACGGCTGGCTGACCAATTCGCTCGCGCTGCTCTCCGACGCCAGCCACAACCTGAGCGACGTGCTGGGCCTGCTCATGGCCTGGGGCGGTTTCTATCTCGCAAGGCTGCGGCCCAGCGAGAGGCACACCTACGGCTTGGGGCGCGCGACCATGATGGCGGCGGTGTTCAATGCGCTGGCCCTGCTGGTCGTGACCGGCGGCATCGTCCTGGAAGCCATCGAGAGGTTCTCCAATCCGGTGCCGATCCAGGGCGTCACCGTCATGGTGGTGGCCGCCGTCGGCATCGCGGTCAACGGCTTCACCGCCTGGCTGTTCATGCCGCGCGGCGGGCGGCACGACCTCAACCTGCGCGGCGCGTATCTGCACATGGCGGCGGACGCGCTGGTCTCGCTCGGCGTGGTGATCGCCGCCGCGCTCTTCCTCTGGACCGGCTGGGCCTGGCTCGACCCGGCGATCAGCCTGGTGATCGCAGTAGTGATCCTGTTCGGCACCTGGGACCTGCTGCACCCCGCGCTGCGCCTCTCGCTGGACGGCGTGCCGGCCTCGATCGAACTGGGCGAGGTGTCGGATTACCTGACCACTCTTCCCGGCGTCAAGGCGATCCACGACCTGCATGTCTGGGCGATGAGCACCTCGGAAACCGCGCTGACCGTCCACCTCATCATGCCGGACGGCCAGCCCGATGACGATTTCCTGTGCCGCATCGCGAACCATTTGCACGACGAATTCGACATCGACCACACCACCATCCAGGTCGAGACCGGCGAACATCCATGCGTGCTGTCGGGGCATGCCGCCCACAATGGCTAACCAAGCCCGCAAAAACCGCTCTCCGCAGATTACACAGATTGACGCAGATTAAAACCTGAATGCCCCGTTTGAACCATGAAGAACACGAAGAGGTTCTGCGGAGTTGCATCATATTGAGTGCTCATAGGCATTGCCTCTCTTCGTGCACTTCGTGTTCTTCGTGGTGAATATATTTTTCCAATCTTTATTTAAACCGTGTCCCCTATTGTCTGCAGGGCGTGCTGACGGCGTTGAAATTCCCGGTTACTTGGCTTGAGATGCCCTGCCCCTGTTTTTCAACTTCCGGTTCTCGGAATGTTTCAGCGCGACATAAGTCGCCCAGCCGATCAGCCCCATGCCAACCACGAACGAGCCATAGGCAATCGGCCATGGAACTCCCTGGGTCATCATCGAAAACTCAGACATGCCGCCGACGCCTGCCAGGATGTTGAGGGGCATGAACACGACACCGAATACGGTCAGTTGTGAAACGCGCCTGTTCTGGTTGATGTTGATGAAGCCGATGGTGGCATCCATCAGAAAGTTGATTTTGTCGAACAGGAATGCGGTATGGCTGTTGAGGGATTCGATGTTTCGCAGCGTCTGCTTTGTATCTTCAAACTGGCTTTGCGACAAAATCTTGCATCGCATCAGGAAGTTCAAGGCGCGCTGGGTGTCGAGAATGTTGCTGCGAATGCATCCGTTGAGATCCTCCTCTTCCGCAATATCCGCCAGGATGGCGGCCGCCTCCCTGTCGCTTATCATTTCGCTCAGTACCTGACGCCCCACCTTGCGAAGGGTGGTGTAAATGCCTTCCAGAGAGTCGGCAGAGTATTCGACATCAGCGCCATATAGGTCGATCAATAGATCATGACAGTCGGTCACATAGCCTGGTTGCGTCCGGGCGCGGCGTCTCTGCAGCCGGAATACCGGCAATTCTTCATTGCGTACGGAAAACAGAATTCCATCATGCAGGATAAACGCTACAGGCACGCTACGCGAATTGCCTTCACGGTCAAGCAGGAAATTCGAGTGGAAATGGATTTCATTATTTTCCTCGACATGGAAACTTGAACCGACTTCCAGGTCGGAGGCATCGCCAGGGTCAGGAAGCTCCAATCCAAAATGCTCACCCACATAAGCTCGTTCTGCCTTAGTGATGTTAAGCAGGTCAATCCATATCGGATGCAAGCCCTCTATATCTTTACGGCTGGCAATCGTGACCTGCCGCAGCCGTCCATCGATCAGCTCAAAAGCGTTCAGCTGGCTTTCGGAAAACCCCGGCTCCCGGCTTCCTACCAACTGCACTCTGAGGGTATCCGAAATCTCCCAGAGGAGATCGTTTTTACGCTCTTCCGGAATCTGCTTCCAAAGAAGCGTCGCATCTTCCATTGGCAATGTTTCGAGGATGTTGCCAATTTCCCCTGTCGGTAGTCTGGACATCAAATCCAGCAACTCGGCCAGATGCTGTCGATGCACGATGGTTTCTACAAGGTCGCGGTGTGGCACGTTTTGATTATGAACCACGCCTTCCACCAATTTTTGCTTATTGAGCAACTCAGTAATTTTTTCGAGAGACATATGAGTTTCCTACTTTGCTTTGGGGGTTTCTGGGTCAACGTGGGTCATCAGATAGAGAACAGGATGGCGAGCCATTACATTGAGCTTGGCTTGCCGGGCAATGTCATGCCCTTCTGCAACAGTGAGACTGCCATCGATCTCCAAATGGACATCAGCCAGAATCATGTCGCCAGTTTTGCGGGTTTTCAGTTCATGCAGCCCCAAGACACCGGGAGTGGCGAGAATTTCGGCGGAGATGCCCGCAATCTGTTCCTCGGTAGCGGCCCGATCCGTCAGATCATGGAGGGCGTTCCAGGAAAACTCCCAGCCCATTTTGATGACCATGAACCCCACAATCAGCGCGGCTATGGGGTCGAGAAGCGCATATCCAAGAAGATTGCCACCGATGCCGATTGCGACCACGAGAGAAGATGCGGCATCGGAACGGGCATGCCACGCATTCGCGACCAGCATGCTGGAGCGGACCCGCTCGGCAACGGCCAGCATGTAGCGGAAGAGTGTCTCCTTGACGACGAGGGCGCCCAGCGCCACCCAAAGCGCCAGCATATGAACCGTCTGGATGGACTCCGGCGCCTGCAGCTTGTGGACGGCGGACCAGATCATGCCGATCCCCACTGCAAGCAGCAACCCGCCAATGACCATGGCGGCGGCGTTCTCATACCGCTGGTGGCCGTAATGATGGTCTTCGTCCGCCTGTTTCTTGCTGTGATGCACGGCCAGGAGCACCACAAAATCGGCCACCAGGTCAGACAGGGAGTGGATGCCGTCGGCGATCAGCGCTTGGGAGCCCGCTATCACGCCGGCAATGACCTGCGTGATGGTCAGGCACAGATTGACGGCCACGCTGACCCAGGTGCTGCGCTTGGTGGCGGCTTCGCGTTCCGGGGTGTTTTCTTCGCTGTCGAGTTCGGCCATGTCCTGAAGGTTATTCATATTTGCCTTCCACAATTGAAACAATTATTCGGCAACGCGCAAAACTATGGTTAGGAAAATCAACCAACAAAGGCGCTATTTGCATATTTTAATATTATAGCCTATCCTCCCCCCCAGGATAGGATAAATCATCATGACAACGCACGCCTCACACCCCGACATCATCAAACGGCTGAAACGGGCCGAAGGCCACCTCAGGAGCATCATCGCCATGCTCGAAGAGGAGCGCGGCTGCCTGGACATCGCCCAGCAATTACAGGCCGTCGAGAGCGCCATCGGCAATGCCAAGAAAGCCCTGGTGCATGACCACATAGACCATTGCCTCGAAGACACGGTGCGAAAAGGCACCCAAAGCGCGGACGACACCATCCGAGAGTTCAAGGCCATCACCAAATACCTGTAAGGAACGCCAATGACCGAGTTTTCCACCCTGCTGCAGCAGGGCGCAGCCAATGCCTGGCTGTTCATTCCGAGCGCCCTCTTGCTCGGCGCGCTGCACGGCCTCGAACCCGGCCACTCCAAGACCATGATGGCTGCCTTCATCGTTGCCATTCGCGGCACGAAGACGCAAGCGATCCTGCTGGGGCTGTCGGCCGCAATTTCCCATACTGCGGTGGTCTGGGTCATCGCGCTTGGCGGGATGCACTTCGGCCAGAAATGGGATGCAGAAACCAGCGAACCCTATCTCCAGATGGCGTCCGCCGTGCTGATCGTCGGTGTTGCCCTGTGGATGATCTGGCGAACATGGCAGCAGCAGCGCGCCTGTTTCCACGACCACGGAGATGACCACGGCCACCACCACGACGAGGCCAAACACATCGACACCGGCCACGGGGTAGTGCGGCTGGAAGTGTTCGAGGGCGGTGTGCCGCCGCGCTTCCGGCTGTCCCTCGAAAGCAAGCATGTCCATACCTGGACCGCCGATCAGGTGAGCGTCGAGACGGAGCGCCCGGATGGCAGCCGCCAGTCGTTCACTTTTGTGCAGCGCGACGGTTTCGTGGAGTCCGTGCAGGAGATTCCCGAACCGCATGAGTTTGTGGCCCGTCTGCGCCTGGGGCCTGAGCATCACAGCCACGACTATGACGTGGAGTTCGTCGAGCACGACCACCACGCCATCAAGGACTATGAAGGATTGGACGTGTCTGCCCCCGGCTACCAGGACCCGCACGAGCTGGCCCACGCCAACGACATCCGCCGCCGCTTCGCCAACCGGAAAGTGACGACCGGGCAGATCGTCCTGTTCGGGCTGACTGGAGGGCTGATTCCGTGCCCCGCCTCCATCACCGTGCTGCTGCTATGCCTGCAACTGAAACAGATCGCGCTGGGCACTACCCTGGTCTTGTGCTTCAGCATTGGCTTGGCACTGACGATGGTGGCGTCAGGCGTATTGGCCGCCCTGAGCGTCAAGCACGTATCCGGAAGATGGCGTGGCTTCGGCGACTTCGCCCGGAAAGCGCCTTATTTCTCTGGCGTCTTGATTTTGATGGTCGGATTCTATGTCGGCTATCAAGGCTTGCATGCCTTGGCTTGACCGCCTGGCTGTTCATGCCGCGCGGCGAGCGGCACGACCTCAACCTCCTCGTCATGCCGGACGGACAGCCCGGCGACGATTTCCTGTGCCGCATCGCGAACGCCCTGCACGACGAGTTCGACATCGACCACACCACCATCCGGGTCGAAACCGGCGAACATCCGTGCGTGCTGTCGGGGCATGCCGCACACTGAAACAACAGTGAGTTTGAATCTTGGAAGGAGTAATGCAAAAACAATGCGAAGCTGACCCTTTTAATTACATTGGTCACCACGTTCCCATTAGCTATTTCTTTGCAATTGCGCCGATTTTGTGACCTACCCAACGATATTTACTGCGAACAATTTCAAGATACTTATTTGTTACCGTGGCAATTCCTGCAACTCCAGCACCTACAGTCGCCAATGTCGTAGAGCCAGTTGAGATACCTGCCACAACCGCTGGAATTGACAGCACCGTAGCCATATTTGACCACCGCTCCACTTTTGGAAAAACAGAGTTCATAGATTTATTAATTCTCTGTTCATCTGCTTTAAATGCTTTCACCAATTCAGTTGATGAAACATTCTCTTTATCAGCCAATTTTGAAATTTTACCAATAACAGACTTAAGCTCCTGCACCTCGTCGTATGAGCGCCAAAGCATAATGTCCCGTATATTCTCCTCAACTTTATTCAGAACATCTGAATCGCAAGAGTCATATTTCCTACATGATTCGCACAACTTTGCATCAAGCAAAATTACTGGCAACAATTCCTGCTCTGGAAGCTTTGATTTGATAATTTCATCAAATGCTACAAGCTTCTCATTGAGCTTAGTTGGATTATCGTGAACAACGCGAAGAGCCTTCTCAAAATAATTCTGCGAATATTGTGGCAGTAGTAAACCAGCGTCCCATTTTTTTGCGAGGATGAAACTTGCGTACATAGTCCAAATAGATGGCGCACAGTACTCAGCACCATTAACAAATATCTGGCCCGGTACTTTACCTCTTCCAAGTTTCACTGATTGCGGAAACGTTAAAGGGAGCCTCTCTCTTTCCTCTTCAATTAATGCAAATATTTCATCCTTAACTTTCTTTGTAATCACATCAGATGCTGACCTAATTTCAATTAACCCATTATCTTCGAGTCTCTCAAAAATCAAACTCACTGCCCTACCAAGGTTTTCCTTCCCATCTGGGTAGTAGGAATTTTTTATATACGCCAGTATTTCTGGGGTGAGGACTATTTTGTCAGCCCATAACAAAGTAGAAGGATTAGCAAACAGCCACGTCAAGTCATAGTTGCATGACTGACACGCATCAATATCTGCATCATTCCCCAATGCAAGACCTGTCACCAAAATTCTATTCATAAATTTCGCTCAACAAAATTTTCTGTGTCTAGTGAGATTAATAGCACAAGAATTAAAGGGGCCAGCGTCGCATTATGTTTTTGCATTTTTCATTTCCTTTTCAAAATCCAAATCCTCTTTGATTCCGCCCGCCATCGCTACCCCGCCCGCTGGCTCACCAGCGCCTCGGCGCTGAGCATGATGATCTCGATCTCCTCGATGATCTCCTCCTGGCGCAGCGCGTTGTAGCGCAGGCGCAGCTTGGCCTCGTCCTTCTCCAGGCGACGGATGGCGCTGTCCATGTGCTCCAGCCGCTTGCGGTTCTCCGCCATCAGCGAGGCGTAGAACACCTCGTGCAGCACGGCGTAGAGGTACTGGCTGGTGAGCTGCGAGAGGAACTGCGCCGGCTCCAGGTTGAGCAGCGGCGGATGCGAATAGGCCGGCCTCTTTTTTGGCAGCTCCAGCGGCAGCAACTGGCGCAGCCTTGGCGCGCCGCTTTCGTCGTCGTGGTACAGCGCGCCGATGCGCCACGCCTCCTCGGGCCGCTGCTGCTGCAGCTCGCCCAGCACCCCGGCCAGCCGCACCAGCGCAGCCGGCACTTCCTCCGCGACGCCTGGGCCTTCGACGAAGGCGGCGAT
The DNA here is from genome assembly GCA_020621985.1 of Candidatus Ferrigenium altingense. Lineage (GTDB taxonomy): Bacteria > Pseudomonadota > Gammaproteobacteria > Burkholderiales > Gallionellaceae > Gallionella > Gallionella altingense. The sequence goes on along the minus strand of JAHRYS010000003.1, from coordinate 26,067 downwards.
GCGCCGATCACCCTGCAGCTTGGATTCCAGCCTGCGCCCCACCACCACCGGCAGGGTGTCCTCCTGCTGCATGGCGGCAGCCAGCGGTGCGAGCAGCGTCTCGTTGAAGTCGCCGCACAGGCCGCGCTCGGAGCCGAACACCAGCAGCAGTTGCCGCGCACCGCCGGGATGCGCCGCCGTTTCGGGATAGAAGCCGAGGAAGTCCTGCGCGGCCGCCTCGATGCTGGTCACCGCGCGGCGCTGCGTGCCCAGGAAGGTTTCCAGCCGGCGCGTCTCCAGCAGGGCGAGGTTTTTCATCGCGACCATGATGCCGTCGATTTCGTCGAGCGTCGCCAGCCGCTCCCTTACCTCACGCCGTTTGCTCATTTATAAACCTGGTTCACCGCAAAGGCACGAAGAGCACGAAGATTCAAACCAGGAAGTTGCACGACATTGAGCACCCGCCCCCAAGGTAGCCGCAATTTTTGATATGCATTGTTTTTCTTCATGTGCTTCGTGTCTTCGTGGTTCAAATAGGTTTTGGGGTTCAAGCGGCCTCTGGAGCCTCTTCCTCGCTCAGCCACGCATGCACCAGCTCCTTCCAGCGGTCGCGCCCCTCTTCGATGCTTACCCCGGCGCGCTCGACCTTCTGCTGCAAGAGCGCGAGGCGCTGCTTCACCTTTGCCGGCTCGACGCCGTCGAACAGCCCCTCGTTGTAGGCCACCAGCCACGCCATCTGGAACTCGATGGACAGCGGGCTGAGCAGGTCCTGCTTGAGCATTTCGCGCAGCATCTGGCCGCGCCGGATGCGCGCCTCCATGCTCGCCTCAAGCCGCGAGCCGAAGCGGGTGAACACCTCCAGCTCGATGAACTGCAAATAATCCAGCTTCATCCGCCCCGCTTCCTTCTTGATGTTCGGATGCTGGGCGTTGCCGCCGATGCGCGACACCGAGCGCGTGACGTCGATCGCGGGCAGGAAGCCGCGCGCGAACAGGTCGTGGTCGAGGTATATCTGGCCGTCGGTGATCGAGATCAGGTTGGTCGGGATGTACGACGAGATTTCGCCCTGCTCGGTCTCGATGATCGGCAGCGCGGTCATGCTGCCGCCGCCGTGCTTGGGCGCGAGGCGCGTGGAGCGCTCCAGCAGGCGCGCATGCAGGTAGAAGATGTCGCCGGGATACGCCTCGCGCCCCGGCGGGCGGCGCAGCAGCAGCGAGAGTTCGCGGTAGCTGCGCGCATGGGTGGTGAGGTCGTCGTAGACGATCAGCGTGTCGCGCCCCTGCCAGGTCCATGCGTCGGCGACGGTGCAGCCGGCGAACGGCGCGAGGTATTTGAGGCCGGGCATCGCCGTGGCTTCCGCGACCACCAGCGTGGTGTAGTCCAGCGCGCCCGCACGGCGCAAGGTTTCGATGGTGTTCACCACGGCGGAGCGCTTCTGCCCGATCAGTACGTAGACGCAATAGACGTTCTTGCCGCGCTGGTTGATCACCGCATCGACGGCGAGCGCGCTCTTGCCGGTGCCGTTGTCGCCGACGATCAGTTGCCGCTGTCCCTTGCCGACGGGAATCAGCGTGTCGACGATCTTGTTGCCGGTATACATCGGCTGTTCCACGAAGTCGCGCGCGATGATCGGCGGCGAGCGCACGTCGAGCAGGCGGTGCGCATGCGGGTTGAGCGGCCCGCCGTCGTCGAGCGGCGCGCCGAGCGGGTCGATCACCCTGCCCAGCAACTCGTCGCCGACCCCGATGCTCAGCCGCTTGCCGGTCAGGAAGGCCGAGGTGCCCGCGGTCAGCCGCTCGGTCTGGCGCAGCAGGATCGCGCCGATGCGGCTGCGCGCGAGATGAAATACCAGCGCGCTGCTGCCGTCCTCAAGCTGCACGATCTCGTCCATGCGCGCCGAAGGCAGCCCGCTGATCCAGGCGATGCCGTCGCCGACCGACGCCACCGTGCCCTGCTCGGAGAGGCGCAGCGCATAGCGATACTGCGCCAGCCACTCGGCCTGCGCGGCGAGCGGCGATTCAGCGATCGACATAACCATTCACCACGAAGATCACGAAGAATTGAGCTTTACAGTACAAAGCGTTTGATTCCATTTTTCAATAACCCGGTATTGAAATTGATAAGCAACCCTGTTCCGATATTTGCCAGCTTCATGTAAGTCAGCAACTGCGCCTCATGAATCACAAAGGTTAGTTGCAAGATATTGCGCGATCACAAATTGAGATGAATTTCATTAAAGAATGCCCTATTAAACATGACGACAAAATTGAAAGAAAATCTCTGAAGCCGTTCGTGGTGAGCTTGTCGAACCATGAACGGCCTCCCGGAAAGGCTTCCCGCCCTTCGACAAGCTCAGGGCGAACGGTTGTTTATGCGGCAGCATACGTCGCCATATTTAGTTTTTCTTCGTGCCCTTCGTGATCTTCGTGGTGAAGTGCTTTTCCCGTCTATCCGGCATAACGCAACGCACCGCTGAAAAACTTCAATTCGTCGCGCAGGTTGGCGTGCAGTATCCACGGCCCGATGGCCACGTGGAATCCGGCCAGCAGGTCCGGGTTCTCGCGGTATTCGACCGGCAGCGTCTTGCCGGTCGCTTCGGCCAGCGCGCGCGCCAGTTCGGCACGCCGGCCTTCGTCGAGCGCGAACGCGCTCTGCACCCTGAGTTCCAGTCCGGGCACGGCGGCGGCCTCGGCCACGGCGCGTTTGTCTTCGGGGCGCAGGCTGCGCAAATCCTCCAGCAGCAATGCATACAGCCGCGCCTCCAGCTCCGGCGTGGCCACGCGGCCGAGCAGCCTGGCGGAGAAGGCCGCGCCCTGCGCGATGCCCTGCTCCTCGACCGCGCGCTGAAAGTCGTGCTGACGCCGCTCGTCCAGCACGCGCCGCCGTTCGCGTTCCTCGGCGATCGACGCTTCCAGCCCGGCCATCAGGCGTTCGCGCTCCATCGCCAGTTCCTCGCGCAGCCGCGCCTGCGCCGCTTCCTTGTCCTTTTCCCATTGCGCCAGTTCGCACTCGCAGCGCTGCCTGAGTTCGCCCGCCTCGGCTTCGATGCGCTTGGCATCGGCCAGCGTCTTCTCGACCCCGGCGCGGCGCCTCGCGATGACATCGAGCACCGGGCGATACAAAAACCGCTTCAGGATCCAGACCAGGATCAGGAAGTTGATGATTTCGAGAGCGAAGGTCGTCCAGTCGAATTCCACGGTCAGCCCCGGCGCTTAAGGGATCAGGTATTGCAACAACGGGTTGCGGAACAGGATGATCAGCACGATCACCAGCACGTAAATCGCCAGCGATTCGATCATCGCGAGGCCGATGAACAGCGTGCGCGTGATCGCTTTCTCCGCTTCCGGCTGGCGCGCCAGCGCGTCCAGCGCCGAGCCGATTGCGCGCCCCATCGCCAGCGCCGGAAACATCACGCCGAGCGCAATCGCCAGCGCCGCCCCAACCGTGGAAAGTACCGTAAACCATGTCATGTCATCCATTGCCATCCCCTTCCTCGTTGTGTTCAAGATTCTGTTGCGACTGCATGGCGCCCGCCACGTAGATCAATGCCAGCATGCCGAAAATATACGCCTGCACCGTTGCCTCGACGATGTGCAGCATCAATAACGGCACCGGCGCCAGCAGCCCCGCCACCAGCAACACCAGCAAAGCCGCCATTTCCAGGCTCATGATGTTGCCGAACAGGCGCACCGCCAGCGCGGCGGTGCGCGTCACTTCGCTGATCAGGTGGAACGGCAGCAGGATCGGGCTGGGGCTGAGGTAGTGCCGCAGGTAACGCCGCACCCCCTCGCTGCGCACGCCGAACCAATGCACCGAAAGGAACACCAGCAGCGCGAGCCCGGAGGTCACCGACAGGTTCCCCATCGGCGAATGCAGCCCCGGGATGATGCCGAGCAGGTTCGAAATCAGGATGTAGATCCATAGCGTGCCGATGAACGGCAGCAGCAGTTGCGCGCGCCCCGGCAGCACCGCGTCGATGGCCGCCTCGATGGCCGATACCACGCCTTCCAGCATGGTTTGCAGCGGGCCGGGGTCGAGCGTCAAATGCCGCGTAGACAGCCAGCAGAACAGCGTCAATGCCAGCATCACACCCCAGGTCGTCACGACGACCGAGGTGATCGCGAAAGGCCCGAAGTGGAACCAGATGGCTGCTGCTTCCATTATGGAGCCTCTAGAAATTCTTTTTGCGGGATGAAGCGCAAGGAGCCGCGCAGCGAACGACGAGACATATCGGATTGATAGGCAAGGAGTAAGCGAGCACGCGACACTGCGATTCGCCCGCAAAATGGATTTATAGAGGTTTCCATCAATCATGCTCCCTGACAAAGATGTAAACATTGATGATGCCGACGACCAGCCCGACCAGCAACAGCCCTATCGTCCAGTAGATCGAATAGCCCTGCGCCATGTTATCCAGCCAGTTGCCGAGGTAGGCGCCGAGGATCATCGGCAGCACGAACAGCAATGCCAGCGTGCCCATGAATACCGATTGCGCCAGCAGCGTGGGGCGTTCTTTCTCCGCGCGCTGCATGCGCTTCACCTGTTTCTCCACCGCCCGGCGCAACTGTTCGTCGTTCATATTCCGGCTCCGCGCCGCCCCATCTGCCACAAGCGCCGGAACATCTCCTGTTCCAGGCGGTGCAGGCTTTCCCGGATGACCCGCAGCTCTTCCTCTTCCTTGAGCAATTGCTCCAGCAGCCCCTTGCTGATGCGCTGGTAATCCGCATCGTGCAGGAAACGCCGCGTGCTGATGTACAGCGCGTCACCCGCAAAATAAAGAATGCCGCGCGGAAAAGCAAGGTAGCGCCAGCTGTTGTCCTGCAACCGGTAGCGCGCCAGGCCGTAGGTCAGCGCGGTCATCGTGCGCGCATGGCGCGCGCGGATGCCGAAGCTGCCGGACTCGTCCTCGCCGACGAAACTGGCGACGTTCTCGATGCGCTCGTACTGCGTCGCGCTCTGCAGGTGCATGACAAAAGTCTTCATGCGGACGCCTCCTGCCCGGAGTCGGTCATGGCGCCGCGCATGTAGCATTGCTCCTCGGGAACGGCGTCGTAGTCGCCGCGCATGAAGGCCTCGCAATCGGTCAGCGTCTGCTCCAGCGTCACCGACACGCCCTTGATGCCGGTGTGCGCCGTCACCACGTGGAACGGCTGGGTCAGGTAGCGTTGCAGTTTGCGCGCGCGCAGCACGGTGCGCTGGTCTTTTTCCGACAGCGCCTCCAGGCCGAGCATCGCGATGATGTCCTCCAGTTCCTTGTAGCGCGCCAGATGCTCGCGCACCTCCTTGGCGACGTTGTAATGGCGGTCGCCGAGGAAGCTGCGATCCATCATCTTGCTCGACGACAGCAGCGGATCGATCGCCGGATAGATCCCCTTGGCCGCCTGGCTGCGCGACAGGATCACCATGGTGTCGAGGTGCGACAGGATCGTGCTCACCGCCGGGTCGGTCATGTCGTCCGCCGGCACGTATACCGCCTGCACCGCCGTGATGTCGCCGCTGCGCGTGGAGATGATGCGTTCCTGCAACTCCGCGACCTCGCTCATCAGCGTCGGCTGGTAGCCGACCGTGGCCGGCATGCGCCCGAGCAGGCCGGAAATCTCGCTGCCCGCCTGCACGAAGCGGAACACGTTGTCCATCAGCAGCAGCACCTCCTTGCCCAGCGTGTCGCGCAGGTATTCCGCGTAGGCCACGGCCGACAGGCCGACGCGGAAGCGCACGCCGGGCGATTCGTCCATCTGGCCGAACACCATCAGCGTGTGCGGCATCACGCCTGCATCCTGCATTTCGTGCCAGACTTCGTGCCCCTCGCGGATGCGCTCGCCGACGCCGGCGAACACCGACACGCCCTGATGCAGGCTGACAATGGCGTGCATGAATTCCATGATCAGCACCGTCTTGCCCACCCCCGCGCCGCCGAACAAGCCGGTCTTGCCGCCCTTGACGAACGGGCACAGCAGGTCGATCACCTTGATGCCGGATTCGAGGATGCCTGCCGCTGCAACCGTTTCCGCCAAGGATGAAGGGGGCGCGATGATGTTGCGCATCTCCCTGGCGTCCAGCGGCGGCCCGCCGTCGAGCGGCGCGCCGAACACGTCGAGCAGGCGGTTCAGGCAATCCGGCGTGACCGGGATGCGCAACGGCGCGCCGCTGTCGAATACCGGCAGGCCGCGCCTGAGCCCGGCGGTGGGATGCAACGCAATGGCGCGCACGCGGCGCTCGTCGAGGTGGCGATAGACTTCGAAGACATAGCGCTCGCCGTCGAAAGCGCAGAACAGGGCCTGATGCAAGGGCGGCAGGCGCTCGCAGACGATATCCACCACCGGGCCGTGAACTTCTTCGATCATGCCGATGGCCTCGCCCGGCACGGGCGGTGCAGCCTGTTCCATCGCTTCCATTTTCTGGCCGGCAGAATTCATCGTGCCCTGCCCCAGAATTCTTCCTGTCTCTCGAAGCGCCGGATGGTCCTGCGCAATGCGGTAAGTTGGCGCGACAGGCCGTGCGCGATCCAGCCCTTGGCCAGCGCGGTCGCTTCCTGGTGCGCGGACAATTCCGGCAGCGCCGCGAGCTCGTCCAGCAGGCGGTGCGCCACCGCCACATCATTGATCTGTCCGAGCACGTCCTGCACCTCGCTCAACGCGGCGAGAAACGCTGCGGTTTTTTGCCTGTCGTACAACGCGGCGAAAAATTCCGCGCTGTACCTCAGCTTCTTCGCGAGGATGCGCAACGCATGCAGCCGAACGTTATCGAGGGTGTCCAGTTGCCGCCCGGCCTGGACGAATTGTTTGGCCAGCTTGCGCAGGCGGCGGGCCGCAAAATCTTGCGCCAGCGGCACGGCTGCCCCTTGCTGCGGCTGCCAATAGGCGCCGTTCATCCAGATGGCGAAACGCAAAATCAAACGCTGCAACTCGCGCGCCTGTATCTCGCCACGCAACTCGGCATAACAGGCCGCGCATTGCCGCTCGCTGGTCGCCAGCAAAGCCTGCAATCCGGCATGGCCGGCCATGCGCGCGCACATCGGCTGCACCGTCTCGGCGATGAATACATCCCATTCGCGGATACGCCCCAAAGCGACGCACAACGCCGCGATGTCCTTGCTCAATGCGCTCAACGATGCATCGGCGCGGAATTTTCCGGCCATGCGCAGCACCACGCGCAAACGCCGCAGGGCCACCCGCATCTGATGGAGATATTCCGCATCGTCGCTCGTCATTGCCCCACGCAAGTTGCTCTGCAAATGCAGCAGGCATGACCAGATCAGCGTTTGCAGCGCCTCCGCCAGCGTGGCGGTTTTGGCGATGTCCGGCACGACGCCCTTCACCGGCCTGTCGGCATAGCCCGTCAACAGCCGGTAACCATGCTCCGCCTTGCTGACCGGCTCCAGTTCGAGCGGCACGATTTCCAGCAGCGCCAGCGCCAGTTCGAACAATTGCCGCGGCTCGCCGGATTTCAGCTCCAGCTCCAGTTCGCAGATCGGGGTGCTGCGCTGCTCGGTGCGCACCTCGCCGTGATCCATGCACAATTCGATTTGCGCGCCCTGCCAGTCCAGTATGCGGCTGGTGCGGGAAAAATCGGTGACAAAAACCGGCTGCAATTTTTTGCGCAGCCGCAGCGGCAAATGCTCTTCCCACTCCGCCGCTTGCGGCCCCGCATTTTCCAGCAAAGAAAAATCCAGCACCGCGCGGCTCACCGGTATCTCCCATTCGTTGCGCTGGTGCATCCCGGCCTTGACCGAACCGCCGCCCTTCAGTGTTTGCAGCCATTGCCGCCCGGCGCGGCGCAGGCGCAGCGCCATTGCGGATTTGTGCAATTCGAGTTTCGGCGTGTCGTAGTAGATGTTGTGCAGACGGCGCGTGGCGGGGCGCGTGGCTTGATATTTTTTGAGCAACGGATGCCGCTTCAGCCTGGCAAGCTGCTCCGGAGCAATGCGCAATTTGAGTTCGGTTTCGACTGCCATGTCTGCACCAAATAATGCGTTAAGACGCTTACTATAACAGCATACGAAGCACACGGATGCCGCTTGTGATGCCGCAAAATAAGGCGTTTAATCCGGTTCGCATCAGCTTGTTCAACCCGGATTACACATTAGCTCGTTCGCGAATTGTAGGAGCACGCCATGCGTGCGATTATTTTTTCATTCGCGGGCATGGCCCGCTCCTACGCGGACTGTATTTTTCGATTTCTGTTGAGGGAACCATGCCATCCATACTTCGCGTGATACAGGGCGACATCACCACCCTCAAGGTCGATGCGATCGTCAATGCCGCCAATTCCTCGCTGCTCGGCGGCGGGGGCGTGGACGGGGCGATCCACCGCGCCGCCGGGCCGGAATTGCTGCAAGCATGCCGCCTGCTGGGCGGCTGCAAGACCGGCGAAGCGAAGTTCACCAAGGGCTACCGCCTGCCGGCGAAGTTCGTGATCCACACCGTCGGCCCGGTGTGGCGCGGCGGCATGCATGACGAGCCGGAACTGCTGGCCTCCTGCTACCGCAACTCGCTGAGGCTTGCCGCCGACCGCGGCGCGCACTCCATCGCGTTCCCCTGCATCAGCACCGGCGTGTATGGCTATCCGCTGGAATTCGCCGCGCGGGTCGCGGTTGAGACCGTCCGTTCCGCGCTGCCGCAGCTCGGCTCGATCCGCGAGGTGATCTTCTGCTGTTTTTCCGTCGGCGATTTCGCCGTCTATCAAAGGCTCGTCGATGCCGCACCCGCCTGACCGGAAGGCTCTCGGCCTGTGGCTGCTTGCCGCAGTCTTGGCCGGCCTGGCATGGATGCTGCCGCGCATCCCGCAGCCGCTGCAATACCATGATTTCGCCGACCGACGCGCCTGCTTCGGCGTGGCCAACTGCTTCGATACCGCCTCCAACTCGCTGTTCGTGCTGGCGGGGCTGGCCGGGCTGCATTTCCTCTTCAATAAAAGGGGGCGGCGCGCCTTCATCGATGCGCGCGAGGCCATCCCCTACCGCCTGTTCTTCCTCTTCGCGATCCTGGTCGGCCTCGGTTCCGCCTACTACCACCTCGCCCCCGACAACGGGCGGCTGGTCTGGGATCGTGCCGCGATCGCGCTGGCGCTGATGTCGCTGTTCGCCGCGATCCTGTGCGAGCGCGTCAGCGTAGCCGCCGGGCTGCGCCTGCTGCCGTGGCTGTACGCCGCCGGGTTGGGCAGTGTGGCCTGGTGGGCGTGGAGCGAAGCGCACGGCAGCGGCGACCTGCGCGCTTACGGCCTGATGCAGCTCTATCCCATGCTGCTGATCCCGCTGCTGCTCCGGCTCTACCCTCCGCGCTACAGCGGCGACCGGGATATCTTGGCCGTCATCGGCCTCTACCTGCTGGCCTTGCTGTGCGACCTCACCGATCATCAGATTACCGCACTGACCGGCGTGGCCAGCGGGCACACGGCAAAACACATCATCGCCGCGCTGGCGATGTATTGGGTGATGGTGCGATTAAAACGCCGCCGCATCCTGTGAAATCCGGCTTGCCATATAATTTCGAATGGCGGTTGCCATGAAGCGGCATAAGGCGTTTAATTCCGATTAGACAAGATTGCCAAGTACAAAAGCTGCAAACAACCCTATGCCGATCTCAACCCTGACTCCCGCCGAGCTGCGCCTCACCGTCGATCCCGATGCGCTCGGCTTTGCCGACACCTCCGAACTGCTGGAACAGACGTTGCCGTGGATCGGGCAGGAGCGCGCGGAAAATGCCGCCCGCTTCGGCCTCGGGATGGACCAGCCGGATTACAACCTGTTCGTGCTGGGCGAGGTCGGCAGCGGCCGCTCTTCACTGCTGAAGCTGGCAATGCAGGCGGCGGCCGCAGAGCGGGCGGCGCCGCCCGACTTGTGCTATCTGCACAATTTCGATGCGCCGGAAAGGCCGCGCGCGCTGCGCCTGCCCGCCGGGCAGGGACGCCTGCTGCGGCAACTCATGATGCAAATGATGAAATCGATACAGGTGGAAATCCCCCAGCAACTGGACGGACAGGACTTCAAGGCCGAAAGCAGGCGCATCGAAAAATCCTACAAGGAGGAAGAAGCCAAGGCCTACGCCGAACTCGAGGCTTTTGCCGAAGCCCGCAATTTCACCATGCACCGCGAATCCGGGCATCTGCTGTTCACGCTGCGCGGCAAAAAAGGCCACGCGCTGACCGAGGACGAAGTGCTCGTCCTGCCGAAGGAACGCCGCGCCGAGATCGCGCTGGCCGAGCAGGAATTGCGCGCCGAGATCAGCCGTTATTTCGAGAAAATCCGGCCGATGGAACGGGTGATGAACGAGGCACTGGCGGCATTGCGCCGCCAGGTGGTGAAGCCGCTGCTGGATCGCGAACTACAGGAAATCCGCGTCGGATTGAAGAAACAGATCAAGGATTCCGTCAAGCTTGGCGCCTATCTGGATCGGGTCGTGCACGACGTGCTCGACAACCTGGAGCTGTTCAAGATTGCCGATGCCGATGACGATATTCGCCAGGAAGTATTGGGCAAAGTGCTGTCCCGCTACCGGGTCAACCTGGTGGTGGACAACGACGGGCTGGAAGGCGCGCCGGTGATCGTCGAAGACAATCCGTTGTTCCGCTCGCTGTTCGGCAGCATCGAATACCAGACCGAGAACGATGTGCTGATGACCGATTTTTCCCGCATCCGCGCCGGCAGTCTGCACAAGGCGCACGGCGGTTTCCTGCTGCTGCATCTGCGCGACCTGCTGGCCGACGGCCTGGTGTGGGAAAAACTGCGGCGCGTGCTGCGCAGCGGCCGCTTGCAGATCGAGGAACCGGGCACGGCGTTTACGCCGATCGCGGCGGTTTCGCTCGAGCCCGAGGCGGTGGATGTCGATGTCAAGATCGTCCTGATCGGTTCGCGCGAACTGTATTACGAGTTGCAGGAGGAAGACCCGGAGTTCGCGCGCCGCTTCCGCGTCAAGGTGGACTTTGCCGAAAGCTTTTCGGCCAGCGCCGATACCCGCCGCGCCTCGGCCATCTTCGTCGCCCACACCTGCCGCAAACTGGGGCTGCCGCATTTTTCCGCCGCCGCCGTCGCACGACTGCTGGAGGACGGGCATCGCGAGGCGGACGACCAGTCGCGCCAGAGCGCGATTTTCGCGCGCGCCGAGGCGCTGGTGGTGGAAAGCGCCGCATTGTGCAGCGCCCGCAACGGCAAACTGGTCGAAGCGGCGGATGTCGAGGCGGCGCTGGCCGCGCGCACCCTGCGCCACGATTACCCCGACCAGCGCCTGCGCGAATCCATCGCCGAGGGCGATCTGCTGATTTCGCTGCATGGCGAAAAAATCGGCCAGATCAACGGCCTGACCCAGATAGACCTGGGCGATTACCGTTTCGGCTTCCCGGTGCGCGTCACGGCGCGCACCTATGCCGGCGAGGACGGCCTGCTCAACGTCGAGCGCGAAGTGGAAATGTCCGGGCCGATCCACGACAAGGGTGTGCTGATCCTGCACAACTACCTGTCCGCGCTGTTCGCCCATAACGCGCCGCTCGCACTCAACGCGTCCATCGTGTTCGAACAGGAATACAGCGGTGTGGAGGGCGACTCAGCTTCCTGCGCCGAGCTGTATGCGTTGCTCTCGTCGCTGTCGGGGCTGCCGCTCAAGCAGGGTATCGCGGTGACCGGCGCGGTCAATCAGCACGGAGAAGTATTACCCGTGGGCGGGCTCAACGAAAAGATCGAGGGTTACTTCCGCATCTGCGCAACCGCCGGGCTGGACGGCAGCCAGGGCGTGCTGATCCCGCAGCGCAACCGCCGCCACCTGATGCTGGAGCGCAAGGTCGCCGAGGCCGTCGCCCAGGGCTTGTTCCATATCTACACTGCGGAGCATGCCAGCGAGGGCTTGGAGCTGCTCACCGGCTTGCCGGCGGGGATCGCGAACGATGCGGGCAATTACCCGCGCGACAGCGTGCTGGGCCACGCCCAGAGAACCCTGCTGGCCTACCGCCGCGCCTGCCAGGCGTCGGAGCACACCAAGACTGAGCGCAAGCGCTTGCACAAATAACCGTGCCCGGCTGCACAAAAATCAACCCGAACACCTTGTGTGCCACTGCAAATTCAAAACAGGTATAGAATCAAATCAGCTTGGCCCATGCATCAAACAGGAAAGGCGGGAAGATGGCTATCTATCAGCGTATTTGGGTTCCAATCAACGGTAGCGTGACTTCCGAACGGGCATTGCAGGAGGCCGTCAAGCCGGCGTATCCGTTACGCCAGCCACTAACTTGGAGGTAATCATGTCCCCTACTACACCCCTTCCACAAACCCTGCCCGGCTATGACCAAACGCGGGTGACTGAGCGGCCGGATGGTTTTTACTGGCAGGATAAACTCACCGACGAATTGTACGGCCCCTTCCCGACGCTGCTCGAAGCGATGCAGGACATACAAGACCAAGCTGATACCGGTTATGAAGAAGGCGAGTCGCTGAAAGAGGCGGAGGCGGAAATCGGCATCGCCGACTGGACCGACCCGGAAACCGGCGAACCGGCAGAAGGTTTACAGCCGCACCTCAGCGACGAATAGCAGGTACAGTTTGGTTTCGTTGGTTCGTTTTGCCAATGAAGTAGCCCGGATGTAGCGCAACGCAATCCGGGATTTGGCGGGCGCGGACAGGGCCCCGGATTCCATTGCATTTCACCCGGGCTACGTTCTCTCCATGTTCATTAGTGCGCATGAACATCACGCAGGGTGCGGCAACGACTCTGCTTTTTTGGTTTATGGAGGTACCTGAATGCCTGTCCATAACGCCGACATCACCGCCGTCTTTACGGAGATCGCCGACCTGCTGGAGATTCAGGGGGCGAATACCTTCCGCATCCGCGCCTACCGCAATGCCGCGCGCATTTTGGGCGACCTGCCGCAGGAGGCGCGCCTGCTGGTGGAGCGCGGCGACGACCTGACCCGTTTGCCCGGCATCGGCAGCGACCTCGCCGGCAAGATTTCCGAAATCACCACCACCGGGCATTGCAGCCTGCTCGACCGCCTGCACCGCGAGCTGCCGCCCGCGATCACCGAGCTGCTGAAAATTCCCGGCCTCGGGCCGAAGCGGGTGAAAGCGCTGTACCACGATCTCGACGTGCAGACCGTCGAACAACTGCATCGCGCCGCGCAGGACGGCCGCATCCGCGCGCTGCCCGGCTTCGGCGAAAAAACCGAACAGAACATCCTGCAGGCCGTGGAAGCCCATGCCAGCCAGAGCCGCCGCTTCAAGCTTGCCACGGCGGCGCAATATGCCGAAGCACTGCGCGCCTTTTTGCAGGCCATTCCCGGCGTGCAGCAGGTAGTCGTGGCCGGCAGCTTCCGGCGCATGCGCGAGACCGTCGGCGACCTCGACATCCTGGTGACCGCCGCCCCAGATAGTACAGTCATGCACAGCCCGGTGATGCAGCGCTTCACCGCCTACGACGAAGTGGCCGAGGTGTATTCCGCGGGCGAGACGCGCGCCAGCATCCTGCTCAAATGCGGCATGCAGGTCGACCTGCGCATGGTGGCGCAAGCCAGCTATGGCGCGGCGCTGCACTACTTCACCGGCTCCAAGGCGCACAACATCGCGATCCGCCGTAGCGCGCAGCAACTCGGCCTGAAGGTGAACGAATACGGCGTGTTCCGCGGCGCAAAACGCATCGCCGGAGAAAGCGAGGAATCGGTATACCGCGCCGTCGGCCTGCCCTGGATTCCGCCGGAACTGCGCGAAGATCGCGGCGAGATCGAGGCGGCGCGCGCCGGACGATTGCCGCAACTGGTGGAACTGGCCGACCTCAGGGGCGACCTGCATGCGCACACCAAGGCCAGCGACGGCCACGACGGCCTGCGCGACATGGCGCTGGCGGCCAAGGCGCTGGGGCTGGAGTACCTCGCGATCACCGAGCACTCGCGCCGCCTCACCGTGACGCACGGCCTCGATCCGATTCAACTCGCAAAGCAGTGCGACGAGATCGACCGGCTCAACGCGCAACTGGACGGCATCACGCTGCTCAAGGGCATCGAGGTGGACATCCTCGAAGACGGCAGCCTCGACCTGCCGGATGCGGTGCTGGCGCGGCTCGACCTGGTAGTGGGTGCGGTGCACAGCCGTTTCGACCTGTCGCGCGCCAGGCAGACCGAGCGCATCCTGCGCGCGATGGATCATCCGCACTTCACGCTGCTTGCCCATCCCGGCGGCCGCCTGATCGAGAAGCGCGAGCCCTACGACGTGGACATGCTGCGCATCATCCGCCATGCCAAACAGCGCGGCTGCTTCCTCGAACTGAACGCCCACCCGGAACGCCTCGACCTGCTCGACAGCCAGTGTCAGAGCGCCAGGGAGGAAGGCGTGCTGATCAGCATCGATTCGGATGCGCACAGCACCTTCGATTTCAGCAACCTGAAATTCGGCGTGGGGCAGGCGCGGCGCGGCTGGCTGGAAAAGGCCGACGTGCTCAATACCCGCCCGCTTGCCGCGCTGCGCAAGCTGCTCAGGCGTACGATGTGAAATGAGATCGATCAACCTTAAAAAAATACTTGGGCCACGAAGGGCACGAAGTGTGCGAAGAAAAACCCAAATTCACCTCCAAGGAAACAGGTCGCAATTTGGTGATGATCAAGTATCACGCAGCTACCCGGAGAAACTTCGTGATCTTCGTGTTCTTCGTGGTGAGGTAAGTTTTTTATGCTGACGCTGGCCTTTACCGGAGACGTGATGCTCGGCCGCCTGGTCAACGACAGGCTCAAGACCATGCAGCCGGAAGAAGCGTGGGGCGATGTGCTGCCGCACCTCGCGCAGGCCGACCTGCGCATCGTCAACCTGGAATGCGCCCTGACCAGCCACCTCGACCAATGGATGCGTACCGAAAAGGTGTTCCATTTCAGCGCCGACCCGGAGGCGGTGCGCGTGCTGCAGGCGGCGCGCATCGACGCCTGCGCGCTGGCCAACAATCACATCCTCGACTACGAAGAGCAAGGCCTGCGCGACACGCTGCGCATGCTCCGGACGGCCGGCATCCGTTATGCCGGCGCGGGTGCAAACGCCGCCGAGGCCGCCGCCCCGGCGATGCTCGAAGCCAGGTTATCCGAAGAGGGCGGCACAACATCCTGCCGCGTGGCGCTGCTCTCTTTCACCGACAACGAACCCGACTTCGCCGCCGGTGCCGGGCATCCCGGCACCAACTATCTGGAAGTCTCGCTTGATGAAGCAACGCTGGCGCGCATCGCCGATGGCATCGCACAGGCGCGCGCGCAGGGTGCCAGCCTGGTGGTGTTTTCCAACCACTGGGGCGCCAATTTCGTCGAACACCCGTCGCCCGCATTCCGCGGCTTCGCCAGGCGCGTGATCGAGCTTGGCGCCGACGTCTACTACGGCCACAGCGCGCATATCTGCCAGGGCATCGAAATCCACCAGGGCAAACCCATCCTCTACGATACCGGCAATTTCATCGACGACTACGCCGTCCATCCGCTGCTGCGCAACGACCGCTCCTGCCTGTTCAAGGTGATGTTCGCGCAGGGCAAACTGCACCGCATCGAGCTGCTGCCGGTCTCGCTGCGCGTTGCGCATGTCGCATTGGCGCGCGGCGAGGAGTTCGACGCGATCTGCGCGCGCATGGAGATGCTGTGCGCCGAGTTTGGCACCAAACTGACCCGCCGCGATGACCGGCTGGTCTACGAGGCAAGCACCTGATTTGCGATCAACACTCCCGCTGCTCGATGGGAAGAAAAATGCTCCCCTCTCCCGCGAGCGGGAGAGGGGAATAGGTTCCAAGGTAATCCGGCAACGAAAGGAGGCAATATGAGCAACCTCATCGTCGTCAACAACCCGCGCGACTGGCCGCTCGACGTTCCCGGTGTGACCGTCGTGCCGGCGCGCGCCTACCTGAGCGATCCGGCCTACGGCGGCGACCGCACGGCGCGGGTGTTCAACCTGTGCAAGAGCTACCGCTACCAGACGCTCGGCTACTACGTCTCGCTGCTCGCCGAGGCGCGCGGCCACAAGCCGCTGCCGCGCACGACCACCATCGAAGACCTGCAATCGCAGAACATGGTGCGGCTGCTCACCGAGGGGCTGAACGACCTGATCCAGAAATCGCTCAAGACCATCAAGTCGGACACCTTCGAACTCAGCATCTACTTCGGCCACAACGCGGCGAGCCGCCACGAACAACTCAGCCGCCAACTTTTCAACCTGCTCCATGCCCCGCTGCTGCGCGCCGAATTCGAGCGCCGCGGCCAGCATTGGCGCATCCGCAGCGTTAGACCGATTGCCGCGAGCGACATTCCGCCGCAGCACCAGGAATTCGCGATCCAGGCCACCACGGAATACTTCATGGGCCGCAGGCGGCGCACGACGAAGCGCGCCGCGCCGCGCTACAACCTCGCGATCCTGCACGACCCCGGCAACCCCGAGCCTGCCTCGAATCCGAAAGCTTTGCAGAAGTTCGAGAAGGCGGCGCAGGCACTGGGCATGCATGCGGAATTCATCACCAGAACGGACTATGGGCGGCTGGCCGAGTTCGACGCGCTGTTCATCCGAGACACCACCTTCGCCAACCACTACACCTTCCGCTTCTCGCGGCGCGCGGCCGCCGAGGGGCTGGTGGTGATCGACGACCCGGACTCGATCCTGAAGTGCAACAACAAGGTCTATCTTGCCGAGATCCTCGCGCGGCACCGCATCCCCGCGCCGAAGACCCTACTGGTGCACCGCGACAACGTGAACCGGATCGTCCCCGAACTCGGGCTGCCCTGCGTACTCAAACAGCCGGACAGCTCGTTCTCGCTCGGCGTGGTAAAGATCGAGACAGAAGAAGAACTGCCCGCAATAGTGAACGGCCTGTTGGACAAATCGGAACTGATCGTCGCGCAGGAATTCCTGCCCACCGAGTTCGACTGGCGCATCGGCATCCTCGACCGGCGGCCGCTGTTCGTCGCAAAATACTTCATGGTTCCCGGCCACTGGCAGATCATCCGGCACGGCGACCAGAAGCACGTTTTCGTCGAGGGAAAAACTGAAGCGCTGTCCGTCGGCGAAGCGCCGGATCGCGTGGTGAAAATGGCGCTCCGGGCGGCCAACCTGATCGGCGACGGCTTCTACGGCGTGGACATCAAGCAGGTCGGCAAGCGCCTCTACGTCATCGAGATCAACGACAACCCCAACGTCGACGCCGGCAACGAAGACAGCGTGCTCAAGGACGCGCTGTACCGCGAAGTGATGGGCGTGTTCCTCAAGCGCATCGAGGCGCGCAAACGGGGCACGATGAAAATGGGTGTGTGATGCATCGTTGCAGTTTTTGATTTGTTTCGTGCATTTCGTGTGTTTCGTGGACTAATTGTTTTTTCAGGATCATCTATCGGATAGAATCCACGCCTTTTTTCGGGCAGCCTTAACCGGCCGGCCGCTCAATCGTCTCCAACCACTCAGACCCCCATGCTGCCATCCATCGAACAACGCCTCGCCACCGAAATTTCCGCAAAAACCGCCCAGGTCGCCGCCGCCGTCGCGCTGCTCGACGAGGGGGCGACCGTCCCGTTCATCGCCCGCTACCGCAAGGAAGCAACCGGCGAACTGGACGATGTGCAGTTGCGGCTGCTGGAAGAGCGCCTGCGCTACCTGCGCGAACTGGAGGAGCGGCGCGCGGCGATCATCGCGTCGATCAATGAGCAGAACAAGATGACGCCGGAGCTGCTGGACGCGATCAGCCATGCCGAAGACAAGACCCGTCTGGAAGACCTGTACCTGCCGTACAAACCGAAACGCCGCACCAAGGCGCAGATCGCGCTGGAGGCCGGGCTGTTGCCGCTGGCCGATGCGCTGCTGGCCGATGCGATGCTCAACCCCGAGGAAGAGGCGGGCAAATACCTGAAGCCTGCCTTCACCTCCGAGCAGGGCGACAACCCCGGCGTGCCCGACACCAAGGCAGCGCTGGACGGTGCGCGCTTCATCCTGATGGAGCGCTTCGCCGAAGACGCTCCGCTGCTGCAAGATCTGCGTGACTACCTGCAAACGCACGGCGTGGTCGAGGCCAAAGTCATCGAAGGCAAGGAAGAGGCCGCCGCAAAGTATGCCGATTATTTCGACTATCAGGAACCGATCGGCGCGATTCCGTCGCACCGCGCGCTGGCGCTGTTTCGCGGCCGCCGCGAGGAGCTGCTGAACGTTACGCTGCGCCTCGACAGCGAAGCGGAAAAACCCAAGTGGGACGCGCCGCATAACCCCTGCGAGGCGCGCATCGCCAAGCGCTTCGGCATCGCCAACCAGAACCGCCCCGCCGACAAGTGGCTCGCGGACACGGCGCGCTGGACCTGGCGGGTGAAGAGCTTCCTGCATCTGGACAGCGAACTGATGGGCGCGCTGCGCGAACGCTCCGAGACCGAGGCGATCAAAATTTTTGCGCGCAACCTGAAAGACCTGTTGCTCGCCGCCCCAGCCGGGCCGCGCGCGACGATGGGGCTGGACCCCGGCCTGCGTACCGGCGTGAAGGTCGCCGTCGTGGACGCCACCGGCAAGGTGGTGGACACCGCCGTGATCTACCCGCATCAGCCCAGAAACGACTGGGATGGCTCGCTGCACACGCTCGCCAAACTGGCCGAGAAGCATCATGTGTCGCTGATCTCCATCGGCAACGGCACGGGTTCGCGCGAGACCGACAAGCTGGCGCAAGACCTGATCAAGCTGCGCCCGGAACTGAAGCTCAACTCGATCGTCGTGTCGGAAGCGGGCGCTTCGGTGTACTCCGCCTCCGAGTTCGCATCGCGCGAGCTTCCCGACATGGATGTGACGTTACGCGGTGCGGTATCCATCGCGCGCCGCCTGCAAGACCCGCTGGCGGAGCTGGTGAAGATCGACCCGAAATCCATCGGCGTCGGGCAGTACCAGCACGACGTGGGACAATTCCAGTTGGCGCGCTCGCTGGATGCCGTTGTCGAGGACTGCGTGAATGCGGTGGGCGTGGATGTCAACACCGCGTCCGCACCGTTGCTGGCGCGCGTATCCGGTCTCTCGAGCTCTGTCGCGCAAAGCATCGTGACTTACCGCGACACGCATGGCATGTTCGCCACACGCGCCGCCTTGAAGAAAGTGCCGCGCCTCGGCGACAAAACCTTCGAGCAGGCCGCCGGCTTCCTGCGCGTCATGGGCGGCGACAACCCGCTCGACGCCTCGGCGGTGCATCCCGAATCCTATCCTTTAGTGAAAAAAATCCTCGCCGACCTCAACAAGAGCATCAAGGAACTGATCGGCGACAGCAACTTGTTGAAGTCGCTCAACCCCGGCAAATATGCCGATGAACAGTTCGGCGTGCCCACCATCAGCGACATCCTGAGCGAACTGGAAAAACCGGGGCGCGACCCGCGCCCAGAGTTCACCACCGCCACCTTCAGGGAAGGCGTCGAGGAACTGAAAGACCTCAAGCCGGACATGATCCTCGAAGGCGTGGTCACCAACGTCGCGGCGTTCGGCGCCTTCGTCGACATCGGCGTGCATCAGGACGGGCTGGTGCATATCTCGGCGCTGTCCAACAGCTTCGTCAAGGACCCGCACACCATCGTCAAGGCGGGGCAAGTGGTGAAGGTCAAGGTGCTGGAAGTAGACGAGAAGCGCAAGCGCATCGCGCTGACGATGCGGCTGACCGACAGCGCCGCCGATGCCAGCAAGGGCGGAGCGCCGCGTGACCGTCAAACCGACGCCAAGCGCCTGACGCAGCACAAACGACAGGAAGAGCGTCAGCCCGCACCGAGCGGCGCAATGGCGGCGGCGTTTGCCAAGTTCAAGAGATGATTTTGACTTTGGAGAATTTTTGTTCCCGTTTCAAGGAATCATCGCTTGCGCAACGGGTCGAGCAGCGATGACAAACCGTTGTGATCCAGCTCCTGCATCAGCGCCAGCAGCTGGCCGATCTCGCCGGGCGGGAAGCCCTTGCGGGCGAACCAGTTGAGATACTGTCCGGGCAGATCAGCGATCAAGCGACCCTGGTATTTGCCGAAAGGCATCACGCGGGTAACCAGTAGTTCCAAATGTTCGTGATTCATCCCAATGACCCGTTCTTATTACAGCGCGGTTGATTCACTTGGCTTTAGTGCGCATCTGCATATGTAATTTCGTGGCCTCGCCGACTTCGATGCGTTCGTATTCCGCAATCACCTGCGCACCCAGCAACAGCAGCGCGGCGGCCATATCCAGGCTGATCAGCACGACGATGGATGTGGTCAGCGAACCGTACACCACACTCACCTGCGACAGCGTGCCGAAATACCAGCGCAGCGCAAAGCGGACCACTTCCCACAGCAAGCCAGCCGTGACGCCGCCTATCAGCGCGTGATGCACCGACAGCCTGCCCACCGGCATGAAGTAATAGATCGCGGAGATGAGCAGGATTTCCCCGATGAGACCAACTGCATAGATCAGCACATGCGAGAAGCCGGTCAGCGACCAGCTATGCCCCAGCAAAACGAAACTCTCGGCGCCCATCGCCGCCAGATCGGCCATCACGATTGCGCCCACGAACAGCATCGTACTGATAAAAACGATGTAGCCGAAAGGCAACAACAGAGAAACAAAGAAGTGCCGCCTGCGCTTCTGCACACGGTGCCGAAAAATCACCGAAATCGCGTTCCCCAGCACCTTGAAGCCCAGCGAGCTGAAAAACAGCATCGTGATCAGCAGCACCCAGCCGATCACCGCGCGGTGATCAAGGAACGCCTTCAGCTCCTCCACCACTGCCCTGCCTTCGCCCGGCACCACGTATTCCAGCGCCCTGCGCAGCGTTGTCAAAAGCACGTCCTGTTCGATTACCTGCGACAGCGCGATCACCATGAGGATCAGCAGCGGCACGATGGAGAGCAGCGCATAGTAGGCCACGGCGCCTGCAAGCAGCAGGCCCTGATTCGCCTGGAAGGCTTTCAGCACCTGGCGCGCGAAGGCGACGGGGTTTCTTAGTACATGTGCGGTGCGAGGATCAATGAGCTTCATGGGTGTCCGGGGTCAGCGGTTCGATTTATCGCGGCGGTTAAAAAATGATTCGGGTCACGAATTTTTTAGAGGCTCTTTTCAATCGACCACGGATTCCGCAGGGTGATAGTCCAGCCCGAATGCCTCGGCAACTTTCCGGTGCGCCACTTTTCCGCCGATGATGTTGAGCCCGTTGAGCAGCGCCGGAGATTCCTTGAGCGCCTGCCGGTAGCCCTGGTTCGCCAGTTTCAGCACATAGGGCAGGGTTGCGTTGGTCAGCGCCAGGGTCGAGGTGAGCGGCACGCCGCCGGGCATGTTGGCCACGCCGTAGTGAATGATGCCCTCGACGATGAACGTCGGGTTTTCGTGCGTGGTGGGATGCATCGTCTCGACGCAGCCGCCCTGGTCGATGGCGACATCGACGATCACCGCCCCCTTGTGCATCGTCTTGAGGTCTTCCCGGCGAATCAGTTTGGGCGCGACGGCGCCGTGCACCAGCACCGCACCGATGACCAGATCGGCACTGGCGATCTGCTTCAGCAGCGTGTGCCGATCCGAGAATATCAGCTGCACGTTGGCGGGCATCACGTCGCTCAGATAGCGCAGCCTCTCCAGCGAGACGTCGAGGAGGATGACATGGGCGCCCAGCCCGGCCGCCATCTTTGCCGCATTCACGCCGACCACGCCGCCGCCGAGTATCACGACCTTGGCGGGCGGCACGCCGGGCACGCCGCCGAGCAGGATGCCGCGCCCGCCATAGAATTTTTCCAGGTACTTGGCGCCTTCCTGCACCGCCATGCGCCCGGCCACCTCGGACATCGGGGTCAGCAGCGGCAGCTCGCGCGACGGCAGCTCGACGGTTTCATAGGCGATGCACACCGCGCCGGAAGCCATGTGCGCCTTGGTCAATGGCTCGCTGGCGGCAAAATGGAAATAGGTGAAGATGATCTGGCCGGGCCGGATGCGTTTCCATTCCGGCTCGATCGGCTCCTTCACTTTCACGATCAGGTCGGCTGATGTCCAGACCGCATCGGCGTCCTGCGCGATCTGCGCGCCCGCCGCCTGGTATAGCGCGTCGCTGAACCCGCTCCCCAGCCCCGCGCCCGTTTCCACGATGACTATGTGCCCGGCCGACACCAGAGCTTCCGCCCCCGCCGGGACCAGCGCGACGCGGTTTTCGTTGGTCTTGATTTCTTTTGGGATGCCTATTTTCATGGTTGGCCTTTGTAAGAAGTTGCAGGTTCAGGAATATCCGCTCTCGAAGTTTAAGTCAAGCTATCCCTTGATGCAGATCAGCGGTTTCACGCGCGCGACCTTGCGCGCCAGACCGGCATGGTCGGCCGCATCGACGACTTGGCTGACATCCTTGTACGCGCCCGGCGCTTCCTCGGCTACGCCGCGCATCGAGGGGCTGCGTATCAGGATGCCGTGCCCTTCCAGATCGTCCACGACGCGGCTCCCGTTCCAATTGCGCAGCGCCTGATGGCGGCTCATCGCGCGCCCCGCGCCGTGACAGGCGGAACCGAAGGCGATCTGCATGCCCTGTTCCGTCCCGGCCAAAATATAGGAAGACGTTCCCATGCTGCCGCCGATCAGCACCGGCTGCCCGGCATTTTTCAATTCGCGAGGAAGGTCGGGATGCCCCGGCCCGAAGGCGCGCGTGGCACCCTTGCGATGCACGTGGAGTTTTTTCGTGCGCCCGTCCACCTTGTGTTCTTCCACCTTGCAGGTGTTATGCGACACGTCGTACAACAGCGGCAAGCGCGCCTGCGGCAGCACCTGTGAGAATATCTGGCGCGTGAGGTGGGTGAGTATCTGGCGGTTGGCCAGCGCGCAATTGACCGCCGCGCGCATCGCGCCGAGGTAGTCCTGCCCGAGCGGCGAAGTGATCGGCGCGCAGGCCAGCTCGCGGTCGGGCAGCGCGATGCCGTAACCGGGAGCGGCGATCACCATGCGCTTGAGGAATTCGGTGCCGATCTGGTGGCCGAGACCGCGCGAGCCGCAATGGATGCTGACCACGACATCGCCCGCTTTCACGCCGAACGCCGCGGCGATCTCCGGCGCATACACGTCGGTCACCTGCTGGATTTCGAGGTAATGGTTGCCGGAGCCGAGCGTGCCCATCTCGTCGCGCTGGCGCTTCTTGGCCTGTTCGGAAACCTGCGCCGGGTCTGCGCCGCGCATGCAGCCGCCCTCTTCGATGCGCTCCAGGTCAGCCTCCGTGCCGAAGCCGCGCTCCACCGCCCAGCGCGCGCCGCCGCGCAGCATCCTGTCCATCTCTGCGGCATCCAGCCGGATCGCGCCGGTGCTGCCCATGCCTGCGGGGATGGTGTGATACAGCGCATCCGCGAGCCGCATCTTTACCCTGTCGATGTCTTCGATACGCAGGCCGGTCAGCAGCGTGCGCACCCCGCAGGAGATGTCGAAACCCACTCCACCCGCCGACACCACGCCGCCCGCGTCGGCATCGAACGCCGCCACGCCGCCGATCGGGAAGCCGTAGCCCCAGTGGGCGTCCGGCATCGCAAAGGAAGCGTCGACGATGCCCGGCAGCATCGCGACATTGGTGACCTGCTCATACACCTTGGCGTCCATCCCGCGCATCAGCGCCTCGCTGGCGAAGATCACGCCCGGCACGCGCATTCTGCCGAACGGCTTGATGCGCCATTCGAATTCGGATTTGCGTTCAAACAGCGCGAGATCCATGCGTTCCTCCGTCATCGGATTTCGTAGCCCGGATGCAGCGTTAGCGGAATCCGGGAGCTTCGGCTTTTCCCGGATTGCACTGCGTTTCATCCGGGCTACATGCCTGGTTGCGGCTCGTCAGGCTACGGCTCAATCGGCGTTAGCTTGGAATCCTACACATCCACAACAGTTTGAGCGAGCCAGCCACCATCCGATTGGCGCGCAACCTTCAGCTCGGTATAGGTCGCGCCTTTCACTTCGACGGCAGGATGGTGGCGGGCGGTTTCCAGCGCTTCTCCCCATGCCTGCGCGGAAAGCCGGTTATCTTCCAGATGCACTTCAAAGCGGCTGAACAGCATGTTGCGCGTCGCCATCTCGTAAATCAGCAGGTTAAGCCAATCCACCAGCAACAACTCGGCATCGGGCGCTTCGCAGGAAAGCCGGATCATTTCCCCGTGCACCACGGTCGCGGGATCGGTGATCACCGCCGTCAGCGCCAAGGCCGCCTGTTCGAAAGCCTGCTCGAGCGTCGCGCCCAGGCCGCGCACGCCGACATCGGCTTGATGGGAAAAGTGCTCCCAGCGGGCGGTGTCCATGCGGACTCCCTTCTCGTGAAAACCGGATTGATTGTGCTCCGATTCATCCCGCGTGGCAACGGCGCGCGCCATGCTAGAGTATGCCGCCTGTTACGCATGAAGGGAGTCTGCCCATGATGCCTGTACCACCCTCGCCCGACCTGTTGCGCCAGCGGCAACTGGTGCATGCACTCAGCGCGCACGGCTGTTTTCCGGGCCGCTCCAGGCTACCCCGCAGATGCAAAGTAGAAGAGACGCATATCTCCTGGGTACTGCTGGCCGGGAACGATGCCTACAAGATCAAGAAATCGCTCGATCTCGGCTTCCTCGATTTTTCCACGCTGGAGGCGCGCCATTTTTATTGCACCGAGGAGTTGCGCCTCAACCGCCGTCTCGCTCCCAATCTCTACCTCGATGTCGTTGCGATCGGCGGCAGCCCGGAGCAGCCGGTGCTGGGCGGCGAACCCGCCATCGAGTATGCGGTGCATATGCGCCGCTTCCCCCGCTCCGCAATGATGGATCGCCTGCTGGAAGATGGCCAAATCACCACGGCGCATATCGACAAATTGGCCGCCACCATCGCCCGGTTCCACGCCGCGCTGCCGCCCGCCGCTGCGGATTCACCCTTCGGCTCGACAGCGGCGATACAGGCGGTGGTGCTGGAGAATTTCGCGCAACTTGCGCCGTCGCTCGAAGCGCCCGCCGACCTCGCGCTGCTGGAGCAGGTGCGCCTCGCGAGCGAGCGCGAATTCACCGCCTGCGAGCCGCTGTTCCGGCAGCGCGCGGCGGCAGGAAGCGTGCGCGAGTGCCACGGCGATTTGCATCTCGGCAACATCGTGCTGTTGGACGATACGCCCGTGCCTTTCGACGGCATCGAGTTCAGCACGACGCTGCGCTGGATCGATGTGATCAGCGAAATCGCGTTCACGGTGATGGACTTGCTGCAGCGCGGCCAGCCGCAACTGGCTTGGCGTTTTCTCAACGCCTATCTGGAAGGCAGCGGCGACTATGCCGGAATAAGCGTATTGCGCTTCTATCTGGCCTACCGCGCGATGGTGCGCGCCAAGGTCGCCGCGATTCGCGCCAATCAGGAGGACGCTGCGCAGGCACGGCAGGAGCTGGCGGCCTGCCGCAGCTATCTCGCGCTCGCCCACGATTGCCTGACGCGCCGCCGCCCCGCCCTGATCATCACGCACGGGCTGCCCGGCTGCGGCAAGAGCACCTTCGCGCAGATCGCGCTGGAGCGCCTCGGCGCGATCCGCGTCCGTTCGGATGTCGAGCGCAAGCGACTGTTCGGCCTCGATGCGCTGGCCGACAGCCGCTCGCAAACCGGTACCGGCATCTACGGCGAGCAGACCACGCGCCGCACCTATGCGCGCCTGCACGAGCTGGCACGCGGCCTGCTCGCCGCAGGATTTCCCGTCATCGTCGATGCCGCATTCCTGCGCCATGCCGAACGCGAAAATTTTCGTGCGCTTGCACGGGAAATGGGCGCGCCCTTCATCATTGCCAGCCTGCGAACGGACGAGGCAGTGCTGGCGGAACGGCTGGCGCAACGAAGTAGTCGCCGCGACGATGCCTCCGAAGCCGATGCCTCGGTGTTGCGCACCTTGCAGGCCGCACAGGAACCGTTACAGGAAGAGGAGCTTGCCGCCGCCGTGACTTTCACCAACAACGGCGATACCGATGCGCTGAGAGCGGCCGGCGAGAGTTGGGCCTTGCTCGATGCACGTCTGGCTTGAGGGCTTGCCCGGCGTTATTGATCCGGCCAAGTGAAGTTTGAAGTGCCGGATCAATAACCGAATGGCCGGAAATCTGACACAACCGTGTATTTCAACCTGTCAGTGAAGCTCCTTCCAGATTTCCTTCTTCAGCGCATAGAGCAGCGCAAAGAGCACGAACAGGAAGCCCAGCACG
>JAHRYS010000008.1 GCA_020621985.1 Candidatus Ferrigenium altingense | reverse complement strand
TCTCGAACTCTCGACCTCAACCTTGGCAA
The DNA here is from genome assembly GCA_020621985.1 of Candidatus Ferrigenium altingense. GTDB lineage: Bacteria > Pseudomonadota > Gammaproteobacteria > Burkholderiales > Gallionellaceae > Gallionella > Gallionella altingense. The sequence continues at coordinate 53,133 of JAHRYS010000008.1, read as the reverse complement.
GGTTGCGCTCTACCAACTGAGCTACTCCCGCGAAACGAGTTGCGCATTATAGGGATATTCAAATTCCTGTCAATAATCTTGCCGGAAATTTTTACTGTTATATCGCTCGCAATCCGAATAAGCGCATGAAATTCTCCGTGGTGCGCCGCCCTACTTCGCTGACATCGATGCCGCGCAGCAAAGCGATCTCCTCGGCGATGTGCTTCACATACGCCGGCTGGTTGAGCTTGCCGCGATACGGAACCGGCGCCAGATAGGGCGCATCGGTCTCGATCAAGATGCGCTCCAGCGGCACACGCTGTGCCACTTCCTTGATCTGTTTGGCGCTTTTGAAGGTGATGATGCCGGAAAAAGAGATGTAAAAACCCATCTCCAGCGCGGCTTCGGCCACGTCCCAGGTTTCGGTGAAACAGTGCATCACCCCGCCCGCTCCGGCGGCGTTCTCCTCCGCCATGATGCGCAACGTATCCGCCGCCGCCTCGCGGGTGTGGATGATGAGCGGCTTGCCGCATTCGCGCGCGGCGCGGATGTGGTTGCGGAAGCGCGTACGTTGCCATTCCAGATCGCCCTTCAGGCGAAAATAATCCAGGCCGGTTTCGCCGATCGCGATCACCCTGGGATGCCGCGCCAGCTCGACCAGGCGCGCAACGCTCGGTTCTTCGACATCCTCGTAATCGGGGTGCACGCCCACCGAGGCGTAGATGTTCGGATGCTGTTCGGCCAGCGCCAGCACCTGCGGGAATTCCACCAAGTTGACCGAAACGCACAGCGCGCCGGCCACGTCGTTATGCTGCATTTGCGCCAGCACATCGGCCATGTTTTCGGCCAGTTCGGGGAAATTGAGATGGCAGTGGGAATCGACGAACGGCATGGCTACGCAACCATGAGCTGGCGATAGGAAAACAGCAGCGACTCCAGGAACAGCTTGGGGTTGAGCGTATGCCGCGCTTCGCGTTTCGCGCCTTGCAGGTAGCCTTGCAGCCGCGCCAGGTTTAACGGCGCAATGGACTCGACCAGTTTTCTGATGGCGGCCTCTTCGCCTGGATGGTAGCGCAGCTTGCCCGCCAGTTTCATCGCGCTCAGGTCGTAGCTCCATTGTTGCAGCCATTGCACGACCACGACCTGCTCGGTCTTCTGCAACGCCTCCGCCAGCGCGAACACGTCCAGCGCGGCGGGCTGGCGCACGGCGCGCAGCAATTTATCGCGTTCCTCACCGCCCAGTTGCTCGTCCAATTGGACGGCTTGCAGCGGCGCAAAGCCGGAGGCTGCGAGGGCTTCGGCGGGATTTTTCACGCCCTGCTGCGTCAGCCAGCGCGTGGCGCTTGCGGCATCGGGGGCCGGCAGCACGAACGACAGACAGCGGCTCAGGATGGTCGGCAGCAATTGCTGCGGCTTGTGCGACACCAGGATGAACAGCAAGCCCGGCGGCGGCTCCTCGAGGTTTTTCAGCAGCGCATTCGCAGCATTGGTATTCATCGCTTCGGCGGGGTGGATGACGACCACGCGCCTGCCGCCCTGATGGGCGGACATGCCGGAAAAATCGGCCAGACCGCGCACCTGATCGACGGAAATCTGCTTGCTGGGTTTCTTGCCGGAAGCGGACTTAACCTCATCGCCCTCCTCGCCATCCAGGCTCAACGCCTCCGGTTGCAGCAAGCAAAAGTCCGGGTGCGAACCCTGGGCAAACCAGTGGCACGAAGGGCATTGCCCGCAGGCAAAACCGGCTTCATCCAGATGCTGGCACAGCAGGCTCTGGGCGAACTTCATCGCCAGATCGAACTTGCCGATCCCTTTGGTTCCCTTGAACAACAGGCCATGCAGCGGGTGCCTGCGCAACTCCTGCAAACGCACCCAATCGCTTTCTTGCCAAGGATATATATTTTTCATATCAAAGTGATAAGATTACTTCTTCAAGTTTTTGTTTAACGGCATCCATAGGCTGTGCCGCATCGATAACCCGATAACGCTGCGGATTTTGCAGCACGCGCTTGTGGTATCCGGCGCGTACCCGCTCGAAGAAATCGGCCTGCTCCTGCTCGAAGCGATCCAGCGAAACATTGTTCGGCCTGGTATTGTCAGCCGACCTCAGGCGCTGCCGCGCGACCTCGACCGGCACATCGAAGAACAGCGTCAAGTCGGGTTGCAGGTCAGGATGCACCCATTGCTCAAGCTGGCTCAGTTTATCCCAATCCAGCCCCCTGCCGCCGCCCTGATAGGCGAAACTGGCATCGCTGAAACGATCCGAAATCACCCACTTGCCTGCATGCAATGCCGGCTTGATGACCTGTTCGATATGTTCCAGGCGCGCCGCAAACATCAGCAGTGCCTCGGTGCCGATGCTCATCGGCTGGTTCAGCAGTATCTCGCGCAGTTGCTCGCCGAGCGGCGTGCCGCCCGGTTCGCGTGTGACCAGAACATCCGGGCCGCGCTGCCGCAACGCATCGGCAAACCATGCCAGATGGGTGCTTTTGCCTGCCCCGTCGACCCCTTCAAAAGTTATGAATTTGCTCATCGTCATTTAATTAATGTATTCATCTCACATCCTCCAATGAATGCGTTTTATACCCGCCGCCGCCTCGCGAGTGTAATAGTCACTGCTCAAACTGAGTTTCTCCAGTGTTGCTGGCGGGGTGCGCCGGTTTTTTGCCACGGCACGTTGCACAGCTTTATCGGTCAACTCCGCCAGTGCCGCGAGACGTATAGGCAACATGGTTTTCGAGGCTGCGTCACGCTTTGGAGTGAGATGTCGGGTAGGTTCGTTATCGTTTGCCATGTCTGTTCTTGCCAGTTTTATCCTTTAGTATCGCGTGAGTCGACCTGCTAATTATAGGGGCAAGCATTCTGTTCTACTCGAAAAACAATCGCTTGATGAATCCAAAAAATAATATCAAAGGCAGCAGTATCAAAACGATCAGCCAGAGCTTGGCGAACAGTTCATTGGTGCCTCTATGAGTCGCTCAAGCATACAGAATTAGCATCGAAATCGACCTCAGAAGAATCAGGATTGGTGTTATGACACACCTCCACCTTGGTTACGATGCCGCTCTTTATCGTAAGGAATAAATCCGATTCGTATGTGCTGCTAAACCCAGCATGCACGTATTTAAGGGCTTTGCCCTGTGGTAGCCTGATTTTTCCGGAGTACCAATCTGCAAACACCCGATCAGAGTGATCTGGAAAGTATTCGGCTATGCATGATTCTGCATCTTTGTCATACCCGTTTTTCAGCTTAACCAAGTACAGCCGGTCGTCGATAATTTTCCAGGTACCCACATAGCCCCGCGACAAAGCGGAACAAATAACTCTTGGCTTGAATTTAATACCTATCAAAGCAAAATACGCCCTAAGCGGCTCGCTGCACATATCGTATTTCTTGCCTTTGTATTTCAGTTTTTCCGGCATCTGTGCGGTCATTGTGATGCTCCTCAAAATTACCAACAGCGACGTAATTGACACTAAACCAAATTTACCACATTGAGCCTGTCGCCAAAAACAGACCGAGCCACCGGCACAAGATGGTCGTGATGGCTCAGGAAAATCACCTGTGTCATTTCTGATAAGTTGGCCAACGCTTCAAGGCCTGCCTTGGCTCGGCCATCGTCATAGTTTATGAATAGGTCGTCAGCGATGAATGGCAAAGCAGGGGTTTGCTCCAGATGCAATTCCAGTGCCGCCAAACGCAATGCGAGATAAAGCTGGTCTCGTGTACCTTCGCTCATGCCATCGATATCAACCAACTCTCCAATAGCGCGCCGCCCAGAGAGTTTCAACGGCTCGCTTTCGTAATCGACAACCAGTCTGTTAAAAGTGTTCAGTGTCAGCCCAGAAAAAACCTCACTTGCCCTGGTAAGCATGGGGCCCTGTTTACTTTCTCTGAATCGTTCAATAGACCAGCGCAACAGTTTCGCCGCCGTATAGACCTTGATGTAACGCTCAGCAGCATTAGCCATTCTTGCCAGCGCTTCCTGGCGCTGCGATTCAGCCCGCGCCGCTTCATTCTGCCCTGCGATTTTGCCAAGTGCTGCTTCGGCAGAATTCAGGTCGCCGGACAGCCGGTTTTGTTGGCCGACCACTTCGTCGAACTGATGTTTGATCTCAGACAGACGAGTTGAAATCGTGTTGGTATCAATGGCAGCAAATTCAGCTTCGAGCGTATCACGCACCAAACCATCGCCTGTTTGAAGCAGTTGTTTAGCGGCTTGTGCCATTTCGGTAGTCAAAGAGCGCAGATTGTCCGATCTTTCAATGGCAGCACGCAAAGCAATGTTGTCCACCGATCCAGTCAAACGTAACGACGGTTCCAGTCCGGCTTTGGCTTTGGCAATCTTGCTACTGGCGGAATTGGCTTGCTCTGTGGCTTTTTCGAATTCAGCTTTCAAGCGGCCAAGGTCATGAGATGCAGCCGTCTCCTGCTCCAATAAGTTGGACAGAGTTAAAGCGATCTCGGCTGCTGGCTCTTTCGCAACTTTCGCCGCGATAGATTCGGCCAGAGATTTTGCAGCATCGGTAAAACCCTTGAGGTCGCGGCGCATCATGTCAATGCGGTTGGTGCGAATATCCCTGATTTTCTGAAGCTGCTGATCCATACGCTCGAACAACTCTAGCGCACCCTCGATAGCACCAATACTTGCGTCCTGCGGCAGATGCGCGAGCGCAAGATTCTTTTGCATGTCTGCCTGCCAAGTGTTCACTGCCGCTTGTGCCTGAGCTAACCGGTTTTTCAAGTCTGGGATGGCTGCCTCGGCACGGATTTTCTGGGTGGCAAGGATGTCGCGCCGTTCCTGGGCACGGGTGGCGGTATTTACGATTTCATCAGCAAGCAGGATCAGCGCAGAAAAATTGAGGCTCTTGGCTTCCAGCTTGATGGCCAGCATGGCCTCCGTCAAAGCAGCCTTGGCAATGGCAACACTCTTTATAAAATCTTCTTGTGCTACTTGCGCTTCTACCAAGGCATCAACGGCAATAAGAACACGCTCCCTCGCAGCCCGCCAATCGTTGATTTGCAGAAGCGGCATCCCAGCCAACCCAACGGCCTTAATGCGAGTATCCCAATCCTGATCAAGACTAGTCAGTGCCTGTGTGTTTTGCTGCAAACGAGATTCAAAATCAGCCAACTGCTGCTGCAATCGCTCCATCCGGTCGAGCAGTGCTTGAAGTCCAGTTTCTTCCTGCGCTTTGTCATGGCGCTTGTCAGAAAGCACGTCCGATTCTGCAACCTCTGTTTCATAACCGATGGCGGCTTCGTTTAATTTGACCTCGCCAACCTTGATAGCTTGCCAGATCGAATCGCGAGACATGCGAACTCGCAGCACATCTGCCAGCGTCACCGGATGATGTGCGGATTTGTACTGGGATATCTCCAGTTCCAAGCTCTGGGCCTCAGATTTTGTCTCGGTAATACGGTCATTGATATTCGAGGCGGCCAACTCCAATTCGCCACGACGCTTGATTAGGGCATTAGTTTCATCCTGTGCCGGTGGTAGCAGTTTCCGTAAGCCATCCATACCCGGATTCCAACTCCCCAATTCAGTCGCGGCAGCGTCCAGTCCACGCTTCAGACGGCCAACTTGTGTTTCAAACCGCAGCTCTTGGGAGGTCACATCTCCAAGATGCCGGGCTTTCGCCAAGGCATCAATCAGCGTGACGTGGATTTGAGTTACGGGTAGTGCTGCAATTTCAGCATCAATTAGTTTGGCTTCTTCCTCACGGCTGTTGAACAACTCTTCAGTAGTCAAAAGCGCATGTGCAAGTGCTTCATGGCGACGAACAAGATTATTGATGGCTGAACGCACCATGCTGCCAGGTAAGCGTTTGAAAACCGCTTCCTCACTTTCTTTCGCCCATCCCAACTGTCGTATGGATTCCTCGACCATTTGCCACAAAACCCGGATTTCCTCCTCGCGCTTGCCGATGTCGCTCTCGTGATTACGCAATTGCTGACGCATTTCGGATAGCGCCCCGATGTCAGCACCACGCGCAAGAATGGATTCGTCAACGCGGATGGCTAGAATTTTCTCCTGTAGCACAGTGCCTTGTTCATTGAAAAGCTTGAGCGATTCGGTCGCAATGGCAATTTCATGCTCGGAACTTACCAACTGGTCAGCAGCATCTTCTGACAATGAAACGACCTCACCAATCTCATCCAATTGGCGCTCCAACTCAGTAATGGCGGTCAATATCGGCGCGACACGACGCACCCGGTCCAGTTTGATACGTTCCTGTTCCAGCGTATGAAAGCGTTCCCTTGCCAGCTTGAGCTCCTCTCCAATCTGATCCACCTTGGTACTAGCTTCCTGCCAATCCTTGGTACGCACAGTAGCTTGCTTGAGCGCCACCTCAGCCTGCTCAAGTTCGGTGCTGGCGATGTAATACTCGCGGTCACTTGATTTACGCTTAGCCCACAGTTTGTCGGCTTCTGCTTCCAGCCGGTCACGAATGTCTCCCAAGCTGCCGATCCCTGCCGCCGCCTGAAACAGAATCTGACCAATATCATTCGAGGCACTCAGAATTTCCTGCCCCCCAGCAACCAGGCGCTCATGGTTCAAGCCAAACATCTGATCGAAAAAGGTACGATCAAGCTGCCCCAGGTACGGCGTTAGCGCATTGTCAGACAGCGGTGCTCCTGCGGAATTTTGCAGCGTCTTGGATCGAGCCTTGGTGCGGACGAAATCCAGCTTGTTGTCACCATGCTCGATCAACGCGCCCAGGCGCATCTCGCTGTGCGGGTGCAAAAAATTGTAGCGAGAGCGAGTTTCGATACCGAACAGCAAATCCTGTATCGCATTGCGCAGAGTAGATTTACCCGCCTCGTTCGGGCCAATAATTAGGTGAAAATCCTTCCCGGCAGCCGGCAGCAAGACAGATTTATCGGTAAATTTCCCATAGCGCAGCAAATCAAGACGTGTAATGCGCATGACGGCCTCAGTTCGGTTTCGCCAGATAAGCCAACAGGCCCGGCGTGACAGATTTGATGATGCCGGTGAGATTTCCGCTACGAATGGCATCCAGTTCCGGTACGGATTGAATCAGCTCAAACGGAGCTTTATCCACCAAGGGACGCAAGTCTTCCAACAATGACTCCAGCAGCGCAGCATCTTCAGGCGCTGCATCGAGAAACCCCTGCAAATCGGCAATGGCGTCCGAGCGGGCGACGATGTGCGCGGTATCGGTGATGGGTTCCGTCTCAATGCGTACCTTTTCAACCCAGAGTCGGTCGAGGCCAAGACTGGCAGCCTGCCCGAGTATTTCCTCCCGCAACTGTGATTCCAGCCCAAAAAGCTCGCCATGCGCAGCCGTCTTGCCCTTGATGCAGACCCGAACAGACAGATAGATTTTGTCAGGTGTTTCGACGATCAACTGCTCGAAAGCCCGACCGGCCAGCCTAACCACTTCTTGCAACGAGCCGGCTTCACTGGCATCGGCATCGACATCAACCACATGCCAACGCAGCACATCCACCAGTAATCGCTCTACCGAATGGATGCCGGATTCGTCTGCCGTCACCAGCATCGCGCCACGTTCACCGGTTTCGCGGATATGCCGCCCCTGCAAGTTGCCAGGAAACACCACCCATGGAGCCTTCTGCAAGATAGCGTGCTCATGCACATGTCCAAGCGCCCAGTAGTCGTAGCCCTTGGCGGTGAGTTCCGCCAGTGAGCATGGCGCATAGTTGGCATGGGCCGCATAGCCTCCCAGCGCGGTATGCAGCACACCGATGTTGGTCCAGCCTGCGACCGGAGCGGGATAACTGGCCGCCAGATTCTCCACGGTAGCCGCTTCCTTGTAACTGCGGCCATGCAGGGCAACTTTGAGATTCTCGATGCGAAAGGTATTGGCCTTGCGTGATTCAAACTGGTGGACGTTGGGGGGCAGCGCCAGCTTCTTGGTCATCTCGCTGTCCGCATCGTGGTTGCCAAACAGCAGATAGACCGGAATGTCGGCCTTGTTCAGGCGCCCCATTTCGCGGCAGAAAAAATGGCCTGTGTTGTAATCCTTCCAGCTTCCGTCATAGAGGTCGCCCGCGATAACCATGAAATCCACAGCTTCCTCGATGGCCTCATCCACCAATTTGGTGAATGCATCTCGCGTGACTGTCCGCAGCAAATCGGCGGGCGCGTCCTTGTAAGCGGCAAGCCCAGCCAATGGGCTGTCGAGATGGATGTCGGCGGCATGTATGAATTTCACTGGGCAATTCCTTTAATGGTGCTGGCTGGTACAGTAAATAAAGTGGGGGAAATCCGCCGGGTTAGCTTATGAGCATCGTCTACTTAAAGATCGTTTGCTATCCGGTCATTGACTTGATGGCGCAACTTATTTCATACCCCCTTAAAGACAACTCCAGTCCAAAGAAAAGGATATTTTCCCCGTGCTATCTTTTATGAAAAACAGCTGCCCATTACCGTCGCCAAAGTTATAGAACTCAAGATCACCTTCAAAGCAGAATAATGGTGTGGGGCATTCGGAAGGGTAATACTGGATACTGCCAAATGTCCCCATTAGATGGGTTCCGGTTGAAAACCTTTCCCGTGAAAACTCTATCATTGAGTCAAGCTCTTTGATCATCTGTTTACAATTCTTACCTAAACCAAGCAATTGCTCCCTATGCTCCTCCCGAAATGTATAGGCATGAGGAAGCGTGAAATACCGATATTTATAGCTGACAATTTGCGTGGCTTTAGTAGCTCTCCATCCTGTGTCAGCCCAAAATAAATAGGCTGGTGTGCTATCTCCCAGTTTTTCCATATCGAAGGCAGGAACGGGCAGCAATTTATCCTTGTGAACTTGGTCGGCTGGAACCACACGAATGAATGCATCTTCTCCCATAATCAAGCCGCAACCAAACCAGACTTGCAACAAACCAGTGCCTAAATCCACTCCACTCACTCGACTGCATCGCTTCAAATCCAGTTGAATAAAAGGAACCATAGGTAAATTATTATACTTAGGCCACTCATAGCCTTCGCAGGTATATATCGGGCCATTGAGCACATCGCCACATCTGTTAATTTTCTCGGCTGGAACCTCCTTTAAGCGAGGAGGCCATGACCACACGCCTGAATTGACCCACTCTTCATAGTCTTCCAAGCGATCCAAATCCGGGCAATTAGCTTTTATTTTGCTAATCAGCTTGCGCATCTGGGTAATTTCTTTGGGATTTCTTGTCATGTGTCTACTTTCTATATTTGCAGAGCATCCACCTGTAACGCTCACTCGAAGAACAATTTCTTGATAAGCCCGTATAGCAAAATGAAAGGCAGCAGCACCAGAACGATCAGCCAGAGCTTGGCAAATAGTTGGTTAGCCGCTTCCAGGAGCCGTTCAAGCATACCGGAACCTTGGCATACTCTTGCTAATCCGGCGCCGAGAGGCTCTCGTACATCGCAGCCATGAATTTATGGTTAACCGAGGGAACCACCAGCACCACGAACAGAAGCGGCGAGGTAATGAACCCCAGAACCGCGAATATCAGATTTGATCTTACCGGTGATATGGTCATCAAGTTGCCAGCATGACTATCCTTCAATCTTTTATGAATCGGCACATATACCCGGATGAGTCCCACGGTAGCGGTTGTCAGACTGAACAATACATACAGCTCGCCCATGCTCAACCCGGCCCATGACGCTGCGATCAATTCCATGATGTGCTCTCCGTCGTATTCAAGATGACGGCCCATTCTATCGGGCCACTAGCTCACCAGGTGAGCTGGCTCATAAACAGTTCATGGAATATATCGATTTGCCATCCTGCCAATCTCTTCCTGAACACGTTTGCGCAGTGTGTCAGGCACAACCACCTCGATATCCGCGCCATGCTTGAGAATGTCCATCAGCAGCTCGCGGTCGTCGGTGTAGGGGATTTCCAACAGGTAGCTGCCATCCGGCTCAACCCTACCCTTTTGCTGGGGATGCCATTGCTCGACGGCAACCCATCGGGCGCGCTCCGATGTGAATCTGAGTTTTGCCCACTTCACCTTGCTGCCCGAGAAAATCCCGTAACCGCTTTCCAAGGACTCTTTCAGCATTGCCTGTGAAACATCCTTGGCTTTGTCGTCAGTCAATTCGACATACCGGATGGCGTCAATGGCAAAGCGGCGGATGTCATTGCGCAAATGGCACCATGCATCCAGATACCAGTTGTCGCGGTAATACGTCAGCAGTTGCGGGGAGACGGTGCGTTCACTTTCTTCCCCGCTTTGGCGGCTGTAATGGCGCAGCTTGATCTGGCGGCGGCTGAGCGTTGCGGTAGCTATCGTCTCGAAGTATTTTGATGAAACAGTGCGCTTGGTAGCCTGCACGATGCGCAGACGTTTTTCGACCTCTTCCGCAGAGTGGTCAGCGCTGCCCAGCAAGGCTTTCAGGCGCGCCTGCAACGGCTTGATCTGCGAAGCCAGCATCCCTGCGTCAAGATTGGACAGCAGATGCTGCATGGAGAGAAGCGCATGCACTTCGCTGGCGTTGAACCACAGGCCCGGCAGTGCGTAAGTCGGTGCATTCTTGTCGAGTTGAACAAAGCGATACCCGCCCACGTCCCGATCCCACTCAATCGGCGCATGGAGGCGCTCGCGCATATATTCAAGATCGCGCTTGAATGTCGCAGGGGAAATGCCCAACTCTTCCAGAAAATCCCGGAGCGGCACAATGCTGCGGTCATGCAGCATCTGGTCGATCTTGTAGAAGCGTTCAGTACGATCCATGAATATAGTGTTACCGAATTACTGAACTCATTTTGCCGTACTTTCGACACGCGCTTTGATTGCATCGCTCACTTCAGTGAGCGCACTACTCAAAGATTCGTATCGGTCTGTTACTTCTTTCACATCATCCGCTTGCCACTGATGCACCAACCCGTCGCGCAGCTTACGTGCTGATTTTTCTTTTCTCTTAATTCTCTTCGAATCCAGCAGCAGACCAAGCCGCTCGTCCGCTACCGAAATGCCAAAATGTGCAAATGAACGCCTGACCACATCAATATTCAACGACTCGTGTGAAGTCGATTTTTTCTTCTGACCAGCACGTTCGCGATAATAGTGCCCGATGAGGCGAACCACCGCTTCAAAGAAAACAAACTGCAAAAGAAATTTCTCCGGCTTTTCAAATCCCGTAGTCCTTGGAGGATGTGCAAACAATTTTTTGAGCATCTTTACCTGCTGTGTACTGAAATCAGCCATTCGTTTTAACCCTTGTTGTACAGCTACCGATGAGTGAGCCTTCTACAGCGCTGACTAAATACTTGCTTGTGAATGAACCTGATTCAATAGGTATTGCTCTACTTCTTGTAGTTTATTGTATAACTCACCCGCTGCTTGATTGGCTACGCGGGGCACGTCTGGACTTGTAATTTCAAACTTCGTCTCACCAGCAATAGCAATGCAGAGGTATATAGCCTCTTTAGCGTCACGCTGCAAAACAGCGCCGTTCCTTGATAAGAATATTCCAAGTGCAACTTCAATCTTATGAAAATCCTGAGCTATATCATCGCAAGCGCCGTCAAAATCCATTAGTGGACGACTGTGTGATGGTGAAATTTCTCTCAACATTGCCACAAACTCGGACGCAGCTTCAAATTCTTTTTGAAAAATAAATTCCGATTTTTTCAGTTTTATTTTGTAGCGTTCTGTCTCTTGTGTCAGGCTATTTCTGAGCGATGCTAGCTCTTCGGCATACTTGGCTGTGTCTCTTGCCATTAACTGATTTGCCCAGATTCTTCCAAGCCAGCTTGAAAATCCAAAAACAATAGTTGCGCCACCACCGAGCAAACCCAAAATTACTCCGGATAGTTCAAACGCTTCTTGCAATTCCATGTTTCCCCCTCATTGTTTTTATGACTGAAACTAGCAACAAGCATGAGCTAACATTAATCCAAATATCATTTATTTAATTTGCCAGAGCCAGCCAGGCAATCCTTCCAGTCGAGCTTTTCGTTCTGAAGATATGTTGTTTATATTTGTTCGTTGGGTGCTTACCCAGCTGCCGACTCGATATCCATCTGCTGTTTTGTAGCGTTGTGGAACCTTAGTATGGCCCTCAAGTTCTGCGAATTCTTTTAGGTGGCGGAACCCTTCTTCCCACTTATCTGAAAGAGAATTCCAACTCCATCCAGGTAAAGCTTCCATCTGTGCTTTGCGTTCTGTAGACAGGCTGTCTTTCATTGATCGTTTGTTCGATACCCAGCTGCCGACTCGATATCCATCTGCCGTTTTGTAGTTTTGTGGAACCTTGGTATGACCCTCGCGTTCTGCGAATTCTTTTAGGTGGCGAAATGCTTTTTCCCACTGCTCCTCAATAACGTCCCAACTCCAACCAGGTAATGCCTCCAGTTGGGCTTTACGCTCCGGTGACATGTTATTTTTTTCATCTCGTTGATGACGTACCCATACACCAAGCTGATATCCATCTGTTGCCTTATAACGCAGAGGAACCAAGGAATGCCCTTCTTGATTGGCGAATTCTTTTAGATAGAGGAAACACTCATCCCACCTATCTGTCAAAATATCCCAAATCCAGCCCGGCAATGCTTCCAGCCGTGCTATACGCTCCAGTGTCATGCCTTCTTTTCTTTCTCGTTGGACACGTACCCACTGACCGATTCGATATCCATTGGCCATCTTGTAATCATTAGCAATCCTGGTATGCCCCTCATGTTCTATGAATTCTTTCAGATAGCGAAATCCTTCTTCCCACATATCTGAATAAGGATTCCAACTCCAACCGGGCAATGCTTCCAGCTGTGCTGTGCGTTCTGATGATATGCTGTCCTTTATTTTTCGTTGGCGACTTACCCAGACACCAAGCCGATATCCATCTGCCGTCTTGTAATCGGCGGCAACCTTGGCATGTCCCTCACATTCTACGAATTCCTTCAAATAGCGAAATCCTTTTTCCCACATATCTGAAAAAGGGTCCCAGCTCCATTCAGGTAATGCCTCTAACCGTACTTTACGTTCCGATGAAATGTTGTCTTTTGTACTCCGCTGAACACCAACCCACTGACCGAGAGGGTACCCATCTGCTACCTTATGTCGAGAAACTAAACAATGTCCCTCTCGTTCTACAAATTCCTTCAGGTAGCGAAATCCTTCTTCCCACATATCAGAAAAGATATCCCAACTCCACCCGGGTAATGTTTCCAGCCGTGCTTTGCGCTCTGGCAACAGGCTGTCTTGCATTTTTCTTTGAGTTCTTACCCAGTTGCCGATTCGATTTCCCTCTGCCGTTTGATAATCGCGAGGAACTTTGGTATGCCCCTCACGTTCCGCGAAAGCCCCCAACTCCCCAAACCGTTCATCCCAAGAAACACCAAGATAGTCCAAGCACTCCGCCGTAATCGACTCCCGTATCGTATCCAGCGACACGCTCGGCCCCAGCACTTCCACGCGCTCGCTGAACCGGCTTTCGTCGTAGCCGCCCGTCCTGCCTTTGTCCTCGCGCATCTGGCGGATAATATCGGTGAGCACGTCATCCTGCTCGCGCATTGCGCCGAGCAAATCCCAGATGTCGTCAAAGCCGGTGCGGTGCAATGCTTCTTCAATGGACTCATTGGCGGCCTGCTCGACAAATAACGGCACCATCACATAACCGAATTCCTTGCCAGGTGATTTGCGCATCGCGCGGCCCGTGGCCTGCACAATGTCCACCTTGCTTTTGCGCGGGGAGATGAAAGCCACCATGTCCACGGCAGGCACGTCCACACCTTCGGTCAAGCAGCGGGCATTCGATATCACGGCTTTTTCTGCCTGGCGGAAAGCTTTCATCCGATCTTCACGGCGAGCCGTGGGCATTTCACCGCTGACGTGCAGCGTGGTGAAATCGGGCAGGTGGTGCCGGATGCCTTCGCCATCGTCGGAGGTGAAGGAGCGCGCGGCGGCAACTGATCCGTGGAAGGTGAAGATGCGGCTCACGCCGTATTTCTCCACAGCTTTTTGCAGAGCGATCTGCAAGGCCACTTGGCGCGCCTTGACGGCATTGCCTTCGACGATGACCTCGCCGTGTTTAAGCACATGGTCATTAACCATTTCGGAAGTCACCACCGAGATCACCACCTTGTAATCGCAGATGATGTCTTGCCTTGCGGCCTCGGCAAAACTCAGGGTATGGATGACCGGGCCATAGACTTCCGGCCTGTCCATCGAATAGACCAGCGTGTTGTCGCCTTCCTTGTCTTTCTTGCGGATATCGTAATGGCGTGGGGTGGCCGTGAAGAACAGCCGCTTGCGGATCGGCAGGTTGGCATTTTCCAGCGCAAAGCTGAAGCGGGTTCCCTCCCGGCTGGCTGTCTTGTGGGCTTCGTCAAAAATTGCCAGATCAAACGGCTGCTTTACTCTATCCGCGCCGACCGGCAAGCCCTCTGCCACGACCTGCGCCGACTGGTAGGTGGAAAAGACAATCTTGATGCCATCAAAAGCCTTGCCGAGAAACCGGCTGACGGTTGCGCTATCCGTCGTTACCGGAAAATCGAGGTCGGCCTGATGCACGATCAGGTCATCCGCCCCTTTTGCAACGGTAGGGTCGGAGCAGACGCACATGAAGGTGAATCGCTCCCAAGCAGTTTCCCGCAACCACTCATGCAACAACTGGCGCACCAGCGCCAGTGACGGCACCAGCACCAACAATGTTTTGCAGTTGTGCTGCTCTGCCGCCCACAGGGCAACCAGCGATTTGCCCGTGCCGCAGGCCATGACGACGGTAGCGCGGTCGTTTTCTGTCAAGCCGCTGGAAATCGCTGTCAGCGCTTCCTGCTGATGTGGCTTCGGTCGCTTGCGCGGCAGCTTTACCTGACCGTTGCGCAGCCATTGCCGCATGGCCTCAAAATCTTCTGCGGTGAGGCGGTCGAGATCGCTGCCGCGAATGGCGACAAAACCGCTGCGGTCTTGCATGAGGCTGGGCAATGCCTCGCAGTTGGTAAACAGAACCCGCTGGCTGACCTGATCGGTCAGCCCCATGAAAGTGGAAAGCTCATCCCAGGTGAGCGATGGACGGTTGCTGCGGAACTTGACCTGATAGGCGCGCAGCTCACCATCAATGGTCAGATAAGTGCCGTCCACGCCCATGTCGCGCCCGGTATCGAGCGAAAGGGTCTTGCGCTGATCCAGCGGAACCGCCTCGAACGGCCACACTTCCTTTGCTTGGGCGATTTTTTGGGTGGCGAGATAAGCTTCGGCAAATATCTCGAAGGCATCGCCGCGCTCCTTGTTGCCGGGGAGCGCGGAAATTTTTGCCTCAATGTCAGCGAAGGAATTCAGGCCATCGAAGAGGCTGGTGCTTAACAACAGGCTGGCTGATGAATGTTTTGAAGTCATGTTTTTGATTTACCAGCATAAACGCGGTTATTTCTGGTATTGATTCACCGCACGATTGTGCGCAGTCAAATTGCTGGAAAATTGCGAGCTGCCATCGCCGCGCGCCACGAAGTATAGCGCGTCGGTCTGCGCCGGATGCAAGGTCGCCTGCAACGCGTCCATGCCCGGCAAGGCGATCGGCGTGGGCGTCAATCCGCCGCGCGTGTAGGTATTGTAAGCGGTGTCGGCGAGCAAATCGCGCTTGCGCAGGTTGCCGTCGAACTTCTCGCCCAGGCCGTAGATCACGGTCGGGTCGGTTTGCAGCAGCATGCCCTTGCGCAGGCGGTTCACGAACACGCCGGCGATCATGGCGCGATCGCCCGGTGTGCCGGTCTCCTTCTCGACGATGGAGGCCAGTATCAGCGCCTGATAAGGAGTTTGCAGGGGCAAGCCCGCATCGCGTCCTGCCCAGGCTTCCTGCAGGCGTTGCTGCATGGCGTGGTAGGCGCGCTTGATGATCGCCAAATCGCTGCTACCGGCGGCAAAATTGTAGGTATCGGGAAAAAACAGCCCCTCCGAGTGGCTTTCCGCCGCGCCGATGCGCCGCAGGATTTCCGCGTCGGTCAGGTTCAGGGTGTCATGGGCGATGTCCGGGCTGGCATCCAGCACGGCGCGCAATTGCCTGAACGTCCAGCCTTCGATGATGCTGATCTGGCGCTGGATCACCTCGCCTTTGCTGATGATTTCCAGCAATTCCAGCGGCGAAACCGGGCGTTCCAGCGCGTAATTGCCTGCCTTGAGCTGCCCTGATTTGCCCAACAGGCGCACCAGCCAGACGAACAACTGGTCTTGTTGCAGCAGGCCAGCCTGCTGCATATCCCGCGCCATTCTCTTCAGGCTGCTGCCCTGCTTCAATTCAAATTCAAACGGCGTGGCGGGCAACGGCAGCGGGCGGTAAGCGTAATAGCCCAGCCCTGCCGCAGCGAGCAGCACCAGTAGAATGATCAGGGTGAAGAGCCGTCGCATCATGCGTCCTGCCGGTCAAGGCCGTGGCAAACTTGCATGGCAACCGGGAAATGGCTCCAATGACGTTGTCCCAGTTCGCGTATCGGCCACAGCCCGATGACGCTGTTCACGACAAACAGCTCGTCGGCATGCAGCGCCTCCTCCAGCCCGACATCGCGCACATGCAGCGTGACGCCATGCTGCAACGCCCACGCCATGACCCGCCCGCGCTGTATCCCTGCCACGCCGCAACGCGACAGATCGGGGGTGGTCAACTGCCCTTGCGCCACCATAAACAGGTTGCTGCGCGTGCCTTCGATCAGATGACCCTCGGCATCCAGCAACAACCCCTCGGCTGCTGGTTCGCCGTGCAACTGCGCATCGTTCAGCTCCGCCGCCGCCAGCACGTTTTCCAGACGGTTGAGGTGCTTGACGCAGGCCAGGCGAGGCTGCACAGACAGGCGCAAGTTGCATACATGCGCCTTGATGCCTTGTGTCGTCCATTCAGGCGGGTAGTCCGGCAAAGGCGAGAAGTCCCAGATGCGCGTGGCTGTCGCATCGGCGGACGGCGTGTAGCCGCGCGCGCCTTCGCCGCGTGTGACGATCAGCTTCACCACGCCGTCCGGGTGCTGCGCGAGCACTCGATCCAGTTCGGCGCAAAGCAGCGCTTCATCCGGGCAGTTTATGCCCAGCTTGGCGCAGTCATGTTGAAGTTTAAGGTAATGCAAGGACCAATGCAGCGCCTTGCCTTGGGCGGCACGCAGGGTGCGGAACACCCCGTCGCCGTAGAGCAATCCGCGATCGCGGATGCTGATCGAGTTACCGGGTACACCGTTGACCAGCATCGCGATTAACCGAAAAAAAACATTTCACCACGAAGACACAGAGATCACGAAGATTTTTCATGGGATTGAATAAGGTTGGCTATCCACCTGCTGGCGGGTCGATTTTTCGAGCAACCAACTGTTTTTCTTCACGTCCTTCGTGGTCTTCGTGGTTTAAATGCCGTTTTTAAGAATGTAGAGCGCTAAATCCTGCGGAACACTAAAGAACCGTTGGTTCCGCCGAAGCCGAAGTTGTTGTTCACCGCGACGTCGATCTTCATGTCGCGTGCGGTATTCGCGCAGTAGTCCAGATCGCACTCCGGGTCCTGCTCGAAGATATTGATGGTTGGCGGTGAAATTTGATGGTGCACCGCCAGCGCGCAGAATATCGACTCGATTCCGCCCGCGCCGCCCAACAGATGGCCGGTCATCGACTTGGTGGAATTCACCACCAGTTTTCCGGCATGGTCGCCGAACGCAAGCTTGATCGCGTCGGTTTCGTTCTTGTCGCCCATCGGCGTCGAAGTGCCGTGCGCGTTGACGTACTGTACATCCTGCGGGTTCAGCCCGGCGTTGCGCAACGCATTCAACATGCTGCGTTTCGGCCCGTCGGTGTTCGGCGAAGTGATATGGTAAGCGTCGCCGCTCATGCCGTAGCCGGCCAGTTCCGCGTAAATCTTCGCTCCGCGCGCCTTGGCGTGCTCGTATTCTTCCAGCACCATCACTCCCGCGCCTTCGCCGATCACGAAGCCGTCGCGATCCTTGTCCCAGGGGCGGCTGGCGGTAGCAGGGTCGTCGTTGCGCGTGCTGAGCGCGCGCGCGGCGCCGAAGCCGCCCACCGCCAACGGGCTGATCGTCGCTTCGGCCCCGCCGGCAAGCATCACGTCCGCATCGCCATACTCGATGATGCGCGCCGATTCGCCGATGCAATGCGTACCGGTGGTGCAGGCGGAAACCATCGCCAGATTCGGGCCCTTCAATCCGTACATCACGGATAGATTGCCGGAAATCATGTTGATGATGGTGCCCGGAATAAAGAACGGCGAGATTTTGCGCGGCCCGGAGGCCAGAAAATCAGTGTGCGTTTCCTCGATCATCGGCAAACCGCCGATGCCGGAGCCGATGTTGACGCCGATGCGTTCAGCATTTTGCTCGGAAACTTCCAGCCCGGAATCCTTGAGCGCCTCCATGCCGGCCACCAGGCCGAAATGGATAAAGCGATCCATGCGACGCGCATCCTTGGCGGGAAGGAATTGCGTGACATCAAAATCCTTCACTTCCCCGGCGATCTGCGCGGCCATTGCACCGGCATCGAAGCGGGTGATTTTGGTGATTCCAGACCTTCCCGCGACAATGTTTTGCCAAGCAGCGGGAATCCCGATCCCGACCGGGGAGATGATCCCCAGTCCGGTAATGACAACTCTGCGTTTAGACAAACTGACTCCGCCAAATAAAATTAATGGGGGGAAACAGAAAAAAGAAAGGAATTATTTTTGATGCGCCAGAACGTAATCAATGGCTTGCTGCACGGTGGTGATTTTTTCTGCGTCTTCATCGGGGATTTCGCATTCGAACTCTTCTTCCAGAGCCATTACCAGCTCAACGGTATCCAGAGAATCCGCACCCAGATCATTGACGAAAGAAGACTCGTTCTTGACTTCCGATTCGTTCACGCCAAGTTGCTCGGCAACGATTTTTTTAACGCGTTGTTCAATAGACATCTTTATCTCCCACCCTGTTTAAGTTTCAAAAAAACTGCGGCATTGTATCAAAATTGCCAAAAATTCCAAATGGAAACCACTAAAAATCACTAACCCAGACCCGATTCCGCATCCATCCATTTGATTAGTCTGGATTCCTGCCTTCGGGCAGGAATGATAAAAACGTACCCTAATCAAGCGGCGGCGCGATTTTGATTATTTCCTCCGCCGTGGTCAGCCCTGCCGCGACTTTCTCCGCCCCGCTCAGGCGCAGCGGCTTCATGCCCTCGCGTTGCGCCAATGCCTTGATCTTGGCGAGTTCGGCATCCCCGACCACCAGCTTTTTCATTTCCGCGCTGAGCGGCAGCATCTCGTAGATGCCGGTGCGCCCGCGATAGCCGGTCATGCGGCACTCGAGGCAGCCGGTGGCGACGTAGACCTGCGCAGGTTTGGTGGCTTTCCAAGGATGCACCAGCTCCTGCCAAGTCTCGTCGCTGATCTCGCCTTTTGTTTTGCAGTGCGGGCACAGGGTGCGCGCCAGACGTTGCGCCATCACCCCCAGCAGCGTCGAATTGAGCAAATAGGCAGGCACGCCCAGCTCGAGCAGGCGCGTGATGGCGGAAGGCGCATCGTTGGTATGCAGCGACGACAGCACCAGATGCCCGGTGAGCGCCGCCTGGATCGCCATTTCGGCGGTCTCCACGTCGCGGATTTCGCCCACCATGATGATGTCCGGGTCTTGCCGCAGCAGGGTGCGCACGCCGTCGGCGAAGTTCAGGCCGATGTTGTGCTGCACCTGCATCTGGTTGAACGCCGGCTCAATCATCTCGATCGGGTCTTCCACCGTGCAGACATTCACTTCCGGCGTGGCGATCTGCTTCAGCGTGGAATACAGCGTGGTGGTCTTGCCGGAGCCGGTCGGGCCGGTCACCAGGATGATGCCGTTGGGCTGGCGCGTCCAGTCGTTCCACAGCGCGGTTTGTTCGCGCGAAAAACCGAGGTCGGTAAAATTCTTCACCAGGATTTCCGGGTCGAAAATCCGCATCACCAGCTTCTCGCCAAAGGCCGTCGGCATGGTGGAAAGGCGCAATTCGACCTCGTCGCCATCCGCGCTGACTGTCTTGATACGCCCATCCTGCGGCCTGCGCTTCTCCACCATGTCCATGCGCCCCAACAGCTTGATGCGGTTGGTGATGGCGTTGGTGACCGTGGCGGGAAGCTGATAGACCTCGTGCAGCACGCCGTCGATGCGGAAGCGCACGATGCCGATGTCGCGGCGCGGCTCCAGGTGGATGTCGCTGGCGCGCTGCTCGAATGCGTATTTGAACAGCCAGTCCACCAGCGTCACCACATGCTGCTCGTTGGCATCCAGATTTTTGTTTTTGCCCAGCTCGACCAGTTGTTCGAAATTCTGCACCCCGATGGCCTGCCCCGCCCTGGCTTTGCTGGCGAGTTGCACCGAGTTGGCGAGGCTGTAGATTTCCGGCAGGTAGTGGTTGATATCGAGCGGACTGGCCAGCACCCGCTTGATTTTCAGGTTGAGGATGCGCTCCAGGTCCGCCACCCAATCGGTAAGGAACGGTTCGGCGGTGGCGATGGTCACCTCGC
Source organism: Candidatus Ferrigenium altingense (assembly GCA_020621985.1). Classification (GTDB taxonomy): domain Bacteria; phylum Pseudomonadota; class Gammaproteobacteria; order Burkholderiales; family Gallionellaceae; genus Gallionella; species Gallionella altingense. Next base: position 32,719 of record JAHRYS010000008.1, on the reverse strand, counting down.
CCTCGCCGACCTTGACCGGCATGATCTTGAGCCGCTCGGCATAAGACTTGGAAACGATATTGGCGATCCCGCCGAAATTCAGTTGCAGCGGATCGATATGAAAATACGGCATGCCGATACGCGCCGCCAGCCATTCGGTCAGGAATTCAACGCTGAGCGGTTTGCCGGGTGCCAGCAAACTGCGCCATTTCTGCTCGCCGATGATCACCAGCGGATGCAAATTGGAATGGTCGGCCTTGCGGTTCCTGTCCAGTTTCTCCGTTTCCGCCGGCGACACCATGCCGTCCTGCGCCAGCCAGTGCAGCAGTTCGTTCAGCGTCAGCTTGCGTTCGCCGGGCTGCGGCGCGAAAGGGGTTTTTTGGCTCATGGCGAATTTAAGGAGCTTATTCGAACTGGCCGGTCAGGTAGCGGCCTTTTCATCGGCAGGCGGCTGAGTCGAATCCTCCTGAGGCTGCTCGTCCTGGGGTGCAGCCTTCTTCAGCCGTTTTTCCTCCTGCTTCTTTTTCTTGGCAATCTCTTTCTGCCGTTTTTCATACGTGTAGTTTGGCTTGGCCATATGCGATCCTGTTTATTGGGAATTTAAGTTTGAGGACGACATGATAACAAGTCCTTCGGCATTGGACTGCCTTGATGTTCATGCAACAGGATGGCGCAGCGTCAGAACAACTCGATGTCGCCGCCCACCGGCTTGCTTTCAACGGTGCTGAGGTAACGAATTTCTTCTTCCGCGATGGTGTTGTTGTGCAGGGAGCGCAGCCGTTTTACGCGCACTTTCCCGGTGGCGGGAAAATAAACCACCATGCGCGGGTAGATATCCCCCACATCCTCCGCTATCACCCTGAGTCCTTCGGTCTCGATGTAGTCGCGGACGAAGATGATATTGCGCATCCCGACATCGGTCATATTTTGCAAGATACGCCCGCCGCCGAAAAGTTTGACTTCCAGGTTCTGGCGCTGGCCGCCGTTTTTCAGGATCACGTTGATCAGATGCTCCATCGCGAAATTGCCATAGCGTGTGGCTGCACTCAGGCTGGTCGATCTCCAGCCGTCCGCATCGGCGGAAGCGGGCAGCATGAAATGGTTCATGCCGCCGACGCCGGTAACCCGGTCGCGGATGCAGGCGGAAATGCACGAACCGAGCGTGGTATAGACCCCCTCGTTGTTGATCGTGACGTAATACTCGCCGGGAAGGAGGCGCGCAGCATAAGTCCCGTAAGTGTTATTCCAGTTTCGCCGGACATGTTCGAATCCCGGCAAGGCAAGGGAAGGACGCGGAATGGGGGAAATAGCCATGATGTCGATTCTGTAAAAACGAGGCGGGTTAATTGCCGAGAAACAGCTTTTCGGCCTCGACGATTTCTTCCTGCGCCTCGCGCACCACCAGCTCGATGACGGCTTCGTCGAGGCCGGTAAGCTCCCAGGCATGCGGGTCGATGGGTGAAACGTCGTCGCTGTTCAGCGTGTCCAGTTCCGCCATTTGCGCGAGGATATTGGCCAGATGCACCAGCGCGGTTTCCCGGGGATGGCGTTTTGCCTCGCCGATGGAGTGATGATAGGCGATGCACTCCTCCAGCAACGGGGGCAGATTCCACTGGCGCGCGAGTTCGCCGCCCACCTGCGCGTGGTCGAAGCCGATGACCTGCCGTTCGGCCTGATATACCGGCAGATCGTCCATTTGATCCAGCACCAGCAACAAAGCCTCCTTGGCCTGCTCGGGGAGGCGATTGAAAATGATCAGCTCGCCGATGTCGTGCAGCAGCCCCGCCGTAAATACCGCTTCCGGGTCGCACTTGCGCGCCTGTCTGGCCAAGATGCGCGCGGTCAGCGCGCAATACAGGCTGTGGCGCCAGAAGTTGTCCATCGACACCAGATTGTTGGGCAAACCGGCAAAAGTGCGCGCGACAGACATCGACAGCGCCAGATTGCGGATCTGGCTGGTGCCGATCACCGAAACGGCTTTGGCGACGGTCTCGATGGTCGAGGAAAATCCGTAGAACGGGCTATTGGCCACCCGCAGCAGGCGCACGGTGAACGAAGGGTCCTGGCTCACCGCCCTGGCGATGTCGGCGATATTGCTGTTCGGGTCTTCGACCAGCTGGTTGATGCGGATGAACACATCCGGCAGCGTGACCAGCCCGCCTACGCCCTGCACCAGTTTGACAATGTCGGTATTGGTTTCCATGATGCCGAACCTTCGCATGGCGCATCGGGTTAGTCAAGGCTGTTGCTTCTTCTGGGAGCGCGGGCATCTTGCCCGCAGATTTACATACTCCCATCATAATTTTGAGCGATGATTGCGATGCGGGCAGGATGCCCGCGCTCCAAAAAGTTATTGATTTTTCTGCAAACTTTAATCGATCAACACAGCCAGCGCATACCGTCGCAAAATTCATCAATCGCGGGCTTTTCAAGGCAAGTGAACGAAGCCCTCTGTTATCATTGCGCCATGCTCAATATCCAGAATCTGACTTACCTGCAGGGCGGCATACCGCTGTTCCAGCAGGCGAATTTGCAGGCGTTCGCCAACCAGCGCATCGGGCTGGTTGGCAAGAACGGCTGCGGCAAATCCACGCTGTTCCGCCTGATACGCGGCGAACTCAAACCCGACGGCGGCGAGGTCTCGCTGCAAAGCGGCAAGACCATCGCCTATGTCGAACAGGAGATCGCCAGTTCCGGCCAGCCCGCGCTGGAGTTCGTGCTCGACGGCGACTTGCAGTTGCGCCAACTGGAAAAAATCCTGGCAAGGGATAATCACGACGCGGCGTGGTTCGAGGCCCAGCACCAGTTCGAGGCCATCGACGGCTACGGCGCCCCGGCGCGCGCCGCGCAACTGCTGAGCGGGCTGGGCTTCGCCAGCGACTCGCTGGCGCGCCCGGTGACCAGTTTCTCCGGCGGCTGGCGCATGCGCCTGAATCTGGCGCGCGCGCTGATGCACCGCGCCGATCTGCTGCTGCTCGACGAGCCGACCAACCACCTCGACCTCGAAGCGATCCTCTGGCTCGAGCAATATTTGTCGCGCTACCCCGGCAGCATCCTGCTGGTGTCGCATGACCGCGAATTCCTCAACGCCACCGTCAACCGCATCGCGCACGTGCACGACCTCGTGATCGACAGTTATGCCGGCGATTACGACGACTTCGAGCGCGCCCGCGCCGAAAAAATCGCCCAGCAGAATCAGGCGTTCCAGACGCAACAGGCGAAGATCGCGCATCTGGAAGACTTCGTGCGCCGCTTCCGCGCCAAGGCGACCAAGGCCAAACAGGCGCAAAGCCGCGTCAAGGCGCTGGAGCGGCTCACGCGCATCGCCCCGGCGCATGTCGCCGACGGCCATTTCGAGCTGGAAATCGAAGCGCCGGAACGCAGCCCCGACCTGCTGCTGCGCGCCGAAAACATGGGCTTCGCCTATGGCGACAAGAAGCTGTTCCAGAACATCGATCTGGTGCTGCGCAGCGGCGCGCGCATCGCGCTGCTCGGGCCGAACGGCGCGGGCAAATCCACCCTCATCAAGCTGCTGGTCGGCGAACTCGCGCCCACTTCGGGCAAGCTGGAGATCACCCCCGACATCCGCATCGGCTACTTCGCCCAGCACCAACTGGAAAACCTCGACAGCGCGGCCACCCCGCTACAGCACATGGAACGGCTCGCGCCGAAGGAAACCACGCTGGCGCTGCGCACCTTCCTCGGCCGCTTCGGCCTGGCCGGCAACGACGAAGACCGCCCGGTAGCGAGCTTCTCCGGCGGCGAAAAGAGCCGCCTCGCGCTCGCGCTGCTGGCCTGGCAAAAGCCGCACCTGCTGCTGCTCGACGAGCCGACCAACCACCTCGACCTCGACATGCGCGACGCCCTCACCATCGCGCTGGAGGAATACACCGGCGCGGTGGTACTGGTGTCACACGACCGGAGTTTGATTCGCGCCGTGGCCGACGAGCTGTGGCTGGTCGCCGACGGCGATGCCAAATTGTTCGACGGCGATCTGGAAGATTACAAAGAGTGGATCGAGACACGTCGCCCGCGCGAAACGGTGCAAGCCAAGCCGGAAAAACCCCTCCAGAAAGCCGCGCCCAAGCCGAATCGCAAGGCGCTGCTGTCGAAACGAACCAAGCTCGAAACCGAGCTGAACAAGGCGCAAACCGAACTGACCGAGATCAACCGCCAGTTAGGCGATCCGGCCACCTATACTGAATGCAGCAGCGACTTCATCGCCGACCTCAACGTGCGGCGCGAACGACTGGAAAGCAAAGTCGCGGAACTGGAAGAAAGCTGGCTGGAGTTGGAGATGAGTCTGGAAGAAGCGGTTTAGATGCTTACCTCCAACCGTAGGGCGCAATAACCCTGTCCTGAGCTTGTCGAAGGGCAACGGGCATTGCGCCGCATGTGTGTTTCATCCGGTGCAATGCGCTACGCTTATTGCACCCTACGCAGGCTGGAAATGAGTTTGGATGGTGCGGTGTAGATGCGTCTAACGTCCCACACAAATTTACCCCCAGCCGTACCTACACGAGCTAGGGCTGCTTGGTGCCAAGCAGTATGTGGCAACCGTCAGCTTTTGGCGATGCATTCCATGACGCTCGCTTAGTGCCTCAAAATCTTCTTCTCTCGATAGATAGTACGAAAACCTCCATTCGGCAAAGGCTCATCCCGCACATCGAAAAGTTCTGAGGCTATCAGCAATCGTTTGAGAGTCGAATGACCGTATCTCTCTTTCATGTGCATCACCGCATCTGACTCATGAATGTGTGCGAGCCGACCAGCATGTGCAAGATAAGTCCAGCCATCAGTGCGACCCTTCTGGCTTGCTATATCCAGCAGCAAGGCCACGAGTGGACTATGTTGTAGAAATAGCAATTCAAATTGGCACGCAATCTCGTCAGAAGCCATCATCCGATGAGTTTTCTGCATAGACTCTGTGACAGACTTAAGGTGTTCTAAAATTGGTAACACCTTTTCGCGCTGTTGCTCGAGGTAAAGGGCTGCCGACGTTAGGTGTTCAACCGAGTCCGGTTGCCACCTAGGCAAAAAGTGATGGATCAGTTTGTTACGTTCATCCACCATCTGTTGCATGTCGGCACGCACGGACTCGTAGAAATCGATATCGCCAGTTATTGTGAAGGTGAACGACATCCAAGCTTGGGTGACATCTTCAGGCTCATGGGTCGGCTCACCAGCATCTGACAGAATGTCGTCAGAGTACTGCCCGACCAGCGTTCCCATCGTTTGCTTCTGAACCTGTTCAGACCGCTGCTTTTTGCGCTCCACGATATCAGCTGTGGTGCCGTTAACGCAGTGATTAGCGAGCAGGAATTTCAGCATGGCTTCGATTTGCTGAAACAGCAACACATTGCGGCCAATATTGCGAAGCACCTCATCGCTTAAGGCCTTCTTGTGCGAGGCAATATCGTTTTCGTCCATTTAGCACCATTTCCCAGATCAGCGGAATGACTCGAATCACAGTAAAGAAGAACCGAGTCTTTTTTATTAGTGTACCAGTTGGTCAAACGACCGCTGATAAGAGAACTGAAAGTCGGCTCAGTCGAAACCAGCTATTCACTTAAGGCGGGTTCGTAGCGGTAGCAACACTCCTACTCCATGTACATCCCGCCGTTCACATGCAGCGTGACGCCGGTGATGTAGGCCGCGCCGGGGCCGGCGAGGAAGGCTACGGCGGCAGCGACGTCGGCGGGCTGGCCGAGGCGTTTCAGCGGCACATGCTCGACCAGCTTGGCGCGCTGTTCTTCGCCGAGGCCCTGGGTCATGTCGGTGTCGATGAAGCCGGGGGCTATGCAGTTCACGGTGATGTTGCGGCTGCCGATCTCCTGCGCGAGGGACTTGGTGAAGCCGATCATGCCTGCCTTGGAGGCGGCGTAGTTGGCTTGGCCGGGGTTGCCCATGCTGCCGACCACCGACCCGATGCTGATGATGCGCCCGCCTCTGGCCTTCATCATCGCGCGCAGCACGGCGCGGCTGAGGCGGAACACCGATTTGAGGTTGGTCGTCAGCACCTCGTCCCACTCCTCGTCGCTCATGCGCGCCAGCAGGTTGTCCTTGGTGATGCCGGCGTTGTTCACCAGGATCGAGATTTCGCCGAACTGCTTGCGCAGTTCGCCCAGCATATGGTCGGTTTGCGCGGCATCGTTGACGTTCAGCACCATGCCCGCGCCCTTGATCTCCGCCGCATCCAGATAGGCGCTGATGGACTGCGCGCCTGCGTCGCTGGTGGCCGTGCCGATCACGGTCGCGCCGTGCCTGCCGAGTTCCAGCGCGATGGCCTGGCCGATGCCACGGCTGGCGCCGGTTACCAGTGCAATTTGTCCGAGTAGTGTCATGTTGCGCTCCTTATGCGAGTGTCAGTAGGTTGGGTTAGCGCAGCGTAACCCAACATCATTAAAAAAGGCTGTTGGGTTACGCGGTGAAACTGCTAACCCAACCTACGAAAACCGGTTATGCGAGTGCAGCCAAAGCCAGCTTCAGCGCTTCGCCGTCGTTGATGGCCAAAGCCTGCTGGTTGGCGTCGATGCGTTTGTTCAGGCCTGCCAGCACCTTGCCCGGCGCGCATTCGGCGTTGTGGGTAATGCCCTGCTTGCCGAATTCCAGCACGGTTTCGACCCAGCGCACCGGCGAATACAGCTGGCGCACCAGCGCATCCTTGATCGCCGCGCCGTCACTGTAAGCCGCGACATCGGCGTTGTGCAATACCGGAATGATGGGTGCCTGCACCGCGACATCGGCGAGATAGCCGCGCAACTGCTCCGCCGCGCCCTTGAGCAACTGGCAATGCGACGGAACGCTCATCGGCAGCATGATCGCGCGCTTCGCACCTTTGGCCTTGGCCAGTTCCATGCCGCGCTCGACCGCCGCGCGGTTGCCGGCGATCACCACTTGGGCGGGAGAGTTGTAATTCACCGCTTCCAGCACCTCGCCCTGCGCCGCTTCGCTGCACACGGCGCGCACCGTGTCGTCATCCAGGCCGAGGATTGCGGCGATGCCGCCCACCCCTTCCGGCACGGCCTGCTGCATGCATTGCGCACGGAAACGCACCAGCGGCAGCGCATCGGCAAAACGCAACGCGCCGGCGGCGACCAGCGCGGTGTATTCGCCCAAGCTGTGCCCCGCCAGCATCGCCGGAGTTGCGCCACCCTGCGACTGCCAGGCGCGGTACACGGCCACGCCCGCAGCGAGCATGATCGGCTGTGTGTTCACGGTGGCGTTCAGGTCGGCGTCGCTGCCTTCGGCGACCAGTTGCCACAGGTCTTGTTTCAACACATCGGAGGCTTCGGCGAAGGTGTCGCGCACTGCGGGAAAATCGGCGTAACCGTTCATCATGCCGCGCGATTGCGAGCCTTGGCCGGGAAATACGAATGCGAATTTAGTCATGGTTACCTCTATAAATCTGTTTTGCGGGCGAATCGCGGCGTCGCGTGCTCGCTCACTCCTCGTCTATCAATCTGATATGCCTCGTCGTTCGCTGTGCAGCTCCTTGCGCTTCATCCCGCAAAACAAATTTCTAAAGGCAACCGAAAACTACCACTTGATGAGAACGGCGCCCCAGGTAAACCCGCCGCCCACGGCTTCCAGCAGAATGTTCTGCCCCGCCTTGATGCGCCCGTCGCGCACCGCGGTGTCCAGCGCCAGCGGGATCGAGGCCGCCGAGGTGTTGCCGTGATGGGCGACGGTGACCACCACGTTATCCATGCTCAAGCCGAGCTTTTTCGCGGTGGCTTCCATGATGCGGATGTTGGCCTGGTGCGGCACCAGCCAGGCGATGTCCGAGCCTTGCAGCTTATTTTCCGCCAGCACTTCCTCGACCACTTCGCTCAACACCTTGACGGCGAACTTGAACACCGCCTTGCCATCCATCTTGATGAACGGGTCGCCCTGCACTTCGCCGTTGCGGATGCTGCCATCGGCCTTCAGCATGTCGCGATGGCTGCCATCGGCGTGCAGTTTGCTGGCGACAATTCCCGGTGCTTCGCTGGCTTGCAGCACTACCGCGCCCGCGCCGTCGCCGAACAGCACACAGGTGGTACGGTCAGTCCAATCCAGCATGCGCGACAGCACTTCCGCGCCGACCACCAGCACGGTCTTGGCCTGCCCGCCGCGTATGTACAGATCGGCGGTATTCAGCGCATAGACGAAGCCGCCGCATACCGCCTGCATGTCGAATGCCGCGCCGCAATTCCTGATGCCGAGTTTGTCTTGCAGGATACAGGCGGTGCTGGGGAACATCTTGTCCGGCGAGGTGGTCGCAACGATCACCATGTCAATCTCATCCGCGCTGATCCCCGCCGCTTCAATGGCGCGGCGGCTGGCGTGCAAGGCGAGATCGCTGGTCATCTCGTCGTCCGCCGCGAAATGCCGCTCGACGATGCCGCTGCGCGTTACGATCCAGTCGTGCGAAGTTTCGACGATCTTTTCCAGGTCGAAATTGGTCAGCGTCTTGGCGGGCAAATAACTGCCGGTGCCGATAATTCTTGAATACATCAGGCCGCTCCTTGCGCTGTGTTTTGACGCTCGTGATGCCACTTCTCGATATGCTCGCTGATATGCCGCAGCATGCCCTCGCGCGCCTCCTCGGCGGCGCGCTCGATGGCGCAACGGAAGCCGTAGGCATCCGCCGAGCCGTGGCTCTTCACCACGATGCCCTTCAGGCCGAGGAAGCTCGCGCCGTTGTAGCGGCGATGATCGACCCGGTGCTTGAAGGCCTTGAGCACCGGCATCGCCACCACTGCGGCGAGCTTGGTGAATAGGTTGCGGCTGAATTCTTCGCGCAGGAACCCTCCCAGCATCTGCGCCAGCCCTTCGGTGGTCTTGAGCGCGACATTGCCGACGAAACCGTCGCACACCACGACGTCGGTGGTGCCCTTGAAGATGTCGTTGCCTTCGACGTTGCCGTAGAAATTCAGGTCGCTGGCGCGCAGCAATTCGGCGGCCTGCTTGACCACTTCGTTGCCCTTGATGTCTTCGCTGCCGATATTCAGCAGGCCGATGCTGGGGTTAGGTTTGTGCTCCAGCGCGGTGACCAGCGTGGAACCCATCAGCGCGAATTGCAGCAAATGTTCGGCGGAGCAATCGGTGTTGGCGCCCAGATCGAGCATGCAGATCTGGCCTTTTTTGGTCGGCAGATACGAGGCGATCGCGGGGCGGTCGATGCCGGGGATGGTTTTCAGCACGTAACGCGCCGTCGCCATCAGCGCGCCGGTATTGCCTGCGCTGACGCAGGCCAGTGCCTCGCCGCTCTTGACCAGATTGATGCTGACGCGCATCGAGGAATCTTTTTTGCCGCGCAATACGGATTGCGGCGACTCGTCCATCCCCACCACTTCGCTGGCGGGATGAATGCGCAAATGGGTACTCGTCTGCACGCCCAGGGTGTGCAGCTCGGATTCGATGGCATCGGGGATACCCACCAGAATGATGGTATCGCCGGGAGAATGCTTCAGATAATCGACCGCGGCGCGGACGGTGACCGTCGTGCCATGGTCGCCTCCCATCGCGTCTATGGCCAATGTGACGTCCACTAAGCGATCCCTTGATAGAAAAAAGCAGGAATAGAAAAGAAAACGCAGCCGGCCATGATGGCCGGCTGCGTAGCTTAAGAGCTTACTCGCCCTTGATCTTGACTACCTTTTTGCCACGGTAAAAGCCGCTTGGGCTGATGTGGTGACGCAAATGATTTTCGCCCGTCGTCGGCTCAATCGCCGTTGCCGGGTTGGTCAAAAAATCGTGGGCGCGGTGCATGCCGCGCTTGGATGGGGATTTTTTATTCTGTTGAACTGCCATGTTGCCTCCTAAATAAAACCTTAATAAAACCCTGAATAAAACCGCTTAATTATGCATTGCGCTTCAATTTCGCCAAAACCGCAAAAGGATTTTTTTCTTCCTCGTGCTCATTCCCGCCACCTGCCGCCTGGCAAGCGCCCAACTCATGCTTGGGAGCGATGGGCAGGCTTAACAAAATTTCTTCTTCCAGCAAGTCCAGCACATCCAGATGCGCATCCGCTAGAATGCTGTCAAATTCTTCTTCCTCACCGCCTGCAACGTTGTCGTCCAGCGCATCCAGACTGGCCTGATCGCGCAACAACAGCCGCGTATCGATCCGTACCGCATGCTCCATCGCACCGAGGCAGCGCTGGCAACGCAACCGGCAGTTCCCGGTGATGCTGACATCCAGCAGGTGATTGCCCAGCTTATCCAAGCCGCCGCGTACCGCGTAGCTCAAAGCTCCCTGCGAATTCTCCAGCACATCCAGCAAACGTGGCAGCTCGACAATCGGCACTTCACCATTTATTTGCTGGCCATTTCTGGCAAAATCCAGGCTATCGATGAAAGGCCGTGCGTACATGAGGCGCGCATGATATATTTTTCGCCGCTCCGTGTCAAAAGTCATGGCAAAAATCCTAAGGAATATCGTTGAATTCTCAGTTGCTTGTCCTCGCCTCGACCTCCATTTACCGCAGCGAACTCCTGAAACGGCTCCAATTACCGTTCGAGACCGCTGCGCCCGATGTGGACGAAACCCCCCTGCTGGATGAACCGGCGCGTGCCACCTCGCTGCGCCTCGCGCAAGAAAAGGCTCGCGCCGTGGCGGCCAAATACCCTAATGCACTGATTATTGGCTCCGACCAAGTCGCGCTGCTGGAAGGCCGGCAACTCGGCAAGCCGCTCACGCACGACAATGCGGTCAAACAACTGCGCGCGATGCGCGGCAAGACCACCTGTTTCTATACTGCGCTGGCGCTGTTGAACAGCAAGACCGGCAATATGCAGGCCGAAGTGGCGGAAAACCACGTCACTCTGCGCGATCTCAGCGATGCGGAGATTGAGGGCTACTTGCTCAGGGAACAACCCTATCACTGTGCCGGCAGCGCAAAATCCGAGGGGCTGGGCATCGCGCTGATGAGCAAAATGACCGGCGATGACCCCAATGCGCTGATCGGCCTGCCGTTGATTCTGCTGATAGCAATGCTGCGCCGCGAAAACGTCCACTTGTTTTAACTCAAATGACCCATACACCCACAGCCAATATATCTGGCACGCTTTACCTCATTCCCTGCACGCTGGGCGACACCCCTGCCGGGCAGGTGCTGCCGCAACACGTCATCGACATCGCGCGCAAGCTGCGGCATTTCGTGGTGGAGCAGCCCAAGACCGCGCGGCAATTCCTTTCCGCGCTCAAACCCGAACAGCCGATCCAGTCGCTGCATTTTGACACGCTCAACGAGCACACCGCCCCTGAGGATTTGGCTGAACTGCTCGCGCCGCTGCTGGCCGGAGAAGATGTCGGCATCATTTCAGAAGCGGGTTGTCCGGGCATCGCCGACCCGGGTGCGGATTTGGTCAATCTGGCGCACCGCAACGGCATCCGGGTCGTGCCGCTGGTCGGCCCCTCCTCGATTTTGCTGGCATTGATGGCTTCCGGCCTGAATGGCCAGTGCTTCGCCTTTCACGGCTACCTGCCCATCGGAGAGGCGGAAAGGAGCAAGACGATTGCGGCGCTGGAAGCCGAATCGGCAAGGCGCAAACAAACCCAGCTATTTATCGAAACACCGTACCGCAATGAAAAGATGTTCGGCGCCCTGCTCGCCCACTGCCGCCCGCAGACGCTGCTGTGCGTCGCCACCGATATTACCTTGCCCGGCGAATCGATCCAGACGCGCTCCATCGCCCAATGGAAATCGCAACCCATGCCGCAACTGAATAAACGCCCGAGTCTATTTCTATTGCTGGCAGCCGGTTAGGCGGTTTCTTGGCCTTATTCTGGGTCTTATTTATTTGCATGAACGGGCGCTTTCTGGTATTAAAGCGAACTTTAATTTTTATCCCGTTGGAGAAATGTAATGCCGGTACAGCCACACAAACCCGTTGCTCCTTACAAAGCCAAGAAGGGCGAGGAGTACATGAACCCCAAGCAACTCGACCATTTCCGCCAAATTTTGAACGACATCAAAGCTGGCTTGGGTGAGGACATTGATCGTACCGTACACACCATGCAGGATGAGGCAACGGTATTTGCCGACCCGAATGACCGCGCCACGCAAGAATCGGATATGGGTCTGGAACTGCGCAACCGCGACCGCGAGCGCAAACTCATCAAAAAAATCAATGAGATGCTCGCCAAGATTGATGCGGATGATTATGGCTACTGCGATAATTGCGGTATCGAAATTGGTTTGAACCGTCTTGAAGCAAGGCCGACCGCCACCCTGTGTATCGACTGCAAGACCTTGGACGAAATCCGCGAGAAACAGATCGCGAAATAAACGTGGAATATCGTAGGGGCGCGATTTATTGTTGCATCAGAAAAATGGCGCGATAAATCACACCCCTACCTTCTTACCTTGCTTGCTTGGCTTTTGAAATTGAATCGAAACAAAAAAGCCCCGCCAGTTTTGGCGGGGCTTTTTTAATGAAGGAACAACTTATTCGGCAGCGGTGGCCGGAGCGGCCTCCGGTAAAGGCAGCAAGACCTTCATGCTCAGCTTCATGCGTCCCTTGTCGTCCACTTCCAGCACCTTCACACGCACAATCTGGCCTTCCTTGAGGTGATCCGATACTGCATTAACGCGCTCATGGGCGATTTGAGAAATGTGCAGCAAGCCGTCCTTGCCCGGCAACACATTTACCAGCGCACCGAAATCGAGCAGCTTGACCACCGGGCCTTCGTAAATCTTGCCGACTTCCACGTCCGCCACGATATCTTCGATGCGCTTCTTGGCCAGCTCGCCCGCCTCACCGCTCACACAGGCAATAGTAATGTTGCCGCTGTCGTCGATATCGATGGTCGTACCGGTTTCTTCGGTCAAGGCACGGATAACCGCCCCGCCCTTGCCGATCACATCGCGGATTTTTTCCGGGTTGATCTTCATCTTGATCATGCGCGGCGCAAATTCGGAAACTTCAGTGCGCGCCTCCGGCATGGATTGCTTCATCAAGCCGAGTATGTGCATGCGGCCTTCGCGGGCCTGGGTCAACGCAGCCTGCATGATGTCGCGGGTGATGCCGTTGATCTTGATATCCATTTGCAGCGCGGTGATACCGGTTTCGCTGCCGGCCACCTTGAAGTCCATATCGCCCAGGTGATCTTCATCGCCGAGAATATCGGTCAGCACCGCGAAGCGATTGCCTTCCTTGATCAGGCCCATCGCGATACCCGCGACATGCGCCTTGAGCGGCACACCGGCATCCAGCAGCGACAAGCAGCCGCCGCATACCGAAGCCATCGAGCTGGAACCGTTCGATTCGGTTATTTCCGACACCACGCGGATCGCGTAGCCGAAATCTTCTTCGCTGGGCAACACCGCAGCCAGCGCGCGCTTGGCCAGACGGCCATGGCCGATTTCGCGGCGTTTTGGCGTACCCACGCGGCCGGTTTCACCGGTCGAATAAGGCGGGAAATTGTAATGCAGCATGAAGCGGTCGATATATTCGCCTTGCAGCGCGTCGATCTTCTGGGAATCGCGCATGCTGCCCAGGGTCGCCACCACGATGGCCTGCGTTTCGCCGCGGGTGAACAACGAGGAACCGTGGGTGCGCGGCAATACGCCGTTGCGGATGGTGATCTGGCGCACGGTACGGGTGTCGCGGCCATCGATGCGCGGCTCGCCGCTCAGGATTTGCCCGCGTACAATCTTGGCTTCCAGCGCACTGAACAAATCATTGACGTGGTTCTTCTGTCCGGGAGCGGATTCCGGCGTAATGACAGCCGCCATCACCTTGTCGCGGATCGCGTTCACCGCATCGGTGCGCGCTTGCTTGGAACGGATCGCATAAGCCTGTTGCAGCGGAGCATCAGCCAGTTCGGCGATGCTGGCAATCAGCGCTTCATCCTTGGCAGGCGCAGCCCAGTCCCAGGCAGGCGCGCCGACTGCATCGGCCATCTCATTGATCGCCTGGATCACCACTTGCATTTGTTCGTGGCCGAACATCACCGCGCCGAGCATCACGTCTTCGGGCAATTGCTGCGCTTCGGATTCCACCATCAGCACGGCGCGTTCGGTGCCGGCAACCACCAGATCCATCTGTGAAGTCAGCAATTCCGTCGCGGTCGGGTTGAGCAGATACTGGCCGTTGGCATAGCCCACGCGCGCTGCGGCGATCGGGCCATCGAACGGAATGCCGGACAGCGCCAGCGCGGCAGACGCGCCGATCATCGCAGGAATATCGGAATCGATCTCGCTATCCGAAGACATCACCGTGGCGACGATCTGCACTTCGTTGTAAAAACTTTCCGGGAATAGAGGGCGTAACGGACGATCGATCAAACGGCAAGTCAGGATTTCCTTCTCGCTCGGGCGGCCTTCGCGCTTGAAAAAACTGCCGGGAATCTTGCCCGCAGCATAAGTTTTTTCCTGATAATCCACAGTAAGCGGGAAAAAATCCTGGTCAGGCTTGGCATCTTTCCTGCCAACCACCGTAACCAACACCATGGTATCGCCCAGGCTGACCATCACCGCACCGCTGGCCTGGCGCGCGATTTCACCGGTTTCCAGCGTGAGTTGATGATTGCCGTATGCTAATGTTCTTTTATAGTGACTCAAGATAGACCTCTCTGTGGATAGCATGGCGCGCAATCGCGCCACACGTTGCGACAAGGCGAAACAACACGGGCCGCATAAGCGGCCCGCTGGATGCAAACCTGTTACTTACGAATTTCCAGGCGTTGGATCAGTGCGCGATAGCCCGCGTCATTCTGGCTCTTGAGGTAATCGAGCAACTTGCGGCGGCGGCTAACCAAGCGCAGCAGACCGCGCCGGGAGTGGTGATCCTTGGCGTTGTCTTTGAAATGTTGTGTCAAATAAGTAATGCGTGCAGTGATCAAGGCCACTTGAACTTCGGGGGAACCCGTGTCGCTCTTGGCACGTTGAAAATCGGTAACGATTTGCGCTTTTTGCGCGGCAGTAATAGCCATTGGTTTTGCTCTCCTAAAAAAAGTGCCGCATTCTACCCTTGAATGCCCCTATTGCTCAACCCCAATAAGTGCAGTCAGTCAATGAGCTGCATGCGCAGGAGTTTCCAGCCCCGCAACCGATAGCTATTATCTTACCCGCCGGATAGCCCTACCCTGTATTTGCCGATGTGTGCCTGATAACCTTTCAGCAATTTCTCGGCAACACCATGACTTTCCGCCAATTTTCGAGTTAATGCCAGCAAGCTCTACAACATATTTCAACACCCCAGCCGTTCCAACCCCTCCTTGAGTCCCGCGAGCGCCTTCAATTGCTGGCCGTTGCCCGTACCCAACTGGGGGATGCCCTGTTGGCCGCCCGAACCGAAAAGGCCGAACGATCTCGAACCCGTGCCGGACTCAGAAAAGTGGGCGTCGTCACCCCCGCTTTGTTCCAGGTGCTTTTTGAGTTGCGCATTCATCCGTTCCCATTCCGAGCTGACATCCCCGGAGATACCCCTGTCAACATTCCGTTTTACCTGCCGGTCAACCTGGCCTCCCCAAGCGCCATGCCGATCCAGCGTGCTAAAAGACGAATACCGTTCGCTTGTGCTTTCCTCCTCGAACCAGGTGCGGATCAATTCGTCCGTGCGCTGGCTGCCGGAATCCCCGGTGTCCTGCTGCGGGGTATCGTCCTTGTGCTTTTTCGCATCGGAAGAACGGTCATGAGGTTCTTGTTCTTGCGGATGCTTCGCAGAGGCTGACGGGTGCCCGTTGCCGCCTTTTGAACCAGGACGCCCCGGCGCAGTGCCGCCACCGTCATTGGTGTTGCGGTCGTGACCGGGTGGCGGCGCATCTTTCCCATTGCCCACGCCTTCATTGCCATGGCTGACTGAAATGCGGAAAACATCCGAAGCGGAGAGGCTGCCGGCCGTGCTGCCGGTAGCGGCCACGCTGTCGGTCGCGGTCACCTGGACATCCACAAAGCCGACCTCCTTCGGCGTCTCCCCCGAGAAGGTTCGGGTAGCGGCATCGAAGTTCAGCCAATCCGGCAGCGCCGAGCCGTCGGCCAGCGTGGCCGCATAATCGAGCGTGTCGCCCTGGTCGATGTCGGTAAAACTCCCTTCCGGCATCTGCCATGAGAAGTGCTTGTCGAAGGTGAAGTCCTGATCGGCCAACGGTGCAACCAGAATGGGGGCGTCATTCGCCCCGTTCAGGAACACATCCAATACCGAGGATGCGCCAACCATGCCGTCCGTCGCGGTGTAGCCGAAATGCTCGGCGACCTGCGCGGCGCGTCCCAGCGACTGCACCGTGGGGGAAGCATTGTCCACGGCGTAGCTGTAGCTGCCGTCAGCCGCAAGATTCAAGCTGCCGTAGCTGCCTGCCCTGATTCCGGCATCGGCCACGCTCAGGACGGTTCCCTGATCCACGTCGCTGTCGTTGGCGAGCACGTTGCCGGTCGCGGTGATATTGAGGTCTTCCCGCACATAGGCCGCATCGGCGACGGCGGCAGGCGTATCGTTGGTGCCGGTGATACTGACCGTGAGGGCGGATGGTGTGGCTACGGTACCGTCTGTTGCTTCATAAGCGAAGGTCTCGGTAACAACCTGCCCTGCGGCCAGTGACTGCACACCGGGCGAGGCGTTGTCCAGCGCGTAGCTGTAATTGCCGTCGGCAGCGAGGGTGAGCTGACCATAGTTGCCCGCGAACACGCCCGCATTCAGCACGCCGAGCACCGCCCCCTGATCCACATCGCTGTCGTTGATGAGCACATTACCGGTTGCGCTGATGCTGAGGTCTTCTTGCACAGCCGCCGCATCGGCAACGGTCACCGGCGCATCATTCGTTCCTGTGATGGTGACGGTCAACATGGATGGCGTTGCAATCAACCCGTCCGTTGCAGCATAAGCGAAGGTCTCGGTAACGACCTGCCCTGCGGCCAGCGACTGCACACCGAGCGAGGCATTGTTCAAGGCATAGCTGTAACTACCATCGGCTGCCAGCGTGAGCTGGCCGTAGCTGCCAGCAAACAAACCCGCATCGACCACGCCGAGCATCGCACCCTGATCCACATCGGTGTCGTTGGCGAGCACATTGCCCGTCGCGATGATGGTCAGGTCTTCCTGTGCGACGGCCACATCGGCGACGACCACAGGTGCGTCGTTGGTGCCAGTGATGCTGACGGTGAGCGTGGCCGGGGTGAACGCGATGCCATCGGTGGCCTGATAGGCGAAGGTCTCGGTGACGATTTGCCCCGCAGCCAGCGATTGCACCGCGAGCGAGGCGTTGTCCAGCATATAGGTATAGCTGCCGTCTGCATTCAGCACCAAGCTGCCGTAATTGCCTTGCAGCGTGCCCGCGTTGGCGACGCTCAATACCGTACCCTGATCCACATCGGTGTCGTTGGCCAGCACGTTGCCGGTGGCAACGAGGGCGGCATCTTCCTGCACGGCAGCGGTGTCGTTTACGGTGATCGGGCCATCATTCACACCGGTAACAGTCATGGTGACGGTAGCGATGCTGGTGGCCCCCGCCAAGTCGCTCACGGTGTAGCTAAAGGTGTCGGTGGCTGTCTGGCCTTGAGCCAAGGATTGGTACAAACTGCCTATGTCGTATTGCACAGCGCCATTGATGAGCGATACCGCAGCGCCGGAGGCGGCTTGCGACACGCCGACTATATTGAGCGCGTCGCCGTGGATGAAGTCCGGGTCGGTGTCGTTGGCCAGCAGGGTCGCGGCATCGAGCAATACCGCACCGCCGTCTTCTATTACCGTGCCGCTATCGGCATTGGCAGCCGGGGTATCGTTGACGTTGACCACGTTTAGGTTGAACGCGCTGGATGCGCTCAAGCCGCCCGTGTCGGTCGCCGTCACCAGCACGTTCAGGATGCCCACGTCCCCATTTCCCGGCGTGCCGCTGAAGGTCTGCGTGGCCACATCGAAGCTGAGCCAGCCTGGGAGTGCCGTGCCATCGGCCAGCGTCGCGCTGTAGGTCAGCGTGTCGCCATGGATGAAGTCCACGTCGTTGAAGGTTCCCACCGGAACGGTAAAGCTGAACGATGCATCCTGGAGAGTAGCCTGACCGGCAAGCGCCATGCTCACGGTCGGCGCGTCGTTGACGTTGGCGACATCAACTGCAAATGTGCTGCTGGCCGACAAACCTCCGGTGTCGGTGGCAGTGACCGTTACGCTGTAATTGCCGACATCCCAGTTGCCCGGCGTTCCGCTGAAAGCCTGGGTGGCCGCGTCGAAGGTCAGCCAGCCTGGCAGCGCGCTACCATCCGCCAATGTGGCGGTATAGGTCAGAACATCAGCGTTGTCGATGTCGGTGAACGTACCCATTGTGACGGTGAAGCTGAACGGTGCGTCTTCGTTGGTCTGCTGGCTGGCAATCGGGGCTGCTACGACGGGGCCGTCATTGACGCCGGTGACGCTCATAGTCACTTGAGCAGTGCCGGTCGCGCCCGCCGTGTCGCTCACGGTGTAGCTGAAGGTATCGGTGGCGGTCTGGCCTTGGGCCAGCGATTGGAACAGGGTGCCGGCATCGTATTGGATGCCGCCGTTGACCAGCGACACCATGGCGCCGGAGGCGGCCTGCGATACGCCAGCTACATTCAATACGTCGCCGTGGATGAAATCCGGGTCGGCATCGTTGGCCAGCAGAACGGCGGCATCGAGCAGCACCGCGCCACCGTCTTCCGCCGCAGCGCCCGTATCGGCATTGGCGGCCGGCGCATCGTTGACGTTGGCGACGTCGAGGCTGAATGCGCCGGACGCGCTCAGGCCGCCCGTGTCGGTGGCCGTCACCAGCACGCTCAGGCTGCCCACATCCCCATTTCCCGGCGTGCCGCCGAAAGTCTGCGTAGCCGCGTCGAAGGTCAGCCAGCCCGGCAAGGCGGAACCATCCGCCAAGGTTGCGCTGTAGACCAGCGCGTCGCCGTTGTCGATATCGGCTAAGCTGCCTGCCGGAACAGTAAAGCTGAACGGCGCGTCTTCGTTGGTTTGCTGGCCGGCTATCGGCGTCGCGACGACCGGCGCATCATTGACGCCGGTAACGGTAACGTTCACCGCAGCAGTCGAAGTCAAGCCCGCCGCATCGGCGACGGTATAGCTGAAAGTGTCGCTTGCCGTCTGGCCGGCGCCAAGCGACTGATACCGGTCTCCAATGTCGAGCACGAGGTTACCGTTGGCATCCCGGCTGACCGTGCTGCCCTGTACGGTCGCGGTATCGAAACCGGAAAGAGCTAATGTATCGCCGGCATCCGGGTCGGTATCGTTCGCCAATAAACCGGCGGCGGCGATAGTGGTTCGCACAGCATCCTCACCCACATCTACCGTGTCATCCGCAGCCAGGGGTGCAACATTGATTGGCCCGTCGCCGGTGACCGTCAGCACAAAGTTCGTGGTCGCAGAAAGCCCGCCGCTGTCGGTGGCGGTCACCGCGACACTCAGGACACCCGCATCCCCGTTGCCCGGCGTGCCGCTGAAAGTTTCGGTCGCCGCATCGAAAGCCAGCCAACCCGGCAAAGCCGAACCATCCGCCAGTGTCGCGCTATAAGCCAGGCTGTCGCCGTGGATGAAATCCACATCGTAGAACACCGCCGCTCCTGCACCAGGCGCAGTTTTGGTCAACGTCTGATTTGCCGTGCCGAACCCTGCATCGTTGAGCTGGGCGCGCAACTCGGCTTCGCTCAACCCATCCAGATTGCCGTTCTTGCCGTACAGGTAGGCCATGTCGCCGCCGATGGCTGCCGTGTCCGAACCGCCCAGCGAGAAGTCCGCCAGGTGCGGCGCGAGCTGCCAGGTAACGATGGTCGGATCTGCTGCCTGCGCAGCCTCAAACCGGTTCGCCAGACCGACGAAATCGAATTGCTGGACGCGCTTGTTCAGCAGCGGGTCGGACGAATTGGAATCGTAACCCGGCATCGCCTCCGCAATCATTTGCAGTGTGCTAATCGCCTTGTTGTCCTGCCAGTCCGTATTGAACCACTCATAAAAACTGATTGATTCTCCGCCCTGCGCCTGCCCTGAGCTTGCCGAAGGGCCGACATGCAAGATCAAATCGCCCCACATCCGTTCAAACGACAAATCGGCATAGTTAATCCCGCCACCCAGAGAAACCGCGTCCGTGCGTTGCGCCAACGGGACTTCGTTGTATGAAGAATCCGAGCCATACCAGTCGTTGCCATCGCCACGATTGAACAGCGCCACATCGTTGCCGTCGTTTCCCTCGACATAATCATCGCCGATCCCACCGATCAACAAGTCGTTCGCGATGGACGAATAGAGGTTGTCATCGCCCGCGCCGCCTGACAGCAGATCATTAGCCGTATCGCTGCCCCAGTAGTCCACATCTATTTCATCCGCGCCGCTGCCACCCACGAGGATATCGCTGCCCCCTTCGCCATCCAGCACATCGTTCCCCGCACCACCCAGCAAGGTGTCGTTGCCCGCGCCGCCTGACAACCCGTCATCTCCGGCCAATGCCTTGATGGTGTCGTTGCCATCCGTACCGGTAATGTAGTCATTGCCCGTTGTGGGGACAGCCGAAACCATGGGCATGAGATCATTCACGCCCCACACCGTACCGTCCGCAAAAACAAGCTGCTCGATCTTGTATCCGTCCGAAGAAAGCCAATTTCCCAATGTCAAGCTATCGCTCGTGCCGTTAACAGAAAGCGTCACACTACCCCATTGATCCGTCATGACGGCAATATCAGTTGGCAATATGTCCGCAGCGAACCGCACAACATCTACATTGCCCGGCGTCGGATCCCAGTCGTAGAGATAAACATTCCCGACGCCCCTCGCAAACGAGTAAATGTCATTGCCTACCCCACCCCATGTATAGGAATAATTCGCTCCGCCGCTAACCGGCGTACCCGTATCGGTTGTGTCGTTCAGGAAGCTATTCCCTGCCAGTGATATTTCGCTTAGCTTGAAGCTGAACGCCTGCCCCGCAATGACGGATTGATCTGTCACAGGATTAACAACCGTCGGCGCATCGTTCACATTCAGCACATTCAACAAGAGCGAACTGCTGGCCGACTGTCCGCCCGCACCGGTTGCCGTAATGGTGAGGCTGAGGTTGCCCACATCCAGGTTTCCCGGCGTGCCGCTCAATGTACCGGTCGCTGAATCGGACGTCAGCCAATCAGGCAGGGGGCCACCATCCGCCAGCGTCGCCGTGTAAGCCAGGTTCGACCCATTGAAAGCATCGGCAGGAATCGCAAAACTGAATGCATTGTCCTCAAGCACTGTTTGATCAGGCAGGATCAGTACACCCGTCATTTCCGCAAGCGCATACTTGTCCCACACCGTACCGTCGGCGAACTGCACCTGCTCGATACGGTAGGCATTGTCCGCATACCAGTTGGACAGCACCAATATGTCGGCAGCCCCCGCGAGATGCAACTCAAGATCATCGCCATTGCGCACCGCTTCGACATTGCCCTGACTCACCGAAGCCTTGAACGACACCGTATCGACGTTAGCGGACAAATCGTAATCGTAGACGTGATCCACCCCATCACCATAGCCGAACACATAAGTGTCGTCGCCTGCGCCGCCGTTGAGAATGTCATTGCCTGCGCCACCACTTAAAGTGTCATTTCCTGCATATCCGTCAATGCGATCCGTGGCACTGGTGCCGGTGATCACATCATCCCCCGCGCTGCCCTTCAGGTCGAAGCCCAGCCCGATGAGCTGGCTGTATGACAGCGTGGTGCCATCGGAAAAACTGAAACTCTGCACTTGGTTGGGCGCATATGCATCGTCCGGATTGAAATCGGCGATGTGCAGTTCATCGCCACTGTCTCCCACGCGGACTAGCAGCGAACCTAGCCCGAGGCTCAGCATCGAAGGCGCGATGCCCGAGCCGAACGACATCGAAGAAACAGGCTGTCCACCAACAGTGACCGAATTACCATAAATCACCTGGGAACCGCTGCCGGGATTATATTGATATGTTCCTACCGCTTCGCCGCCGCCCGTTATTATTCCTCCACCCAGCCCCAAACTGACAAGGCGCATCTGGTTGTATGAATAGTGCATACCATTGGCAAATTCGAAAGTTGCGCTGTTGTCCAGCCCGCCTTCGACCACAATGCTGTCGCCCTGTGTGCCATAGCGAATGGTCTGTTCGGTGACGGTATCCATATACCATCCCCCCGAAAAAGGACCGTGGTAGACCAGAGCAGTGTAGCTTGTGCTGCTGAATGTCAGCGAATTCGGGTTGATGCCGCCGCCGAACACAAGAGAGGTATTGTGCGGCAGCGAGTTGAACGCCGAATTCTTGACGACGTTGATCGTATCGTGCCCGTCGCCCACATTGAACAGCAAGCTGGCGACGCCAGTGCCATCGTTTTCGTTTATTTGTATCCGGTCATTGCCCTTCCCCGCAGAATAAATAGCAAGCGGCTCTACACCGTTATCGGAATAAATCGCATCGCTCCCTGACGTGCCAACAATCAGGTTGCCGCCTCCAATCTGCGTGGTACCCGCCGGTATCGTTTCTGCCGGAGCGGTGAAATGTTTCAGCGCCGCCATCTGGGCGAAGCTGTAACTTGTGCCGTCGGCGAAAACGAATTTCTCGATGGCGCCGCGTTCGCCTTTCAGGATGGAGATCGTATCGGTGGCGCCGTAATGTACCTTGAACCTGGGCGAGTAATCGCCCCAATTTCCATAGGAAAACGCAATGTCATTCACCGTGATGCCCGCACCGAAAGCCAAGGTATCTTGCCCCGCAAGATCGATCAGCTTGTCTTTGCCGTCGCCCCGATTGAAGTGATAGGTGGTGTCGCCACCGCCGCCCAGCAAGATATCATCGCCCGCTCCACCGGTGAACGAGTTTGCCCAGAAATGCGTATCCGCCAAGGTCTCGCCCACCGCGCTGCCCACCACATCGTAGCCAAGCGTGACACCCTGCGTTGTGAACAATTGCTCAATCTTGAGGACAGCCCCATCCGCAAAGCGCAATTCATCAGGATAGGCACCGGCAAGCAAAACCGAGTCGCCCCTGTCCCCGTAATTCAGGTGCAATCCAGACGCCGAGGTGCTGGCCCTCACACTGGATGCCGCGATACCCGCACCGAAGACGAGGCTGTCCATGTAGTCCGAGTTGACGATCACGTCCTGGCCTGCACCGAGCTTGAACTCGAAGGTGTCCGCGCCATCCCCGCCGTCCATCGTGTCGTTGCCCGCGCCGCCCTGTAATGTGTCGTTACCGTTGTTGCCCATCAAGGTGTCGTTGCCGCCCAACCCATACATGAGGGTATTCTGGTCGAACCAGGCGGTTTGAACATCGTCGCCTGCGGTGCCATTGATGACGGATGGAATTTGCGCTTGCAGGTGGGCACTGTCCCACACTGTGCCATCGGCGAATTCGACACGGCTGATGCGCGAAGCGCTATTGGCTCCCCAGTTCTGCAGGGTCACTCGGTCGGTTGTGCCGCTAACGCCCAGCACCATGTCCATGCCGCTACGCGCGAAGGTGATGTCGCCAGGCAGGATGCCTGCGCCGAAGTGCAGGGTGTTCGTGCCCTGCGTGTCGTTTATTGTGTCTTGCCCGCCGCCTGCGTCGAACAGGTAAACGTCATCGCCTGCGCCGCCCTGCAACAAGTCGTTGCCGCTCAGACCGTTAATACGGTCTATCGTATTGGTGCCGGCAATGATGTCATCCCCCGCCGTGCCGTCGAGGTCGAAGCCGCGCGCCAGCAGTTCGTTGGCGTTAAGGACGGTGCCGTCTTCGAACTCGAAGCTGCCGATCGACGAGCTGTTGAATACGTCGTTCCGGTCGAAGTCGGTGAGCACGTCAACCACATCGCCCGGCTGATAGATCCCGGCATCCAGTTCCAGTTGGGTGGGCGCGCGTTGCTCGACGTTCCTGAGGTGCACGGCGTCGCCGTTACCCAGGTCGAGCATCAATGAGCCGAGGCGCAGGGTGATGTCCTTTTGGCTGATGCCCGCGCCGAAGCGGAATACATTGTTCTCGGCCTTGAGGTCGTAAACGGTGTCGTTGCCGTCCCCTCTGTTGAAGATGTAGGTGTCCTGCCCCGTCCCGCCGTACAGGGTGTCGATGCCGGCACCGCCGATGAGGATGTCGTCGCCCGCACCGCCGAAGATGACATCATTGTCGGCGCCACCATCCAGATAATCGCTGCCTGCCGTGTCGCCGGGTTGCCCCTCGCCATAGAGCCAGTCTTCGCCCGCGCCGCCCAGGATGGTGTCGTTGCCCGAGCCGCCCTGGAGCTTGTCCGCGCCGCCTTCGCCGAAAATCACGTCGTTGCCGAATTGTCCCCAGACATGGTCGTTGCCGTCCCCGGCGTAGATGACATCCGCCGCGCCGCTAACGGGCTTGGCATTGCTGTTGGTGGGGTAAAAGTAGCGCGTGCCGTCCGCTTGGTCTGCCACCGTCCAGTTGAAATTGGTCGCCACCCAGTCGGTGTCGCCCATGATGTCGTCGTTGCCCGCCCCGGCGATGAGCAGGTCGGCGCCCGCGCCGCCGCTGAGTACGTCGTTGGCGTCGCTGCCCACGAGGGTGTCGTCCCCGGCGCCGCCCGCGAGCCAGTCGCCCTGGGCGTTGAGATCGGCATGGGTGTTGCCGTTAGCGATGGCGGTAGTTGTGTTTATCTGGGTATCGGCGTAGAGGCGGTCGTCGCCCATTCCGCCGTAGAGGATGTCGCCCTCTGTGCCGCCGATGATGACGTCGTTGCCCGCGCCGGCATAAACGATGTCGCGTCCGCTTCCGGCTTCGATGAGGTCATTCCCTCCCTGAGCGGCATTGATGGTGTCGTTGCCCGCGCCGCTCATGATGTGGTCGTTGGCCGTGGTGCCGTTGAGGCTGTCGGTCCTGTCTTGTTGTCCGCCTTGGGTGGGGTTGCCATCGGCATCCTTCAGGTAATAGTCAACGGTTACGGTGCCGTCTCCATTGGAAACAGATGAGGTGACTGCCCAATCGCCGGGTATGGCTGAAACCGTGGCGTTATGAATCAGCGGGTCACCCTTGATGTCGTGGGTGGTGGCAGGGTTGGCTTGTGCCACGGCATCGGCAAAGGTGATGCCCATGTGGTTGCCGGTGTTGGGGTTGTAATTTTTGATGAGCATCGCGCCGTCCACGATGAGGTCGCCGCCAGTTGTCTTGTCGCCGGTGACGAAGGTGTAGAGGTGGTTTTGGCCGTTGGCATCGGTGCCACGGAATACATGGTTGTCACCAAACTGCTCGCCACCAGTGAGGACGATGGAGCTGGTGGTGTCGTCCCTGAGGTAGCCGGTGTTGTCGCTGTCGAGGATGGTGTCGATGCCTGCATTTTGTCCGGCTTGCCAGGCGTAGGTGTCCACGCCAACGCCACCCAGCAGGGTGTCGTTGGCCTGCCCGCCGCTCAAGACATCGTCGCCTGCGTTGCCGACGAGCAGGTCGGCTGCCGTTCCGCCCACCAGTGCATCGCTGCCCGTGCCGCCGAGCATGAAGGCGCCACGGTTGAGGGTGTCGGTGGCGACCATGCCCGAAACCCCTGCCTGGACGTACCAGTCGCGAAGTTGCGGGAGGATGGACTTGATGAGCGCCCGTTCCGCGCTATTGAATGCAGGATAGGGACTGGTTTGTCCGGCATTGTCTTTGCCGTTGATGTAGGCCTCGAAGTATTGGTAGCCTTTTGCATCGGTGAGATTGGCTTTCTCACCAGCTTGGAAGGCAGCGGAGATTTTTGTGGAGACGGAGGCGATGTCGAACTGGATGCCGCCCGTTACTTTTGCGAAGAGTTCGGCTGGTGACGCGCCCGGTGCGGCGGCCTGTTCTTCGTAGTATTTCTGCATGGCGAAGGCGGTGAGCGCCTTGCTGACGTTGTTGAGTGCGGCCACGTAAATCGGCTGGCCGTTGCTTTCGTTCAGCGTGAGGCCGCCGTCCTGGGCGATCTTCCATAGGTCGGTGGTGAAGCGGGTGAGCATCATGTCAGCAGTGATTGGAGTTTCACCAGCAACCAAGCCTGCAACACCGTTCTGATGACGGACAAGGCGTTCGAGGAAGTTCTCTTTTGCAGTAGCATCCGTATTGTTTGGATCGTTGTAATACAGCTTGCTATCAAAAATCATCTTCAGCAAATCGGGCAGCTTGGCGGTCACGTCACTCAGGGTTTGGTTCGCCGCTGCCGTCTGGTTGCTTTGCAGAAAGGCAGTGAGCAGGGTTTGGGAATGCAGGTCAACTGTCGAAGCGCCATTTGAACTATTGGCGATGTCGCTCTGCGTGCCAATCCGACTAAATGGCAGATAGCCCAATGCCTCACCCTGCACATTAAAATCGGTGACATTGCTTTCATTGGGAATGCTGCCATTGGCTGCTGCGCTAATGAAGTTGCTCAGCCCTTGCAAATCCTGGATGCCATACCCCTTACCGGAAAGATAGGTCATGAGGTCGTTCGCCACCGCTGCCGTGGCCGAATTCCTGAAGGGAGCCTGGTCGAAAGTAACGGCGGTTTCGTTGAACATCACCGCTAGGAGTGATGCTAGGCCGCCACCTAAGGAATGGCCGGTGAAGCTGATGGCTGCAACAGGATTGGCGGCTTTAATTTGAAGGTAATAATCCGCAGCTTGCTGAAGTTGTGCAGACGTTACGCCGAAAGCACCTCCCGCGTTCGCCCACCAATCCACCGCCGTACCCGTTCCGGCAAACGAAATGACTATTTCGTTGCCGTTCTGGAATGAAACTGCTTCAAAGCCGGATGCAGCCGTGAAATTCGGATAGTCGGGATTATTCGGAACATGAAAGAACTCACTCCATCCCTGAGACTGGAGATCGGGAAGCCAGTTTATTTTGCCGCGAGTCGTTTGATAAACCCGTCCAGCCATTAGTGCACATTCAATTGCATTTGCCATTTTAGTTCTCCCTATTCAGTGTGTGATAAGTAAGAATAAATCTTTGCCCGTCTATTTTTTACTGTCGCCAGCATCACGCTGTGCTTTCAGCCGATCTTCAACTTTTCTTTTCAACTCAACCATGTCTGGTGATGCCCATCCATCTTCAGTACGTATCAGTTCTGAGTTACCACTGGTTGGCGAAGCAATGGGATGCGGGGCTTTTGGCCCTCTGTGCTCCGGGCGTGGCTTCCAATGGTCAAGAGGGGTGCGGATGATGTTTTTGTATTCGGGTTGATGGATGTCGTAATTCTGTTTCTCAACCTCATCAACTGTGTAAAAAGATTTGAGCAATTCAGCAGGTGGCCTGCCGACAATGACATTGGTCTTAATAAGCACTGCCGGAAACTCTTCAAGTGAGATGCGCTGCCATGTCTTTCCGTCGTACTTGAAAAACACATAAGGCGGATTAGGGCTGCCCCATTTGCTGTAGGCAATGGAGCCTGCAGGATAAGTAGCAATATAAGGAACACCACTAACCACATCCAGAATCAGCAGGTTCAAGCTGTTCGGTTCAGGCAATAAATCGTGAAAAGCTGTCTTCCAGATAATTACCTTATTCGACCCAGGCAAGGTGAAGGTAACCGTTTCATCAAGCGATTTGCGCTCACGACTATCTATCGTTGGACGCCCACCAAGATTGTAAAAACGTTCAGCGATAATCTTCTTGCCATCATGTAGTAGCACCTCTTCCTTCCAGCTCATCGTTGCGGAATATGCGCTCATGCTCACCCCCATCATTAAAAACAATCCGAGTTTCGTAATTCGCTTCAGCCACAGTTGAATGGTTCTCATGCTGCGACCCTCCATGCTTGTGTTGCCTCATCATTCGTTGCATTGCCGTTAATGACATGACTTCGCCATCGCATCCATTCACTCCCCGCCGAAGCCTGTCCTGAGTTTGTCGAAGGATTGCCGCCATAGCCATACAGGAGGTCATTGCCCGCCCCGCCGTCGAGTAGGTCGTTGCCTTGTTCCGCCAGCGGCACGCTGACCGTGTCCGCGTCGCCGTGGAGCTGGTCAGCGCCCGCGCCGCCATACAGGCTGTCGTTGCCGCCCAGCCCGATCAGGGTGTCGTTGCCGTCCAGGCCGTGAATCCGGTCGGTGGTGTTGGTGCCGATGATCTGGTCGTCGCCCGCCGTGCCGTCGAGGTCGAAGCCGCGCGCCAGTAGTTCTCTGGTGGTGAGGATGGTGCCGTCGGCAAACTCGAAGCCGGTAATCGATGAGCTGTTGAAAACATCTGTCTGGTTGAAGTTGCCGATGTGGACTTCATCGCCGTTGCCGAGGTCGAGCATGAGGGAGCCGAGACGCAGGGTGACGTCGCTTGCGCTGATGCCCGCGCCGAAGCGCAGGATGTTGGCGTTGAACTGGGTGTTGTCGCTGGTGTCGTAGAGGGTGTCGCGGCCGTCGCCCCGGTTGAAGATGTAGGTGTCGCGGCCTGCGCCGCCATACAGGGTGTCGTCGCCCGCGCCGCCGATGAGGATGTCGTCGCCAGTGCCGCCCTGTAACTGGTCTATGCCGTCCCCGCCGTCCAGGTAATCGCTGCCGGTGCCGCCCCACAGTGTGTCGGTTCCCGTGCCGCCCAAAATGATGTCGTTGCCTTCGTTGCCGTTCAACCGATCATCGCCGCCTTCGCCGAATACCACGTCGTTGCCGTTGCCCGCCCAGACATAGTCGTTGCCTTCTCCGGCATAGATGACATCCGCCGCGCCGACCGCAGGCAATTCAATCACCGGTGAAAACACCCTGTTGCCGTTGCTGTCGGTCACTGTCCAGTCAAAACTGGTCGCCAGATAGTTGATGTCGCCGAGGATGTTGTCGTCGCCCGCGCCGCCGATCAGGAGGTCGGAACCGCCGCCTCCCGACAGCACGTCGTTGCCGCTGCTGCCCACCAAGGTGTCGTTGCCCTCCCCGCCTGCCAGCCAGTCGCCTTTGAGGCCGCTGCCGCTGTTGATGATGTTGCCTTGGGCGATGGCGGTGGCGGCGTCGATCTGGGTGTCGGCGTAGAGGCGGTCATCGCCCGACGAGCCATAGAGGATGTCGCTGCCTCCTTTGCCGATGATCACGTCGTTGCCGGTGCCGCCGTAGAGCCAATCGGCACGCCCCGGTTCGGGGGTATTGGGGTCGGTGATGACGTTGTTGAGGCTGTCGAAGCCAAGCTGGACACCTGGGGCGGCAGGGTCTTGATCTATCGGGGCGAGGTCGCCGACGATGGTCAGACCGGTTGCAACGGGATCGGCAACCGGATTCGTGGACAGGGTGAGGCCGAAGGTGCCGCCGGTGGCGTAGTTCTGGATGACGATGTTGCCGTCTATCAGCAGCGTCTTGGGATCGGCCTGGACGTAGAGGTGGCCGTTGGCATCCTTGTGGACGCGGTTGTCACCGTATTGGTCGCCTCCGGCCAGTACGCTTCCATCCACGGCGAGGGTGTTCTGTCCGCTGGTGTCGAGGATGGTGTCGAGGCCGTCGCCGGTGGCGTAGATATAGGTGTCGTTGCCCGCGCCGCCGAGCAGGGTGTCGTTACCGCCTCCGCCATTCAGTGTGTCGTCGCCTGCGTTGCCGACGAGGAGGTCGCTTCCTGTTCCTCCAACGAGCGCATCGACTCCGGTGCCGCCGAGCATGAATGCGCCACGGTTCAGGGTGTCGGCGGCGTTCATGCCGGATGCCCCGGCCTGCACGTACCAGTCGCGCATGTGGGGCAGCAGGGATTTGATCAGGGTGCGTTCTTCCGTTGAGAGCAGCCCTGTCTGGTCGAGGTAGGTCTGAAAGTATTGAAAACCCTTGGCCTTGGTCAGATCGACTTGCGCATTCGCATCCATCGCGGCAGCAACATCTTTGGAAACATCGTGCATGTCGAATTGCACTCCGTTACTGCCAGTGCCCGTAGCGCTCAGATCGGTGAAAAGTTGTTTGTTCGGATTCGTGGCGTTGGTGGTGTTTTCGTAATAGAACTGCATGGCGAAGGCAGTCAGCGCCTTGCTGACGTTGTTCCAGTTGGCGTAGCTGAAGTTCTCGCTCAGGGTCATGCCGCCGTTCTGCGCGAGTTTCCACAGGTCCGAAGTGAAGCGGGTGACCATGGCGTCTCCGCCAGCCGCCACACCATCCACGCCCCCAGTTTCGTGACGAACGAGGTGTTCGAGGAAGTTTTGCTCCGGGTTGTTTAGTTTATTCGGGTCGCGATAGAAAAGCTGCGGATCAAAAATCATCTTCAACAAATCAGGCAGTTTGACGGTCACGTCACTCAGAGTTTGAAATGCCGCTGCCGTTTGGTTGCTTTGCAGGAACGCCGTGAGCAATGCCTGGGAGTGCAGGTCTGTGCCCGCTACGCCGTTTGCGCTGTCGGGTATGTTTGCCTGCGAACCTATTCGGCTGAATGGAACCAACCATGAGGACAGGATTTCTCCCTGGACGTTGATGTCCGTTACCCGCGCTTCGCGTGCCGCCAGTGTGTCCGCCGCAATCGGGTTGGGGTTATTAAAAACTTCAAGGGCGGCGATGTAGGCATCCAGCTTGACCAGGCTGGTTACAGGGATGTGGTCTGCGAGGTAGGTGCGCAGATCTTTTGCGACCGAATCGGTCAGGCTACTGAAGTCGTTAGCGTATCCTTGCGCAGAAGCACGGAATGGCGCTTGGTCGAAAGTGAATGCGCTTTCGCCGAAGAAGACGGCCATCAATGAAGCCAAGCCTCCACCGAGCGAGTGGCCGGTGAAGCTGATGGTCGCCCCTGCCGGTGCGCTGGCTTTGACTTGCAGGTAGTAATCCGCTGCCTGTTTGAGTTGGTCGGACAGGTTGCCTGATGCCAGGGGGATGTTGCCGTGTATCCAGTCTGCAGACAACAAAGACCCGGGCCCGGTGCCTGCGAAGGAGATGACGATTTCGGTACCGTTAACAAATGAGACCGCCTCGAAACCAGCAGTAACTGGAAAAGCCGAAGCAGTTGTTGGATCTGGCACAGGAAAGAATGGAGTCCAGCCTTGTGGTGCGGGTATCCAGTTAATTTCGTCGCGTGTTGTGCGGTATGCGTGCCCTGCCATCAGTGCGTATTCGATTGCGGTTGCCATGGTATCGATCTCCTAAAATATTATTTGTTCAATCGGATTTAGTCGTTCCTATTTGCTTTATTTCGTCGGTGTCCCGTCCGCGCGTCCGTCGTACTATTCCTTGTGCTGATTTCTTCATTTTTTTGCGCCCCCTATTCAGTTATTGCCGCTATTTTTCGCTTTACTTACCCGTTTGCCTTGCCTGTGTTCCTCGTTTTTTATCATTTATCCGCTCGTTATCCGCCTCGCTGGCGTTACATCGCGGACACTTCCAGTGCCTTCGCCTACAAGTGCTCACCCTTCTATACATCAGGGCGAACGGTTCTGTTAACGCTTCAATTCATATCCCATCAGTAATCCATCCCACGCTTCGAGCCAGCGTTCTTGCTTGGGTATTCTTGTGCATGGATTGTCTCCACTCCAAGCCTCTGCCGGAGTTTTGCCGTTGAGATTCTGGTGCGGCCTGATGTAGTTGTACCAATAGCGGAATGTATCGAGGTCGCGGTTGAGTTGCGCGATGCCTGCTACTTGCCACTGGTCGAGCTTTTGTTTGAGGGTGCCGAACAGGCGTTCGATTCTGCCGTTTTGCCACGGGCAGCCGGGGTCGGTTAGTTGGTGGCGAATGCCAAGCTTTTTCAACCCGAGACGGAATTTGTGCGAAGTAAAAATGGATTCGTTGTCGGTACGGATGATCTTGGGTTTGCCGTGAGTGCGGATGACTTCAGGTAGGCAAGTGAGCAAGGCATGCGACGTTTTTTCGTGCAACGCACGGAGATGCAGTAATGCACGGCTACCGTGATCCAGGATGCCAAGCAGGAAGTGAAGGCTGCCTTGGGCATCAGTCTTACCAGTGAGATCAATGCCCCAGATTAGGTTGCGTGGAACAATCTTGGGTTTGGCGTGCTTAAGATTACGGCGCAAAATCTGGATTTCGTAGTCGTGGCGCTGCAACACTTGGTGGACGTAGGTTTTGCCGACGGTAACCTTACGAGAGGCGGCGAAACGGCGGTTGCAGATGTCGGCGATGCTGCGGCATCCGGCCTGCGGCATAAGCGCTTTGAGCCGGATGATTTCGGCTTTGAGCCATTCGGGTTTTTGCGGAGAATGGCGGTGGTTGTGTTTGCCGTCAGGTTGCGTGGGTTTGCGGCTGTAACGCAAACAATGCGGTGTGCGCATCCAACGCACGATGCGTCGGAGGTGCGAGCTCAGGAATTCGATGATCACCAACAGCATCAGCATACCGGATGCGCCCCTATACTCGTTGCGGCTGAACGCATTTTTTCTGCCGCAGCCCTCAGGTTGCTCATTTGCATCCTGGCGGCTTCAACCTTCTCCGCATCAACGGGTTGTCCATCGGACAAAACCGAATTCATCACCCGCTCTATCGCATTAGCAAATCGATCTAACGCATTCACCCGAGCCATGTGATTTTCGGTTTCGGCTGCCACCGATTTCCATATGGAATGACTGAAGTCGTCTACCTGTTTCAACAATTCGTCTACAAAAACGTCCCCGCCAGCAAAGCCAAGCAACAAGAAATCCGGCTCTTCATTATGTTTTTTCATTTCGCATCTCCTGTTAGCAAATTTTAACTTTCACACAATGATCGGGCTTTACTCTTGGCCTACCCGGCTTTTTCCGTGTGTACCTCGCGCCGACTGCGGCACCCATGGGTTCGCTGAACCGCCTAAAGACTTCAGGTTGCTTTTCTGAATCTCTCGCATCTCAAATTCCTTCAAATGTTCGATGCGGCTTCAGCAGGCCGGTAACAGCGCCTGTTTCCACGCCCTATACTCACCGCTCCCTCCCCGCCTCCTGAAACGCGCCCATCACAGGCGAGAGCAGGTATTCGAGGATGGTTCTTGTGCCGAGGTGGATTTCGGCGGTGA
>JAHRYS010000002.1 GCA_020621985.1 Candidatus Ferrigenium altingense | reverse complement strand
TCTTGGCAACAACTTTTTTAGCTGCCGGTTTCTTTGCCGCTACCGCTTTTTTGGCTGCCGGTTTCTTGGCTGCAACCTTTTTGGCGACTGGCTTCTTGGCAACAACTTTTTTAGCTGCCGGTTTCTTTGCCGCTACCGCTTTTTTGGCAACAACTTTTTTGGCTGCCGGTTTCTTGGCTGCCGTAGCCTTCTTTGCCGCTGGTTTAGACTTCTTTGCTTCTGCCATTTCGACCTCCTTGTAATAATGAAAGTTAACGAAAACAACACTTGCGACTACTACACCCCCAGCTCTCGCTTAAATTCAAGCACGAGCCAAAGCCTGCTAATTCCCCACCCTTGTCAATTCCTGGGCCACAGCACTCTTGCCGCACATACGACAGCGGCCGGTTACCCTGTATTGATCGAACAGATTGGAAAAAGATAAAACGAAATTGGAAGTGCCGCTGGCAAGCATTAAAGAGCCTGAAATACTATCGGTAGCAGCATGCGGCATATACGCACTCCCTGAAATTTTTTACTAGCCTTGGACTCGAAAAATACTATATTTAGCTATTTTTCCCATTGGCATAGCTGATTGTAGTGGTTAACACAAATACTGTAAGCCAAGAAAAGAACTATATATTTCGCCCAATTTATCCTTTTACCCGTCCTGCCAGGATGCTGGCAACATGGCAGGGCAGCCGTTCTACCCTGGTAATTCCGCGAGATAGCGCGCCCAGTCAAAGCATGGGCCCGGATCGGTCTTGCGTTGCGGCGCAATATCGCTATGCCCGGCGATGCCGCGTATTGGATAGGCTTTGCGCAGCGTCATGGTCAAGCGGTGGAGTGCGCCATATTGCGCATCTGCAAACGGAACGGCATCGCTGCCTTCCAATTCGATGCCGAGCGAAAAATCGTTGCAGCATGACCTGCCTTGCCAACAGGACACCCCCGCATGCCAGGCACGCCTCAAACAGGGGACAAACTGGATAATCTGCCCATCGCGGCGCACGAAAAAATGCGCCGACACTTTCAGGCCCGCAATGGTTTGATAATAAGGATGAGCCGCCACGTCGAGCGTGTTGGTGAACAGTCGCTGCACCCCATCGCCGCCAAACTCGCCCGGCGGCAGGCTGATGTTATGTATCACCAACAATTCGATCGCAACTGCGGGACGGTCGTCGCAGTTCGGCGACGGGATATATTCGCCGCCGACCAGCAGTCCTTGCGCATCAATCCGCATCATCCGCACCGCTCGAACCTTTAATGCCCAGCCGCTCCATCCGGTAGCGCATGGTGCGGAACGTCAACCCCAGCAATTTTGCGGCT
The DNA here is from genome assembly GCA_020621985.1 of Candidatus Ferrigenium altingense. Classification (GTDB taxonomy): domain Bacteria; phylum Pseudomonadota; class Gammaproteobacteria; order Burkholderiales; family Gallionellaceae; genus Gallionella; species Gallionella altingense. The sequence goes on along the minus strand of JAHRYS010000002.1, from coordinate 444,180 downwards.
GCCGTGCGATTGAATCCGGTCTGTTCCAGCGCTTCCAGCAAGGCTTGTTTCTCGACGCGATCCAGGTATTCCGGCAGCGGGTATTTGCTGCTGAGGGCGGCATGATCAGGCTGGTTATGTTCCACGGGCACCAGCAACAAATCCTGTTCCTCGATCACCCCTTCCGTGCATAGCGCCAATGCCCTTTCAATGATGTTTTCAAGTTCGCGCACGTTGCCCGGAAAGCTGTAGCCTTGCAGCGCATGCAATGCTTTTTCGGAAAAACGCACTTCCGCATTGCCGCGCAAACGCTCCAGTATCCGCTGTGCGATTTCCGGAATATCCTCGCGTGACTCGCGCAAAGCGGGCATCTGGATCGGGATCACATTCAGCCGGTAATAAAGATCCTGGCGGAATTTGCCTTGCCGTACGCATTCGGCCAAATCGTGGTGCGTCGCGCTGATGATGCGCACATCCACCGCTTCTTCGCCGCTCCCCCCGATTTTGCGCACGCACTTTTCCTGTATCGCGCGCAACAGCTTGACCTGCATGTCCAGCGGCAGATCGGCCACTTCGTCGAGAAACAAAGTCCCGCCGTGCGCCGCCTGAAAAAACCCGTCCCGATCCTTGTCCGCCCCGGTAAACGCACCTTTTTTGCAGCCAAAAAACTCGCTTTCCATCAGGTTGCCCGGGATTGCCCCGCAGTTCACCGCAATAAACGGCTGATCATGCCGCGTACCGCTTTGCACGATCAGGCGCGCCGCCAATTCCTTGCCGCTGCCCGATTCGCCGCTGATATGCACCGGCGCCTGGCTGCGTGCCACGCGCCCGATCAGATCGCGCACTTTCTGCATCGCGGGCGAATGGCCGAGCAGCATCTTGTCGCCGGACGAGCCTGCCTGCGGCAACTTCAGCGCAGATTTCACCAAGGCGCGCAACTGGTTCAGCGAAACCGGCTTGGCCAGATAATCGAAGGCACCGGCCTTGAGCGCGGTTATGGCATTTTCCATGTTGCCGTGTGCGGTAATCACCGCCACCGGCACATCCAGATTGTTTTGCATGATGTGCTGCACCACTTGCAGGCCATCGCCATCCGGCATCCGCATATCGGTCAGGCACAGGTCATAGCGGCGCGCCGCCAGCTTCGCCAGCGCCTCGCGCACATTGCCTGCCCTGTCCACCTCCAGCCCCATCTTGCGCAATGCCAATTCCAGCAGCTCCAGGATATCCGGCTCATCGTCCACCAGCAGCACGGTGGCGTTTCCGCCCAAAGGGTTACTCGACATGCTCATGCTCCCCGCTATTGTCAGGACTCTCCGCAAACATGATGCGGAAGCGCGCCCCTACCCGCCTCCCGCCGCCATGATATTCCAGCAGTGCGCCATTTGCCTCGCACAACTCCTTGGCGATATACAAACCCAAACCGGTACCGTCGGCTGCGGTCGTAAAGAACGGCTCGAACAACCTGCCCTGGTATTCGGCAGAGATGCCCGGGCCATCATCCTGCACGTCCAGCCTCACCCGCCCCTCCACCGCGCTCATCGTCAATGCCAGGCTGCCGGGCAATTTGCGGCCATAGCGCAACGCGTTGCGGCATAAATTCCACAGCACCTGGCGCAAGTGGCCGCGATCAAAGGAAACCTCTGCCTCCCGCACCCCGACCAACGTCACCACACCCGGCTCAAGCCGTTCCGCCAGATTAAATTCTTCGACGAAAGTGTGCAGCATCGCATCCAGCTCAAACACTTCCGGCTGAGCACGATCGCGCCGGTTCAGCTGCATCACGTCCTGCACGATGCGGTTGATGCGCTGGGTGTTGTCCAACACGATTTGCAGCAGCCGCTGCTGCTTGGCATCGCCCTGCTCTTCCTGCATCAATTCTGTCGCATAGCTGATCGCCGACAACGGGTTGCGCACCTCGTGCGCGATGCTGGCGGTCAGGCGGCCCAGCGCGGCCAGCTTGATCTGTTGCGCCTCGGCACGGACACGCTGCATATCTTCCAGAAAAATCACCGCACCATGCGCCGCATCCCGCTCGACGGCGACAAAGCGCAATCTTGCCTGCACCCCGACATCCAGCTGCAAGGTATCGCGGCTGGCCGTCCCGGTTCTTTTCCATAGCGCGTACTGCCCGAACAGCAACGGAAAATTTTCCGCCAGCGAGCTTCCGGATACCGCGCTGCTGCGCAGCATGCGCGCCGCGCTGGGATTCATCTGCATGATCACGCCCTGCTCATCCACCACCAGCACGCCGTCCTGCATATCGCGCATCACCAGACTGTTCGCCTCGGACAAACTGGCCAGATCGTGGCCACGGCGTTGCGCCAATTGCTGGCTATCCACGGCGTATTTCGCCAGCGTATGCGCCAGCCAGGCCACCGCAAAGTAAGACACGCACAGCAAGCCGACCTGCACATACTGCGCCACCACGGCATCGTCATACAGCACATCGTAGGAATGCTCCAGCAGCGCGGCAATACTCGCCAGCGCGGCAAAGAGCAGGGTGATTTTGCCCCGGCTGATCATCCCTGCCGCCGCCAGCGAAACCAGCAGCAACAGGCCGATATTGCTCTGTATCCCGCCGCTGGCATGGGAAAGCACCGACAGGCCGACGATGTCGCCGCCGACCTGGCTGGCCAGTTGCCAGTCAAAACGCGGCCAGCGCAGCCGCAGCGGAATAAAGGAAAGCGTCACTACTGCCGCATAGACCAGGCTGGCGACAAAAAATACCGTCCAGTTGCGCGCGCCCAGCGGCAGCGAGGTGCCGAATGTCCCGACGAGAAACACAAACAGGCTGGCCAGCGCCAGCCGGTACAGATTGAAATAGCGCAGAGAACGCCAGAAATCGACCGGGGAGGGTTCTGCAATAAACTTGTCGGTCATTAGTCTATGCGAACTATATCGCGCCGTTTACTTGCGATAGGCATCACGATGTTCCGCGCTGCAAAAAAAACGCCCATCGGCCTGGACGCTCTCGCCCTTGGGCAGATGCACGCCGCAATGCGCGCAGCGCACCATGTCCTCGGCATCCGTTTTATCCTGCTGCGGAGCTTGCTTGCGGTAAGACCTGATCAACAGGTAAACCACCACCGCGATGGCGATGATCAATAACAGACGGCTCATTTAGGGTTGACTCCACGTGACGGGATCGGAGTGAGAATTGTACTACGCAATCAGCGCCACGCTCTTGACCTGCGCGAACACTTCCATGCCCCGTGCCAATCCGAGCTGGTCGCGCGAGCGGCGGGTGATGCGCGACAGCAGCAATTTTCCGCTGCCGACGGACATGCGCAAATTCACGCGATCCGGCCCCTCGTCGCGGATCTCGTCGATGCGCGCCTCCAGAATGTTGCTGATGCTGGAGCCATGCGGCATGGCGGTGGCGATGCTCACGTCGCGCGCCAGCACGCGCGCGCGCACCACGCTGCCGATGGCGCGCTCCACCTTGCTCACCCACAGACTGCCGCCGGAAAAATCCAGCCGGGTGAGGTGGTATTCCTCGTCATGGGCGGCCACGCCGGCCTCGATCACCGCGCCCGCGTCGTCCAGATGCGCGGTGGGCAGATCCAGCCGCCCGAGCACTTCATTGAGCGCGCCGCTGGCGACAACGCGCCCCTGCTCCATCAGCACCAGCTGGTCGGCCAGCCGCGCGACCTCATCCAGCGAATGGCTGACATAGATCACCGGGATATCCAGCTCGCCGTGCAGTCGCTCCAGATACGGCAGGATTTCCCGCTTACTCGCGGCATCCAGCGCCGACAGCGGCTCATCCATCAGCAGCAGGCGCGGGCTGGTGAGCAGCGCGCGGGCGATGGCGACGCGCTGCCGTTCGCCGCCCGACAGGCCGGCCGGGCTGTCGCGCCCGATCAGCTTGCCCAGGCCGAGCCACTCCACCGCCTGCTCCAGTTGCACCCTGCGCTGTTCGGGCGGAATGCGCTTCAGGCCGTATTCCAGATTCTGCCGCACCGACAGATGCGGAAACAGGCTGGCCTCCTGGAACACATAACCCAGCGGACGCCGATGCACCGACATAAATCTATCGCCGCTCTGCCACATTTCGTCCTTCACCTGCAGCATCCCCTTGGCGGTCGGTTCCAGCCCCGCGATGCAGCGCAGCAAAGTCGTCTTGCCCGAGCCGGACGGGCCGAACAGCGCGATGACGCCATGCGCAAACACCTGCAACTCCGCGTGCAGCGTGAAACCGGGATAGGAGAGATCGAAATGCGCCTGGATCATTTGCGCCGCCTCCCCGTCGGGTTGAGCGTATACAACGCCAGCAGCACCACAAAGGCGAATACCACCATCCCCGCCGACAGCCAGTGCGCCGAGGCATATTCCATCGCCTCGACATGGTCGTAGATCTGCACCGACACCACGCGCGTCTTGTCCGGAATGTTGCCGCCGATCATCAGTACCACGCCAAACTCGCCGACGGTATGCGCGAAGCCGAGCACCGACGCGGTGAGAAAGCCCGGCTTGGCGAGCGGCAGCACCACGCTGAAAAAAGTATCGCGCGCGGAGGCGCGCAACGTCGCGGCGGTTTCCAGCGCGCGTTCGGGGATGGCCTCGAAGGCGTTCTGCAAGGGCTGCACCACGAACGGCAGGGAATAAAACACCGAGGCGATCACCAGCCCGGCGAAGGTGAACGGCAGCAGGCCGATCCCCAAGGATTGCGTCAGCGCACCGAGCGGGCCACTTGGCCCCATCGCCACCAACAGGTAAAAGCCGATCACCGTCGGCGGCAGCACGATGGGCAACGCGACCACCGCGCCGACCGGCCCCTTCCACCAGGAGCGGGTGCGCGCCAGCCACCACGCGATCGGCGTGCCGACCAGCAGCAGAATGGCGGTAACTACCGCAGCCAGCTTGAAGGTAAGCCAGATCGCGGACAGGTCGGCGGCAGAGAAGGCGGAATCCATTTTGCTATTCTACTTTGCCCGGCAGCACAAAACCGTAACGGCTCATGATTGCGCGCGCCTCTTGCACCGCCATAAAGCGCGCGAATGCCTGCGCCAGCGGATTGCCGGCGGCGCGTTTGGTGACGATGAAGCCCTGCTCCAGCGGCTGGTGCAGCTTGTCTGAAATCAGCGCATAGCTTCCCTGCTTCGCCAATTCCGGGCTGAGCGCCAGCGACAACGCGACGATGCCGGCCTGCGCATTCCCGGTTTGCACAAACTGCGCAGCCTGTGCGACGTTCTCACCGTAGACCAGTTTGGCTTCCACCTTCTCCCACACGCCTGATGCTTTCAGCGCCTCTTCGGCACGCTTGCCGTAGGGCGCATGCTTCGGGTTGGCGATGGCGATTTTCCTGATGGCCGGGTCGGCGAGATCGGCGAGCGTCATCTTGCCAGCATCGCGCGACGGACTCCACAACACGATGCGCCCAACCGCATAAGGCTGCGCTTCGGAGGCGGCAAAACCCTCCGCCTTTAGCGCGCGCGGATAGGCGATGTCGGCGGAAAAATACAGATCGAAAGGCGCACCCTGCCGGATTTGGGTCTGGAATTTGCCGGATGAACCGTAGATGGTTTCCACCTGATCGGCAGGATGTGCCTTGCTGAACAGCACAACGATTTCGTCCAGCGCGAACTTGAGATCGGCGGCAGCGGCGATCGTGATTTTTTCGCCCGCGTGCGCACTCTGCATGGCAAAACCAAACAACAGCAGAACGGAGGCTGCGAACGTAAATAGTAACCTGAATTTCATTGCTGTCTCCTTATGCGTTGACCGCCAGAATGACATGCGAAGCCTTGATCAAGGCGCTGGCTTTCACGCCCACCTTGAGCCCCATCGATTCGATGCTGTCGTTAGTGATAATCGCCGCGACAGTCTTGCCGCCAGCCAACTCGATGATGACCTCGCCGTTGACCGCACCTTCCTGACAACGCACCACGGTGCCGTGCAGTTCATTGCGCGCACTGGTCTTGCATCCTTCGCTAGTGGTCACGATCACCCAAGGCGCCTTGACCAAGGCATACACCTCGCTACCAATCTCCAGCTTCAGATGCTCAGCACTTTCATTGGTAATCACGGCGACCAAGGTGTTACCCCCGCCGATATCCACAATCACCTCGGCGTTGACCGCACCCAACTTCATGCTTTCCACCTTGCCAGTGAACTGATTGCGCGCGCTCGTCTTCATGTCATATCTCCTTATCAAATGGTAATACTCGTCAAAATCGTCAATGACACTTCCCAAAGCCTTGAGTATCTGTGCCTGCTCCTGCTCAAGCCGCCGATACGCACCCACCACGCGGCGTCCATAAGTGGTAAGTGTCGTTCCACCGCCTTTCTGACCCCCGGCCTTGCGTTCCACCAGCGGCTGTTCAGAAAGATTGTTGATCGATTCCACCGCCTCCCACGCCGACTTGTAACTCATCCCCATCGCAGTCGCCGCTGAGGAAATGGAGCCCGTTGCGTCAATACGTTCAAGCAATTCAAGGTGATCCCAACGCCGCCCCCTAGCAATTTTCAGTTTGGGTAAAAGCGCTGTTGTTTCGTTTTTTTCCAGTAGTTCAGTCATGGCTATCTCCTCATTGACATCACTGTAATCCAAGTGACCGCTATATAACTATAACCCCAACGCCGTTATATAAAAACCACCCTAACGACCTAGTTCTTTTTCTTGATTGACGCAATAAACGTTATATCTTAAATTTCATAACGATTTCGTTATGCACCAATTTTCATAACCGAGTTTATTTTATTTTTTACTTTGGAGATATGTCGTGTTAAAACTTAACAAATTGAATTACCTGCTTTTTTTAGCTTTAAGCGTACCTGCGTTGGCCTTCGCCGACACCGGCAACACCACTCTTTACGGCGTGTTTCATGCCGATGTCGAGTCAGTCAAGAATGACAAGGCTCTGCTGACCGCCAATGCAACCAGCCTGAACCGTGTCGTTTCCAACGCATCCCGTTTGGGTTTCAAGGGCAGCGAAGATTTAGGCGATGGCCTAAAGGCGATTTACCAACTGGAGGCCGAATTTGACCTGACCAATTCCAACGGCACGCCGTTTGCCAAAACGCGCAACAGCAACGTGGGGCTGAAAGGCAACTTCGGTACCATGTTCTACGGCAACTGGGATACCCCTTACAAAGAGGCGCACACCAAGGTCGAACTGTTCGGCAACACGCACATCGCCTCCGCAATCAACGTTACCGGCAGAACGGCCTACAATACCGCCAGCACTACCGCCGCTTCCTCCACTGCAAGCTTCAATACCCGCCAGAAAAACGTCATCCAGTATTGGACACCGGATTACAACGGTTTCCAAGCCAGGCTGGCTTATGCGCCTGATAACACCAAAAAGGGAACTGTTGCGGCAGGCGGCGGCAAGTCAGTCTGGTCAATGTCGGCCGCCTATGAGAATGATTTGTTTTACGGCGCTTATGGCTACGAGGCGCACAAGGACGCCTTATCCACGGCAGCCAGCCTGACCGATTCCGCGAACCGTCTGGTCGGAGCATACAAATTCAAGAATGGCCTGATCGGCTTGACCCTTGAACGTCTGTCCGTGGCAAAGGCGGCAGCCAGCACTACTACCGATTCGCGCAATGGCTGGGAATTGTCAGGCAAGTACAAATTCGGCGCGAGTAATATCGGCGCATTCTATGCCCGTGCAGGTGATCTGGGCGGCGTGGCAAATACCGGAGCCAGCCAGTATTCCCTGCGCTACGGCTACAACTTCTCCAAACGCACCGAGGTGTATGGCTTCTACACCCAGTTAAGCAATGATGCGGCCGCTGCTTACAACTTCACTGCGGGCACCGTTGTTACCAGCGCGGCAGGTGCGGCAGGCCTTGGGGCGAAGCTTTCCGGCTTGGGTCTTGGCCTCATCCATACCTTCTAACATGAATAAGGTTACGGACGTTTAGCGTGCGCCGGACGGAACGCCTTGCACTGCTCAGCCAACAGGGTTGGCTTCAAATTATTCTTCTCGGCAAAAAAATTGACGGTCAAATTCCGACCGTCACGCGAACACAACCGACACATGCCCCGTCGATTGTGAACGTCCAGCTGGTTTAACGACAATCTCGACATTGCGCCCTAGGCGGGTCAGGCATTCCAGCATTTTGGATTCCGAGATTCCGCGAAACTGGCCGCGTAGCAAATTGGACAGCTTGGGTTGGGTCATGCCCAGCAATTCTGCGGCCTGCACCTGGGTGAGTTTGCGCCGTTTGATGATCTCGCCGATCTTGGTGGCCAGTTGCGCCTTGACCAGCATTTCCTCCGCATCCTCCAATCCCAAGTCGGCATAGACGTTGGTGCTGCCTTGTTCTATTTTGCTCATTTCTTAACTCCTTCTGCATGCTGTTGCGCAAGCTTTAACCTGTCACGAATCAAATCCAAATCCGGCTTTGGCGTGGCAATGCCTTTGTGCGATTTTTTCTGGAAACAATGCAGGGCATAAATCGCGTTGCCGAATCGCACGGTGTAGACCGCGCGGTAAGTATTGCCGTCATCGTCCTCCACCACTTCAAGCACGCCGGCAGACCCGAACCCTTTAAGCGGCTTCGCTTGCGCATGCTTTCCGCCGTTCTGCGCCAAGTGAAGCGCGTAACCGAAGACATCCACCACGTCGGTTGGCATGGACAGCAAATCCTTCTTGGATGAGGCTACCCATTCCAGCGGTTTGGCCGGCGATTTGCTCATAGCGGGATTATACCCATATGGATATATTTGGCAATTGCGTGCTGCGGCTGCGCCTAGGCATCTGGAATTGCCACTCGGCAGACGCTTATTTGGATTTGGCGTGCGCCGGACGAAAAGCCTTGCATTGTTCCGGATCGGATTCCAGGTACGCACCTTCGATGAGGTCGATGCAGTACGGGATGGCGGGGAACACGGCGGTCAGGCAGTCGTCGATCGCGGAAGGTTTGCCGGGCAGGTTGACGATCAGGCTCTTGCCGCGTATCCCGGCGGTTTGCCTTGACAGGATCGCGGTGGGTACGAATTTCAGCGATGCGGTGCGCATCAGTTCGCCGAAGCCCGGCATCATTTTCTCGCACACCGCCTCGGTGGCTTCCGGCGTGACGTCGCGTAGCGCCGGGCCGGTGCCGCCGGTGGTGACGATCAGGCAACAGTTCTCCACGTCGCTTAGCTGGCGCAGTGCGGCTTCGATCTCCGGCTGTTCGTCGGGAATCACTTTCGCGACCGCCTCCCACGGCGAGGTCAGCACGCGCGTGAACCACGCATGGATGGCGGGGCCGCCCTTGTCTTCGTACTCGCCGCGGCTGGCGCGGTCGGAAATGGTCAAGATGCCAATACGTGCAATGCTCATGCTTGCTCCTTGTTTGATTCCATTCTATCGGTAGGGGCGCGATTCATCGCGCCCTGATTTATTATCTCGGAAGGCGGGCGCGATGAATCGCGCCCCTACACCGCCCTACACAATCATTCCCTGAAACCCGCGTCGTCCTGAAAAACCGTGCCGTCGAGCAACTGTACCGCCACCGTGCTGCCTGCCGCCAATCCCGCGCTATCGGCCGGCACGACCGCCAAGCCATCCGCCCTGGCCATGGACAGCAGCATGCCGCTGCCCTGCGCGCCGGTGGAAGTTGCCGTGTAGCCGCCCTGCTCCTTCGCCAGCAGCACGCGAATGAACTCGGTGCGGCCGGGCTGGTGCTTCACGTTGTGCGTCATCCGCGCCGAGAGGGTGCGGCGATGGGTGCGCGCGTGTCCCATCATGCGGCGCAACGCGGGCACGACAAACTCCTCGAAGCAGACCATGCTGGAGACCGGATTGCCGGGTAAACCAAAAATGATTTTTTCGCCGACTTTGCCGAACGCGACCGGATGACCCGGCTTCATCGCCACGCGCCAGAACAGCATCTGCGCGCCCAGCGCCTCAATGGTCGGGCGGACGTAATCGTGCACGCCGACCGAAGTGCCGCCGGAGACCAGCAGCACGTCGTATTCCAGCCCGCGCCGCAGATAGCGCGCCAGCTCGTCGGGGTCGTCGCGCGCGATGCCGAGCAGCGCCGGCTCGATGCCGAGCGCCTGCACCTGTGCCATCAGCGCGTAGCTGTTGGAATTGGGGATCTTGTTCGGGTCGACGGGCTCGTCGAGGCCTTCCAGCTCGTTGCCGGTGGACAGGATCGCGACGCGCGGCCGCCGGTACACCTGCACCTGCGCGCGCTTCACCGTCGCCAGCACGCCGATCACACCCGGCGTGATTGCAGTACCCGGGGCCAGCACCACTTCGCCGTTGCGCATGTTTTCGCCGAGGCGGCGGATGTCGTTGCCCGGTTTGACCGCCAGATTGATTTGCACGCGGTTGTCGGCCAGCGCTTCGGTATCCTCGACCCGGATCACCGCATCGGCGCCCTGCGGCATCGGCGCGCCGGTCATGATGCGCGCGCACTGGCCGGGCGCCAGCGTCTTGGTCGGCATGTCGCCGGCCTTGATGTCTTCGATGATTTCCAGCGTGGCGGGAACACCGGCCAGGTCCGCGCTGCGCAACGCATAGCCGTCCATCGCCGAGATGTCATAGGGCGGCTGGTCGCGGTTGGCGCGCACTTCCTCGGCCAGCACGCGACCCAGCGATTGTTCGAGTTTTACTTGCTCCGCGCCAAATGCGGCCACCGATTCGAGGACGCATTGCTGCGCCGCTGCTACCGACAAATGCTCCATTATTACCTCACTCCATTCATTGCCGCCTCGACATCCTGCGGCGTATCCAGATCGAAAAAACTGCGCAGCAGCGGGTCAGCCTCCAGCATCTCGGCTTCGTCCACATAGCGCACATCCAGCTGCTTCAATACGCTGCGCAAACCTTTTTGTTCCGCCGCAAAGCTTGCGCGCAGCGGCGCAAGGCAACTGGCCGCATAGAAGGCCGCCAGCGGTTGCGGATGCCCGTGCACGACCGGCACGACCGCCTGATGCTGCAGGCGATACCCGGCAAGCAGCTCGACCACTTCCGGTACGACAAACGGCATATCACAGGCCACCATGAACGCCCACGGCGTGGTGATTTGCCCCAGGCTCGCGACCAGCCCGGCCAGCGGGCCGCCATCGGCTTGTTCGTCGCAGACCTGCGGCAAGTCAATCCCGGCGCGCGGCTGGCGCACGCTGACGATCACCTGGGGAAACAACTGTTGCATGGTCGCGATCACGCTTTGCAGCAGCGTCTTTTCACCCAGCGTCACATTCGCCTTGTCCGTTCCCATGCGGCTTGAGTCGCCGCCCGCCATGACAATCGCGGTGCAATCCGTAATCATTTTCGGTCAAGCATGAACTGCGCAATCGCGGCGATGTCTTCCAGCGCGAAATGCGGCAGTTGCGGATAGACCTCGTCCATGTCGGTGACGATGGCGATCAGCCCGTCTTCGAGCGTGCAGCGCGGCGGCTTGGCGCACTCGCGGCGCAGCACCTCGATCTTCGCGCCGGCACAGTGGGAAAAACCTTCCGCCAGCACCAGGTCGGCCTCGCCGAGGAATCGCTCTGCCAGTTGCTCCGGCTCGCGCCGGTCGACCGCGTCGGCGACCAGTTGCAGCTCGTTGGACGTGACCAGCATGCTCATCACCGCGCCGGCTTCTTTGTAGCGGTAGCTGTCCTTGCCGGGAGTGTCCAGCACCACCTTGTGATGCGCATGCTTGATGGTCGCCACGCGCAGGCCCCGGCCGCTCAGCTCGCGCAGCAATTTTTCAACCAGGGTGGTCTTGCCGGAACCGGAATGGCCGACAACGGTAAATACCGGCGGATTTGTGGATGCAACACTCATGGATGCGGTGTCACCCACGCCTCGCCCTGCGGCGTGATTTCCTTTTTCCAGATCGGCACGCGCTGTTTCAGCTCGTCTATCATCCAGCGGCAGGCTTCCAGCGCGGCGACGCGGTGCTCCGCGCCTGCCGCGATGAACACGATGTTGTCGCCGCCCTTGACCGTGCCGATGCGATGCACGATGCGCGCATCCAGCAGGCCGTATTTCTCGATCGCATCACTGCGCAATTTTTCCAGTTCCGACAGCGCCATGCTGCCGTAGGCGTCGAAGCTGATTTCCGAGACCTCGCGGCCTTCCGAAAAATCGCGCGCGCAACCGAGAAAGGTGGCGATGCCGCCCATGCGCTTCGAGCTGGCTTGCAAGGCCCTGATTTCCTCGTCCTGGGAAAAATCTTCCTGCTGGATTCTGACCGCTTCCTTCATTTCATCCCCATCCGCTAATCAACCGCCCGAAAATTTGGCCATGAACGCCACTTCGCTGTTATCCACGAGCGGCAATGCAAGGTCACGCACATGTTCGCCATTGACCGCCATCATCGTCGCGAGATGCATGGCTTCGGGGTACTGTGCCGCCAGCATTTCCTTCAGGCTGCCCAGCGTCAGCCCCGGCACATGTGCCACCGAAACATCCCGCTCGCCCGTCGCGGCCGCGATCGGGCCGAAGAACAGTACCTTGATCATCCCAAATTCCTCATTTGAACCACGAAGGCCGCGAAGAAAAGCAGCGGGGTATTCCAAAATCCGATTCACCTTTCAGATGATTGCCCGGCATCATGCACCCCATAAAAAACTCTTCGTGTCCTTCGTGGTAAAGGTTTTTTGAATCATTTCGCCTCACCGCGTTTCCAGACGCCGCTCTTGCCGCCGCGTTTCTCCTCCAGTTGCACGCACTCGATGCGCATGCCCCGGTCGATCGCCTTGCACATGTCGTAAATGGTCAGCAGCGCCACACTGGCGGCGCACAATGCCTCCATCTCGACGCCGGTCTGCCCGACACAGCCTGCCGTGGTGACGACCCTGATGCCCACGCAGCCGCTGGCGTCCGGTTCAATAATTTCGCTGAACTCGACGTCCACACCGGTCAGCGCGATGGGGTGGCACATCGGGATCATGTCGGAGGTGCGCTTCGCCGCCATCACCGCGCCGACATCGGCCACCGTCAGCACGTCGCCCTTGGCGATCCGCCCGGCCCGGATGCGCTCCAGTGTCGCGGGCTGCATGCGCAGAACGCCGCTGGCGATCGCGACGCGCTGGGTGTCCGATTTTGCCGAAACATCCACCATGCGCGCCCGTCCAGCATCGGAAAAATGGGTCAATTCGTTCATATGAATACCTGTTCAGTCTGGGAAGGCGTGCCGCCGCAGGCGTGGCAGGCGGGATCTTTGCTCAACGAGCTGCGCATGATGTGCATGTCCAGCGCATTGACCGTCAGCAGCTTGCCGCTCAGGCCGCGTTCGATGCCCATCAGCAGCTTGAGCGTTTCCGCCGCCTGCAGCGAGCCGATGATGCCGACCAGCGGGGCGAATACTCCGGTGGTCGCGCAGCGCAATTCGGCGGCCAGGCTGTCTTCCGGAAACAGGCAGTTGTAGCAGGGCGCATCGGTTTGTTCAAACGCATCTGCCTGGTTATCTGCGCGGCGGAAATCGAAGACCGAAACCTGCCCGTCGAACTGGATTGCTGCGCCCGAAACCAGCGGCTTGCGCAGCTCCAGACAAACGCGGTTGACGGCATAGCGCGTAGCAAAATTATCGCTGCAATCCAGCACCACATCGGCCTGCGCGACCAGCTCGCGCAGCTGCGCTTCATCGGCGCGCACCGGCAAGGCAACGCACTCGACTTCGGGGTTGATGTCGCGCAACGCGGCCTGCGCGGAGACGACCTTGGGCTGGCCGACCGATGCGGTGCGGTGGATGATCTGGCGTTGCAGGTTGCTGAAATCCACCGTGTCATGGTCGCACAGGGTCAGTTGCCCGACCCCGCTGGCGGCGAGATACAGCGCGGCGGGCGAGCCGAGTCCGCCGAGGCCGATGATCAGCACCCTGGCATCGAGCAGGCGTTGCTGTCCCTCGATGCCGATCTCCGGCAGCAGGATGTGCCGGCTATAACGCAGCAGTTGGTGGTCGTCCATGCGGGCAGTCTGTAATTCTTAGGGTTGTCTGGATAATTATGTGCGGCAGAGGGGCGAACAGGCAAGCCGCATAGCGGCTTCCCGCAAAAATCATTACCCGCCGATATAGGACATTTCTATTTTCTCTCTGGATTTTTCTCCGGGCGCCTCGGTCACGGCATGGCGCAGTTGCGAGTAACGGTCGTTGCGCCGCCCCCAGTGGCCTGCGATCAGATTGGTCAGCACCTGGTCGGTCATACCCAGTCGTACTGGCCCGCGCAAATCCGTGCCGCCGCTGGCGAACAAACAAGTGTAGAACTTGCCGTCGGTGGAAAGCCTGGCGCGGGTGCATTCGTGGCAAAACGCCTGCGTGACCGACGCGATCACCCCGACTTCGCCGCTGCCGTCCGCATAATGCCAGCGCTCCGCGACCTCGCCGGTGTAATTGGGGTCAACCTGCCGGATCGGGTAATGGCTGTTGATCTGCTCCACTATTTCCCGCGCCGGGACCACATCGTCCATGCGCCAGCCGTTGGTACAGCCCACATCCATGAATTCGATGAAGCGCAACACGACGCCGCTGTTGCGGAAATGCCCCGCCATCGGGATGATCTCGTGGTCATTCACGCCGCGCTTGACCACCATGTTGACCTTGACCGGCGCAAGGCCGACACGCTGCGCGGCGGCGATGCCGTCCAGCACGGTTTTGACGGACACATCCGAATCGCTCATGCGCCGGAAAGTTTCATCGCTCAACCCGTCCAGGCTGGCGGTAATGCGCGCCAGTCCCGCATCCTTCAGCGACTGGGCTTTCTGGGACAGCAGTACGGCATTGGTGGTCAGGGCGACTTCGACGGGTTTGCCCTCGCGGGTGTTCAGCCTGGCGAGCGATTCGATGATCCGTTCGATGCCTCGACGCAACAGCGGCTCGCCGCCGGTCAGGCGGATTTTCTGCACACCCAACTGGATAAACAACTTGGCCAGCCGCTCGATTTCTTCAAAACTGAGCAGATCGGCGCGCTGCAGGAAGGCATGATCCTTGTCGAAGGCTTCGCGCGGCATGCAATAGGTGCAGCGCAGGTTGCAGCGGTCGGTGACCGAAATGCGCAAGTCGCGCAGCGGCCGCTGCAAGGCATCGACAACGAATTGCCCACAGCCCTGCCCTGCGTAATCCTGCACGGCTTCCCGTTCTTCCAAAGCACGGGCTTGCGCAGCGCTGCTTTCCTGCACAGACGTGATCGGAATGATTCTAAATATTTCAGTCATAAGATATGTTAATGCGCAATAGCCTGTCTGTCATCTGTGCGTGTCATCTGTTCACGGGGGAGGGAAGCAATGTCGCCCGATCCAGTATGTGAGTGGCGATATTTTCGATGTCGGCATGCGTGAAACTGAAAAGCACGTCCGGCGGAGCAACACCGTCGATGACGACGGTCTGGATATGCGTGTCTCGCTTGTATAACGGCTCGGCAGGATTATCGGCGCGCATCACCTCGAGTCCGGGCAACGGCGCGTTATCGAATCCGACTGCCAGCACCAGGTCGCATTCGGCGAGATGCCCGGCCAGTTGAATTGGATCAGGTTCCGGCTGGCCGGGCGTTTCGCACAGCAACCCCCAGCGGTCACGGTTGGCAATCAACGTTTGCCGGCAGCCGCTCTGGCGCAGGTTATAGGTTTCCGACCCCGGCTTGTCCATGTCGAACGGCTTATGCGCATACTTCACCACCGCGACCCCGATTTGCCGGAAGTTGAATTCTTCGGCAAGCCTGGATACCAGCGCGCTGCGCCCGCCGCCATAACCGCAAATGCGAAACATCTTCATGCAACTCTCCCAGGCACAGGCCTGCCGGTCAGTATTATTAAAATAGAGAATCGCGTATTTTTGGTAACTGGTTGATTCAATGACAACCCAGCATGTTTTTTTGTCACCACATGCGTTAATAGCACTGCCAAAGAATAATTCGGGTATGGATTAAACCATACCGACCACTTTATCGGTATACCCCAAAATATCTAGGCCATTCGGTTCAAGAACAAAAATAACTCGAAGCAAAATTGCAATCAATTCGCAGTCACAGAATGATCACAAAACATAAATGCCTGACCTCGCCAAGAACAAGCAATTAAGGCGGACAGAAGGAAATTGACGGGGAATTTTAGAAGACCAACTTTGATTGGTCGGGGTGAGAGGATTCGAACCTCCGACTCCTGCGTCCCGAACGCAGTACTCTACCAGGCTGAGCTACACCCCGTTTAACCCCTCCCCAGCCCTCCCCTTATCAGGGGAGAGAGCCGCCATCACCTCCCCTGACAAGGGGAGGCCGGGAGGGGTTTAAAATTGCCGCGTCGCGGCAAAGTGCGCCAATTCTAGCAAACATTGCTTGTATTTTGAATCGGCAAGCGCAACGATGGCCGCGCAGGCCGACTCCGCTTCTTGCATGGCTTGCTGCCGGGTGAAATCCAGCGCGCCGGTGGCGTGGATGATCTCCAGCACTTCGGCAAATTTTCCGACGTCGCCCTGTTCGATCGCGCCGCGCACCACGGCGGCCTGCTCCGGCGTGCCGTGCTGCATCGCGTAAATCAAAGGCAACGTGGGCTTGCCTTCGGCGAGATCGTCGCCGAGATGTTTGCCGGTCTGCGCCTCGTCGGCGGAGTAGTCCAGCACATCGTCGATCAACTGGAACGCGGTGCCGAGGTGCATGCCGTAACTTGCCGCAGCTTCTTCATCGGCGGACGAAGCCTTGCCCAGGATTGCGCCCAGGCGCATCGCGGCCTCGAACAGCTTGGCGGTCTTGCAGTGGATCACGCGCATGTAGTTGGCGGCATCCACATCCGCATCATGACAGTTGAGCAGTTGCAGCACTTCGCCCTCGGCGATGGTATTGGTGGCATCGGCCAGCGTTTGCATCACGCGCATTTCGCCCACTTCGACCATCATCTGGAAGGCGCGCGAATACAGGAAGTCGCCGACCAGCACGCTGGCGGAATTGCCGAACAGCGCATTGGCCGTCTCGCGCCCGCGGCGCAACGCGGATTCGTCCACCACATCGTCGTGCAGCAGGGTGGCGGTATGGATGAACTCCACCACAGCCGCCAGATCGTGATGGTATTTACCGCGATAGCCGAAGGCATCGGCGGACAGCACCACCAGTGCCGGGCGCAGCCGCTTGCCGCCGCTGCCGATGATGTATTCGCCGACCTGATTGATCAGCAGCACTTCCGAGTGCAGCCGCGTGCGTATCACCTGATCCACCGCAGCCATGTCCGCCGCGAGCAATTGCTTGAGGTTTTCCAAGAACATTCTTCCCTGATTTATTGTGTCGCCGCGCTATGCGGCTGAAAGGTCGGGTAAACACGCCTTAATTTTTAATGTAGCATTGTCGCATAAAATTTCCGTCCCCCGAATCCCCCGCATGAAAACAAGTTTTTTCTCCCTTTTGATATGGCTGGGCGTCGCGCTGCTGGGCGCGGCGGCCGTCGGCGGTATCGCGCTTAATCGCGGCGAATCGATCAACGCGCTATGGTTCATCACCGCCGCGCTGTGCGTGTATGCGATCGCCTACCGCTTCTACGCGGCGTGGATCGCCGCGGCGGTGCTATGCATCGACGAGACGCGCGCCACGCCGGCCGAGCGGCTGAATAACGGGCGCGACTTCATGCCGACCAACCGCTGGATCGTGTTCGGCCACCATTTCGCCGCCATCGCCGGCCCCGGCCCGCTGATCGGCCCGACGCTGGCCGCGCAGTTCGGCTATCTGCCGGGCACGTTGTGGATATTGATCGGCGCGGTGCTGGGCGGCTGCGTGCAGGACATGGTGACGCTGTTCTTCTCCACGCGCCGCGACGGGCGCAGCCTCGGCCAGATGGCGCGCGACGAACTGGGTAGCATCGGCGGCATCGCGGCGCTGGTCGCCACGTTCCTGATCATGGTGATCCTGATCGCGGTGCTCGGCCTGGTGGTGGTCAACGCGATGAAGCACAGCCCGTGGGCGACCTCCACGGTCGCCGCGACCATCCCGATCGCGATGCTGGTCGGTCTGTATATGTACAAGCTGCGCCCGGGACGCGTACTGGAAGGCTCCGCGCTCGGCGTGATCCTGCTGTTGCTGTCCGTGGCCGGCGGCGGCTGGATCGACCAGCAGGCCGGGCTGCGCGAGCTGTTCGACCACCCCGGCTTGCCGCTGGCCTTCGCTGTGATCGGCTACGGCTTCGCCGCCGCCGTCCTGCCGGTATGGCTACTGTTGGCTCCCCGCGATTACCTGTCCACCTTCATGAAGCTCGGCACGGTGATCCTGCTGGCGCTGGCGATCGTCTGGATGCGCCCCGAGATCAAGATGCCCGCGCTGACCCAGTTCGTCGACGGCACTGGGCCGATCTTCGGCGGCAAGCTGTTCCCGTTCGTGTTCATCACCATCGCCTGCGGCGCGATCTCCGGCTTCCATTCGCTGATCGCGTCCGGCACCACGCCCAAATTGCTGGCCAACGAACGCGACATCCGCATGATCGGCTACGGCGGCATGGTGCTGGAATCGCTGGTCGCAATCATGGCGATGATCGCCGCGACGGTGCTCGACCCTGGCGTGTATTTCGCGATCAACTCGCCGGCCGGAGTGGTCGGCAAGACGGCGGCGGAAGCGGTCGCGACGATCTCGGCTTGGGGTTTCCCGGTGACGGTCGAGCAGATGAACCGGCTCGCGCAGCAGATGGGCGAAACCACGCTGTTCGCGCGCACCGGCGGCGCGCCGTCGCTGGCGGTCGGCATGGCCAGCATCTTCGGCAGCGCGTTCGGCGAGCATCTGCTCGCGCTGTGGTACCACTTCGCCATCATGTTCGAGGCGCTGTTCATCCTCACCACGCTGGACGCCGGCACGCGCGTCGGCCGCTTCATGCTGCAGGATCTGCTCGGCAATATCTGGCAGCCGCTGGGGCGCACCTCCTGGTATCCGTCGGTGCTGTTCAGCAGCGCGGTGGTGGTCGCGGCCTGGGGCTATTTCCTGTATATCGGCGTGATCGATCCCAATGGCGGCGTGAACATCCTGTGGCCGCTGTTCGGCATTTCCAACCAGATTCTCGCCGCGATTGCGCTGTGCGTGGCCACCGGCATTCTGGTGAAATCCGGCAGGCTCAGATACGCCTGGATAACCGCGCTGCCGCTGGCCTGGCTGGTCATCATCACCAGCACGGCAACCTGGCAAAAAATCAGCAGCGACGATCCGCGCATCGGCTTCCTTGCCGCCGCCAACAGCCTGTCGGACAAGCTCGCTGCGGGCGTCTTGCCGCCGGACAAGGCCGCCGTCGCGCCGCAGCTGATCTTCAACCAGCAACTGGATGCCGCGCTGGTGTTGTTCTTCGCCGCGCTGCTGTGGCTGATCGTCATCGACATGTTGCGCGTCTGCGCGCGCCACCTGCGCGGCAGGGCCGTGCCGCCGCTCTCCGAAGCGCCGCATTACCCGACCCGTCTGGAGGAAGCATGGCAACGAGACTGACAGGGGCTTTGCGCAGTCTCTGGCGAGCCGTCCGCCGGCTCAGCGGCGATGACGGCTACGAGCGTTACCTGGCGCATCAGGCCGCCGCCCACCCGGATGCACCCGCGCTGTCGCGCCGCGCCTGGTTTGCGCTTCAGCAGCAGCAAAAGTGGTCGGGGATCAAACGTTGCTGCTAAACGGGCGCTGTTGCTAAAAATTTGCGCAACTCCCTCTTTTTATGGATAATGCGCGCCCCCGTGAGGTTATTCATTGGGAGTGCGTACACCCGCCGCACCAAATTACTCGCAAGGAAATAAAATGAAAGCAGATATTCACCCGAATTACCAAGAAATCACCGTGACTTGCAGTTGCGGCCACAACTTCAAAACCAAGTCCGTGATGAGCAAGCCGGAGTTAAAGGTCGAAGTTTGTTCCGAATGCCACCCGTTCTACACCGGTACGCAAAAGATTGTGGATACCGCCGGCCGCATCGACAAATTCCGCCAGAAATACGGCACCAAGGCTGCTGCGTAGGAACTTTACGCAACGGCTTGATCAAAAGGCAGCATTTGCTGCCTTTTTTATTTGCGGCGACAATCCCGCCTGACATCCAACATCAAGCAGAGACTTTAAACATCGAACAGGAACTGACATGCGTCTATTGATTATCGGCCTTGCTCTTTCGCTGCTGGCCGGCTGCGCCCAGAATCCGGTCACCGGACAAAACGATTTTGTGATGATGTCGGAAAACCAGGAGATCGCCGTTGGCCGCCAGGCCGACGAACAGGTCAAAAAGCAGTACCAGGTTTTCGAATCGAGGGCGTTGCAGGATTACGTCAACCGCGTCGGGCAAAGGCTCGCCAAGCAAAGCCATCGCCCCGGCCTGAACTATCGCTTCACCGTGCTGGACACGCCTGAAATCAACGCCTTCGCGCTGCCCGGCGGTTATGTCTACGTCACGCGCGGCATCATGGCCTATCTCAACAGCGAGGCGGAACTGGCCGCCGTGGTGGGGCATGAAATCGGCCACGTCACGGCGCGCCACGGCGTGCGCCAGCAAAGCGCCGCTCAAGCCGCCAACATCGGGCTGACCATCGCCTCCATTTTCGTACCGCAAATCAACACCAACCTCGGGCAAAACCTGGCCAATATCATGGGCGGCGCGCTGCTGTCAGGCTACGGGCGCGAACAGGAACTCGAGGCCGACCGTCTGGGTGCGCAATATCTGGCGCGTGCCGATTACGATCCGCAGGCCATCATCAGCGTCCTGCGCGTGCTGAAGAACCAGGAACTGAAAGATATCGAACTGGCCAAGCAGGAAGGGCGCGAGCCGCGCCGCTACTCCGGCCTGTTCGCCACGCACCCGGACAACGATACGCGCCTGAAAGAAGTGGTCGGTGAAGCGGACAAACTGGCTCCCGCCAAACCTTTTGAGGGCCGCAGCGAATACCTCGCCGCCACCGACGGGCTGGTGTTCAACGACAACACTGAGCAGGGCGTGGTGCGCAACAACCGTTTCTACCACGGCGAACTGGGTATCGCGCTGCAGCTCCCGGAAACCTGGCAGGTGCATAACCTGCCGGACGCACTGGTTGCCGTCAGCCCGGGTGGCGAGGCCATGCTGCAAATGAAGATGGACCCGAATCCGCGCGGCACCCCGGTCGAATATGCGCGCCGCATGGTAGGCTCAAACACAAATGTCCAGCGCATCGATCTCGACGGTTTATCTGCTGCGACATTTGAACTGCCGAACGTGATGGGCGGCGTGATCTACCACAATAAATACGCCTACATCCTGCAAGCTCAGGCCAAGGCAAGCGGCGGCCTGAATGCACACCGCAACGACATTTTTAACACGGTGCGCAGTTTCCACGCGCTCACCGCCGAGGAGCGCAAGCTGGTCAGGCCGCTCAGCATCCGCATCATCACCGCGCGGCAGGGCGACACCTACGCCAGGCTCGCGCATAACTCGCCGCTCGGCAAATCCGCGGAGAGTTATTTGCGCCTGATCAATGCACAATATCCCGGTGGCGAACCGCAAGCGGGGCAGCGCATCAAGATCGTGGAATAATTCCAACCCTATTCACCGGTGATGCTGCGTTGACTTCCTCGCTCTCTCCTTGCCGTGCCAAATGCACTGCCTGCGTCGCTCGCTCGTCGTCGCCTTGCCTGACCTTCGAATAGGATTGGAATAGGGCGCCAATGTATTTCATAAAACCCACCGACCCAAACCCCATCACCCCCGGCAAGGCGGTGATGCTCGGTCTGCTGTGCCTGATCTGGCTGGGCACGGGGCTGGTCGGGCACGATCCGTGGAAGCCGGACGAGGCGACCGGCTTCGGGCTGATCTACTCGATGCTGCAAAGCGGCGACTGGCTGGTTCCCGCTCTGGCGGGCGAGCCATACATGGACAAGCCGCCGCTGTTCTACTGGACCGCCGCGCTGTTCGCCAAACTGTTTTCCCCGCTGCTGCCGCTGCACGACGGCGCGCGCCTCGCCAGCGGTTTATACATCGCGCTGACGCTGCTGTTCACCGGCCTCGCCGGGCGCAAGCTATACGGCGAGAATCGGGGCTGGGCGGCGGCGATCATCCTGCTCGGCTGCGTCGGCATGCTGGTGCGCGCGCACCAGATGATCACCGATCTCGCACTGCTCGCCGGTTGCGCAATGCTGCTGTACGGTTTCGCCTACAGCCAGGAACGAGCGCTCCGCGCCGGTGTGCTGATCGGCACCGGCGTGGGCATCGGCTTCATGTCCAAGGGTTTCATCGCGCCGGTATTGTTCGTTCTCATCGCCGCGCTGCTGCCCGCGCTGTTCAGGAACTGGCGCACGCGCAGCTATTTTAATAGTGTGGGCATCGCCGCCTTGTGCGCGCTGCCGTGGCTCACCGTGTGGCCGCTGCTGCTGTATCAGCATTCGCCCAGATTGTTCGCCGACTGGGCGTGGACGCACAACATCGGCCATTGGCTGGATTACGCCAAAAGCGGGCCGAACAAGGAATCGTTCTACTACCTGAAAAATTTGCCGTGGATCGCGTGGCCCGCCCTGCCGCTCGCGGCGTGGACGATCTGGCAATCGCGCAAGCGCCTGGCGCAGCGCGACGATCTGCATCTGCCGCTGGCCGCTTTCGGCGTGATGTTCGTCACGCTCAGCTTCGTGCCGCATATCAAGGAAGTGTTCGCGCTGCCGATGCTGCTGCCGATCACCCTGCTCGCCACCGCCTCGCTGTCGTCGCTGAAACGCGGTGCGGCCAACGCGCTGGACTGGTTCGGCCTGACGACCTTCGCGCTGTTCGCCATCGCGATGTGGTGGGGCTGGGCCGGGCTGTTGCTCGACAACCACGCCAAGATCACGCTGTGGCTGAAAGACTACCAGCCGGGCTTCGAGCCGGAACTCCACACTGCGCCGTTCGCCATCGCCATCATCGCCACCGTGCTGTGGCTGGTGCTGGTGTGGCGCGTCGGCCGCTCGATGCGCCGCGCGGTGACCAACTGGGCGACCGGCATCACGCTGGTGTGGGTGCTCGCGATGACGCTGTGGCTGCCGTGGCTGGACAGCGGCAAGAGCTACCGCGGCATGGTCGCCTCGCTGAAAAAAGCCATGCCGCAGCAGTACCAGTGCATCGGGCGCGACTACCTCGGCGACGGGCAGCGCGCGATGCTGCATTACTTCGGCGGCCTCGTCACGCAGCCCGACCGCAACGAACGCTGCGACCTGCGCCTGATCCAGGGCGACCGGCTATCCAAGCCGCTGCTCGACGAGACGCGCTGGAAGAAGATCTGGGAAGGCAGCCGCAAGGGCGACAAGAACGAGCATTACCGGCTGTACCGGAAGGTTGGATAGATTCGGTCGCTGGTATAAACTAGCCGGACAGAATCGATTGAAGGAGTTTGATATGACTGCAACAGTGGCAATCAGGCCGGATCTGCAAACACAACTAGGCAGCCTCGCAACCGAAATGCACCGTAGTGAATCAGAGCTGGTGAACGAAGCGCTAGAATCCTATTTGCAACGCACCCAGACATACATCACGAGACTAAAACAACGCGTCGCCGAAGCGGATGCCGGGCAATTCGCCACGGACAAAGAGGTGGAGAATTTCTTCCTCACGCACGGCGAACCGGACTGATGCGCCTGCGCTACCTCACCAGCGCCTACCACGACCTGCGGTTGATCTTCGAATATATTGCCCGCAAAAATCCCGCTGCGGCGCGCCGCGTCATCACCGCAATCCGCAAAGAAGCACAAACCCTCGCCAAACACCCGCACATCGGCAGGCCGGGGCAAGTCGAAGGAACGCGCGAGCAGGTGCATGGGCGTTATCCTTACATCATCGCCTACCGCGTGAGGGGCGATGAGATACAGATACTTGGCATCGTTCACAGTTCGCGCAAATGGCCGGAAGATTTTTGATTTTGCAGGTGCGTTTCACGCACTAAAGGCCGTTCGCCCTGATGTATCGAAGGGTGAGCATATCAACAATCAAAACCAAAACCGCCGGGGGTAGCCCGGCAGCTAGTTACCTTTCTTGTCTTGCCAAGAAAGGTAACCCAAAGAAGACGCCCCCGGTTTGCCGCCCTTCGGGTGCCCTGCGTTGCTCGACTGGTCAGGCGGCTGCGGAACTCGCGCTACGCGCTCAGACAGTCCTCGCCGAAACCCCCTGACCAGCCTCCGCTACTCGGCGGCGCACAGGGGATGAAAGTCAAAATCTGAAAACCAAAACCAGCGAGGAGGGCATGCCCTCCTCGCTCAAATCAAAACCTCGTGCGCAAAGCGCACACAAAACCGACTTTAATTTCCCCTGAGCGCCGCCTCGATCAGATGCAAACGAGCGGTGGAGTTGGGCGAGCACTGTTTGAGCTCGTGGCCGCGCAGCGGATCGTGCGAGTTGCGCAGCCCCGCTCGTTTGCGTCTGATCGAGGGAACACCCGAAGGGTGCGGCAAACCGGGGTCGCCTTTTCTTCGGTTACCTTCTTTTGGCGACGCAAAAGAAGGTGACTTGCTGCCGGGCAACCCCCGGCGGTTTTTGATGGGTATCGCTGCGCTCAACCCATCCTACGCTTGCTTCGATAGCATCTTTTTAAGGGACGCTCGATAGCGCTGCTAAGCGTTGATTGTGCAACCTCATCATATAAATCCATTGCCTTTGTTTTTGCGTAGAGTCCGACAAGTCCCGGCAAAAAATATACGACGCCAAATACTCCAATACTCGACCAGCTCATTCGGTCAAGGATTGCGAAGAATGAAAAAGGCTCTGTTCCAGCAAACAGAGCAGAGACAAATGCGGTAAGAGGGAAAACAAAGACACCAATTAAAACTGCGCCATGAATTATGTTAGCCAAAGACATGAGGCTATCTGCAAATTTTTCTTTCGATTTCAATGAACGATGTTCGAGTTTCAATGAAAACCCCTAACGTATCTTCGGCGTCCCGCAAACCACATCCGCATTCTGCCCGCGATGCCGCAACGCATGGTCAATCAGCACCAGCGCGAGCATCGCCTCGGCGATCGGCGTGGCGCGGATGCC
The DNA here is from genome assembly GCA_020621985.1 of Candidatus Ferrigenium altingense. Lineage (GTDB taxonomy): Bacteria > Pseudomonadota > Gammaproteobacteria > Burkholderiales > Gallionellaceae > Gallionella > Gallionella altingense. The sequence continues at coordinate 419,376 of JAHRYS010000002.1, read as the reverse complement.
AACACAGGGGTCGTGGCGGCCTTCGGTGGAAACATCCACCGCTTCACCCGCCTTGTCGATCGAGTGGCGCGGGAGGCGGATGCTGGAGGTGGGTTTGACGGCGTAGTGCGCGACGATGTCCTGGCCGGTGGAGATGCCGCCGAGGATGCCGCCGGCGTTGTTCGACAGGAATCCGTCCGGCGTGAGTTCGTCGCCGTGTTCGCTGCCCTTTTGCGTCACGCAGGCGAAGCCCGCGCCGATCTCGACGCCCTTCACCGCGTTGATGCCCATCAGCGCGTGGGCGATCTCGGCATCCAGTCTATCGAACACCGGCTCGCCCCAGCCAACCGGGACGTTGTGCGCGACGACTGCGAGCTTCGCGCCGATGGAGTCGCCGGACTTGCGCAGCGCGTCCATGTAGTCTTCCAGCGACTGCACCACATCGGCGTTGGGCGCGAAGAACGGGTTGTTGTTCACGTCGTCCCAGCTCTTGAACGGGATCGCGATCTCGCCGAGCTGTGCGAGGTAGCCGCGCACCGTCACGCCGTAGCGTTCATTCAGCCACTTCTTCGCGATCGCTCCGGCCGCGACACGGGCCGCCGTTTCGCGCGCCGACGCGCGCCCGCCGCCGCGATGGTCGCGGATGCCGTATTTCTGCCAGTAGGTGTAGTCGGCGTGGCCGGGGCGGAAGGTCTCGGCGATGCTGCCGTAGTCCTTGCTGCGCTGGTCTTCGTTGCGGATCAGCAGCGCGATCGGCGTGCCGGTGGTCTTGCCCTCGAACACGCCGGACAGGATCTCCACGGTGTCCGATTCCTGCCGCTGCGTGACGTGGCGCGAGGTGCCGGGCTTGCGCCTATCGAGATCCGGCTGGAGGTCGGCCTCGCTTAACGCCAGCCCCGGCGGGCAGCCATCGACGATACAGCCGATCGCCGCGCCGTGCGATTCGCCGAACGAAGTCACCGTGAACAACGTGCCTAAGGTGTTTCCAGACATATCCTATCCCTTCCAAGAAGCTGTCTTAAAAATTCGCGAGGAGGGATGGATGCAAGGCGCACGGAACGCAGAAACCGGAATGTACATAAAGTACATGAGGATTCCGAGTACCGCGCAACGCCGCAGATGCCCTCCGCAGCAATTTTTAAGGCAGCTTTAAAAGATGCGCAAATGAGGCGCTCAGTTTAACATAGCGTCCCTCACGGACATGCCACCACCAACCATACAGAAACCACGACCATGCAAAAACTGACACCGGAACTAATAGAACAAGGCCTGACGAATGCAGATGTCTCCATCCGCAAGGAATTTGCCGAACGCAGGGACTACACGCCGAACGCGGCACAGATAGAGCGCGGACTGACTGATGAAAGCAGCGAGGTCAGGGCGCGGTTTGCCGACCGCAAGGACTACAAGTTGACACCCGAGCAGATCGAGCGCGGCCTGACCGACCCCGAGACCAATGTCAGATATACCTTGGCCGAACGCGAGGACTACACGCCCACGCCCGCACAAATGGAGCGCGGCATGAAAGATCCGCACCGTTTCGTCAGGATGCTGTTCGCGCAGCGCATGGACGGCATGCATTAAACATGGCGCGCTCAATAACCAAATGACCAATAGATAACCTATTCGTCATTCCCGCGCAGGCGGGAATCCAGTCAATAAAGACAAGTTCTCCGCAACGCGGAGACAAGACCTTAAAGGCATTTTGAATAGAACCGCTGGATTCCCGCCTGCGCGGGAATGACGAACCCGGAGATTTATTGATGAAAGCCATATTGATGACCGCCGCCGGCAATGCCGACGTGCTGCAACTGCGCGAAATTGCCAGACCTGAGCTGCCTTCGCCGCATCACCTGCTGGTGAAGCTCGCCGCCGCCGGAGTGAATCCGTTGGACACCAAGCTGCGCGCCAAGCCGGCTTACTATCCCGACAAACTGCCCGCGATACTCGGCTGCGACGGCGCGGGCATCGTCGAGAAAACCGGCAGCGCGGTGACTCGCTTCAAACCCGGTGATGCGGTGTATTTCTGCAACGGCGGGCTGGGCGGAAATCTGGGCGGCGAGCCGGGCTGCTACGCCGAATACACCATACTGCACGAGGAATATTGTGCGGCGAAGCCCGCCAACCTGTCGCTGGAAGAAAGCGCCGCATTGCCGCTGGTGCTGCTCACCGCTTGGGAATCGCTGGTCGAGCGCGCCAGCCTGCAGGCCGGGCAAACCATCCTGATCCATGCCGCCGCCGGGGGCGTGGGGCATATCGCCGTGCAACTCGCCCATCACCTCGGCGCATATATCGCGGTAACCGTGGGCGGCGACAAGGAAGCCGGGCTGGCGCATGGCCTCGGCGCGGAAAAAATCATACGTTACAAAGAGCAGGATTTCGTGCGGGAGACGCTGGACTGGACGGGCGGCAAAGGCGCGGACGTGGTGTTCGACACGGTGGGCGACGAGACCTTTTTGCGCTCGCTGAACGCCGCGCGCATCGGCGGCAAGGTGGTGACTATCCTCGCCACGCCGCTCGCCGCCGCCGACGTGCAGTTGGCAAGGCTGCGCAACCTGTCGCTGTGCTATGAACTGATGCTCACTCCGCAGGTGCTGAAGCTGCACGACGAGCGCATCCGCCAGCGCAGGATACTGGAACAGGGCGCGCAACTCGTCGAGGCGGGCAAGCTCGGCGTGCTGGTGTCGCACAGGCTGCCGCTGAAAGATGCGGCGGAGGCGCATCGTTTGATCGAGACCGGAGGCATGACCGGCAAGGTCGTGCTGACGATGTAATGACTTTTATTCATCCGCAGATTACACAGATTTCGCAGATTTTTAATCTGTGTAAATCTGTGTAATCTGCGGACAATGTGTTTGATCTTATGCAATTCATAGACACCCACTGCCACCTCGATGCCGCCGAATTCGGCGGCAGCCAGGCCGCTTTGGTGGAAGCCGCGCGGGCCGCCGGGGTCAGCCGCATCGTCGTGCCCTCGGTCGCGCGCAGCAACTTCGAAGCGGTACGCGAACTATGCGGGCAATTCCCGGATTGCGCGCCCGCCTATGGCATCCACCCGATGTATACCGACAGCGCGGCGCCGGAAGACCTCGACGTATTGCGCGGCTATTTGCTTGAACACCGCCCGGTCGCGATCGGTGAAATCGGGCTGGATTTTTTCATCGAACCACACAACCGCATGCGGCAGGAACACTTTTTCGTCGAACAGCTCAAGCTGGCGCGCGAATTCGATTTGCCGGTGCTGCTGCATGTTCGCCGCGCACAGGACACAATCCTCAAACACCTGCGCCAATTCTATGTGAGCAGCGGCCCTTCGACTTCGCTCAGGACAGGCCCTTCAACTTCACTCAGGACAGGCATCATCCACGCCTTCAGCGGCAGCCGTCAGCAGGCGGAGGAATTCATCGGACTCGGCTTCAGGCTCGGTTTCGGCGGCGCGATGACCTACCCGCGCGCCACGCGTCTGCGCGAACTCGCCGCGACCCTGCCGCTGGGCAGCATCGTGCTTGAGACCGATGCGCCGGATATCCCGCCCGACTTTCTCGAACGCGGCGCTCCGAACAAACCGGAATACCTGCCGCGCATCGCGCAGACGCTGGCGGAATTGCGCGGCATGCCGCTGGAAGAGATCGCGGCGGCGGCCACGGCGAACACGCTCACGGTGTTACCTGCATTAAAACCATCGCATTTATAATCGCACCATGCCAAACACTATCCCTCCCCAATTCACCCGCACCCACATCCTCATCGGCAGCGAAGGTATCAGCACTCTCGCCGGCAAGCATATCTTCGTCGCCGGCATGGGCGGAGTCGGTTCCTACTGCACTGAAGCGCTGGCGCGCGCCGGGATCGGGCGGCTGACCTTGCTCGATCACGATGTGGTGGCCGTCAGCAACATCAACCGCCAGCTGCCCGCCTTGCTTTCCACCGTCGGGCAATCCAAGGCCGAACTGATGCGTGCGCGCATCGCGGACATCAACCCCGATTGCGAGGTGACGGTGCTGCGCTGTTTTCTCACCCGCGAGAACGTCAACGAGTTGGTGCCGGGCGACTGCGATTACGTGATCGACTGCATCGACTCGCTGGCCTGCAAGGAAGCCTTGGTTGCCGAAAGCCACAAGCGCGGACTGAAAGTGGCCTCCAGCATGGGTGCGGGCAACCGCATCGACCCGGCGCACATCAAGGTGGCAGATATCAGCAAGACCATCATGTGCCCGCTGGCGAGCCAGATGCGCCAGCGCCTGCGTCGCCATCACGACATCAGCAAGGGCATCCTCGCGGTGTTCTCGGATGAAGCGCCGCGTCCGCCGCTGCCGCCGCAAGCGCTGGACCGCGGCCGCCCGCGCGCGGTAAACGGCACCCTCAGCTACATGCCGCCGCTATTCGGCTTCATGCTGGCGGGCGCGGTCATCAAATGTTTGCTGGAGGCTCCCGAACAGCAACCTTGCGGATAAAAAATCCGCCCACCGGAAGCTACCATTCGCGGAAAGAAAATCCCAGCCCGAAGGTGTTCTGGCGGTGGTTGTAGTCGATCAGGCTTTCGCCAAAACCCGAAGTCACTTGCGCATGCACGCGCACCGCATTGCCCAATGCGATCGGCGTCGACCAATCGACCTGCACGAAGCCGCGGTTTTGCGTCCAGCGGAGATTGTTGCGCAGCAACACGGCTACGGCCTGCGATTTATCCGTGGGCTCCCAGCGCGCCACCAGGTCGGCCCGCCCGATATAATCGGCGATGTCCGGGTTGTCGTCTTTCAGCGAATTCTCCGGAATACGCCACCAGCCGCGCGCCATGATGGACGTGCTGTTGTTCCATTCCCAGCCGCCCTGCAGGTAGACGCGGTTCCAGCTGCGCGATTCCGTAAAGCGCTTTCCATTCGATTGGTGCACCAGGCCGAGATTGGCCATCTTCAATCCCGACGCAGCGCCGGTGCCGAACGTGGCAATCAGTTCCGGTTCGTAATTGGTTTCGCGGAACGGCGATGAATTGCGCGTGTTGAGCACCTGCCAATTGGATTGCTGCGTATAAGCCCCCCACACGCGCAATGTCTTGAAGTCCCAAAAATTGATGTCCTGCTGGCTGCCGAAATCCTTCTTGAAACTCAGTTGGAATTTGGTTTCCAGCGCATCAATGTCATCGGGTGTGGGCGTGCCGTTGACAGCGGCGGGGGATACAGGCCGATTGTTGACATTGAAGGTTTTCCTGACCATCAAATAGTTTAGCCGGTGCGGTATAAGGCGGCCCAGCTTGCTTTCGTCGTGACTGGTCCGGTCATCCAGGTTCCAGGTCCTGGTCAGATAGGAGCGCTCGGCGACCGGCGCCTGCGCTGCTGCAGACGGCGCTTCTTCGTCATCTTCCGGCTGCGGCAGATCGGATATGGTAGCAGCGGCCTGCGCATTGTCGTAGCACCTCAGGCGCTCGGCGTTGTTGTCCGGATATTGCTTGGCACACAGCGCAAATTCCTCGCCGCCGGCATGGGCCGCAGGTGCAAACTCCAGGCACAACAAGGCCAGCAACAACAAGCCGCCCGACCGGGCGGAATAGTTCGATTTTTTCATGGCGTAGTCTTTGTATTGGGTTGGGGCCTGCGGCAAGCAGCCGCAGGACGGCCTATTTCAGCCAACCCTTGCGGTGGAACAGCCAAAATGGCAATGCGACGGATGCCGCCATCAGCGACAGGGCGAATAGATAGCCGTTTGCCCACTGAAGTTCCGGCATGTGTTGAAAATTCATCCCATAGACCGAAGCGATCAGGGTGGGCGGCAACAACGCCACCGCGGCCACCGAGAACAGGCGCACGATCTTGTTCTGGTTGATGTTGATGAAACCGACCGTGGCATTCATCAGAAAATTGATCTTGTCGAACAGGAATGCGGTATGCCCGTCCAGCGAGTCGATGTCCTGCATGATCTGGCGCGCTTCTTCAAACTGTTCCGGGGCGAGCAGCTTGCTGCGCATCAGGAATGAAATCGCGCGGCGCGTATCCATGAGGTTGCGGCGGATGCGCCCGTTCAGGTGTTCCGCATGGGCGATACTGGCCAGCACCGCGCCGGCCTGTTTGTCGCTGAGCGTGCTGTTCAGCACCGCTTCGCTGATTTCGCCGAGATCGGCGTAAGCCTCTTCGAGCGCATCGGCGGAAAACTCCACATCGGAGCCGTACAGATCGACCAGCACGTCGAGGCTGTCCGCGACAAGGTCGGGCTGCCCGTGCGAACGCAGGCGGAAGTGCTGGAAGACCGGCGTATCCTCGTCATGCACGCTGAACAGCACGTTGCCGGACAGCACGAAAGCCACAATGATGCTGCGCGAATCGCTTTCCTTGCCGAGCAGGAAATCCGAACGCACATGCAGCTCCCCGTTTTCCTCATAGAACCGCGCGCTCGCTTCGATGTCGCGCAGATGTTCCGGTTGCGGCAGGATGGTCGAAAAAGCCTTGGCCACCCATTCGCGCTCGTCTTCGCCGGGTGCGATGGCATCCACCCAGATCGGCTTGCGCGTTGCGACCTCATCTGGCCGGATTGTCACCAGCCGTCCGTTTTCCAGCGTAAAAATATTGAGCATGCCTGCGTCCCTGCTGCTTAATGACTAACTTACCCTATAGAACATTTCCACGAAGGGCACGAAGACCACGAAGTGATTTGTAGGATTACACACCATTTGGCGTTTACTTGCAGGCAATTGGTATCCCTGAAGTAACTTTCTGTTCTTCCTCGTGGTTCGATTACCGGTTAAGGATTAGCCGCCACCCAAAGGGAAACGCGCCAGCACCCGATAATCCATCAACCCGTCCCGAGGCGCGGATTGTACCAGTGCGAAATCCCGGATCTGCCAGCTTACCGGCTGCATCGCGGGCAGCGGCGCGTCGCTCCAGTGCGCGTTGCGCAACAGCGTGACATGCGGTTTGTACTCGTGAGATACAAGATGATGGCTGGCGAATTTGAAGCGGTGCGCGGCCAGGCGCTGCTCCAGCGCATCGGCCAGTTGCGCCAGTTGTTGCGGCACCTGGCGCGGCGCGGCATACACGATATGGTTGTGCCCCCAGTAGCGCGCTTCGTCAAAACGCAACTCGAAACCCTCCCCGCTGACCTCCTGTGCCGCCAGCTGCAATACTTCCAGCCTGTATAACTTCGCCTCCGACACGTTACTGGCGCAGCCAGCCGATTGCGGGAGGAGGCGAGGGGGCGGCATTCCCGCACCGGACGCTTGCGCGCACCGTGTCATGCCGCCCACCTCGCCGATGAACACCAGCGTGTTGTGCAGCGTCTCGCCGCGCATCGCGCGCCCGCCGCAAAGCTCACGCAATGCCGGCTGCCAGGCAGCCAGCTGCGCAGATTCGGTGGCGGCAGGCCATAAGGCGAAGAACACCCTTGCGGTGTCGGATGGATGATTCATATATCCGGCATTTTATCCGCATGAGCGAGGCATAAGGTAAAATGCGCGTCTCATCGAATCAAGGTAAACCATGACGGCACGCTTACGGGAAATTCCCTACAACTACACCTCGTTTTCCGACCGCGAGATCGTCTTGCGCATTCTCGGCGGCGAGGCGTGGGACATCCTCAACACGCTGCGCGAAGAACGCCGCACCGGACGCTCCGCGCAAATGCTGTACGAAGTGCTGGGCGACATCTGGGTGCTGACGCGCAATCCGTATCTGCAGGACGACCTGCTCGCCAACCGCAAGCGCCGCGAAGCGTTGATCGGCGCGCTGCATCACCGCCTGAACGATATCGAAGCGCGCCGCCAGGACACCGAAGATGCGGTGAAGACTAACATCGGCGAAGACGATGTTAAGCGTAGCGGTCGCAACCACAACCAAAAAGTAAAACGCCTGCTCGAGCTCGCCGCTGCGGCGGTCGATCAATTCGCCGCCGAATTCGAACAGACCCTGCAATTGCGCAAACGCGTGCTGCGCGTACTGGGCCGCGTCACGCGCCGCGACAACATCCAGTTCGACGGCCTGGCGCGCGTCTCGCATGTGACCGACGCGACCGACTGGCGCGTGGAATATCCGTTCGTGGTGCTGCACCCCGACACCGAGGCGGAAGTCGCGCCGCTGGTGCGCGCCTGCATCGAACTCAAGCTGACCATCATCCCGCGCGGCGGCGGCACCGGCTACACCGGCGGCGCCGTGCCGCTGGATAAATTCTCCGCAGTGATCAACACCGAAAAACTGGATGCGCTCTCCGCAATAGAGCCTCTGGTTCTGCCCGGTTTGAGCGAGCCGTATGCCACCATCCGTTGCGGCGCGGGGGTCGTGACGCGGCGCGTGATGGAGGCGGCGGATAACAACAAGCTGGTGTTTGCGGTCGATCCGACTTCGGCGGATGCGTCATGCATCGGCGGCAACGTGTCGATGAACGCGGGCGGCAAGAAAGCGGTGCTGTGGGGCACCGCATTGGACAACCTCGCTTCCTGGCGCATGGTCACGCCGGACGGCCTGTGGATGGAAGTCGAGCGCCTCGATCACAATCTCGGCAAGATCCACGACACGGAAACCGCGACCTTCCGCATCAGCCGCTTCGAACTGGACGGCCAAACTCCGCACGGCGCGCCGGAGATGCTGAATATCCCCGGCGGCGCGTTCCGCAAGGCCGGGCTGGGCAAGGATGTCACCGATAAATTCCTGTCCGGCCTGCCCGGCATCCAGAAGGAAGGCTGCGACGGCATCATCACCTCGGCGCGCTTCATCCTGCACCGCGCCCATGCGCATACCCGCACCGTATGCCTGGAATTTTTCGGCCAGGTGCGCGAGGCGGTGCCAGCCATCGTCGAGATTACGGCGCTGTTCGACAAATGCAGCATCCCCCCTTCTCCCTTCTCCGCCTGCAAGGTTTTCCTGGCCGGGCTGGAGCACCTCGACGAGCGCTACCTCAAGGCGGTGGGTTACGCCACCAAAGCCAAGCGCGGCACCCGCCCGAAGATGGTGCTGATCGCCGATGTGGTGAGCGACGACGCGGATGCCGCAGCCTCGGCCGCCTCGGAGATCGTGCGTCTCGCCAACCTGCGTAGCGGTGAGGGTTTCATCGCGGTGTCCGCCGAGGCGCGCAAGAAATTCTGGCTGGACCGCGCGCGCACCGCCGCGATCGCCAAACACACCAACGCGTTCAAGGTCAACGAAGACGTGGTGATCCCGCTGCCGCGCATGGGCGATTATTGCGACGGCATCGAGCGCATCAACATCGAGCTGTCGCTGAAGAACAAGCTCAAGCTGCTCGACGCGCTGGACGAATTTTTCGCCGGCGAGCTGCCGCTGCATTACCAGGACGACGCGCAGCTCGGCGACGCCGAACTGCTCGGCAACCGCCCGCAGGCGGCACAACAGGTGCTCGCCGAGGTGCGCACGCGCTGGCAGTGGCTGCTGGACAATCTCGATGCGCCGCTCTCTGAACATCCCTCACCCCCAACCCCTCTCCCGCCTGCGGGAGAGGGGAGTAAAACGGTGTTCGGTGCGGTGCAGCGCCATCTGATGCGCGCCTCATGGAAGCAGGAGATACGCGAGCCGCTGCGCCATATTTTCAGCGGCGCCACTTATCAGCCCATCCTCGAGCAGTGCAACGCGATCCACCAGAGCGTGCTGAAAAGCCGCGTGTTCGTCGCGCTGCACATGCACGCCGGCGACGGCAACGTGCATACCAACATCCCGGTGAACTCGGACGATTACGAGATGCTGCAAGCGGCCTATGCCGCGGTGGACCGCATCATGCGGCTGGCGAAAGACCTGGGCGGCGTGATTTCCGGCGAGCACGGCATCGGCATCACCAAATTCGATTATCTCGAGCCGCACGAAACCGCTCCGTTCGCCGACTACAAGCAGCGCGTCGACCCAGAAGGGCGCTTCAACCGGGGCAAGCTGCTCAAGGGCAGCAACCTGGAACGCGCCTACACGCCGAGCTTCAACCTCATGGAGCTGGAAAGCCTGATCCTGGAGAAGAGCGAGCTGGGCGAGATCGCCGATTCGATCAAGGACTGTTTGCGTTGCGGCAAATGCAAGCCGGTGTGCAACACCCATGTGCCGCGCGCCAACCTGCTGTATTCGCCGCGCAACAAGATACTCGCGACCTCGCTGCTGATCGAGGCGTTCCTGTACGAGGAGCAGACGCGGCGCGGCGTCTCCATCCGGCATTTTGCCGAGTTCGGCGATGTCGCCGATCACTGCACGATCTGCCACAAGTGCAAGAACCCCTGCCCGGTGGATATCGACTTCGGCGATGTGTCGGTCGCGATGCGCAATTTCCTGCGCAAACAGGGCAAGAAAAAATTCAACCCGGTGACGGCCGTATCGATGCAGTTCCTCAGCGCCACCGATCCGACCACCATCAAGCTGATCCGCAAGACGATGATCGAATTTGGCTACAAGGCGCAGCGCACCGGTTACCGCGTCGCCAAACATCTCGGCTTGCTGAACAACCAGACCAAACATCCGCCGGCCACCGTCGGCGGCGCGCCGCTGGTTTTTCCGCTCGTCCGTGCACAGGTGATCCACTTCATCAACAAGCCGATGCCGGGCAACCTGCCCAAGAAGACCTCGCGCGCGCTGCTCGACATCGAGGACAGCAGCATCGTGCCGATCATCCGCAACCCGCGTAAGCTGAATGAGGATTCCGAGGCGGTGTTCTACTTCCCCGGCTGCGGCTCGGAGCGGTTGTTCGGCCAGGTCGGGCTGGCGACGCAGGCGATGCTGTATGAGCTCGGCGCGATCACCGTGCTGCCGCCCGGCTACCTATGCTGCGGCTATCCGCAGAATGCCTCGGGACAGGGTGACGTGGCCAACCAGATCACCACCGACAACCGCGTGCTGTTCCATCGCGTCGCGAACACGCTGAACTATCTCGACATCAAGACGGTGATCGTGTCGTGCGGCACCTGTATGGACCAATTGCTGAAATACCAGTTCGACAAAATCTTCCCCGGCTGCCGCCTGCTCGATATCCACGAGTACCTGCTGGAAAAAGGCGTGAAGCTGGAGCAGCCCACCGGGGCGCGCTACATGTACCACGACCCTTGCCACTCGCCGATGAAGACCTACCAGCCGCTCAAGGTGGCCAGCGAATTGATGGGGGTCGACGTGCCGCTCAATGACCGCTGCTGCGGCGAAGCCGGCAGTTTCGGCGTGTCGGTGCCGCAGATCGCGACCCAGGTGCGCTTCCGCAAGGAGGAAGAAATGCGCAAGGGCGCCGACGCGCTGCGCGCCGGCGGCTTTGCCGGCGAAGTCAAGATCCTCACCTCCTGCCCGGCCTGCCATCAGGGTTTGTCGCGCTACAACGATGACAGCGGCACCACCTCGGAATACATCGTCATCGAAATGGCCCGGCACCTGCTCGGCCAAAACTGGCTGGAGAATTACGTCAATGACGCCAACCACGGCGGAATAGAACGCGTGCTACTGTAGGGGTGCGATTCATCGCGCCCTTTTTTCTGTTGCGATAATAAATCAGGGCGCGATAAATCGCGCCCCTACTTGACTGACAAGCTTGCCTCATAAAAAGTATCGGGCTGCAACCAAACCATGCTGACACTTCCGCTCGAACCGACTGACGACCGCGCCAATCCGTTTTTCAAGGACGCGGCGGGTTGCGCAAAATGGCTGGGGCAACTGCAACTGACCAATTTGCAACTGGCGCATAGCCTGCTGTTCACCCAGATCAACGAGCTCAACCGCTATCCGATGCGCGGCCTGGAACGGCTGAATACAATGGAGCTGCTGCGCGAGACCGTCGGCTACGTACAGGACGATTACGCCAAAAAACTCATCGCCAAACCGTTGCCGCTGAATGAAAGCGAACTGATGGTATTCATTGCGATCGTGCAGCTCTGGCAGGGCATGGTGCTGGGCTACCAGCGCTGCCTGCAGGACTATATCGCCGGAGACAAGCAACTCGCAAAACAGGGCGCCTTGCTGTGCCAGCGCTGCCTGCTGTACAGCGGGCTGGAAATTTTAGAGCACCTGCGCACCGGCTACGAATTCGATGCAAAATTGTGGAACCAACTGCATGAGTTGTATGCCTTCGCCGAGGAACAGAATTTCGAGTCGGCCGAGGTAAACGATCCGCTGAACCAGAAATACCCGCGCAGCAGTTGCCGCGGCATCTATGTAAAAACCTTGCTGGCCTGCTATGCGCGCCCGGCAGAGCTTACCCGCTCGCAACTGCAACTGCTGGATAATTGGCTGACGCAATGGAGCGGCACGGTGACGGTGGAGCGCAGCTATACCGCCAGCAAGGGAGATGCCCAGCCGCTCGCGACAGACCTGTCCAGCACGCGCGGATTGCAGCCGGTCAAGCATGTTGTCCACAGCGCCACCATGCGCTACCTGGCGATGGTGCCATTGAGCAAATTGCTGCGCGTCAAGACCATCCTGCTGCAGCAAGGCCAGACCCCGCGGCAGGTCAACCTGTGCGAGCACCGCAACAGTAACGATTGCATCGAGTTCCTCACTTTCCTGCATCAGTGCTGGTGCGAGGATCACAGCACGCGTTTCGGCGAGCGCCAACCGGTCGCGCTACATGCGCAGCTTTGCTACAAACCGGAAGGCATTTACGCGCACCTGTCCGGCAAACCGTTCAGGCAACCCGGGCGGGATAACGCCCTGGGCAACACGGCGCGCAAGCAGATCGAAGCCTTCGGCCGGGTGCTGCAGGACGCTCACAACAAGGAACTGCTGGAAATGGGCTACCCGCTGGAGACCTGGAAATTCGAGAACGAAAGCATCTCGGGAGCGCGCCTGACGCGCGAGGACACGTTCGGCGGGCGGTTAAGCTACAACCAGCTGGTTGCGTTGCGCCCCAGCGACGCGGGAAATTTCATGCTGGGAACCACGGCATGGGCGAACGTAACGCGCGCCGGACAATTGCAGATCGGGGTGCGCTACATGCCCGGTTCTGCCGAGGCGGTTAGCATGCGCGCCACCGGCGTGAACCAGACCGTATCGGAAAAATACGTTCCGGCATTCCTGTTGCCCGCCGTTGCGGCGCTCAACGCTCCCGCCAGCCTGATCATCCCGCGCGACTGGTTCCAGCCGGATCGCGTGGTGGAAATCCTGCATCAAAACGGCGAAAAAAAGAATGTGAAAATGTGGTTCAGCGTGGAACGCGGGATCGATTACGAGCGCGTCAGCTTCACGCCTGCCTATTGAGAAAGCCACCCCATAATGTGCATCGGTGCGTCCATTATCCGACCATCAGCACTGTAGGTCGTGTTTCAACCCGACATGTCGGGCTGAAACACGACCTGCAAAAATTTTCAGACCATCACTACCAAGAGCGAAACCACACTAACCCAGCACCGGGTAATCGGTATACCCCTTCGGCCCCGGCGTATAGAACGTATTGAAGTCGGGCGCATTCAGCGCCGCGCCGGCTTTCCACCGCGCGGCCAAATCCGGGTTGGCGAGGAACGGCCGTCCCACGGCGACCAGATCGCATTTGCCTGCCGCCAGATCGCTCTCGGCGCGCGCTGCATCGTAGCCGCCGGAGAGGATCAGCGCGCCCTTGAATGCGCTGCGAAACGTCGCCTTGATCGAATCGGGCACCGGCGGCGCGCCCATCGCCGAATGATCGACGAGGTGGATATAGCCCAGCCCGCGCATATCGAGCTGTTGCGCCAGCCAGGTGTAATCCGCTTCCATCGCGTCGTACAGCGGCATGTCGTTGAATACGCCGAACGGCGACAGGCGGATGCCGACCTTGTCCTTGCCGATCGCGACGATGACCGCCTCGGCGACCTCGAGCACAAAGCGCGCCCGGTTTTCGATCGAGCCGCCGTAGCGGTCCGTGCGCTGATTCGAATTCGGGCGGATAAACTGCTCGAGCAGATAACCGTTCGCCCCATGCAATTCGACACCATCGCATCCCGCCGCCACGGCATTCTGCGCGGCCTGCACGAATTCTTCTATGGTGGCCTTGATGTCCGCCCCGGTCATCTCCTGCGGCAGCGCATTCGGCTTCATCCCCTCGGCATCGGTGAATATCTCGCCGGCGGCCGCCACCGCGGACGGCGCCAGCACGCGTGCGCCCGCAGGCAGATTGAGTTCATGACCGATGCGCCCGGTGTGCATGAGCTGCATGAACATCTTCGCACCCTGCGCGTGAACCGCATCGGTAACGCGCTGCCACCCCGCCACCTGCGCCGCCGAAAACACTCCCGGTATGCGCGCGTAACCCAGCCCGTTGGGAGACGGCGACGTGCCTTCGGTGATGATCAGGCCGGCGGTCGCGCGCTGTGCGTAATACTCCGCCATGAGTTCGTTCGGGATATTGCCGATGGCGCGGTTGCGCGTCATCGGCGACATGACCAGGCGATTCTGCAGCGTGAGCGATCCTAAAGTGGTCTTTGAAAATAGAAGCGGCATGATTGCACCTCCTGAAAAATGATAACGTCATCGGCTCGGCGGACAATATACTCCGAATTAAACGGTTTGGTTTTCCCAGGCTAATCCACTTGAACAGTGTACCGCGCGCCCTGCGACATTCAGCGCGACTCGATCTGCGGCAATTGCCTGGCTCAATCTCGCTAACGATTCGACTCCGCGCCTTCGCTGTTCGGCAAGCGGAGAGTTCTTCAGAAAACCCCATTCGACATTGATGCATCCCCGCACTTAGGGCAAGATACGCCCTCTGAATTTTTTGCATAAACAAACAAGAGAATAGCTATGGGCGCACAGTGGAAAGCAAGGCACAAGGAAATCGCAGCAAACGCAAAGGGAAAGATTTTCGGCAAGCTGTGCAAAGAAATCACGGTCGCCGCGCGAGGCGGGGCCGATCCGGACTCGAACTCGCGCTTGCGCCTCGTGGTCGAACAAGCCAAGAAAGCCTCCATGCCGCGTGAAACGCTGGAGCGCGCGATCAAGAAGGGCGCGGGCCTGCTCGACGGAGGCGCAAACCTGGAACGTCTCGTCTATGAGGGTTTTGCGCCGCACCGCGTCCCCGTGATCGTCGAATGCCTGTCCGACAACATCAACCGCACCATGTCCAGCATGCGCGTACTGTTCCGCAAAGGGCAGCTTGGCGCAGAAGGCTCGGTCTCGTGGGATTTCAACTATGTCGGCATGATTGAAGCCACGCCGAATTCCAAGGAAGCCGATGCGGAAGTCGCCGCCATCGAAGCCGGCGCGCAGGACTTTGAACCGGCAGACGAAGGGGCAACCCTGTTCATCACCGACGTTACCGATTTGGATGCTGTGTGCCGCGCCTTACCGGCGCAAGGCTATACCGTTGTCTCCGCCCAGCTAGGCTATCGCCCGAAGAATCCTGTCACGCTCAGCAATGATGCCGAGCGTGAAGAAGTAGAGGCGTTTCTGGAGGCGATTGATGCGGATGATGACGTGCAGAATGTCTATGTGGGGCTGGCGGGCTAGAGAGTGCATGGGGATTTCGACAGCGTAGTTGCGGCCACTGCGTCTAGCCCCCACAGCAATTTTTAGGCTGTTTCCTAGCGCGGATCGATCTGCGACAAATGCCGCGCCACCGACAGCCACGCCCCGAGCCAGCCGAGATACATCGAGAACAGCAGCAGCGACAGGCTGTCACCGATCGACAGCGGATGCAGCGTGAACTGGCTGGCATAGAACCGCGCCAGCGCGCCGAGCTGATGGTTGAGCAGCAGCAGGCTGGCGGTGACGATGAGCCAGGCCATGATGCCGCCGAGCAGGCCTTGCGTCGCGCCGAAGTACAGGAACGGGCGGCGGATAAAACCGTCGGTTGCGCCGATCAGTTTGGCGACTTCGATCTCATCGTGCTGGGTGAGGATTTGCAGGCGGATGGTGTTAAAAGTGACGGCGATCAGCGCGAGGCTGAGCAGGCTGGCGATAATCAGCACCCCCATCCGCCCGAATTTGAGCAGTGCTTCGAGCTTGTAGGCCCAGGCCGAATCGAGCTGCGCTTCGCTGACCCTGGGCAGTTTCGCCAGTTCGCCGCGCAGCGCATCCAGCGATTGCGCATCACCCGGTTTGGGATGGATGATGAAGGCGTCCGGCAACGGGTTCTGTTCCAGCCCGCTGATCAGATCGGACAGCCCGGTGCTTTGCTTGAGTTGTTCCAGCGCTTGCGCGCGGGCGACGAAGTCAACGCCGGCGACGGCCGGGTGCTGCGCAAGCTGTTTTTGCAGCCGGTCGATATCCTCCGCCTTCGCATCCATCTCCAGAAACAGGCTGATCTGCGGCGTACCGGATAATTGCGCGACCAGCCCCTGTGCATTTTGCAGCAGCAGGTACATGCCGGCCGGCAGGCTGAGCGCGATGCCGATGACCAAGATATTGAGGAACCCCGCCAGTTTCGAGGCAAACATGCGGCGCAGCATGGCGCGCAGCACACCGAGGTGTTGGGTAAAGGCGCGCGTCATTGCAGCACGCCCTCTTTCAGCGTGAGCCGGCGCACGCCGCTGTCCTGCAACACGCTCTCGTCATGGGTGGAGATCAGCAAGGTGGCGCCGACCTGATGGAAGGAGCTGAAGATCGCCATGATCTCCTGCGCATAGGCCGCATCGAGGTTGCCGGTCGGCTCGTCGGCCAGCAGGATGGCCGGGCGGTTGACGATGGCGCGGGCGATGCACAGGCGCTGCTGCTCGCCGCCGGACAGCGCGATGGGGTTGGATTTTTCGCGCTTGAGCAGGCCGACCTTGTCCAGCGCGGCGCGCACCCGCTTGCCGCTTTCACGGTGGTCGAAACCGCAGATTTGCAGCGGCAGCAGCACGTTGTCGAACACGCTGCGGTCGAACAGCAGCTTGTGATCCTGGAAGATGATGCCGAGGTTGCGGCGCAGATAAGGCAATGCGCCGCCCTTGAGCACGCCGACGTTCTGGTTGTTCACTAGCACGCTGCCGGAGTTGGGGCGCTCGATCGCGGCGATGAGCTTGAGCAGCGTGCTCTTGCCCGCGCCGGAATGCCCGGTGACAAACACCATCTCGCCTTCGGCGATGTCGAACGAGACATTCTTCAGCGCCTCATAGCCGCCGGGATAGCGTTTGTGCACCTGGTTGAAGGAGATCATTTTGAAAAAGGCACTCTTGTCCGCAGATTACGCAGATTTACACAGATTAAAACCATGTGTATTGCAACCGGACTCGATAGCCCTTTCAGCAAAGTACCAATCTCCGGCAAACGCTTCCTAATCAAAATCTGCGTGAATCTGCGTAATCTGCGGACGATGTTTTTTGACATCATTCATCCAGCCCCAGCAGTGCCGCGACAAAATCCTCCGCAACGAAGGGCCGCAGATCGTCCAGCCCCTCGCCGACGCCGATGAAGCGCACCGGAATCGGGTGCGCCCTGGCGATCGCGGCGATCACGCCGCCCTTGGCGGTGCCGTCCAGCTTGGTCAGGATCAGCCCGGTCACGCCAAGCGCCTGATCGAAGGCTTTGACCTGGCTCAGCGCGTTCTGCCCGGTATTGGCGTCCAGCACCAGCAACACCTCGTGCGGAGCGGCTTGCGATGTCGGTGTTTCGGGCATTGCCTTGGCGATCACGCGCTTGACCTTCTTGATCTCTTCCATCAGATGCGCCTGCGTGGTCAGCCGCCCGGCGGTGTCGGCCAGCACCACGTCGATCTTGCGCGCCTGCGCAGATTGAATGGCGTCGTAGATCACTGCGGCGGCATCGCCGCCCTGTTGCGCGATCACCGTCACGTTGTTGCGTGCACCCCACTCCGCCAGCTGTTCACGCGCTGCGGCGCGAAACGTGTCGCCGGCCGCGAGCAGTACCGACAGCCCCTGCGATTGCAGGTATTTCGCCAGTTTGCCGATCGAGGTGGTCTTGCCCGCGCCGTTCACGCCGCACAGCATGATGACGAACGGTTTATGCGCATCGGCCTGCAGCGGCTGCGCCAGCGGCTTGAGCAATTTGAGCAGGCAGTGCGCGAGCGCTTCCTTGAGTTGCGCGGCTTCGCTCAGGCGATGCTCCTTGACGTAGCGACGCAGATCGGCAAGCAGCGCGTTGGTCGCATCCATGCCGACATCGGCGGTGATCAGGATGGTTTCCAGTTCCTCGTAGAGATCGTCGTCGATTTTTCCGCCGCGACCGAACAGGCCGGTCAGCTGGCTGCCGGTGCGCGCCAGGCCGGATTTCAGGCGCGCAATCCAGCCGTCGCCGGGCTTCGCGGCTTGGTTATCGGGCTTTGCATCCGGCGATGCGGGTAGATTTTTTTTCAGAAAGCTGAACATGTTGGATGCATTCGGGGCACAGTAAAATGGGGCATAATGCGCACGCATTTTATGCCGATTACGCGTTATAGGGCTAGGAACATGAAAGCTTATTTGTTTTGCATTGCACTGTTGCTGGGAGTCGCGCAGCCTGCCGCGCAGGCGGAGGTGTTCGAACGCACATTGGCGAACGGGCTGAAAGTCATCGTCAAGGAAGACCGCCGCGCGCCGGTGGTGGTGCAGCAAATCTGGTACAAGGCGGGCAGCATGGACGAGCGCACCGGCGTGACCGGCATCGCGCATGTGCTGGAACACCTGATGTTCAAGGGCACCCATACCGTGCCGGCGGGCGAATTTTCCAAACGCATCTCGGCGGCGGGCGGGCGCGAAAATGCCTTTACCAGCTACGACTACACCGCCTATTTCCAGCAATTGCACAAGTCGAAGCTGCCGCTGGCGATGGCGCTGGAGGCCGACCGGATGCGCAACCTGAACCTCTCCGCCGCCGATTTCGCCAAGGAGATCAGGGTGGTCATGGAAGAACGCCGCCTGCGCACCGACGACGAGGCGCATGGACTGTTGAACGAAAAGATGATGGCGACGATTTACCAGCAGCATCCCTACCAGCATCCGGTGATCGGCTGGATGAGCGACCTGGAGTCGCTCACGGTGGGCGACGCCCAGGCATGGTATCGCCGCTGGTACACCCCGAACAACGCCACGCTGGTCATCGCCGGCGACGTCAAGGCCGATGAAGTCTTCGCGCTGGCGCAGCACCACTATGGCGCGATCCCCCGGCGCGCCCTGCCGCCGCAGCGTGTGTTTATCGAGCCCAAACAGGCCGGCATCAAGCGCATGGTGGTGAAAGCCCCCGCCGAGCTGCCGCATCTGGTGATGAGCTATCACGCGCCCACGCTGCAATATCCCGCACAGGACTGGAAGCCTTACGCGTTGCAGATTCTCGCCGGCGTGCTGGACGGCAACGAATCGGCGCGCCTCAACAAACACCTGGTGCGCGAACAGCAGGTCGCCAGCGGCGCGGGTGCGGGCTATGACGCCACGTCGCGCGGCCCGAGTCTGTTCACCCTCGAAGCCACGCCCAGCGAAGGCAAGACGGTGGACGAGGTCGAGGCCGCGCTGCGCGGGGAAATCGCGCAGCTGGTCAAGGACGGCGTGAGCGGGGAAGAGTTGCAGCGCGTCAAGGCGCAGGTGGTGGCGGGCGAGGTGTACAAGCGCGACTCGCTGTTTTACCAGGCGATGCAGATCGGGCAAATGGAGAGCATCGGGCTGACCCACCGCGCGATTCCGGTGATGCTGGAAAAACTCCAGGCAGTGACGGCCGAGCAAGTGCGGCAGGTTGCAGAGGAAATCCTGCAGGACGACAGCCTGACCGTCGCGGTGCTCGATCCGCAGCCGCTTTCCGGAAAACCGAAAGCCCCCCAAGGAGTATCGCATGCTCATTAAGCCCCTTCTTATTGCGGCGCTGTGCTGCGTTGCGGCGACCGCCTTGGCCACCCCCAACATCCAGCACTGGCAGAGCGCCAGCGGCGCAAAGGTGCTGTTCGTGGAAAACCACGATATTCCGATGCTGGATGTGTCGGTAAGTATTCCGGCGGGCAGCAGCTTCGATGCCGCAGACAAGTCCGGTATCGCGGGTCTGACCCATCACCTGCTGGATCTGGGTGCGGAAGGATTGAGCGAGGACGACATCGCGCGCGGCATGGCGGACATCGGCGCGCAATTCGGCGGCGGCTTCGATCAGGACAGGGCCAGCATGTCGTTGCGCACCCTGAGCAGCGCGGCGGAGCGCAACAAGGCATTGGACATCATGGCGCGCGTGCTGCAGCGGCCGCTGTTCCCCGAGGCGATCCTGGCACGCGAAAAAACGCGGGTGATCGCCGCGCTGAAAGAGGCCGAGACCAAGCCGGAAAGCATTGCCGACAAGGCTTTTCACAAGGCGGTGTTCGGTGCGCACCCTTACGCGCTGCCGGTTTCCGGCGAGGTCGCCAGCGTGGAAAAAATCACCGTGCCGGACCTATCTCGCTTCTATCGCGCGCATTACCGGGCCGGCGGCGCGGTAGTAGCCATCATGGGCGATATCACGCGCGCGCAAGCCGAGGCGATTGCGCAGCAGCTCACCGAAAAATTGCCGTCAGCGGATGCGCCCGCCGCGTTGCCCGAAGTGGCGATGCACATCCCCGCGAACGAGCAGCGCATCGCCCATCCAGCGAGCCAGAGCCATATCCTGATCGGCGCGCCGGGCATGGCGCGCAACGATCCGGATTATTTCCCGCTGTATGTCGGCAACCATATCCTCGGCGGCGGCGGTTTTGTGTCGCGTCTGATGAACGAGGTGCGCGAAAAACGCGGCCTGGCCTACAGCGTCTACAGCTACTTCATGCCATTGAAGCAGCCGGGCGCATTCCAGATCGGCCTGCAAACCAAGAAAGAGCAGGCCGATGAAGCGCTGCAACTGGTGCGCAACACGCTCGCGGAATTCATCGCCAAAGGCCCGACCGAAAAGGAATTGCTGGCCGCCAAGCAGAACATCATCGGCGGTTTTCCGCTGCGCATCGACAGCAACCGCAAGATACTCGATTACCTGAGCATCATCGGCTTCTACGACTTGCCGCTGACCTATCTGGATGATTTCACGCGCAGAGTCAAGCAGGTCAATGTCGCACAAATCCGCGACGCGTTCGCGCGCCACATCAACCCGCAGGCGATGGCGACGGTGATTGTCGGTGCACCCCCGGCTTCCGCAGATAAAAACGGGGCAGCAAAATAAAAAAAGCAAACGGCAAAATAAACAAGGTCAGAATCATTGGCGGCGACCTGCGCCACCGCGTGATCAGTTTTCCCGATGCTGAAGGCCTGCGCCCCACGCCGGATCGCGTGCGCGAAACGCTGTTTAACTGGCTGGGGCAAACCCTCTACGGGCGGACCTGCCTGGATCTATTCGCCGGCAGCGGCGCGCTGGGGTTCGAGGCCGCTTCGCGCGGCGCGGAACGGGTAGTGATGGTGGAGCAAAACCCCGCAGTTTTTCGCGCCCTGCAGGACAACATTGCAAAATTGGCTTGCGCTAACGTTTTCGCATATCGCCAAGATGGGTTAGAATTCGCCAGCCGCGATAAGCAACGGTATGACGTGATTTTTCTGGACCCGCCGTTTCAGAGCAATTACCTGCCCAGACTGCTGGAAATCCTGCCGCAACGCCTGAACATAAACGGCATGCTGTATGTCGAATCAGGCGCTGCGTTCGATGTCCCGCCGCCTTGGCAGGCAATCAAATCGGGCAAGGCGGGGCAGGTGCATTATCAATTACTGGGCATTCCCGTAAACGACTAGAGTGGCTGCAAATGATTAAAGTGGTTTATCCGGGGACTTTCGACCCCATCACGCGCGGGCATGAAGACGTGGTGCGGCGTGCCGCCGGATTGTTCGGCGAAGTCATCGTGGCGGTGGCGGAAAGCCGCACACAGACCCTGTTCACACTGAACGAGCGGGTGGATATGGCGCGTGCAGTATTCGCGGATTTTGCCAACGTGCGCGTGGAAGGCTTCAACGGCTTGCTGATGAGCTTCGTGCAGGCACAGGATTCGCGTGTGGTGTTGCGCGGATTGCGTGCGGTGTCGGATTTTGAATACGAGTTTCAATTGGCCGGGATGAACCGCAATCTGTATCCCGAAATGGAAACGCTATTCCTGACTCCGGCGGAGCAATATACCTTCATCTCGGCCACCATGGTGCGCGAGGTGGCGCGCTTCGGCGGCGATGTCGGCAAGTTCGTTTCACCCCTGGTGGCGGCAAGGTTGCAGCAGAAATATTAAATTGATTTACCATTTAACCTAGGAGAAAAGCATGGCACTGATAATTACCGACGAATGTATCAACTGCGACGTGTGCGAGCCTGAGTGCCCGAACGACGCAATCTCGCAGGGCGATGAAATTTACGTCATCGATCCCGACAAATGCACCGAGTGCGTAGGACACTACGACACCCCGCAATGCGTGGAAGTATGCCCGGTGGATTGCATCCCCAAAGACCCGGCGCACGCAGAAAGCCATGAACAGTTGATGGCCAAATATGAAAAGCTGACGGCTGCCAAGGGCTAGGCATTACCCGGCAAGCGAAAAAGCCGCACAGGTTAACTGTGCGGCTTTTGTTTTTGGTACGTACCGATATAGGTCAGCCGTTGCGCAAGGCTCCCCTTATTCCGGGCGACCCGCGAATTGAATCGGCGCCGGCAAGCGCTTGGGCGATTTGACCCTGATCTGCTTGTTCACGTTCTTTTCGCCGAACACCACCTGGATCGCGTCTGGCGGCACATCGAATACCCCCGCCAGATAGCGCATCATATGCGCGGTAGCGCCGCCCAGACGCGGAACGGCAGTGGCATACACTTCGAGCTGATGGCCGACGACTTTGCCGATGGCATCGCGCTTCGCATTGGGACGCCCCAGGATGTTGAGCACCAGCATGTCATCTTCCCAGTGGTAGAACGGTGCGGATTTTTCGGAATCAAATAGCGGCATGATTAGTTTGAATTTGTCCGGAAAACTTTTGGCCGGGCACCCGTAGGAGCGGGCCATGCCCGCGAACCACTTGATCGCGGGCATGGCCCGCTCCTACTAGCGTTTTTTCCAGACACCCTTGATCGCTTCCGCATCGCGCGCCGCGCCGGGCGCGGGCAAGCCGTAGAAATCGAGCAGCGTGCGCAGCACATTGTAGTGATAGATGCGCTGATCGCTATACCCCGCCTGCACCATCGGCCCCACCAGTATCGTCACGACGCGATTGCCCTCGTTGAAATCGTCCTCATCCCAGGTGAGAATCAACAGGCTGTTGTGCCTGAACGCCCAATCCACATAAGGCGCGATACGCGTCTTAAGCCAGTCGTCCGCCGCAGAGAAACTGCCGTCGTGCATATCATGATTTTGGTCGGGCATCACAAAAGACACGGTAGGCAGCTGCGAAAAATCCTGCGGAAAATCGGCAAAGCGTTGGTTCAACCCGGCGGGCAAGCGCGTGCCTTGCCAGTTGCTCAGCGGATTATGCTTGCGCTGATACGCGCCGGACATGCAACTCAAGTCGCCCGTTGCGGGCAATGCCTCCGCGAAACTGGCAAAGCTCAAACCCGCATCCAGCAAAGTCGAGGCGAGGTTGTCGGTGTTGAAACTGTTCGGGCAGGCGTTGTTGGTGATGCCCTGCGTGGCGCCGGAAAACAGCGCCAGATAATTCGGCTGGCTCGGATGTGTGACGCCATAAGACTGCGTGAACAACACGCCGCGTCTCGCCAGTGCATGAATGTACGAATTGCCGTTGCGCATATCCATGATCTGCGAATAGCCGCGATTCTCCATGATCACCACGACCACATGGTCGGGACGCGGCAACCGCCCGGCGTGTGCGACAGGCGCGAGCGTTAAAGCGAGCAGGAACAGGGCGGGCAAGAGGCGCATGGTGATTTTTATGAATGGGTTGGGTTAGCGTAACCCGGCAGCAAGATGAGAAAACTTGGCGGCTATTTTCCTTCTGCATCACCGATGTTTTTCTGCTGCGCTTCGGTTGCTTTTTGCAACGTTTGATCGACACCCTTGGCCTGTTCCAGCGCCTCGCGTTGCGGTGCGGCGATCTTCGGTGTCGGGGTGGACGGGCGGTCGCATGCGCCGAGCAACAGCATAGCGGCAAACAGGATGTATTTCATATCAGCCTCGTAAAGTGTTTGGCAAACTTTAGCACAAGCGGCTGTTATTTGAGGTATCCGCAATGTGCCAAAAGCGTTCAGCAGTGATTTGAAGGGTTATAGGGGCAGTTCCGTTCGTTCGAGTTTTCCGTCAAATTTCCTCCGGTATTTAACCTTATGACCATTGATAAAGTTGTAATGGGTAATCCCGGTCAAATCGTTTTAAACACAGATTCGTGGCTTAAATTTAAACAGTTTTCTACATCTCCCTCTCTTGACACACCACAAGATGTTGTGTAATTTTGCACATAGACACACTACATCTTGTGGTTTCTGATGTTCGGCAATGGAGTTTCAGAAGCCTCCGGAGCTCGGGGCAAAACCACCCAAACAAAACACAAGTCAGGAGGAAGCAATGACAGAAACGGTTCTAGCAGGGATGCCAACTGCGCCAGCAGGCGGCAGCAGCAATTTGGTTTCCATCCCCGAGGGCGTGATCAAGCGCGATGGTTCGCTGGTGCCATTCGAATCGGAAAAAATCCGTTCCGCCATCCAGCGAGCCGGTGCCGCTACCAGCGAGCTTGATGACAACGAGGCATTCCTGCTCACCGCTCAGGTGGTCAAGGTACTGATCCACAAGTTCCGCGTCGAACCGCCCCACATCGAAAAAATCCAAGACGCGGTGGAGCAGGTGCTGATCACCGCCAACCACCTCAAAACCGCCCGCGCCTACATCGTCTACCGCGAACAGCACACCAAGCTGCGCCAGGATCGCAAAACGGTGGTGGACGTGGAAAGCTCGATCAACGAATACCTCAACCAGATGGACTGGCGCGTCAACGCCAATGCCAATCAGGGATATAGCCTGGGTGGTTTGATTTTGAATGTTTCCGGCAAGGTGGTGGCCAACTACTGGCTCAACCATGTCTACCCGCCGGAAGTCGGTGTTGCCCATCGCGAAGGCGACATCCACGTGCATGATCTGGACATGCTGGCCGGTTACTGCGCCGGCTGGTCATTGCGCACCCTGCTCAACGAGGGTCTGAACGGCGTGCCGGGCAAGGTCGAGGCGAGGCCGCCCAAGCACATGTCCTCCGCCGTCGGACAGATCGTCAATTTCCTCGGCACTCTGCAGAACGAGTGGGCCGGGGCACAAGCATTCAGCTCCTTCGACACCTACATGGCACCGTTCATCCGCAAGGACAACCTGTCATATGCCAGCGTCAAGCAGTCCATCCAGGAACTGATCTACAACCTCAACGTGCCTTCGCGCTGGGGTACGCAGACGCCCTTCACCAACCTGACCTTCGACTGGGTATGTCCGGAAGACCTTCGCGAGGAAGTGCCGGTCATCGGCGGCAAGAAGATGACGTTCAGCTATGGCGATCTTCAGGTCGAGATGGACATGATCAACCGCGCCTATATCGAGGTGATGACTGCCGGCGATGCCAAAGGGCGGGTATTTACCTTCCCCATCCCGACCTACAACATGACACCGGATTTCCCGTGGGAATCCGAAAATGCCACCCTGCTGTTCGAGATGACGGCAAAATACGGTTTGCCGTATTTCCAGAACTTCATCAATTCCGATCTCAAACCCAACATGGTTCGATCAATGTGCTGCCGCCTGCAGCTCGATCTGCGCGAACTGCTGAAACGCGGTAATGGCCTGTTCGGCAGCGCCGAGCAGACCGGTTCGGTGGGTGTGGTCACAGTCAATTGCGCACGTCTGGGCTACCTTTACCAGGGCAACGAGGATGCTCTGTTTCGCCGACTCGGCGAGCTGATGGAAATCGGCAAGAACAGCCTGGAAATCAAGCGCAAGGTGATCCAGCGCCATATGGATGCGGGGCTGTTCCCCTATACCAAGCGCTACCTCGGCACGCTGCGCAATCATTTCTCCACGCTGGGGGTCAACGGCATCAACGAGATGGTCCGCAACTTCACCCGCGACGAGCACGACATCACTACCGAATGGGGTCACGCTTTCGCAGTGCGGCTGCTCGATCACGTACGCGCCAGGATGCTCGCCTTTCAGGAAGAAACAGGCCACATGTACAACCTGGAAGCGACACCGGCGGAGGGCACCACTTACCGCTTCGCCAAGGAAGACAAGAAACGCTTCTCCGACATCATCCAGGCCGGCAGCAAGGACATGCCCTACTACACCAATTCATCCCAGCTGCCGGTAGACTTCACGGAGGATCCTTTTGAGGCACTGGAGCGGCAGGAGGAATTGCAGAAAAAATATACCGGCGGCACCGTGTTGCACCTTTACATGACCGAGCGCATCACCAGCGCGGAGGCATGCAAGACGCTGGTGCGCCGCGCCCTGGAACGATTTGGACAGCCTTATATTACGGTCACACCGACGTTTTCGATTTGCCCCAAGCACGGGTATCTTGAGGGTGAACATAAATACTGCCCGAAATGCGACCAGGAATGCCTGGCCGAAAAACGCAAGAAGAAGCTGGCAGCAGCCTGATTCCCCACCCTAATCATTAAAGGAGATAACCATGACCGGCCTGTCCAACCAAACCAACCTCAAGACCGATGAAATCATTTTGACCGAAGAGGAGCGCCAGCCCTGCGAAGTGTGGACACGCGTGATGGGCTACCATCGGCCGGTGTCCTCGTTCAATATCGGCAAAAAAGGCGAACACTACGAGCGCAAGCATTTTCAGGAATGCCACGCCAAGTTGGCCGCCTGACTAAACCTGCAGGAAGCGCAAAATGCTCGGAAACCGTGCTTTTCTGCGCTTTCTGTAACCCGTAATCAGCCGTGTCAAACCTGCAAATCGGCGGCCTTACACCGCTGACCAGTACCGATTTCCCGGGTTGCCTGGCCGCAGTGGTATTTTGCCAGGGCTGCCCCTGGCGCTGCGGGTATTGCCACAACCCCCACCTGATTCCCCGTCACGGCGGGAACCAATTGGAATGGCCCACCGTGATGCGCTTTCTGCGCCGCCGCCGAGGGCTGCTGGATGCGGTCGTCTTCAGCGGCGGCGAGCCGACGCTGCAAGACGGACTCGAACAAGCCATTACAGAGGTTAGCGAGCTCGGCTTCAAGGTTGGTTTGCACACCGGCGGCACTTACCCTTCCCGTCTTGGCGAACTGCTACCGCTACTTTCCTGGGCGGGCATGGACATCAAATCTACCTTCACCGACTACGACAAAGTGACCGGCACGCCGGCCAGCGGCGAGAAAGCACGGGAAAGCGCCCGGCTGCTACTGGCAAGCGGTGTGCCTTATGAGTTCCGCACTACCGTGCATCCGCTGTATCACACCCAGGATTCATTGCTGCAACTGGCGGAAGAATTGCAGCAACTGGGTGCGAAGCATTATCTGCTGCAGGAATTCCGGCCTCAGGGATGCACCGATGAGACAGTCAACCTCCATTCCGCCCGAGAGTTGCTGGATGATGCAGTATGCAGCCGCATCGAGGCAATGTTCGAGAGCTTCTCCGTGCGCAGGGCATGAAGTTGGCCAACGTTACTGTGAGGAGCAGGTGCAACGCGTGGCAGATCGCGCCTCCACGTTCTCATTGCCTGAGTGCCTGCCTGGTGTCAAAGGCAGCTATCGAAAAACTTGTCTCACCGCTACCCACACCAACTTCCAGATACCCGTTATTTTTGGCAGTGCTTGCAGTAGAAACTGGATCGCTGCCCTTGCCTGATTTGCTGGATCGGTGCGCCGCACTTGCGGCACGGTTCGCCGCCGCGCCCGTACACCCAGTAGTGCTGCTGGAAGTAGCCGGGCTGCCCCGACGCATTCACGAAGTCGCGCAAGGTGCTGCCGCCCAAATCGATCGCCTCGTTCAGGGTTGCGCGGATTTCTGCCACTAATTTCGCGCAGCGCGGCAGGCTGAGTTTGCTGGCGGCGAGCTGCGGTTTGATGCCGGCGCGGAACAACGCTTCGTTGGCGTAGATGTTGCCCACGCCGACCACGATGTGGTTGTCCATGATGCATTGTTTTATCGCGATGCTGCGTCCGCGCGTGGCTTGATGGAGATAGCGCGCATCGAAGCCATCTTCTCCGAATTTATCTGGCAGCGGTTCCGGGCCGAGGGTGGCGAGCAGCGGGTGGGTATGCACATCGCCGCCATGCCACAGCACCGCGCCGAAGCGGCGCGGGTCGCGCAGGCGCACCAGCGTGCCGTTGCTTAGCACCAGATCGAAGTGGTCGTGTTTTTCCGGCGGCGTGCCCGCGGGCAGGATGCGCAGGCTGCCGGACATGCCGAGGTGCAGGATCAGCGTGCCGTGATCGAATTCAACCAGCAGATATTTGCCGCGCCGCTTGAGCGCGCGGACGACCTGTCCGCGCAACAACACGGGCAGGTTTTCCGGGATCGGCCAGCGCAGCCTGGGGTCGCGGATAACGGCATCCGCAACGGTCAGGCCGGTGAGATGCGCGGCGAGACCGCGCCGCGTGATTTCTACTTCGGGCAGTTCAGGCATGGTTTCTCGCTAAAAACCTATCGTCCGCAGATTACACAGATTAAACAGATTGACAAACAAAGCGCTCAAACTCTTTGCTACTGCACAGTGGACATCGGCATAGTCTTTGGTGTGTTTAATCTGCGTTAATCTGTGTAATCTGCGGATAAACAGTTTTTCAGGTTTTCCGGCGTTTCCACCAGATATAGACCCCCGCCCCCGCCAGCAGCAGCGGCAAGCCGAACAGGAAACCGATGCCGATGGCGGTAAGTTGCGTCTTGTTCAGGGTCAGATTGCTGTCCTTCGCGGCGCGCGGTTGCAACGTGATGAGATGTTCTTCGCTGGCCAGCCAGTTCACCATGTTCACACCCAGATCCACGTTGCCGCCATTGCCGGCAAAGCTGTTGGCGAGGAACGCGCCGTTGCCGACCACCACGATGCGCTGTTCGCGGTCGTTGATGTTGCGTTGCAGCGCGGCCGCGATGATGACGGGACCGGGGGTATCGTGCTGTTTGTCGAAGCGCGGTTTGTCGCCGAGCGTTTTGACACTGGACGCGTTGCGGCTCACCCAGCCGCGCGCGGCGACTTCCACCAGCACGCTGTGCTGCCAGTCCGGGTTTTCGTTCCATGCCAGCGGGCGCGCGGACGGAAAGGCGGTGATCAGGTTGAAATTGCGCGTGATCGCGTGCGGCGGATAGACGGCGCCCAGCGCCCAGGTCGCGGGTGCGTTCATCCCGCTGGCGGCCGGGTCGATCACGGTGCCGGGCGGCAGCAGCAGGTCGAGTTTCTCGGCGAGGCGCTCCAGCCCGTGCAGCGGTCCGGCATCCACCAGCCAGAGCAGGTTGCCGCCGCGCTCGACATAGCGCAGCAGCTTGTCCACTTCGCCCGGCATCAGATCGACCTGCGGCTGGGTAATCACCAATACGCTGGCATTGCGTGGCACTTCCTGCGCCAGCGCCAGATTCAGGCCACCGAGGCGGAAGCCGTTCTGTTTGAGTTTCGCGCCGAACGGCTCGCCCAAATCGTGGTTGGCGATGCCGTCCAGTTTGCGCTCGCCGTGCCCGTCCAGATACATCACCGTCTGGTCGCGCGTGTGCGCCAGGCGCAGCAGGGTGCTGGTGAGGATGGGCTCGTTGAGCTGGGTAAGGTGCTCGCTGCGCCCGGCATACTCGACCACCATCTCGCCGTTGAGCTGGACGCGCGCCGCGCGGGTTTTTTCGGGCTCTTTTTCCGGGTCGATGAACGTCAGTTGTATGTCGGGCTTGTATCGCTGGTAGAGCGACATGAAGTTGCGGATGATTTTGCGGATGTCGCCGAGGCGCGCGTCCTGTTCGGTGGCATACACGGTGATGTTGACCGGGCCGCCCAGCTGCCTGAGCACCTCCACGCTGGCGGGTTCCAGGCTGTTGCTGGCGTTGTGCGTGATGTCGCGCTGCACATGATAGCGCGTGGCGAGATAGCCCAGACCCGACGCGATGCCCAGCAACAGCAGCACGAATAGCGGGTTGCGCAATAACGGTGAGGTGAAAAATTTACGCAGCATGGCTCACTATCCGTATATGCGGTTATTGTGGATGCGGCGCATCGCCAGCAGCAAAAATACTGCACTGAACAGCACGAAGAAGGCGGCATCGCCGCTGTCCAGCAAACCGGCGTTGAAATTCTGGAAGTGGTTGAGCGGTGAGATGAGATGCCAGGGCGAATCTTCCGCCGCCGCGCCGATGTCGGCCAGCCACAGCCCGACCAGTACCGCGAGTGCGCCGATCGCGGCGATGACCGGCTGGGTGGTGAGCGCGGAAACATACAATCCCACCGCGACATAGCTGGCGGTGAGCAGCAGCAGGCCGAGCATATTGCTCAGCAGCAGGCCGTGATCGAGCGCGGTGCCGAACGCCAGGGTGTAGAGCATCAGCGGCACGCCGGCCATCAGCGCGGCCAGAAAAATCAGCAGGCCGAAGAACTTGCCGAGCACGATGTGGCGGCTGGACAGCGGCGCCGAAAGCAGCAGCGTGAGCGTCTGGTTGCGGCGTTCTTCGGCGATCAGGCGCATGGTGAACATCGGCGCCAGCATCATCAGCAACAGCGCGGCCGTGTTGAACAACGGGGCGGCGATCGTGATCGTCACACCGGGCGGATTGGCGAGTTGCGCGAGCTGCGGCTGGATTTCCAGGAACGCATCGAGCCGCGCCAGAAAGAACCACGCAAAAATGAATTGCAGCACGGCGAGCGCAAACCAGGTGGAGGGCATGGAAAACAGGCTGCGCAGTTCGCGCAGAGCAAGCAGGCGGATCATGATGTTTCCCCCGTGGCATTTTTTTCATCGGTAATTCGGGTAAACACCTCTTCCAGCGTGGCTTGCAGCGGCGTGAGCTGCTCCAGTTGCCAGCCTTGCCGCTCCGCCAGCGTGAGCAGCGCGCCGCTGGGATTGGTATCCGGTGCATGCAGCACGCGGAACTGCGTGGCGGAAAGTTGTTCGACGCTGCCGACGCCCGCGATGCCCTCCAGTTCGCTCAATGGCGGCGGGTTGCGCAGACTGATGATGAAGCCGGAGATGCCCCCGTACTTCTGCATGCGCGCGCTGGTGTCGCCATAGATCAGCTTGCCGTGCTGCATGATCTCCACGCGGTCGCATACGCTTTGCACCTCGCCGAGCAAATGCGTGGAGAGGATCACGCTGCTGCTGTCGCCCAATTCGCGGATCAGGGTGCGGATATCGCGGATCTGCGTGGGGTCGAGGCCGACGGTGGGTTCGTCGAGCACGATCACGGCGGGACGGTGAATGATGGCCTGCGCGATGCCGACGCGCTGCTGATAGCCTTTGGACAACGTGCCGATGATTTTCTTGCCGACCGCGTCCAGGCCGCAGCGTTGCCTGGTCTGGATGAGCGCTTCGGCGGCGGCGCCCGGCTTCATGCCGCGCAGGCGCGCGGCAAAAATCAGGTAATCGTTCACGCTGAGTTCGCGGTACAACGGCGGGGTTTCCGGCAGATAACCGATGTGCGCCTTGGCCAGCATGGGCCGGCGCAGCAAATCGATGCCGCAGATTTCAATTTTGCCTTCGTCCGGCAACAAGCAGCCGGTCAGCATTTGCAGCGTGGTGGTTTTGCCCGCGCCGTTGTGCCCGAGCAAGCCCAGCACCTCGCCGCGCCTTAATTCCAGCGACACGTTATGAATGACTTGGTGATTGCCGAAGCGGCGCGACAGGTTGCGCGCGGAAAGGGTTATTTCGGGAGTGGCGTTAGGCAAAATTCGTTAACCGTCGTGGTTGCGGGTTCGGCTTAATATAACCCAATATGCGCGCCCCCACTACCCCAGCTCCACCACCACCGGAGTATGGTCGGAAGGGCGCTCCAGTTTGCGCGGGGCTTTGTCGATCACGCAGCTCTTGCATTGCGCCGCCAGCGGCTCGCTGACCAGAATGTGGTCGATGCGCAGCCCCAGGTTGCGGCGGAACGCCATCATGCGGTAGTCCCACCAGGAATAGGATTTTTCGGGCTGCTCGAACAGGCGGAAGCTGTCGCGCAGGCCGAGCTGCGACAGGTTGCGGAACTGTTGCCGCTCCGGCTCGCTGACCAGCACATTGCCCTGCCATGCGACCGGATCGTAGACATCGCGGTCTTCCGGCGCGATGTTGTAGTCGCCCAGCAGCGCCAGTTTCGGGTAGCGCGTCAGCTCTGCTTTGAGCCAGTCGCGCAATGCGGCGAGCCAGGCAAGCTTGTAGTGATACTTGTCGGAATCGACGCTCTGGCCGTTCGGCACATACACGCATACCACGCGAATATCGTTGATCGTGGCGGCGATGACGCGCTTGTGCTCGTCGGCAAAATCCGGGATGCCCATCTGCACGTCGCCGGCGGGTGTGCGGCTCAGGATCGCCACGCCGTTATAGGTCTTCTGTCCGCTGAATACGCTGTGATAACCCGCCGCCTGCAACTCGGCCTGCGGGAAATCCTTGTCCTGCTGCTTGGTCTCCTGCAAACACAACGCATCGACCGGGTTGGCGGCAAGCCAGTCCAGCACCTGCGGCAGACGCACTTTCAGCGAGTTGACGTTCCAGGTCGCCAGCTTCATTGTGCGGCGGGATTAGCCGGCTCGACCTGGCTCGCTGCGGCAGGTGCGGAAGCAGGAAGTGCACCGGGTGCGCGGTAGGGCGCGGTCTTCGGATAACCGGCGATATCGAGTTCGTTATTCCATTGGTCAGCCAGAAAATCTTTCAAAAAAGTTTTGCCTACGGACAACGCAGGCACGCTGTCGAAGTCGTGAAGTGCTTTAAATGCATCAATTTCTTCTTTGGTCCGCAACAATTTTTCACTGAACGGGATGCCGCGCTTGATCAGCAGTTCGCGCGCCTGATCGCAATATTCGGTGCAGTTTTCCGCAACATATAATGTAACCGGAAAATTCTGCTGCGCGCGGCGCGTTTCATAGGGCAGGTCTTCTACAGGCGCTGCGGCAGCGGGGGATTTGATGGGTGTTACCTGCGCCGCGCCCGCCGGAGGAACGTCGCCGTAATGCACCTTGCCCTGCGCGTCTACCCAGCGGAACAGCTCGCCCGCTTGAACGCCCGATGGCATCACCGCCAAACAACCCAATAACAAAACGATGCGCTTCATTTTGCCTCCTTATGGAAATCTTTAAAAATTCAGATTTTGCCATTCCGGCGAAGGCCGGAATCCAGTAATTTTAATAGGCTGGGCACCTGCCTTCGCCGGTGTGACGAATTTTAGAAATTCTCTTATGATGTTTCGAGTAGCCCATTATGCCGCAACAATGCGTCGATGCTCGGCTCGCGCCCGCGAAACGACTTGAACGAGTCCATCGCGCCGCGGCTGCCGCCCATCGCCAGTATCTCGGCGCGGAAGCGCGCGCCGACGTCGGGATTCAGCACGCCGTTTTCCTCGAACAGGCTGTACGCATCGGCGGACAGCACCTCCGCCCATTTGTAGCTGTAATAGCCCGCCGCATAGCCGCCGGCAAAGATATGCGAAAAGCTGTGCGGGAAGCGCTGAAACGCGGGCGGGATCAGCACCGCCACTTCGGCGCGCACTTCGTCGAGCAGCTGCAATATGGATTTCGCGCCGCCCGCCTCGAAGTTGCTGTGCATCAGCATGTCGAACAGCGAAAACTCGATCTGGCGCAGGGTCTGCAGGCCGCTCTGGAAATTCTTCGCGGCGAGCATCTTGTCGAACAGCGCGCGCGGCAGCTTTTCATTTGTCTCTGAATGGCGCGTCATGCCGCGCAGCACATCCCACTCCCAGCAGAAGTTTTCCATGAACTGGCTGGGCAGCTCCACCGCGTCCCATTCCACGCCGTTGATGCCGGACACGGCGAGGTCTTCCACTTCGGTCAGCAGGTGATGCAGGCCGTGGCCGAATTCGTGGAACAGCGTGATCACTTCGTCGTGCGTGAACACGGCGGGCTTGCCGCCGACCGGCGCAGAGAAATTGCAATTCAGGTACGCGACCGGGGTTTGTATTCCAGACGCCAGACGGCGGCGCGTGATCACATCGTCCATCCACGCCCCGCCGCGCTTGCTGTTGCGCGCGTACATATCGAGATAGAACTGCCCGACCAGTTGCCCCTGCGCGTCGCGGATATCGAAGAAGCGCACATCGTCATGCCACAGTGGCGCAACGGACGCCTTGATTTGCAAGCCATACAGCGTCTCGACCAGCTTGAACATGCCGGGCAGCACAGCGTCTTCCGGGAAATACTGTTTCACTTCCTGCTCGGAGAAGGCGTAGCGCTTTTCGCGCAATTTTTCGCTGGCATAGCCTACGTCCCATGACTGCAATTCCTGCAAGCCCAGTTCGGCACGCGCGAACTCGCGCAGTTCCGCCAGATCTTTTTCGGCGAAGGGGCGCGCGCGCTGCGCCAGCTCGCGCATGAACACGGCCACCTGCTGCGGCGAATCCGCCATCTTGGTCGCCAGCGACAATTCGCCGAAGTTGGCGAAGCCCAGCAGGCTCGCCTCCTCGCCGCGCAGCTTGACGATCTCATCCATCAGCGCGGTGTTGTCCCACTCCGCCTTGCCGAACTCGCTGGCGCGTGTGCCAGAGGCGCGATACATCTTTTCGCGCAACGCGCGGTTGTCGGCGTATTGCATCACCGGCATATAGGACGGCGCTTTCAACGTGAACAACCAGCCGGGCTTCCCCGCTGCGACCGCCGCTTCCTGTGCCGCCTGCAACACATCTTCCGGCAAGCCGCTCAATTCTTCCTTGTTCTCGATGACCAGCGTGTAGTCATTGGTCGCATCGAGCAGGTTGTCGGAAAAGCGTGACGATAATTCTGCCAGGCGTTCCTGGATTTCCAGATAGCGCGCCTTCTTGTCATCCGGCAGCTCCGCGCCGCCGAGGCGGAAATCGCGCAACTCGTTCTCGATAATCTTCTTGCGCGCCGCGCTCAAACTGGCGAATTCAGGACTGTTGCGCAATGCCTTGAATTTATCGAACAGCGCGAGGTTCTGGCCGAGCTCGGCGTAATACTGGGTGATTATCGGCAGCGTGGCGTTATACACCTCGCGCAACTCGGGCGAATTCATCACCGCATTCAAATGCCCGACCGGCCCCCACGCGCGCGACAACCGCTCGTTGGCATCTTCCATCGGCACGATGAAATCCTGCCAAGTCGGCGGTGCGCTATCGCCCAGCAACCGCGCAATCAGCGCGCGGTTTTCCGCCAGCAACTGTTCAATCGCCGGCGCGACATGTTCGGGTTTGATCTCCGCGAAGCGCGGCAGACCGGAGAAGTCGAGTAGTGGGTTCATAAATTAAGAGGGGGATAAATACTGCGATAGAAGATGACGGTCATATTTTACTATACGGAGCATTACAGTTCCTCACACTCGCTATTTCTGCTTCCTTGTGCGCTGCACACCAACCCGTGGGCACCAGGCCTCTATCGGGCATTCATCGCACCGGGGTGTAGTTGGGGTGCAGACCTCGCGCCCGAGAGAAATCATGTTCACGTGTAGCGAGTGACGCAGCTCGGGCGGGATTTTGGATTGCAGGCGATCCATGTCGCGCGGCGCGCAGTGTTTGTCCTTCTGTGTCGGCCTGACCCAGCCGAGCCGTCGGGCGATGCGCCAGCAATGCGTGTCCACTGGGAAAACCTGCCTGCCCAGCGAATACATCAACACACAGCGCGCCACTTTCTTGCCGACTCCCGGTAGCGACAGTAGAAAAGCTTCGGCCTCCGCGTCGCTCATCTTGCGCAGCGGCTTCAGCGTCGGCTCACCAAACTCTGCTACGATCACATCAAGAAGATCGCGGATCGCCTTGGCTTTCTGGTTCGACAGACCGCCGCTGACGATAGGCCGCGCGATATATTCGGCGGGCGCTTCGGCGATGTGCAGATGGGTGGGGCAGGTTTGTTTCAGCGAGCGGAAGGTGCTGCGGTAGCTCGCTTCGCCGGTCTTGGTGCTGCAAATGATGAACAGCAATTCGTCCAGCGGGTTTTTGAGGTTGTAGTGGTTGAAGTCGCGGTAGCGTTTTTTCAGCGCTGCTGCAACGTCAAAAACGGACAAGGGATATTTCTGAGAAGCCACGTTAGCAGCACCTTGACACGTTATGGATAAAGATTAGAGTTTCTTTAAAATTGTTTCCAGAGGCCCCGTTACATTTGTGACATCCAAATATTGTTGATATGAACTTTTGGCATCATTAATGAGTTGGGAGTAAGTAATAAAACGCCCGTTAACAGCAGCAAGTGACTGACGCTTCGAATCATCAAAGCCAGACGGTGTTTGGGCAACGAGAACATAAATATCCAGCGCAGGCACGGGCTTGCCCGGTTGTGTTTGTTTGTAATACGCCTCTATGGCATCCTTGTATTTGTAGACTTGCGTATATAGATCGCTGTAATTAAGAGAAGTCTTAGTCGGCTTCTTCAGTTCCACAATAATGTGTCGACCAGAACTCGCACGGTAACTAATATCTAACCTGGCACCCGTTGAATCAGGTTGCACCTTCTTAAGGTAAGCAGTTAATGTTTTTTCCAATTCCGCTTGCGATGTAACACGATCCCACGTTGGATCAAGCAACCATAAATGTTTAAAAAGATACTGCTGCGCAACCTTTTCTAACGTTGATGGATTATTGGATATCTCCGCAAATTTCCTAATAACTGCTAAGCGTTGGCGAGTAATTTCAGCATATGCGGACTCCTCCACATGATCCAAACTAGCAAAAATGGCTGCAAATTCTGCACCCAATATATCTGTTACCGTTTCCAACTTATCAAGCTGCTGATTGAGCCTCAGCTTTTCGAAACCGATAATGGCGCCACGATACAGAACGCGTTTTGCCGCGTCATTTTTTGCATCATCAGAGTGCACCACAGCATTCTTGATGGATGTCATAAGCTTCATCGCAGCCTTTTGGTCACGCTTATCGGCAAGCGTATCAATCCATTCGAGCACTGCCGCATTTTGTGGTTCAGCCTTATCAAGCCCTAGTTCAGTGCGCCAATCGTCCCACTGATCACCAATTGAATCCAAGGTGGTACGTATAAATGCAATTAATGCCTGATATTTTGGATCATCTTTCTTTATGGCCTCACGGCTGGCTGTGGCACGGTCTACGTTATCGTCATCAAGAAAGTCGGCGTGTATCTCACCAACCAAATAGCTCTGATAATATTTTGCACTGTTCGCTTCTGTTAGCACGTCTTCCGCAAAAACTCGACCATTAGCAAATATGGATACCATATTTGCACTATCTTCTTTTGAGCCAAGATGCCTAGGCAAGAGTACGCTTGCAATATAACCAGATACCATATATTCCGTTGAATCGCATACCACTACATTCGACAATAAAGCGATGCATGGTTCAGGATTTTTTCCATCTGTTATAACTTTAGGTAGCTGAGCAAGATTCTTTGCCATGGCCTTAACATCGCTACTCGTTGCCACGTCAAAGGCCCATAACAACTGCACATGTTGATAGAATCCTCGATCCTCTTTTTTGATTTCCTTCCCATTGAGAAATACTTTGAATTCATGAGCATCGTCTAGCACACTAAAGCGGCGAGCTAACTTGACCCGCAGATAATCTTCAGTCGTCTTGAGGCCGGCGAGAACTTGCAGCAACTCTATCCGTGTGCCCTTCTTTTTATTGAATTCCTTCGGCTCGAATTCATCAAGTGGATGCGGCTTATTCTCTTCAATGGTTTTTTTAAACTCTGGTACGTTTACCGTTAAGCCGACTGCCTCAAGCCCTTGCGCTTGTGATGAAATTTTTACTTCATTTGCCAAAGCAAACATGGCCAGCTTACCAATACCCTTCCGCCCCATCACGCGACGTTTACCAGAGTCACTGAAAAATCCTTTGGGTTGCTGGCGCCTAGAATAACCAACTTTCAAAAACTTACTATTGATGTCATCTGCAGACATGCCGTGACCATCATCCTCAATTACGATACTTCTTGCGGTCGGGTCAACAATGATTCGAACCTCTTTTGCATCGGCATCCCATGCGTTCGCAACGAGTTCCGTAAGGGCGGCAGGTGTAGAACTGTAGAGACCGACACCCAGATGGTTGATGACGTTAACGTCAACTCGAAATACAAAGTTATTTTTCCCCACATTGCCCCCGGTTATTTTATTTTCGTACGAAAAAGTCGAAGTAACTATTGTGTGGCAAGGTGGCGATTGATGCTACGGGCGATGGCACGACCGAGATCAACAGGGACGGCATTGCCTATTAAACGCCCTAACACCCTCAAGTGCACTTCGCTTCCATCAGGGATGAATGCATAGCTAGGAGGAAAGCTTTGCAGAATTGCTGCCTCACGCAAAGAAATCGCGCGATCTTGTTCTGGATGCCCAAATCGCCCATTACCAAAACCAAAGCACTGAGTTGTCATGGTCGGTGCTGGCTTGTCCCATTCCATCCGTCCGTAAACGCTAGGATAGGTTTGACCACTACTTTCGCGATGACAATTAGCCACGAGGTGTTTTGGCCAGTCACGCCAAGTTCCTCCTGGTATCGACACCCTGATGCGTTGGAGATTTTTTTCAGACAATGACGACGAAACATGCAATTTATCTAGGGGCGCGGATTCTCCGGCTTTTAGGGTGCTCAAACTTCCTATTGCTTCACGTACCGTTCTAGGTTTGTCATGCGTAGGCGGAATGATCTCAATTTTCCCAAGCTTGGAAGCCAATAGAACCATACGTCGCCGTGCTTGTGGCACTCCATACAAAGAGCTGTTAATGACGCCATGCCAAACGTGATAATTGAGTCTTCTTAGCGTATCGACAAAGTCGTGGAAAACCGCATGTTTTGCAACAGTAGGAACGTTCTCCATGGTGATGATATCGGGATTTGTTGCCTCGGCAAGTCTGGCGAACTCATATAAAAGCCCCCATTTCCCGTCACCATTAAAAGAGTATCTATGGGCGTAACTGGAAAAAGGTTGGCATGGTGCACAACCCGCTAACACTTTTACATCAGCATCACCAAAGAGAGATGACAACTCTTCTTTGGTGACCGTGCTGATATCTCGTTCAATGAACCGCGCTTGATTGTTGGTCTCGTAGGGGAAACGGCATGCGGGGTCCATATCAATGCCAGCCACCACTGGCAACCCCTCCAAAACGAAGCCGTGCGTCAGGCCACCCGCACCACAGAACAAATCAACACAAGAAATTTTAGCCACTCTGCACCCTAAATTAAAGCCTTACCCGATACTCGTGTCTCGCATCAAAAGAATCGCTCTGCGCCCCCAACCTGCTCGCCAGCTCACGACCTATTGTTTCGCCCAACAATACAGGAACCGCATTCCCGATCTGCCGCATCGCTTCGCCCCATGCACCTTTTATGACGAAGCTGTCCGGGAACGTTTGTATCTGTTTCGCTTCGCACACTGTGAAGTAGCGGACGCTGCCGTCCGGGTAGCGGATCATGTTTTCTCCGCCGGGAACGCCGTGACCTCCGGCCTTGATGGTTTTGGCGGGCCAATCTATGTCGCTGCCCGTATGGCCGGGATAGGTGCGCGCACCGTCGTGGAAGACGTGATCTTCAATGCCGTGCGGGGACTCCGGATCGGGAATGCCGTGCAGCGCATCCCTGACCGTGCGCCAGGGCGCGCCTTCCGGCTCGAACATGCCGTACTTGTCTTTCAGGCGGGCAACCTTCTCTTGCAGGAGTTCGGTCATCGGCGCACGTTCCGATTTTGGCACCTGATGGCGTTTCCAATATTCGCCCGTCATGTACATTTCCCAAAGCAACCTGTCTTCGGAATGCGTTTCTGCGGGGAACGACCAAGATATGCCCAGATCGGCTCTGGTGCCGACGATGACGACCCGCTCCCGCGTTTGTGGGATGCCGTAATTCGCCGCATTGATCAGCTTGAACGAGACATCGTATTTTGTCCCCGCATAGGAAAGCGACCCGATGCTGTGCAGATCGTGCAAATGATCCTTCCAGTCCGCGCCCTGTCGGGCGGTAAATCCGGGATAGGTGAGCCGCAGGATGATGTACTCGAAATAATCCGCGAAGGATGCTCTGAGCAGGCCTTTGACGTTCTCGAATACGAAGGCTTTCGGGGTGAGTTGTTCAATCGCCCGGATGGCATAGGGGAACATGTCGCGGCTGTCCTGATCCGCCTTGTGTTTGCCCCCCAACGAAAAGGGCTGGCAAGGCGGGCCGCCCGCCACGACATCTACACCCTCCAGCGCGTCGAGGTCGAAATCTTTGATGTCGCCGAAGAAAACTTTGTTCGCGTCAAAATTTTCGCAGAGCGAGGCGCAGGCATGCTTGTTGAATTCGACAAATGCGGCATGCTGAAATCCCGAAAGCTCCAGCCCTTTGGCCAATCCGCCCGCCCCGGAAAATATCTCCAGCGACTTCATGGCTTACGCCCGATATTCTTGAAATGATTTTTGATCCCGGAAAGGATCACGCTACTCTCGGCATGAACGCCGTTGCATTTTCCCGCCCAAGCCCGTCCGGGGTGAATCACGTCCCAATCCGATTTGGCCTGCTCATAGCGCCCGCTTCCGGGATCGTGGTTGCCGAAGCCATCCACAGCGGTATTCCAAAGAGGCATATTCAATTTGATCAGCGCGGCCTCGATAGCGCCGATCATGTCCGAGCTGGCATCCTCAAAGATCACGAACCGGCAACTGAAGTCCTTGAGTTCCAGCCCCTGAGCAACTCCGATGCTCCGGCTGTGCTCACGCAGGCGACCAAACAGCTCAGTGGATTGACCGGGCAGGCTGTCGGAAACCCGCGCTTGCCGCCAACCCTTTGGTACAGCTTTACCGACATAGATCGGATAGCTGTATGAAAGACGGTTCAACTCCGCATATTTTTTGTATATGGGGTTTTTGCCCGTGTAATAGATGGCGTAAACCCCGGTGCCTAGAAAAGACTCCGGCGGGGGCAGCGTGTGTACGGGCGTGCCATTGAAAAAGCGGATGGCGTCTTTGACAAGCTCGGCAAAAGCATCATTTTTGTATACGTGCTCGCTTCTGTCGAAAGGCTTCGATTTCATGGCTGCTAGCCCCGGTAAACGACCTGTCCGTCCACCAGCGTATAGCGCACCCTGCCCTGCACTTCGAGGCCGGTGAACGGGGTGTTCTTGCCCTGGCTCTTCAGCGCGGCCGGCTCGACTTTCCAGTACGTTTCGGGATCGAACACGCACACGTCGGCGGCCGCGCCGACGCTCAGATGCCCTGCGTCCAAGCCCAGTATCTGCGCGGGTTGCAGCGTGGCTTTGGCGAGCGCGCCGGACAAGGTGAGTTTTTCCTGTTGCGCCCACTTCAGCACCAGCGGCAGCAGCAATTCCAGGCCGGTCGCGCCCGCTTCGGCTTCGGCGAACGGCAACTGTTTGGCATCCTCGTCGACCGGCGCGTGGTTGGAACAGATTGCATCGATGGTTCCGTCCAGCAATCCGGCGCGCAGCGCGGCGCGGTCGCGCAGGCTGCGCAACGGCGGAACCAGATGGCAATTCGGGTCGAAGAAGCCGATGTCCATTTCCGACAGGTGCACATGGTTCATCGAGACATCGCAGGTCACCGCCAGCCCTTGCTGCTTCGCCGTGCGGATCAGTTCCACGCCCGCCGCGCTGGAGATGCGGCAGATATGCAGTTTCACGCCGGTCTCCTGCGCCAGCGCCAGCATGGTCGAAAGCGCGATGGTCTCGGCGCATACCGGGATGGCGGGCAGGCCGCAGCGGGTCGCCACTTCGCCGTCGTGCGCCACGCCGTTCTTGGCGAGGAAACTGTCCTGCGGGCGCAGCCACACGGAAAAATCAAAAGTCGCGGCGTACTGCATCGCGCGCAGCAAGACGCGCGTATCGGTGAGCGGCGCATCGGCCTGACTGAACGCCACGCACCCGGCATCCGCCAGTTCGGCCATTTCGGTCAGCTCCTGCCCCTTGAGCGCGGAGGTCAGCGCGGCGACCGGATAGACATGCGCCTGATTCAGATTTTTGGCGCGGTGCTTGAGCATTTCCACCAGACCCGGTTCGTCCAGCGGCGGGTCGGTGTCCGGCGGACAGGCCAGGCTGGTGATGCCGCCCGCCACTGCCGCCTGCATTTCCGATTCCAGCGTGGCCCGGTATTCGTAGCCCGGCTCACGCAAGCGCGCCGCCAGGTCGATCAGGCCGGGCGCGACGATCAGGCCACTCGCGTCGATCACCCGGTCGGCGGCGAATCCCGCCGGTGCCGTGCCGAGCGCCGCGATCCTGCCCGCCGCGATGAACAGGTCTTGCTGTGTGTCGATGTTGTTTTTCGGGTCGATCAGCCGGCCGTTCTTGATATGGATATTCATCCCTTTGCTCCCGCCAACATGCTCATCACCGCCATGCGCACCGCGATGCCGAACGTCACCTGCGACAGGATCACCGAGTGCGCGCCGTCGGCGACGCAGGAATCGATTTCGATGCCGCGGTTCATCGGCCCGGGGTGCATCACGATCGCATCCGGCCGGGCGCGCGCCAGCTTCTCTTCGGTAAGGCCGTAGTTTTTGAAGTATTCCTGCGCGGAAGGCAGCGCCGCGCCCTGCATGCGCTCGTGCTGCAGGCGCAGCATCAGCACCACATCCACGTCGCGCAGGCCTTGCGCCATGTCGTGGTAGACCTGCACACCGAGATTTGCCACCATCGTCGGCAGCAGCGTCTTGGGAGCGATGACGCGCACCTCCGGCACTCCGAGCGTGGTCAGCGCGTGGATCTGCGAGCGCGCCACGCGCGAATGCAGCACGTCGCCGACGATCGCGACACGCAGGTTGTGGAATTCCTTCTTGTAGTGGCGGATGGTGAACATGTCCAGCAGCGCCTGCGTGGGGTGCGCATGGCGGCCGTCGCCGGCGTTGATGACATGCACATCCGGCGCGACATGCCTTGCGATGAAATGCGCCGCGCCGCTTTGCGCGTGGCGCACCACGAACATGTCGGCGTGCATCGCGCACAGATTGCCCACGGTATCCAGCAGGGTCTCGCCCTTGCTGGTGGAAGAGGAGCCGATATTGAGGTTGACCACATCCGCCGACAACCGCTTGGCGGCGATCTCGAAAGTGGTGCGGGTGCGCGTGCTGTTTTCGAAGAACACGTTGAACACCGACTTGCCGTGCAGCAGCGGGACTTTCTTGATCTCGCGCCCGTCGGCATCGAGAAAGGTCGCGGCGCGGTCGAGAATATCGCGCACGATCTTCACCGGCAAGCCCTCGGTGGTCAGCAGGTGCTGGAGTTCGCCGTGTTTGTTTAATTGCGGATTTTTCATACGATCAGTCCCGCTGCGGGTTCATCAAAATACGCCTGCA
Organism: Candidatus Ferrigenium altingense; assembly: GCA_020621985.1. Lineage (GTDB taxonomy): Bacteria > Pseudomonadota > Gammaproteobacteria > Burkholderiales > Gallionellaceae > Gallionella > Gallionella altingense. Next base: position 376,369 of record JAHRYS010000002.1, on the reverse strand, counting down.
AGATTTGCTGCGCGGCGTATTGGTCGATCAGGCTTTTTTGCTCCCTGCCACGGATGCCCTGTTCGTTCAAAGCTGCGCTTGCGGCGAGCGAAGTATAACGCTCATCGGCCAATATCACCGGCAAATTGAACCGCCCCTTGAGGCGGTTGGCGAAGCGGCGGCATAACGCGGTCAGCTCGTGCGGCGTGCCGTCGTCGCTGCTCGGCAGCCCCACCACCAGCGCGCTCGGCTGCCATTCGGCCAGCAGCGCCGCGATGCTGGCGAAGCGTGCGTCGGTTTTTTCGTCGCTGATCGTGGTCAACGGGTTGGCGCGGCGCAACAGGGTGTTGCCGATTGCGACGCCGATGCGTTTGGTGCCAAAATCGAATGCAAGGAGCGTACCCTGAGGAGTAAATGCCTGTATAGCCGCCCCCTCAGGCATGTCCGGCATTTTCGACCAGCGAGGCATAGTCCACGCCGAGCAGCGCCATCGCGGCAGGCAGGCGCTCTTCCGGCGGCAGGTCAAACAGGATGTGCTCGGAGGCCGGCACGGTCAGCCAGGTGTTCTCGGTCATCTCATGCTCCAGTTGCCCCTGATCCCAGCCGGCATAGCCCAGCGTGACAATCACATTGCGCGGCCCCCGCCCTTCGCCCATCGCTTCGAGAATATCCTTGGAAGTGGTCAGCGCCAGCTTGTCGTTGATGCGCAGCGTGGACTGCCAGTTTCCCGGCGTGTCGTGCAACACGAAGCCGCGCTCGGTTTGCACCGGCCCGCCGAAATACACCGGCATCTTTTCCAGTTTGGGCTGATGCAAGGGAATGTTGATCTGGTCGAACATCTCGCCCAGCGTCAGGGTGATCGGGCGGTTCACCACGATGCCCAATGCGCCGTTTTCGTTGTGCTCGCATATATAAGTCAGCGTGCCGGCAAAAAACCCTTCCTGCATGGCGGGCATCGCAATCAGGAAATGATGGGTAAGATTGAAATCGGACATGGCGGCATTGTAACTGTCTGCGCGGGGCCGCACAATTGGAGGGTACCTGAAGCCCATTTATCCACGGATTGAAGCTATCGGCTAGAATGCGCCGGATTAATTAATTCGCAGAACATTATGGTTCCCCATCTCACTACCGCACTGACCGGCCCGCTGCTCGACCTGGAGCTGCGCTTCCTGAATGCCATGCCGACCATCGAGCATTGGTTCCGCGCGCAATGGCTGGAGCATGCCGTGCCGTTTTACGCTTCGGTGGATTTGCGCAACAGCGGTTTCAAGCTGGCGCCGGTGGACACCAACCTGTTTCCGGGCGGCTTCAACAACCTCAATCCGGATTTTCTGCCGCTGTGCGTGCAGGCGATGCAGAGCGCGGTGGAGAAGATATGCCCCGAAGCGCGCGGGGTGCTGCTGATCCCGGAAAACCACACGCGCAATATGTTCTACCTGCAAAACGTCGCGCAGCTTGTCACCATCATCAAGCAGGCCGGGATGCGCGTGCGCGTCGGCAGCCTGCTGCCGGAGATCACCGAAGCCACGCCGATCCAATTGCCCAACGGTGCCACGCTGACGCTGGAACCGCTGGTGCGGCGCGGCAGGCGGCTCGGGCTGGCGGATTTCGATCCCTGCGTGGTGTTGCTCAACAACGACTTGTCGGCAGGTGTGCCGGACATTCTGCAAAACCTTGAGCAGGAAGTTTACCCGCCGCTGTCCGCCGGCTGGCACATGCGGCGCAAGTCGCAGCATTTCGCCGCCTATGACCGTGTGGCAGGGGAATTTGCCAAGCTGCTCGGCATCGACCCGTGGCTGATCAACCCCTACTTTGCGGTTTGCAACCAGGTCAACTTCCATGAGCGCGTCGGCGAAGCCTGCCTCGCCGCGCAGGTGGATGGCGTGCTGCAGAAGATGCGCGCGAAATATGCCGAATATGGCGTGAAGCATGACCCCTTCGTCATCGTTAAACCCGATGCGGGCACCTATGGCATGGGCGTCATGACGGTGAAGGACGCCAGCGAGATCACCGGGCTGAACCGCAAGCAGCGCAACAAGATGGCGGTGGTCAAGGAAGGCCTGGAAGTCTCGGATGTGCTGGTGCAGGAAGGGGTGTACACCTTCGAGCACATCAACGATGCGGTGGCCGAGCCGGTGGTCTACATGGTCGATCATTACGTGGTCGGCGGCTTTTATCGCGTGCATACCACGCGCGGCGTGGACGAGAACCTGAATGCGCCGGGAATGTCGTTTGAGCCGCTGGCATTCGAGAGCTGCTGCACGCTGCCCAATCCGGATTGCGCGCCGGACGACACGCCCAACCGCTTCTATGCCTACGGTGTGGTGGCGCGGCTGGCGTTGCTCGCCGCGTCGCTGGAAATCGAGGCCGCCGAGAATCCCTAGATGGCCGGATTGATTCGCTTCCTGGCCATTGTTGCCGTCCTGTCGCTTGCCGCGTGCAGCAAGGAACCCCCGCTGTATCAGGAGCAGGGCTACGTGTTCGGCACGCTGGTGGACGTCACCGTGTACGGCGAGAGCGAACCGCGCGCCCGGCAGGCGGTGAACGAGGTGTTACAGGAATTCCAGCGGCTGCACAACCTGCTGCATGCGTGGCAGCCGAGCGAGTTGAGCGAATTGAATGCGGCGTTTGCCAAGGGCGAGAGCAAGGCCGTTTCCCCGGAACTCGCCGCGATGCTGCGGGATGCCGCACAGCTTTCGCAACAGTCGCAAGGCCTGTTCAATCCGGCCATCGGCGGGCTGGTGCAACTGTGGGGATTCCACGCCGACGAGTTCAAGGCCGCGCTGCCGGACGAGCAGCAGATCGCACAGTGGGTCGCGGCCAACCCGCAGATGGGCGATGTTGTTCTCGACCAAGGCAAAGTGCGCAGCAACAACAAGGCGGTGCGGCTCGATCTGGGCGGCTATGCCAAAGGCTATGCGCTGGATCGCGCCGCCGAAATATTACGCAAGCAGGGCATCCGCAATGCGCTGGTCAACATCGGCGGCAACGTCCTCGCGCTCGGCCAGCATGGCAAGCGTCCGTGGCGCGTCGGCATCCAGCATCCGCGCAAGCCCGGCGCGCTGGCGACGCTGGAGTTGCGCGACGGCGAGGCCATCGGCACATCGGGCGACTACCAGCGTTATTTCATGCTGGGCGGCACGCGCTACTGCCACCTGATCGATCCGCGCAGCGGCCATCCCGCGCAGGGCGTGCAGGCGGCGACCGTCCTGACGCGCGGCGCGCGTGCCGGGATATTGTCCGACGCGACTTCCAAGCCGCTGTTCATCGCCGGAACCAACGGCTGGCGCGCCGCCGCGCTGCAAATGAATTTGCCCGAGGCGATGCTGGTGGACGGCATGGGCAACATCCATCTCACAGCCGGCTTGCAGAAACGGCTAGAATTCACCGACAAGGGCATTCATCCGCAGGTGGAGTGATGGATCATCCGGAACGGGAAATTGTTGAACACAAGGTGCGCCGTGCAGTCGGCGTTAACGCATTGCGCAAGATCGGCGAAATCGTGGCCGATGAGCAGCAGGCCGATACAGAAAAAGCCAGGGTGCTGCGCTGGCTCCTGCGCTACGGCTGGCTGGTTGCGCTGGGCGCCGTGTTGGCGTGGGCGTATTGGATAGGGGTGATCTAAGTGGCTGGAATTCTGGTGGTGGCACACAACGCGCTGGGCGAGAGCCTGGTGGACTGCGTCAAACATGTGCTGGGCGAAGTGCCGCAAAATCTCAAGGTGTTGACGGTGCAGGCCGGCGACGACCCGCAATTGAAACTGGTTGAAGGGCAGACGCTGATCAAACAACTGGATACCGGCGGCGTGCTGATCCTGGCGGATATATTCGGCGCCACGCCGAGCAATATCGCGCGGCAATTGTGCCATGCCGAGCACGTGATGGGCGTGGCGGGCGTGAATCTGCCGATGCTGCTGCGTGTGGTATGCAGCCCCGGCAAGACCCTGCCGGAACTCGCGAAAATCGCCGTCGAGGGCGGTCGCGAATGTATCGTTTATATGGATCAGGACAATTAGGATGCTGCAACAAGACGCTTTGATCATCAACAAACTCGGCCTGCACGCACGCGCCTCGGCCAAGCTCACGCAACTGGCTTCCGGCTTCAAATGCGAGGTAATGCTGTCGCGCAACCAGCGCCGCGTGAACGCGAAAAGCATCATGGGCGTGATGATGCTGGCTGCCGCCAAGGGCTCGACCATCGGCATCGAAACCGAAGGCAAGGACGAGGACGAGGCGATGCAGGCCATTCTGAACCTTATCAACGACCGCTTCGGAGAAGGCGAATGAGCTTCACCCTGCACGGCATCGCCGTCTCCAGCGGCATCGCCATCGGCTATGCGCATCTGGTTTCGCATACCTCGCTGGAGGTGGCGCACTATATTTTGCCCAAGCGCTTTGTCGACGAGGAGATCGCGCGCTTCGACGCCGCGCTGCAGGCCACGCGCCAGGAATTCTCCAGCCTGCGCAGCAACCGCCCGACCCAGGCCGCCGCCGAGTTCGACGCCTTCCTCGAGTTGCACCAGATGATTCTGGAAGACCCGCTGCTGAGCACCGCGCCGCGCGAGATGATCGCCAACGAACATTGCAACGCCGAATGGGCGCTCAAGGTGCAGACGGAAACCCTGGTTGCGCAATTCGACGAGTTTGAAGACGCCTACCTGCGCGAGCGGCAGACCGACGTGAAGCAGGTCGCCGAGCGGATGCTCAAGCGGCTTGCCGGCCATCCGGGGCACCAGCCGCCGCCAGCGCGCCACGATGTCGAGACGATCCTGGTGGCGCACGACCTGAGTCCCGCCGACCTGATCCAGTTCAAGCCGCAGCAATATGCCGCCTTCGTTACCGATTCCGGCAGCGCGACCTCGCACACCGCAATCGTTGCGCGCGGCCTGAACACGCCGTGCGTGGTGGGGCTGCACAATGCCCGCGAACTGGTCCGCGAAGACGACCTGCTGATCCTGGACGGCGAGCAGGGCGTGCTGATCGTCAATCCGGACAAGTCGATCCTTGCCGAATACAAGCTGCGCCAGAGCGCATGGGAGCTGGAGCGCAAGAAGCTCAAACGGCTGCGCAGCGCGCGCGCCAACACCCTGGACGGCATCCTCGTCGAATTGCACGCCAACATCGAGAAGCCGGAAGACATCGCCGAAGTGAAAGAAAACGGCGCGACCGGCATCGGCCTGTTCCGCAGCGAATTCCTGTTCCTCAACCGCGACGAGCTGCCGGACGAGGAAGAACAATTCGAAGCGTATCGCGCCGCCGCCGCAGGCATGGACGGGCAGCCCGTCACGATCCGCACCTTCGACCTCGGCGCGGACAAGCAGCTCAAGGGGGCGGAGCGCGTCGCCAACAACCCGGCGCTGGGACTGCGCGCGATCCGCCTGTGCCTGGCCGAGCCGATGCTGTTCCGCACCCAGTTGCGCGCGCTGCTGCGCGCCACGCAATACGGCAACATCAAGATTCTGATCCCGATGCTGTCCGGCGTGTCCGAACTGAACCAGGCCCTGCTATTCATCGAGGCAACCAAGTACAGCCTGGACATCGACGGCATTCCGTTCAACCGCGAGGTCAAGATCGGCGGCATGATCGAGATTCCCGCCGCCGCGCTGGCGCTGAATGCCTTTACCAAAAAACTCGATTTCCTGTCCATCGGTACCAACGACCTGATCCAGTATTTGCTGGCCATCGACCGCACCGACGAAGAAGTCGCGCATCTGTACGACCCGTTGCACCCCGCCGTGCTGAACCTGCTCGCGCACGTCATCGGCACCGCCAACAAACAGGGCGTGCCGGTTTCGGTGTGCGGCGAAATGGCCGGCGAGCTGGCTTACACGCGGCTGCTGCTGGGGCTGGGGCTGCGCCAGTTCTCGATGTTCTCGGCGCAGGTGCCGAGCATCAAACAGCGCGTGCTCACCACCAGCCTGCCGGAAATCGCCGCGCTGACGCAAAAGATCCTGCGCGCCGACGATCCGCTCAGGATTCGCGAGTTGCTGGACCGCCTGAATGCGTAGGGGCGCGCCGTGCCGGTGCCGGAACAAATGTTTCTTGCGCTCCTACCATCTGCCCTACCATCTGATTGACAGCGCCGCGCAAAAACCGGAAACTACTGATCAGTGCCGATTTGACATCAGCTTGCGGGGCACTTAAAACATACCAGCTAAAGCGAGGCAACCCGCTCCGCGCAAGCTGAACGGGTTTTTTGTTTCCGGGGTACTCATTTGAACGCATCGAACAGTATCGGCATCGTCAGCGCGAAACGCGCGCAATTCGACACCCCGCTGGTTTTCCACAGCGGCGCGGTGCTGCCGCGCTATGAACTGGTGTATGAAACCTACGGCAAGCTGAATGCCGACAAATCCAACGCGATCCTGATTTGCCACGCTCTGTCCGGGCACCACCATGTCGCGGGCCATTACGCGGACGAGCCCGGAAACACCGGCTGGTGGGACAACATGGTGGGCCCCGGCAAGCCGATCAACACCAACAAATTTTTCGTGATCGGTCTGAACAATCTCGGCGGCTGCCACGGCTCGACCGGGCCGTCTTCGCTCAATCCGGAAACCGGGCAGCCCTACGGCGCGAGTTTTCCCGTCATCACGGTGGAAGACTGGGTGGAATCGCAGGCGCGCCTGGCCGACCTGCTCGGCATCCGCCAATTCGCGGCGGTGATCGGCGGCAGCCTGGGCGGGATGCAGGCGCTGCAATGGTCGCTATCCTTCCCCGACCGGGTACGCCATGTGCTGGCGATTGCCTCCGCACCGCACCTCACCGCGCAGAACATCGCGTTCAACGATGTGGCGCGCAGCGCGATCCTGACCGACCCGGATTTTTACGGCGGCGATTTTTACCGGCACAACGTGGTGCCGACGCGCGGCCTGAGGCTGGCGCGCATGCTGGGACACATCACCTATCTGTCCGACGACGCGATGGCGGACAAGTTCGGGCGCGAACTGCGCGACGGTAAATTCAATTACAGCTACGGCATCGAGTTCGAGATCGAGTCCTATCTGCGCTATCAGGGCGACAAATTCGCGGCTTATTTCGATGCCAACACCTATCTGCTGATGACCAAGGCGCTGGATTATTTCGACCCGGCACATGATTTCGGCGGCGACCTGAACCGGGCATTCGCGCGCGCCAAAGCGGATTTTTTAGTGGTTTCGTTCACTACCGACTGGCGTTTTTCGCCCGAGCGCGCGCGTGAAATCGTGCGACCCTTGCTGCATAACCGGCGCAACGTCAGCTATGCCGAGATCACCTCGACGCACGGCCATGATTCCTTCCTGATGGAACAGCCGCACTACTTCGACGTGGTGCGCGCCTACCTCGACAACGTCAGCCGCGAGCGTGTCTCATGACACAAAACGACATTGCCCGGCTCGCCGCCGAACGCCCCGATTTTGCCGCGATCGCCGCATGGATACCCAAGGGCGCGTCGGTGCTCGACCTCGGCTGCGGCGACGGCAGCCTGCTGCGCTACCTCAACGAAACCCGCGCGGTGCGCGGCTACGGCGTGGAGATCAACGACCTCGACATCGTGTCGTGCATCGCCAACGGCGTGAACGTGATCCAGAACGACCTGGAATCCGGCCTGTCCGATTTCGAGGACGGCTCGTTCGACTTCGTGATCCTGTCGCAGACCCTGCAAGCCACGCGCCACACTGAGGCGCTGATCCGCGAAATGCTGCGCGTCGGGCGCGAGGGCATCGTCAGCTTCCCCAACTTCGGCTACTGGAAAAACCGCCTCAACGTACTGCGCGGCAACATGCCGGTTTCCAGCGAGCTGCCCTATCAATGGTTCGACACGCCGAACGTACACCTGTGCACCCTGCGCGACTTCGAAACATTCTGCCGCGACCATCAGGTGACGGTGCTGGAGCGCCGCGTGATGAGCGGCGAAAGAGAAGTGCTTCTGCTGCCGAACCTGCTCGGCAGCACGGCGGCGTACCGGTTTCAGCGTGGGTTGTAATTTCCGGATGCCCTGTAGGGGCGCGATTCATCGCGCCCGGAACTATTCATTTTCAAAAGAAGGGCGCGATGAATCGCGCCCCTACAATATGTCATATTTGACCGGCAAATATATAGCATGACCGTCTGGCAGCAACTCTTCACCCGCCGCATGCTGATCTGCGTGTTCACCGGCTTCGCCTCCGGCCTGCCGCTGTACCTGCTGTTCAACCTCGTGCCCGCGTGGCTGCGCAGCGAGCAGGTCGACCTCAAGACCATCGGGCTGTTCGCGCTGATCCAGTTCCCCTATACCTGGAAGTTCCTGTGGTCGCCGCTGCTGGATCGCTACGTCGTGCCCGTGCTCGGGCGGCGGCGCGGCTGGATGCTGCTGACCCAGATCGGCCTGCTGGCGGTGATCGCATCGATGGGCGCGTTCTCGCCGCAAAGCGACCTGCATATCATCGCCTGGATCGCCACGCTGCTCGCCTTCCTCAGCGCGACGCAGGACATCGTGCTGGATGCCTACCGCCGCGAGTTGCTGAACGATGTCGAGCTGGGGCTGGGCAATGCGGTGCATGTGAATGCCTACCGTGTCGCCGGCCTGGTGCCGGGTTCGCTGTCGCTGATCCTCGCCGACTTCCTGCCGTGGAGCACGGTGTTCATCGTCACCGCGCTGTTCATGCTGCCCGGCGTAATGATGACGCTGCTGGTGAAAGAGCCGCACCGCGCCGCGCCGCCCAAGACGCTGCGCGAAGCGGTGGTCGAACCGTTCCATGAATTCATCACGCGGCAGGGCTGGCGCAGCGCGCTGCTGATCCTCGCGTTCATGTTCTTCTACAAGCTCGGCGACAGCATGTGCACCGCGCTGGCCACGCCGTTCTATATGGACATGGGTTTCACCAAGACCCAGATCGGGCTGATCGCGAAGAATGCCGGGCTGTGGCCCGCCGTGATCGGCGGCATGATCGGCGGCCTGTGGATGGTGAAGATCGGCATCAACCGCGCGCTGTGGCTGTTCGGCGTGGTGCAGGTGGTTTCCATCTTCGGCTTCGCCTGGCTGGCCTCGGTGGGGCACCACGCAGAAATCACCGCCGTGGAACTGGCCCAGCTCGCCATCGTGATCGGCCTCGAAGCGCTGGGTGTCGGGCTGGGCACCGTCGCCTTCGTCGCTTTCATCGCGCGCACCACTCACCCGGCGTACACCGCCACGCAGTTCGCGCTGTTCACCAGCCTGATGGCGGTGCCGCGCACCTTCGCCAACGCCGCGACCGGCTGGCTGGTCGAGGCAATGGGCTGGACGGGATTTTTCCTACTGTGCGCCGCGCTGGCGATACCGGGAATGCTGCTGCTGTTCAAGGTCGCGCCGTGGAATGAAACCGCGCAGGAGAGCCGATGAAACGCTTTCTGATGTGCGAGCCGAATTTTTTTGAGGTGTGCTACGTGATCAATCCCTGGATGGAAGGCAACCTGGGGAAAGTGAACAGCGAGCTAGCGCAGCGGCAGTGGAAAAACCTGCATGGCATCGTGTCAGGCTTGGCCTCGGTCAGCCTGATCGAGCCCGTTGCGGGGCTGCCGGACATGGTGTTCACCGCCAATGCCGGGCTCGTCAAAAATAAGGAAGTCATCGTCTCGTCGTTCCGCCATACCGAACGTCAACCCGAAGCAAAGTACTTCGAGAGCTTCTTTTCCTCGCTGGGCTACCGGGTGCGGCACCTGAAGGAGCAAACGATATTCGAAGGCGCGGGAGACGCGCTGCTCGATTCACAGGGGAGGCTCTGGTTCGGTTCGGGAATCCGCAGCGTATCCCATGCGCTGGATGAGATCGTCGAGGTATTCGATGTCGAAGCCTGCGGGCTAGAACTCACCGACCCACACTGGTACCACCTCGACACGGCCTTCTGCCCGCTGCCGCAAGGCCGGGCCATCGCCTACAAAAAGGCGTTTGCCGAAAAAAGTGTGGCGGCCCTTGACCACGCCTTCGGCGAAGACATCATCTGGGTCTCGGATGAGGACGCAGAAAATTTCGCGTGCAACGCGATCTCCATCGGCCGGAATGCCATACTGCACCGGGCATCGGCGGAACTGAAGTCCGCGCTGGAACAGCGCGGCCTCGAAGTCATCGAGGCGGATGTTTCCGAATTCCTCAAGGCCGGCGGCGCGTGCAAATGCCTGACGCTGGAAATATGAAGCGTGCACAAGCCATGAGCGCCGATGAGTTGATTGCCGCCGCACAAAAATTGTCGCGCGCCGTATCCGGCCTGTCTTTTTCCGCGCCGGTCACGCATGTCTATAACCCGCTCGATTATGCCTGGGCGTGCCACGAACAATATCTGCGGCGCTATGGCGAAGGGAAGAAGCGCATCGTGTTCGTCGGCATGAACCCCGGCCCGTTCGGCATGACACAGATCGGCGTGCCGTTCGGCGAAATCGCGGCGGCGCGCGACTGGCTGCACCTCGATGCGCCGATCGCCAAACCAGGCCAAGGAAACACGATACGGGAGAATCCGGCGCGGCCGATCGAAGGCTGGGACTGCGCGCGCAGCGAAGTGAGCGGGCGGCGGCTGTGGGGGCTGTTTGCGCAACGCTTCGGCGAAGCCGACAAATTCTTCGCCGAACACTTCGTCGCCAACTATTGCCCGCTGGCGTTCTTCGCCGGCGCGCGCAATGTCACACCGGACAAGTTGCCCACTGCGGAGGCTGCTCCGCTGTTTGCGGCCTGCAACACCCATCTGGCCGAAGTGGTGCGCGCCAGCGGCGCGGAGTGGGTGATCGGCATCGGCGCCTTCGCGGAAGCACGTGCGCGCCACGCGCTAGCGGAGGCTCCGGGCATCCGCTTCGGGCGCATCCTGCATCCCAGCCCGGCCTCCCCTGCCGCCAATCGCGGCTGGGCGGAACAGGCAACGAAGCAGATGCAGGAACTAGGTCTGTGGGATAGCGCGAGCTAGAGGCTGTCTCCGGTTATTGCTTCAAAAGAAATGCGAAGCCGAACCCTTAAGCTGAGCGGCGGGCTGGGCTATCTATGCTTGAGAAACTCATCAAGTGCGAGACCGATGTCTTTAGCAATTTGACGGAGCAAGATTGGGGAGATGTCTCGGCCTTGATGGAACGGAACCGTTGTGCAACGGCCTGCAGTGTCGCGAAATTGTTTGTGTGATCCGCGCTGGCGAACTTCGGTAAAGCCGAGCTTGATGAGAATGGCGATGACTTCATTGGGTTTGAGAACGGGAATATTGCCCATGACTCAAGTGACAGCGACGTTTTGAACCCCAACAAACTCTGACTCCAGCACAGGTTCACCGTCTTCCAGAAGCATTGTAATGACATCGTGCAGGTTGTGATTAACCTCATCCAGCGTTTCCCCCTGAGAGTGGGCGCCGGGAAATCCGGGAACAAAACCAACGAACAGTCCAGTTTGTGGGCACCGTTCAATTACCGCTGAATAGACTTTCATGACGGACTCCAAAATGCACAGGTCACATGATTATCATTCTATGTCCTGCAATAAGCAACTCTGGCGATGGCCAACGTAAAGGTAAGATACAAGGGGCTGCGCGAGGGTTTATTCACGCAGCCCCTCTTGGCTGCCGGGTTATGCGGCATTTGGTGCACTATGTCCCATGCGAATTGCCATATCACGCTGTGACGACGAAAGCGCTGGCCAAATTGTGTGGACATGGCCGAGGCTCATGCCTCGTAGGTCGTTTTGATACTTGTCCCGTTTGAGATTGATCTTGAAGAAGGACGGGCTGTGGTCAATTTTATTACTCCGAAGGCGCCAGAGAACGACGAATGCGAACTTTGGAGAAAGATATTTGTTTTTCCTGTAATACAGGAGTGCGTTGGAAAGTATTTTGTTCTTTTCCGCTATTGCGAGCTTTTCGAGTGCACGCATACATGACTCCAGCCGCATTTGCTGCATGAGGCGTTCGAGTTTTTTCTTTGTGTCACTTTCGGAAAGTCGGCGACCACTTTCGAAGACGGAAAGTCCGAACTTCAAAATGCACTGTGAGCCAACCCAAAGAATCTTATTGGTCAGGCTGTTTCGTATTTCAAAGTGATAACGAAGAGCTTCTTGCTCACAAAGTTGACATGTTTCAATCGGTTGTTCGTGATCTTCTGTTCGTTCGGTAAAAGACCATTCCTCAAAAGCCTCTGGCAACGTACTTCCAACTGACAATGGAAGTATATTGTCTCGGACGCGCTGAGGATAAGTGCTCATCATTTCTCCCTATGCCGCACAACGTTAAGTAGGCACCCTAAAAGTTGCCGAGAAAGACACCTTCAAGGTGTCCCCTAAATCTTCCGCACAAACACCTTCGACTTCCGCTGCCAGTTATACAGCGACTTCTTCTGCGCGGGCAGCGCCGAGACATCGGCCTCGCTGAAGCCGCGCTCGATGAACCAGTGCGCGGTGCGCGTGGTGAGCACGAACAGTTTCTTCAGCCCCTGCGTCTTGGCGAGGCCGGTCATGTGGTCGAGGATGACCTGGCCGTAGCCGCGGTCGCGGCATTGCGCGTCCACCGCGAGGCAGGCCAGTTCGGCGGCGGCCTCGTCGGGGAACGGGTAAAGCGCGGCGCAGCCGACGATGCGGTGGTCGTGTTCCAGCACCACGAAGCGCGCGATCTCGCGCTCCAGCAGTTCGCGGTTGCGCCGCACCAGGATGCCTTCGGCTTCCAGCGGGCGCAGCAAATGCAGGATGCCGCCGACATCCTCGATGGTGGCGGCGCGCAGGGTGTTGAGCGTGCTTTCCACCACCATCGTGCCGATGCCTTCGTCGCTGAACAGTTCCTGCAACACCGCGCCGTCGGTGTGGCGGCTGATCAGGTGGGTGCGCGCGACACCTGCTTCGCAGGCGCGTATCGCGCAGGGCAGATACAGGCTCACGTCGTCCGGCAGCTTGCGTTTGCCGGACAACACCGCCTGCGCCCCGGCAATCGTGAGCTCCTTGAGCAGCTTGCCCTTCTTGTCCTGCACGCCGTCGGTGTCCATCAGGAATACCAGCTTGTCGGCATCCAGCGCGATGGCGGTGGCGGTCGCGATGTCTTCCAGCGTGACGTTGAACACCTCGCCGGTGGGCGAATAGCCGAGCGGCGAGAGCAGCACCACCTCGCCGAACTCCATACGGTCGTTCAGCGCCGCAATGTCCACCTTGCGCACGCTGCCGGTATGCATCAGGTCGACGCCGTTGATGATGCCGATGGGCTGCGCGGTGATGAAGTTGCCGCCCGCCACGCGGATGTCGGCATTCGCCATCGGCGAATTCGCCAGCCCCATCGACAGCAGCGCCTCGATCTCCACGCGCACCCGGCCGACCGCTTCCTTCACGCATTGCATGCTATCCGCATCGGTCATGCGGACGCCTTGATGGTAAGTGTCGCCGAGGTTGTTGCGCGCCAGGTGCTGTTCGATTTGCGGGCGCGCGCCATGCACCAGCACCAGCCGGATGCCGAGCGCGGCCAGCAGGTTGAAGTCGTGCGTCAGTTCGACGAACTTGCCGTCGGCGACCACTTCGCCGCCGAACGCGATGACGAAGGTCTTGCCACGGAAGGCGTTGATGTAGGGCGCGACGGAGCGGAACCAGGCAACAAAATCGGCGGAAGTGGTAGTAATGGGCATTTAGCGCCTCCTGATGTATGACTTTTGCACAGCGCGCATCATGCCGCGCTATGCCTCATCTAGCAACTGGTGGAACTACTAGCCATCTGACTAACCCAGCAAACAACGCTGGGCAAGTCATTGGTTATGTCCGGCAATCGCCCCATTTTCGTCGGGCAGCTCGCCGGAGGTGATGTAGGGGCGTATGGCAATACGCCCTTTCTGGTACGCCATGTCACCGTTTGTTAGAGGGCGTATTGCCATACGCCCTTACGAAAAATCTCCCCACAGCGTTTGCAACGCGGCCAGCCCGGCGACCGCCGCCGTTTCGGTGCGCAGCACGCGCGCGCCCAGACGGATCGGCATGAAACCGCAACGCAATGCGCTGTCGCTCTCCGCCTGGGTAAAACCGCCCTCCGCGCCGATCAGCAGCACGACCTTGCCCTGCGGCTTCGGCTGGCTATGCAGCGAGGTCGCGCCCTGCGGCAGCAAAATGAATTTTGCGGCCGGCGGTTGCTGCGCCAGCCCCTGTTGCAGCCACGCCATGATGTCCAGCGGCGCATGGATCTCCGGCAGCACGTTGCGCCCGCATTGCTCGCAGGCGGAGATGGCGACCTGCCGCCAGTGTTCGAGGCGCTTGGCGGCGCGTTCGGGGGACAGCCTCGCCACGCTGCGTTCGGTGTCGAGCGGCTGGATTTCCGTGACGCCGAGCTCGGTGGCTTTCTGGATCACCCAATCCATTTTTTCGCTGCTCGACAGCGCTTGCGCCAGCATGACCGGCAACGGCGATTCGCGGTTGGTGTTGACGGCGGTGATCTCGCCGACAACCACGCGCTTGCCACCGAGTTCGGCAATGACCCCGTGGCATTCATTGCCGAGCCCATCGAAGATTTCCACGCGGTTTCCCTCGCGCAGGCGCAATACGCGCGCGGCATGGTGCGCCGCATCCGGCGGCAAATCGAACGAGCCGCCGAGCGGCAGCGGTGGGGGACAGTAGAAGCGCGGCATGATGAAGGCAAGAAGTCAAAAAGTTCGGCGTGATAATATAACGCCCCCAAGAGATGTTGTCAGGGATATAAAATGGTCAGTCTGCAACCTCCGCTATGTGATTTCGGCTGGAAAGCCCGCGATTTCGACCTTCAAGGCGTGGATGGCCAGCGCTACAACCTCATCAGGGTGCGCGGCACGAACGGCCTGCTGGTGATGTTCATCTGCAACCATTGTCCCTATGTGAAATCCATCCGCGACCGCATCGTGCGCGACACGCGCGAGCTGCAACAGCACGGCATCAACAGCATCGCCATCATGTCCAACGATCCTGCCGAATACGCGGAAGATTCGTTCGATAACATGCGGCTGGTGGCGCAACAATACGACTACCCTTTCCCCTATGTGTGGGACGAGACCCAGCAGGCCGCTAGGGATTACGGCGCGGTATGCACGCCGGATTTCTTCGGCTTCAACGCCGATCTGGAACTGCAATACCGCGGCCGGCTGGACGCATCGCGCAAGGAAGCGGCCGCCGATGCGCCGCGCGACCTGTTCGATGCGATGCTGCAAATTGCTAAAACCGGACAGGGGCCGCGCGAGCAGATCGCCAGCATGGGCTGTTCCATTAAATGGAAATGAAAAATGTAAGCGGCAGTCGAACCACGAAGAGCGCGAAGAGAAACAGAGGATTATTTCGAATGCACCCATCACCTTGCGGGCAAATATAAAATGGCATGCAACACCATGAAAACCTTCGTGACCTTCGTGGTGAAATTTTTTGATAGCCAGGAGTTAGCGTGAAAATATTGATACTCGGCGCAGGACAGGTCGGCTCCACGGTGGCGGAAAGCCTGGTGAGCGAGGCGAATGACATCACCGTCGTGGATTCAGATGGCGACAAGCTGCGTCTACTGCAGGACCGGCTGGATTTGCGCACCCTGACCGGCAACGCGGCTCATCCTTCGGTGCTGGAGCAGGCCGGCATTGCCGATGCCGACATGCTGCTGGCGGTCACGCAAAGCGACGAGGTCAACCTGGTGGCCTGCAAGCTGGCGGCCACGCTCTACAACACGCCGACGCGCATCGCCCGGATTCGGGCCGCCGATTATCTGGAACGCCCGGAAGTGTTCGGCGCGGAAAATTTCTGCGTGGATTTTTCGATCTGCCCCGAGCAAATCCTCACCGAATATATCGTCAAGCTGATCGAATTCCCCGAGGCGCTGCAAGTGCTGGAATTTGCCGGCGGCAAGGCTTCATTGGTGGCGGTGCGCGCCTTCGAGGGCGGGCCGCTGGTGGGCAACCCGCTGAATTTCCTGCGCAGCCACATGCCGCAGGTCGAAACCCGCGTCGCGGCAATTTTCCGCAAGGACCGGCCGCTGATTCCCGAAGGCAATACCGTGATCGAGGATGGCGACGAAATTTTCTTCATCGCCGCGACCGACAACATCCGCAGCGTGCTCAGCGAAATGCGCCGCATGGACAAGCCTACCAAGCGCGTGATGATCGTCGGCGGCGGCAACATCGGCCGCCGCCTGGCCAAAGCACTGGAGCGCGACTATCAGGTCAAGCTGATCGAATACAACAAAAAATCCTGCGAGAAACTGGCCGGGGAGCTGACCAACACGCTGGTGCTGAACGGCGACGGCACGGATGAAAAGCTGATGCAGCAGGAGCATATCGATGGGGTCGATGTGTTTTGCGCGCTGACCAACGACGATGAGAACAACATCATGTCCGCGCTGCTCGCCAAACAGGGCGGCGCGCGCAAGGTGATCGCGCTGATCAACCGCAGCGCCTACGTCGGCCTGTTGCAGGGCGGCAAGATCGACATCGCGCTGTCGCCGGCGCAGGTCACCATCGGCTCGCTGCTCGCCTACGTGCGGCAGGGCGACGTGGTGGCGGTGCATTCGTTGCGGCGCGGCGCGGCGGAGGCACTGGAACTGGTGGCGCACGGCGATCGCCATTCCTCGCGTGTGGTCGGGAGGCGCATCGATGAGGTCGACCTGCCCAAGGGCGCGACCATCGGCGCGCTCGTGCGCGGCAACCAGGTCATCATGGGACACCACGACACGCTGATCGAGGCGGAGGACCATGTCATCGTGTTCGTCATCAACAAACAGACGGTGAAAAAGGTCGAGAAACTGTTCCAGGTCAGCCTCGGGTTCTTCTGATGCAACGCACGCTGACCGTTATTCATGCCTTAGGCTTGCTGCTGGCGGTATTCAGCGCGGCTTACCTCCTGCCGATCGTTACCGCTGTGATCTACGCCGACTACACCATATTGCTGGATTTCCTGGTGGCGATGGTTTGGACTTTGTCCATCGGTTTTCTGATGTGGCTGCTGACGCGCCGCTCCAAGGGCGAACTGTCGATCCGCCACGGCTATCTGTTGGTGGTGGCGATGTGGACGGCGATGCCGATGTTTGCCACGTTGCCGTTGCTGCTGGCGATTCCGGATTTGTCCTTTACCGATGCCTATTTCGAAACCATGTCCGGCCTGACCACCACCGGCGCGACCGTGCTGACCGGGCTGGATAATATGCCGCCCGCGATCAACGTGTGGCGGCACGAGTTGAACTGGGTCGGCGGACTGGGCATCATCGTGCTGGCGGTCGCGGTGCTGCCGCTGCTGGGCATCGGTGGACGGCAGTTGTTCAAGGCGGAAACGCCGGGGCCGATGAAAGAGTCTGCGTTGACGCCGCGCATCGCCGACACGGCGCGCAATCTCTGGGCAGTCTATCTGGGTATCACGCTCGCGTGCATCGGCGCGCTGAAATGGGCGGGCATGAACTGGCTGGATGCGGTGTGTCACGCTTTCGCGGCTATGGGACTGGGCGGGTTCTCCACGCACGATGCCAGCATCGGTTATTTTAATTCTCCGGCAATCGAAGCAGTGCTGATTGTGTTTATGTTGATTGCCGCGATGAATTTTGCCACTCACTTTCTGGCGTGGCGCGGCAAGTCGCTGGTGGTTTACCTGCGCGATGCAGAAGGCATCGCCACAGTCGCGGTTACCTTGGCAAGCTGTGTAGGAATCGGCGCATTTCTGTGGTGGCAAGGCACTTATCCGAGTTTCTGGACGGCGTTGCGTCATGCCAGCTTCAATCTGGTTTCGCTAGCGACTGACTGCGGCTTTGCCAGTGCGGACTTCAATCAATGGCCAATCTTCGCGCCGCTGTGGATGTTGTTCCTGAGTTGCGTGGTAGCCAGTTCCGGCTCGACCGGCGGCGGCATCAAGATGGTGCGCACCATGATTCTGTTCAAGCAGGCCGGGCGCGAATTTGTCAAATTACTGCATCCGGCGGCGGTCAATCCAATGAAGATCGGCGGACAGGTCGTACCCAACAATATCGTGTTCGCCGTGCTGGGTTTCATCTTCCTGTATTTCATGACCATCGTCACGCTGACCTTCGTGTTGCTGATCAGCGGCCTGGACTTTATCTCCGCATTCTCCGCAATCATTGCCTGTATCAACAATGCAGGACCAGGTCTGGGTGTAGTGGGCCCGGCCAGCAACTTTGGTGTGCTGACTGATTTTCAGACTTGGGTATGCACCTTTGCCATGCTGGTCGGACGGCTGGAAATCTTCACCGTGCTGATCCTGTTCACGCCACACTTCTGGCGGCGGTAATGCTTACCCCCTTGAACCCGGACAGATCAAGGCTTTCCAGTCAGGCGGAGCCATTTCTGATCACAGCCAGTAAAAATAAATAAACACCAGCAATCCCGGAATCACCACCGCAAAATTCCAATACCACGTAACGATATCCAGCCCTACAGGGCTTTCGGGTTTGAAGCGCCCGTGAAAAGCGCGCAGCAGCAGCACCGCCAGCATGAGGATTCCCGCCAACATATGCGCGCCATGCACCCCGGTCAGCATATAAAAATATGTGCCGTAAACGCCGCTGGCCAGGGTGACGCCAAGCTCGGTGGCATGGCGGCACTCCATCGCCTGCTGGAACAGGAACGCCACGCCCAGAGTAAGCGCAATCGCCAGGCCTGCAACCATCTGGCCGCGATTGGCAGCCGAGAGTCCCTTGCGCGCCCACATCAGCGACACAGCCGATGCCAGGATGAGGATCGAATTGACCGCAGGAAGCCCCGATGCGCCCAACGGGGTAAATGCCTGTGACTTCGGTCCGCCCGACGGCCATGCGCCCTTGAAATCCGGCCACAGCGTGAAGTGCGGGTCCATGGACGCCAGCTCCGGCAGGGCAAAAACACGCACGTACATCAGCGCCAGCAAAAAGGCGCCGAAGAATGCAAGCTCGGAAAGAATGAAATAGGCCATGCCGATGCGGAACGAACGATCTTCCCACGGGTGGTAGCTCCCGCTTTCGTCTTCGCAAATGATCTTTCCCACCCAGCCGAACGCGCCGTAGAGCACCACGGCAATTCCCGCCAGGATGGGAACTATGCCGGAAGCGATAGCGTTGATCCGCAGCGCAACTCCCAGCGCCAGAATGAAAAGCCCCAGGTTGATCGTCACCGGGTAGTGGCTGGGGGGCGGCACGTAATAATGGCGGTCGCTTCGCATTTCGCTCATGCTGGTCTCCTCCTGCGTTTATCCGGGAATCTGGCGCTCATCCTGAAACAGGAAAAAGGGTGTAGGAAAGGCTGATCTCCTGCACCTCGGCAGGCAGTTCCGGGCTGACGAAAAAAACCAGCGGCATCTCCTTCACCTCTCCCGGCTTCAGCACCTGCCGCTGAAAACAGAAGCATTCGATCTTGTTGAAATGCTGCGCCGCCCATCCGGGGCTCACGCTCGGCACCGCCTGCCCGGCCATCGCCTGGTTGGTCGGATTCTTGGCCAGATAGCTGATTTTGGCAGTCTCGCCGGGGTGCACCCGCATCCTGGTTTGGGCGGGGCGGAATTCCCAGCTCATGCCCGGCATCACGGTGCTGGTAAATTCCACTGTCACCCAGCGCGCGGCATCCACTTTCGACGCCTGCGCACGTTGCACTGCTCCGCCGGTCTTGCCGTTCAGGCCCGTTACCTTGCACAGCAGGTCGTAGAACGGCACCAGCGCAAATGCGAATCCGGCTGCGGCGGCCACCATGAGCAGCAGCTTGATGGTTAACCGCCGGTTCGCCTGCCTGAGCGCTTTATCCATCGCGACCGCCTGTCACTGCAATGCCGGCAGCCATACCGGCAGCTTGATAAAAGTAGCGGCATAGATGGCCGCCACGAACAGCACCAGCGCGACCACCAACTGCACCGTGCGCTGTTTCCGTTTTCCGGTTTCATCCATCATTTGACCTCCGGCGGTGTTTCGAAAGTATGGTACGGAGGCGGCGAAGGCAAGGTGAACTCCAGCCCCTGCGCGCCTTCCCACACCTGGCCGGTCGCTTTCGGGCCGCCGCGCACGCACTTGACCACGATATAAACCAGCAGCAGTTGCGAGAGCCCCAGCAGAAAGGCGCCCACCGATGAGATAAGGTTCATCGCGGAGAACCTGAGCGCAAAGTCCGCAATATGGCGCGGCATGCCGTCCAGCCCGGCAAACCATTGCGGGATGAAGGTCACATTGAAAAAAATCACCGTCAGCCAGAAGTGCAGCCGGCCGAGTTTTTCGTCGAACATGCGGCCGGTAAACTTGGGCAGCCAGTAGTACACCGCGGCCATCATGCCGAAGATGCCGCCGCCGAAAAAGGTGTAATGGAAATGCGAGACGATCACATAGCTGTTGTGGTACTGCGCGTTGGCCGCGACATCAGGCAGGATCATGCCGGTCAGCGCGCCCATGCCAAAGTGGGCGACGAAGCCCAGCGCGAACAGCATCGGTGTCTCGAAGGTCATTGCGCCGCGCCAGATGGCGCCCAGCCAGCAGAACACCAGAACCGACGTGGGGACGGAAATCGCCATGGTGGAATACATGAAGTACACCTCAGCGGCAAGCGGCAGGCCTGAAGTCAGCATGTGGTGCGACCACACGATGAAGCTGAGGAAACAGATCGCCCACAGCGCATAGACCTGCGCCCGGTAGCCGTAGACCGGCTTGCGCGAGAAGGTCGCGAGGATATGCGGGATCAGCCCCCACGCCGGCAACAGCACGATATACACCTCGGGGTGGCCGAAGAACCAGATCAGGTGTTGCAGCAGAATCGGGTCGCCGCCGTTGGCGGCGTCAAAGAAATGGGTGCCGAAATGCCGGTCGGTCAGCAGCATCGTGGCTGCCGCGCTGAACACCGGAATGACCAGGATCAGCATGAAAGCGGTGATCAGCCATGCCCACACGAACAGCGGCATCTTCATCAGCGCCATCCCCGGCGCACGCATGTTGAGCACCGTCACCACCACGTTGATCGCGCCGGTCAGGGAGGAGATCCCCAGCAAATGAATCGTGAAGATCGCAAAATCGATCCCGATGCCGCTCTGCAAGTCCAGCGAGGTATTGTGCATCACCCAGCCCAATCCGGAGGCGCCGCTGCCGATGCCGGAGAATTGCAGGAAAAACGGGATCAGCAACAGAACCGCCGCAAACGGCAGAATCCAGAACCCCCAGTTGTTGACCCGTGGCAGCGCCATGTCGGGCGCGCCTATCATCAGCGGGATGAGGTAATTGTTGAGGCCGGTGGCGAACGGCATGATCGCGCCGAACACCATGATCAGCGCATGCAGGGTAAATAGCTGGTTATACATGCCGGGCGAAAGCAGTTGCAGGCCCGGCAGCAGCAGCTCGGCACGCACCGCCATGATGAAGGCGCCGCCGATAAAAAACATGATGCCGCCGAAGCTCATGTACAGGATGCCGAGATCCTTGTGGTTGGTGGTGGTCAGCCAGCGCATGATGCCGGCGGGCGGATGGCCGTGCCGGTCATGCGCAACTGCTGCGATGGCTTCAGTCATATGCCCTCCTTAACGCAACGCCTTGACCTGTGAAGGCTGCACCATGTCGCCCATGTGATTGCCGAACGAGTTGCGTTCATAGGTCACGATCGCGGCAATCTCGGCATCGGGCAGGGTATTCTTGAAAGCCTGCATCGTGGTGCCCGGTTTGCCGTTCATAACCCGATCCAGATGACCGTCCTTGATCAGGCGGCCATCCTTGTCGAGAAACGGCCCGTTGACCAGCTTGCTTCCCGCCAATGCGGGGAAAGCCCCCGGAAGACCCTTGCCGCCGGCCTGGTGGCAGGTGATGCAAATCCGGTTATAGATTTCATCCCCTTTTGCCATCAGCTCCTCCCTGCTCCAGACCTTGCCGGCAGCAGCGCTCGCCGCCGAACCTTCCGCTTTTTTCTTCGCGACCCATTCCTTGAATTGGGGCTCCGCTACGGCCTCCACCACGATCGGCATGAAGGCATGCCCATCGCCGCATAACTGGGCGCACTGGCCACGGTAGGTTCCGGGTTTTTCGATGTTCACCCACATCTCGCGCAGATAGCCGGGAACGGCGTCGCGCTTGACGCCGAAGGAAGGCACCCACCAGGAGTGGATCACATCGGTGGAGGCCAGGAGGATGCGCACCTTTTTGTTGGTGGGCAGGATCAGCGGGTTGTCCACTTCCTGCAGGTAATGCTCGCCCTTGGCCTCCTTGTTATGGATCTGGTCTTGCGTGGTCGCAAGCGAGCTGACGAACCTGATTCCTTCTTCCGGGTATTCGTACTGCCATTTCCACTGGCTGGCGGTCACCTTGACCACCATTTCTGAAGCTGTCCTGGTATCTTCCATCCTGGCGATGGCATGGAAGGCGGGAATGCCCATCCAGATGTAATCGATGTAGATCAGCAGCAGAAAAGGGGAAATTGCCAACGCCCATTGCCACCTGGTGCGGGGGCCGGTGAAGGTTCCAGGCTGGGTGCCTGAGTTCTTGCGATGCTTGAAAATGGAATAGGCGAAGACGGCAAAAACGACGGCGTAGATGCCCATGATGATGCGCAGAAAATCCACGCTCGCCGTTATCGAATCACGGGCAACGGGGGTGGCGGGTTCCTGAAAATCCCAGATTGATTTTGCACATGCCGGTTCGAAAACCAAAAGAAAAAAAACAATCCCGAACCACAGCGGCAACTGTTTTTTTATCAGCCTTGTCTCACGGATGCTTGCGGCCCCATGCCTTTTGTTGCAACAAAAAAGGCAGATGAGCCACTTTTGAATGGCGGATTCATCATGGATTGCCGCACCGGTTAGTTTCATGCCATGGCCTCCACTGAGAATGCTTCTGTTTCCCGGGTTGCTCGTACCAACAGTACCGGAGTCCAACATACCCCCCGTAAACTTCCTCGTCAAGCAAGCCAATACGGCAAGCATTGAGTGGCCCAACCAGCGCCTTTAAACCTTAAATGCCTGGTTATGGCTCAACACGGAATAACCATAGACCCGTTCCGGTTGAACAAGCCATTGGGACATGCTAGTCTTCCTGCCATAAATCATGGCACTCTCTGATCACATCAACACCTTCGGCCAATACCTGCTTGAACGGCATGGCGAACGGATCCACAAGATAGCCCTCGACGCCGGTTTCACCTGCCCCAACCGGGACGGCGCAAAGGGCATCGGCGGCTGCACGTTCTGCAATAACAGTTCGTTCAGCCCCAACGGGCCCGAACAGAAGGCGCTGGAAACGCAACTGGACAGCGGGCGGCGTGCCATCACGAAACGCACCCGGGCGAAGAAATACCTCGCCTATTTTCAGGCATACACCAACACCTATGCGGACGTGGCGGAGCTGGATGCCATGTATCGCGAGGCCATGACCCAGCACGACATCGTCGGTCTTTCCGTTGGAACGCGCCCGGATTGCGTATCCGGTGCAGTGCTTGACCTGCTCGCCGGATACCGCGAGGAAGGGCGCATCGTGTGGCTGGAGCTCGGCCTGCAATCGGCCTTCGACGAAACCCTGCGCCGCGTCAACCGCGGCCACGGGCTGAAGGAATACCGGGATGTAGCCGTCGAGGCGCGGCGGCGCGACATCCCCTTGTGCACCCACCTGATCCTCGGGCTGCCCGGCGAGGACGAGTCGCACTATCATGCCAGCCTCGATACCGTTCTGGACATCGGCGTCGACGGGCTCAAGCTGCACCCGCTGCATGTGGTGAAACACACCGTGCTTGCCAACCAGTGGCGGCGTGGCGAGTACCGGCCGCTGGGGCGCGAGGAGTATATCCGCCACGCCTGCGACCTGATCGAGCGCACACCGGAACACATCGTGTTCCACCGCGTGACCGGCACCGCTTCAAAGGATATTTTGCTGGCGCCGGAGTGGTGCTCGCAAAAATGGAATGTGCTCAACGGCATCGAGCTGGAACTGAAGCGGCGCGGCCACCGCCAGGGATGCTTGGCCGGAATGTCCAGGATTGAAGCAACCCCGGGAAAAACACTTGCGCAGGCGCACTGCGGTGTTGCACCAAATGCCCCCAATCTGCTGCCCACTGAAGCGGGCGCGAAATTTTTAGAACGGCGTCCGGAATCGCCGGCATCTGCATACCCTACGATTCCCGTGATCCGTGCGTCTTGCGCTGCATCTGCCTCGCCGGCTCTTGCAGAAGCCACCAAGGAGAAAATACTCAATGCAGCCTAAAAAACTCGAACTGGTATGCCCGGCGGGCAGCCTGCCGGCACTGAAAACGGCGGTGGATAACGGCGCGGACTGCGTCTATATGGGGTTCCGCGACGACACCAACGCGCGCAATTTTACCGGCCTCAACTTCGCTTTCGACAACGCGAAGGAGGGCGTGCGTTACGCCCACGCCAAAGGGAAGAAGGTGCTGCTGGCGCTGAATACCTACCCTCAGGACGAAGGTTGGCAGCGCTGGACCAAGGCCATCGACAACGCCGCCGAACTGGGCATGGATGCGGTGATTCTGGCCGACCCCGGGCTGATGCAGTATGCCGCGAAGACCCATCCCGACCTGCGCCTGCATCTTTCGGTGCAAGGTTCGGCCACCAATTACGAGGCAATCAATTTTTACCATGAGATGTTCGGCATCCGGCGCGCCGTGGTGCCGCGCGTGCTGGCGCTGGCCCAGGTCGAACAATTGATGGCCGGCACCGAGGTGGAAATCGAGTTGTTCGGTTTCGGCGGCCTGTGCGTGATGGTGGAAGGGCGTTGCGCGCTGTCTTCCTACGCCACCGGCGATTCTCCCAATACCCGAGGCGTATGCTCGCCGCCCAAGTCGGTGCGCTGGCAGGAAACGCCCAAGGGGCTGGAATCGCGCCTGAACGGCATCCTCATCGACCGCTACGATGCCGACGAGAATGCCGGCTATCCCACGCTGTGCAAAGGCCGCTTTGATGTGCAGGGCGAAACCTATTATGCCATCGAGGAACCCGCCAGCCTCAACACCCTGGAACTGTTGCCGGAATTGATGCGCATGGGTATCGCCGCGATCAAGATCGAGGGCCGCCAGCGCAGCCCCGCCTATGTCGAGCAGGTCACCAAGGTATGGCGCCAGGCCATCGACAACTGCCAACGCGATACCGGGGCGTTTGCCGTCAAGCCGTCATGGATGGCGGAGCTCGGCAAGGTCTCGGAAGGCCAGCAACAGACCCTTGGCGCCTACTACCGCCCCTGGAAATAGAATACGGAAATCTTCAAATGAAATTAGCTCTCGGCCCTGTCCTCTACTATTGGGATCGCGACACCATGCTCAGTTTTTACGATGAGATGGCCGATGCGCCCGTGGACATCATCTACCTCGGCGAAACCGTCTGTTCGCGCCGCCACCTGCTGCGCCTGCAGGACTACCTGGACATGGCGGAACGGCTTGCCGCCGCCGGCAAGGAAGTGGTGATTTCGACGCAGACCCTGATCGAATCCGAATACGACGTCAAGACCCTGCGCAAGATCGCCGAGAACGAAAATTTCCGCGTGGAAGCCAACGACATGGGCGCGGTGCGGCTGCTGGCGAACAAATTGCCCTTCGTGGCCGGTTCGACCCTGAACGTTTTCAACCCGCCAACTCTCGATTTTCTCGCCGGGCTGGGTGCGGCCCGCTGGGTGATGCCGGTGGAAATGTCGCGCGAGTCGCTTGTGTCAATTCTGCGCAATCGCCAGTCGGGCATTGAAACCGAAGTGTTCGCTTACGGGCGCCTGCCGCTGGCTTTTTCGGCACGCTGCTTCACCGCGCGCCACCATAATTTGCAGAAAGATGACTGCCAGTTCAAATGCCTCGACTATGAGGACGGCCTCGCGTTGAAAACCCGCGAGGGGCAGCCGTTTCTGACGCTGAACGGCATCCAGACCCAATCGGCGCTGGTGCATAATCTGATCGGCGAACTGGATACCCTGCAGGACGCGGGCATTGACGTGGTGCGGGTCAGCCCCCAGGCGCACCATACCGGTGAGATATTGCGCCTGTTCCGGGAAGGCATGGAGCAGCGCCTCACCTCTGCGCAAGCCTTGGCGCAGATCGAAGACCTGATGCCGGCGGCATCCTGCAATGGCTATTGGCACGGCAAGCCCGGCCTTGATTTCATCCGCAACACCCGTTAGCCACCATCGAGCAAGGTAACCGACATGAAGCTTTATTTGATTCCGCAGCCCGTCAGCGCGCTTATTTCACTGCTGCCCCGCTATCCCCATTCGCTGATTTTTACGCGGGCCATCAATCTAGCGCTGAACGACAAACTGCACGATGAAGTCTGGGAGCCCCTGCACGGCAAACAGATATGCATCCGCGTCAAAGACGCCGGCATTGCGTTTCACTTCACCCTCGGGCCGAAAGGCCTGATGGCACGCCATGCGGCGCACCAAACCGACCTCACCATCAGCGCCAGCGCCCAGGATTTTTTCCTGCTCGCGATGCGCAAGGAAGATCCGGACACGCTGTTTTTCAGCCGCCGCCTAGTCATGGAAGGCGATACCGAATTGGGCCTGCTGGTGAAAAACACGCTGGATGCCTTGGAATTGCCGCCGCTGGATTTCCGCGCCCTGCTGCCGGGGCGCTTGCTCGGCAAACTCCGCACACGCCTGCTGGCGTAATTCAATTATTCATCAAGAGTAGGGGCGCGATTTATCGCGCCCTAATCTATTCATGTGCCAGAAGAAGGGCGCGATAAATCGCGCCCCTACCCAGAATCAATTCTCCAGATAGTCCACCAGGATGCCGCTGGTAAGGCGGAGACGCTGGCTAAGCAGTTGCGCAATCTTGAGCAGCAATTTTGCCGAAAGCGCGGGTTTGTCGCGCATGATCAGCAGAAAATTTTCCTGCGTCAGGACGGCCAGGGTCGACGAAGCAACGGCCACTGCCGTAGCGGAGCGCGGCTCACCGTCCACGATCGTCATTTCGCCCAAGCTACGGCCGGGGAACACCGTCGTAACAACCTTATCCACATGCTGGTTGTCTTCCTTGCGCACTTCGAGCTTGCCTTCCAGCACGATGCACATGAAATCGCCCTTGTCGCCTTCGCGGAACAGGACTGCCCCGGGAGCGGCGCGATAAAGCTGGATATAGCCGGATAAAGCCTCGATTTGCGCCCATTCAAGATCCTTGAACATTTGCGCGTTTTCGAGCATGGCCGCAATCCGGTCTGAAGACGCCGTGCCTGGCTGCTGGGGATGCTGGCGGCGCTCCTGAGCCGTCCCCAAGGCTTGCTGGCGACGCTCCGGAAATTCGGCGCGCAGCTTGCCCGGCTCCAATAGCTCAAGTGACGCCAGGGATGATTTTTCAGTATTTAGCGCCATAGTGTTTGAGCCGAGTGCCGCAGTCCGGTTTACAGTTCACCGCCTGCGGCCTTCCTGTCAGGTATTTTGCACCACCACTTTCGGGAATACCGAGGTGCGGTTCTGCGCCATTTCCGCGACCTTGACCGCGATACGGCGCGCGATCTGTTTGTACGACTTCGCGATGTTGCCGTCGGGATCGGATACGACCGTCGGTTTACCGGAATCGGTCTGTTCGCGAATGCGGATATCCAGCGGCAGGCTGCCGAGGAATTCGGTGTCGTAATCGGCGCACATCTTCTCGCCGCCGCCCGATCCGAAAATATGCTCTTCATGCCCGCATTTCGAGCAGATATGCGTGCTCATGTTTTCCACAATGCCGACGATCTTGACGCCGACTTTCTCAAACATCTTGAGCCCCTTGCGCGCATCCATCAGCGCGATGTCCTGCGGGGTGGTCACGATCACCGCGCCGGTGAGCGGCACTTGCTGGGCCAGCGAAAGCTGGATATCGCCGGTGCCGGGCGGCAAGTCAACGATCAAATAGTCCAGGTCATCCCAGCGCGTCTGGCGCAGCAATTGATCCAGCGCCTGCGTGACCATCGGGCCGCGCCAGATCATCGGCGTATCATCGCTGGCGATGAGGAAGCCGATGGACATCGCCTGCAAACCATAGTTGCTCATCGGCGTCATGAAATGTTCGCCGTCCGTAGCAGGCTGACCGGAAATGCCCAGCATGGTCGGTTGCGAGGGCCCATAGATATCGGCATCCAGCATGCCGACACGCGCGCCTTCGGCCGCCAGGGCCAACGCGATATTGACCGCCGTGGTGGACTTGCCCACGCCGCCCTTGCCGCTCGCCACCGCGATGATGTTCCTCACGCCATCGACCAGTTTCGCGCCATGCTGCACCGTGTGCTGCACCACTTTGCTGGTTACATTGACGCTGACGCTGCTGCCCGGCAATGCCGCCTTGAGATGCGCTTCGATCATGGCGCGAATCTCGTCCCACACACTCTTTGCAGGGTAGCCGAGCACGATGTCCAGCGACACGTTGTTGCCGTCGATCTTGACGTTCTTCAGGACTTTGCCGCTGGCAAAATCTTTCCTGGTGTTCGGGTCGATCAAATTCTTCAATGCGCCTTGCACATCGGCTTCGCTAAAACTCATTATTCACTCCTGAAATCATATAAAAACAAAGTTTGGATTAAGCTGGCTAGACAATCCACTTGGGCATTTTAACTCAATGGCTGGCCTGACGGGCTTGAAGAATTGAAGCGCTGCGAAGTTGACCGGCAAGCCGCTCAGTGGTGCCCGCAACCGCCGCCGCTTCCGCTTCCGCAACCGCCTGCCTTTACTTCGGGCTCGCTGCCATGCTCACGGCTTCCGCCTGCGGCTTCCAGCTTCTCCAGATAATCTTGCCACAGCTCGGCCTGATGTTTGCCCAGGTTGTAAAGATAATCCCAAGTATAAAGGCCGGAGTCGTGCCCATCATCATAGACGATCTTCATCGCATAATTGCCGACCGGAAGGACTTCGAGTATGTCCACGTTTTTCTTGCCGACCTGCAATGTCTCCTGGCCGACGCCATGCCCCCTCACCTCGGCCGAGGGTGAAGACACCCGCAAAAACTCATACGGCAGCTGGTAACAGGCATCGTCGTCAAACGCGATTTCGAGCAAGCGGGATTGTTGATGTAACTTAATTTCCGTGGGGTGTGCTGACATGATTCCAGATTTGCTCCTTGATATAGCGGCGCCTTCGCCGCTGGTAATGAAAACCGCACCCTGGCAACAGGCGCCGATCAACCTGAAAATGCAATTTTTGCGGTAAAAAAAGAGTTAGGTCGCGATGATACTGCGATGGCTTGAACAACCGGGCAAAAAAACACAGGCGAGGCACTATACGCAACTCGCGCATGAGCATCAAGGCCGGATTCCCATGCCTCTAAAAGTGTTATAGCGGCAATGAATCCGCGCTTTTCAGCCGGCAGTCCCGATGTCCGGATACCTGCACCCGCGTTTAAATTCGGTGTGCGGTACGCGCGGTGTTAAAATCGCGCTCCAAAATTTTCCGAAGTCGAGTTTTCCATGCTTTCCACCGCAAATATCACCATGCAATTCGGGGCTAAGCCCTTGTTTGAAAACGTTTCCGTAAAATTCGGCGACGGCAACCGCTACGGCTTGATCGGCGCAAACGGTTGCGGCAAGTCCACTTTCATGAAAATCCTCGGCGGCGATCTGGAGCAAACCGGCGGCACGGTGATGATCGACAAGAACGAGCGCCTCGGCAAGCTGCGCCAGGATCAGTTCGCCTATGAAGACAATCGTGTGCTGGATGTGGTGATGATGGGCCACGCCGAAATGTGGGCGGCGATGTCGGAACGCGATGCGATCTACGCCAATCCCGATGCCTCGGAAGAAGACTACATGCGTGCCGCCGATCTGGAAGCCGAGTTCGCCGAATATGACGGTTACACCGCCGAACCCCGCGCCGGCGAGCTGTTGCTGGGTCTGGGTATTGCGATCGAACTGCATCAGGGCCCGATGAGCGCGGTCGCACCCGGTTTCAAGTTGCGCGTGCTGCTGGCGCAGGCGTTGTTCTCCAACCCGGACATCCTGCTGCTGGACGAGCCGACCAACAACCTCGACATCAATACCATCCGCTGGCTGGAAAATATCCTGAACGCGCGTACCTGTACGATGGTGATCATCTCGCACGACCGCCACTTCCTGAACAGCGTGTGCACCCACATGTCCGATCTGGACTACGGCAAGATCACCACTTACCCCGGCACTTACGACGAATATATGCTGGCCGCCACGCAGGCGCGCGAGCAGCAATCGGCGGACAACACCAAGGCCAAGGAGAAAGTCGCCGAACTGAAAGCCTTCGTGGCGCGCTTCTCGGCGAATGCGTCCAAGGCCAAGCAGGCCACCTCGCGTGCGCGCCAGATCGACAAGATCAAGATCGAGGACATCAAACCGTCCAGCCGCCAGTATCCGTTCATCCGCTTTGAATACGACGAGCGCGAAAAACTGCATCGCGTCGCGGTGGAGTTGCAGCATGTGTCGAAGGGCTTCGACCGGGTGCTGTTCTCCAATGTGAATTTCCGCATCGATGCTGGCGAGAAAGTCGCCATCATCGGCCCGAACGGTATCGGCAAGACCACGCTGCTGCGCTGCCTGGCGGGCGATCTGCAACCCGACACCGGCAGCATCAAATGGACGGACAAGGCCAAGATCGGCTACTACGCGCAGGATCACACCACCGATTTTGCCGAAGACAAAATCATGACCGACTGGATGACCTATTGGCGCGGCCCTAACGATGACGACCAGGCGGTGCGCGCCACACTGGGCCGTTTGCTGTTCTCCGGTGACGATGCCAAGAAGCGCGTGAAAGTGCTGTCCGGCGGTGAAAAGGGACGCATGCTGTTCGGCAAACTGATGCTGCAACGGAACAATGTGCTGCTGATGGACGAGCCGACCAACCACATGGACATGGAATCCATCGAGTCGCTCAACACCGCGCTGCTGGAATTCAAGGGCACGCTGCTGTTCGTCAGCCATGACCGTGAATTCGTGTCGTCACTGGCCACGCGCATCATCGAAATCACTGCCAAGGGAATCTCCGATTACCACGGCACGTATGAAGAGTATCTGCGCGACCAGGGGATGGCTTTATAGAATTTTCAATATCCGTTCGGGCTGAGCCTGTCGAAGCCTGCGCTAAACAAGTCGTTGTGCATGAACTTTGCCCTTCGACAAGGCTCTCCTGAGTTTATCGAAGGGCTCAGGGCGAACGACTCTTATCAAAGTTAAGGAACCGACATGAACGAACACCGCTACACGCTGACGCTCTCCTGCCCGGACCGGGTCGGCATCGTCGCGGCGGTGAGCGGCTTCGTCGCGCAACATGGCGGCTTCATCGTCGAGGCCAGTTACCACACCGATCAGGAAACGCAGCGCTTCTTCATGCGCCAGGAAATCCGCGCCAACTCGCTGCCGTTCGATGCGGCGGAATTGCGCGCGCGCTTCGCCCCGCTGGCGGAACAATTCCGCATGAGCTGGCAGGTCAGCGACTCCGCCGTGAAGAAGCGCGTGGTGTTGCTGGTCAGCAAACAGGATCACTGCCTCAACGACCTGCTGCACCGCTGGCGCAGCGGCGAACTGGAAGTGGAGATTCCCTGCGTGATCTCCAACCATGAAGACCTGCGCAGTTTTGTCGAATGGCATGGCATCCCGTTTCACTGCGTTGCCATGCCAAATAATAATGAACAGTCCAAGACAGCCGCCTTTGCGGAAATCGCGCGGCAGTTCGATGCGTCGCGCGGCGATGTGATGGTGCTGGCGCGCTTCATGCAGATCGTGCCGCCGGATCTATGCACCCGTTACGCCGGGCGCCTCATCAACATCCATCACAGCTTCTTGCCTTCCTTCGCCGGCGCCAAACCCTACCATCAGGCCTACCATCGCGGCGTGAAGCTGATCGGCGCGACCTGCCATTATGTTTCCGACGAACTGGATGCCGGCCCGATCATCGAGCAGGACACCATGCGCATCGACCACGGCGACACCGTGGAAGACATGGTGCGCTACGGCAAGGACATCGAGAAAGCCGTGCTGGCGCGCGGCCTGCGCTACCATGTCGAAGACCGCGTGCTAATCTGCGGCAACAAAACGATCGTGTTCCGCTAGGCTTACGCTGCGCTAACTCGACCTACAAACTTGAGAGAGAAATAAGCCGCCTGCGCAGCACCACCATCTGCGAATACTCAAAGCCCAGCTTCCGGTAAAAGCCCAGCGCGGTTTTATTATCCCGATCTGCCAGCAAGGTAATGCGCGTCATCCCATCAGTCTTTGCCCAAGCGAGGACATGCTCAACCAGCCGCCGCCCCAGTCCTTTGCCCCGATACTCGTTACCGATTATCACGTCTTCCAATACCGCCACCCGGC
Source organism: Candidatus Ferrigenium altingense (assembly GCA_020621985.1). Classification (GTDB taxonomy): domain Bacteria; phylum Pseudomonadota; class Gammaproteobacteria; order Burkholderiales; family Gallionellaceae; genus Gallionella; species Gallionella altingense. The sequence goes on along the minus strand of JAHRYS010000002.1, from coordinate 344,296 downwards.
AACCTTCCGCCGTACTGACGGTGATCAGCAGGTTCGCCATACCCGCCACCCTGTCCTGATCGCGCAACACGAAGAGCCTGCCCAGTGCCGGGTTATCCAGAATCAGGCGCAACCCGTGCAACTGTTTTTCGCGATCCGGGCAGAAATCGTTTTCCAGCGTGAACAGTTCGGCGAGCAGATCAGCCAGTTGATCGAGGTCTCTATACTCCGCTTGCGAAATTTCAATTTCCATCAACACTCCTGGTATCAAGAGATATTGAGATACACCTCGCCCTTGTCCACGCGTGCCCGGTAGCGTTGCGTGCATCCCTCGTCTGGCGCAACCGCCTCCCCGCTGTCGAGCTGCACCGTCAAGCTATGCAGCGGGCAGGTCACCTTGCGGTCAAACACGATGCCCTGCGATAGCGGCCCGCCCTTGTGCGGGCATTGGTCTCTCAGCGCAAAAACCTCGTCCAGGCCATTGCGGAACACGGCGATGTCACCCTTCCCGGTTTGCACCACCCGCGAACCCAGCCGGGGAATTTCTTCCAGCGGGCATACCCTCATCCATTCACTCATGGCCATCTCCTGTTTTTAAGACTATAACCTGATCGGCACAAACTCCTGAGCTTCCACGCCGCGCACGCGTTCCTGCCAGGGGTCTTTTTCATCGCGCAGCGCGTCCGCAAGCCGCTCATGGAGCGCCTTGCGCCCTGCGGCATCTGCCACGATGCGCTTCTTCACATAGTCCATGCCGACGCGCTGCACCCAGTGCACGGTGCGGTCGAGGTAACGCGCCTCCTCGCGGTAGAGCTGGATAAAGGCGCTTGCATATTCCATCACCTCCTCTGCACTTTTCACCTTGACGAGAAACAGCGACACTTCCGCCTTGATGCCGCCATTGCCGGCAACGTAGATTTCCCAGCCCGAATCGACGCCGACAATTCCGACATCCTTGATGGTGGCCTCGGCGCAGTTGCGCGGACAACCGGACACGGCGAGCTTGACCTTGTGCGGCGCCCACATGCGGTCGAGCGCCTTCTCCAGGGCGATGCCCAAATTGGTCGAATCCTGTACACCAAAACGGCACCACTCCGAGCCGACACAAGTTTTAACTGTACGAATCGACTTGCCGTAAGCAAAGCCGGAAGGCATGTCGAGGTCGGCCCAGACTTTCGGCAAATCTTCCTTCTTCACGCCGAGCAAGTCGATACGTTGTCCGCCGGTGAGCTTCACCGTCGGCACGGCATATTTCTCTGCCACTTCGGCGATGCGCTTTAGTTGCTCGGGCGTGGTCACCCCGCCGTAGATGCGCGGTATGACCGAATAGCTGCCGTCCTTCTGGATATTGGCGTGGGCGCGCTCATTGATGAAGCGCGACTGCGGGTCATCTTGGTAGTCATGCGGCCAGGCGCACAACAAATAATAATTGAGCGCCGGACGGCAGGAAGCGCAGCCGTTCACGTTACGCCACTCAAAAAACCCCATCGCTTCTGGAATCGATTTCAACTTGCGCTCAACAATCGCCTTGCGTATCTCTTCGTGGGTGTAATCGGTGCAACCGCACAGGGGTTTTCTGCTGGCATCCACAGGCTGGTAGGCGCCGCCTATGGTTGAGGCGAGGATCTGCTCCACCAGCCCGGTGCATGAACCGCAGGAGGACGAAGCCTTGGTGTGCTTGCGCACTTCTTCCAGGGTGAACAGGCCTTTTTCCTTGATCGCCTTGACGATGGTGCCTTTGCACACGCCGTTGCAGCCGCACACTTCCATTTCGTCCGGCATGGACGCCGCATTGTTCTGGCCTTGATGCCCGCTGTTGCCGAGATGACTCTGGCCCGACATCAGGCGGCCACGCAACTCGCGGATGTTCTGGCCATCGCGCAATAACTGGAAATACCATGACCCTTCTGCGGTATCACCATACAGCACGCCGCCGACAATTTTGTCGTCCTTGACCACCAGTTTTTTGTACACGCCGCCGGACGGATCGCTCAACACGATTTCCTCCGTGCCCTCGCCGCCAATAAAGTCGCCCGCAGAAAACAGGTCGATGCCGGTCACTTTGAGCTTGGTCGAAGTCACCGAACCGGTATAGCGGCTGATGCCGAGCTGCGCCAGATGATTGGCGCACACCTTGGCTTGCTCGAACAGCGGTGCCACCAGCCCGTAAGCGATGCCGCGATGCGACACACATTCGCCCACCGCGTAGATGCGCGGGTCGTAAGTCTGCATGGTGTCGTTCACCACCACGCCGCGGTTGCAATACAGGCTGGCGGTTTCGGCCAGTTCGGTGTTGGGGCGGATGCCAACTGCCATCACCACCAGGTCGGCGGACAGTGTTTCACCGTCTTTAAACTTGATCGCACAGACACGCCCTGATTCTCCGGCGATCAGTTCCGCGGTCTGCTTTTCCAGCAGAAATTTGAGTCCTTTGGCTTCCAGCGATTGCTGCAACAGGCCGGCGGCGGTGCGGTCGAGCTGGCGCTCCATCAGCCACGGCATCAGATGCACCACGGTCACGTCCATGCCGCGCAGCCTGAGGCCGTTCGCCGCTTCCAAGCCGAGCAGCCCGCCGCCGATCACCACCGCGTGGCGGTAGCGCGATGCGGCTTCGATCATCTCGTCGGTATCCTTGATGTCGCGGTAGGAAACTACACCGGGCAAATCCTTGCCCGGTACCGGCAGCATGAACGGGTTGGAACCGGTGGCGAGTAGCAGGCGGTCATAATCGGCTTCGGTGCCGTCGCCCGCGATCACTTTGCGCCGCACGCGGTCGATCTGCGTCACCTTCTTGTTCAGATGCAGGGTTATGCCGTTTTGCGCGTACCAATCGACATCGTTGAGCATGATGTCCTTGATCGTCATTTCACCGGCGAGCACCGGCGACAGCAGGATGCGGTTGTAGTTGCCGTGTGGTTCTGCACCAAACACGGTGATGTCGTACATATCCGGGGCGAGCTTGAGCAACTCTTCCAGTGTGCGCATCCCGGCCATGCCGTTGCCGATGACTACCAGCCTTGTCTTCTTTCTAGTTGTCATATTATTTGTAGGGGCGCGATTTATCGCGCCCTGATCTATTCACACATCAGAAATCAGAAGAAGGGCGCAATAAATTGCGCCCCTACGGCATTCACAAGCTGTATGCCCGTTCACCGTGAGAGGTGGTGTCCAGGCCTTCGCGCTCCGCTTCTTCCGGCACACGCAAACCCATCACCAGATCGATCAGCTTGAACAGCACGAAGCTGACGATGCCCGACCACAGGATCGTCACACCTACGCCCCATGCTTGACTGGTCACCTGGCCGATGATGGAGTACTCCGCCACTTTGCCCGCGGCGTAGTCATACACGCCGGTGCCGCCGAGGCTGGGCGCCGCCAGCACGCCGGTGCCCAACGCGCCCAGGATGCCGCCGACACCGTGGATGCCGAACACGTCCAGCGAGTCGTCAATACCGAGCAGTTTCTTCAGGCCGGTGACACCCCAGAAGCACACCACACCCGCCATCAGGCCGAGCACGATCGCGCCCATCGGGCCGATGAAGCCGCATGCCGGGGTGACCGCAACCAGGCCCGCAACCGCGCCGGAAGCCAGCCCCAGCATGCTCGGTTTGCCCTTCAGCAGCCATTCCGCAAGCATCCATGAGAACGCGGCGGCGGCCGTTGCGACCACGGTATTCACCATCGCCAGCACTGCAGTGCCGGTGGCTTCGAGGTTGGAACCGGCGTTGAAACCGAACCAGCCCACCCACAGCAGCGATGCACCGATCATGGTCATGGTTAGGCTGTGCGGCGCCATGGCTTCCCTGCCGTAGCCGATGCGCTTGCCCAGCACGATGGCACCCATCAATGCAGCCATCGCGGCGTTGATATGCACGACCGTGCCGCCCGCGAAGTCCAGTGCACCCTTGCCGAAGATGAAGCCGGCCGCGTCACCATACGCAGATGGGCCGCCCCAGAACCACACCATATGCGCCATCGGCAGGTAGGAGAAGGTGAACCACAGCGCGGCGAACACCAGCAGCGCGGAGAACTTGATGCGCTCGGCAAAGCCGCCCACGGTCAATGCCACGGTGATCGCCGCGAAGGTGAGCTGGAACACCATGAATAGCATCTCGGGGATCACTACGCCCTTGCTGAAGGTTTCCACCACTGCATCGGTATTGACCCCGGCGAGGAACGCCTTGGAAAATCCGCCGATGAAATCGTTCATGCCGCCGCCCGCCGTGAACGCCAGGCTGTAGCCGTAAACCACCCACAGGATCGAGATCAGGCAGAAGATCGCGAACACTTGCGCTAGCACCGACAGCATGTTCTTGACGCGCACCAGGCCGCCGTAGAACAACGCCAGGCCGGGCAGCGACATGAGGATGACGAGAATGGTTGCGATCAGCATCCAGGCGGTGTCGCCCTTGTTGGGCACAGGCGCTGCCGCAATGACAGCCTGCTCGGCAAATGCCGTTGCGGACGAGCCGCATAGCACAGCCATCAATGCAAAGAGTGCTAACAATTTCTTCATGGCATGACTCCTTATAACGCTTCCGGTTTACAAAGCATCCGCGCCGGACTCGCCGGTGCGGATGCGGATCACCTGTTCGAGTTCGGACACGAAAATCTTGCCGTCGCCGATCTTGCCAGTGCGCGCGGATTTTTCGATGGCTTCCAGCACCTGCTCCAGCATGCCGGCCTGCACGGCGGCTTCCAGCTTTATCTTCGGCAGGAAATCCACCACATATTCCGCGCCGCGATACAACTCGGTGTGGCCCTTTTGCCGCCCGAAGCCCTTGACTTCGGTGACGGTGATGCCCTGCACGCCGATCGCGGAAAGCGCCTCGCGCACCTCGTCCAGCTTGAACGGCTTGATGATAGCGACGACCATTTTCATGACATTCTCCTATTCCATGTGAAGGGGCAGAAATCGCCCCAGCGGTTTATTTAAAATGAACGTGTCACCGACAATACAGCTGTGCCCTTGCCCCAGTTGCCGCCAAATGCCGGATAGGTGTAGAACGGGCTGGCATTGGTATCGGTGTAGGCCAGGCCGACCACGTAACCGCCAAAGTCCCTGGACACGCTCAGCTTGTAGTCGGTGTAGGTCGGCGTATTGGCGAAGGCCGCAGCAGCGGCGCCCTTGTAGGTCTGCTTGCCGATATGCGCGCCGAAGGTGATGCCGGTGTCGGCCACGGGAACGCTGGCGTTAATCTCAAGGTAGTTAGTGCCTGCCGCACCGGGAACCGTCAGGAACTGCCCCAGACCGTAGGAATACTTGGCGGTGACCCACTTGTAGCCGATCGCGCCGTAGATTTCATCGGTGTCGGCCTTGGCAAAACCGCCCGCCGTATTCGCGGTATAGCTGCCCAGGTAGTTGTAGCGGATAAAGCCGACGTCGTAGGTGACCTCATTGGCGAGGGTATTGCGAAAACCGAAGTAGGTGTCCAGCTCCATGGTAACGCTGCCGGTCGCCACCGCACCGCTGTCGGCGATCCAGCTCACGTTCGAACCCCACATCCCCGCATACAGACCATTGGAATGCATGTAGTCAATGCCCCCTTGCACCGCAGGGTTGGTGGATGTTTGCGAGATGCCACGGAAAATATAGTCGGTGGTGAAACCGGCATTCGCGGCAAGCATATGCGGGGATGCCGGCGCATCCGCCGCCATCGCTGCGCCGGGCACTGATAACGCAGCCAACATCAAAAATTTTGGCAATTTGCTCTTAGCTTCGCTGAAACTCACTTTGTTCATTTTCATCACGCTTCCTTTCCTCAAGTTGATAACGGGATAACAACCTCCGCATATCTTTCACAGCAGGATGCGTGCCAAGTTAAATTACGCTCTAATTACAAAGTGTTGCGGCGGCCGCTTATCTGCCGGTGCAAGCCTGCGCATGCTCTTGGTGCTCCTAAAAACGCCATTGCACCCATTAGGTGCGGCAAGCAAGCGCTTAAATTGCTACACTTCGAACCGTACTAACCAAGGGAGACTGAACCATGCCTAACACGAAGATTTTTGATGACCTGTCCGCCAAACTAAGCGAATTGTTGAAGAACAGCCCCGCCAAAGATATTGAGAAAAATGTCCGCGCCATGCTCGCGCAAGGCTTCGCCAAGCTCGACCTGGTAACGCGCGAAGAGTTCGACGTTCAGGCGCAAGTGCTGGGACGCGCGCGCGAACAACTCACCGCGCTGGAAGCGCGTGTCGCTAAACTGGAGGCGCAAAGCAACACGACCGCGAAGTAATTATGAGCCTGGCTGTCCTATACAGCCGCGCATTGTCCGGCATGGAGGCGGCGCTGGTCACCGTCGAGGTGCACCTTGCCAACGGCCTGCCCAGTTTCACCATCGTCGGTTTGCCGGAAACCGAAGTCAAGGAAAGCAAGGATCGGGTACGCGCCGCGTTGCAGAACTGCCAGTTCGATTTTCCGGCGCGCCGCATCACCGTCAATCTCGCCCCCGCCGATCTGCCCAAGGAAAGCGGGCGCTTCGATCTGCCCATCGCGCTCGGCATCCTCGCCGCGACCGGGCAGATTCCCTCCGACAAGCTCGCCGAATATGAATATGCCGGAGAGCTCGCGCTGACCGGCGAGCTGCGCCCGATACGCGGTGCGCTGGCGATGACCTACCGCGCTGCCAACAGCGGGCGCGCCTTCATCCTGCCGCAGGCGAATGCCGCCGAAGCCGCGCTGGTGGAGGAGGCAACCGTGTATCCGGCGCAATCGCTGCTGCAAGTGGCCGCACATCTCGCCGGACGCGCAACCCTCGCGCCGTATATCAGCCAGCCGCAAACCATCGCGCCGCACTACCCGGATATGCGCGAAGTCAAAGGGCAGGCGCAGGTCAAGCGCGCGCTGGAAATTGCCGCCGCAGGCGGGCACAGCGTGCTGATGGTCGGCCCGCCGGGCACCGGCAAATCCATGCTGGCGGCGCGCTTCCCCGGCATCCTGCCGCAGATGTCCGAGGCCGAGGCGTTGCAGAGTGCGGCGCTGCAATCGCTGGATGGCAGCTTCGATGTGGCGAAATGGAAGGCGCGCCCATACCGATCGCCGCACCACACCGCGTCCGGCGTGGCGCTGGTCGGCGGCGGCAGCAATCCGCGCCCCGGCGAAATCTCGATGGCCTTGCACGGCGTGTTGTTTCTCGATGAGTTGCCGGAATTCGAGCGCAGCGTGCTGGAAGTGTTGCGCGAACCGATGGAATCGGGGCGCATCACCATTTCGCGCGCCGCGCGGCGCGCCGATTTCCCCGCGCAGTTCCAGCTCATTGCCGCGATGAACCCCTGTCCGTGCGGCTATCTCGGCCACTACAACGGCAAATGCCGCTGCACACCGGATCAGGTCACCCGCTACCGCAGCAAGATTTCCGGCCCGCTGCTGGACCGCATCGACATCCAGATCGAAGTACCCGCCGTGGCGCAGGACGACCTGTTCAACAAGGCGGACGGCGAAGCCAGCGCCGACTTGCAGGCGCGCGTCGAGATCGCGCGGCAGCGCCAGTTCGCGCGCCAGGACAAGGCCAACGCGCAGCTTTCGGTGAGCGAGACCGACGCGCTATGCACGCCGGATGCGCAAGGCGCCGCGCTGCTGCAACAAGCGATCAGCCGCCTCAACTTCTCCGCGCGCGCCTACCACCGCGTGCTCAAGGTCGCGCGCAGCATCGCCGATCTGGAAGGGGTGGATGGGATTGAAGCAAAACATATCGCCGAGGCGGTGCAATACCGGCGGCTGAATATCTAGCTAAAACGGCGGCTCACTTGCCAAGCTCAGCATTTCCGCATTGAGCGGATGGGCAAAGCTCAGCGCGCTGGCATGCAGCAGCAACCGCTCCGCCCTGCCCTCTGCCCCGTACAACGCATCGCCCATAATCGGATGCCCGATGGCCGCCATGTGCACCCGCAACTGGTGGGTGCGGCCGGTGACCGGCTCCAGCTCCACGCGAGTAGTGTCGGCAAAACCGTTCGCCCTGAGCTTGTCGAAGGGTGAATGGTCAGATGCTGAACGGGCTTCGACAAAGCCTTTAGTCCTGAGCCCTGTCGAAGGGTCAGCTCGAACGGTTTTCTCATACCCTAGCACCCGATAGCGCGTAAGCGAGGGCTTGCCCGACTCATGGTCGACTTTCTGCCGTGGCCGGTTTGGCCAGTCGCGAATCAGCGGCAGATCGATCTCGCCGGACAACAACTCCAGCCTGCCGGACACCACCGCCACATAGCGTTTTTGAACTTCACGTTCGCGGAACAGATGCGACAGGCGGCGCTGCATCTCCGCACCGCGCGCGAACAGCAGCAATCCGGAAGTCGCCATATCCAGGCGGTGCACGATCAGCGCATCGGGAAACTCGGCCTGCACGCGGCTCGCCAGACAATCTTGCTTGTCCGCCCCGCGTCCCGGCACGGCCAGCAGCCCGGCGGGCTTATCCGCCACGATGAGGGCGTCGTCTTGGTAGATGAGATCGAGGCTAGGCGGCGGTACGAGGATGGGATTCAACGAAGGCAGCGGGTTATATGCTTTGCCGGTTTCTGGAAAGGCCATCACTCTTTCTTTGATGGCTCTTGAGGGTTAATGTCTTCTTCAGGTGGCTGCTCGTTGCCGCCCCATCCCCCGGCGGGACGGTTCTTGCTCTGGTCCCCCCAGACGAAACGGCCGAACAGCACGCACCCCTTCATCGCCGGATCGCAGGGCAAGTTATTCACCTTCTGGCATTTGCCGTCAACCTCGTGCGGACAACCCCAGCCACCCATATCAGAACCCCATCAAGCTTTCTTCACGAATTCGGTTTTCAATTGCATCGCGCCGATGCCGTCGATCTTGCAGTCGATGTCATGGTCGCCGTCGGTCAGACGGATGTTCTTCACCTTGGTTCCCACCTTGACCACCGCAGACGAGCCCTTGATCTTCAAATCCTTGATCACCGTGACCGTGTCGCCGTCGGCCAGCACATTGCCGAACGCATCCTTGTACACGCGCTTCTGCTCGCCGCTCTCGGCAGGTGCGTCCTTGGGCCACTCATGCGCGCACTCGGGGCAGATATAGTTGCTCCCGTCTTCGTAGGTGAATTCCGAACTGCATTTCGGGCATTTGGGTAAACCGCTCATTTTGTCTCCAGTGATTGATAGAGTGATGTTGGAATTTGTAGCCCGGATGCAGCGTAGCGGAATCCGGGAGCATTTCCCGGATTACATTGCATTTCATCCGGGCTACGCTGGCTAATGATAATCGTCTTCCCGCTGATGCCGCACGGCAACGATGGTCACGGTTTCCTTGTCCTCGATCTCGAACAGCGCGACATAACCGGCGCTGCCAAACGAAATCACCAGCTCGCGCAGGAACGCATTTTCGGGAACGGCCTTGCGGCAGGTGAACGGAAACTGTTGCAACAACTGGATGCTCGCGGCGATGGTCTTGCGCGCGTGCCTCGCGGCTTGCGGGTCTTGCTCGGCCAGAAAGGTGAAGAGCCGTTTCAAATCCTCTTTGGCTTCCAGGGTGTAGCGAACCCTGTAGTTCACTTACGCGCTTTCTTTCTGGTGCCGGCGAGTATCTCATCCAGCTCCTGCAACACCTCTCCCGCCGAAAAATATACACCCGATTTTTTTGCGGCATCGCGCGAAGCCAATCCGCGCGCGATAAATTCCTGTTGCGCCCGGCGCAACTCCACATTGCGGCGCAGCGAATCCTCGACGAACGCGGAAAGCGTCTCGCCCGGGCGCAGCATCTCCTCGGCGGCTTGCCTGAGTTCGGGTTGCACACGCAGCGCAGGCATGGTTGCGGTTTTCATGGGTCACCTCGTGCATTACAAATGTGATGCGCATCATCGCCGAAGTCGGGGAGAGATGCAAGGGCGGGGTATGTAGGGCGGAATAGCGCAGCGTATTCCGCCGGATGTTTACATAAGGCGCAATGCCCGTTGGTTATTGCGCCCTACGTGGGCTTAGGTACATAGGTAACTATGAAAATGAGTAATAGCAGCAAGCCAAGAACGAATGTTACCCCAGCAGCCCAAAAGGTAATGTCAAGGCACTTTTCTATCGCTTGCTCCGACCATTTGACTTGTCCACCGTAAGCTTGCTTTAGCCACTTTGCTGAGACGTAGTAATACATCAAACAGCAAGCAATAGCGATTAGAAGCAATACCCAGGCAACAATTACTGAGCATGACAAAGAACTGCGTAGGCTAGCACCAGCACTAAGGCCAATAAAATCCTTTAGGAATAATGTAGGCAATACGAGTGTTGCGGTAGACAGTGAAATTATCGAGGCAATAACCTTTTGGTACTCGGCATTGGCCTTGGACTTCCACTCCCGAACTTGCTGTTCGTTACTCATAGGATAGTGAATTGTAGAATAAGCGCTAAAGTAAAGTAGACAGCAAAAACACCGTATATTCTGTAGGCGTTACAGCTTATATCCCCGGTGCACCGCGACCACGCCGCCGGTCAGGTTGAAGTAATCGACCTTTTCCAGCCCGGCTTCTTCCATCATTTTCTTCAGCTCTTCCTGCCCCGGATGCATGCGGATGGATTCGGCGAGGTAGCGGTAGCTGTCGGCGTCGTTGGCGACGAGTTCGCCGATCTTGGGCAGCAGCTTGAACGAGTAGGCGTCGTAGAACGGCTCCAGCGGTTTGGCGATCCTGGAAAACTCCAGCACGATGACGCGTCCGCCCGGCCGGAGCACGCGGTACATCTCGCGCAGTGCGGCATCCTTGTGCGTGACGTTGCGCAGGCCGAAGGCGATGCTGACGCAGTCGAAGTAGTTATCGGGGAACGGCAGGTGTTCGGCGTCGCATTGCGCGGTCGGCGTGGCGGTGCCTTCGTCGAGCAGGCGGTCGCGGCCGACCCGCAGCATGGCGTTGTTGATGTCGGTGAGCACCACCTGTCCGCTGCGGCCGACCTTTTTGAGAAACAGCCGCGACAGATCCGCCGAGCCGCCCGCGACGTCCAGCACGCGCTGGCCCTCGCGCACGCCGCTGACGCCGACCGCGAAGCGTTTCCAGATACGGTGCAGCCCGACCGACATCAGGTCGTTCATCACGTCGTATTTGCTGGCAACCGAGGTGAACACGCCCGCGACGCGCTTGGCCTTTTCTTCCTCGGCGACGGTTTCAAAACCAAAGTGGGTATCAGCCATTTTTAAGCTCCTGTCATGCTGTTAAGTGCGATATTTGAACCACGAAGCGCACGAAGACCGCGAAGAAAACAAAGTATTGTGCCGAAAGCGACAGCTACATTGTCGGTAAGCACCCTATTGCAACTCAATGAAAGTCTTCGTGAACTCAGTGTCCTTCGTGGTGCAATGTTTTTATGCTCATAGCGAGCGGATTTTCTTCAGCAGCGCGGTGGTGGAACGTTCGTGCAGGAACGGGATGCTGTGCACCTTGCCGCCCCAGCCTTGCACTTCGCGCGCGCCGACGATGTCTTCGATCCGCCAGTCGCCGCCCTTCGCCAGCACGTCGGGGCGGCAGGCGAGGATCAGGTTCAGCGGCGTGTCTTCGTCGAACTCTACCACCAGGCTGACCGACTCCAGCGCGGCAAGCACCGCCATGCGGTCGGGCAGCGGATTGATCGGCCGGTCGCCGTCCTTGTCCAGGCGTTTCACCGAGGCATCGCTGTTCACGCCGACCACCAGCGCCGCGCCCAGCGCACGCGCTTGCGCGAGGTAGGCCACATGGCCGCGGTGCAACACGTCGAAGCAGCCGTTGGTGAAGACCAGCGGGCGCGGCAGCAAAGCGGCCCTCTCGGCAAAATGCCCGGATTGGCACAGCTTGTGTTCGAAGGCGGGGGCGGGATACATCTAGTCGAGGTATTCGAACAGCTTGACCACATGCTGCACGCCGCCGGTGGTGCTGGCGACTTCGGTGGCGGCATCGGCTTCGGCGCGTTTGACGATGCCCATCAAAAATACCTTGCCGTTTTCCGTGACCACTTTGACGTGACTGGCGTTGAAGCGCTTGTCTTCCATGAAGCGCAGCTTTACGTTTGAGGTAGTCAGGCTGTCGCTGCTGCGCGAGGTCAGCGAACTGGGGCCGGAAACGACCAGCTCATTGCTCACGTTGCGCACGTTCTCGACGCCGGCAACAAGTTTGCCGATTTCTGTTTTCGCTGTCTCGCTGGGCACCTCGCCGCTGATCAGCACGTTGCGGTTAAAGCTGGTGACATTCACATGAACGGTGTTCTTGTATTGTCTGTCGATGATGCCCGAGGCCTTGTTTTCAATCGCCTCATCATCGATGTAAGCGCCGCTGGTGCGGCGATCCTGCGCCATCATCACGCCGGCTCCCACGCCGGCGGCAACCACAGGGAAACAGCCTTGCAGCGAGCCGGATGCGAGCACAAGCAACAACAGGGAAACAATACGCATCGTCATTCTCCTAACAATAGATAATCGATTACATCGCACAGGCAATGCAGGGCGAGCAGATGCACTTCCTGAATCCGCGCGGTGCTTTGCGCATCCACGCAGATCATGATGTCGCCGTCCCGCAGCGCGCCGGCCATTTCGCCGCCGTCGCGCCCGGTCAGCGCGACCACGCGCATGCTGCGCTCATGCGCCGCATGGATCGCCGCAACCACGTTCGGCGAATTACCGCTGGTGGAAATCGCCAGCAGGCTGTCGCCGGGCAGGCCGAGCGCGCGCACCTGCTTGGAAAAGATCAGGTTGTATTCGTAATCGTTGGCGATGGAAGTCAGCACCGAGCTGTCGGTGGTCAGCGCGATAGCCGCGAGGCCGGGGCGTTCTTTCTCGAAACGGTTCATCAATTCCGCCGCGAAGTGTTGCGCATCGGCTGCCGAGCCGCCATTGCCGCAGCACAGGATCTTCCTGTCGTTGGTGACGCAATCGAAGAAAACCTGCGCACCCTCGGCGATGGGTTTTGCCAGCGCGTCCTTGACCTTCAGCTTGAGCTCCGCGCTGTCCTTGAAATGCTTGATGATGCGTTTATTAATATCCATAAAATCCATTTTCCGGGCGAACCGCTATGAGCGCGAATATTAACCGAATCAGGCCTCGAACGCATTCCTGAGCCACTGCACGCCGCTATCATCCATCAGCACCGCATCGAAGCGGCACGGCGGGATATGCGCGAGGCCGGCGAGATATTGTTGCGCGGTGCGGATGATGCGCCGCTGCTTGCGCGCGTCGATGCTGGCCGCCGCGCCGCCGAAATTGGCGCTACGCCGCAGGCGCACCTCGACGAACACCAGGGTCGCGCCGTCCTGCATGATCAAATCGATCTCGCCAAAGCGGCTGCGATAGTTTTGCGCGACCGGCTTCAAACCCTGCTGTTGCAAGTATCGCGCCGCGTGTTGTTCGGCCTGCGCGCCGTTGTTCATGGCTTCCCGGCGGGCCGATCGGGAAACACCTGTGGCGCGGGAGCGGCCTGCGCGTTGCGCAGCTGCGCCTGTCCCTGCGTAAACAGCGCCGGAACCGCCATGCGCTGGAAAATGCGACCCTCCAATTCTATGCGTCCGCTCACCCCGTCCAGTGACAATGCATCGTCAACTTTGTTGTCCAGCAGCAACTGGATCAGGCGGAATGCGTCTATGCCCAGCGCGTACAGCCGCTCATGGTCGGCGGAAAGCGGCGGGATGGAGCGCGGATAAATCATCACCGCCGGATGGTCGGCTTGCAGCAACCACGGCATATCCACAAAGCGGATGCCGTTCAGATCGTAATTGGTCAGGGTGTTGCCGTTGCCGGTAAAAATTTGCGAGGTGGCATAAATCGGCAGCTTGTTCGGCAGATAAGGGCGGATCAAATGCGCCTTTTCGGCGTCTGTGGCGAGGAACACCGCCGTATCCGGCCTGTCGGCGATATCCGCAAAGACTGCCGGGTCGTTGTCGAATTCAATCTCTTCCAGTATCGCGCCGCCCGAGCGCTGCCATTCTTCCTCAAAGGCGAATTGCAAGCGCTGGGCCAGTTGCGCGCGGGTGGCAATGACGATGGCCTGATGCAAACCCTGCCGCTTGGCCAGCTGCGCGGCTTGCCGTGCCTCCGCTTCCACCGCCATGCCGAAGAAATACAGCTGCCCGGCAGGCGGGCCTTCCACTACGTTCAAGGCCAAGGTCGGCACGGTAATGCCCTGCTGCTCCGCCGCCAGTGCACTTGCGCCGTTGCGCGTCAGCGGCCCCACCACGGCGCGCGCACCGCCGGCGATGGCCTGGCGATACAGCGCGGCGATGTCCTTGCTCTCATCGAAGCAGCTATACACGCGCACCGGCAATCCGCCCGGCAAGCGCATTTCCAGTTCGGCCGCCGCCTGAAAACCCTGCCGTACCGCTTCGGCGGCGGTGCCGAAAACCTCCGACTTCAACGGCAACAGCAGCGCGATATGCGGCACCGGCATGTCGTCGCCGCGCGCCAGCGGTTCGCCGGGCCGCAACCCATCGATGGCGCAAGCAAAACCGCTCACGTATAGTGCGAGCAGAGCCGACAGCCAGAGGAACCCACGTTGCATAACGAACACCCGCAAAAATTGGAACCCGCATTATATGTAGTTGCCACGCCGATTGGTAATCTGCGTGACATTACCCTGCGCGCGCTGGATGTGCTGGCGGCGGCGGACGTGGTCGCGGCGGAGGACACGCGCAACACCGCGCATTTGCTGACACAGCATGGCATCGGCGCAAACCGGCTGATGGCGGTACACCAGCATAACGAACGCACAGCGGCGGAAAAGATCGTCGCGCTGCTCCAGGCCGGACAGAGCGTGGCCTTCGTCAGCGATGCGGGCACCCCCGCCGTCAGCGACCCGGGGGCATTGCTGGTGCAGGCGGTGCGCGCGGCCGGGCTGCGCGTCATCCCGGTCCCCGGCGCGAACGCGGCGATAGCGGCCTTGTCGGCGGCGGGCTTGGCGGAGCCGCATTTCCTGTTCCACGGCTTCTTGCCCAACAAATCCGCCGCGCGTTGTACCGCACTCGAGTCCCTGCGCGACCAGGCCTGCACGCTGATATTTTACGAGGCCCCGCACCGCATCGTCGAATGCGTCGCCGATTTATGCGCGGTATTGGGCGGGGAGCGGCAAATCGTGCTGGCACGCGAGATCACCAAGCTGTTCGAGACGATCCATTCCTGCCCTTTGCGCGATGCCGAGGCATGGTTGCTGTCCGACAGCAACCAGCAGCGCGGCGAATTCGTCGTGCTGGTTTCCGGCGCAGTACCGCAACCGGGCTTGCCCGCCGAAGCAAGGCGCGTCCTCGAAACGCTGCTCGGGGAGTTGCCGCTCAAACAGGCAGTGCAGCTTGCCACCCAAATCAGCGGGGCCGGCCGCAACGAACTGTATCAACTGGCGCTGCAACTTAAGAACCCCGAATGACGCAAGAGCCCCTTTCAGCAGTCCTTTGCTTTACATTCAAACAAGCGTTTGATATTCTTGTCTTGTAGTCTGTGGTTTTGCTTTTTTCACAATTCCGGGGCGCGGCAAAAATCACCAGACAATTTGTAGCGTAATGGGCGCAGGTGCAATCCGTGAACTGCGCCAGCAAAAATCTATAGAGGCCCTCAACATGACAACTTTAACCAAGCCGATAATTCATACGCTCCTTCTGGCCGTTCTGCTGGCCGGTTGCGGCAAAACAAATGACAAACCCGCCGCAGGCCCCGGTGCGGGAATGCCGCCGCCCGAGGTGGACGTGATCACCGTAACCGCAGGCAGCGCGACGCTCACGCAGGATCTGCCGGGACGCCTGCAGGCTTACCGCACCGCGCAGGTACGCGCGCGCGTCGAGGGAGTGATTGAAAAGCGGCTGTTTCAGGAAGGCAGCGATGTCAAGGCGGGCGGGCCGCTGTTCCAGATCGATGCGCGCACCTATCGTGCGGCCGCCGAGGCCGCCAGGGCCGACCAGATGATCGCGCGCCAGACGGTCGAGCGCTACAAGCCGCTGCTCGAAATCAAGGCGGTCAGCCAGCAGGAATATGACCTGGCCGCCGCCAAGGCCAAGCAGGCCGAAGCCGCGCTGATCCGCGCCGAGGAAGACCTGGAAAATGCCAGCGTCCCCGCCGCGATTTCCGGGCGCATCGGCCGCGCGCTGGTGACCGAAGGCGCGCTGGTCGGCAAGGGCGAGGCCACGCTGCTCGCGACCATCGAGCAGCTCGACCCGATCCACGTCAACTTCACCCAGCCCGGCGCGGACGTGTTGCGCCTGAGACGAGCCGTCAAGTCGGGCAAACTCAAGCGCGCCGAATCCGCCAGCGTGGAAATGCTGATGGAAGACGGCAGCGTCTATCCGCAAGCAGGCAAAATATTCTTCACGGACATGGCGGTCGACCCGGCCACCGGCGCGGTCAGCCTGCGCGCCGAATTTCCCAACCCGCAACGCGAATTGCTGCCCGGCATGTTCGTGCGCCTGCGCTTCCCGCAAGCGCTGGCGGACAACGCCATCCGCGTGCCGCAGCGCGCCGTGCAGGCCAATCCGCAGGGGCAGTTCGTGATGGTCGTAACCCCCGACGGCAAGGCCGCGCCGCTGCCGGTAAAAACCGGCGGCATGGCAGGCAGCGATTTCATCATCGCCGAAGGCTTGAAGGGCGGCGAGCAGGTCATCGTGAACGGCCTGCAGAAGGCGCGGCCGGGCACACCGGTGAAAGCGGTGCCGGTTAACGGCGTGCCGCGGACAGAAATCAAGACAACTCCGCCTGCGGCGAAGCCATAAGGGTCACTCATGTTCGCCAATTTCTTCATTGACCGCCCGATCTTCGCCTGGGTCATCGCGATCCTGATCACGTTCGCCGGGGCACTGGCGCTGCGCGCGTTGCCGGTATCGCAATATCCGTCGGTAGCGCCGCCCGCGCTGGACATTTCCGTCACCTATCCCGGCGCATCGGCGCAGGTGGTCGAACAGAGCGCGGTGCAGCTGATCGAGCAGGAGATGAACGGCATCGACAACCTGCTCTACATGGATTCCAGTTCGCAGGTGGGTTCCGGGCAGGTGTCGCTGACCTTCCGCCCCGGCACCGATATCCAGTTCGCCTCGGTCGAGGCGCAGAACCGCATCAAACGCGTGGAAGCGCGGCTGCCGGACGACGTGCGGCGGCTAGGCGTGACAGTGACCCGCGCCGGGCGCAACTTCATCATGGTGGTCGCACTGACTTCGCCGGATGGGCATCTGGACGCCGTCGACCTCGGCAGCTACGCCACCGCCAGCGTGCTGGACCCGCTGTTGCGCGTGTCCGGTGTGGGCGAGGTGCTGCTGTTCGGCACCGAATATTCGATGCGCATCTGGCTCAAACCGGACCGGCTGGAGGCCTACGCGCTCTCGCCCGCCGATGTCGGCCGCGCGGTGCGCGCGCAGAACGCGCTGCTGCCGCTGGGCGAAGTCGGGCAGTTGCCGGCCGCGCCGGGACAGGAGATCAACGCCGTCCTCGGCAGCCGCGGGCGCCTCGTTACGCCGGAAGAATTCGGCGACATCGTGGTGCGCGCCAACCCGGACGGATCATCGGTGAGACTCAAGGATATCGCCCGCATCGAACTGGGCGCGCAGGACTACAGCCGCACCGCGCGCCTCAACAGCCAGCCCATCGCCGGCATGGCGATACGCATCACGCCGGGAGCGAACGCGCTGGCGACCGCGCAAGGCGTGCGCGCCAAGATGCAGGAGCTGTCGCGCTACTTCCCGCAGGGCGTGGACTGGGCGGTGCCCTACGACACCACGCGCTTCATCGAACTGTCCATCCGCGAAGTGATCATCACCCTGCTGGAAGCGGCGGCGCTGGTGGTGCTGGTGATGTTCATGTTCCTCGGCAACTGGCGCACCACGCTGATTCCCGCGATCGTCGTGCCGGTGTCGCTGCTGGGCGGGATGCTGGGGCTGTATGTTTTCGGTTTCTCGATCAATGTGCTGACGCTGTTTGCGATGGTGCTGGCGATCGGCATCGTGGTGGACGATGCCATCGTGGTGGTGGAGAACGTCGAGCGCAACATGCGCGCCAACCATCTCGACCCGCGCGCGGCGACCCGGCAGGCGATGAAGGAAATCACCGGCGCCATCATCGCGATCACCCTGGTGCTGATGGCGGTGTTCGTGCCGATGGCGTTTTTCCCCGGCTCGACCGGCGCGATCTACCGCCAGTTCGCCGTCACGCTGGTGGTGACCATGGCGTTCTCCGCCTTCCTCGCGCTCTCGCTCACGCCGGCGCTGTGCGCGAGCCTACTCAAGCACGACCCGGAAAACCTGGAGCGCGGCTTTCATGGCCGCTTCAACCGTTTCTTCGGGCGCGTGACGACGAGCTACGTCGGCGGGGTCAATCACGCCACGCGCAGGCTGCTGCGCTCGCTCGCGATTTACGCCGTGATCGTCGTAATCGCCGCCTGGACCTACATGAAACTGCCGGGCAGCTTCCTGCCTGAAGAAGACCAGGGCTACATCGTCACCGCGATCCAGTTGCCGCCCGCGGCCACGCAAGAAAGATCGCGGGCCGTGCTGGAATCGGTCGAGCAGTTCTTCCTGAAGCAGCCGCAGGTGGACAAGGTGGTCGGCGTGCTGGGCTTTTCCTTCTTCGGCCGCGGCCAGAACATGGCGCTCGCCTTCATCAAACTCAAGGACTGGGATGACCGGCCGGGCAAGGAAAATTCGTCGCAGGCCCTGATCAAGCGCGCCAACATGGAGTTCTTCCGCATGAAGCAGGCGATGCTGTTCGCGATCAATCCGCCGCCGATACCGGAGCTCGCCTCGGCCGGCGGCTTCGATTTCCGCCTCCAGGACCGCGGCGGGGTCGGGCGCGAAAAGCTGCTCGATGCGCGCAATCAGGTGCTGGGCATGGCGATGGGCGACAAGCGCCTCGCCGCGGTGCGCCCCGAGGGCCAGGAACCCGCGCCGCAGCTTTTCCTCGACATCGACCGCGACAAGGCGGAGACGCTGGGAATCAATGCCACCGACCTCAACGATACCCTGCAATCGCTGTTTGGCGTGTCCTATATCAACGACTTCGTGCGCCAGGGGCGGGTGCTGCGCGTGCAGATGCAGGCCGAGAAAGCGACACGCCGCAGCGAAGCAGACCTGTTGCGCACCGCGGTGCGCAACAGCGCCGGGCGCATGGTGCGCCTGTCGGAGTTCGTCAGCACCCGATGGGTGGCGGGAGCGACCAAGCTCGACCGCTACAACGGTCTGGCGGCGATGAAGATCTCCGGGGCG
Organism: Candidatus Ferrigenium altingense; assembly: GCA_020621985.1. GTDB lineage: Bacteria > Pseudomonadota > Gammaproteobacteria > Burkholderiales > Gallionellaceae > Gallionella > Gallionella altingense. The sequence continues at coordinate 325,210 of JAHRYS010000002.1, read as the reverse complement.
ACCGCGCCGGGCGTGTCGAGCGGCGAGGCGCTCGCCGCGATGGAAGCCATCGCGCTGAAACTGCCGCCGGGCATCGGCTTCGAGTGGTCGGGCATTTCGTCCGAGGAAAAAGTCTCCGGCCAGCAGGCGCCGCTGCTGTTCGGCGTGTCGCTGCTGGTGGTGTTCCTGGTGCTCGCCGCGCTGTATGAAAGCTGGTCCATTCCATTGGCGGTGATGCTGGCCGTGCCGCTCGGCGTGTTCGGCGCGCTGGTCGCGGTGGAACTGCGCGGGCTGCCCAACGACGTGTATTTCAAGGTCGGGCTGATCGCGATCATCGGGCTGGCCGCCAAGAATGCCATCCTGATCGTCGAATTCGCGCGCCGCCTCGAAGACGAGGGGCGCGAACGTCTCGATGCCGTGCTGGAAGCCTGCCGCCTGCGCCTGCGGCCGATCCTGATGACTTCCATCGCCTTCGTCGCCGGCGTGTTTCCGCTGGCCATTTCCACCGGCGCGGGCGCCGAGAGCCGCCACGCCATCGGCACCGGCGTCATCGGCGGCATGGTTGCCGCGACCGTGTTTGCGATCTTCCTGGTGCCGGTGTTCTTCATGGCAGTGCGGCGCATCTTCCCGGGACATGCACGCAAGCACGCCGAACATGAGGAGAAAGGTTCCCATGAAAACACTTAATGCATCCGCAGATTACGCAGATGGACGCAGATTGAGCCAGAATCAGCAATCACTGTGCCCTGGTTTATCCTGTGACGATGGTTTTCAAATCTGCGCAAATCTGCGTAATCTGCGGAAGAAGTTTTTTCCATGCGCAGTGCTGGCCGTTGCGCTGACAGGCTGTTCGCTGACGCCCGACTACCAGCGTCCCGCCTCACCCGTTTCCGCCGCATGGCCGGACAATACCAAGCCGGGCGGTGTGCGCCGGGTCGCTGACACCGACTGGCAGCATTATTATCCCGATCCGCGCTTGCAGGCCTTGATCAGCGCCGCGCTGGAAAACAACCGCGACCTGCGCATCGCCACCGCGCGCATCGCCGAGGCGCGCGCGCAATACGGCATCCAGCAGGCCGACCGGCTGCCCAACTTCAACGTGACTGCCGGACGCAACGCCTCGCTGACGCCGGCGGGCGCATCGGCATTCAGCCCCAATGCACTGCACTCGCAGCGCTATGACGTGGGCATCAGCCTGGTGTCGTTCGAGCTGGATTTCTGGGGGCGGGTCGGCAGCCTGAGCGAGGCCGCCAAGGCCGGCTATCTCGCCACCGAAGCCGCACAGCGCGCCTTCCGCCTGTCGCTGATCGCCGACGTGGCCAATGCCTACCTGTCGTTGCTGGAAATGCGCGAACGCGCGCAACTTACCGCAGAAACCGCCAGGACGCGTGCCGAAACCAGAGGGCTGACAGCGCGCCGCCGCGATCTCGGCGTGTCCAGCGATCTGGATTTCCTGCAGGCCGATGGCGCGTATCAGGCCGCGTTGGCCGAGCGCGCCAATCTGGAACGGCAACAGGCCGCCGCCGGGAACCTGCTCGATGTGCTGGTCGGGCAGCCGCTGGCGCAGATGAAAAATCTGCCCGCCGGACGCAGCCTGGCCGGACAGGACATCACCACCGACCTGATTGCCGGGCTGCCCGCCGAGGTGTTGTTGCAGCGCCCCGACGTGCTGGCCGCCGAGCACAAACTGATCGCAGCGAATGCGAATATCGGCGCGGCACGCGCGGCTTTCCTGCCGCGCATCACGCTGACCGGCAGCGTCGGCACGGCCAGCCGCACGCTGGCCGGGCTGTTCGATGCGGGCAGCGGCGCGTGGAGTTTCCAGCCCGCGCTCACGCTGCCGTTGTTCGACGCCGGGCGCAACTCCGCCAACCTGGATGTCGCCGAGGCGCGCAAGGTCATCGCGGTCGCCGAATACGAGAAAACCATCCAGCAGGCGTTCCGCGAAGTCGCGGATTTGCTGAATGCGCGCGAAAAACTCGCCGAGCAACTCGCCGCGCAGGAAGCCAATGCCGACGCGCAAAACCGGCGCCTGAAGCTGGTGGAAGCGCGCTACGGGGTGGGTATCGTCAACCATCTGGAAGTGCTGGATGCGCAGCGCGAATCGTTCGCCGCACAGCAAGGTGCGTTGCAGGTGCGGCGCACCCTGTTGTCAGCTGCCGCGCAGCTTTACAAGGCGCTTGCCGGGCAAGACAGCGCGGCGAATGAGGCAAGCAAATGATGCATGAAGCCGGGACTGCAACCGAACAAACCCGCGAGCGGCTGCTGAATGCGGCGCGCGAGGAGTTTTCGCAGCATGGTTTTCAGGGGGCGACGGTGCGTGAGATCTGCCGCCGCGCCGAAACGAATGTCGCGGCGGTGAATTATCACTTCGGCAGCAAGGATGGCCTGCTCGCCGAAGCCCTGAATTTCGCGCCGCTCAAGGCCATGCAGCTCGCCAATGGCAAAGCCGACGAAGATCCCGAGGTGCGGCTGCGCCTGTTTATCCGCGACTTCATGCTGATGCTGCTGGACGAAACGAACGGTTCGCTGCCCTGCCGGATCATGGCGCGCGAACTGGCCGATCCCACGCCCGCGCTGGACAAGATCGTGCGCGAAGCCATTGCGCCGCTGCATGAATTCCTGGGCAAACTATTGCGCGAAATCGCTGGAGAAAAAACCGGGGAAGCCGAGTTGCGCCGTTGCGTGCACAGCATCCTCGGCCAATGCCTGTATTACCGCCACTCCCATCCGGTGCAGCAACGCCTGCATCCCAAGCTGCGCTATGACCATAAAGAAATCGCGGCGGTTGCCAAGCACATCGCGAATTTTTCACTTGCGGGAATTAATTTTATATCCAAATCGGCAGCCAAATAAATCGGCAAGACAGGGGCGCGATTTAATTTCCCATCGTTAACCAGCCGCAAAAAACCACCGGCCAAGGCCGGTGGTTTTTTTGGTCAACTGCTGACGAATACCGCGCAGGACTTAGGTATTTCCTCCACCTTCGTAGACGCCCTGCCTGGTGCGTTCGAGCTCCTGCTCCATAGTGAAGTGATGCTCGGATGCACCCAGAGCAACGGAGGCGGGGCTGGCACGCCCATCTTGAGTCAACAACTCCTTGATAACCGCGTTGGCATCGCTGATGGGAGGTACCATCAGCATTAGCAACCGGTCGTAGACCTCACGGTCGATAGAGATTTTTATTTGATCAGTCATGTCTGGCTCCCGAATAAGAAATTGAAATCGGACTAACTTTTATACCTGACTAACTTCCACGCCTGTGAGCCGATGAATGGTTCACGGTGTAATCATAGGCTTCATTAATAACTTGTCAATCCGTAGTTTGCCCTACTCCTAAACCGGATTATCCTGATCAAAGAAACAATGCTCCAAGCCGAAGTGCGCCGACAGGTGTTCGCCCAGCGCCTGTATGCCAAGCCGCTCGGTGGCATGGTGGCCGGCGGCGATAAAGGCCACGCCGCTTTCCTGCGCAAGATGAAAACTCTGCTCGGATATCTCCCCGCTGATATAGACGTCAACGTCTTGCGCGATGGCTGCCTCAAAATAGCCTTGCGCCCCGCCGCTGCACCACGCGACTTTCCGGATATTCTTGGCGCCATTCCCGATGACTTGCGGGGCGCGCCGCAGGCCTTGTCCGACCTGCGCGGCAAATTGCGCGAGCGTCTGCGGGGTCACCAGCTCGCCGATGCACGCGATGCCCTGCTCGCCGAACCGGCCCTGCTCCGCCAGCCCGAGCAATTTGCCGAGCCGTGCGTTGTTGCCCAGTTCGGGATGCGCATCAAGCGGCAGGTGATAAGCCAGCAGGCTCACATCGTTGCGCAGCAATTGGGCGATGCGCCGTTTCTTGATGCCGGTTATCGCGGCATCCTCGCTGCGCCAGAAATAGCCGTGATGCACCAGGATCGCGTCCGCGCCCCATGCAATCGCGGCGTCCAGCACCTGTTGCGAAGCCGTCACGCCGGTGGCGATGCGCCGCACCTCCGCGCGCCCTTCCACCTGCAAACCGTTCGGGCAGTAATCCTTGAACAAACCGGTTTGCAGCAGGCTTGCGTTATAATTGCGCAATTCATTGAGCAGCATGTAAGCACCTTCAATTTTAAGCATATCGATTAATCATATCATGCGTAAACACTGGCTTTTATTCACCCAGGCCGTCACTGTCGCGCTGGCGCTGCTGTTTATCGTCCAGACCCTCAAGCCGGAGTTGCTGCCGAATGCGGCGCGCAGCGGAGTGGTCACGCTGCAGGAAAGCGCACCGCAAGCGGCGGACGGCAAAAATCTGGCCATGGGGTTAAGCACCGCCGCGCAAAAAGCCATGCCCAGCGTGGTAAACATCTTCACCAGCACCGTCATCAAGACGCCGCTCCATCCCTTCATGGAAGACCCGCGTTTCCGCTTTTTCTTCGGCGACCCGCGCGATATGGAACCGCAAAATAGCTCCAGTCTGGGCTCCGGCGTGATCGTCAGCCCCGACGGCTACATCCTCACCAACCACCATGTCGTTGAGGCTGCCGACCAGATCGAAGTCGCGCTGGCGGACGGGCGCAAGACCAAGGCGCATGTGATCGGCTCGGATCCGGAGACCGACCTCGCCGTTATCAAGGTCGAACTGCCCGGCAAGCTTCCCGCGATCACCTTCGGCCACCCGGAGCAGGCGCAGGTGGGCGACATGGTGCTCGCGATCGGCAACCCGTTCGGCGTGGGGCAGACCGTGACCATGGGCATCATCAGCGCACTCAAGCGCAGTCATCTGGGGTTGAACACCTTCGAGAGCTTCATCCAGACCGATGCCGCGATCAACCCCGGCAATTCCGGCGGCGCGCTGGTGGACGTGAGCGGCAACCTGATCGGCATCAACAGCGCGATTTATTCGCCGAATGGCGGCTCGCTCGGCATCGGTTTCGCCATTCCCGCGAGTATCGCCAAAAAAACCATGGAGCAAATCATCCAGAGCGGCTCCGTGACGCGCGGCTGGATCGGCGCGGGGGTGCAGGAATTGACCCCCGAACTGGCCGAATCCTTCAAACTGGGCAGCACCAAGGGGGTGCTGATCACCGAAATCATCCGCAACAGCCCGGCGGAACAGGCCGGCATCAAGACCGGCGATATCCTGATTGCGATAGACGATCAAGCCATCGACGACTGGAACACCATGCTGGAAACCGTGGCCAACCTGCCGCCCGGCAAAGTGATCACGGCCAGGCTGATGCGCAACGGAGTAGCGACAAGTTTGCCGGTTAAAATCGGCAAGCGCCCAAAGCCAAGGGAGCAGTAGCCGCGTGACGAACTGATACAGGCGAAAGAAGCACTAAATGAAAGAGCCGCATATAGCGGCTCTTTCATTTGCACGATTGGCATTTGCGCGATTGTTTTTTACGCCGGCTTGGTCTTGCCCTTGACCATCCAGCTCGCAACCACGATACCCGCTTCATAGAGCAGCCACAGCGGGATTGCCAGCATGAATTGCGACACCACGTCCGGCGGGGTAAAAATTGCGCCGAGGATGAATGCGCCGACGATCACGTAGGAGCGGATTTCCCTCAGTTTCTCGACGCCGACGATATTCATGCGCACCAGCAGCACGACCGCCACCGGCACCTGAAAGGTGACCCCGAACGCCACGAACATGCCGAGCACGAAGCTGAGGTATTTGTCGATATCGGTCATCACCGCCACACCCTGCGGCGCGGAGGCGGTGATGAAACCGAACACCACCGGGAACACCGCAAAGTAGGCGAATGCCATACCGCAAAAAAACAGCAGCGTGCTGGCGACGATGAGCGGCACGACCAGGCGCTTCTCGTGCGCATACAGGCCGGGTGCGACGAAGCGCCATAGCTGGTAGAGGATGTAAGGCAGCGCAATCAGCAAAGCGGCCATCATCGCGACCTTGAGCGGCACGAAGAACGGCGTGGTGACATCGGTGGCGATCATCTGCCCGCCTTTGGGCAATTTTGCCAGCAGCGGCTGCGCCAGCAGGGCATAGAGGTCGGAAGCCCACGGAAACAGGCAGATGAACACCACCAGCAAGGCCACGGCAACATGCAGCAAGCGGGTGCGCAGTTCGATCAGGTGCGCGATAAAACTTTCACTGATACCCATTAAACTGGCTTGCTTGGCGTAGTGGAAGATTGTGTAACGGGCTGTTCATCGGATGCATCGGATGATCTGCCCATCTGCGCATCCAGTATTTTCTGCTCCAGGGACAGCCTGGCCTCTTGCGTGGCCTGCTCGATAGCGGTGATTTCCTTGCCGATGGTACCGCGCAGTTGTTTGGCTTCTTCGATGGCCATGTCGTTTGCGATGTCGTTCTTGACGCTATGCACATAGCGCTGCATCCGCCCCCACAAATTCCCCATCGTGCGCGCCACTTTCGGCAACCGCTCCGGGCCGATGACGACAAGCGCCACCAGCATGATGACCATCAGCTCGGAGAATGCAATGTCAAACATTCGTGTTCGACTTGTCTTTCGTCTGCGTTTTCGATGTCACTTCGCCTTCAATGGCCTGCCCGTCCTGCTGGGCCTGCTTGGGCTCATCGTCGCGCACGCCTTCCTTGAAGTTTTTCACCGCGCCACCCAGGTCGCTGCCGATGTTGCGCAGCTTCTTGGTGCCGAATATCAATATAACGACCAGCAATACGATCAGCCAATGCCAAATACTTAACCCGCCCATCACGTTCTCCTCAGATAATTGACTGTTAACCGCGCCGCACCATGGGCGGAATGCTGCCGCCGCCGATGATATGGATGTGTAAATGCAACACTTCCTGCCCGCCGCCCTTGCCGGTATTGATCACGGTACGGAAGCCGTTTTCCAGACCCTGCTCCTGAGCCAGTTTTGGCGCCAGCAGCAGCATTTTACCCAGCAGCGGCGCATGCTCCTCTCCAGCATCCAGCAACGAAGCCAAATGCAGCTTCGGAACCAGCATGAAATGCACGGGGGCGACCGGGTTGATGTCGTGGAACGCCAGCACTTCGTCGTCTTCATACACCTTGCTGCAAGGAATCTCGCCGCGTGCAATCCTGCAAAAAATACAGTCGCCCATGCTCAATCCTTTTTCCGGCTTTCCTTTTCGGCGATACCCGACAAGCCTTCGCGGCGCGCCAGTTCGTTCAGCACATCATCTGCGCTCAAGCCGTGCTTTGCCAACAGTACCATGCAATGAAACCACAAATCGGCGGTTTCATACACCAGATGGGATTTGTCGCCGCCCTTACTCGCCAGAATCACCTCGGTCGCTTCCTCGCCGATTTTCTTCAATATCGCGTCTTCGCCCTTGCTGAACAGTTTGGCGGCATAAGAGCTTTCCGGTAATGCCTGCTTGCGCGCCTCCAGCGTTTCCGTCAATCGTTGCAAGATATCCTGGTTCATTTTTTCCGTGTTCATTTCTTATAAATTTCATCGGGAGATTTCAGCACGGCATCCACTTCCGACCACCGCTCTTTTTCCAAACGGCGGTAAAAACAGCTTTCGCGCCCGGTATGGCAGGCGATGCCGCCTTGCTGCTCAACTTGCAGCAGTACCACATCGCCATCGCAATCCAGCCTGATTTCTTTTACTTTCTGGATATGTCCGGATTCCTCACCCTTGTGCCATAGCTTTTTGCGCGAACGCGACCAATACACCGCCTCGTTCTTTTGCCAGGTCAGCTTCAGGGCATCACGGTCCATCCACGCCACCATCAGCACCCGCCCGGTGGCGGCATCCTGCGCGATGGCCGGCACCAGCCCATCTTCGGACCAGTTCACCTTGTTCAGCCAATTTTCTTTCATAACCGCACCTCCGACACATTACTGGCGTAGTCAGCCGTTTGCGGGAGGAGGTGCGATGCGGTTATTCCCGCACCTGTCGCTTTCGCGCACCATGTCATAACCGCACCTCGATTCCCTGCTGCGCCATGAACTGTTTGGCCTGCTGCACGGTATATTCGCCGAAGTGAAAAATGCTTGCCGCCAGCACCGCATCCGCCCCGCCGAGTTTCACGCCGTCGGCCAGATGTTGCAAGTTGCCCGCACCGCCGCTGGCGATCACCGGGATATCCAGCGCATCCGTCACCGCGCGCGTCAACGCCAGATCGAAGCCGTTTTTCTGCCCGTCCCTGTCCATGCTGGTCAGCAGGATCTCGCCCGCGCCCAGGCCCTGCATTTTTTTCGCCCACTCCACTACATCCAGCCCCGTCGCCTTGCGTCCGCCGTGCGTGAACACTTCCCAGCGGTTCGGCGCAATCTGCTTGGCATCGATGGCCACCACGATGCACTGCGAGCCGTAACGCCCGGCGGCATCCGCAACCAGTTGCGGGTTCAGCACGGCGGCGGTGTTGATGCTGACCTTGTCGGCGCCGGCATTCAGCAAATTCCGCACGTCGCCGACTTCGCGCACCCCGCCGCCAACAGTCAGCGGAATGAACACCTGCGAGGCGACCTGCTCGATGATGCGAAAAATGATCCCCCGGTCGTCCGAGCTGGCGGTGATGTCGAGGAACGTCAGTTCATCCGCGCCCTGCTCGTCATAGCGGCGCGCAATTTCCACCGGGTCGCCGGCATCGCGCAGTTCGACGAAACTGACCCCCTTGACCACGCGCCCCGCCGTGACATCGAGACAGGGAATAATTCTTTTGGCAAGCATCCAGGCTTAACTGTTAAAGGATAGTTTGATCGGGGTCAACTCGTCGGCCAACGCTTGCGCCGCGCGCAAATCCAGCGAGCCTTCGTAAATCGCGCGGCCGGTAATCGCACCGGTGATACCTTCCTGATACACCGCGCACAGCGCGCGCACGTCGTCCAGGTTGGTGATGCCGCCGCTGGCGATCACCGGCACATGCAGCGGTCTGGCCAGTTCCACCGTGGCCGGAATGTTCACGCCGGACAACATGCCGTCGCGGCCGATGTCGGTGTAGATGATCGCTTCCACGCCATAGCCTTCGAAGCGCTGCGCCAGATCCGCCACGTCGTGCCCGGTCAGCTTCGACCAGCCATCCACCGCCACCTTGCCGCCCTTGGCATCCAAGCCGACCATGATGTGGCCGGGAAAGGCGTCGCAGGCCTCATGCAGAAACCCCGGCACCTTGACCGCCGCAGTGCCGATGATGACGTAAGTCACGCCGATGTCGAGGTAGCGTTCGATGGTTTCCAGGTCGCGGATGCCGCCGCCCAGTTGCACCGGCACGTCGCTGCCGTCCATCGCCTCGATGATGCTGCGCACCGCAGCTTCGTTCTTCGGCTTGCCGGCGAACGCGCCGTTCAAATCCACCAGATGCAGGCGGCGCGCGCCCTGTTCCAGCCAGTGCTGCGCCATCGCAGCGGGATCTTCGGAAAACACCGTGGCATCTTCCATCACGCCCTGTTTGAGGCGCACACAATGACCGTCTTTCAAATCAATCGCAGGAATAATCAGCATAGCAGTATGTTAAAAAATTAAGGATTCCATTGCATAAAATTTTGCAGCAGCTTCAGCCCTGCCGTTTGGCTTTTTTCCGGATGAAATTGCACCGCGAACAAATTGTCCCGCGCCACAGCGCAGGCAAAAGGCTGCGGATAGTTACTGGTCGCCTGCACCAGCGCCGCGTCCCGCGGGCACACGTAATAGCTGTGCACAAAGTAAAAACGCGCATCCTGGTCGATGTCATGCCATAACGCATGATCGCCATGGTGCACCTGATTCCAGCCCATGTGCGGCACCTTGAGTTTATTGCCCTGCGCGTCGTGTTGATTGCTGGCGAAGCGCACAACCTCACCGCGCAGGATGCCCAGCCCCGCCACATCGCCCTCGGCGCTATGTTCGAACAGCATTTGCAGGCCGATGCAGATGCCGAGAAAAGGCTTGTCGCGCGCGGCTTCCAGCACGGCGTTGCGCAAACCGCGCGCTTCCAGTTCCCGCATGCAGTCCGGCATCGCGCCTTGGCCGGGAAATACCACGCGCCCGGCATTCGCAATCACCCCGGCATCGTCGCTTACAATAATTTCGGCATCGGGAGCCACCTTGCGCAAAGCCTGTTCGACCGAGTGCAAGTTGCCCATCCCATAATCTACAACGGCGACATCGACCATTTCAATTTACAGTGTTCCCTTGGTGGAAGGCATCACGCCGGCCATGCGCGGATCAAGCTCCAGCGCCATGCGCAGCGCGCGGCCGAAGGCCTTGAAAATGGTCTCGGCCTGATGGTGGGCATTGTTGCCCGCCAGGTTGTCGATGTGCAGCGTGACCAGCGCGTGATTGACGAAGCCCTGAAAAAATTCGTTGACCAAGTCCACCTCGAACTCACCGATGCTGTCGCGCACAAATTCGCAATTGAACACCAGGCCGGGGCGGCCGGAAATATCCAGCACCGCGCGCGACAGGGATTCATCCAGCGGCACGTACGCATGGCCGTAGCGGCGCAGGCCTTTCTTGTCGCCGATTGCCTGGTTGAATGCCTGGCCGAACGTGATGCCGATATCTTCCACGGTGTGATGCGCATCGATATGCAAATCCCCTTTGGCGAGAATATCCATGTCCAGCAAACCATGCCGGGCGACCTGATCGAGCATGTGATCGAGAAACGGCAGCCCGGTATCGAACTTGGCTTTGCCGCTGCCGTCCAGATTCAACTCAACGGTAATTTGAGTTTCCAGTGTGTTGCGTGAAACTTTCGCGCTACGCATGATTTAACCTTGTGCAAGTTGAGTAAGAGTGTCATGCAATGCTGACACGAACTTTGCGCACTCGTCGCCTGTGCCGACCGTAACGCGCAAGCAGTCATGCAACATCGGATGCCCGCCGTTCAGGTTCTTGATCAGCACGCCGCGCTGCTTCAATCCGTCAAATACTTCCGTGGCATGTGCCACGCGGAACAGCAGAAAATTCGCCTCGCTGGGGTAAACCCGCACGGCGGCGATTTCGCTCAATTGCCGGTACAACTTGGCGCGATCCCGTTTGATTTGTTCCGCTTGCCGCAACAGCACCCCGTGATGTTCAAGCAACTTTCCGGCGACCAATTGCGGCAAAACACCGACATTATACGGTAAGCGCAGTTTTTCCAGCTGCTCCAGCCACGCCGCGCTACCCGCCAGAAATCCCAGGCGCAATCCCGCCATGCCGAGCTTGGAAAAGGTGCGCATCACCAGCAAATTCGAATAACGAGCCAGGCGCGGGATAAAGCTGTCGCCGGCAAAGGCGTAATAAGCCTCGTCCACCACCACCAGACCCTGCGCCGCCTCGATGATCTGTATCACGGCATCCGCCGGAAACAGGTTGCCGGTAGGATTATTCGGATAGGCCAGGAAGATCAGCGCGGGCTGTTCGCGCCGAATCGCGGCGAGCGTTGCCGGCAAATCCAGCGAAAAATCCTCCGTCAACGGCACGCTTACATAACGCATTCCGGTAAAAGTCGCGATCATCCGGTACATCACGAACGACGGTTCCACGCCCAGCAAGGCTGCACCGGGCTTGTTGAGCGCCATCGCCAGCAACTGGATCAGCTCATCCGAGCCATTGCCGAGCAGCACCTCCATCCCGTCCGGCAAGCCGAGCACGCCACGGATTTTTTCCTTGAGCGAGGCGGCGGCGGGGTCGGGATAACGGTTAATGGCAGCGGCAGCGACCGCATCGGCGATTTCGCCGCGCAGCGCGGACGGCACAGGATACGGGTTCTCCATCGCGTCCAGCTTGATATAGCCCGCGCTATCCGGCACGTGGTAGGCATGCAAATCGAGAATTTCACGGCGCAGCAATGTGCTTGCGGGGGAGGAAGCGGAAGGCATGAAATGAATCGCTCAATAAACGAGTGGAATCACAATGGCGCGCAGCTTATCACAAACTTTGGCACACATACGCGCCGGAAAATGAAATGTGGGCAGCAATTCCGGCATAGCTTCATAGAGTCGTGTATCAGATAACACAGGTGCATGGCGCGCCGTGCACCTACTGAATTTTTCCCAAATATTGCCGCCGCCAATCCCGATGTAGTAAGCTGCCATCACCTGCATATAGAACCCGCCTATCTAAAAAAAACAGATGCCTAAAAGCCCTCACAATCCGCCGGTCAGCCCCTCCCCGGATAAACTACAGGGATTCATCGCCAACTTGCCGGGGGTGGCTTGCCAGATTGAATTACAGGAAGATGGCTCCTTCACTTTTCCCTATGTCAGCAAGGGCTGTTTGACACTGTTCGGCATTTCTCCGAATGACCTGCAAAACGATGCCTCCTGTTTTTTGAATCTCATCCATCCAGAAGACATCCCATCGCTGCTGGACACCCTGAAAAAATCGGCGCAAACCCTGTGTTTCTGGAACTGGGAAGGACGCATCACCTTGCCGGGCGACGAAACCAAGTGGATCAGCCTTGGCGCCACGCCACAGAGCATGCCAAATGGCCTGCCGCGCTGGGAAGGCATCGTGCTCGACACCACGCAAAGCAAGCTGGGCGAACTCGAAATCAAGCGGGTGCAACAGCAACTGCTGGAGCTTTCCTCGCACATCCAGGACGCCAAGGAGCAGGAACGCCTGCGCATCGCGCGCGAGGTGCACGACGAGATCGGCAGCCTGCTCACCGCGATGAAAATGGATCTGTCGTGGCTGATCCAGCGCCTCCCCAAGGACACCCCCAAACTCACCGAAAAGGCCAGGACGATAGAAGACCTGGTCAACCGGGCGATCACCTCGGCCAGCCATCTGGCGCACCGGCTGCGCCCCGGTTTTCTCGATTGCTTCGGCATCATCGCCGCGATCGAAATCGAGGCGCAGGAATTCAGCAAGCGCAGCGGCATTTCCTGCACCATCATCAAGTCGCAGGAGAGCATCGAGCTGCCCGAGGCGTATTCGATCACCCTGTTCCGGGTTTGCCAGGAGGCGCTGAACAACATCCTGAAACACGCCCATGCCAAGCATGTTCAAATCGAAATCGTCAAGGGCACCGACCATCTCGAACTGATCATTTCCGATGACGGGGTGGGATTCAGCGAGGTGGCGCGCAACAAGCCGCGTTCATTCGGCCTGCGCGGCGTTCAGGAGCGCGTCGCGCACCTCGGCGGCACGGTTAAAATAGCCAGCACGCTGGGCAAGGGAACGCAAATCGCGATTTTCGTCCCGCTCATGGAAGAAACCCCGCAACAGGCGCTTTTCGGCGAAACTTCAATATGATTAATATTCTGGTAGTGGACGATCACGCGCTGATCCGCAAGGGACTGAAGATGCTGCTCGAAGAGGGGCCCGATTTCCACATCGCCGGCGAGGCGGAATCCGGCCAGCAGGCCATCAGCATGGCGCGCAAGCAGCATTTCGACCTGATCCTGCTGGACATCTCGCTGTCGGACAAGCACGGCATCGACGTGCTCAAGCAACTCAAGTCGGAGCAGCCCGACGTCAAGATCATCGTGCTGAGCATGTATCCCGAGGAGCAATACGGCGTGCGGGCGCTGAAGGCGGGCGCGATGGGCTACATCAACAAGCAGAGCGCGCCGGAAAAATTGGTCGGCGCGATCCAGCAGGTCATCAGCGGCAAAAAATATATCAGCGCGCCGCTGGCCGAACAGTTGCTGAGCAACCTGATCGGCGAATCGCAGGAACTGATGCACCAGAACCTGTCCAACCGCGAATACCAGACACTCTGCCTGATGGCCTCCGGCAAATCCCTCACCGAGATTTCCGAGATCATGGCGCTCAGCCCCAAGACGGTGAGCGTTTACCGCGCCCGCATGCTGGAGAAAATGGGCTTCAAAAATAATGCCGAGGCGGTCCACTACGCCATTGCGCACAACCTGGTGGAAGCCAAGAAATAATCAGCCATGAATAAATCCAACCCGTCCGAACTTGCCCGCGAAACGCTGAAAACGCTGGCGGCGCGCAAGATGCCGCCAACGCCGGACAACTACAGCAGGATTTACGCCGAAATCAGCGGCACCCCCGCCGACGGGGATCGCAGCGCGGCAAAAGTCCTGCGCGGCATTGCCGAACATCTTGCGCAAACACCCCAGTCTGCGCCTGCCGGCATGGCATTGAAAAAAGTGATCGGGGCGGAGGACTGGGATCAATGCCTCAAGGAAATCGAAAAGATCCTGCCCAAACCGGGCGGGGAATCCACGCTATCATGGTCCGACCTGATACGGGATCTGCTGCGCCAATTGGAGACCCCCCACAAAGGCTTGACCGTCACCCGCAAAAAGGAAGGCCTGGAAACCGTGCTGAAGCGGTTCGCGGTAAACCCGGAAGCCTTGCATGACAAGCTGAATGGGCTGATACGCTCGTGGGCGGTGTCCCCGGTTGCGGCCAGCACCGAGATCGATTCCATATCACCCGCTACGCCCGCCGCAAGCGGCGCTATGACGGCGGTTCCGGCCAGCGCCGCAACCGCCCATCACATGCCCGGCGAAGAAGCCGGAATGCCTGCCAGACTCGCCGAATTGTTGGCGCAAACACTGCAAGGCATACTCGGCGCACTGCCGGAATTGACGCATGAGGTACAAGCCCTCGTCCAGCAGGTGCGCGACATCAAGACACCTGAACAACTTACCGCGTTCGCCAGGCAACTCCGCCCATTCCTGATAAAAGCCGAATTACGTGCCGGAGATAACGCCAAAGTCCATGAAGGTCTGGTGCGCCTGCTGCGCCTGCTGGTGGAAAACGTTGGCGAAATGGTCGAAGACGAAGATTGGCTGCACGGACAAGTCGCCATCCTGCAGGAAATCATCGCCAAGCCGATCGACCGGCACGCCATCGCCGATGCCGAGCGCGGCCTGCGCGATGCCATCATCAAGCAAGGCATGCTCAAACAAAGCCTCTCCGAGGCCAAAACCACGCTCAAGAGCCTGATGACCACCTTCATTGACCGGCTTGGCGAAATCACCGAAAGCACCGGCGACTACCATCAAAAAATCGAGGGCTACAGCAAAAAGATCGGCAAATCCAACAACCTCACCGAGTTAAGCCACCTGCTGGAAGACATCATGCAGGACACGCGCGTCATCCAGTCCAGCGCGCTGCGCTCGCATGAAGAGCTGGTCGGCACCCGCAAACAAGTTCAGGAAGCCGAAGCCAAGATCAGGAAACTGGAACAAGAGCTCGCGCAAGTCAGCGAACTGGTGCATCAGGACCAACTCACCGGCGCGCTCAACCGCCACGGCCTGGATGAGGCATTCGAGCGCGAAGCCACGCGCGCCGACCGCAGCCATACACCCGTTTGCGTCGCGCTGCTCGATATCGACAATTTCAAACGGCTCAATGACACCATGGGGCATCAGGCCGGCGACCAGGCGCTCGTTCATCTGAGCCAGGTGATCAAGGAAGCGCTGCGCCCCAGCGACGCGGTAGCGCGCTACGGCGGCGAGGAATTCATCATCGTGCTGCCCGGCATCGGCCTTGAAGAAGCCACCGCAACCGTCGAACGACTGCAGCGCGAGCTGACCAAAAAATTCTTCCTGCATGAAAACGACCGCGTCCTGATCACCTTCAGCGCCGGGGTGGCGCTGCGCGCGCCGCAGGAACCCCAAGACGATGTTATCGGGCGCGCCGACAGGGCTATGTACCAGGCCAAAAAAACCGGCAAGAACCGCGTGGTCGTGGCGGAGTAAATCCGGAAACCGCAGTCCGATCCACAGATTACGCAGATTTAAAAACCCTTGCCGGTGATGGATGCATCACACGAATGGTTATCTGATCCCCATCAATGATTCCTTGTTTAATCTTGCGTAATCTGTGTAATCTGCGGACAGCTGCCTTTTCCGGTTTTATTCGACCCACCGTCATTTTGACTGCCCCTCAGGATGAACATGCATAACGCTCGCAGCACCGGCGATTGTTTCCACTGCGGCCTGCCCGTTCCCACCGATGCGGATTACCGCGCGCTGCTGGACGGTGCGGAGCGGCGCTTCTGCTGTTTCGGCTGCCAGTCGGTATGCAGCGCCATCTTCGAAGCCGGGCTGCAAGGCTATTACCAGCGCACCCCGGAAGGTGCGCTGCTCGGCCCGCCGCCCGAGCCGCCCAAGGACATCGAGATCTACGACTTCGACGAAGTGCAGCAGGAATTCACCACCTGCTCCGGCGAGATACGCGACATCCACCTGCTCGTCGAGGGCATCCACTGCGCCGCCTGCGTGTGGCTGATCGAGCGCGGATTGCAGCGCGTGCCCGGCGTGCTGTCGGCCAACGTCAACCTGGCCGCCAAGCGGCTGCACCTGCGCTGGGACAACAGCCGCAGCAAGCTCTCCGACGTGCTGCGCGCGCTCGCCAAAATCGGCTATTCCGCCGTGCCCTACGACCCGGAAAGCGCCGAAGGGATCATCAAGAAAGCCAATCGCGCGATGCTCTACCGGCTGTTCTTCGCCGGTTTCGCAATGATGAACATGCTGTGGGTTTCCATCGCGCTGTATAGCGGCGCGAACCAGGACGAATTCCGCGATTTCTTCCACTGGGTCGGCCTGGCCTTGGCCACGCCGACCTTGCTGTATGCGGGCTATCCGTTCTATCGCGGCGCATTCGGCGGGCTGCGCGGCGGTCGCCTGACCATGGACTTGCCGATCGCCATCGGCCTGAGCGTCACTTATGCCTATTCGCTGTATGTCACGGCCAGCGCCAGCAAAACCGGCGAGGTGTATTTCGACACCGTCACCAACCTGATTTTCGTGATCCTGATCGGACGCTATCTGGAAGGCATGTTCCGCCATCAGGCCATTTCCGCCACCAAACGGCTGATGGAATTGCAGCCGCGCGTGGCGATCGTGATGCGCGACGGGCAGGAACAGATGACGCCGATACGCGGCGTAAAACCCGGCGACCGGGTGCTGATCAAGCCCGGCTACAAGGTGCCGGTGGACGGCATCGTGATCGATGGACACAGTTCGGTGGACGAATCCATGCTGAGCGGCGAATCCGCGCCGGTAAGCAAGTCGGTCGGTGCACAAGTCTCCGCCGGGACAGTCAACACGGATGGCGCATTGCTGGTCGAGGTGCACTCAACCGTGCAAAACACCACGCTGGCGAAAATCATCCGACTGGTCGAAGAAGCGCAATCCTCCAAGGCGCCGATCCAGCGCCTCGCCGACACCATCGTGCCGTGGTTCGTGCTGGTCACGCTGGTGTGCGCGACGCTGACCTTCTTCCTCTGGAACACCAAAGATTTCGAGATCGCGCTGATGGCCGCGACCTCGGTGCTGATCATCACCTGCCCGTGCGCGCTGGGCATGGCGACGCCGATGTCGATCGCGGTGGCCTCCGGCCTCGGCGCTAAACACGGCATCCTGATCAAGAACGGGCTGGTGCTGGAAACCTTGTCCAGAGTAACCCATTTCGTGTTCGACAAAACCGGCACGCTGACCGAAGGCAAGATGAGCGTCGCGCAACTGCATGTCGCGCCCGGCGTGGCGCAGGAAGAGGTCTTGCGCAGCGCGGCGGCAGTGGAGCGCTACAGCGAACACAGCGTGGCCAAGGCGATTGTTGCGGAGGCGGAGGCGCAACAACTGGATTACCGCGACATCACCACAGTGGGCTTCCAGGCCACGGCGGGGCTCGGGGTGGAAGCAATAGCAGACGGGAAGGCAGTCTTGCTCGGCAGCGCAGAATGGCTGAAGCGGCGCGGCATCGCGCTCGATACAGAACTACAGGCACAGGCGCACGAACTGGAAGCACAGGCGACGAGTTGCGTGCATATTGCGATGGGCGGCGCGCATCTGGCCGTGTTCGCGCTGGCTGACAAACTGCGCGGCGATGCGCGGCAATTGATCGACGAACTGCGCGCGGCCGGCATCGCCATGACCCTGCTGTCCGGCGACCGCAAGCCGGTCGCCGAAGCGATCGCGCGGCAACTGGGCGGCATGGAAGTCATCGCCGAAGTGCTGCCGCAGGACAAGGATATGGTGATCCGGCAGTTGCAGCAGCGCGGCGCGGTGGTCGCGATGGTAGGCGACGGCATCAACGATGCCCCCGCGCTGATCCGCGCCGATGTCGGCATCGCGCTCGGCTCGGGCACCGACGTGTCGGTGGAGAGCGCCGACATCGTGCTGATGCACAACGAGCTGGACAAGGTGCGGCTCGCCACCCTGCTGTCGCGCCGCACCCTGCGCACCATCAGGCAGAACATCGGGCTGTCTTTTGTTTATAACGCTATCATGGTGCCGCTGGCGATGCTGGCGATGGTGACGCCGCTGGTGGCGGCAATCACCATGCCGATCAGCTCGCTGGCGGTGATCGGCAATGCGGCGCGCATACGCACTTTATTCAGGAAAACCTGATTCATAAAATCACAGTGGGAGGCTGTCATGGATGTGATTTACAGTTTGATCCCCGGCATGATGTTCTTCGGCCTGATATTCCTCGTGGTGCTGATCTGGGCGGTAAAAAAAGGGCAGTACGAGGACATGGAAGGCAATGCCAACCGCATCCTGCTCGACGACGATGAAGACATGATGGACCACCCGAATGACGCCAAGCGTAGCGAGGCAGACAAGGGTGAATCCGCACCGAAGCAGCCCTGATTTAATCCGACTCCACCTGCCAGGCCACCAGTATCTTGAAGTAACTGTGCCGATCGTCCGCAATGTGCCATAAGGAGACATTCGCACCCGCCCGTACTATTATGCATATGCGGACAGACAAAATTGAGGGCATTCTAATGAATCAATTGGTTATCGAAAATATGCACGCCCAATTATTATCAATAATACGGACCGGTGCGTCCGTCTAATAACTGTTAGTCACTCAATCCCCACTCGCTACACATTGTCACATTCATAGGAGGAAACATGTCAGACAGATATAAAAAGAACTTGATTGAGCTTAGCGATAAGAAAACGGTTGCTGTCTATGCCACCAGAAAAATCTCTACTGCACTAGAAACGGTTACCGAAGATTTGACCCTTTATCAAGGTGTCAAGTTGGTTCAGCTTCTTGAAGCCATGTATGAGCAGGGCAAGAAAGATGGTGCCAAAACGGCTTTCGATGCTTTAAACGAAAAGATCAAGGAAGCAGAGAAAGCGATTCCCCATCGAAATCCAGGAAAACCAAAGGGGAAAAAGTTAAGTGGCTAACCTAACGTTCGAGCGGGACTGCCGCGAAGCAGCCCGCGTCAGCCCCTCAACTTAACGTTGACGCTGTAGAAAAACCCATTTCAGCCGATTTTCCAGCCAAGTTTTTCTCTCCCGAAACGCCTCCGTTTCAGCTTCAAATTCCTGCGGTAATTTTTACTGCGACGAGCGTGAGTAATTTGCTTTGATGAGGATGTGCAACAGCGGGCGTATTCGAGGGTTTCTGCCCTCGTTTATTGCGCATACCCGTGATGCGCCAGTTTCTCGATGTTGTGCACCAGGCAGTAGAGCTTCCACTGCGCATCGACTTTCTTCCGTCCCCGGAGCGTGAAGCGGTTAAGCTGTTTGTTGTGCCGCAGGTTGCCGAATACGGGTTCCACGGTGGCGAAGCGTCTGCCGTATTGAGCGCGGCCTTCCGGGCTGTCGATGCGCGCTTTCATTTTGTCGGTGTAGCTCGCGCCTTCTCTCTTGCCCTGGAAGAATGACACTTGCCTGACCTTGCTTGTCTGCGGCCTAAGCAGACAGCGCTCCCGGTGTGTACACGGCAGGCAGTCGCGTTGCGCGCCTTGGAATTTCACCGCCGCATAGCCGTTGATCGTGCAGCCGCTGCCGTTGCCATAGAGTTGTTTTCCCGCCGGGCAGGTACACGTTCCCGCTTGTGGGTCGTAATCGAAATCTTTCGGTTGGTAGCGCACGGCCTTCTTGGGTTTGCCGCCTTTGTCGTGGATCGGGTCAGGCAAGGCTTTGTATTTGCCCTGCCCGGCGAAGCGTTCGTCGCGGCCCCGCATGTTGTTGTCGGCGATCAGTGCGTCAATGTTGTGTGCCGCCAATTCCTTGAGGTTGGCCTCGGAGTGATATCCCGCGTCGGCGGTGATAAGTGTGTCGTGCGCCAGAACTTCTTTCATCGCGGTCACGACCGGGATCAGCAATTCTTGTTCGCTGCCGGTGCCATGCGCCTGCGCTTCGACGATGATCTGGTGGCGGGCGTCGACGGCGGCTACGCCGGTGTAGCCCTGAATCACGCCTTTGCTCGTCGCCATCTTTGCCGATTCGTTGTCGGTGCGGTTGCTCTTGCGGATCGTGCCTTTGCTGCCTTTACGATCTTCCGGGTGATCGCTCAGCCATTGCCGGATTTGCGCGGCATCGGTTTGCAGGCGGGCGATGCGTTGGGTTTCTTGGGTGTCGAGGTCGGGTTCGCTGGCGCGCTGGTCTGCTTCGCGATGCCGTTCGAGCATGGTCTTCGCCGCCGCTTCGAGTTTGCTCACTTGATGCTCGAAGTCGGCTCGGTTACCGCTTTTGGCCTTGGAGGCGTTGCTCGGCAGTTTCACACCATCGATGGCAAACATTTCGCGCCCGATCAAACCCTGCTTGTCGCAGATGAACAGCACCTGGCTAAAGATTGCGGCGATGTCGTCTCCCAGCGAGGAAACGAATCCGGCGATGGTGGTGAAGTGCGGTTGGCTGTCGCCGGACAGGGCGATGAAGGTGATGTGTTCGCGGCAGGCGCGTTCGATGTTGCGGCTGCTGACAATGCCGCGCGAATAGGCGAACAGCACGACCTTGAGCAGCATTGCGGGCGGATAAGCCGCAGCGCCGGTGACATCGTTCGCATATCGTGTATCGAAACCGGCCAGGTCAATCTCGCGGTCAAGCAGATGATTCAGCGCATGCTCAAAAGTGCCGGGCAACAACTGCCGCTGCAAGTCCACCGCAAGGAATCGCGGGCTGGTGTCGATGTGTTTGTAACGTGCCATTCTCTTCCCCCAAAATATCGCCGTCAGCTTCGACCTTGATCTTTGTTTTGGTTCACGGCACGATGCGGGTATGAATAGACTTTTTCTACAGCTTCGTTGGGCTTCACGACAAGACAGGTAACCGAGATGGAAATAGTCAAACTCGCTGTATTTGCGCTCACCGCTGGCTTCGGCTGGGCGATCATCGCTTACGCAGGTTACGCCAACCCTCGTGGTTGGCCGGTGGGCGCGTGGCTCGCTGGAGACTTTTCTTGGTTGCAGGGCCTCGCGTATGTCGCGCTTATAGGCGCAGTCATAGCTTCTGCTTACTCAGGTGCATGGTGGCACGCCTTGGTTGTCATCGTGGCGGCAAACATATTCGTGCGCTTGCTGTTTCCCGTTCTTGGGCCGCGCTCGCAGATCGCTAGCTCTTTGGGCGTGCTTTTCGGCATTCCGTTATCAGCGGCAATGCTATGGCTGTGAGGCCCAACCCGGCAGTCGAGAGGGACTGCGCAAAAGCGCGGCTCCCCTCACCTTCACGTTGAACTTCCGCTATGTGTCGAAAGCGGAAGTCGTGCCGGACACCTAGCTGTTAAATCTAACCGAGCACTTCTCCGTTTGCCAGCAAAGGTTGCCGCAGCTTGCCGAAGTCCTTGGGCGGGACATATTGCAGCACGGGTTTTTCTTCGCCGCCCAGGGTGATGTCCAAACCGTCTTGCGGGTACAGCCAGTGGACCGCGCCGCTTTCCTTTTCCCTGATGCGCTGGCTCGGCTGACCGAAACGCTTGAGGAAAATTTCCTCTTCCAGACGAACCGAAGGCATATAGGTCAGGCTGCCGATCGGCAGCGCGCGCAGCCTGGCTGCATCATCCGGCGCCGGCGTGATTTTTTTTCCGCCGCCTGCCCCGCCGCCCGTCCCGCTGATACGCAGGCCGCGTTCATACATGGCCTGCAACTCTGCTGCGGGAACGGCGATATTGATGACGATTCTGGATTTCAGTCCCGCCAGGGTGACCTGCTCGAAGAACATCTCCGCGACCAGTTGCCCATCCGGCGACTTGAACAAACTGGGCTTGGCTTCTTCGTGGAAACGCTGTTCCGCTTCGCTGGCGGTGCTTGACTCAAGCGTCAGGCCAAAGATGCGCGTCGTGTCCGGTGCGGGGTGTTCGATATGCCATGGCAGATCGTTCTGGACGCCGGGTTTACCGGGCATGAAAAACGAGCCCACCAGAATCAGAATCGAAAGGATGCCAACACCCCAGTATAGTTTGCGTTCCATAGGCGTTTTTGAGCGGAATAGAATTATTGTGCGGCGGCTTGCATGTCCGGATTTTGCTCCAGAAAGCGTTTAGGCAGCTTGCCGTTGCGGGCCATGAATACCGATTCGTTGCCGAGCACGATTAACACCAGAAGCGCAACCATGAACGGCAACAGCCCCACCCCCGCAATCAGGGCGATGGTAGGTATCTTGGCCCAACCGAACATTTTGGATAGCCATAGACCGCCACCGGAAACAATGCAGGTGACTGTCAGCAGCAGCATAAAAAGGCGGTTGCGCCTGGCGCCGATTTGCCAGTGCGCCTTGACGAACCATGACTCGTCGCTGGCCGCTACCCGCCTGGCCTTGATAAGAATATAGCCGATGATGGCAAACGAAATAGCCGGCACCAGCGCCGTTAGCAACGGGAAGGTGCCGAACACCGCGACCGTCGCGCAAAACAGAAAGATATGGTTGAAGATCAGGTTGATCAGGAAAATTTCATGCGGCCACTTGGCGCGCTTGCCTTCTTCTGGCGAAATGTTGAACTGTTGATGCATGGTTCTTATTCCAATTCTATTTCGAAGGTCAAACAAGGCGGCGACGAACGAGCGACGCAGAAAACGAATGTTTCAGCGTACGCTAACTTCGCCTGCGAAGTTAAGTCCGAGAGGACGGCGGCAGCTACAGTGCTGGCAGCACGGCCAGGAGTAAGCGAGGAAGCCAACGCAGTTTCACCGATGAAATGGAGTTGGAATTACTGCTGCTTCCCGACCAATGCGTGCAAGGCGGGCAAATCAAGCAGTTCTACCGCGCGCGCCCTGACGTTAATCAAGCCATTATCCTGAAAATTCGAAAACGCGCGGCTGACGGTTTCCAGCTTTAACCCCAGATAGCTGCCGATTTCCTGGCGCGACATGCGCAACTGGAATTGGGTAGGCGACAAGCCGCGCGCCGCAAGGCGCTGTGACAGGTTGAGCAGAAAGGCGGCCAGGCGTTCTTCGGCGCGCATCGATCCGAGCAGCAACATGATGCCCTGGTCGCGCACAATTTCGCGGCTCATGATCTTGTGCAGGTGGCGTTGCAGGCTGGGCAATTCGCGGCTCAACGCCTCCAGCTTGTTGAACGGCAGCTCGCATACCTCGCTGCTTTCCATCGCCACCGCATCGCAGGTGTGGTGGTCGGTGCAGATCGCATCCAAGCCGATGATTTCACCGGTCATCTGGAAGCCCGTCACTTGCTCGCGCCCATCCTCGTGCAGCACTTGGGTTTTGAACGAACCTTTGCGAATGGCGTACAACGACTGAAATTTGTCGTTGCTGCGATAAAGGTAATCGCCGCGCGCATAACCGCGCTTGAGGTGGCTGATATCGTCCACCCGCTGCATTTCGCCGGCACTCAGGCCGACTGGCAGGCACAGCTCGCGCAGCCTGCAATTGGAGCAGACTGCTTTGCGACGAAAGGACGAAACAGATTGTTGCATGACGCTTACCCTTGGAAAGTGGGAAGTGGTGAAGAACGAGCGAGTTTCGCACTAGCCACTTCCCGACTGCCGAATATGGCATGAATTTTGACATATATCAAACCGGTCAGGGTTGGCTAACATGCATAATGTATAATGTTCACAGGAGGTATTTTATGGATGAACCAGTCAATCAACTGGTAGTGGACTTGGAATTAATACGCAGGCTGGATAAGAACGGCCCGCGCTACACCTCGTATCCAACCGCAGACCGTTTTATTGAAGCCTTCAATGCCGAGAGCTACAGTCAATGGGTGGCCAAGCGCGAGATCGGCGGCATCGCCCGCCCGCTGTCGCTGTATATCCATATCCCGTTCTGCAACACGCTGTGCTTCTACTGCGCCTGCAACAAGGTCATCACCAAGGATCGCAGCCAATCCGCCGAATATGTGCGCTACCTGATCAAGGAAATGGCGATGCAGGCAAAATTGCTCGGGCCGGGACAGGTTGTCGAGCAGCTGCACTTCGGCGGCGGCACGCCGACCTTCATGAGCGATGACGAAATTCGCCAAGTCATGGCGGCGATACGCGAGCATTTCAAACTGGTCGAAGACGGCGAATATTCGATCGAGATCGACCCGCGCAAGGTCAGCGACGCGACCATCGCGCTGCTCGGCAAGGAAGGCTTCAACCGCATCAGCATCGGCGTGCAGGATTTCGATGCCGAGGTGCAGCGCGCGGTGAACCGCATCCAGAGCGAGGAAGAGACCCTGGGCGTCATCCGTGCCGCGCGCGCCAACGGTTTCAAGTCGGTCAGCATCGACCTGATTTACGGCCTGCCCAAGCAGACGCTGGAAGGCTTCGGCGTGACGCTGGACAAGGTGATTGCCGCCAATCCGGATCGCCTGTCCGTCTACAACTACGCGCATATGCCGGCCATCTTCAAGCCGCAGCGGCGCATCCACGAAGAGGATCTGCCCGCCCCGCAAGTAAAGCTGGACATCCTCAGCCTGGCGGTGAACAAGCTGACCAGTGCAGGCTATGTGTATATCGGCATGGATCACTTCGCCAAGCCGGAAGACGAGCTTGCCGTGGCGCAGCGCCAAGGCCGACTGCACCGCAATTTCCAGGGCTACTCGACCCATTCCGACTGCGACCTCGTCGCGCTCGGCGTCAGCGCCATCGGCAAAATCGGCCCGACCTACAGCCAGAACTACCGCGAACTGGAAGACTATTACGACGCACTGAACAGGGATGAACTGCCCATCATGCGCGGCCTGGAATTGAACGCCGACGACCTGGTACGCCGCGCCATCATCCAGGCGCTGATGTGCCATTTCGAGATTTCCAAGGAGTCGTTCAACATCGCCTACCTGATCGACTTCGACCAGTACTTCGCCACCGAAATGGAAGAGTTGCGCGAATATGAACACGAAGGCCTGCTGGAAATCTCCCCGCAATGGATCGAAGTGACCCCCAAGGGACGCATGCTGATCCGCAACATCTGCATGGTGTTCGACAAATACCTGCGCACGCGCACCGAACACGCGCGCTATTCCAAGGTAATCTGATCGGGAGCGCGGGTATCCTGCGCGCATGCGTGCAGGATGCCCGCGCTCCGCTATAATCCACCCCCTGTCTTTCATTGCGGGGGCGATCATGAACAAAATCCTCAAGTACGTTTTGCTGGGCACGGGTGCGGTGGCGGGCATCGCCGTGGCGGGCGCGGCCTATGTGGCGGCGACCTTCGATCCGAACGATTACAAGGACCAGATCATTCAGGCGGTGAAGGACAGCAAACAGCGCGACCTGCGCCTCGACGGCAAGATCACGCTGTCGTTCTTCCCCAGCATCGGCGCCAACGTAGGCAAGGCGTCGCTGTCCGAATTCAACAGCGACAAGCAGTTTGCCGCGATCGATTCGGCGCGCGTCTCGCTGGCGTTGCTGCCGCTGTTCTCCGGGCAGGCGGTGGTGAATGAAATAGCGCTGAGCGGCCTGCAGGCCACCCTGATCAAGCGCAAGGACGGCACGACCAATATCGACAACCTGCTCGGCGCCAAAGAAGAAAAAGCAGCCGAGAAGAAAACCGACGGCAAGCAGCCGGTCAAGTTCGACATCGCCGCAATCTCCATCGAAAAAACCAGCCTGACTTATCGCGATGAAGACAGCGGCGCGCAATATGCGATCAAGGACTTGAACCTGCATACCGGGCGCATCGCCAACGGCGTGCCGAGCAAGATCGATCTGTCCGCCGCCATACAGGCGAACCAGCCCAAGCTGGACATTGCCGCACAACTCAAGACCACGCTAACCTTCGATCTGGACAAACAGCAATATCGTCTGGAAGGGCTCGATTTGCAGGCCAGCGGTGCGGCTCTGGACATCAGCAACCTGAAAATCAAGGCCGGCGGCGATGCCAGCGCAGATTTAGCCACGCAGGAATTCGGCGCAAAGAAATTTACGCTGAATGCAACGGGCGTAAAGGCCAAGGACAGCTTTGAAATAACGCTCGATGCGCCCGCATTGAGCCTCACCAAAGACAAATTCTCCGGCGACAAGCTGATGCTGAACGCCAAACTGAACGGCGCGGCGGGAAACATCGTTGCGGCATTGTCGTTGCCAAGCCTGGAAGGCAACGCGCAATCCTTCAAGAGCAGTGCGCTGACGCTCGACCTGGATGTGAAGCAGCCCGAACAGGCATTCAAGGTGAAGCTTTCCTCGCCGCTGTCGGGCAACTTCCAGGCACGGCAATTCGATTTGAGCAACCTGGTCGTGGCGGTGAATGCCAGCGGCGACAAGCTGCCGGGCAAATCCATCAGCAGCGAAATGAAGGGGCGCGTGCAGGTCGATGCCAAAAAAGAAACCGCGCAGGCGAACCTCGCCGGCGGCCTGCTGCAAAGCCAGGTCAAGGCCAGGGTCGGCGTAAACGGTTTCGCCGATCCGGCGATCCGTTTCGACGTGGATGTCGACCAGTTCGATGCCGATTTGTATCTGCCGAAGAAATCCGCCAACGAGCCGAAATCCGGTCAGCCGAAAGCCAACGAGCCGGAGCAGCCGCTCGACCTGTCCGGCCTGCGCAAGCTCAATCTGGACGGCAGCCTGCGCATCGGCGCGCTGAAAGTGGCAAACGTCAAATCCACCAATGTGCGCCTCGACGTGAAGGCGCGCAACGGCCAGGTGAACGTCGCGCCGCTGTCCGCCAACCTGTATCAGGGCAGCATGAAGGGCAGCGTCAGCGTGAACGCGCAAGCCACACCGAGCATCGCCGTCAACCAGACGCTGAGCGGCGTGAATGTCGCCGCATTGACCAAGGATGCGGCGAATTTCGACACGCTGGAAGGCAGGGGTAATGTCGGCATGAACCTCACGATGCAGGGCAACACCGTCAGCGCGATGAAGAAGGCGCTCAACGGCACGATGTCGCTGAATCTTGCCGACGGCGCGATCAAGGGCATCAACATCGCCAAGAAGCTGCGCGATGCGCAAGGCATGCTGGGCAAGGGTGGCGCAAGCGCGCAAACACAATCCGCCAACAAGGATGAGAAGACCGATTTCAGCGAGCTCAAGGCGAGCTTCAAGGTGAACAACGGCATCGCGCACAACGACGACCTGTCGCTGAAATCGCCGCTGCTGCGCGTCACCGGCAACGGCGACATCAACATCGGCAACGACAGCATGAATTACGTCGCCAAGGCCACGCTCGCAAAGACGCTGGAGGGCCAGGGCGGCAAGAACAGCGTCGGCGGCATCACCGTGCCGGTGCGCGTCAGCGGCCCGTTTGCCGACCTGAAATACACGCTCGATTTCGGCGCGATGGCCGGCGAAGCCGCCAAGCAAAAGGTCGAAGAGAAAAAAGAGGAAATAAAAACCCGTTTGCAGGATCAACTGAAGGGTGGTCTCAAGGGGCTGTTCAGATAATTCACAAAATCCGTTCATGCTTCGATACCTCAGCACGAACGGATGCCTAACAAAATGTCCAGTTTCGCCTCGCGCCTCATTGCATGGCAACGCACGCATGGCCGCCACGACCTGCCGTGGCAGGGTACGGATGCCTACCGCGTGTGGCTGTCCGAGATCATGCTGCAACAGACGCAGGTCGCCACCGTCCTCCCCTATTACCAGCGCTTCACCGCGTCGTTCCCGACCATCGCCTCGCTCGCGGCAGCAACCGAGGAGCAAGTGCTCGCGCACTGGAGCGGCCTCGGCTACTACGCCAGAGGCCGCAACCTGCATGCGACTGCGCAGATCATCGTCAAACAACATCGCGGTGAGTTCCCGCGCAACTTCGAAGACATCCTCGAACTCCCCGGTATCGGCCGCTCCACCGCCGCCGCGATCTGCGCGCTGGCTTATCACGAACGGCGCGCGATCCTCGACGGCAACGTCAGGCGCGTGCTGGCGCGCTACTGCGGCGTCGCAGGATGGGCCGGAGAAAAGAAAATCGAAGCACAACTGTGGCAACAAGCCGAGGCGCTGCTGCCGCAACGCGATGTCGCCACCTACACCCAGGCACTGATGGACTTGGGCGCGACGATCTGCACGCGCCGCAAACCGAGATGCGGCGAATGCCCGGTGCAGGCCGGTTGCGTCGCATTCAATACCGGCCGCACCACGGAGCTACCCACGCCGCGCCCGCGCAAGGCCGTGCCGGAACGACACGCTATCTTCCTGCTGCTGATGCACGGCAACGACATCCTGCTGGAGAAACGCCCCGGCAGCGGCATCTGGGGCGGGTTATGGTGCCCGCCGCAGTTCGACGATGAGGCGGCGGCCAGGGATTGGTTCTTGCGCAGCGGGATGATAGCGAATCATGGAACAAGACTGGAGACATTCACCCACACCTTCACTCACTTCAAGCTGCACATCACGCCGCTGAAAATTCAACTGTCGCACAAACCACTGCGGGCCACGCAGCCCGGCAGTTTGTGGCTGGATGCGGAGGAGGCGTTACGAGCGGCGATTCCGACGCCGGTGCGAGCGTTGTTGGGAGAATTATTGAAGAACCATTTGTAACCAATGTAGGGCGCAATAACCAACGGGCATTGCGCCGCATGTATCTGTCATCCGGCGCAATGCGCTACGCTTATTGACGCCCTACGCCTTACGCGAGTTGGGAAACTTTCGCAAATTGATAACTACTTATCATCGTTCTCAAATATCAACTTACCCGAAATAGGTTTGCCAAAAATGTCTATTGCGCTCTCCGTTTTCAATTTATTGATTCCATCCTTGTTCATTCCGTTCAGAAGCTGTGCGGCCATAGAATTCGCCCCATATAAGGGTTTGTTATCTAACAGGATAAGATACGGTCGTGCTTTCCATACAATGGTTCGCTTATTTACATCCCACAAATCTGCATCAAAATGAACTATTGCTGCGGAAGTTTTTACTCCAGCTCTAGCTTCAAATGATACTGATTTCGGATTCAGAATTAACACATGAGATGTTTTTATATTACTTAACAACATCGAGGAAGGGGGCTTTGCTACTATTTCCCCGTCCATAACTATGGTTGACTTTACCGGTATTCCATTCGCCTCGAAAACTTTTGGGAAACGATTTTCCAGTGCAGCTTTAAATTGATTTCTATATTGGTATTTTTCAGATGCGTAAATTTGGTGCGTACCAATACTTCCCATCCAAATTGCAATTGATAAATCTCGAATTGGTTCAATATTTGTTTCGACCTTTTGCGTATAAATTGCAGGAGCACAAGCTGTTAACACTAAACAGGTTAGAAAAATACTCAACGTCGAACGAATTTCCATTATCTGATTCCTTGATGTATTAAGTGGTAAAACGGTTTGAAGACTCGCCCTATCCAAGTTTTCGGGCTGATCAATGTGTGCGGCAGTTTCTCTGTGCTCAGATTAGAAGTCAACGATCTTGAAGGCCTATATATTTTTTTTGGGGGGGTGGTGGGCAACACCCATCAGCCCATTGCTTTTGAATTTCGCTTTTCACCCCCCTGAGCGCCGCCGAGTAGCGCAGGCTGGTCAGGGGGTGTCGGCGAGGACTGTTTGAGCGCGTAGCGCGAGTTCCGCAGCCGCCTGACCAGTCGAGTAACGCAGGGAACCGCGAAGCGCCAGCAAACCGGGGGCTTTTCTTGGGTTACTTTCTTTTTGGCGAGGCAAAAGAAAGTGACTAGCTGCCGGGCTACCCCCCGGCGGTGTTGACTTGTTTTCGGTCATTCATGGTTCGATACTTCACCACGAACGGCCTTAGTCGACGGACTATTCCCGGCTAATCATTTCCCCAAGGCTTCATCAACTCCTGCGGCACCCCCAGATGATCCAGTATCCGCGCCACCACGAAATCCACGATGTCCTGCACGCTCTGCGGATGATGATAGAAGCCCGGATTGGGCGGCATGATGACGGCGCCGGCGTGGGAGAGCTTGAGCATATTCTCCAGATGGATCGCGGAGAACGGCATTTCGCGCGGCACTAAAATCAGCGTGCGTTTTTCCTTGAGCATCACGTCGGCGGCGCGGGCGATCAGGTCGTCGCTGATGCCGCTGGCGATCTTGCCGAGCGTGCCCATGGTGCAGGGGCAGACCACCATCGCATCGCCGGGGTTGGAGCCGGAGGCCATTGGCGCGTACCAGTCCTGGATGCCGAATACCTTTAGTTCGCCGCTGAATTTGCCGAAGCGCTCCGCGAACAGTTGCTCCGCCTCCTGCGGGCGGTTCGGCAGCGTGAAATCCAGCTCCTGCTTGGCGACGATCTGCGCGGCTTGGCTGTACACCAGATGCACGCGCTGCCCGCTGGCGAGCAGGCATTCGAGCAGGCGCACGCCGTAGGGCAGGCCGGAGGCGCCGGTGAAAGCGAGGGTGATGGTTTTCATGTGTGAAGTGTTCACTATTCGAAGTGTCTCATTATCCTGCAAAAGACTTTTGTCCGCAGATTACGCAGATTAACGCAAGATTAGACCAAAAAGCGAACTCGGTAATTTGGTAGGTTCTAATCTGTGCGAATCTGCGTAATCTGCGGACAGTCGGTTTTATTTTCCATGAAACGCGCCGCGATGAGGCCGTTCACCGTGCCGAACACCAGGGCGGCGGCGGCGAAGATCGGGATGAGGTAGGCGATGCCGGCATGCGGGATCAGCCAGACGTACACCACCCCCATCTGCCCGGCGATATGCGCGAAAGCGGCGTAGATACTGTGGCTGACCGGGCCGAACCAGCGCGACGGCAGGTGCCGAGCGACGGCCAGCACGAGCAGGCTGCATACCGCGCCGGACAGGCTGAGGAAAAACCCCGGAGCAAGGAAGCTGCCGAACAGCAGGCTGCCCGCGACCACGCGCAGCAGCGTCACCCATGCCGCCGCGCGCCAGCCGTAGCGCGCCAGCACGATCAGCGTGACGATGTTGGCCAGCCCCGGTTTCACACCGGGCAGCGGCGAGGGAATGGCGTTCTCCAGTATCGTGAGGCCGAGCGCCACCGCCGCCATGCGCGCGATATGGTGGTCTTCGGCGGTGGTGTTAAGGAGGATCGAAGATGGCTTTTCCCCTTCTCCCTTCTCCCTTCTCCCTTCTCCCCGGTTTTCAGTAATTGAGGCTGTCATATTTCTTGGTGCTGCCGGTCAATTCGACGCTGACCTGATTGGGCAGGCAGATGGCGATTTCTCCGGCCTGTTGCAACCAACCCTGGCGCACACAGTATTGTCTCGGGCTGGGGTCGGAGACGATGCGCGCCTTGCGCTGTTGAATGCGGATGACGCTGACTCCAAGAGGGCCGGGAACTTCGATCTGCTGGTCGCGCGACAGCGGCACTTCGCGGAAAATCTTCCCGCCGCTGCGGATGACTGCCCTGTCGGCGAGGTCGCCGCTCCACAGCTTGAGCGTGAGCAGCACCACGCACAAGCCGCCGAGCAACAGCGTCAGCCAGTCGCCGGCCTTGAGGTGCGGCAGGATGGCCGCGCGGATGGACTCATGCGAGTTCACGGTGGCGCACCAGCACTTGTTGCTGCTGCTCGAAATGCCGGGCGAGTTTTTCGGCGAGATAGACCGAGCGGTGCTGCCCGCCGGTGCAGCCGATGGCGACGGTGAGATAACTGCGGTTATCGGCAACGTAACACGGCAGCCAGCGCTCCACGAAATTGCGAATATCGCCGAACATGTCCTGCACGGCAGGGGTGTTTTCCAGAAACTCGACCACCGCCGCGTCGTTCCCGGTAAGCGGGCGCAACACCGGGTTGTAGTAAGGATTGGGCAGGCAGCGCACATCGAATACCAGGTCCGCATCCAGCGGGATGCCATGCTTGAAACCGAACGACTCGAACAGCAGCGTCAGGCGCGCCCGGTCCAGCTTGATGAACTGCTTGATCCAGGCACGCAGCGCGTTGGCGTTAAGTTCGGTGGTATCGATGTGATGGCCGATGCTGCTGATTTCGGCGAGCAATTCGCGCTCATACTGGACACATTCGGGCAGGGTGCGCCCCCGCTTACCGTTTGCCCGGGAAGCGGCATCGCTAAGCGGATGCAGGCGGCGCGTTTCGGAGAAACGCTTCACCAGCGTGTCATTTTGCGCATCCAGGAACAGCACATGCACCGCAAGGTTCTTTTGCATGAGTTGCAGCATCAATTCAGGCAGCCTCTGCACGCTGTTGGCGCTGCGCACATCGATGCTGACCGCGATATTGCTATACCCTGCGGGCAACAGATGCTCGACCAGGCTGGAGAGCATCTCGGCGGGCAGGTTGTCCACACAATAGAAACCCGCATCCTCCAGTGTTTTGAGCGCTACGCTCTTGCCGGAGCCGGAAAGACCGCTGATCAGGAAGAGTTGCATTCAGGCTCCCGCTAGTCGCCGAGCAGCAGTTGGTCATGCCGCGTGATGAATTCCTGCATGCTGTCGATGCCGCGCTGTTGCATGACAAAATTGCGCGCGGCAGCTTCCACCAATACCGCGAGGTTGCGCCCTGCGACCACCGGGATATTCACGGTGCTGATGTTCACGCCGAGAATTTCCTGATGCGTGGCGTTGAGCGGCAGGCGTTCCATTTGCGAGAGATCGCCGCCCTGCGGGCGATGCAGATGCACGATCAGCTTCAGGCTCTTTTTGCGCCGTACCGCCGTTTCGCCGAACATGGTGCGGATGTTCAACACACCCAGGCCGCGCACTTCGAGAAAATCGCGCAACAGCTCCGGGCAGCGTCCTTCCAGGGTATCCGGCGCGATACGGTGCAATTCGACGATGTCGTCGGCAACCAACCCGTTACCGCGCGTGATCAACTCCAGGCCGAGCTCGCTTTTGCCGACCGCGCTCTCGCCGGTAATGATCACGCCGACCCCCAGCACATCGAGAAACACGCCGTGGCGCGTGGTGGACTCGGCCAGTTCCTTGGCGAGGTAGTGGCGGATCAGCCACATCAGGTGCACGCTGGGTTTGGGCGAGCGGAATAGCGGGATCTGCGATTGGTCGGCGAAGGCAATCAGTTCGGCCGGAATGTCTTCGGCGCCGGCCACGATCAAACAGGTCGTGACGCTTTGCTCGATTTGCCGGAACGCGCCGGTGCGTTCCTCCGCACTCAGGTTGCGCAGGTAATTGAGTTCGGTTTCGCTGAGCACCTGCACCCAATTCGGGTGGATCAGGTTGAGATGGCCGATGAGTCCGTGGTTGGAGGCGTTGATCTTGTCGCTGTCGATGATGCGGTCGGCGCCGTCCGTGCCGGCAACACGGCTGAGCTGCAGCCGTTGCTGCTTGTCTTCGAAGAGTTGCCGGACGTTAACCTGGCTCATGCCGAGCCGTTCCAGTCATAAAACAACTGATGGATGCTGGCGGCGTCTTCGCAGGCAAGCAGGCGATTGCGGAATTGCGCATCGCTGAACATCTGCGCCAGCTCACCGAGGATTTGCAGGTGCAAATCGGTGGCGCGCTCCGGAACCAGCAACACAAAAATCAGGTTCACCGGCTGGCCGTCCGGCGCGTCGAACGGGATCGGATGGGAGGTTTTAACGAATGCGGCGGTCGCCTCGCGCAACTTGGCGATACGTCCGTGCGGGATCGCCACGCCCTGCCCCAAGCCGGTTGAGCCGAGTTTCTCTCGTGCGAACAGGCTGTCGAACACCTGGCTGCGCGCAATCTGCTGATTGTTTTCAAACAGCAGGCCGACGCGCTCGAATACACGTTTTTTGCTGGTGGACTCGGCGTCCAGCAGGATATTGTCGGGCAGCAGGATTTTGCTGATCAGGTTCATTATGAAAGTCGCATAAAAATGGGCGGCACTGCTGCCGCCCTTGTTGATTACTCTTCTGCTGCAACGTGTTTGCCGGAATCGTCATGGCGCCGCGCCGACAGTTTTTCCTTGTGCTTCATCACCTGGCGGTCCAGCTTGTCCACCAGCGCGTCGATCGCCGCGTACAGGTTCTCGTCTTCGCATTCCACGAAGACATCCTTGCCGCTGATGTGGATGGTAGCTTCGGCTTTTTGTTTCAGTTTTTCAACGGAAAGAATGATATTCACGTCGATCACATTGTCGAAATGGCGTTTGATCTTGCCGATTTTGCCGGTCGCATAGTCTCGGATGGCGGGGGTGATTTCCAGATGGCGTCCGGTTAGATGGATGTTCATGTCTTGCTCCTTATTTAAAGTGATTTACGGAGATTCACCGGGAGTATGCGCAATGCTTCCCGGTATTTTGCTATGGTACGCCGGGCGACGACGATGCCCTGCTGTGCCAAAATTTCCGACATGCGGCTGTCGGTAAGCGGTTTGCGTGTATCTTCCGCGCTGACCAGTTGCTTGATCAACTCGCGTATTGCGGTGGAAGAACAGGTGCCGCCGCTTTCCGTGGACAGGCCGCTGCCAAAAAAATACTTGAATTCGTATATGCCGCGCGGGGTCAGCATGAATTTTTGCGTGGTGCTGCGCGATACCGTGGATTCATGCAGTTCCAGCGCATCGGCAATTTCGCGCAACACCAGCGGGCGCATACCGATCTCGCCGTGCTCGAAAAAATTACCCTGCCGCTCAACGATCGCTTGTGCAACCCGCAGGATGGTTTCGAAACGCTGCTGCAAGTTCTTGATCAACCATTTCGCTTCCTGCAATTGCGTGGCAAGCTGCGAGGGGCTTTTGCCATCGCGCTGTTGCAGGATATTGGCGTAAATCTGGTTTACGCGCAGTTTGGGCATGGCTTCCGCATTGAGCCGCACAAGCCATTTATCCCTGTGCTTCTCCACGATGACATCGGGCACCACGTAATCGGCGACGCTTCGGTCGAATTCCGCGCCCGGTTTGGGGTTCGAGTCCACGATCAAATGCTGCGCGGCGCGCAATTCATCGTCCGTGCAGCGCAGCAGTTTTTTGATCCTGGCATAATCGTGCGCTGCAAGCGCCTCCAGATGATTGCTCACCAGATGGATCGCCAGATCGCGCTGCGGCGTATCTTCCGGCAATGCCTTGAGTTGCAATGCCAGACATTCGCCCAGATTGCGCGCGCCGAGGCCGGGCTGATCGAGGTGCTGCAGCTGCACCAGCGCAGTTTCCAGATCGTCCAGCGTGATGTCGAGCTCGGCGGGCAACAGTTCCGCCAGCTCGCCCAAGTCTTGCGCCAGATAGCCGTTTTCATCCAACGCATCGATCAGCAAACCGACCACCCTGCGATCTTTGCCATCCAGCGAACTGATGGCCAACTGATTATGCAAATATTCGCGCAGGCTGGCTTGCTCGGCGGCCTGTTCGGGGTAGGTTTCGTCCTCATCGTCCGTGCTGTACGCCGTGCCGCCCCCGGTATTCCAATCCGCCTGTTCATTGCCAAAATCGTCCGCGCCGCGGTCGTCGGTGCCGCGATCGTTGGCATGGTCTGGTTCGACGGTATCGTTATTGCGCGAGACCGGAGAGGGAAGTTCAGGAGCAAAAGCGCCCAGCGCGGATTCTTCAGCCAATTCCAGCATGGGGTTTTCATCCAGCATTTGTGCAACTTCCTGATGAATGTCCTGCGTGGAGAGCTGTAACAAACGGATAGCCTGCTGCAACTGCGGGGTGAGCGTTAGTTGCTGCGACAGCTTTAATTGGAGAGCGGGTTTCATTGCCTGGTGTCATATCCGGGGTACCTTCGCGTCACAGCTTGAAGTGCTCACCCAGATATACTTTCCTTACGCTCTCATTATAAATGATTTCGTCCGGCTTGCCTTCCGCCATCACCGATCCGGCATTGATAATGTAGGCACGGTCGCAGATGCCCAGCGTTTCGCGCACATTGTGGTCGGTGATCAATACGCCGATATTGCGTTCCTTGAGAAAGCGGATGATTTTCTGGATATCCAGCACGGCAATAGGGTCTACGCCGGCGAACGGCTCATCGAGCAGAATGAAACGCGGGTCGGTCGCCAGCGCGCGCGCGATTTCCGCGCGCCGCCGCTCGCCGCCGGACAGGCTGATGGCGGGATTGTCGCGGATATGCGTGATGTGCAGGTCTTCCAGCAACTCTTCCAGACGATTTTTCAGATCGTCATCGGAAAGATCTTGCAGTTCCAGCACTGCCTGAATATTTTGCGCTACGGTCAGGCGGCGGAAGATCGAGGCTTCCTGCGGCAGATAGCCCAGTCCCAGGCGTGCGCGGCGGTGTATCGGCAAGTGAGTGATGTTTTGGTCGTCGATGAAAATCTCGCCGCCATCGGCCGCGATCAGCCCCACGATCATGTAGAACGAAGTTGTCTTGCCGGCACCGTTCGGGCCAAGCAGGCCGGCCACCTCCCCGCTCTTCAGCGACAGCGACACATCATGCACCACAGTGCGCGAACCGTACTTTTTATTAAGGCCAACCGCACGCAATTCACTCATCACACAAACCCGAAAAATGTTTCATAAACCTTGCCGGGCATAACGTAGCCCGAATGAAGCGGAGCGGAATCCGGAGAATAAAGGCGTACCCAAGAACGCCCCGGATTCCATTGCATTCCATCCGGGCTACGCCCGCTGCTTTTTCCTATGATCATGGCCGGCGTCATTTTATAAAGCGTGTTCAATCTGCGGACGGCAAAGTTTCGCTGGATTTGATCGGCAACGTATCCGGCGCAGAAGGCGGCGTCGCGCCCTGTTTAGGCTTGGGTTGCAGTATGGCGCGCACCCGTTTCGGCGGCTCATTTTCCGGATTCACGCCGCTGCTGTTCACATGAAAAATTTCAGTCTTCTGGCTATAGGTAATGTGCTCGCCGCGCACCTCATCCAGTTCGCGCTTGAGGCGCGCTCTTACATAGAAATCTACCGTCTCGGCGCGCGTGTCATACTCGATGCGCTCGCCATACCCATCCACATATTCATCCAGCCCCTCGCGTTTTTGCCGGAAACTGGCGGTATTGCCATAAGCCGTGCCGTGCTTGAAGCCTTCCTTGTCCTGCACCACCACGATCTTGTCGCCGCGTATCACCATCGTGCCCTGGGTCAATTTCACGTTGCCGGTGAAGGTGCTGATCTGCTGCGCATCGTCAACCAACATCTGGTCTGCCTCCAGATGCAACGGCTTGTCGCGGTCGGCGCGTTCGGCAAAGCAGGCCGGGGCGCAAAGCAACAACAAGGAGGCTAACAGAAATTTATTTTTTGCTGGGCACATGTTCGCTTCTTACTTGTGAAATCAATTTCAGGGTGCGCGCCTTGTTGTCCATTTCCAGGCCTATCGCATTCACCGTATTATGTGCGTCCACAATAGTGACGGCACGGTCGGTGTCCGCCCAATCACGATCCGGAATGATGTGCAGATATTCGGTGTACAGCGTGAGCTCCTCACGCTGCGCGCTTGCCTCGCGCAGCACTTCGACATCGTGGTGCAGGAATACCTCGTCGCCCCTTCTGGAAACCATGCCCTGCCTGGCGACAATGTGTATTGCCGGTTGCTCTGCGGACAGCGAGGTTAGGCGCGGCACCTCCAGCGTCGTGCTGTCGTCATCCGGGTAATGCTGCATTTTTTTCGCGGCCATGATGAAGCGCGGCGCACCCTGCTCGTTCAGCCTGATGGCAGAAAAATTTTCCATGATCGCATCGGGGTCGTGGCGTTTGCTGCTATCCGGTTTGGCCGGCTCCGGCTGCACCTGCTGGTTCAGCCAATAAGTAACGCCCAGCAAGCCCAGCATGGGAAACAGCGGCAACCAGTAACGGGCGCGTGAGGCAAAGGTCATTTAAGGTATGGGGCCAGCTGAGCGTCCAGCGTGCCTTGCGCCGACATGATCAGCTCGCAGGCTTCGCGCACCGCGCCATGCCCGCCACTGCATTGCGTCACATAGTCGGAATGTTCGCGCACCAGCCGCGGGGATTCCGGCACGCTGATCGACAGCCCGACATGGCGCATTACCGTCAGGTCGACCACATCATCGCCCATATAGGCGGCGGCATCACGCGGCAGTTTGAGCATGTTGAGCAGCTCGAGCATCGTTTCGAGTTTATTCTCCACGCCCTGAAAGACATGCGCGATGCCCAGGTTCTGTGCGCGTGCCGCGACGCAGCGCGAAGTGCGCCCGGTGATGATGGCAACCTCCACCCCGCTGGCGCGCAGCATTTTCAGGCCATGCCCGTCCAGTGAATTGAAACGTTTGAATTCCTCGCCGGAATCGGACAGAAACAGTCCGCCGTCAGTCATTACGCCATCGACATCAAAGGCCATCAGGCGGATCAGTTTGGCACGGCTCAGCAGCATATTTCTCCTCCCCTAAATGACTTTGGCATGCAACAGATCGTGCATGTTGAGCGCGCCGACCAGCTTATGCTGCCCGTCCACCACCAACATCTGACTGATATTGTATTGCTCCATCATCTGCACCGCTTCGGCGGCCAGCGCATCCGGGGCGATACAGCGCGGGTTGGCGGACATCACGCTGCGCACCGGCGTGGCATTGAAATCCAGCTTCTTCTCCAGCGTGCGGCGCAAATCGCCGTCGGTATAAATGCCCAGTACGCGCTGCCCGGCATCCACGATAGCGGTCATGCCCACGCCTTTTTTCGAAATTTCCAGGATCGCGTCGCTCAACATCGCGTTTTCATGCACCATCGGCAAGCGCTCGCCGCTGCGCATGATGTCGCACACATGGGTAAGCAAACGCCTCCCCAGATTGCCGCCCGGATGCGAGCGCGCAAAATCCTCCGCACCAAAACCTTTGGCATCCAGCAATGCCACCGCCAGCGCATCGCCCAGCGCCAACGCCGCCGTGGTGCTGGCGGTGGGCGCCAAACCCATCGGGCAAGCCTCTTTGTCCACCGCCGAATTGAGATGCACATCGGCAACCTTGGCCAAGCTGGATGCGGGATTGCCGGTCATGCTGATAAGTTTGGCACCCTGCCGTTTGATGGCCGGCACGATGGCCATCAGCTCCTGACTCTCGCCGGAATAGGATAACGCGATGATGACATCCGCACTGGTGATCATGCCGAGATCTCCGTGGCTGGCTTCACCGGGATGGACAAAATAGGCGGGCGTTCCGGTGCTGGACAGGGTCGCTGCAATCTTGCGCGCGATATGCCCGGACTTGCCCATGCCGCTGACGATGACGCGCCCTTCGCAGCGCAGGACCACATCAAGCGCATGCAGGAAACTCTCATCGAGACGTGTGGCGAGAGCCTGGACGGCGGCAGCTTCGATGCTCAAAACTTCGCGGGCAAGATTGAGTGCGCGCGGCGCGGCGGAAATATGCTTATTCATGCGGCGCATTATAACAGCGGGAGTTTTTCGAGTAGCCGGCAAAATATGTGCAAACCTGATTTATCCCCAAACCGGACAGGCCATGAAAAACCGGAAAACCAAGCCCCAGATTGGCATGCGGCTAAAGTTCGGCCTGCAAAACGCGCCCCAAGAGCCCTGAATTCCAAAGCCTCCTGTCGCCAACCGCTTTTGGGCGCTTTATGTGTCAGTTTTTAATCGCTGCATCTTTGTCACATAATGCTGTAGCAGGATACTGGAAGCGTTGTCGAGATTCTTGAATTCGCACCCGACACGTTTGATCGTTTGCCCAGGTTTGGGTGATATCAAAACCAGGCTTTTCACAATTATCGTGACGTTGATTTTGCCCACTTCAGGCAGGTTGATCTGGCAACCGGCATAAGTTTGCCCAGGCTCAAACTCAATATTGTCCTCCGCGCATGACAGCCTCATCCCGCCGCCACTGATGTCCATGACAGGCAGTTCAATCCGTCCCCCCGCCTGCAGGTGGTTTATTGGTATAACACAATGCAGGCGCTCGGAATGGGGAAGTGCGAGCCGAAAATGCTCGCGGCGCTGGATGCGGTAGAGGCTGGCCGGCAATGGCAGGTAAAAAGCCGGATAGCCCTGGTGCGTCACTGCACGAATTTCGTTAACAGAAAATTGAACCTTGACCTGGTTAAGCGAGCTGACCAGCGTGATCTTCCTAGTTTCGGCGACGCGCCGATTTTTTGGCATATCCGTGCTTTGTTCCACCCAAAACCCTTTATCGCCGACATCCAGCAGGGAAGTCATGATGAAATCCTGCTCGTCATCGTAATAAAGTGCAACGCGCGAGCTGGTTTCTGAGATGTTGCGCAATAAGGATTGAATTTGCCGCACAGAAATGATGCGGCATTCGCTCCCCTGCTCTTCGGAAAGACTTTCGATATTTAGCGGAATGTTTTTTTGCATTTAAACAACAGTGCTGCAGAAACGGCAATTGGCCGAGAATTTATTCCATTTATTTTTCAAAACAGCGGCATCCATACACGCAGCGGCATTTCACTGTTGATTGAGAAATTGAATCAGGCATCATTTTTTGCACGCTGCATTTTTGTTATGTAGCGTTGCAGCATGATATTGGAAGCATTGTCGAGATCCTTGAATTCACATCCAACACGTTTGATCGTTTGTTCTGGTTTTGGGGATATCGAAACCAGGTTTTTCACTATGAGCGTGACGTTGAGTTTACCCACTTCCGGCAGGTTGATCTGGCAGCCGGCATAAACTTCCTCTGGCTCAAACCCAACAACGTTGTCCGTATAGAACAACCTCACCCCGCCGCCGCTGATGTCCATGATAGGCACCTCGATCTGGCCTCCACCCTGCTGTTTGCTTATTGGTATAACGCAACGCAAACGCTCTGAAAGTGAGAACATGAGCCGGTAATATTCGCGGCGTTGTATGCGACAGAGGCTGGACGGCAATGGCAGGTAAAAGGCCGGGTAGCCCTGATGCGTTACCGCCTGAATTTTGTCAACCGACAGTTGTATTTTGACTTGATCAAGCGAACTGACCAAGGTGATTTTTTTGCTTTCTACAACGCGCCGATTTTTTGGCATATCAACGCCTTGCTCCACCCAAAACCCTTTATCGTCGACATCCAGCAGGGAAGACATGATGAAATCCTGTGCGTCATCGTAATAAAGTGCGGTGTGCAACCCGTTTTCCGAGATGTTGCGCAATATTGATTGAATTTGCCGCGCAGAAGTGACGCGGCACCCCTTCTCCTCCGCATCGGTGAGCGTTTCAATCGTTAGTTGGATATTTGCTTGCATATTTCAAATGGTAATCGGATGACATCTTACAATGATAGCAAAATCCGGCGCGCATGATAACAAGGCTATGGTTTTACCTTAGGCAGGATAGCTGGAGTCTCCGCATGTTCCAACTGGTACAGCCAAGCCAGCAGTTCGGCCACAGCCAAATAAAGCTGCGGGGGAATTTCCTGATCGAGTTCGACTTGCATTAACAGCCCGACCAAATCTCCGGATTCATGCACATAGATGTCGTGTTGTTTGGCGCGTTCGATGATCGCCTGGGCGATCATCCCGCGCCCTTTGGCAACCACTTTCGGCGCGCCTCCCTGGTTCTTGCCGTAGGTCAGCGCGACGGCGACTTGCTGCGGTGTGAGATTGCCTTGCTTCACGATTTCTCCACCACAGCGGCGGCCAGCATGACACCGGCATCGGCAAGCGAATTTTTAAGTTTGGGCAGAGCGCGGTTGAACACGCCGACCGCAGCCGGATCTGCCGCGCGCAACGTCATCCGCAGGCCGCTTTCGGCAAACACCAGACGGGCATGGACATCACCCAGGCTGGGCAAAGACAATTCCACTTCGGTGCTCCACTGGCGTTCATCCTGCTGCCGTGATTGGCGTTCCGGCTGCCCCTGAATTTCCCACTGCATCTGCTGCCCGGGCCAGACTTGGCCCATCCACACCAGATGATGCTGCTCCAGGGTATGCAGTTGCTGCTGCACCAGATTCACCAGCTCTTTGGCTATCGGCTGAGCAGTATCGCCGGCTACTTTGGCTTGCGCCGGAATGTCGGCTTGCCCTCGCACTGCGGCAGCATTATCGGCTGCGGCACGCGGGTCACCGGCAGGTAGCGGCGAAGCCTTCCCGGTCAGCCGGTTTTGCGGTTCATCCAGCAATTGATTGATGCTGCGCTCCCCGCGTACCCACTGCGCCTGATGCGATTCATAGAACAGGCCGCTTTTGCCGAGCGTTTCACGCAGCCCTGCGGCCAGCAGTTTGGTATCCGGCGCTTGTTGCTCAGCCGGCCAAACCGCCTTGTTGCCGAGTTGCTGGACAACCGGCCTTTCGATTGGCCGCTCCGCAAGGTTGGAAAGCAATCGTGCCGCCGTGCCGATTTGCTCGGGAGTCGAAAGCGGATTAGTTGATGCGACCATGCCGAATGTAATTTTTGGCTGTAGCGAAATCACCTGAAGCCTGATTGTATCGCCGCTCTGAATATTGCCGGGCAGGCGCATCTGGAGTGTCTGGCCGGCAACCTGCACCTTGAACAAACCCTCGCTTATTTTGTCTTGGACAGTGCCCTGCAATTGCTGCCCGAGTTCCAAATTGGGAACCGGTTTTGGCGCGTTGGGAGTTGCCGTGGTTAACGGCTTTCCGGAGTTGGAAAGAACTTGCAGCGCGCTAATTACATTGGCGGGTAGCATTGAAGGCAATCACTTTATTCGGTATGCGTAGAGTGCGTTTGAACTAGACAAGACAAAACCTTTCAGTAGCCCGGATGAAGCGAAGCGAAATCCGGGGAGTGGTAGGCGCACCCGAAAGTGCCCCGGATTCCATTGCATTTCATCCGGGCTACGCTTACTAATTACATTGGCGGGTAGCATTGAAGGCAATCATCTCATCAGGTTTTTTCGGCGGATAACGCTACGCTCATCCGCCCTACGATGCTGAATTTCAGAGATTCCCTTATGCAAAAGGGCAGGTCCCAGACCTGCCCCTGCGAAATACGGGAATATGCGGGCATCAAATTTGCCCGGCATGTCTCTACCCACCGTATGCCTGCTGCAACCGTTGCTCCTGGCGATTGCTTTGCATAACGCGTTGCAGCTGCCCCATCCATGCCACGGTACGGCTGCGGATGTCGGCATCATTTTCCAGGATTTTCTTGATGATCTGAACCTTGCGCTGCCGGGACGGCTCGTCCAGCGTGGTGGACGCATCCGCCTGCTTCATCGCGGCAACATACTGCCGGCACTGCTGCTCAAGCTCAATCAGATTTTCCCACTCGCCGCGCACCGCCGCCTCGCGCATCTGCGCGGTCAGGGTAGAGAGCGATTCGTAATTTGCGATGACTTGATGGCTGCCCATTTTCTTATCCTCTTGCGTATGCCAGTTGCGCTCTATTCGCGATTTTTGGCTGTATATCCAGATGCTGCGGCACGGCTGCGGCCGACTGGCGGATACTGTCCCAAGCGCCCTTCAAATCGTTCAGCAGGCGCGCCACTTCATCCAGCGCGGCCATATCGTTATTCAAATTGGCGGCAAGCAGACGCATAACCATATAGTCGTATAATGAAGACAAATTCTGCGCCAACTCACCCCCAACCTTTTTATCCAGACTGGCATTCAGGCCTTCGCCGATGATGGCAATGGCTTTGGAAATCGCCGCACCCTTGGCGGGGGTGTCCTTGCGCAGGATGCCGTTCTTGGCATTGGCGATCGCCAGCAAAGCGCCCTGATATAACATCGAAATCAGCTTGACCGGATCGGCAGCCGTCACGCTGGATTCGATCCCGACTTTGTTATAGGCTTTGATTGCAGCTGTGGCGTTCATGATCATGCTCCTTTGGAGAGTTGCTGACTCAGGTAACTGCTGGTGCCATTCATGCTGAT
This sequence comes from Candidatus Ferrigenium altingense, assembly GCA_020621985.1. Taxonomy (GTDB): domain Bacteria; phylum Pseudomonadota; class Gammaproteobacteria; order Burkholderiales; family Gallionellaceae; genus Gallionella; species Gallionella altingense. The sequence continues at coordinate 281,737 of JAHRYS010000002.1, read as the reverse complement.
CAGCAACATATTGAGATTGCTATAGGTAGTGGTGTATCGTTTTTGCAGGGCCGTCATCCTGGCTTCCAATTTGCTAAGCTGATCGCTATAGTTTTTGATAGATGTGTTAAGGCTATCGGTGCGAGTGGCGATCAAGCCATCGCCGGGAGAAAGAGCGGAGGTAGCCCATGCGTCCAGCCTGGTGGCAAAACCCGTTGCAGAAGAGAACAAATTAGTCACATCGCTGAAATTGCTCGCCATCGCGCTGTTCAGTTTGCTGCTATCCAGTTTCAGCGTGCCGTCTGCCTGGAACGCAACACCGACTTCAGCGAGGTAGGTCAGGGTGCCACCGCTCGCAGGCGTATTAAAAATGCCGCGCAATTGATCCTGCATCAGGCGCAGCGTTCCATCACCCGCCAAAGCCCCCCCCTGCGCGGTGGCGCTCCCATAGGCGGAGCGGCTCTTCAGCTGGCTGGCCAACGCATTATATGCATCGATGAAACCGGATACCGCCGTGCTGGCTGCGTTTGTATCATGTGCTACCGTCAACGTGGCGGGCGTAGCCGTAACCTTGGACAGCGTCAACGTAACGCCCTGGATCGCAGTGGTGACCGTGTTGGAAGCGCTGGTAACCGCGATGCCATTCACCGTGAAGGCGGCATTTTGGGCGGCGGTTGTCTGGGTCATCGTGACGAGTGCGGGGGGGTTGACGGTAGGGGCGTACGCCAACAAACTGTTGACGCTGGCGTCTCCTCCGGCCTGGACGGTAATGCTGCTGATCGCGTTGCTTACGCCAGTGCTGTTCGAGGATATCGCGAGGCGATAGGGTGTCGCACCGCCACTATTGACGATAGTCGCGGTCACGCCCATATTGGCGGTATTGATCGTGTCGCGTATGTTTTGCAGCGTAGCGCCTGCCGCTATCGTGATATTTGTATTGACGCCGCCGACAGTGAAAGTCACCGTTGAAGGCCCGGTAGCCGCAATAGCGCTGATATCGCTGGCTTGCCCGGCAGCGGCAAGCTGAGTAGCTTGCGCCAGCGCGGTGATGTTAATCGCATAAGTGCCCGCTACTGCCGTGCTGGCGGCAGAGGCGGAAAAAACGCTGGTATCGGATGGAGTGGCGCTAAATCCCAACGAGCTGTTTTTCAAACTCTGCAAAGCGGTTTGAAAACCCGAGACTAATCCTCTGATCGTGCCAAAAGACGAAATTTTGGTCTGGTAGCTGGCTACCCTCGTGTTGATTTTATCGATCGGTTGCCGCTCGACCGCCATTAACTGCGCGACGAGGCTGGGGACATCAAGTCCCACACTTGACGACGCTACTGATGAGGTTGCCATGGCTTTATCTCCCGGACTATACTTTTTGGTTCAACAATAGACCCTGCCGTTGCAGGAATTGGTCTATCGAACGTGCAATCGCCAGCGTCTCTTCCGATGGAAATTGACGAATCAACTCGCCGGTTTGCGTGTCCACCATCTTGACGATCGGCTTTTTTGTACCGGGATCCACGCTGAATTCCAGATTCTGGTTTGACTGCCGCATTGCCTGGTTGATGCCGTCCACCGCGTTCTGCAACTGCTGAGATGAAGGCTGCTGGGAGGCAACTTGCGCAACTGCAACGCTAGACTGCGCTTCTGCATTCGAGGGTGCGGTAATAACGGCATTAGGCTCGCCATCGCTGGCGAGCCTAGCAGGCGCTGCCGCCTGATTTGTGGTGCTATTCTGGATAATCATTTTTGATCTCCTTTGCTCCAAATGCCCAACCGGTTGTCCGGTCAGGCATTCATTATACTACCAAGGTTAACGCAGCAAAGTCAGCACCGTGTTTGGCGTCTGGTTCGCCTGCGCCAGCACTGCCGTTCCCGCTTGTTGCAGAATGTTGTTGCGGGTCATGCTTGTAGTTTCTGCGGCGTAGTCGGTGTCCATGACGCGGCTAAACGCGGCCGACAAGTTCACCGAAGCGGTCTGCAAGGTGGCAACGGTAGATGCCAGCCCCGACATGTCGGCGCCGAAGGTGGCGCGTGAAGTGGTTACAAGACCGAGATCTGTAGTGACATTCGCAGCGGTCGCACCAGCAGTAATGGCAGTCAGTACCGGCTTGGTGCCGTAAGCCGCAGCCGGACCCCCGGCAACCACAACCGAGTTAACAACCAGCGCGTTAATACGGACGTTTTCCGCGGCAAGTGCGGCAGTTTCAGCATTGCCCGCCGGGACTTGTTTCAGCACTTCAGACATGCGTTGCAGGTTTTCCGTGATTTGGCCCAGATAGCCATCGGCGGTTTGCGCCAGCGAAACAGCGTCATTTGCCATGCGAATGGTCACGTTCGTTGCTCGAATCGAGGTATCGTAACCGGTGGCGGTGGCCAAGCCGGTAGCGTCATCCTTGGCGCTATTGATGCGCAGGCCGGAAGACAGGCGTTGCTGGGCGGTTTGCAGCGCAATCGCCGATTTGTTCAGGGCTGATCCAGCGAACAGGGCGCCTACGTTGGTGTTGATGACTTGTGCCATTTTAATTCTCCTTAGGTATTAGCTGTATTGACCGATTAACGCAGCAAAGTCAACACGGTGTTTGGCGTCTGGTTCGCCTGCGCCAGCACTGCCGTTCCCGCTTGTTGCAGAATGTTGTTGCGGGTCATGCTTGTAGTTTCTGCGGCGTAGTCGGTGTCCATGACGCGGCTAAACGCGGCCGACAAGTTCACCGAAGCGGTCTGCAAGGTGGCAACGGTAGATGCCAGCCCCGACATGTCGGCACCGAAGGTGGCGCGTGAAGTTGTTACAGCGGTAAGATCTGCAGCGACAGATGCGGTAGTGCCAGTAAGCGACGGCTTGGTGCCGTAAGCCGCCGTCGGACCCCCGGCAACCGCAACCGAGTTGATAACCAGCGCATTAATACGGGTATTTTCAGCGATAAGCGCGGTAGTTTCAGCATTGCCCGCCGGGACTTGTTTCAGCACTTCAGACATGCGTTGCAGGTTTTCCGTGATTTGGCCCAGATAGCCATCGGCGGTTTGCGCCAGCGAAACAGCGTCATTTGCCATGCGAATGGTCACGTTCGTTGCTCGAATCGAGGTATCGTAACCGGTGGCGGTGGCCAAGCCGGTAGCGTCATCCTTGGCGCTATTGATGCGCAGGCCGGAAGACAGGCGTTGCTGGGCGGTTTGCAGCGCAATCGCCGATTTGTTCAGGGCTGATCCAGCGAACAGGGCGCCTACGTTGGTGTTGATAACTTGTGCCATTTTAGTTCTCCTTAAAGTTTATTGTCCGGCTTGGTTGCCGTTCACTTTGGTTTGCCTGATGTTGCAAGCTTGTCAACCGCCGTTAGTAGAGTTATCGGAACGGGACGGGAAAACTTTAGGGGAATTTTGAATTTCTTTGTTGCAGTAAGAGCAATTCATGATAACCAAGACTTGGCTGTCGTTTTTGGGCAGCCTGGCCAGATGGCTATAAGTAGCGTCTAAACGCAATTTCATCGCGTCTTAGTCCAATATTTAGAGCCTCATCAGTAGTTACATTGGCCTTACGCTTTGTTGTGGCCCGGATGAAGCGAAGCAAAATCCGAAGACACCCATAGTCAATGTATTACTGCTTGCAAATGCGAGCTGTTTTGGCTTCATGTCTATGCTGCATGTGACAATTGGACCAATAGGGCGCTACCCATCACAAAAGCAACATCAATCCTGTCTTTATTTTCCGCCAGGAACTCATCGCCGGCCCGTTGCGGACCATCGCCATACGGCCAAATATAGTCGTCAACAATCATCCACCCGCCGTCAACAACAAACCCGCTCCAGGATGCAATGTCGGCCTTGGCGGCGGCATAACTGTGATTGCCGTCAATATGCAGGATCGCAATATGCCCGCAATAACTCGTGGTTCCAAATGATGAGGTGGTAGCACTCCGGTGTTCGCGATAATGCTTCGCGCCGTCCGTCGAGGGCATGCGCAGATAATTGACGTGATTGGCGCTGTATGGGAGCAGGTTCATCTCGAAAACCGCCAGTGCCTCCTCGGCATCCAGACGTGCCGATTCGGCGTCCACCAGTCCCTTTTCGTCATTTTGCACGAGATGTTCATTCGACCAAGGGTCCACACACAGCAAATTGCCTATTCCATAGCAACGCGCCAGCCTTGCCAGGATGAAGGCGGACTTCCCCCACCAGCTCCCGATCTCCACCACATCTCCGGCTGGGCTGCGGCGTGCAATCTCATACAGCGCGCAGAATTTTTCACAGTCGCACATACCGGGGATCAACTCCGCATGCCGGAACAAGGAGGCCAGTTCGATTTCCGACAGGTGCGTTTTGGGCATCAGCGCGGAGGCCACCGGAAGCGGCTGATCGAGCCGGGAACGCGCCCAGGCTCGGGCGGCCCGGTAGCCGCTCAATTCCGCGCCCACCGGCGATTCGTTCACCAGCGCAACACCCGGGGCGATATCCTTCAGCTTGCGGTTGAGGTAGCCCCAAACTACCGGATTGGGCGAATAGACCCCCCCGATACCGAATTCCACAATTGCCTGCTTCAGAGCCTCATCAAACCCGGACTGGGCAATGTAGGGCAAGAACAGCCACGACGGATATTTCTCCCGCGAGACATCATAGTCGAGCGAGGATGCACCGATGACAGGCAGCCCATCGCGCAGGCAGTTTTGCAAGTATTCCAGCGAGCGCGGCATGCCGCCGGGGAAAATCAAAATTGGCTTGCTGCCATTTCCATGCTGTATTTTTTTGGTCATGATGGGCCTGCTAGCGATTATGGCCTGATGGATGCGGGTAATAAAGCAAACGCTCTGGGTCGGCGGATGCTAGCGCATCGATATTGTCGGGGCTGTTATATAGCACCTGACAATTGCGGCACGAAGGATTTTCACTGCGGCGGCCCTCGATATGCATGCGCCTGAACGCGCGCAGACGCTCGCCATGCCAGATGTCTGCCAGTGATTCGCGAGTGATATCGCCGACTGCCGTACCCTTGTTCCAATCCACGATGCAGATAGTCACGACACCGTCCGATTTGACGTTGAGCGACAAGAATGGAGTGGTGCAAATCTGCTTGTGGTGATTCGACTGTCCCTTCTGCTTGTGCCAGCCTTGCACAAGGGTCAGGTTACACTCATGCTCGGGGTCCAGCGCTCCCACCAAATCGTTATCGTTATATCCGTTCCAGTTGATGGGATTCTCCACGTTTACCTCGTCGGCCACATCGGCGTATAGCTCCCGGAAACGTTCAAGTTGCGAACTAGTCTCGCTGGTTCCGATCATCTTCACATAGATATGAGGCAACCGGCTGCCACGCGCATCGCGCAACTTTCGCAACCTGTCAATGTTGGCATGCACTTGAGCGGGAGTGATGGGTGAGCCGGTGATGTGCCGATGAAAATCCTCATCTATGCCGTAAATGGAAACCCGCAGATGAGTAAGGCCAGAATCAAGCAACGCAATAGCGTTTCCCTCGGTAATGGCAGATCCGTTGGAGGTAACGATGATGTTTTGTGCGATTTGCATTTGCGCCGCAAGACGAATCATGTCTAACAGGCGCTTGTTAAGAAAAGGCTCGCCATCACCATACAAATTCAGATTGACCAATCGCTGACCCGTTGCCTTGACATCATGGACAACTTTCTCGAACAAGGCAAAGTCCATGAAGCGCAGCCCTCCGACGACATCGGGGAATTCCTCCAAATGTACGGGGCAAAAACTGCAACTAAAGTTGCAGCGGTTAGTGGGCTCGATGCACAAGCCCAAGGGCGCCGGTAGCGGAAGCAGCTCCTCCAGGCTTGGAGTGCGCATCGCATTCTTCTCCAGAAAACTGAGATTGGATGCCATTTTTCGTTCTTTCTAAATCAATCACACAGACCAGCGGCTATCACGGCCGCCGACAAACCGAAAACAAGCTGCCGGCCAGATCGGGGTACTCGAACCCCATTTTGTACAACCCCTCCAGTTGCGGCTCACCGAGAATTCCGTTTTCGATCAGCGTATCCATCTGAAAATCGGCCAGCAACTTGAGCAAGAGCCCTCCTTGACCGACCTGCAACATGCCGGCGGATGCGATATCACGGTTCAGTGCGATGCGGTCATATACCCGACGATGGCCATGATTGATGTCGTTCGGCGTCAGCGCGAAAAGATCGTCGAGCAGCCCCATGTGGCGTGCAAGCTGACGGGAAAAGGCGCGGGCATTGGGCACCACCAGGAACAGCAGCCCGTCTTCGGCCAACAACCGATTCGCGATCTTCAGAAAACCGACCGCATCGCCGACATGTTCCAGCACATAAGTGGCGAAGATGTAATCAAACTTGCAACCAGGCGAGAAATCCTCAAACAGCGCATGCACGAATTCCACGTTATCGGGAACCCGTTTCTTGGCCATGTCGATGAATGTCTGTGAGCCGTCAACGACCGTTAGCTGATCGACGTGCCCCGCAATGAGTCCGGTCATGAAACCGTCGCAACAGCCGAATTCCAGCGCGCGTTTTCCGCGCTGCATGTACGGCTGGAATGTGCGCACCGCGAGTGTCTTGATGAGCCTGTCCTGCGGGCTGTCGCTCGTAACGTAGGTATGCGTCACGCTTTCAAGAAATTCCATTTCCTTGTTTGAATCGCCCATCATCTATCTCCATTCAGGAATTCCGCCTGTTCGGTAAGCAGCTCAATCATACTGCAATCGAAAGTTGGAATATTGCAGCGCTCTGCCACATCCATACGCTCCGCAAAACTATCATCTACAAAAATCGCCGCATCGTCTTTGATGTGAGACGACTTCTTTTCCGCCTCGCCGAGGTGGATTATTTCATCGAACAAGCCTGACAAGCGGTGTTTCGCCAGCGTCCGATCCAAATCGCCCCGATGCCGGGTGAGCAGCACGACCTTTTTTCCGTTGTTGATGCACTGAAACAGTAACTTTACCGCCAGAATATTGATGCGGTCATTAACGAGCAAAGTATCGTCCAAATCGATATATAACGTGGCAAACTCAATCGAATGTCGATAGCGATTTCCCAACGCCCGATCCAGTTCAACTACCCCTTTAAGAGGATGCACCGATAAAGGAAGGCGCTCTGCCTCGAAAATACTCAACAAGGGGAAATTGATACCCGCAACCCGATGAGCTGCCATCGCGCCAGCGATGCGCGGAGCGATTTCCAGCAATGCCAGCTGCCCGTCTTGAGCACGCTTCAACTGAAAGAACCAGGCCCCGTGCAGTCCGAGTTCGCGCCCGATGAGTTTCGCCATCACGGTCGCTTCGGGCAAAGCTTCCGTGAGCGTATTGACCGAAATGCCGTTACGCGTCCGGCGGCGACTGCGCGCCCCGGCAAACAACACACCTTTTTCCCGATCCGAAAAACAGTCGACGGTATATTCCTCGCCTGGCAGGAATTCGCAAATTATCGGATCGCGAATCGCACGGAGCGCCGCAACGAGCGCCTCCTTGTCATCGACTCTGGCGATTCCGAAAGACCCTTGCCCCCGATCCGGTTTGACGAAAACCGGATAGCTATCGACCTCTTCTGCCGACGCATACAGGCGCGGCACGCGAACGATGCCATCGAGGGCGCGATAGGTCTCCGACTTGGAGCGCGTGATTTCGCATGCCCTCGATGGTGAAGAGATCACCTTGGCAGGCAATTTTTCAGCCTCGCGGCTCAACGCGACAATCACATCGTCGTAAGCGGGAAAGATATAGTCGATATGCAGCGATCGGCAAAGTGCGATTAAAGCATCCACCCATCCCGGCTCGCTGATGGCGGGGAGAACGTGATAGGCCGGATAAACAAAGCGGGCCGGGTTCGAAATATCCTGGCCGGCACCGAACAGACTCACCTCCTTGCAATGCTCGAGTGCATGAAATATCTCCAGGCCGATTTCGGTTCCGGCAGGAAAAACCAACACTCTCCTTTTCATGGCGCTAGCCTATCTGCCACGATCGCCTGAAAATGACCGATGCCGAAGAAGAAACCCTGCTGCATGATGGCGACAGCCTTCATTTTCAACTGGCTATTTGCAGCGAGACGATGGTTTTGGATAAGCCACAGTCAAAGCCTTACCCAATTCAAGAAGCGGCTGATCGATTTTCAACTTCTTCTCTATGCCCGCCAGAATGTTGTACATATCTGCAGCGGCTTCGCAGGCCACATTGATTAGTGCGGCATTCTTTTCCCAGTCATCGGGATAATCATGGGCGAATTTGTTGCGGGCATTACGAATGTTCTGCCATGCCTCTGCACTTTGGATATACCCTAGTTTTTCCAGCCGGTTGAGTTTGTCCAACATTGGGCGTTCTTCATATTGCTCTTGCAGATATTGCAGAATAGCCGGAAACAAACGACCGCCCATCGCATCCTGCAATTTTGTAAAGCGCAGGATGAATTGGTCTAGCGCTTGCACCTGCGCATCGGTCAGATACTCGAGCCTCTCCCCAGTCATCGGCAAAATGGAACCGAGCGATGTTAATGCACGAGACAGGTGATAAACGTTGCGCTCGCATTCGCGCCAGGCGTCTTGCAGTCGAAGTGATGAAACATCGTTACTCATAGCAAAACACCGGTTTGTTTGGCAACGGAAAAAATGGGCGGGCGGGTTTTACGCGAGGGGTAATCCAGCAGCACATCTATTTTTTGCTCGCCCAGTTTCATTTGTATCTTGGTCAGGAAGGAAATTTCAGCTCGTGCTATTGCATCGACGTCAACTTGATCTGTTTCAATCAAAAGATCGATGTCCCCCCCTCGCTTGCTGTCATCCACCCTTGATCCAAACAGCCACACATCGGCCCCTGCACCAAAGGTTTCAGCAACGGTTGCGCGAATTATGGCGCGCTGCTGGTCTGTTAGTCGCATCACTATCCTTGTGTTAGATCAAAGTCCGCACAGGACGCAAGAAATTGCATCCTATCATTAACGAACATGGGCAAATGGTGCCGCATGATGGCAAGACTTTCCATTACCCGCTTAGCATGCGATAAGTTCAACTATTGAATCGACCTGTTCACCGGAGAGATCGGGGTAGATAGGCAAACAAATCACCTGCTCCGCCACTTTTCTCGCCACCGGCAAATTCGCATGCGCCGCCGAAGGCATTCCACGGTACATCGGAAAATCGCTTATCAACGGGTAGAAATACCGGCGCGCATAAATACCGTTATCCTGTAGCTTTTGATACAACGCATCACGGCTCAAGGGATAGTCCGGCTGCACCAGAATCGGGAAGTAGGCGTAGTTGGCCACCTTTTCGCCTGCAGCCGACAGGCAATGGATACCCTTGATCCCGGCCAAGGACTCCCGGTAACGGGCATCAATGGCTTTGCGCTTTTGCAGGGCTTCATCAATGCTTTTTAGTTGCAACAAGCCAAAGGCGGCATTGATTTCGCTCATCTTGCCGTTGATGCCGGGAGCGACCACGGTCACCTCGTCCACAAAGCCAAAGTTTTTCAGGTGGTCAATACGCTGCTTGGTTTTGGCATCGTGGCAGACGATGGCGCCGCCTTCGAAGGTGTTGAACACTTTGGTGGCGTGAAAGCTCAGCACCGACAGGTCGCCGTGGTTGAGCACGCTGCCGTCATGGCATTGCACACCAAAGGCGTGGGCGGCGTCGTAGATGACTTTCAGCCCATAGTTGTCGGCAATCTTCTGGATACGATCCACATCACAGGGGTGCCCGTAGCAGTGTACCGGCATGATGGCGGTGGTTTGCGGGGTGATGGCGGCCTCGATCCTGTCAGGATCGAGATTGAGCGTGATCGGGTCGATGTCCACAAACACCGGTTTGATCCCGTTCCACAGCAGCGAATGGGCTGTTGCCACGAAAGAATATGGCGTGGTGATGACTTCGCCCGTGATGCGCAAGGTTTGCAGGGCGGTAACCAGTGCAAGGGTGCCGTTGGTGAACAGGGCAAGATGCTTCACGCCCAGGTAGTCGCATAATGCCTGTTCAAATTGCTGGTGAAACGGGCCGCTATTGGTCAGCCATTTACTGTCCCAAATTTGTTGCAGATAGGGAATAAATTCTTCCAGCGGTGGCAAGGAAGGCTGCGTGACATAAATTGGCGTGTCTCCCCGTGAAGCCGTCATTTGCTGGCCTCCTGCATCGTGCTGTTAACATCTTGCAATGACACTTCAAATGATTCCGGCGGCAGGCCTGCACACCAGCGTTGCCACATGATGCGCAAGGCACGTTCAACGCCTGCAGCAACCACCGCTGGCTGTCCCATCGCCGACTGCGCAAAGCGTTCCCGCAAACCTGCCCGGATATCAGACAGCGCGGCAAGATTGCCGGCCCAAGGCAAGCCCTTCTGCACGAAATCCGCTGCATCATAGGCTACAAACTCATCCAGGCCAGCATGGCTGAGAATCGTGACGCCCGGCCGACCCGCCGTTGTGCTGCCCGCCAAGGTTAGTGTCGGCACACCCATCCATAGCGCATGAAGGGTCGTAGTGCCGCCGTTATAAGGGAACGTATCCAAACAGATATCTACTTGATGATGCAGGCTCAGGTAGTGTTCCATACCGCTACGCGGATGGAAACTCAGGCGTTCCCGCGCGATACCTTCCTGCGCAAACCAATCGATCAACGTATCATTTTTTCCATCTTGAGGCATGGCACCCAGCACCATTCTGGAATCTGGTAGCGCGCGCAGAAGTTGCGACCATAGTGCGATGACTGACCGGCTGAGTTTGCTCAAACGGTTGAAGCTGCCGAAGGTCATATAGCCGTTGCTCAGGGCAGGCAGGGCATTGACCGGCGGCGCACCTTTGAAAGGCAAAAAAGGTACGCCGGCCGGTAAGCGCACAATTTTTTCCGTGAATTGACTATCGAATTCCCCAAGTGGCAGAAAAAACCGATCTGCCAGATAGTAATCCATCGCGCTCAAGCCCGTGGTGCCGGGATAACCCATCCAACTGGCCTGCACCGGCGCCGGTTTGCAGGCAAAGACCAACAGGCGATTTTTAGCAGTGTGGCCCGAGAGATCGATCAGGATGTCGATACTGTCAGCACGGATTTTTTCCGCCAGTGCCGCGTCCGACAGGCCGACAATCGGATACCAGTGTGCAAAATATCCGCGCAGACGTTGGGTGATACTGTCGTCCATACTGTGGTTAGCGTAGGCGTGCAATGACAATTGCGGATACCTCGCCAGGTGCGCCAGCACCGGCTCGATAAAGGAAGCCACCGCATGGTCACGCAAATCACCGGAGACAAAACCAACTTGCAGGCAGCGATCCGGGTTTCGCGAGTTGCTGTGCTGGGGCCAACTGGTTCGCAGGGGAGCCTCGAATTGCTCACCAAAGCGAAGGTGTTCAGAAAACAACATCTCCGCATCCGCTGTTTCATTGTGAAGAAGGCAAAAAAGCAGGTTGCTGTGCGCCATATCAAAAACCGGATCGATCTCCAGCGCCCGCCGGTAGCTGGCTTCGGCCTCGTTTAACCGGTTCATATACTGGAGGGAGTCTCCCAGGTTGTTATGCGTATTAGCGTTATTCGGTTCGATCTGCAGCGCCCGCCGGTGGCTGGCTACGGCCTCGTCTAGCCTGCCCAACTCCTTGAGAGTGATACCCAGGTTGCCATGCGCCGCAGCATAATCCGGCTTGATTTGCAGCGCCCGTTGGTAGCTGGCCTCGGCCTCGGCCAACCGGCCCAGATCCTTGAGGGTGATACCCAGATTGCTATGCACCTCAACGAAATCGGGTTTAATCTGCAGCGCCCGCCGGTAGCTGGCCTCGGCCTCGTCTAGCCTGCCCAACTCCTTGAGGATATTACCCAAATTATAATGCGCCTCAGCACAATCCGGGGTGATCTCCAGCGCCCGCCGGTAGCTGGCTTCGGCCTCGTCTAGTCGGCCAAGCCCCTTGAGGGTGATGCCCAGATTGCTGTGCGCGTCAGCGTAATTCGGCTCGATTTCCAGCGCCCGCCGGTAGCTGATTTCGGCCTCGTCCAATCGGCCCAATTCGTGAAGGATGATGCCCAGGTTGCTATGCGCCGCAGCATAATCCGGGTTGATCTGCAGCGCCCGCTGGTAGCTGGCCTCGGCCTCGGCCAACCGGCCCAGCTCCTTGAGTGTATTTCCCAGGTTGCTATGCACCTCAACGAAATCAGGTTTAATCTCCAGCGCCTTTCGGTAACTGGCCTCGGCCTCGTCTAGCCTGCCCAACTCCTTGAGGATGTTACCCAAATTGTAATGCGCCTCAGCATTATCCGGGGTGATCTCCAGCACCCGCCGGTAGCTGGCTTCGGCCTCGTCCAATCGGCCCAATTCGTGAAAGATGATACCCAGGTTGCTATGCGCCGCAGCATAATCCGGGTTGATCTGTAGCGTCCGTCGGTAGCTGGCCTCGGCCTCGGCCAACCGGCCCAGATCCTTGAGTGCATTTCCCAGGTTGCTATGCGCCTCGGCATTATCTTGGCTGATCTGCAGCACTCGTCGAAAGCTGGCCTCGGCCTCGTCCAGCCTTCCCAACTTTTGAAGAATAGCGCCTAGGTTGCTGTGCGCCTTAGCGTAATCCGGGCTGATCTGCAGCGTCCGTCGGTAGCTGGTTTCTGCCTCATCCAGTCGCCCCAACTCTTGAAGGATGACGCCCAGATTGCTATGTGCATCAGCATAATTAGGGTTGATCTTTAATGCCCGTCGGTAGCTGATTTGGGCCTCGATCAAACGGCCCATATCCTGGAGGGTGACGCCCAGGTTGTAATGCGCCTCGACGTCACCCGGCGACAGTGCTGCTGCTTTTTGCATGGGGGTCAGCGCATCTGCACTCCGCCCCATCTGCTTGAACAGTGCGCCCAACGCCTTCCAGCCAAACTCGTGCAGAGGGAAGCGCTCCGTCATCGCCTGGGCGAGGCTTGCCGCTTCCGTAAACCGCCCTTGGTTGAACATGTCCACCAGTGTATTGATCTCTTGAGGACTGGGGATTTTCCCCTTGTGTGGGGCAAATTTTCCGGCCGATTTATTCGGCTTGGCAGGTTTGGTCTTGGCGGCTTTCTGGCTGTTTTGCGGGGCTGTCGGTGAAACGGGTAGCGATTCCTTTAAGGCTTGCTGATGTTCTGCATTGGCTTGCTCGGCGACCTGCGCGCCACCTTTCAAACGCAGCGCCAGAGCTTCTACCGCATCCCCCTGCAACCCCTGCTGTTGTGCGAGCGCCAGCACCTGCCGCGCATCTTCCAACTGGCCGGCCTGGAACAGTGCGTCGATGTAATTCAACCAGTATTGCCCGCGCGCCGGTTCGGCATCCAGTGCGGCCATGAAATAGGGCAGGCCGGCTGCGGGCTGTTTCATCTGTACCGCCAAGCCCCCCATGTTGTAGTTGGCCTCCGGATGATTCGGATGAGCTTGAAGAATGACCCGGTAGAGTTCTCCGGCTTCTTGTAACTGGCCTGCCTGTTGGTGAGCGATGGCTTGTTGGAGAGATTGCTCGATAGTCAATGTGGCAGTTTGCTGCGGCGACTCGGCGTTAGTCATGTTGGATTTCCAGAAGTGTCCGGTTAACTTATAAACAGTATACAGCTCCTTTTCTAAACCAAAATTACCCAATTCGACAAGTATTTTTTAAGGCTTACCCCTGTGCCAACCTCCCGTCAGGGCGCGGCGGCAACCGTGAACCTGTCGGTATTGACCTCAAATATTTCCTCTCCGCGTTGGCTGCGGATGCGCAATTCCCAATAGCCCTTGAGCGGAAAGTTGATATAACCCTGATAGTTGCCCGGCGATGTTTCCCTGAAAGCCGTGGTGAAGTCCTGGCGCGCATCGGACGCGCGGTAGGCTAACACTTCCATTGTCCCGCTGACCGGCATACCCGTGCGATCCTCCACGCCGATTTCGTAGGCCGTCGGCGAATTCATCACGATGACCTTGGGCTGTTTGATGGTGGTTTTCCACGCAAGGATTCTGTGCGCCTGAAGATCGTTTAGTGCGGCGGTATCCGATTTGCGGTCTTTGGTGCTGTACTCCCGATCCACCAGCGCCGGGCGATTTTGCATGGCCAGCCAGATGAAGGTGCCGTTCACGCCCAGCACCACAACGATCAACCCAATCATCCCGAGGAACCAGGGGTTGCGTAAGCCTTTTTTGTTGTATTGCGAAATCATTTTGCGTTCCCCATTCCTGAAATTATTCTTCGCCCCAAGTCAACAGCGGGGCCGTTGAATTTGGTCTTGTATTCAGCGCCGATGAGCGGATCGTCGATGCTCTGGATACGGAACTCAATCGGCGTCACCTCCATTTTGATGTTCTGGCCGGGTGCCCTGACAAAAAGGGTGAAAGAAGTGCTGCGGCCATGGCGCGCCAGCAAGGGTTTTTCGGCGCCGATAATCACCTGATCTCTCACGCCACCCTCTGCGGTAACCCCAATCCGGAGATCGCTGTCGGTTTTGTTCAAGACCTTTAATTCGTATTTGTTCTGTATCGAACCGTCGCTCAGGTAAACATACAATGGCTGGCGCTCCGGTATCACCTTCAGCACCACCGAGCCCAGGTGTGTCAGGCCATAAACGATTCCGCCAAAGGCGATCAGGATAATGCCGATATACACCAGCGTGCGCGGATGCTGGTACATCTTCCTGGCGGGCTTGCCCTCCAGCTCGTTTAGCGAGGCATAGCGTATCAAGCCGCGCGGCTTGCCCACCTTATCCATGATGGAATCGCAGGCATCCAGGCACAGGCCGCAAGTGATGCAACCCAATTGCTGCCCATCGCGGATATCCACGCCGGTCGGACACACCTGCACGCACTGGAAGCAATCGATGCAGTCGCCTTGCACCGCGCCTCCTCCCTCGCCCGCTTTGCGATGCAGCTTGCCGCGCGGCTCGCCGCGCCTGAAATCATATACCGGCAAGATCGTTTGCGAATCCGTCATCACGCCCTGGATACGCGCGTAGGGACACATCCACATGCAGACCTGCTCGCGCAACAACGCGGCCAGAATATACGTGCCAAAAAAAATCGTAGCCAGCGTCACCCAGCCGACCAGCGGCAACTGAAAATGCACCAGCTTGTTCCAATAATCGTAGGCATCCACGAACCAGATTGAAAAGCTGATGCCGGTAAGGAGGGAAATCGACATCCAGATGAAATGCTTGAGGGATTTCTTCCAGATTTTCCCCGCGCTCCAGGGTGCGGCGTCCAGCTTGCGCCGGGCTTGGGGATTGCCTTCGATCTTGTCTTCTATCCAGGTGAACCAGTCGGTCCACGCAGTCTGGAAGCAGAAATAGCCGCACCACACCCGCGACGCCACCGAAGTCACCGCGAACAGCACCATCGCCAGCAACAGCAGCAGCAGCGACAACATCCAGATGTCCTGTGGCAGCACCGTCAGATTAAAGAAGTGGAACTGGTTATGGGTGATATCGAACAGAATGGCCTGCTTGCCGTTCCAGCGCAAATAGGGAACGAGGAAGAACAGCAGATAGAGCGCTTGAGTGTAGTTTTTTATAGTGCGAAAAAAGCCGGGCATGCGTTTGGCATGAATGGTCTTGTCGCCCGTATTCACATTCCAGTGTTCAAGCTCCTGATAGATTCCAGTGACAGAACCCGCTTCCTTTCGTTCTGTTTCCATGTTCACACTCTCACTCCTGACTGGCCCGATGGATTATGTGGGGTTACGCTATTCCAAAATCAATAGGCGAACATAGCAACCGCTGTTTATATCGTTACCGCTCAAAAACCGTCTTGTTTCCAGGATGAAAAAAGGAGGAGATTCAGCTCTCCTCCTTTCCATGCGTGCATGAAGCCTGTGGCTGCTTACTTGGCGGCTCCAGCGGCTGGCGCTGCTGCGGCAGCGGGTGCATCGGATTGACCGCCACCGAATTTGTATACGTACACCGCCAGCTTCTTGATTTCGGTATCGCTCAGTTTGCCGGCTTCCTTAAACGACGGCATGACTGCCGCGCGGCCTTGCGGGTCGCCCGAGTTTACGCCGTAGGTAATGGTGCGCTTGCTGCCCTCGACCAGCCTCTTCATATTCTCGGCGTCGTTCAGCTTGTCGTTCCTTACTTCAAAACGCCATATCTTGTCGACCAGGTTGGCCGAACCCATGGCCTGATTACCCTTGCCGTCCTCGCCGTGGCAAGCCGTACAACCCTTTGCCGCAAACAACGGCGTGGAAGTTGGCTGGCCTTTCGCGACTGCGTTGGCCAAGGCATCGATCTCGGCGGCGGACAGCATATCCTTGTGCGCCATCATCATGCCTTGACGGCCGCCTTCGATGGAGGCATGGATATCTTCGATCTTGCCACCATACAGCCAGTCGTCGTCGTTCAGGATCGGCGCAAACAGCCCTTCCTTATCGTGCGTGCCGATACCGTTCTGGCCGTGACAGGCAGCGCAATTGTCGCCAAACAATACCTTGCCGGAACGGGTGACGTACTCGGTCAATTCGCTGTCCGCCAGGATGGCTGCCGGTGTCATGCCCTTGAGCCTGGCTTCGAATTTGCCGCGCACTGCCTCCACCTCGCCCACATCGGCTTCCATTTCCTTGATCGCCGTCCAGCCGCCGATACCCTTGAAAAAGCCATTTGTCGTGGCAAACGGGATGGAGGGATAGTATAGCCAGTACACCACCACGAACAATGCGCTGGCGGTCAAGCCTAGCATCCACCATTTTGGCGGCTCGTTGGTGAGATCCGCCAGATCGTCGTCCCACACATGCCCGGTTGTCGATACGCCTGATGCCTCGTGTTTTTCGCTCATTTTATTTCTCCTGCATCGATATGATCTTCGTCATCCAGCGCCATGCCGCGCTGTGACTCGAACTTGCCCTTGTTTGCCGGACGAAACACCATGACATAAACATAGACCATGCCAATGAACACCGCTACGGAAAAAAATACCCCGAGCCAGTCATTGATGGTCATGGCGGCCGCGTCCATGCCCAGATAACCCAGCAGCTTAGTCACGGTAATTCACGCCTTCAGTGAATTTAATGTGATTGCCCAGGCTCTGCAGGTAGGCAACCACGGCATCCAGCTCAGTCTTGCCTTCCACAGCATCTTTGGCACTGGCAATATCCGCATCGGTGTAAGGAGCCGGATAAAAAGGCATGCTGCGCATCGCCTCCATGTTTTTCTTTATTTGCACGGCATTCACTTTGCTTTTGCCCAGGAAGACATAGTTGGGCATGACAGACTCAGGCACCACTTCGCGCGGATATTTCAGATGGCGGCGATGCCACTCGTCCGAGTATTTGCCGCCGACACGCGCCAGATCAGGGCCGGTGCGCTTGGAACCCCACTGAAAAGGATGGTCGTACATGGATTCGGAAGATACCGAGTAGTGCCCATAACGATCCTTCTCGTCGCGGAACGGGCGGATCATTTGCGAATGGCACAGGTAGCAGCCTTCGCGGACGTAAACATCGCGCCCCGCCAGCTCCAGCGGCTTGTAGGGGCGCACGCCATCGCCCGGTTTCCAGTCATCCAGCGACTGTCCGGGCTGGCGTTGCCAGACGATCGGGGAGATTTCCTTGCTGCCCACCTTGCCTTTTACATCAGGCGACAGGTGGGTCATGGTGCGGTCCAGATAGAACAGCGGGAC
Organism: Candidatus Ferrigenium altingense; assembly: GCA_020621985.1. Lineage (GTDB taxonomy): Bacteria > Pseudomonadota > Gammaproteobacteria > Burkholderiales > Gallionellaceae > Gallionella > Gallionella altingense. The sequence goes on along the minus strand of JAHRYS010000002.1, from coordinate 264,240 downwards.
GATTTCCACGATGCCGCCAATCGCCACAACGATAGCGACCATGACGAACATCAGGACGGTGCTGCGTTCAATCTTGTCCTGGAACTTGGTCGAATAGATTTTATCGTGATCAGACATGTTTCACTCCTTATGCTTTAGCAGGAACGGCATGGGTAGCGCGCGCCGCACTCGCCTTGCGCACCGTCATCACCACGTTGTACAGCATGATCCAGGCACCCAGATTGAAGATGATCCCGCCGATGGCGCGCATCGCATAATACGGATGCATCGCGGAAACCGACTCGACGAAGGTATAGGTCAAGGTGCCGTATTCGTCGTAATCCCGCCACATCAGACCCTGCATGATTCCGGACACCCACATCGCCACGACGTAGACCACGGTGCCGATGGTGGACAGCCAGAAGTGCACATTGACCAGGTTGTCGGAATACATTTCGGTGTTCCACAGCTTTTTCACCAGATGGTAAAGCGCGCCGATGGAAACCATCGCCACCCAGCCCAGCGCACCGGAGTGCACGTGGCCGACCGTCCAGTCGGTGTAATGGGACAGGGCATTCACGGTCTTGATCGACATCACCGGACCTTCGAAGGTGGACATCGCGTAGAACGCCAGGGAGACCACTAGGAAGCGCAGGATGTAATCGGTGCGCAAGCGATCCCAGGCGCCGGACAGGGTCATCATGCCGTTCATCGCTCCGCCCCAGGACGGGATGATCATCGCCAGCGAAATCGCGGCGCCCAGGGAGCCGGTCCAGTCGGGCAACGCGGTGTATTGCAGATGGTGCGCGCCCAGCCACACGTAGCCAAACATCAGCGTCCAGAAGTGCAGCACGGACAGGCGATACGAGAACACCGGGCGGTTCGCTTGCTTGGGCACGAAGTAATACATGATGCCCAGGAAGCCGGCGGTCAGATAGAACCCCACCGCATTGTGTCCCCACCACCACTGCACCATCGCATCCTGCACGCCGGAGAAGATGGAGTAGGACTGGGTCAGGCTGACCGGAATGGCGAGGCTGTTTACCACATGCAGGTAAGTGATCATGATGATCATGCCCATGAAGAACCAGTTGGACACGTAGATATGCGAAACCTTGCGAATCGCAATAGTCATGATGTAATTCAGCCCGAACGCGAGCCAGATAATGGCGATCAGGATATCGATCGGCCATTCCAGTTCGGCATATTCCTTGGATTGGGTGATCCCGAGCGGCAAGGTAATCACGGCCAGCACGATGATCAGGTTCCATCCCCAGAAGGTGAACCACGCCAGGTTATTGCTCCACAGCCTGGTCGAACCGGTGCGCTGCACAATGTAAAAGCCGGTGGCCATCAAGGTACAGCCGCCAAACGCAAAAATCACCGCGTTGGTATGCAACGGGCGCAAGCGCCCGAAAGTGATTTCGGCGATGTCGAAATTCAAGAACGGCCACGCCAACTCTGATGCGATCCACACACCGAGAAACGTGCCCACCACCAAATAGATCACCGCCGCGATGGAAAACCACCTGACGACGCCCATATCGTATCTTACTGATGCCGCTTGAGTTGTCTCCACAATACCTCCCTGAAGCTATTTAAAAACGAATGCGCTATTCGCCTCACTCACAACGCATGGGACTACAGGACATGCGTTGGCGATTGTCTACTGGAACGGCCTGGGGCGCGGCGTCTTATCCGTAGACGGCGGCAAAATCGGCAGCTTGAAATCAGGCTGTTTACCGGTGAGTGTCTTCAGGAAGGCGACGATGTTGCCGATCTCGTCCTTGCTGAAATTGCGGCCGAGTTGCAGCCTGCCCATCGTGTCTACCGCTTCCTCCAGCGTCCAGACCGCACCGTCGTGAAAGTAGGGATAGGTCAGTTCGACGTTGCGCAGGATCGGCACCTTGAAGTTCATGCGATCCGCATCCTGCTTGGTAACCGCAATCCGCCCTTCTGCCTTGCTGGCGGTCTTGTAAGCCCCAAATAAACCGAATTTCTGGAATGACCCGCCGCCCACGGCAGTGCCGTTGTGGCAGGCCACGCAACCGGCGTCCTTGAACAGCTTGTAACCGGCCAACTCAGTGCTGTTCAGCGCCTTCTTGTCGCCTTTCAGCCATTTGTCGAAACGGGAATCAGGCGTAACCAGCGTTTCCTCAAAGGCCGCAATGGCATCGGTCACCATGCCGATCTTGACATCTTCCGACCCGAACACGCGCTTGAATTCGGCGCGGTATTGGGGAATGGAGCGCAATACGTCCACCGCCAGTTCGTGGGTGAAGGCCATTTCTCCAGGGTTGGCGATCGGGCCGGCCGCTTGCTCTTTCAGATCCTTCGCGCGTCCATCCCAGAACTGCGCCAGGTTCATGCTCGAGTTCAGCACGGTGGGAGAATTGATCGGGCCTTGCTGCCAATGGTCGCCAATGGATGTTTGCAAATTGTCCGTGCCGCCCATGCTCAGGTTATGGCAGGAATTGCAGGAAATAAAACCGGATTTGGACAGCCGAGGATCGAAGAAAAGCTTCTTGCCCAACTCCACCATCGCCTTGTTCTTGACGGGTGCGGCGGCGATAGGCTGGATGGGTTCGTTGGATAAAGCCCAAGAGGTCGAGATTGAAATAGCTATCAGTGCTGCTGTCAAAGTACCAAGTTTCATGATCATTCCTTTCACAGGGTAAGAAACACAAGAACGGACTTAAACTTTGGTGGCGCAACAACCAATGCGTGCATAGTGTAGGTCACATTTTGCCGATAGGGAAGGCAATTCATTCCGCCCACCCTGCCAAAGAGTTTTAAATACCATCCAAACGCCTGCCTTCTGGCAGAACGTATATTCTTTAAGAATCCAGCACAGGCTATTCATCCTGAGCAAACCTGAATTTACTTCAAAAAAAAGGCCGTTCGCAACAAGGAGGTTCGCGCAAACGGCCTGCACAAACGCACGCTATCTAACGTGCGGGGAAGAAACTTGGTTGCATATTCCTCATGGTTGCATATTCCTCGCTTTTCGTATTTTCTGTTCAAACACCGGAAGAAACCCTGACGTGCGTCAATCTTCTTGCTCGACATTCAAAAAAGCATTCTATGGAATGGCGACGTAAGGGCGAATGTTCACAGCAAGGCGCGGCGAAATCCGGTTACAGCGAATATCGCCAAGCCTCGTTGCGCCTTAAAATTTCCAGCCCAGCCCGACACCGAAGAGCACAGGGTCAATCTTGAGCGTTGTCACATAAGCGCCTGCCGCAGTATTGACGTCGATTTTCATGTAAACCTTTTTCAGGTCGACGTTGAAGGACAGGTTTTTATTGACCGGAACATCGAAACCGACTTGCAGTGCGCCTCCCGTGCTGCTTTTGGAAGTGGAAAAACCGGGCATATCCACACTCGAATATCTCGTGTAATTCAAGCCGGCCCCCACGTAAGGGCTGAAAGAACTGCCGGGCATAAAGTGATATTGCGCCAATAACGTCGGCGGCAGTTCTTTCAATGTGCCCAGCAACGCGCCGTTCAGCGACACCTCATGTTTTTGCGGATAAGTCAGTATCAGTTCGGCCGAGATGTTATCGGTAAAAAAATAGCCGAAGTCAACCTCAGGGATCGTCTTGCGGCTAAGCGCCGCACCCGTCACAGGGCTGGAGCTGTTGTGCGTGTCGATATTGACTGCGCGCACGCGCGCCATCCAGTCGCCAGCCTCCGCAAAAACGCTGGATGAAGCAAACAACGCACTTGTCGCCACGGCCATTAATACCCTTCTTTGCATGATTTTCTCCTGAAAGTTAATTACTGCGATTTAAAAAGTACTTCGGAGTAGCTTGCCGCAGTTACCGGTAAGCTGATCGGACGCATCTTTAAAATAGCCCCTCAAAAAATTGTCATGCCGAATCTGGCCGGACGCCGGTTATTCACCGGTGGCATGGAGACAAATTTTGAGACGCCCATAATTCCCCTACAGAATATAGGCGTTTAGGCAATGGAACCCTGACGCGCGTCAACCTTCTTGCTCGACATGCCAAGAAGAGATGCAATGAAATTTCGGCGCAGGGGTAGAGTGCTCGCAGCAAAGCGCTGCGAATGATGTTCGGGAAAAATCAGCGGGGATTCGGAATGCGCGGCAGCGGAATAACCTGTGCAGTAGCGGAATACGGCTCGCGCGCAATGGCGCTCAGACGTTCGAGGTCATTCAAAATGATATGCCTGCGTTCGCTGGCAATCACCCCTTCTTCCTGGAAGCGGGTAAAGATGCGTGAGACAGTTTCTTCGGCGATGCCCAGATAATTGCCGATGTCGCCGCGCGACATGCTTAGATTGAACTGGGTAGGTGAATAATTGCGCAGCGCAAAACGCCGCGACAGCGACAGCAGGTAAGTCGCCAGCCGCTCTTCGGCATTCTTTTTCCCGAGCAGCAGCATCAATTCCTGGTTGTGCTTGATCTCCTTGCTCATCATCCTGAGCATCTGGTAATGCACCGAGGGGATTTGCCTCGCCAGTTCCTCGAAGCATTCCACCGAAATTTCGCACACCGACGTGGTTTCCAGCGCCATCGCCTCGCAGTTATAGCGTTTTTCGTCTATGGCGTTCAACCCGAGCAGTTCGCCCGGAACGTGGAAGCCGGTGATTTGCAGGCGACCATCGTCGGTGGAAATATAGGTTTTGACTGATCCGCTGCGGATCGCATAAACGTAAGTAAACGCTTCGCCGATGCGGTAAAGCACCTCACCGCGCTTGAACATGCGCCTTCTCTTCACGTAGCGGTCGAGCAGCGCCGTGTCCGCGCTGTCCAGCCCCATCGGCAGGCACAGCTGGTAAAGGCCACAGTTCTGGCAGGATATTGCAACGCAATTCGATTCTTGTACCGCTTGACGCCCCATATAGTCACTCCGATTGATTAAACCTAAACCGGCATTGCCGGAACCCAATAGGTAGCCTGGATGAAGCGTAGCGGAATCCGGGGAAGCATCCCGCAAGCGCCCCCCGGATTCCGGCCTTCGGCCTGCATCCAGGCTACAAATTTACTCACGTTTTGTGAAGCGTGAAGTCATTAAGCAACTAAAAACAACGACTAGCCATAGATGTACACGGATTTCCACGGATAAAATAAAGCGTTGTTGAAAATCCACCATGCACCCGGAAGGCGGCTTGAACTTGAATAAAAAAACCAACCCATTGATAATCTGTAGCTAAACAGCTTTTTATAGGTTAAATGGCTGTGCAGTTACCACCCCCTCTCGATACTACGCTCATAATGCCCTCCATAGCGCTGCAACAGCTCAAGCATCGCGGAGGCCTTGTCCAGCGTCTCCTGGTACTCCGCCGCCAGATCCGAATCCGCCACGATTCCGCCGCCTGCCCAACAATGGATTCTATCGTTGTTATGCACCAGGGTGCGAATGGCGATATTGCTATCCATATTGCCGTCAAAGCCGACATAACCGATGGCTCCGCAATAGATTCCGCGCCTGTCCGGCTCCAATTGCTCGATGATCTGCATGGCGCGCAGCTTGGGCGCACCGGTCACGGAACCGCCCGGAAAGCAGTCGCGCAACACGTCCAGCGCGTCGCGCCCTGCCGCGAGCCGGCCTTCCACCGTGCTAACCAGATGATGCACATTAGCAAAACTTTCCACCTTGAACAATTCCGGCACGCGCACCGAACCGGGCACGCAGCTCTTGCCCAGATCATTGCGCAACAAATCCACGATCATCAGGTTTTCCGCGCGATCCTTGGGGTGGCTGCGCAAGTCTTCGGCAAGCAAAAGGTCTTGTTGCGCATCGCTGCCGCGCGGGCGCGTACCCTTGATCGGTTTGGTCTTTACCTCGCCGTTTTGCACGCTGACAAAACATTCCGGCGACGCGCACAGAATCCGGGCCTGCGGCAAATTCAGAAAGGCCGCGTAGGGTGCGGGGCTTAAGCTGCGCAACGCAAGATAGGCGCCGAACGCATCGCCGTCGGCCTTTGCGCTGAAACGCTGCGCGAGATTGATCTGGTAGCAATCGCCCGCCTGCAAATAATGTTGCACCGACGCAAATGCGGCTGCGTAGCTGGCGGGTGTAAAGTTGGAGGTAATCTGACCATGCACGCGGAAAGTGTCGGCGGGAAGTGGCGGAAGACTTTGCAAACGGAGCAATATTTGCGGCAATAACTCCGCCGTTTCGGCGAAGCGCCGGTGCGACACCAAGCGCGCGGTGCGTTGCCGATGATCCAGCACAACCGCCCAATCGTAGATACCCACCGCCATGTCCGGCAACTGCCCGGCAGCCTGTGCGATGTCCGGCAAGGTCATCATCCGGCGCGCTAGATCATAACCCCAATAGCCCAGCGCGCCGCCGGCAAACGGCACATCTTCGACGGGCGCGACCGGTTCGCCCAATGCGTTGCGCAACAACGCAAACGGGTCGCCTTGTTCCACGCCTTCCTCCAGCGTCAGCGTGCGGTGCGGTGCGGCGGCCAGAATGTCATAGCGCGCCATCCCGCCGCTATCCAGCCACACTGCCCAAGGCAGATCGGCCAGCGCGGCGTAATAGCGCGAAGCATCGGGTTGATAGGGCAGCGGGGCGCTATAGAAACTCATTACTCGATCGTGGGTAGTGGCGGAATTCAAAATGCGCAGGGGCAGGAAACCCGCACCGCCAAAAATGAAATGATACCACCAGAGCCGCAGACGCCATCCGCAGCAATTTTTAAGGCAGCTTGTCAGGAAAACCAGCGCAGCACGGCGGCAGAACTCAGCGCCAGGGCGCCCAGACCGCACAACGCAAGCCAAACCTGCCGGCTGGATGCCGCCGAGGGATACGCGAACAGTTGCCACGCCGCCAAGGTAAAGCCGAGCGCCGCACACGCCATTTTCACGCCGAGCGCGGCTACGGCGATGCCGTGAATATCGGGGAACTTCCCGTAATGGTAAAAACTGATCGCGCCGAAAGTCGCCCCGCTTGCCGCCTGTGTCGCCCAACCGATGAGCACGATCCAGGCAAGCCGGCGCTGCACCGTCGCATCGCGCCACGCAAGCGCGCAGGCCGCGCCGCCCACCACCGCGACCGCCCCGAAATTATGGACGATCTGGGTGGCGGCGTAGGCAAGGTTTTGCCAGTCCATCGCTATTCTGCCGTGACCTTGATGCAGCGCTCCACGCCGGTTGGCGTGTGATTCTTGTTGACCATTCTGGCGCAAATTTCATGCATCCCCCGCGTCAGGGGATCAAGCGTGGCGCTGCCCTTCGTTTGGCGCAGCAAAGCCACTTGCTTGCCATCCACGTAAAGGTGGGCATGATCGCTCTCGCCCCCCAGAGTGACTTCATAGGCAAGTTTGCTTTGCGCCCTGGCATCGAGTTTGGCGCCATCCGTGGGGGAAATGATGTCGATCTTGGCCTCGGCGGCCACCGCCAGCGATACAGTGAAACTTGCAAGAATGAATACCAGCATAGACAGGTTGCGCATGACTTTCTCCTTCAATGTGATGAGAAATGACCATAAACCCAGAGACACAATAGCGGTACGCGCCTATTGTGCCGGACATGCTAGCACTCCCCTTCAAATTATCAAGTCCCCTGCCATCCGCGCTGCACCGGCAATCCGGCATGATAAAATCCGCGCTCATTTTTCAGGCCACATACCATGACCGGCAATACCCACCCGATTGAACAGCTCCTGCAACGACGCATCCTGATCCTCGACGGCGCAATGGGCACGATGATCCAGCGCTACAAGCTGACCGAGGAACACTATCGCGGCACCACGCTGTATGGCGAATACAGCGGTGCGCGCAAAATTTTTGCCGGCCACAAGGTTGACGTCAAAGGCAACAACGACCTGCTGTTGCTGACCCAGCCGCATATCATCGGCGGCATCCACCGCGAATATCTGGAAGCGGGCGCGGACATTCTGGAAACCTGTACCTTCAATTCCAACTCCGTTTCGATGGCGGATTACCAGATGCAGCATCTGGTGTACGAACTGAACGTCGCCGGCGCAAAGCTGGCGCGCGGGTTGTGCGATGAATTCTCCACGCCGGACAAGCCGCGCTTCGTCGCGGGCGTGCTCGGGCCGACCGGGCGCACCGCGTCGATCTCGCCGGATGTGAACGATCCCGGCGCGCGCAACGTCACCTTCGACGAGCTGGTGGAAAGCTACACCGAATCGGTGCGCGGCCTGCTCGACGGCGGCGCGGACATACTGATGGTGGAAACCATTTTCGACACGCTCAACGCCAAGGCTGCGCTGTTCGCCATCGAGCGGTATTTCGAACAACACAAAGTGCGTGTGCCGATCATGATCTCCGGCACGATTACCGACGCTTCCGGGCGCACGCTGTCGGGCCAGACCACCGAGGCGTTCTGGAACTCCCTGAGTCATGCCAGGCCGCTGTCGATCGGCCTGAACTGCGCGCTGGGCGCGGAAATGATGCGTCCGTATGTGGAAGAATTGTCGCGTGTCGCGAGCTGTTATATCAGCGCGCACCCCAACGCCGGGCTGCCCAATCCGTTGTCCGAGACCGGCTACGACGAGTTGCCGGAAAAAACCGCGCGGCTGGTAAAAGAATTTGCCACCAGCGGCTTCCTCAACATCGCCGGGGGCTGCTGCGGCACCTCGCCCGCGCACATCAAGGCGATTGCGGAGGCGCTGAAAGACGTGCCGCCGCGCCGCATTCCGGACATCGAAAAGAAGTGCCGCCTGTCCGGGCTGGAGCCGTTCAACATCGGCGATGACTCGCTGTTCGTCAACGTCGGCGAACGCACCAACGTCACCGGCTCTAAGATGTTTGCACGCCTGATCCTGAGCGGCGATTACGCGCAGGCGCTGGATGTGGCGCGCAATCAGGTGGAGAACGGCGCGCAGATCATCGACATCAATATGGACGAGGCGATGCTCGATTCGCAGGCCGCGATGGTGAAGTTCCTCAACCTGATCGCCTCGGAGCCGGACATCTCCAGGGTGCCGCTGATGATCGACTCGTCCAAATGGGAAGTGATTGAAGCCGGCTTGAAGTGCGTGCAGGGCAAGGCCATCGTCAACTCGATCTCGCTGAAAGAGGGCGAGGAGAACTTCATCAAGCATGCCACGCTGGTGCGCCGCTACGGCGCGGCGGCGGTGGTGATGGCGTTTGACGAACAGGGGCAAGCTGACACGTTCAAACGCAAGACCGAAATCTGCCAGCGTTGCTACGACATCCTGGTGAACCGCGTCGGCTTCCCGCCGGAAGACATCATCTTCGATCCGAATATTTTTGCGATTGCCACCGGCATCGAGGAGCACAACAACTACGCGGTGGATTTCATCGAAGCCACGCGCTGGATCACTCAGCACCTGCCCTATGCCAAAATCAGCGGCGGCGTGTCGAACGTGTCGTTCTCGTTCCGTGGCAACGAGGCGGTGCGCGAGGCGATCCACACGGTGTTCCTGTATCACACCATCAAGGCTGGCCTGACCATGGGCATTGTCAACGCCGGACAGCTCGGCGTGTACGAGGAAATTCCCAAGGAACTGCGCGACGCGGTGGAAGACGTGGTGCTGAACCGCAGCCCCGATGCCGGAGAAAAGCTGGTCACGCTGGCCGAGACGGTGAAAGGCGGCGGCAAGGCGCAAGTCGAGGACCTGGAATGGCGCAAGGGTACGGTGCAGCAGCGGCTGACGCATGCGCTGGTGCGCGGCATCACCACCTACGTCGTAGAAGATACCGAAGAAGCGCGCCTGCAGGCGAAGTTCCCGGTCGAGGTGATCGAAGGCCCGCTGATGACCGGCATGAACGTGGTCGGCGACCTGTTCGGCGAAGGCAAGATGTTCCTGCCGCAAGTGGTGAAATCCGCGCGCGTGATGAAGCAGGCAGTGGCGCATCTGGTGCCCTACATCGAGGCGGAAAAGCTGCGCACCGGCAACACCAGCGCCAAAGGCAAGATCGTGATGGCCACCGTCAAGGGCGACGTGCACGACATCGGCAAGAACATCGTCACCGTGGTGTTGCAGTGCAACAACTTCGAGGTGGTGAACATGGGCGTGATGGTGCCGTGCCAGCAGATCCTCGACACCGCGCGCGAGCACAACGCCGACATCATCGGCCTGTCCGGGCTGATCACCCCGTCGCTGGAAGAAATGGCGCATGTCGCAAAAGAGATGCAGCGCCAGGGCTTCACCATCCCGCTGATGATCGGCGGCGCAACCACATCGCGCGTGCATACCGCGGTGAAGATCGAACCGAACTACCCGAGCGGCGCAACGGTGTACGTGACCGATGCGTCGCGTGCAGTGGGCGTGTGCAGCAACCTGCTCTCCGACACATTGCGCTCCGAATACGTCGCGGGCATCAAAACGGACTATGCTGCGGCGCGCGAGCAGCACGAAGGCAGGAAAGAAAAGGCCGTGTATGTCTCACTGGCGGAGGCGCGGGCGCATGGACTGAAGACTGACTGGAAGCATTACACCCCGCCCAAACCGTGGCTGACGGGCGTGCACAAGTTCGAGGCCTACCCGCTCGACAAGATCGCCGAATACATCGACTGGACGCCGTTCTTCCATGCGTGGGAACTGTCCGGACGCTACCCGAAGATATTGCAGGACAAAACGGTGGGCAGCGAAGCGCGCAAGCTGTTTGCCGATGCGCAGGCGATGCTGAAAAAGATCATCGACGAAAAATGGCTTACCGCAAACGCGGTGTTCGGCCTGTTCCCCGCGAACAGCGTCAATAGCGACGACATCGAAATCTACACGGACGAGACGCGCAGCAAGGTGGCGATGACCTGGCACAACCTGCGCCAGCAGACCAAAAAACCGGACGACATCCCGAACTACTGCCTCGCCGATTTCATCGCGCCGAAAGCATCCGGCGTGGCGGACTATATCGGCGCGTTCGCCGTCACCACCGGTATCGGTATCGATGCGCGCGCGGCCGAGTTCGAGAAGCAGAACGACGACTACAACGCCATCCTGCTCAAGTCGCTGGCCGACCGTCTCGCCGAGGCCTTCGCCGAACTGCTGCATGCGCGCGTGCGCCGCGAGTTCTGGGGCTATACGGCGGACGAAGGCCTAGACAACGATGCGCTGATCGCCGAGAAATATCGCGGCATCCGCCCCGCGCCCGGCTATCCGGCCTGCCCGGAACACAGTGAGAAGGGGCCGTTGTTCGAGCTGCTGCAGGCGCCGCTGAATGCAGGCATCACGCTGACCGACAGCTACGCGATGCTGCCCACCGCAGCGGTCAGCGGCTTCCACCTCTCACACCCGCAGGCGCAATACTTTGCCACCGGCAAGATAGACCGGGATCAGGTCGCAGACTACGCGCGGCGCAAGGGCTGGAGTTTGGAAAAAGCAGAACGGTGGCTGGCACCGGTGTTGGGTTACTAAAAGTGCAGAATAAGACAACACATTCATAAGCTAGGGAACGAAATAATGAGCAAGAAAATTAGCGGCGCGGAATATCCACTTGCAAAAATATTCAGCTCAGATTTCGACTACGAAATTCCGTCCTATCAACGGCCTTATGCGTGGACTGTCGATCAAGCATCCGAGCTATTTGACGACTTATACGATTTCTTCCTCAAAGAGCAGGAAGACACATACTTTCTGGGCAGCATCGTTCTAATCAAGGAAGAAAACATGCCTCATGCTGAGGTAATCGACGGTCAGCAGCGCTTAACAACACTGACCATTTTGATTGCAGCACTTGGCAATAGAGCGCCAGATGCTTACAAAGAATCTTTGAAAAAATATATATGTGAGCCAGGTGACGAAATTGAAAAACTTGCTCCTAGACCACGACTTTCATTGAGAGAGCGAGATCGCGCTTTTTTTGCTGATCATATTCAGGCACTGCAACTCGACAGGCTATTGAGCTATGACGCCGCACAACTGGAAAATGAATCACAACGAAACATTCAGTCTAATGCGAGATTAATGTTGGGGCGTATCCAAAAAGCAAGCGAGCATAACGAAAACTTTATCAAAGAATTTGCATCTTTTCTGGTACTGAGATGCTATTTGGTTGTGGTTTCAACACCCAGCCAGCAATCTGCATTTCGGGTGTTTTCGGTTCTAAATAGCCGGGGGCTGGATTTGCTGCCAACAGACATTATTAAGTCAGATGTAATTGGGCGAATTACGCAATCCAAACAGGATGAGTTCACCGAAAAGTGGGAAGAACTGGAGGTTCAAACAGGGCGAAACGGTTTCGCAGAGCTTTTTGGCCACATCAGAATGATCTACGCCAAATCCAAAGCTAAGCGTGCGCTTCTAGATGAATTCAAAGAGCATGTTCTAGCAGCGGTTACTTCGCCAGAGGATTTAGTTTCCAAGGTAATTGAGCCTTATGCCGAGGCTTACTTGGTTGCCAAGAATAGCCAGTATGTTTCTACAGCCAACGCTGCGGACATTAATAGCCTGCTGAAGTGGCTTAACCGTATTGATAACTCCGACTGGCTGCCCCCAGCAATTCTGTTCCTAGCACAGAAGAAGAACGAACCGGAGTACGTTTTCTGGTTCTTCAAAAAATTGGAGCGACTGGCGGCATCAATGCACATCTGCGGCAAGAATGTAAATGAGCGGATTGAACGCTATGCAATCGTTGTCGAGGCTTTACAGAAAGAGCATTCTTTCATGTCGCCCGTTGAAGCTATTGAACTCACTGCTGAAGAAAAGGCTGAGTGTCGTGCTGTGCTCGATAGCAAAATTTATTGGCTGTCTGCGCGCCGTCGCAACTACATAATTTTGCGACTGGATTCATTCTTGACGGATGGTGCAGCAACCTATGATCCGAGCGTTTTGACGATTGAGCATGTGTTGCCACAAACTGTTGATGTGAATAGTGAATGGGCACAGACATGGCCTGATCCGACGTTGCGTGATGCATGGGTGCATCGCATTGCAAATTTGGTGCCGCTGACCCAGAAGCGAAACTCTCAAGCCCAAAATTTTGACTTTGGCAAAAAGAAGTCTGCCTACTTCGGCGGGAAGCAAGGTGTCTCGTCGTATGTATTAACAACACAAGTATTAAATACCCCTGAATGGACACTAGACAAAGTCGAAAAACGCCAGCAGGAATTGCTAGGTGTCCTAGCCGACAAATGGAGTTTATAAATGAAACGCATCACTTTTTTACCGCTGGCTTTGCTGCTGACTGCCGGCATTTTTTCAACCACGGCCTACTCCGAACAGGCCAAAACACAAAGAGGAACAAGCGTCATGACTGAACTGATCAAAACCGATACCAAACTGGGCGAAGGCACAGAAGCTACCGCCGGCAAGGATGTGCTGGTGCATTACACCGGCTGGCTGTACGAGGAAGCCGCGCCAGATCACAAGGGCAAGAAATTCGACAGCTCGCATGACCGCAGTGAGCCGTTTCATTTTTCGCTCGGCGGAGGGGAAGTCATCAAGGGCTGGGATCAGGGCGTGGAAGGCATGAAGATCGGCGGGCAGCGCACGCTGCTCATCCCCGCGCATCTGGGTTACGGCGCACGCGGCGCGGGCGGGGTGATTCCGCCGAATGCGACGCTGGTGTTCGATGTCGAGCTGCTGGCGGTACGCTAGGTTCACCGCATACCCTGCAACAAAACCTGGTTTAACCACGAAGAACACGAAGCGCACAAAGAAAAAACAAAGGGTTTTTTGAGCAATGTGACACACCTTTTGGGTGAGTGTTAAATATCATGCAACTGCATGCAGAAACTTCGCGATCTTCGTGCCTTCGTGGTGAAATGGTTTTCAGGATAATTATGGAGAAACGTAACATGATGAAGCGCGCTTTGTTTTTACCGCTGGCCTTGCTGCTGACCGCCGGCATTTTTTCGATCACCGCCTGCTCCAAACAGGCCGCAACACAAAAGGAAACCGGTGTCGTGGCCGAACTGGCCAAAACCGACACCAAGCTGGGTGAAGGCACCGAAGCTACCGCAGGGCACAACGTAACGGTGCATTACACCGGCTGGCTATACAGCGAAGCGGCTCCCGGCCACAAGGGCAGGAAGTTCGACAGCTCGCACGACCGCAACCAGCCGTTCGATTTTCCGCTCGGAGGAGGGCGCGTCATCAAGGGCTGGGATCAGGGCGTGGCAGGCATGAAGGTCGGCGGGCAGCGCACGCTGGTTATCCCCGCGCACCTGGGTTATGGACCGATGGGTGCGGGTGAGACGATTCCGCCGAATGCGACGCTGTTGTTCGATATCGAGTTGCTGGGAGTAAATTAATCCTGCTCCGGATGTACGGACGATGAACCTGATCTCGCACCCGCTGCTGGTCACGGCGCTGATGCTGGCCGTTTCCAATCTGTTTACGAAAAACTTTTGTCCGGGCACCCGCATGACGTTTGCGTGGTACGGGCACCTGAAGAACTTCGCCAGCTCGCCGTGGTATATCGCGGCGCTGATCAGCTGGGGCATCGCGCTGTTCGAGTACCTGATCATGGTGCCCGCGAACCGCATCGGCTATACCGCGATGGATCTGGGGCAGTTGAAGATCCTGCAGGAGGTCATCACGCTGTCGGTGTTCGTGCCGTTCGCGGTGCTGTACATGAACCAGCCGCTGAAGTGGGATTATCTATATGCGACGCTGTGCCTGATGGGCGCGGTGTATTTTATTTTTCGGGCTTAAAACCCACCCTCTTACCTTCCCCTCTCCCGCATGCGGGAGAGGGTGCCCGACAGGGCGGGTGAGGGCCTTGGCAACGAAGCAGGACAACTATGCACATTCACATCCTCGGCATCTGCGGCACCTTCATGGGCGGCATCGCGGCCATCGCCAAGCAGGCGGGCTATCGCGTGACCGGCTGCGACGCCAACGTCTATCCGCCGATGAGCACGCAGCTGGAGGCTCAGGGCATCGCACTGACCGAAGGCTTCGGCGTCGAACAGCTCGAACTCAAGCCGGATATGTTCGTCATCGGCAACGTGGTGTCGCGCGGCAATCCGCTGATGGAAGAAATTCTCAACCGCAACCTGCCCTATGTTTCCGGCCCGCAATGGCTGGCAGATACCTTGTTGCGCGACAAGTGGGTGCTGGGGGTGGCGGGCACGCACGGCAAGACAACGACCTCCTCGATGCTGGCGTGGATACTGGAATACGCCGGACTGAACCCCGGCTTCCTGATCGGCGGCGTGCCGCAGAACTTCGGCATCTCGGCGCGGCTCACCGAGTCGCCGTTCTTCGTCATCGAAGCCGACGAATACGATACGGCCTTCTTCGACAAGCGCTCCAAGTTCGTGCATTACCGCCCGCGCACCGCGATCCTGAACAACCTGGAATTCGACCACGCCGACATCTTCCCCGATCTTGCGGCCATCGAGACGCAGTTCCACCATCTGGTGCGCACCGTGCCCGGCAACGGGTTGGTGGTAAACAACGGGCGCGAGGAATCGTTGCGGCGCGTGCTTCAGCGCGGCTGCTGGACGCCGGTGGAAATGTTCGGCAGTGATGAGGGTTGGAACATCGACGCGGACGAATGCGTGACGCTGAACGGCAAACCGCAAGGCACGCTCGATTGGGACTTGCTCGGCGAGCACAACCGCATGAACGCGCTTGCCGCGCTTGGCGCGGCGCGCCATGCCGGTGTGCCGGTGGTGCAGGGTTTGGCTGCATTAAGCAAATTCCTGAACGTGAAGCGGCGCATGGAAGTGCGCGGCACGGTCAACGGCATCACCGTGTATGACGACTTCGCGCATCACCCCACCGCGATCGACACCACCGTCGCCGGGCTGCGCCGCAAGGCCGGCAATGCGCGCATCCTCGCGGTGCTGGAGCCGCGCTCCAACACCATGAAACTGGGTGTGATGAAGGACGCACTACCCGGCAGCCTGAAGGATGCCGACCTGGTGTTCTGCTACGCCGGCAATCTCGGCTGGGATGCGCGCGGCGCGCTGGCGCCCTTGGGTGAGAAGGCCGTGGTGAAGGATGACCTCGACGAGCTGATCGAAGCCATCGCCGCCGCCACGCGCTCAGGCGATCAGGTGCTGGTGATGAGCAACGGCGGCTTCGGCGGGATACACGAGAAGCTGCTCAAAAGATTGGCGTAGGGGGGGGTTGAAACCCGCCCTGATTTATTTACCCTTCATAAAAGGGCGGGTTTGAAACCCGCCCCTACCCCTCCTAATTCTCCAGCCCAAGCTCCTGGATCTTGCGCGTCAGGGTGTTGCGCCCGATGCCTAGCAGGATGGCCGCTTCGATGCGGCGCCCGCCGGTGTGGTGGAGCGCTTGCAGGATCAGGGTGCGCTCGAATTGCGCGGCAAGCTTACCCATGATGTGATCTTCGCCGCGCTGCAAGGCCAGCCCGACCTGTTGCGCCAGCACGGCGCTCCAGTCACCACCCAGCGCCGCGTCCGAGGCGGATTCGCCGCGCCACTCGGGCGGCAGATCGGCGATCTCGATCCGCTGCGAGGGCGTCATCACGGCCAGCCAGTGACAGAGGTTTTCCAGCTGCCGCACGTTGCCGGGAAAGTCCTGCGCGGCGAGGAAGCGCAACGCTTCCTCGCTCAACTGCTTCTGTTCCACACCCAGTTCGCGCGCGCTCTTCTGCAGGAAATATTTCGCCAGCAGCGGGATATCCTCGCGCCGTTCGCGCAACGGCGGCAGACGCAGCCGGATCACGTTCAGCCGGTGGAACAGGTCTTCGCGGAACAACCCCTGCTTGACGCGCTCGTCGAGGTTCTGGTGGGTCGCGGTGATGATGCGTACGTTGGCCTTGATCGGCTGATGGCCGCCGACGCGGTAGAAGTTGCCGTCCGACAGCACGCGCAGCAAACGGGTTTGCAAATCGGCGGGCATGTCGCCGATCTCGTCGAGGAACAGCGTGCCGCCCTCCGCCTGCTCGAAGCGGCCATGCCGCGTCGCCGCCGCGCCAGTGAACGCGCCGCGCTCGTGGCCGAACAGTTCCGATTCGAGCAGATCCTTGGGGATCGCGGCGGTGTTGATCGCGATGAACGGCTTGCCGGCGCGCGTGCTGTGGCGGTGCAGCGCGCGCGCCACCAGTTCCTTGCCGGTGCCGGATTCACCGTTGATCAGCACGGTCGCCTGCGATTGCGCCAGTTTGCCGATGGCGCGGAACACCTCCTGCATCGCGGGAGCATGGCCGAGGATGTCGGTTGCAGCTTCGGCTTCTTCTACACTACCCGATTTGCGCTGGCTCTGCTCCAAGGCGCGCCGGATCAACTCGACCGCGTGATTGATGTCGAACGGCTTGGGCAGGTATTCGAACGCGCCGCCCTGAAACGCCGAGACGGCGCTTTCCAGATCGGAATAGGCGGTCATGATGATGGCTGGAATATGCGGATGGCGCTGATGCAGCGCCTGCAAAAAATCCAGCCCGGAACTGCCCGGCATGCGGATGTCGCTGACCACCACTTGCGGCAGATCGTTGTTCAGCGCACGCAACGCGTCGTCCGCCGTGGCGAAGCTCTTGAACTCGATGTTCTCGCGGGCCAGCGCTTTTTCCAGCACCCAGCGTATCGAGCGGTCGTCGTCTATGATCCAGACTGATTTCATTTCATTCACCTCTATGGCATTAACCGTAGGGTGGGCTATGCCCACCATGTCGGGCGCAGCCCGACCTACATTTGTCCGGATCGTCCGGATTAAGGAAGCGGAAGCAGCACGGTAAAACATGTGCGTCCCGGTTCGCTGTCGAATTCTATCGCGCCGTGATGCTGGCTGACGTAGTCCTGCGCCAGCGTCAACCCGAGCCCGTGGCCGTCGGCGCGCCCCGATACCAGCGGATAAAAAATCTTGTCTTGCAGTTCCGGCGGGATGCCGGGGCCGTTGTCGATGATCTGCACCATCACCGCGAGGCGGTGGCGGCGCTTGACCAGCGTCACCTGCCGCGCAATGCGGGTGCGCAGGGTGATGGTGCCGCTGCCCTGCATCGCCTGCGCGGCATTGCGCACGATGTTGAGCATCGCCTGGATCAGTTGCTCCTTGTCGCCGATCAGCGCGGGCAGGCTGATGTCGTAATCGCGCTGGATCGTCAATCCTGCCGGCATTTCCGCCAGCACCACGCTGCGCACGCGTTCCAGCACTTCGTGGATGTTGAGCGCGCTGTAGTGCGAGGCATTTTGCGGGGAGAGCAATTTTTCCATCAGCGAGCGCAGCCGGTCCGCCTCCTGCACGATGACCTGGGTGTATTCGCGCAAGGCCGGCTTTTCCAGTTCCTGCTCGAGCAATTGCGCCGCGCCGCGTATGCCGCCGAGCGGGTTCTTGATCTCGTGCGCGAGGTTGCGCAACAACAGGCGGCTGGCCTGCGTCTGATCCAGCATCTGCTCCTCACGCGCCAGCTTGAGCGGACGATCCATCGGGTGGAATTCCAGCAACAGGCAGCGTTTCTCAAGCTGTACCGGCGTCGCCGCGCAGCGCAAATGCAGCTTGCCGTGCGCATGTGTGCCCAGCGTCAGGTCGTGTTCGATGTAGCTGGCGTTGTCCCGGATCGCGTGCTGCATCGCATTGGCCAATTGACCGCTATCCGTGAATGCCTGCTGCACCGGGTGCCCGAGCAGGTTCTTGCCGCTCACGTCGAACAGGTGTTCTGCGGCCGGGTTGAGATAGATGACGCGCGCCTCCTCGTCCAGCAGGATAACGGCGGTGGCGAGGTGTTCGAGCGTAAGGGTCGGGAAGTCAGGCATACATTCTTGCGCAGCAGGAAACATGCCAGAGGGAAAAATCTACTTGAGTTTGGACAACTCGGTTTTGAGCGCTTCGATATTCTTGCTGTGCAACTCGACCTGGTCTTTCAGAGACTGAATTTTCTCTTCGTATTTCGCCACATTGCGATAAGTCTTGCCGTCCTTGCCCCGATAGACTTCTGGCGTGTCTTCGCCCTCTTTCAGGTTCTGCCTGGCCTCTTCAAGCAATTTCTCCTCGGTGCTCAACTCGTCCTGCAGAATCTTGCGACGCGTGTCATCGCGGCCTTTTTGCGTTGCACCGTCTACTCTCGGAAAGCCCTCGGGCGAAGCGGACGAACGCGCGCGCGCCGGCGGAACCATGGTGGGCAACGGCTCGAGGATGATCTTTTTGCCGCCCTTGATCGGTGTGCTGGAATAAGTGACATGGCCATCGGCATCGACAGCCTTGTATATCTCCGCCTGCGCCAACAACGGGCAGAGGCTTATCATCGCAAGCAAGTATCCGAGCTTCATTTCCATTCTCCTGCAAAGTATCGCGGGCAAGTATAGGGCAAGCATTGTGTACAGACAAACTTTTGCGGAGCAAAACAAAACGGGGCTTGCGCCCCGTTTTGTCGTTCTGCTTTGTGAGACCGAATCAGATGCTGTAATACATGTCGAACTCGACCGGATGCGTGGTCATGCGCAAACGGGTCACCTCGTCCATCTTCAATGCGATGAAAGCATCGATGAAGTCGTTGGAGAACACGCCGCCGCGCGTCAGGAATTCGCGATCCTTGTCCAGGTGCGCCAGCGCTTCATCCAGCGAACTGCACACGGTCGGGATCTTCGCGTCTTCTTCCGGCGGCAGGTCATACAGGTTCTTGTCGGCCGGATCGCCGGGGTGTATCTTGTTCTGGATGCCATCCAGGCCGGCCATCATCAAGGCCGTGAAGCACAGATACGGGTTCGCGGTCGGGTCCGGGAAACGGGTCTCGATGCGGCGCGCCTTGTCGCTGGTCACATGCGGGATACGGATCGAAGCGGAGCGGTTCTTCGCCGAGTAAGCCAGCTTGGTGGGCGCTTCGTAATGCGGAACCAGGCGCTTGTAGGAGTTGGTGCCGGGGTTGCAGATCGCATTCAGCGCCTTGGCGTGCTTGATGATGCCGCCGATATAATACAGCGCGGTATCGGACAGGCCGGCGTAGCCGTTGCCCGCGAACGTGTTCTTGCCGTCCTTCCAGATCGATTGGTGCACATGCATGCCGGAACCGTTGTCGCCGACGATGGGCTTGGGCATGAAGGTGGCGGTTTTGCCGTATTGGTGCGCGACGTTATGCACCACGTATTTCAATGCCTGGGTCTGGTCGGCGCGGCGCACCAGGGTGTTGAACTTGGTGCCGATTTCGCACTGTCCGGCGGTCGCTACTTCATGGTGATGCACTTCCACTTCGATGCCGATGTCTTCCAGCGCTAGGCACATCGCCGCGCGGATGTCGTTCAGGCTGTCGACCGGCGGAACCGGGAAATAGCCGCCCTTGACGGTCGGGCGGTGGCCGGTGTTGCCGCCATCGAATTTCTCGGCGGAAGACCAGGCTGCCTCTTCGGAATTGATCTTGACGGAGCAGCCGGACATGTCGACATGCCAGTTCACCGAGTCAAAGATGAAGAATTCGGGCTCCGGGCCGAAGAAGGCGGTGTCGCCGATGCCGCTGGACTTCAGGTAGGCTTCGGCGCGCTTCGCGATGGAGCGCGGATCGCGGTCATAGCCCTTGCCGTCGGTCGGTTCCACGACGTCGCAGGTGATCACCAGGGTGTTTTCGTCCATGAACGGATCGAGATAGGCCGTCGCCGGGTCCGGCATCAACAGCATGTCCGAGGCCTGGATGCCTTTCCAGCCGGCGATGGAGGAACCATCGAACGCATGGCCGTCTTCAAATTTGTCCAGATCCACGTACTTGGCCGGCACACCGACGTGCTGCTCCTTGCCGCGCGTATCGGTAAAACGGAAATCCACGAACTTGACGTCATGGTCTTTAATCATCTTCAACACATCATTTACCGACATCGACATAGTTTTCTCCCACAAAAATACGAAAATTAAAAATTAAACTGCTCAACTGAAATCTGGAATTTTATACGCATAAAGCATTGCACGAAGCGTGCCAATTCTTCATACATGACAGGACGGCATTGTGCCATAAGGCCATCATGCGGCACAGAAAATATTTGCACCTAAAACGGGCATAACAGGCCGCTTACGCACTAATTTTGTGCATGGCTGCGATGGACATGAATGGCACGGAAGAACTCATCATCGCGCACCAGTTCATCGCAGCGCGCCTGCAACGCATCGGCCTGCCCGGCCTGCCGGCTGGCGGCGGCCAGGTAGATTTCGGCATCGACCTTGCCGTCCAGATAGTGAAACACCACGCGATTATCCGGCAAATCCGGTTCCCCCAGCCGCTCGGCCAGATGCGCCAGCAAACCGGGGCGGCCGGGCAGATGCGCGTTCGGTTTGGCTTGCAGGTCATCTTCCGGGTCGATATGCACCATCACATCCATCACATGATGGTTGTTGAGCACGGCATAACGCGCCGATTCGGCAATGTAATGCCCTTCCGACACGCTGATCTTGGGGTCGACCACGATATGCGCATCAACCAGTGCATTGTCGGCCATCTTGCGCGTGCGTAACTCATGCAGCGCCCGCACGCCATGGGTATTGAGCAGGGTTTGCCGGATGGCCTCGACCTCCTCCGCATCCAGCCCGGTGTCGATCAATTCGGCCATCGCCTCCAAAGCCAGCTTGCCGCCCATATGCGCGATCATCACCCCCACCACCGCAGCGGCGAGCAAATCGAAGAAGGTATAGCCGAGCAGGTTACCGACGATCCCGACGATAACCACCAATGAAGACGCCGCATCCGAACGCGCATGCCATGCGTTGGCCACCAGCATCTGCGAGCGTACCCGCTTGGCCACCGCCAGCATGTAACGGAACATGCCCTCCTTGGCGACCAAGGCGATAACCGCGATCGCAAGCGCGACCGGATTGACCGCCTGCAACGCCTCGGGGTGTTGCAGGCGCATCGCGGCAGCCACCAGCAGCACCACGCCGAGTGCCGCCAGGAATGTGCCCAGGATAAGCGTTGCGGCAGTTTCCACCCGCGCATGCCCGTAAGGATGGTCGGCATCGGCGTGCCGGTTGCCGTGCCGGTTCGCATACAGCACCAGCACATCGGACATCAAATCCGACAGCGAATGCAAACCATCGGACATCAGGGCTTGCGAATGCGCGAAAAATCCGCCCACAACCTGAAAGAACGTCAGCAGCAAATTGATGACGATGCTCACCCACGTGCTTTTTTGCGCGGCGGCAAAACGCTCTGGGTGCATCGGCTCAAAAGCCCCGATTTCAGCCTGGGATTGATGTTTATGGATGTGATTTTTCATGCCGGTTGCGCTACTATGTGACTGTCGCTGCGCAGCATATCACCTGCGCCAGATTCGTTAAACAACGCTATGAAAGAAATGATATGGGGAAAATTACCGCCATTCTGCAAGCCGCACAACAACGCGCCAAGGAAATGAATCTGCCCTACGAGGGCGCGCTGTATCCGGACGAGGCTTATGAAATATTACAAAACGCGCCCGGCGCCAAACTGGTGGATGTGCGCAGCCGCGCCGAACTGGACTGGGTCGGCCGCATACCCGATGCCGTGGAAATCGAATGGGCAATCTACCCGGGCATGAAACCCAACCCGCTTTTCATCACCCAGCTCGAGCAGCAGGTGGATAAGGAGGCACTGGCGCTGTTCATCTGCCGCAGCGGAATGCGCTCCAACGCCGCCGCCACTGCCGCCACCAAAGCCGGTTACAGCGACTGCTACAACGTGCTGGAAGGCTTTGAAGGCGAGAAGGACGCGGAAGAGCACCGCAACATACTGGGCGGCTGGCGCGCGGCGGGATTGCCTTGGGAGCAAAGCTGATCCACTGCAAGCCGCGCTATGACCGGGTTCTTGATGTCATGCTTTTCCCGGTACCGTGGCAAATACCGTCAACAATGACAGCCTTGCTTTAGCAGTAGGCCAAACTGCTCAATCGGCACCGGCCGGCTAAACAGATACCCTTGGTAGTGCGTGCAGTTCTTGTTCAGAAGGGGCTGCCGTTGCTCTTCCGTCTCCACCCCTTCGGCTATGACGTTCAGGTTCAGGCTTTGCGCCATAGCTATAATGGTACGCACAATCGCTTTGTCGCTGCTATCGGTAGCAATATCGCGCACGAATGACTGGTCAATCTTGAGCTGATTAAGCGGCAGCTGTTTGAGGTATTGCAAGGATGAATAACCGGTGCCGAAGTCGTCCAATGAAAACTGGATACCAATTTTATTCAATACGTTCATGATTGAAATAATATTTTTGACATTGTCCAGCAACATGCTTTCAGTCAGCTCCAGCTTAAGCAGCGCCGGGTTGATGGCATGGCGTTGCACGGTAGCTTGCACTTGAGCCGCAAAATCAGCCTGGCAGAATTGCTTGGCGCTCACGTTTACCGCCAGAACGAGGTCCCGGGTGAGCGCATCTTGCTGCCATGCCTTGATCTGGGCGCAAGCCGTCTCCAACACCCATTGCCCGATGGGTAATATCAGCCCGGTTTCTTCCGCCAGCGGAATGAATTGTGCGGGAGGCACCATGCCGCGATCAGGGTGTATCCAGCGGATCAATGCCTCCGCACCCAATGGCCGGCACGAACTGTCCACCTGAATTTGGTAATACAGTTCGAATTGCTGGCGCTCAAGTGCTTTGCCTAATTCGTCTTCGAGGGCTGCGCGGGCATTGATGGTGTCTTGCATCTGCGGGTCGAAGAAGCGCAGGGTGTTGCGGCCTGCTTTCTTGGCCTGATACATGGCAATGTCGGATTGTTTCATCAGCTCATCTATCGACTGTTGGTGGCCACTGAACAAGGTGGCGCCGATACTTGGGGAGTTGCGGTACTCGTGTGCGGCCAGCTGGTAGTGTCGATTGAGTGAGATCAGAATTTTCTCGCCGACGGCTTCAGCTTGCGCCGCCGCTTCCAATGGATCTTTGTTTAAATCTTCCAGCATCACCACAAACTCGTCACCACCCAGACGGGCAATGGTATCTCCTTCACGCACACATCTTTCAAGGCGTTGCGCCACCTGTTGCAACAGCAAATCTCCAATGTCATGTCCAAGCGTGTCGTTGAGGTTCTTGAAATTGTCGAGATCAATGAACAGTAGCGCACCTGTTCGACCGCTGCGCGCGCTGGAAGCCAATGCATGTTTGAGCCGATCCGACAGAAGCCGTCGATTTGGCAGATGGGTGAGGGGGTCGTAGAAGGCCAAATTATTGATCTCATCTTCTGCCTTCTTGCGACTGGTGATATCAGTAATCGTGCCAATGAGGACGAAATCTTCACTACTGGCGTCGTAGAAGCGGTTTACCGTGATGCGCCCCCAGAATTCGGTTTGGTCGGCGCGCCAATAACGCCGATCCAAATCCACTGACTGAATTGCACTCGCCAGCAACGAAAGCATATTCTGTTGCCCGATTTCGCGTTCCTCCGGATGCACAAGAGAGACGTATTCACTTCCTAGCAGCGCATCGGGAGAGCATCCGAACATCGTGGCCATGCGCTGGTTGGCCCGCATGATGCGCCCCTCATTATTGACCAGAAAAATCGCCGCACTGGAGGTGTCCAGAATCTGATTGAGCAATACCTCCCGTGCCGCCAGACCTTCATTCGCCAATGCAAGCGCCAGCGTACGCGCTGCAATTTGTTCTTCGAGCCCCGTGTTTAAACGCACCATGTCTTCAGCGGCTTTTTTCTGTTTGAGGCGGTCCAAGCCGTTGTCTGCAAGCACGCCTGCGAGAAGGGCATATAACCGAGTTACGGATTCGACCCGCTCCTTCAGCAGGACGGGAACCCTGAAAATGGCTTCAAGGTAGCTTGTTTCGTCGAAGCCAAAATGTAGTGCCTGCTTGCGAAAAAACTCGAGGTCGGGAGGTTCGGTCAGGAACTGGCCGGTAAAAACATTTGCAACATGCTCGCCTTCCACGATGATTGGGGCGGCTGTATCGACCAGGCCGTTATGGCAACGGTAAATCGCATACTGCGTGCCTCGCGTCATGCTTTCGACCAGCGATGTATCACTTTCAATACAGCGTTGACAGGTTTCCGCATTGACGCGATGAAACCGGGTGCACACGTCCTGCCACCCTGCATGGGTAATGACAATCCCGTCTACATCAATGACAGCATTGGCGATCCCGATGACCTGGCTAAAACTCTCCATGAGCTCTTGCAATTTCCCGATATCAACAAGATCGGAATACTTGATGCGGCCAATAGGGGTCATGGGTTATGGCAATTTCTAAAAATTTATTTCTATCAAACAGCGGGGGGAGGGGCGAATGCAAGCTGTACCTTACCAGACACATTGTCAATATGCCAAATTATCCAGGCCATCGCTCTCAACACCCGCTCACGCAACAGCTTGGGCGATTTGCCTTGGGAGCAAAGCTGATCCGGAGGCTGTTGATTCGCGATCAGCTGGTGTAATCGATAATCAGCGGCGCGTGATCGGAAAAGCGTTGCGCCTTGTAAATGTCTGCCGCCTGCGCCCGCGCGGCGATGCCGGGCGTGGCGATCTGGTAATCCTCGTGGTCGGCCACGAAAAATTAACTGAGTCGAATGGGGCGGAAGATCAGTTGTTGATCGAAATTTGAGCCTGGTACCTTTAATTCTTCATCATCGAAACGCTGGCGGAATATCGCCGCCGGTTTGTGGATGAGTGAAGCAAGCCGTTCCTTCATTTCCTGGTGAGAAAATTCTACTTCTCATTCACGCTAATTTCAGGGGGATTACCGTTTGCCTTACGCGATTTGTAACCGTACAATCGACACCGATACTTTCATTAAAGGAGTTGCAATGACATTGCGAACGAGTGACGTGATGCCGATCAGCGAAGCGCGCGCACGGCTGACGGAGCTTGCTGATGAAGTGGTCGATGCGGGGTCTGAAAAAGTGCTCACCAAGAACGGCTCGAGCTTTATTGCCATTGTCGATGCTCGCAAACTCGACTACTACCACGCGCTTGAAGAAGAACATGCAAGTTTGGTTTTATTAGACGAAGCGGAAACAGGCCTACGTCAACTTCTTGCCGGTCAGCGCGTGCCTTCCTCAGAATTGACATTGGCTCTGTCAGATCAATGACATTAGCGGTTCGTGCCCGGATTGAAGCTGCCCCGAATTTTCTCAGCAATCTGGAAATCGCTCACCAATTTTTCGTTGAACAAGATGCAGATTCCGCATCAGAACGCTTTCGCAAACTAAAAGCGGAGCTGCGCGAAATGGTCGCCGTGTTGGGGTTGGTCTCCGGTCAGTGGACATCCGGCACGTTTCTTCACCGCACGTTCAGCTCAAGCGCGGCTAAAGGCGCAAACCGTTCAACAGCTTGCCGTGCAAGCGGGCTTGCCAAATTTGCGCGAATACATCGTAAACCGCCACATCGTTTTGTATGCCCACTCCGAAACCGAGGTGGTGTTGCTGGCGTTGAAACACCAACGGCAACTTACGTACTTGGCCGAGGACTGATGGTTGGGTTGCATATCGCGCAATAACGATTGTGCCCTACGCGAGCCGCCAGAAAATCAATGCGAACCTGACCCTTTTGACTCTCGGTTGGACTCGTTGAGCGGTACCGAGCGGTCGTAGAGTGTTTCAGGTGCAATATCCAGATCGCCCGGCCAGCACACCGTGTCCAGAGCAACGAAGGCCTGCTTAAACAAAGCAATATCCTGCAAACGGGTAAAAACACCCCTGCTCAGATAGGGGCGTGCATCAAACAAGCGGTGATCTCCGGTATCGAACCACAGCTCCAGAGAAAAATCATTTCGCGGCACAACACGGGTAACAGCTTCCATCATCCCTCCTAGCGCAGCGGGTCGATTGCAAAAGGAGTTTGACCGTTAACGGCCAGCTCCCAATCGGCCAACAAAGACTCGCGATGTATTTCAATCCACGCCTGTACCAATCTGGTTTTGGCCACAGGAATTTCACCGCTGAGCTGTGCCCCATCAAGGATTGAGAAAGATGCCTCCTGCCCCTGATACTTGGCGTGAATGTGAGGAAGCTTATGGCGTTCATCGTCGTAGAAATACAGACAGATCACAATTCCATAAAACATACTGATGGTTGGCATAGCAAACCTCTGTTTTGAAGAATTGCGCAATTGTAATCAACATCAGCTCAAAACAATAGGGGAGCCTGTCCCAAAAGGCTTCATCGAAAAACAATTCGAACACGACCCCTTATAATTTCAAACCGTTCAACAGCTTGCCGTGCAAGCGGGCTTGCCAAATTTGCGCGAATACATCGTAAACCGCCACATCGTTTTGTATGCCCACTCCGAAACCGAGGTGGTGTTGCTGGCGTTGAAACACCAACGGCAACTTACGTACTTGGCCGAGGACTGATGGTTGGGTTGGTTTTCATATCGCGCAATAACGATTGTGCCCTACGCGAGCTGCCAGAAAATCAATGCGAACCTGACCCCTTTGAACCGAAAACATCTAACGTGAATACTTTAACAACGGTTTTCCTGAAACACGCGGATTCAGTAATTTAGTTTTCAGAGGCATCCGCACTTTTACTTGACCGTTATGTTGTTCAGCAGGACAGCACTTGGCACAGCCGTATCGCCTACATTCGCAACCTTCACTTCAACCGTTACTTTTCCGCCACCCGCCACAGCAATCGTCGCGGAACTGGCCTTAAATCCCGTTTGTCCGCCAGTGGAACTCAATGGTGAAGGCAGACCATTGACAGTCGTAAAGTTGGAACCGTTAAGCGTCTGGTTAAAGGCGCTCACCGGCGTCACATTACCACTGGGTGAGGTGATTTTAACACTGGCGTAGTCGTTAAATTGCGACCCAACAAAGGTAGGATATTCGTTGGTGACAAAATTGCCGTTGAAAGTCAGCGTGACCTGTTTTACGCCCACGGGTACGTAGAAATCTTTGGTGATCAGCGTGTATTGCTTATTTGAGTTGTTCAGCGAAGTGAGCTGCCCGCCATTGGGTGCGGTGATGGAGCCGAAGGAATTGCCTTCGGCCATGTGGGTTGCGGAGTTGCCCGCAACCATTGCCCAATTGGATGACTGGAAGGCTTGGGTATTGGTAGAATAGCCAGCTTGCTGCGCGCCCGTCTGCGTCTGGTTATTATTGGTGTTGTTCGGATTAACGCTGGCGTTAGGTTGGTTGTTGACACCCGCATACAAGGAAGCGGAACCGATATGCGATGCGCTGCCGTTGGTGATGGCGGACAGTTGGTTTTGCATGGTGGCGGTCGCCCATTGGACTGAAGGCGATTGCCCCGCATCGTCGGAACGACTTACTTCGGAGCCAATCTTTGTTTTATAGGCCGGAGTGGAAGATGCTTTAAAAACTTTACCCAGAGGGTTCAGCTTAGACTCCATTTTATCGTTGTAATTTTTCATATCAAGCTTGACGCCTTGAATGAAATAATCCAACTGAAGCTCAGGAGATGCGTCGCCTCCAGCAATTCCTTGAATTTTTGCTAAACCGGCCAATACATTTAGCTTCGGCATAATATCAAGCACGAGTCCAACACCGTCTTCAACCAATTTGTCAGTATTATTTACACCGCTTAAAGCATCCCTAATATCTTTCGTAGATTCAGCTACGTCTTTCATAGACAAAAACTTGTCAGCGGTCTGAAAAACTAACGAAGTTCCTCCTTTTAATACGCTGACCACCTTCGAATCTGCTATTTGTACTTTTTTTAACGACTCTAAACCTTGAGCAAAAGATGCTCCAAGCTTCGAAAAATTCTTCGGGTCAGATTTTGAGAGTTGCACGTCCAATTCTACTTTTTTGAACGTATCTACAACGCTCTTTTTTGCATTGAGACTTTCACTCACTGCAATTAGATTGGCTTTGTAAGATTTGGCAATTTGCTGATTTATAGCTAAAAGAGAAGAGAATCCATTAATTTTTCCTTTGCTAACACTTAATTCCGCCTTTAATGCTTGCCTTTGAGACTTGCTAAATATATTGCCTCCGTTCAGGGCGTTTTCAATCCTTTTAGCATTTTTTTCCTCTTTTGCTAAATTCGTGACGTTACTTTTAATTTTTGAATCTACTTTGTCTTGATTTTCTTGAATGGATTTTATTGATTTAGTCAAATTTCCTATCTGTTTTTCAGCGTGTTGAATTATCAAACTTGTAGAATCAACACTAAACTTTATTATGTTCTCATAATCGCTCACTGAATTTGGGATGTCAGCCTTCGCTAATTGAAAAGGCATCAAAGTGCCAATAACTAAAAATACAGAGAATTTGCGAAAACTTTTCATTACAGAACTCCCTCAGAATGAATGACTGAAATTAACGTAAACGTTATTTCCGGTGTACTTGGTATCCCGTAACGTCGCGGGCGTGGACTTGTCCTTCATCTCATAAGTCTTTGCCGCAACGGATACTCGGCTCTTTTGGGTGAAGGCGTAGTCATACCCCAGCCCCACGCCGACCTTGTTGCGCCCGGCGTTATACAGGTCGTTCACTTGGTCATAGCTGTTGGCATTGATCTCAAGATAATCTGCCGTGACATGCAGGGTATGTTTTTCCTGCCAAGTCTTGCTCCAATCCAGATTCAGGTAGGTGCTGTCGCCGTTGCTGTTGGCGGATTCCTGCTGCAACATGCCAGTGATGCTGCTCACGTAAAGGTCGGGACGCTGGGTGGAGTAACGCAGGTTAGCCTGGATTTTCTGGGTATTGGAAAAGGCATAAATTCCGGTCAGGTTGGTGTCGATGCGGTCGCCCTTTTTGTAGTAATCCAAACCGCCGCGCTTGGTGACCCCCGCCTGTGTATAGATCAGCCCGCCGATGGCCATCCATGTTTGTGCGTTATGCTGCCATTGCAGCGTGGCTGTGGTGTCGTCACCCGAATCAAGCTCGGTATTGGCAATATCGGCATTGGGGCTGAATTGACCACGCTTCAGGAAACTTAGCCCGCCGCCGAAGATGTCCTGCTCGCTGAAGGCGTGGGTTACTCCTACCCCCACAGCAATATTTTCTCCTTCACCGAAGCGGGTCTGTTGCACCAGCGAGCCGTCCATGATGGCATTCTTTTGAGTGCCAGCGAGGCTTGCCTTGCCGTTGGGCAGGTTATAGTCGATGTTGACGCGTACCGGCCAGGGCAATTCTTTGAAGGTGTAGGCGGCACTGAGTGAGGTGTCGCTCCATGCCCCGACATTGCCTTGTCTGTTTGGTGTGGTGTTGACCGAGTCGATATAGGCACGCCGCAAGCCGAAATCAAAACTTTCGTGGCGATAAGCCAATGTAAGCGGCGTGATGGATTGCCGACCGCTGCCCCCTTGGTCACTTTTCCAGTCGAAATAGTTGTGTTCTACAACAACGGAAAGCTTGTCTTTGATCAGTTGCTGATCGGCAAAAGCTTGAATGATATTGCCAGTGCCCGGTGTCGGTGCTGCCGATGCATCCACCGCATGTGCATTAAACGATATGAGATATGCACCTACACCCAACGCCCACAACTTTTTGTTCTTATTCACTGAAACTCCCTTTGCCTGCAACCATTTCAGGGGCGCGGATTACCCGCGCTTTACCTATGGTTTAAAAAAACAGGCCGCATAGTAAGCCTCTCAACCCAACTCCACAGCATGACACTTGTGACATAATGTCGGCTCGCTACTAAAACCATGCCCAATGAAGTTGCTCTACCACGAACGGGCCTACCCATTCCGCAGTCGCGGGCTGTTCTTCTTCCTGCGGATTTTGCAGGACGCCTATCCCGACTGGGTTGATATGGCGCGTATCGAGGCACGCCTGCCGGGCATCCATCCGCGACAGTTAGCGAGGTTTGTTGACTTGCTGGAATCCGCAGGATTGCCGCTGGTGCGCTATGAAACCAAAACACGAGGCCGTTTCCGGCTGGCGGTTGATCCGGAGTCCATCTCTTTCTCAGGCGATCAGGGGCAGCCCCCTGAGACGCCGCCCGTGGTTCCCGTGCTCTTCACACCAATAACTGCCACATCGCTCACTGTTTACCAAGACAAAGCGTGGGTTGCCTGGGCAGTCGCGCTGATTCACTCAACCCTAGCGTTGCACGACGGGCATCTCTCCGGCAAGGACAGTGCGCTCGGTCTTCTGGATACTGCAGAAGCGGCAACCGGTACACTTCCATCCTGGACGGCCAGCGTAGTGCATGTTCTTCGAGCCTTTGTGCTGGAGAGAGCATCACGTTACCGCGAAGTGACTTTCTGGCTGCGCCGCGTCGATACAGCCGACCGGCAGGGCCGCGCCCACCCGGCAGCCAAGGCACGCGCACAACTGGTTCGCGCGAAGATGCGCTACGACCAGGGCCGCTACACCGAAGCCGAGCGTTTTCTTGGCTTGCTGTCAGAGCCTGGGATAGTTCACTGCCCTCATTGGCTTAATATGAATGCCTTGGTCACCGGGCGAAAATTTCTCATGGCCAACGAGACAGACGCCCCCGCGCTCCTTGGCC
Source organism: Candidatus Ferrigenium altingense (assembly GCA_020621985.1). Classification (GTDB taxonomy): domain Bacteria; phylum Pseudomonadota; class Gammaproteobacteria; order Burkholderiales; family Gallionellaceae; genus Gallionella; species Gallionella altingense. The sequence goes on along the minus strand of JAHRYS010000002.1, from coordinate 233,123 downwards.
AAACGCTTTCAGCTCTCGCTGAAGCGCTGGGGCATGTGTTTCTCTGGCACGGCGACACCAGCCTGCTCGATGGCCTTTGCTACAACTTTGCCAACAATCTCCTGCGGGGCATCAAACAGGGGCTGATTTCCAAAGCGGGTGCTGATACGGTGATGCAATGGCTGGCAGCCAACTTGCTGGTTTGCCGCAAGCTTGGCATCGGCGAGGATTCCATCCTCGCAAGCCTTCTGTTGATTGATGTCGGCCTTGATCACGGATATTCCGTTAAACAATGGCCACACCTGCTACGCTGCGAACTGAATGTTTCCGGTGATCTTGTGGGGGTGCTAAGCAAAGCATTAGCGCAAGCTCGGCAGACGGGGAATCGGCTGGAAATTGCACAGTGCCTGCGGCGCCAGGTGCGGCTGTCCACTTCGCCAAGGGATGCCAAGCGAGCTTATTTTGAAGCCATGGAATTGCTAGGCGACCAAGGCAGAAGAGATTTGATCCACGAACTGGCTGAAGAATGGCGTACCCAGTTCGGCACAGCGCCGCCCACCCTGCCAAAGGGGCATGGAACATAAAAATAATACAAGGGAGTCGTGGTGATAGAAATTCGGAATCAATGGATTGCTGGTGCGATGCTGTGGCCGTTTGCTTGCGGCATCGCAATCGCAGCCGATAGCGCGCAAGAATTGGCTGAGGTGCCGGTAGAGACACACCGCTTTGCCACGGTGACGACGGCGGCATTGTCGGCCACCCCGCTGTTCGAGCTGCCCTTGTCGGCGACCACACTGGCAACGTCGGCCTTCTCGGATCGCCTACCGAAGGATATCGCCGATCTGGCGGATTATTCGCCGGGGGTTGCGCGCCGCTCCAATTATTGGGGGGTCAATACGCCCACATTCCAGCTGCGCGGTATTAACGCCGGGGATGCGACGGCGTATTACAAGGATGGCTTTCGCTATCAGGGACGCGGGCCGTTTTCGATGGCAAATGTCGAGGCCGTCGAGATTTTGCGCGGCCCGCAATCGGCTGTCTACGGCTGGTCTGAACCCGGTGGTATCGTGCAGATACGCGTGAAGCAGCCGACCGCACAAACGGTGCGGGAAGCCGCGCTGCAAACGGATGCCTGGGGCAAGACCGCTGCCAGCCTCGATCTGGGCGGGGCATTGGGCGATACCAGCCGCTTCCGCTTCGTGGCTGCGCGCGAGCAGGGCGGCAGTTTCCGCGAGCGGCAAAGTGGCGAGCAGACGTTGCTGGCGCCTTCTTTCGCCACGGATTTTTCCGGCGGGCGGCAACTGCATGTCTCGCTGGAATGGCTGGACGACCGCCGCAGCACGGATTACGGTATCCCCGCCGTCAACGGCGCACCGGCCGATGTGCCGGTCGGCCGCATTTATACGGAGAGCTGGGGGCGGCAGCATTCTCAATCCGCGCGCTTGGCGACGCGCTGGATGCAGCCAGCCTGGGGCGGCAATCTTTCCCTGGCGTTGTCGCATTACGATTTCAAGTATCTACAATACCGGGACGCGGAGCCGTGGTCGGTGACCGGCACGACGGTGAACCGCTGGTATGAGAGCTATCCCGAGCAATACCGCTGGCTGACCGGCTACGCCGATTGGTCGCGCGAATTCGGGACTGACAGTTTGACCCACCACGTCGCCGCACGCTTCGAAATGGCGCGTGAATCCCGTACGCTCAACCGGGGCGAATGGGACGACTACACGGCCATCGATGCCTACAGCCCGGTTTATGGCCAGGCATGGGCACCGACGGCGGGGTTTTCCGTGTATGACCAGTCCTGGACCAATCGCAGCCTCGGCCTCGCTGTGCAGGATGAAATTCGCAGCGGCGACTGGACCTGGCTGGTCGGCGCGCGTTTCAACTATCTGCGGCAGATTTTCGACTATGCCGATTATTTGCCGGTGCCGTGGCAGGATCACAGCGTCCAGACCGACCGCTCGATCACGCCCCGAGTCGGGGTGAACTGGCGCGCAACACCCTCGCTCGCGCTGTATACCAATTACTCGGCAGGCAACATGGCCACGCTGCCGCAGAGCCGTTCATTCGGCGGCGGAGCCTTTGCGCCGTTGGCGAGCAAACAGTTCGAGGTCGGGCTGAAGCTACAGCCGGTGGAGGGTGACTGGCTGGCGTCCGCCGCGCTGTTCGATATCGAACGCAGCAACGTGTTGACCCGCGATCCGAACAACCCCGGCTTTTCCATCCAGACGGGAGTGCAACGATCCCGTGGACTGGAAGTTGAATGGCAGGGAAAAGTGGCACACGGCTGGCGATTGACTGCCCAAGGAACTTGGCTGGACGCCTTCATTGCCCAAGATAACCGTTATGCGCCGGGCAACCGCCTGCCCTATGCGCCCCGATTCGGGGCGTCCGCCTGGCTTAGCCACAGCTTTGCGGCCGATGGTGGCGGACGCTGGAGCACTTCCGGCGGGATAGTGCATCAGGGCGAGCGCCATGCCGATTTCGCCAATGGCACGCGGATTCCCGCCTACACCCGCATCGACCTGGGAGCCAGCTACAAGGAGAAAGCCTGGTCTGCAACCCTTGCGCTGGAAAATGCGGCGGATCGGCGCTATTACGCCAGCGGCGTAGAGAACCGTCCGGCGGTGATTTACCCCGGCGCACCCAGAACCCTTTCCTTGAAACTGGTTTACGATTTATTGAGGTAAACCACCGGCTCCGAATAAAGCACCCTGTGGCAAGCCACGGAGTGTTTGTTGGCAGTTGGTAGGCTATGCCGACACAGCCCGACGTCATCCGGATGCTGATGTTGGGCATCAGCCTTCGGCCTCAGCGCCAACCTGCGAAATGCCGTGGTAGGTTGGCGCTGAGCGCAGCGCACCCCCCAACAAAATGCGGTTGGCAGGTTATTCACGATCAGTCGGCGTAATCGATAATCAGCGGCGCGTGATCGGAAAAGCGTTGCGCCTTGTAGATAGCGGCCGCCTGCGCCCGCGCGGCGATGCCGGGCGTGGCGATCTGGTAATCGATGCGCCAGCCGACATCCTTGGCCCAAGCCTGGCCGCGATTCGACCACCAGGTGTAAGCCGCCAATTCTGGATGCACGCCGCGAAACACATCGACAAAACCGGCTTCATCGAATAACCCGGTCAACCAGGCGCGTTCTTCGGGCAGAAAGCCAGAATTCTTCTGGTTGCCGCGCCAGTTTTTCAGGTCGATTTCCTTGTGCGCGATGTTCCAGTCCCCGCAGACCACCACTTCGCGCATGCTGGCGCGCAGTTCGCGCAAATGCGGCTGCGACACGTTACCGGCGAAGCCGGCCGATTGCGGGAGCAGCCGCATCGCACCTCCTTCAGACACTGGAGATGACGCCAGCATGTTGCGGAGGTGCGGAAGGAAAGCCGCCATGAACTTGAATTTCACGGCCTGCCGCTGCTCGCCGCTGGAACCGGACGGCAAGTACAGCGACACCACGCTGAAGCCGGCAAAATCCGCGCACAGGTAGCGCCCCTCGGCATCAAATTCGGCAATGCCCAAACCAGCAGTGACTTGCTGCGGTTTTTCACGGCAATAGATGCCCACGCCGCTATATCCCTTCTTCTCCGCATAATGAAAATAGCCGTGATAGCCCGCCGGGGCGAGCATCTGCTGCGTCATGTCGGCTGCCTGCGCCTTGAGTTCCTGCAGGCAAACAATGTCGGCATCCTGCTGCGCGAGCCATGCGAAGAAGCTCTTGTTTGCCGCGGAACGGATGCCGTTCAGGTTGATGGTGATGATGCGCATGAAAATTTCCGGTGATGGGGGGCGCGCCATTATAATGACGGCCATCGCCTCAACCTATGCCGATCACCATGTTCAATTTCAGGCAGGATTTCATCCGCTTTGCCGTGCAGCAAAAAGTGTTGTGCTTCGGCGAATTCCAGACCAAGGCCGGAAGGCTGTCGCCGTATTTTTTCAATGCCGGACTATTCAATGACGGCGCGGCATTGAGAAACCTGTCGCAATTCTACGCACAGGCCATCCTCGCCTCCGAAGTGCCATTCGACATGCTGTTCGGCCCGGCCTACAAGGGCATCCCGCTGGCTGCCGGAACCGCCATCGCGCTGGCCGAGCAGGGGCGCAACGTGCCCTATTGCTACAACCGCAAGGAGGCCAAAGACCACGGCGAAGGCGGTACGACGGTGGGTGCTGCGTTGCAGGGCAGGGTGCTGATCATCGATGATGTGATCTCCGCCGGCACCTCGGTGCGCGAATCCATCGACCTGATTCGTGCGGCCGGCGCCGAGCCTTGTGGCGTGGTGATCGCGCTGGATCGCATAGAACGCGGACAAGGCGAGCTTTCCGCCGTACAGGAAGTGCAACGCAACTATGGCATTCCGGTGGTGTCTATCGCCACACTGGATGACCTGCTCGACTATTTGCAGGGTGAAGCGGGGATGGTGCAGAATCTGGCCACCGTGCAATCTTATCGTGATCGTTATGGAGTGAAAAATGACCCAACTTAAATTAATTGCTGTATTTATCGCCGGCATCGCTTTCAGTTTTCCCGTTGCGGCCAAGATGTACAAATGGGTGGACGATAAGGGCACGACGCATTACGGCGAAACCATCCCGCCGGAATATGCCAACAAGGATCGCAGCGAACTGGGCAAGTCCGGACGCGTGATAGAAAAGAAGGAGGTGCTCACTCCCGAAGAGCGCCGCGCCAGCGAACAGGCTGACGCCAAGAAACGCGCCGATGAAGAAGCCGCACTGGAGCGGAAGCGCCGCGACAAGGCGCTGGTCAACACCTACAGCAATGAAAAAGAAATCGATCTGGCGCGCAGCCGCAATCTGCAACAGGTAGAAGCGCGCATCGACAGCATCAGCTCGCAGCTCAAAATGGCCAACGACAATTTGCTGGCCTTCCAAAAAGAAGCTGATGCTCTCGTCAAGGCCGGTAAAAAAATCCATCCCAGCTTGCAGGAAGACCTGAAGGAATCGCAGGAACGACTGGCCAAACTGCAGCAGGATCTGGAAAAAGCCAAGACAGAAAAGGCAACCCTGGATGCGCGTTACGATGCCGACAAGGCGCGTTACAAGGAATTGACCGGCAAGTAATTACAGCACTTCAAAGCGGCGCGCAGCAGCGTTGTAGCCCAGCAGCTCGCCGCGCTCGATATCGAAATACCAGCCATGCAACGCGAGCGTGCCTTGTTCGACGCGCTCGCGTATCCAGGAAAAAGACATCAAATTATCCAGTGAAACCAGGATCGCCTGCTGCTCGCAGGCGCACTGATGCGCCGCGCTGCCGGCATCCGCGAATTCCCGGCTCACCCGTTCCCGCGCGGCATCGGCTATCCCCATCCATTCTGAGATGAACGCGTCTTCTTTTTGCATATCGCCCTCCAGCAGGGCGCGAATGCCGCCGCAATGCGCATGTCCCAGCACGATAAGGTGCTCGACATTCAGCTTGCGCACGCCGAATTCCAGCGCGGCGCTGGTGCCGTGATAGTGCCCCTGATTTTCTGCGGGAGGAACGAGATTGGCGACATTGCGAATGACGAACAGGTCGCCCGGCGCGCAATCCAGGATCAAGGCCGGGTCGACGCGCGCGTCGCAGCAGGCAACCACCAGAGTCTTGGGCGTCTGGCCCTGTTCGACCAGTTCACGAAACAGCGCATCGTCCTTCGCGAAATGCCTTTCGCGGAAGCGTGCAAAACCTTCGATGAGCTGCGTGGGCGAACTCATGCGCCAGTCAGGCGTTGCGCCGCTTCGCGGTATTTTCCGGCAGTCTTTTGCAGCACTTCCTGCGGGATATGCGGCGCGGGCGCTTGCTTGTTCCAGCCCGAGGCTTCCAGCCAGTCGCGCACGAACTGCTTGTCGAAGCTGGGCGGGTTGCTGCCGACGTGATATTGGTCGGCCGGCCAGAAACGCGAGGAATCCGGCGTGAGCGCCTCGTCGATCAGATATAGCTTGCCCGCCTCATCCACGCCGAATTCGAATTTGGTGTCGGCGATGATGATGCCCTTGCCCGCCGCATAATTTGCCGCTTCGGTATACAGCGCGAGCGTCGCGTCGCGCACTTCGTTGGCGCGCGCTTCGCCGAGCAATTCAACGGTCTGCGCAAAGGTAATGTTCTCATCGTGATCGCCAACCGCTGCCTTGGTGGATGGCGTAAACAACGGCTGCGGCAGCTTTTGCGCCTCGCGCAGCCCGTCAGGCAACTTGATCCCGCATACCGCGCCGGTCTTCTGATAGTCCTTCCAGCCGGAGCCCGCCAGGTAGCCGCGCACGATCGCCTCGATCGGCAACGGCTTGAGTTTCATGGTGACGAAGGCGCGCCCCTTCACCTGCGCCTGTTCCTGTTCGCCGTTGACCACCGATTCGGGCGCGATGCCGGTCAGGTGATTCGGAATGACATGCCGCAGCTTGTCGAACCAGAAATTCGACACGCGGGTCAGCACTTCGCCCTTGCCCGGAATCGGATCGGGCAGGATCACGTCGAAGGCGGAAAGGCGGTCGGTCTGCACGATCAAGAGATGTTTTTCATCGACCTTATAGAGATCGCGCACCTTGCCGCGATGCAATAGCGGCAGGCTGTTGATGCTGGATTGCAGTATCGGAGTGTTCATTTGGTAAACCTTAAAATGACAGTTGAAGTGCTTGTAGGTGCGAATTTATTCGCACGAACAGCGGGTCAGGTGCGGATAAATCCGCACCTGCATAAGCCTAATCGTCGCTGGGGTAAGGGTAGCGCACATGCCCGATGCGCACCACCAGCACCGCCAGCGTCAGCAGCAGAATCGAGCCGGTTACGGCAAGCATGCGCCAATCGTCCATGCCCTTGATGTCGAGCACCAGGTAGCGAGCCAGTGCCACCATTCCGATGTACAGCGGAAATCGCACCGGCAGCTTGCCGGACCGGTAATACGCACCAACCATGGCGAGCACCTCCAGATAAAGGAAGAGCAGCAGCAGGTCAGCTAGGGTCACTTGCCTCGCAAGCGCCATGGCCGCGACCTCGCTGGTCATCGCAATCACCGTGGCGATGGCGATCACCAGCAGGCCGATATGCTCTACCAGCGAGAGCAGCTTCTGGTTGAAGTCCTGGATGGCATTTTTCATATCTTACCTCCTGGCAATATCGCATTCGGTAGGGGCACGGCGCGCTGCACCCCTACGATAGAACCGGCAGGGCCGTCGCCGCGATGGCCGCCGCCTGCTGCTTGCGGTACTCGGCCAGCTTCTGCGCCAGTTGCGCATCGTGCAGCGCCAGCATCGAGATGGCGAACAGCCCGGCATTCGCCGCGCCCGCCTCGCCGATCGCGAAGGTCGCCACCGGGATGCCCTTGGGCATTTGCACGGTGGATAACAGCGAGTCCATTCCTTTGAGATACTTGGACGGCATCGGCACGCCCAGCACCGGCAACGTGGTCTTGCCGGCAATCACGCCGGCCAGATGCGCGGCGCCGCCGGCGCCGGCGATGAAACACTGCACACCCTGCGCGCTGATTTCCTTGATGTAATCGAACAGCAGATCGGGCGAGCGATGCGCGGAAATCACCCGCGCGTCATAGGCCACGCCGAAGTCCTGCAGCTGCCGCGCGGCCTGCTGCATGATCTCCCAGTCATTGGCGCTGCCCATTACGATGGAAACCAGCTGCTTTCCCATGGCTAGATCTCCTTGTGGTAACGCACGATGCGCTCGACTTCATTCTTCGAGCCGAGTATCACCGGTACGCGTTGATGAAGGCCGGAAGGCTGGACGTCCATGATGCGCTGGTAGCCGGTGGAGGCCATGCCGCCCGCCTGTTCGACGATGAAGGACATCGGATTCGCCTCATACAGCAGGCGCAACTTGCCGGCCTTGGTGGGGTCCTTGGTGTCCTTGGGGTACATGAACACGCCGCCGCGGATCAGGATGCGATGTACCTCGGCGACCATCGACGCGACCCAGCGCATGTTGAAATTGGTGCCGCGCGGCCCGTTGGTGCCGGCAACGCATTCTTCCACATAGCGCTGCACCGGTTTTTCCCAATGCCGCTCGTTGGAAGCGTTGATCGCAAACTCGCGGGTGTCCTCGGTAATTTTCATGTTCGGATGGGTCAGCATAAATTCACCGATGTCGCCGTCCAGCGTAAAGCCGTTCACACCGTGCCCGCTGGTGATCACCAGCATGGCCGAGGGGCCGTACAGCGCGTAACCTGCGCAAACCTGCGTGGCACCGGGTTGCAGGAAGTCCTCTGCGGTCGGGTTTTCAATGCCCTTGGGCGCGCGCAGGATCGAAAAAATCGTGCCGACGGAAATATTCACGTCGATGTTGGAGGAGCCGTCGAGCGGATCGAACACCAGCAAGTACTTGCCCTTCGGATACATGGCCGGAATAGGATAAACATCATCCATTTCTTCGGAAGCCATCGCGGCCAGGTGGCCTGCCCATTCGGTCGATTTGATGAAAATTTCGTTGGTGATGATATCCAGTTTCTTCTGGGTTTCGCCCTGCACGTTCTCGCTGCCCGCACTGCCCAGCACGCCGATCAGCGCGCCCTTGTTGACGTCGTGCGCGATCTGCTTGCAGGCGATCACGATGTCGCTGATCAGGCCGGTGAAATCGCCGCTCGCACCCGGAATGGCGCGCTGCTCTTCGATGATGAACTGGATCAAACTTTTGCTCATGTTTCTTCCTTTATCAAGATTTTCAATTGGTGTGATTTTACCGCTTTTACAGGTTGCTCTATATCGCTATTTAGCCAGTAACGTAGCCCGGATGTAACGAAGTGGAATCCGGGAAGCCATCTCGGTCATCGGCTTCACCCCCGCATTGCGCTGCGCTTCATGCGGGCTACAAGGCTATTTGGTCAGCGAAATGAACAACTGCGGCAGCCGTTCCGGCAATTGCTCCACCTTGTCGATGATGGTGTACTGCTTGCCGAAAATGTCTGCAACATATTCATCGGCCTTGCGGTCGAGGTTGATGCAATAGGCATAAATGCCCTGCCGGTCCAGTTCCTTGACCGCCTGGCGCGCGTCCTCGATCAGCAGCCGGCCATCCTTGCTGTCGATGTCCGATGGCTCGCCATCGGTGAGAATCAGCATCAGCTTTTTATCGGCCTGCTGCTGTTCCAGATAGTGCGCGGCATGGCGCATCGCCGCCCCCATGCGCGTGGAATAGCTGGCTTCCATCGCCGCCAGCCGCCCCTTTACACTATCGTCCCAGCGCTCGCTGTAACCCTTGATGTGCAGGTAGCGCACGTCGTGCCGCGTGTTGGAATGGAAGCCGGCGATGGCGAACGGGTCGCCCAGCTTTTCGATCGCCCAGGCCAGCAGCGATACCGCTTCCTGGCTCAATTCCAATATTGTCTGGTCGCAGCCCGCCGCCTTTTCGTTGAGCGATTCCGACAAGTCCAGCAACAGCATTACCGCAATGTTGCGCCCGCTGGTCTTGTGGCTCATGTTGATGCGCGGGTCGGGCATCGCGCCGCTCTTGTAGTCGATCAGCGAACGCAGCGCGACATCCAGGTCCAGCTCGCTGCCTTCCTCCTGGTAGCGGATGCGCACCTTGTCCTGCGGCTTGAGCAGGTCGAGCATCTTCTTCAGGCGCTTGGCCAGCGCGCCGTGCTTGGCCAGCAGCCGGTCGATATCCGCCGCATTGCCGGGCGGGTGCAAGGCTTCATACACGCTCACCCAGTCCGGGCGGTAACTCTGGTTGAGGTAATCCCACTCGGGATAATGGCGCGGCGGCAGGCCTTTGATTTCCTCGCCCGGCTCGATTTTGCGCGGTGCGTCGAAGGCTTCCTCCTCGTCGCCCTCCTCGATGAATTTCCACATCTGGCGGTTGTCGTCGCGGTAATCCACCACCGTGTCCTTGAAGTGGATTTTGGCGAGCTGGTCGCTCTGGCGGCGTGTCTGAACTATGAAGGCAACCGCCAGCTCGGCGATCTCCCGCGTGCTGGAATCGCCTTGCTGCATCAGCATGTGGAAGCGCTGCGCGAACTCGACGATCTGCGGGTTTTTATAGGAATGCTGCGGGTCGAGGATCGCGCGCGACAGCATCGCGAGGCGATGGCGCACACCGGACTCCTGTTCGGGATCGCAGGCGTTTTCGGCGGGAATGGGATGCAATGCCGCGAAAATGCGGCGCAGGCCGGGATACTCGCGCATCGCCAGATATTCCACGCGGCTGTCTTCCAGGAACTCCGCCGCCATGCGCTGGAACGGGCTGAAGTTGTCGGCGAAAATGGCCGTCGTCCAGCGGCGGTGTCCGGCAATATGCGCCAGCACGGCGCGGTAGCGGTCTATGCCCGCAACCTCTCGGGCATCATCGTACACATCCGGCAGGCGGATGCCGAGCTTGTCGTAATACGGAACCGGCTGGCGCAGGATGTCGAATGCGGTGGAATAGGGAATCAACGGCTGCTCGTCATGCCATAACCCGCGCAAATACATATCCAGCTTGCGTTCGTTGTCCACCAGCAGCGTGCCGTGCCGCTCGCGCTGCAACACCGCACGGCTGTCCGCCGATTGCAGGCTGAAGTAATCGATCTGCCGGTCGGGATGATCCTGGTAATAGCGCACCCCGTATTCCACCCAGCTCTTCAGCCCCGCCAGCGAAAGCTGGCCGAGCAGCAGCGGGATCTGTTTGAAAAATTCCGGCAGCCCCGGGCTGGGAAAAGTCTGGTGGATGCCGTGGATCGAACCGGTGGTGCGCTCCATGAAATCGAGCGCGATGTCCAGATAGCCGCGCAGCTGTTGCGGCGATTGCAGACGCCGCGCGGTAACCGGCAACGATTGCAAAAACGGCGTGATGGAATTGCCGTTGGGCGACTTCCACATCTTGCGAATGAAGTCCATGATGGCAGGCAGCGCCTCTTCGCCGAGCGTCTTGGCCACCGCCGGCCATTCCTCCAGAAAGATCAGGATCGGCTCCGCACCGCGCCCCATCTTGCCGAGGAAGCGCGCGTGTTCGAGGTAGGCATCCACACCCTGTCTCGAAAGCGTCGCCAATGCCTCGCGCATGCAATCGGCAAACACCGGCTCGACGCGCGGGAAGCCGCAGTCAAGCTGCTTCCAGCAGGCTTCCAGTTCGGCTGTGATGGTTGCGGTTTCCATGATTTTCAGCGCAGACCGCGGAGCCAGACGCTACCCGAACACCGCGTCGATCGCGTGATCCAGCGTATCGCGGATGTCCGCATCGTCGGTGATCGGGCGCACCAGCGCCATGCGGCACGCGGCGCGCGGTGAAACGCCGCCCTTGATCAGGGTCGCCGCATACACCAGCAAACGCGTCGATATGCCTTCGTCCAGGCCGTGCCCTTTCAGATTGCGCGCCGCTTGGCCGATTTTCACCAGTTGCGCGGACAACCCGGCTTCGATGCCGGTTTCCTGGCTGAGGATCTGCGCCTCGACATCGGGTGCCGGATAATCGAAATCGAATGCGGTAAAGCGCTGCTTGGTGGATTGTTTCAAATCCTTCAGCAGGCTCTGGTAGCCGGGATTGTAGGAGATCACCAGCTGGAAATCGGGGTGCGCCTCGAGCAGCTCGCCCTTCTTGTCCAGCGGCAGGGTGCGTCGATGGTCGGTCAGCGGGTGGATCACCACCGTGGTGTCCTGGCGCGCCTCGACGATCTCGTCGAGATAGCAGATCGCGCCGATGCGCGCGGCCGTGGTCAGCGGGCCGTCCAGCCAGCGCGTGCCGTTGGCGTCGAGCAGGTAGCGCCCGACCAGGTCGCTGGCAGTCATGTCTTCATTGCAGGCCACGGTAATCAGCGGCTTGTCCAGCTTCCACGCCATGTATTCGACGAAGCGCGATTTGCCGCAGCCAGTCGGGCCTTTGATCATCACCGGCAGGCGCGCCGCGTAGGCGGCTTCATACAGCGCGATTTCATCGCCTTGCGCCTGATAGAACGGCTCCTTGCTTACCCTGTATTGGTCTTTATTGATCGTGATTGGATTGGTCATGATGGTCTCCCTGCGAACGAAAACGCCCCCAGCAAGTGGGGGCGCGTTTTACCACTCGATTTCAAAAGCCGGCTTACTTGTGTACGCCGAGTTTTTCGCGCCAGCCCGGAAAAATCTTGTCCGCGTCTTTCGGGAAAGATTCAAACGCACGCGCGAATTCCTTGTGCTCTTTCGCCCACTGGATCGGGTCGGCGCCGGCCTTCCAGCAATCGTAAGCCTGGCGCAGCGAGACCGCACCGGCTGCCGGAGAATCGATGTGGCCGTAGGAGCCGCCGCCCGCAGTGTTAATCACGTTGCCGTGGCCGAGGTTTTCGAAGAAACCGGGCAGGCGCAGCGCGTTCATGCCGCCGGAGATGATCGGGGTGGTCGGTTTCATGCCATACCATTCCTGGTGGTAGAACGGGCCGGTGCAGCTATCGCGCTCGATCATGTAAGCGATGATGCGGTCGTCCTTGCCGCCTTCCATCTTGCCGTAGCCCATCGTGCCGACGTGGATGCCGGAAGCACCTTGCAGACGCGACATCTTGGCCAGCACGAACGCGGTATAGCCGCGCTTGGAAGAGGGCGAAGTGACCGCACCGTGACCGGCGCGGTGGTAGTGCAGATACTGGCTCGGGTATTGACGGCGCGCGGTGGTGATCATGCCGGGACCACCGACGTAGCCGTCCACCAGGAATGCCACCTTGTCCGCATCCGGGCCGAAGGTTTCCAGCGCGTAGTCGGCGCGGGCGCACATTTCATAGTGATCGTCGGCGGTGATGTTCATCGAGAACAGCTTGGCCTGGCCGGTTTCGTCCTGGGCGCGCTTGAGCGAGTCATAGACCAGCGGCAGCACTTTCTTGATCGGGCAAAACACCTGGTTTCCTTGCGGCTCGTCGTTCTTGATAAAGTCGCCGCCCAGCCAGAACTGGTAAGCCGCCTTGGCGAACGGTTCCGGGCGCAGGCCCAGTTTCGGTTTGATGATGGTGCCGGAGATGTAACCGCCGTCCTTGATCGGGCGACCGAGAATGCGCCACAGGTCGGAGATGTCCTTGGCCGGGCCGTCGAACAGTTGCAGCATGCGCGGCGGTACATAGAAATCCTGCATCTGCAGATTGGCGATGTCGCCCATGCCCTGATTATTACCGATACACAGGGTCAGGAAGGATACGATCATCACGCGGCCGTCGGTGACGTTGCGGTCGAACAAGTCGTTCGGGTAAGCGACCTTCATGATGCCCTTGGCTTCGTCGATGAAGTACACCAGCGCGTCCACGCCCTTGGTGAATTCGTCGGTCGTGCTCACTTCAACGTTGGTACCGGTGGAGGATTCAGCCGCGATATGCGCAGCCGCTTCCAGATAGCCGGTGCCCGCGGCAGGCTCCATCGTGTAAGCGACCAGGATATGGTTGCCACCCTTGATCAGGTCTTCTTCTTTCAGACTCAGGTCGGCATAACGATTCGATTGATCCATAGCTTTTTCTCCTGTGTTAGCGTTGCATGGCCATTCGACTATGCTGGCAAAAAACGCCAGCTAAGTCGCTGGTCAACGATTGGTTTCAAGTTGCAATGACGGCAACTATAGGGATATCCACATATAAACGACAGTCAATTCTTTTTATAAAGACCATAAGGATGGCTTATGGTTTGTTATAATCGCACCATTCCATTTATACCTTGCGCCATGCTCCATCTCACCCTGCGCCAACTCCAGGTCTTCGAAAAGGTGGCCAGCCACCTGAACTACTCGCGTGCCGCCGAAGAACTATACCTATCGCAACCGGCAGTGTCCATGCAGATCAAGCAGTTGGAGGGCAATATCGGCCTGCCGTTATTCGAGCAGATGGGCAAGAAGATCTTTCTCACCGAAGCCGGGCGCGAGCTGTTCCATTACAGCCGCAACATCGCCCAGCAACTCGCCGAAATGGAAGCGGTGTTCGATGAAATGAAAGGGCTGGAGCAGGGCAAGCTCACCCTGTCGGTGGTCAACACCGCCAATTATTTCACCCCAAGGCTGCTGGCGAAATTCTGCCGGATGCACCCCAACATCAACGTGATCCTGCAAGTCGCCAACCGCGATGCCGTGCTGAAGCAGCTTGCCGACAACAGCACCGACCTCGCCATCATGGGGCAGCCGCCGGACGGGCTGGATATCAGCGCGGAACCGTTTCTGGACAACCCGCTGGTGGTGATCGCCGCGCCAGCTCATCCTCTCGCCAGACTCAAGCGCGTCAAGCTTGCGCAACTCGCCCAGGAGACCTTTTTATCGCGCGAAAAGGGCTCCGGCACGCGCAGCGCGATGGAGCGCGTCTTCGCCGAACATCAGATCCAGCCGCGCATCAGCATGGAAATGGAAACCAACGAAGCCATTAAACAGGCGGTGCAGGCCGGGATGGGGCTGGGTATCCTGTCGCTGCACAGCATCGAACTGGAGCTGGAAACCAAACGGCTCGCGATACTCAAAGCCGAACATTTCCCGCTGCTGCGCCACTGGTTCGTCGCGCATCGCGCCAACAAACGCCTGTCCAGCGCCGCTCTGGCATTCAAGGCGTTCTTGCTGGGCGAGGCAAATAAGGCAATTCACCCCATCCCAAAAAGCAGGCACGGATAAATCCCCTAAAATTCTCCCGCAGGAATCCGCGCTCGTCATGATGGCCATGCCGCTTGTCAGCATCCCTCCGCCTCTGGTCGGTTTTGGGTAGAAACCCTAAAATGCGCGCCCTACTATGCCCACCCAAAGGAGAACGCAATGAAAACGCAACGAGGTTTCACCCTGATCGAACTGATGATTGTGGTCGTAGTGATCGGCATCCTGGCGAGCATTGGCATTCCCGCCTACGGTGATTATGTGACCCGCGGAAAGCTGGTTGAAGGTACCTCGGCTCTATCCGATGGCCGAGTCAAGATGGAGCAGTATTTTCAGGATAACCGCACCTATGTTGGCGGAATCGCTCCTGCTGATACTACAAATTTCACTTATGCTCCCAGCCATCTTTCGGCGACAACCTATACGATAACCGCGACTGGCAAAGGTAACCTGTCTGCGTATAGCTACACCATCAATGAAACCAATACAAAGGCCTCTAACACCCCTTGGGGTAATAGCACTACATGCTGGATCATGAAAAAAGGAGATGCGTGTTGAACGCTTGCCCAAAATCCAAGCACTTGGGATTTTCACTGGTCGAGTTAATGATCGGTGTTGCGATCCTGGCTATTCTGGCAGGGTTGGCTATACCCAATTTCCAGACATGGATTCGGAATTCCCAGATTCGCAACGCGGCTGAATCCATTACGAATGGGTTGCAGCGGGCGCGTGCAGAAGCGGTGGCGCGCAACACCAATGTCGCCTTTGCTTTAGGAGCAGACTCATCCTGGACTATCAATGTGGTTACGCCTGCCTCGGTGATTGAACAAAGGCTCAGCACCGAAGGCTCCAAAAACGTTACCCGCACGGAGCTGCCTGTAGGTGCAACAACCATTACTTTCAACAATTTTGGGGGGGTGGTGGCCAATGTACCCGCCTCTGCTTCACTCACTCAAGTTGACCTTGCTGCAGTTGGCGGCAATCAAAATTTGCGGGTCACAATTGGTGTAGGCGGCAATGCCAGAATGTGCGACCCAAACCTGGCTGCAGGTTCCAGTCCACGCGCATGTTAAGCGGAGCAAAGATCATGCACAAACAAATATCCTCACCCCTTAAATCTGCGCAACAAGGCGTCGTGTTAGTAGAAGCGATGATTGCCATCCTGATTTTTTCCATGGGCGTGCTGGCTGTGGTCGGCTTGCAAGCTGCCATGATCAAAAACACGGCCGATTCAAAATACCGTGCCGATGCAGGTTATATCGCCCAGCAGAGGATCGGGCTGATGTGGTCCAATCCTGACAATCTCCCGGCTGATCCGAGCACCACCGTCAGTGCCATCGCCGATCTATTGCCTGGGGGGGTCATCTCTATCACCCGGGCGGGAGTCCAATTTACGGTTACGGTCACCTGGCAACAACCGGGAGAGGCGCAGCATAACTTCACCACTACGGCCAGTATCGTCGGGGGCTAGAATCATGAAACCGAATAGCAGGCGCTCACCTTCTTATCAAGCCGGATTCACCCTGGTGGAGATCATGGTCGGACTGGCAATCGGCATGCTCGCCACGATGGTCATCATGCAGGTTTTCACCGTCTTTGAAGCGCAAAAACGCACCACCACCGGAACAGCTGATGCGCAGACCAATGGCGGCATCGCGCTGTATAACATCGGGCGCGAACTGCAGATGGCGGGCTACCCCCTGATGCCTGTTACAAACTCGCCGCTTGAGTGCACAACACTGACTATTAATGGCGCAGCAGATGCGACCATCCCAAACCGCCTCTCTCCTGTCGCCATTGCCGACGGCGGAGCGGCTGCGGGCGCCAGCGACACGATCACTTTTCGCTATGGCAACTCGCTCATGGGAGGCGCCCCTAGCCAGATTACCGCGATGGGCGCTCCAACCGCAAACGATGCGACCGTGGGCAGCAATCTTGGCTGTCAGGCTGGCGATATCACCCTGATCACCAATGGAACCACCTGTGCCATGTCGAGCGCGAGCGCCGTGGCGGGTACCACGACAGTAACACTGGCGGACACCACTGCCG
This sequence comes from Candidatus Ferrigenium altingense, assembly GCA_020621985.1. Taxonomy (GTDB): domain Bacteria; phylum Pseudomonadota; class Gammaproteobacteria; order Burkholderiales; family Gallionellaceae; genus Gallionella; species Gallionella altingense. The sequence continues at coordinate 216,604 of JAHRYS010000002.1, read as the reverse complement.
CCATCTCTGGTGCCAATCTTGCCTGTTTGGGAACCTGGAATGAGATCACCTATGCCGTGAACAATGGCAACCTGGAGCGTAATGGTGTTCCCAGCGTGGCGGGTATTATCAACCTTCAGATGCAATATGGGGTTTCCGCCACAGCCAACTCCAACCAAGTCACCCAGTGGGTAGATGCCAGCGCCGCCACCGGCTGGAATGCCCCTACGGTCGCCAACCGCAACCGCATCAAGGCCGTTCGCATCGCAGTCGTAGCGCGCAACGCAAAAATAGAGCCGGCTGCCGTGACTGCCGCATGCAGCTCTACTACCGCCGCCGCACCTACCGGCCTGTGCGCATGGGCAGGCAGCGTCGCTTCCCCTGCCCCGGCAGTCGATCTGAGCAATGATTCCAACTGGGCACGCTACCGCTACCGGATATTCGAAACCATTATTCCGTTGCGCAACATGATCTGGTCCAAGGACACGCTATGAGATCGCTACCCAAAACCCGTTTCATGCGAGCGCGTGCTATGAAGCAGCGCGGCGTTGTACTGTTTTTTGCGCTGATCGCCCTGCTTGCCATGTCGCTCGCGGCGGTAGCGCTGATACGTTCGGTGGATACCAGCACCATGATCGCCGGCAATCTGGCATTCAAACAAGCAGCCACTAGCTCCGGCGATGCGGGGATCGAGGCCGCCGTCAACTGGCTGGCGACAACCGAAGCCGCAAACACCGCCCTGAATGTTTTGAATGATCCCGCCCACCCGTTCAATAACACGGGCGGCACGGGCGCATTTCTGAATCCCGGCTATTACTCCAACGCCAGCTCCGCGGTGAGCCTTACCGACGGAACCGGCATCCAATGGACCAACGCCGACAGCACTCTGGTGCTGCCCGACCCCGACAGCAGCGGCAACACCACCCGCTACGTCATCCAGCGCATGTGCCGCACCGCCAATGTGGCGATTCAAAACGCGGACTGCCTGTTCAGCGGCGCGCTCGTAAACAATAATGGGCAGAACATCCCGCTGCCCCAGGAAATCTGTACAGGAGCCGGTTGCCCTGTGGCCGGACAAACCCCCCAAGTTCGCATCACCGCCAGAACCACCGGGCCGAAGAATACCGTCAGCTACATACAAGCATTTGTCTATTAGGAGGTCGCCATGAAATGTTATCTGGAAAAGTGCTCTACCACCCATCGCCATTTGCTGTCTGTTGCGCTGGTTGCCAGCCTCGCCTTGCCATTGCCCGCGCTGGCTGCCTCGGTCGCATTAGCGACATCACCCTTGGCGACCACTACCTCCTCCTCGGTGAAACCCAACGTATTCCTAATGATGGACGACTCGGGCAGTATGGGCTGGGAATTTTTGCCAGACACCACAAACTCTTTTTCAGGGAACTACGGCTACGCCAGCAGCCAGTGCAACGGTGTCTATTATGATCCTGCCATCACTTATGTCCCACCTGTCAGTTCCACCGGAACCAGTTACGCCAATTCCAGCTTTACCGCAGCCTGGAACGATGGCTACAACACCGGCTTAGGCGCCACCAACCTGAGCACCGGCTTCAGTACCAGCGGCTTTGCCTCGCAAGCCGCCTTTTACTACACCTATTCCGGCACGCAGACCACCAACACACAGAAGGATTATTTTAATACCGCCAGCACCTTTTATGCTGAATGCAACAGCACCATCGGCTCCGCACCGGGCAACGCGGTATTCACCAAGGTCGTCGTCGGCGTCAGCGAGCAAACCAACTTCGCCAACTGGTACAGCTATTACCGCACCCGTATCAACATGATGAAAACCGCAACAGGGCTGGCCTTTCAGCCTATCGGCACCAATTACCGGGTTGGCTTCGCCACCATGAACAACAATGGTGGAACCGACTTTATCAACCCCGCCACTTTCGATGCCGCCCAGAAGTTGGCTTGGTACAACAAACTCTACGCCACGAGCGCCGGCAGTATGACCCCGTTACTGGGGGCGCTGGCCGACATCGGAAAAATATATGCCCACAAGCTGGCCAGCAAGAATGGCGTCGCAGTGGTCGACCCGGTGCAATATTCCTGCCAGCAGAATTTCACTATTCTTACAACGGATGGTTACTGGAACAGCCAGACCGGCGACACCCAACTGGATGGTGTCACTGCCGTCGGCAACCAGGATGGCACAGCGGGGCGCCCGATGTACGACGGTGCACAGGCAGGCACCACCGTGACGACAACTTATACGCGGAACAACTATTCGGCGAGTTCAACCAGTTGCACCAGCCCCAAGAAACGGCTCAGAAGTCAGCCGCAAATTCAAAGTTGCAGCATAACCACCGTAGGCGGGGTAGCTGGTGCCCAGACTTGTACCGCATGGAGCAACAACGGTTCCTGGGTCTACGTAGCTCCCTATACTTCAAGCACAACCACTTGCGGCACTGTAACCCTTCCGAGCCCTAACCCGAGCACCCGGGTGGTATCAGGGACTCCGGTGACGACTGCGGGCACTAGCGGCGGAACCAGCAACACCTTGTCAGACGTTGCCATGTATTACTACCAGACCGACCTGCGTACCACGACACTGAACAACTGCACCGGCGCGGTCGCTGGCGAAAATGTGTGCACCAACAACGTGTTCATCAGCGCGTTGGACAATAATACCCAGCAACATATGACTACCTTCACCCTGGGGCTGGGTGCAAAAGGTAGAATGGTGTATTCGTCCAGCTACTTGACCGACACCACGGGGGATTATGCCGCAGTCGCGCTGGGCAGCACCGCTAATTCAGCCGCAACGCCGCCGGTCTGTTCGTGGCAGGCAAACGGCACGGTCTGCAATTGGCCGATTCCCAATCCTGCTGGAACACCGGAAAATATCGATGACTTATGGCATGCCGCAGTGGACGGGCGCGGCGCCTATTTTAATGCCACCAACCCGGCTACATTGTCTACCAGCCTGTCCAACGCGCTGTCGGGCATCAATACCCGCAGAGGTGCTGCTGCCGCCGCCGCCACCAGCACGCTGAACCCGGTTGCCGGCAACAATTTCGCCTACGTCGCCAGCTATACCACGTCTGCCTGGAAGGGCAATCTGGAAGCGCGTGGCATCAACGTGGATACCGGCGTGGTCAGCGTCAATGCCACTTGGTGTGCGGAAAACGTCACCGCTGACACTTGCGCAGCGCCGGGTACCGTTGTTGCCGAAATCAGCGGCTCCACCACCATTTATAACTGCGTTACGCCCAGCTCGGTCACCTGCGCCGCAGGAAAACTGGTCGGCACGGATTGCAAGGTGCCGGTGGCGACCGCCTGCACTGGCACCATGAACGCCAAAGTGGCTGACGCAAGCGATACGCGGACGATTCTAACCGCCAACAGCACCGGCACATCCCTGATCAACTTCGATGCCGCCTATGCAGCCGCCAATCCGGCGAACTTTAACGCCGGGCATATCAGCGGACTCAGCCAGTGGGCTTTGCTTACCGCTGCGCAACAGACTGCGGCAACAGGCGTTAATCTGCTCAATTATCTGCGCGGACAGCATGGATATGAATCTGACCGCACCGCCAACCCAGTAGCAAACTGGCTGTATCGCTACCGTGAAGCCGTGTTGGGGGACGCGCTGGAATCCCAGCCGGCCTTTATCGGCCCGCCGGTATTCAGCTATCCCTACACGGGCTACAGCGCGTATGTCACCGCGCAAGCCGCCCGCGTCGGGACAGTGTACATGGGTGCCAACGACGGCATGATGCACGCCTTTGCAGCCGACACCGGCATAGAACGCTGGGCTTACGTGCCGAGCATGGTGATACCCAATATGTGGCAACTGGCGGACAAGACCTACGCCACCTTGCACCGCAATTTTGTCAACGGCAGCCCGATCACCTCGGATATTTACTGCCCGGCGAATTGTGGCGGCCTCACCAATGGCGTCGCTAGCGCATCATGGCGTACCATTTTAGTGGCTGGCCTGAACGGCGGCGGACGCGGCTATTATGCGCTGGATATCACTGTTCCTACCGCACCGACCCTGTTATGGGAATTCACCCCGACCACCGGCATCGGTGCCGTCAAAGACGACGATCTCGGCTACAGCTTTGGACAGCCCATCATCACCAGAAAGGCCGACGGCACTTGGGTAGTATTGGTCACCTCCGGCTACAACAATAGCAGCCCGGGCAGCGGCGGCGGCTATCTCTATGTGCTCAATGCCAACACCGGCGCGATTATCAGCAAAATCTCCACCGGGGTGGGCAGCATCACCACGCCAAGCGGACTGGCCAAGATCTCCGGCTGGAATGATGAGCCTGCGGGCAACAAAGTGGGTTATGTCTATGGTGGCGACTTACTGGGAAATGTCTGGCGTTTCGACATCAACAGCGCCGTTGCCGCCACCATCGGTACCGGTGATAAATTAAAATTCGCCACACTGTTCTCGGATGCTGCTGGCACCAGCCCACAACCAGTTACTACCACTCCGGTGCTGGGTAGCATTCTGGGTAAGCGCGTTGTATTTATCGGAACCGGCAAATACTTGGAATCCAATGACCTTACCACGACCCAGATGCAGACCCAATATGCCATCAAGGATGATAACGCGACCACCACACTGGTAAACCCCCGCACGACGCTAGTGCAGCAAACGCTGACAAACGCGGGGGCCAGCCGCACTGCATCCAACAATGCGGTGAATTTCTTCACTGGCCGGGGCTGGTATGTCAACTTCCCTGACAGCGGAGAGCGTGTAAACATCGACAGCAAGCTGGTACAGGGCACTCTGCTGGTTCCTTCAATTGTTCCCTCAAGCACTGCCTGTACACCAGGCGGCTACGGCTGGCTTAACTTTTTCAACTTCCAAACAGGTGGCCCTGTCAACACGGCAATTAGCACGGCTTCGCTGAAATATGACGCTACCATCGTTGGCGTCAATGTTCTCTACGTGCAAGGCGTGCCCAAAGTCGGGGTCGTAACATCCACAAATCCAACGCCTGAGTTAAATACAGGTGTAAATTTTGCGGCAACAGCAACCGGGTTTACTGGAAAACGGGTGATATGGCGCGAGCTGATACCGTAACGAATGCCAAGCCATGAATAAGAAAGCGGCCCTAGGGCCGCTTTCTGTTTCCGGTGAAGCAACGGCGAACCGCGCCAGCCATCCTCAACCCAGTTGCTGCCCATGTTCGCGCGTGGCGTGAAACTGCACCTTCGGCCAGCGCTCCATCGCCAGGCGCAGGTTCACGCCGGTATCGGCGAGGTAGGCATAGTTGCCGTCCACGTCCTTGGCCAGACGGCTTTGGTTTGCCTTCACGAACTCGTTGAGGTGCGCGTTATCCGGGCAGGTCACCCAGCGCGCGGTGTGGATGCCGGCGCGTTCAAACACCGCATCCACGCCGTATTCGGCTTTCAGGCGATGCTCGACCACCTCGAACTGCAACTGTCCGACCGCGCCGATCAGCGGCGTTGTATCAACTAGCGGCTCGAACACCTGTACCGCGCCCTCCTCGCCCAACTGGCGCAGGCCCTTCTGCAGCTGCTTGGCCTTCATCGGGTCGCGCAGGCGCGCGCGGCTGAACAGCTCCGGCGCGAAGTAGGGGATGCCCTTGAAAGTGAGCGCTTCGCCCTCGGTGAGCACATCACCGATCTGCAGCTGGCCGTGATTGTGGATGCCGATGATGTCGCCCGCATAGGCCTCGTCCATGCGCGTGCGCTCGTTGGCCATGAAGGTCACCGCGTTGGCCAGTTTCATTTCCTTGCCGGTGCGGCGGTGCTTGACCTTCATGCCCGAAATGTAGCGGCCGGAGCACACGCGCAGGAAGGCGATGCGATCGCGATGGTTCGGGTCCATGTTGGCTTGGATCTTGAACACGAAGCCGGTGAAGGCGGACTCGGTGGGTTGCACCATGCGCATATCGGTGGCGCGCGGCAACGGCGAGGGAGCCCAGTCCACCAGCGCGCGCAGTATTTCACGCACGCCGAAATTATTGACGCCGGAGCCGAAAAATACCGGCGATTGCTGGCCCCGCAGAAACTCTTGCAGATCGAACGACGCGCCCGCGCCCATGACCAGTTCGGTCTCGTCGCGCATGGTCTGCATTTCGCTCGGGCACTGTGCCGCGAGCCGGTCGATCTGCGCGCCTTTTAACACTTCCACTTCCTGATTGGCCTTCGCCTCGCCCGGCAAAAAGCGCAGCACCTCGTCGTTGAGCAGGTGGTATACGCCCTGAAAGCGCTTGCCCATGCCGATCGGCCAGGTCACCGGCGCGCATTTGATCTTCAGCACCGATTCGATCTCGTCCAGCACTTCCAGCGGGTCGCGCACCTCGCGGTCCATCTTGTTGATGAAGGTGATGATCGGCGTGTTGCGCAGGCGGCATACTTCGAGCAGCTTGATGGTCTGCTCTTCCACACCCTTGGCCGCGTCCACCACCATCACCGCCGCATCCACGGCGGTCAGCACGCGATAAGTGTCCTCGGAAAAATCCTGGTGGCCGGGAGTGTCGAGCAGGTTGATCACGCAATCGTCGTAGGTGAACTGCATCACCGAACTGGCCACCGAAATGCCGCGCTGCTTCTCGATCTCCAGCCAATCCGAAGTTGCGTGGCGGCCGCTCTTGCGCGCTTTCACCGTGCCCGCCATCTGGATCGCGCCGCCGAACAGCAGCAGCTTTTCGGTGAGCGTGGTCTTGCCCGCGTCGGGGTGCGAGATGATCGCAAAAGTGCGGCGGCGTTTAACTTCGCGCGCGATCCCCTCGGAGCCGGACGATGGCACAGCAACACTGATGTCTTCTGAAGAATTATCCATTTAGCTTCTTTGTGCGCCCTCAAGGAGCGCAAAATAAAAAAGGTCTGCACGTTTTCGTGAAGACCTTTGCGAATCTGGTGGCCCGGGGCGGAATCGAACCACCGACACAAGGATTTTCAATCCTCTGCTCTACCGACTGAGCTACCAGGCCATTTTTACTGCATTTTCCCGTTAGCCAAACAAGCAGGCCAACTACGGAAGCCGCGCATTATACCGGTAACGCGCCAAATGACAAACCCCGCCGAAGCGGGGTTTGCGAAAGTGCTACGAAACAAACAGCACATGAAGCGAATGAAAGTTACATCATGCCGCCCATACCACCCATGCCGCCCATGTCGCCACCACCCATGCCACCGGCTGGCTTGTCTTCCGGCATGTCGGCCACCATGCATGCGGTGGTCAGCATCAAACCGGCAATCGAGGCTGCATTTTGCAATGCGACACGCGTCACCTTGGTTGGATCAACCACACCCATCGCCAGCATGTCGCCATATTCGCTGGTGGCAGCGTTGTAACCAAAGTTGTTGCTCTTGCCCTCAACTACCTTGTTCACCACCACAGACGGCTCGTCTCCGGCATTCTGCACGATGGCGCGCAACGGGGATTCCATGGCGCGCAACACGATGGTGATGCCCGCGTCCTGATCGTGGTTGTCGCCCTTCAGCTTGGCTACCGCAACCTTGGCGCGCAACAGTGCTACGCCGCCGCCGGGAACAATGCCTTCTTCAACGGCAGCACGGGTCGCGTGCAATGCATCTTCCACGCGCGCCTTTTTCTCTTTCATTTCGACTTCGGTCGCAGCGCCGACCTTGATTACGGCCACGCCGCCAGCCAGCTTGGCCTTGCGTTCCTGCAGCTTTTCCTTGTCGTAGTCGCTGGTGGATTCTTCGGCTTGTTTGTTGATTTGGCCGATGCGTGCCTTGATTGCTTCTTCCTTGCCGGCGCCGTCGATGATGATGGTGTTGTCCTTGCCCACTTCGATGCGCTTGGCTTGGCCCAACTCGGCCAGGGTGGCTTTCTCCAGAGACAGGCCGACTTCTTCGGCGATCACGGTACCGCCGGTCAAGGTAGCGATGTCTTCCAGCATGGCTTTGCGGCGATCGCCAAAGCCAGGAGCCTTGACCGCGACGGTCTTCAGGATGCCGCGAATGTTGTTCACCACCAGCGTGGCCAGCGCTTCGCCATCAACGTCCTCGGCGATGATCAACAACGGGCGGCCGGACTTGGCGATTTGCTCCAATACCGGTAGCAGGTCGCGGATGTTGGAGACCTTCTTGTCGTGCAGCAGGATGTAGGGGTTTTCCATCAAGGCCAACTGGCGATCCTGGTTGTTGATGAAGTAAGGAGACAGGTAACCGCGGTCGAACTGCATGCCTTCCACGATGTCCAGCTCATCTTCCAGGCCGGTGCCGTCTTCAATGGTGATCACGCCTTCTTTGCCGACCTTTTCCATCGCAGCAGCGATTTTCTCGCCGATCACAGTGTCGGAGTTGGCGGAGATGCTGCCCACTTGCGCGATTTCCTTGCTGGTGGTGCATGGCTTGGAAAGCTTCTTAAGCTCTTCGACCGCAGCGATGACCGCCTTGTCGATGCCGCGCTTCAGGTCCATCGGGTTCATGCCGGCGGCGACAAACTTCATGCCTTCCTGCACGATGGATTGCGCCAGCACAGTCGCGGTGGTGGTGCCGTCGCCGGCCACGTCGGAGGTCTTGGAAGCGACTTCCTTGACCATCTGCGCGCCCATATTTTCGAATTTATCTTTCAATTCGATTTCTTTAGCGACAGATACGCCATCTTTAGTGATAGTTGGCGCACCATAGGAGCGATCCAATATTACGTTGCGGCCTTTTGGGCCAAGCGTCACTTTTACTGCATCGGCCAGAATGTTTACGCCGATGACCATCTTGTTGCGTGCGGCGTCGTGGAATTTTACGTCTTTAGCTGCCATGTTGTGTTCTCCTAATTTGTCGGTAATTACGCTTCAACTACGCCGATGATGTCATCTTCGCGCATCGTCAAATACTCCTGGCCGTCCATCTTGAAAGCCTGTCCGGAATATTTGCCGAACAACACGCGGTCGCCGACCTTGACCGACATCGCCTGCAACTTACCGTCGTCACCTGTTTTACCTTTGCCCACTGCGATGATTTCGCCTTGATCCGGTTTTTCGGTGGCTGCATCAGGAATCACGATACCGGAAGCGGTCTTACGTTCCTCTTCCATACGCTTGACGATGACACGATCGTTCAAAGGACGAATTTTCATACTTGGTTCTCCTAAATCAGTGAGTTAATTAAATGCGGAGGCGGGAATTCATGGCTTTGTTAGCACTCCCTTCCTGCGAGTGCTAATGATAAGGGCAACACCGCCCGATTTCAAGAGCGGTACTGAGGTTTATTTTTACGCGGGGAGCGCGATCTTGTTATCGGTGCTGAACTGGTAATCGCGGAAGATGTGTTCGGCAGTCAGCGATTGGTACGTACCGTCGGCGTTGCGGCGGGTCGTATCCTTGAGGCGATAGGTGTAGTGGCCGCAAGTCCAGCAATCATAGTTGCGCATGTGGGTGCACAGGCAGATCTTGTCCTTGACGGAAATTCTTCTGGCATCGGGGTGCAATGCCCGCTCGCGGTTATAGGCATCGATGTACGAGCAATTGCCGTTGGCGTCGAGGATATAGCCGAACGCTTCGCAGTTGGGGCGGATGCCGGAACCGATCGCGGGGCAGTTTTTCAGCATCCGCATCGGGTAGCCGGTCGGCGACAGCAGGTTGACTTCGATGTCCTCCTCGCTGGCCTTGAAGTATTCCTGCTGCACTTTTTCGGGGATTCCGCACTCCTTGGCGACGGTGAAGCGCGTCGCCACCTGCACCGCCGCCGAGCCCGTTTCCAGGAAACTTACCGCATCGCTGCCGGTAAAAATACCTCCCGCCGGTATCACCGGGATATCCAGCTTTTCAGTTTGAAGATGTTGCTGAACCTCGGCAACAATGGTGCGCAAATCATATTGCGCCCAGTCCAGGCCAAAACCCAGATGGCCACCTGCCAGCGGCCCTTCCACCACGATGAAATCGGGCAACCGGTTCAGCTTGGAATTTTTGCGCAAGAACAACTGCAAGGCGCGCAACGAGGAGACAATGATGCCCAGCTTGGCATCGCGGAAGCGCGGATGTTCTTCCATCAACGCGAACGAGCCGAGATGCAGGCCGGCCGCCAGCGTAATGCCGTCGATACCCGCATCCAGTGCGGTTATCAGGCGGGTACGCAGCGTTTCGCGCGGCGAATTCATGGTGAGCTTTTCCATGCAGTTGACGAAAATCATGCCGTCACCGCGCTTGGCCTCCATGGTTTTACTGACGTGCAAACGCGTCGCTTCGGCAACCTGCGCTAGGTCGAATTGCACGATTGATTTGTCGGCTTGATGGGCGTTGAGCTTGTATTGTTTTTGCTTGATGCTGACAAATTTCGTCTTGTAGCGGCGATCGGTCACGGTCGGCAGCATCGCATCGGAAATATGCCCGACCCCGCCCAGCCGCGCGGCTTCCAGCGCCAATTCGGCTGTGGAAATATCCACGCCCATCCCGCCGATCATAATCGGCACCAACTCGCGCTTGCCAAAGCGCAGGCGGAAATCATCCACACATTTCATTACTGCCATCCCCCAACCGCCCTCTTAACTATATTCCTAAAGAGAGTCAAAAATAATTTTATGCGTACCTTCAAAGTGCGAAGAATGCCACAGATGGGGTAATACGGAAAGCTGCCTGCCAATATCGCCGTTGCAACAGCAAGTTGCGGCAGAGGAACCTGCTGAAATGGCTTTTAACCGCGCCAAACAACGGACTGCCGGATCGAAATGCCAGGTAAACACGAAAGTGCGCAAACTCCCGCAAAACTTCGGGATGCTATAATCCGCACCTTTCTTGAAAGTGTTGCGCAATGTCCGTTACCTTGAATTTTCAATCTCATTTGCATGAATTGTTCATGCAGGCTCTGGACGTTGTTCTTGAGGAGCAAAATCCCGGGCAGGCCGATTTAACGCCGACTGCCGGGCTATCTATCGAACGTTCCCGACAGGTATCGCACGGCGATTATGCTTGCAATCTGGCGATGCAACTGGCCAAGCCGTTACGCAAATCTCCGCGCGACATCGCACAGGCGTTGATCGCGGCATTACCCGGCTCCGCAGTGGTGGAGAAAGTTGAAATCGCAGGCGCCGGTTTTATCAATGTGTTCATTACCACTGCCGCCAAGCAGGCGGTGGTCAAGGCAGTGTTGCAGTCGGGCGACGCTTACGGGCACGGCACGTTGGGGGCGGGGCGCAAGGCGCAAGTCGAATTTGTTTCGGCCAACCCGACCGGCCCGCTGCATGTCGGGCACGGGCGCGGTGCGGCGTACGGCGCAAGCCTGGCGAATGTGCTGGATGCTGCTGGCTACAAGGTATCGCGCGAATACTATGTGAACGATGCCGGGCGGCAGATGGACATTCTCGCGCTGTCCACCTGGCTGCGTTATCTGGAACTGCATGGTGCGCAACTGGCGTTTCCCGGAAACGTCTATCAGGGTGGGTATGTGCGCGACATGGCGCAGCAGATCAGCGCTGCGCATGGCGCGCGCTACGTGCGCGCAGACGCCGAAGTGATGCATGGCACCCCGCCCGCGGAAGAAGATGCAGACGCGCATCTGGACGCGCTGATCGCCAACGCCAAACACTTGCTGGGTGAGGATTACGCTTATATCCATAATTACGCGCTGACCGAACAACTGGGCGATTGCCGCAACGACCTGGCCGAATTCGGCGTGCGTTTCGACGAGTGGTTTTCCGAGCAGTCGCTGTTCGACAATGGGCTGGTGGCGCGCTCCGTGGAGACCCTCAAAGCCGGCAATCACCTGTATCAGCAGGATGGCGCGTGGTGGTTCCGCTCCACCACATTCGGTGACGAAAAAGACCGCGTGGTGCAGCGCGACAACGGCCTGTACACCTACTTCGCCTCCGATATCGCCTACCACCTGAACAAGTTCGAGCGCGGTTTCGACCGTATCATCAACGTGTGGGGCGCGGATCATCACGGTTACATTCCGCGCGTCAACGGCGCACTCAAGGCATTGGGGCTGGACAGCAGCAAGCTGACCATCGCGCTGGTGCAATTTGCGGTGCTGTATCGCAACGGGCAAAAAACATCCATGTCCACACGCAGCGGCGAATTCGTCACGCTGCGAGAATTGCGCAACGAGGTGGGCAACGACGCAACGCGGTTCTTCTATGTGCTGCGCAAGAGCGACCAGCATCTGGATTTCGATCTGGATCTGGCCAAGTCGCAGAGCAACGAGAATCCGGTGTATTACGTGCAATATGCGCATGCGCGCGTGCACAGCGTGCTGGCGCAATGGGATGGCGAGCGCGCAGACCTGCTCAACGCGGAAGTCAAATTGCTGGATAGCGATTATGAAATAGCGTTGCTGCAAAAGCTGATCGATTACCCTCAGATGATCGAAAATGCCGCGCAGGATCTGGCCCCGCATCTGATCGCCTTTTACCTGAAGGAGTTGTCCGCCGATTTCCACAGCTACTATAATGCCTCGCGCTTTCTGGTCGAGGACGAGGCGGTCAAATGCGCACGGCTGGCGTTGATTGCGGCGACAGCGCAGGTGCTGAAGAACGGCCTGGCGCTGCTCGGCGTGAGCGCGCCGGAAAAAATGTAAAGGAAACAGAAATGAGCAGGAACACAGGCAACAAATCCGCCGCGCCGCGCAAAAGCGGCAGCCCGCTTTTGACCGGCATTCTCGTCGGCATGGTCATCGGCGTCGGCATGGCTGCCGGACTGGCCTGGTACGTCATGAAATCGCCCAGCCCGTTCGTGCAGAAAGAACCGGTAATTGCCAAGCCGCCGGTAGATATTGCCAAACCGGTGGCGCCCGCCGGAAACGCAACCCCCAACGTACCGGCGGCCTCCGGCGTGGTTGACGGCAAGCCGCGTTTCGAGTTCTACAAGGTGCTGACCGACAAGCAGGACGCGGCCGTGGCAGCACCGGCCAAGCCTGCCGACAAGCCGCAACCGGCCAAGGCTGCGGAGAGCAAACCGGCCGCCGCCAATGAACCTTATTTTTTGCAGGCGGGGTCATTTTCCAATGCGGATGATGCCGAGAAGCTCAAGGCCAGGCTCGCGTTACTGGGCATCGAGGCCAGCACCCAGACTGCGACCATTCCGGACAAGGGCGTGTGGCATCGCGTGCGCATGGGACCGTACCAAAATACCGACGAGATGAACCGCGCGCGCAATTTGCTGAAACAAAACGGGATGGATGCCACTCCAATGCGGGCGCAGTAGGCGTATTAACCACCAACTTAAGGAGCGACAAGTGAAAAGCATGATTAAAAACCTGGTTGTTGCGGCAGTGCTTTTGATGAGCGGCGCGGCGTTTGCCGCCGTAGAACTGGGCAAGGATTACAAGCTATTGAATCCGCCGCAGCCGACCAGCGCCAAAAAAGTCGAAGTGCTGGAATTTTTCTTTTACGGCTGTTCGCACTGCTTCGATTTGCATCCGGCGATGAGCGCGTGGGAAAAGACCATGCCCAAGGATGTGGAACTGACCTATGTGCCGACCATCTTCCGCGATTCGTGGGAGCCGATGGCGCGCACCTTTTACGCGCTCGAATCGCTCGGCCAGCAGCATCAACTGCACGATGCGCTGTATAAGGCGTGGAATGTGAGCAACGTGGATCTGAGCGATGAAGCCAAGATACTGGATTTCGTCGCGCCGCGCGGCGTCGATCGTGCAAAATTCTCGTCGGCCTACAACTCGTTCTCGATGCAGAGCAAGGTGGTGCGCGCCAAGCAAATGATCCGCAGCTATGGCATCAACGGCACGCCGACTCTGGTGGTAGACGGCAAATATCTCATCACCGGTCTGCAACCGGCAAACGCGATTCGCGTGCTGAATGAAGTGATTGCGCTGGCACGCAAGGAGCGCTCCGCCAAGCGTTGATTCAGGAACGAGGATTGAGGAGCGCCGCTTCCAACTCGCTCCTCGATCCGATCTTTAGACAGATTAGCGCATGAAGGTTGTCATATCCGGTGCGTCCGGCGGCTTGGGCTTGGCGCTTGCGCGCCATTATCTTGAGCGCGGCGCCATCGTCGCCGCCTTCGCCCGGCGCGGCGAGTTGCTGCAAGTTCTTGCCGCAGAATTTCCCGATCAGGTTTATTGCTACGCGCTGGACGTGCGCGATGCGCCTGCCGTGCAGCATGCGGCCAACGATTTCATCGCCCGTGCCGGTTGCCCGAATGTGGTAATCGCCAATGCCGGTGTGAGCACCGGCACGCTCACCGAATATGCCGAAGACCTGGATGCGTTTCAGCAGGTCATGGACATCAATGTGCTGGGCATGGTGAAAACCTTCCAGCCTTTCATCGCGGCAATGCGTGCGACACGGCAAGGCACTTTGGTCGGCATTGCCAGCGTGGCCGGTTTTCGCGGTCTGCCGGGGGCGGGTGCCTACTCCGCGTCCAAGGCCGCCGCCATCTCCTATCTGGAATCCCTGCGCGTCGAGTTGCGCGGCAGCGGGGTGAAGGCCGTCACGATCTGTCCGGGCTACATCGGGACCCCGATGACCGCCATCAACCCTTACCCGATGCCGTTCATGCTGGAAGCGGATGAGGCGGCAAGGCGCATCGCGCGCGCCATCGAACGGCAAACCGCATTCACCGTGATTCCGTGGCAAATGGGCCTGGCCGGGCGCATGCTCAGGCTGTTGCCGCGCTGGCTGTATGACCGGCTGTTTGCCAAAGCGCCGCACAAACCACGCAACCTGATCTAGCTATGCGCCTGTACCAGAAATTTCTCGACGGCGTTCCGGAGTATCTGGCGCGCTATTACTGGTGGGCGTATCTGTGGCGGGGGAGCATCTGGTTCTTCGACCATCAGCCGGTCATCAACACCATCCTGTTCGGCCAATACGACCGGCTGCTGAAAAGAACGCTGGCGCAAGTCGAAACCAAACCTGCGGCGAAGATACTGCAACTGACCTGCGTGTACGGCAAGCTCACGCCCGCGCTGCTGTCCAGCACGGACAATGAAGTCCACCTGTGCGATGCCGCGGCCGGGCAGCTGCGATTGGCACGGGGCAAAACCCTGCATGTTGCGGAACGCTGCCACTTGGCGCGCATGAACGCGGAATGCCTCGGCTACCGCAGCGATGCGTTCGATCAGGTGATTGTGTTCTTCCTGCTCCACGAAATGCCCGCCGCAGCGCGCCATAACACCTATGCCGAGATCGCGCGCGTGGTGCGTCCGGGCGGCTCGGTGCTGATCACCGAATATGCCGCGACGCCGCGGCGGCATTGGCTGTACCGGCTGGTGCCGTTCCGCCTGCTGCTCGGTCGTCTTGAGCCGTTTCTGCCGGGTTTCTGGCAGGAAGACGTTGCCGCCAAATTAGGCAGCGCGCTCGAACAGCGCGGCAAGGCATTGGACGGCGAACCTGCCGTCGAATACTGCTTTGCGGGGTTCTATCGCGTGATGCGTTTCAACTTGGGAAATGCAATTGAGCCACGGATGAACACGGATTGACACGGATGAACCGTCACAATGCAGTTTTTATCCGTGCTTATCCGTGCAAATCCGTGGCTGACTGAGTTAATGCAATACTGAAGATTAACCGGTCAGCTTGCGCTTCAGCACTTCGTTGAGCTGCGCCGGGTTCGCCTTGCCCTTGCTGGCCTTCATCGCGAGGCCGACGAAGAAGCCAAACAGCTTGTCCTTGCCGCTGCGGTATTCCGCCACTTTATCGGCATTGGCGGCGATGATCTCATCCACCAGCGCTTCGATCGTGCCGCTGTCGGAAACCTGCTTCAGCCCCTTCGCCTCGATGATCGCATCGGCCTCGCCGCCGTCCGCCCACATGGTGCGGAACACTTCCTTCGCGCCGGAGTTGGAGATGGTGTTGTCCGCGATGCGCTGCAACATGCCGCCGAGTTGTTGGGCGCTGATCGGGCATTGCGTCATGTCCAGACCGTCGCGGTTCAACTGCGCGTTCACCTCGCCCATGATCCAGTTGGCACACAGCTTGGCCTCAACCCCTCCCGCCCTCCCCTTGTCAGGGGAGGAGGCGGCGAGCGCAGTCTCGAAGAAGCCCGCCATCTCGCGCGACGCAGTAAGGATATTGGCATCATATATTGAGAGACCAAGTTCATTCTCGTAACGAGCCTGCTTGGCCTGCGGCAACTCCGGCAGCGTGGCGCGTATCTGTTCCTTCCACTCCTCGCTTATGTCCAGCGGCAGCAGGTCGGGGTCGGGAAAATAGCGGTAATCGTGCGCCTCTTCCTTGCTGCGCATCGCGCGCGTCTCGCCGGTATCGGGATTGAACAGCACCGTAGCCTGATGGATCGCGCCGCCGTTCACCAGCGTGTCGATCTGCCATTGCACTTCGTAGTCGATGGCCTGCTGCATGAACTTGAACGAGTTGAGGTTCTTGATCTCGCGCCGCGTGCCGAGCGCTGCGCCGGGACGGCGCACCGATACGTTCACGTCGCAGCGGAACGAGCCTTCCTGCATGTTGCCGTCGCAGATGCCGATCCACTGCACCAACGTGTGCAGCGTCTTGGCATAGGCCACCGCTTCGTCCGCCGAGCGCATGTCCGGCTCGGAGACGATCTCCAGCAGCGGCGTGCCGGCGCGATTCAGGTCGATGCCGGTCATGCCGTGGAAGTCCTCGTGCAGCGACTTGCCCGCGTCTTCTTCCAGATGGGCGCGGGTAAGGCGCACCACCTTCTCATACGCTTCTGTCTTGCCTGATGCAGGCACATGAATAACAAGTTGCCCGTTGCCGACCACCGGCAGATCGAACTGGCTGATCTGGTAGCCCTTGGGCAGGTCGGGATAAAAGTAATTCTTGCGCGCGAACACCGAGCGCGGCGCGATATGTGCGCCGACGGCGAGGCCGAATTTGATCGCGCGTTCGACGGCGCCCTTGTTCAGCACCGGCAGCACGCCGGGCAGTGCGATGCTCACCGCATCCGCCTGCGTGTTCGGCTCCGCGCCGAACGCGGTCGATGCGCCGCAGAAGATCTTGCTGCTGGTCGAGAGCTGCGCATGCACTTCAAGCCCGATGACGATTTCCCAAGTCATATTTCAAACCCTTTTAGCCACAGAGCACACAGAGATCACAGAGGAAGTGCAGAGGGTTTTCTCTGTGTACTCTGTGATCTCTGTGGCTAATGATTTTCAAATTCCATTCGGCGCGCGGCTGTGCCAGTCGGTCGCCAGTTGATATTGGTGCGCCGCATTCAGCATCCGCGCCTCGTCGAAATAGTTGCCGATGATCTGCAAGCCGACCGGCATGCCCGGATTGCCATTGTTGGCCGCGCCGAAGCCGCAGGGGATCGACATGCCGGGCAGGCCGGCGAGGTTCACGGCGATGGTGTAGATGTCGGACAGATACATCTGCACCGGGTCGTCGCCCTTCTCGCCCAGTTTGAAGGCGGTGGACGGTGCAGTCGGCCCCATGATGACGTCGCACTGCCTGAACGCTTCGGTGAAATCCTGCGCGATCAGGCGGCGGATCTTCTGCGCCTGCAGGTAATAGGCGTCGTAGTAGCCGTGGCTCAGCACGTAGGTGCCGATCATGATGCGGCGCTTCACTTCCGCGCCGAAGCCCTGCGCGCGGCTCTTTTCGTACATGTCGGCGAGGTCGGTATAGTCGGGCGCGCGGTAGCCGTAGCGCACGCCGTCGAAGCGCGACAGGTTGCTGGATGCTTCCGCCGGCGCGAGCACGTAATACACCGGAACCGACAGTTTTGAATTCGGCAGGCTGATCTCGACGACGGTCGCGCCGAGTTTCCGGTATTCGGCGATGGCCGCTTCGACCGCGTGCGCCACATCGCCACTCAGCCCCTCGGCAAAAAATTCCTTCGGCAGGCCGATGCGCAGGCCGTTCAGCGGCTTCGCCAAGTCGCGCGCGTAATCTTCCTTGTCGCGTTGCAGCGAGGTGGAATCGCGCTCGTCGAACCCGGCCATCGCGTTGAGCAGCAACGCGAGGTCTTCCGCGCTGCGCGCCATCGGGCCGGCCTGGTCGAGGCTGGAGGCGAAGGCGATCATGCCATAGCGCGATACCACGCCGTAGGTGGGTTTCAGGCCGGAGATGCCGCACAGCGCGGCGGGCTGGCGGATCGAGCCGCCGGTGTCGGTGCCGGTGGCCGCCGCGCACAGCCGCGCGGCGATCGCAGAAGCCGAGCCGCCGGAACTGCCGCCGGGCACGCGCGCCTGATCCCACGGATTCTTCACCGGGCCGTAGTGCGAAGTCTCGTTGGACGAGCCCATCGCGAACTCGTCCATGTTGGTCTTGCCGAGATTCACCGCCCCCGCGTCGTTGAAGCGCGCGATGACATGCGCATCGTAGGGCGAGACGAAGTCATGCAGCATCTTCGAACCGCAAGTCGTGAGCCAGCCCTTGGCGCAAAAGATGTCCTTCTGCGCGATCGGGATGCCGGTCAGCGCATCGGCGTTGCCGGCGGCAAGGCGTGCGTCGGCTGCCCTTGCCTGCGCCAGCGAGGTTTCCGGACTGACGGTGATGTAGGCATTGAGCTCGGGATTGAGCTTGGCGATGCGGTCGAGGTAAAGCTGTGTCAATTCGACGCTGGAAATCTGTCTGGCGCGCAGTGCGCTGCCAAGTTGCTGCAAACTGGATTCAAACATAGCTTGATTATTCAATAACTTGCGGAACAAGGTACAGCCCGGCTTCGACTTGCGGCGCGCCTTTATATTTCGGGGCAAGGGACTGGAACAGTTCGCGCTGGTTGGTTTCGGTGACGGCATCCTCGCGCAGCCGTTGCGATACGTCCTGTGCGTGCGACATCGGCTCAATACCCCTGGTATCGACAGCCTGCATTTCCGCAATCAGCGCAAAAATGCCGGAAAGTTGTGAGCGGGCGGTTTCGATTTCCGTTTCGCCCATCGCCAGCCGCGCCAGTCGGGCGACTTTGCGGACATCTGCATTGGCCAAAAACATAGTAGAAGACATAGTAAAAACTTTATTGGAATAAGGCCAATAGGGTATCATAAAGGTGTTTATTGACACACCTCTTTGACTATCGGGATCGAACATGTTTGGATTTTTGAATGGCTATTTTGCCAACGATTTGGCAATTGACCTCGGCACTGCCAATACACTCATCTGGGTGCGCGGGCAGGGCATTGTGCTGGATGAGCCTTCGGTGGTGGCGATCCGCCAAGAGGGCGGCCCGAACGGCAAGAAGGTGATCCAGCAAGTCGGCCTGGCCGCCAAGCAGATGCTGGGGCGCACGCCGGGCAACATCACCGCGATCCGTCCGATGAAGGACGGCGTGATCGCCGACTTCACCGTCACCGAGCAGATGCTCAAGCAGTTTATCCGCAAGGTTTACAAGGCCGGCATTTTCAGCCCCAGCCCGCGCATCGTAATCTGCGTGCCGTGCGGTTCCACACAGGTGGAACGCCGCGCGATCCGCGAATCGGCTGTCGGGGCGGGCGCTCGCCGTGTCGAACTGATCGAGGAGCCGATGGCGGCGGCAATCGGCGCAGGCTTGCCGGTGGAGGAGGCCACCGGTTCGATGGTGGTGGACATCGGCGGCGGCACCACCGAAGTGGGCGTGATTTCGCTGGGCGGCGCGGTGTATTCCGGTTCAGTACGCGTCGGCGGCGACAAATTCGACGATGCGATCATCAACTACATCCGCCGCAACTACGGTATGTTGATCGGTGAAACCACCGCCGAGCAAATCAAGAAAACCATCGGCTCCGCCTTCCCGGGCAGCGAAGTGCGCGAGATGGAAGTGAAGGGGCGCAATCTTGCGGAAGGCGTGCCGCGCAGCTTCACCATTTCCAGCAACGAAATTCTCGAAGCGCTGACCGATCCGCTCAACAGCATTGTCAGCGCGGTGAAGACCGCGCTGGAGCAAACCCCGCCCGAACTCGGTGCGGACATCGCCAACAAGGGCATGGTGCTGACCGGCGGCGGCGCGCTGTTGCGCGACCTGGACCGCCTGTTGATGGAAGAGACCGGCCTGCCGGTGCTGATCGCCGACGATCCGCTGACCTGCGTGGTGCGCGGTTCGGGACGCGCCCTCGAAAGCATGGATAAGTCCACCAGCATTTTTACGACCGAATAATGGAGAGTAAGTAGGAAGTGGGCAGTGGGAAAACCGGCTTTCCTCCCACTCACCACTTCCTACTCCCCACTCACCATCCAAGATGGACAACACACAAACCTTCCAGTTTTTCAACCGCGGCCCCAGCCCGGCGGTGCGGCTGGTGTTCTTCGCGGTGCTCTCCTTGCTGCTGCTGTTCATCGACGCGCGCTACCGCTATCTGGAATCCACGCGCAGCGCGCTATCCGTGCTGGTCTCGCCGATACAGCGGCTGGCGACCATGCCGGGCGTGCTGTGGCAGCAAGCCGGCGATTTCTTTACTACGCAACGCAGGCTGGTAGAAGACAACCAATTGCTGCATCAGCAGCATGAGCGTGATGCCGCGCAATTGTTGCTGTTGCAGGCGCTGCAACAGGAGAACCAGCAATTGCGCACTTTGCTGGCGCTGCCGCAACGCGGCGAACTCACCACGCAATCGGCCGAGATCGTGTATGCCGAACGCGATGTATTCAAACGCAAGATCCTCATCAACAAAGGCGCAAATACCAACGTGCTGATCGGGCAAGTGGTGATGGACGACATCGGCATCGTCGGCCAGATTACCCGCGTTTATCCCTGGCTTTCCGAAGCCACGCTGATTACCGAAAAGGATCATGCCGTGCCGGTGCAGGTGTTGCGCAACGGGTTACGCACCATCGTGTTCGGCGCGGGCGATACCAGCCATCTGTCGCTGCGCTACATGCCGGTCAGTTCCGATATCCAGAACGGCGACCTTCTGGTCACCTCGGGTATCGACGGCATCTATCCGCCGGGCATTCCGGTCGCCAAAGTGGTCAAGATCGAACGCGATGCCGCCTACCCGTTTGCGCGCGTGACCTGCCTGCCGGTGGCCGGTGTCGACAAGCACCGCCATCTGCTGATCCTGTCCGGCCTGCCCAAGCTGCCCGAACGACCGGCGGAAGAACCTGCGCCGCCGCAGGACATGAAAACGAAGCAGAAAAAATAATGCCCTATCTTGCTCCTGCCCATCCGGAAATCCAGCGCCCGGTCAGCACTAGCCTGATCGTGCTCAGTGTGCTGTTCGCGCTGTTCCTCAACGGGCTGCCGTGGGAGGGGGTCTGGCTGATGCTGCGCCCGGACTTCGTGGCCGTGGTGATGTTGTACTGGTGCACGCACAAGCCGCTGCGCGTCGGCATCGGACTGTCCTGGGCGGTCGGCATCCTCGCCGATGTGGCCGATGCCAGCCTGTTCGGCCAGCATGCGCTGGCCTACACCTTGCTCGCCTTTGGCGGCGTGATGCTGCATCACCGCCTGAAGATGTTCGACCTGCGCCAGCAGACCACGCAGGTGTTCGTCATCCTGGCGTTGACCTACGCGGTATATGTGCTGGTGCATTGGCAGGTGAACGGCTATGTGGTGTGGCCGTACTTCCTCGGTTGCCTGACTTCGACCTTGCTGTGGGCGCCGCTCAGCATCATGTTCCAGGCGGCGCGGCGGATGCGCGTGGACCGTGACCATTAGGGCTCATTGATGGCCAAGCACGTCGAGCTAAAAAATCATCTACGCGAGATTTTTTACTTCCGGTTGCGGCTGGCGATCAGCATCGGCTTTGTGCTGCTGCTGCTGGCGACCCTGCTGGTGCGCTTTGCCTATCTGCAAGTGGTGCGCCACGACTATTACCAGACGCTGGCGGAGACCAACCGCATCTCCATCGTCCCGATCGTCCCGAATCGCGGCCTGATACTCGACCGCAACGGCGTGGTGCTGGCGCACAACTATTCCGGCTATACGCTGGAGATAACCCCGAACAAAACCGCCAACCTGGAAGCCACGATTAACGAGCTGTCCGCGCTGGTCGAGATCACCCCCAAGGATCGCAAGCGCTTCAACAAGCTGCTCGCCGAGCGGCGCAATTTCGAAACCCTGATGATCCGTAACCGGCTTACCGACGAGGAGGTCGCACGCTTTGCCGCGCAGCAATACCGCTTTCCGGGCGTCGAGATCAAGGCGCGGCTGTTCCGCGATTATCCGTATGGCACCAAGACCGCACACCTGATCGGCTATATCGGGCGCATCAACCAGACCGACGTGGAACAGCTCGAAGAAAACGATCTGGCGGCCAACTACCGCGGCTCCGATTACATCGGCAAGACCGGCCTGGAGCAAAGCTACGAAAGCGAGCTGCACGGCGCCACCGGGGTGGAACAGGTCGAGGTGGATTCGGGCGGGCGCGCGATACGCATGCTGTCGCGCACCCCGCCGTCATCCGGCAACACTCTGGTGCTGAGCATCGACGCCAAGTTGCAGGAAATCGCCGAGCAGTCGTTCGGCAATTTCCGCGGCGCATTGGTGGCGATCGACCCGAACAACGGCGAAGTGCTGGCCTTCGTCAGCAAACCGGGCTACGACCCCAGCCTGTTCATCGACGGCATCGATACGCAGAGCTGGGACGAACTGAACAATTCGCCGGATGTGCCGCTCAACAACCGCGCATTGCGCGGCCAGTATCCTCCGGGTTCGACGATCAAGCCGTTCATGGCGCTGGCCGGGTTGAATTACAACATCCGCTCCCCCAGCCGCACCATCAGCGATCCCGGCTATTTCAACCTGCCCGGCAGCAGCCACCAGTATCGCGACTGGAAACAGGGCGGCCACGGCACCGTGGACATGTTCAAGTCCATCGTCATCTCCTGCGATACCTATTACTACGGCCTGGCCACTGAAATGGGCATCGACAACATCTTCAGTTTCTTGTCGCGTTTTGGCTTCGGCAAAAAAACCGGCCTCGATCTGGAAGGCGAGACCTCCGGCCTGCTGCCCTCGCAAGAATGGAAGATGAAGCGCTATCAGCAGAAATGGTATGCCGGCGATACCGTATCGGTCGGCATCGGGCAGGGCTACAATCTGGTCACGCCGATGCAGCTGGCCTATGCCACCGCGACGCTGGCGAACGACGGCGTAGGTTACAAGCCGCATCTGGTCAGGGAGGTGCGCAGTTCGCGCAGCCGTGAAAACCGCCTGATCGAAGCCAAACCTGCGTTCGACCTGCAGATTCCCCCGGCGCATCTCGATCTGGTAAAACGCGCCATGGCGGCGGTTACCCAGCCGGGCGGCACGGCAGCCCAGGCGGCTGCGGGCGCGCCCTACCGCATGGCCGGCAAGACCGGTACCGCGCAGGTGGTCGGCATGAAGCAGGGCGAAAAGTATGATGCCAGCAAACTGGACGAGCGGCATCGCGACCACGCCTGGTTCATCGCCTTCGCCCCCGCCGAACAGCCCAAAATCGCGCTGGTCGTGCTGGTCGAAAACGGCGGCCACGGCGGCAGCACAGCCGCCCCGATCGCGCGCAAAGTGATGGATTATTACCTGCTCGGCAAGGTGCCGCAGCCGTTGCCGGACGTGAGCGACAAGGAGGTCGAGGAACATGACTAGACGCCAGCTATGGCTGCGCTTCATCGCGCACCTTGACCTGCCGCTGCTGCTCGGCATCGGCTTGCTGATGCTGACCAGCCTGCTGGTGCTGTACAGCGCGGACAATGCCGGCTGGGGGCGCCCGCTGAGCCAGATGCTCAACATCGTGGTGGCGCTGACCTGCATGTGGCTGATCGCCAACCTGCCGCTGCATTACCTGATGCGCACTGCCGTGCCGATTTATCTGCTCGGCATGGTGCTGCTGATCGGCGTGGCGCTGTTCGGCGAGATCAGCCACGGCGCGCGGCGCTGGCTGAATCTCGGCGTCACCACTATCCAGCCGTCCGAGCTGATGAAAATCGGCGTGCCGCTGATGATGGCCTGGTACTTCGAAAAGCACGAAGCCACGCTCACCTTGAAGAATTATTTCGTCGCCGCATTGCTGTTACTGATGCCGGTGGCATTGATCGCGCGCCAGCCCGATCTGGGCACCGCGCTATTGATTTCCGCCAGCGGCTTCTACGTGCTGTTCCTCGCCGGGCTGAGCTGGCGCGTGATGGGCGGACTGCTGGTCGCGGCGCTCGCCAGCGCACCGGTGCTATGGTCGATGCTGCACGACTACCAGCGCCATCGCATCCTGATGCTGTTCGACCCCTCGCAGGACGCGCTGGGCAAGGGCTACCACACCATCCAGGCGACCATCGCGGTGGGCTCCGGCGGCATCCTCGGCAAGGGCTACCTGAACGGCACGCAGACCCATCTCGACTTCCTGCCGGAGCGCACCACCGACTTCATCTTCGCGGTGTATTCCGAAGAATTCGGCCTGCTCGGCAACCTGATCCTGCTGGGCCTGTATTCGCTCGTGATCGGGCGCGGCTTCATCATCACCGCGAATGCCTCGACCTATTTCACGCGCCTGATGGCGGGCTCCATCACGCTGACCTTCGCCACCTACGCGTTCGTCAACATGGGCATGGTCAGCGGCATCCTGCCGGTGGTCGGCGTGCCGTTGCCGCTGGTGAGCTACGGCGGCACCTCGATGCTGACCCTGCTGCTGGGTTTTGGTATGCTGATGAGCATCGAGACGCATCAAAAGCTGGTCAAGACATAAGGAGAAAGCATGAACAAGCAAGCAGTGATTCTGGCATTGGCAACCCTGATCCTCACCGCCTGCGGCAGCGCGCCGCAACGCAAAGTGGAAACGCGCAGCCCCCCTGCGCCGGTTGAAGACCGCGCAGTCGGCACACCCGCCGCACCGGCAGCATCGGCAGGAGGCGGCTATCTCGCCGGGGATGGTCCCGGCGCGGACGCCCCGGCCAATCTCGACGCGATTCCCGACGCCGTGCCGAAAAGCGAGCCGCTGCACCGCTACGCCAACCGCCCCTACACCGCGCTGGGCAAGACCTACACGCCGCTGACCGCCGCGGGCAACTACAGGGAGCGCGGCATCGCCTCGTGGTACGGCAAGAAATTCCACGGCCAGCGCACCTCCAGCGGCGAGGTGTACGACATGTACGGCATGACCGCCGCGCACCCCACCCTGCCAATCCCGAGCTATGCGCGCGTCACCAATACCGCCAGCAAGAAATCCGTCGTGGTGCGCGTCAACGACCGCGGCCCGTTCCTGCATGAGCGCGTGATGGACCTGTCCTACACCGCCGCGCACAAGCTCGGCATCATCGGCAACGGCAGTTCGGAAGTGGAAGTCGAGAGCCTGGCTCCCGATGCCCGCGTGAATACCCTCGCCAAAGCGGATACCGTGGAAAGCAAACCGCTGGAAAAAGCCGAGCTGGCGGCCAGCCCCACGCCGCCCGCTGCAAGCGCCGCAGGCAGCAATGTTTACCTGCAACTCGGCGCGTTCAAGTCACCGGAAGCCGCGGAGACCTTCATGGCGCAGATGCGCGCCAAGCTCGGCGACGCCGGCAAGCAGCTCAGCGTGTTCCTCAAGGACGGGCTCAACCGAGTCCACCTCGGGCCGTATGCAAACCAGGATGCGGCGCGCAGCAGCGCGGAGGGTTTGAAGGGGAAGTTGGGGTTTAAGCCGATGGTGAATTTGCGGTAGATAAGCTCCGTTCGTGGTGAGCGCTCCGTTCGCCCTGATAACCAGCGACTTGGCTGGCGTTTTTTGGCAGCCTAGTCGAATGGCTAGTTGTTTCACCAGCCTGTCGAAGGGCATTCGTCATTCCGGCGCAGGCCGGAATCCAGTAGATGTGTAGGTTGGGTTAGCCGCGCAGCGCGTAACCCAACATCAGAATCAACACCAAAACCGCCGGGGGTAGCCCGGCAGCTAGTCACTTTCTTTTGTGTCGCCAAAAGAAAGTAACCCAAGAAAAGGCGACCCCGGTTTGCCGCCGCTGCGCGGTTCCCTGCGTTGCTCGCCTGGTCAGGCGGCTGCGGAACTCGCGCTACGCGCTCAGACAGTCCTCGCCGAAATCCCCTGACCAGCCTGCGCTACTCGGCGGCGCACAGGGGAAGATGATAAAAACCAAAAAGCAACAAGGCATGGTGAGCTGCGCTCACCATGCCTTGAAATCAAATGCGATGCTGATCCGTTTTATTTCCTTTTATTTCCAAGGGGAGAAAAGCCGAATCCAAAAACCTTTAACTCTGGGGCAACATTCGCGAAATCAGTGGTTCTCGTTTACCGTTTAATACAGGTGTTGTGTCATATAGATTATTGATAATGAACGCAAAGCTTGTTATTAGCATTTATACTCTATCTAGACTAACCTGCAGCACTCCTGTAAAAAAGTAACCGTGCATTTGATGCCAGGAGAAAACCAATGTCTGAAATTAAAGAACTCATCGCTATTGCTGCCGCCACGGACCCCCTTACGCTCGCTATTCTGTTTATTGGTTTGATTGGCTTGGGTCTAATTTGGCTCGCATCTATTGCCATCGCCGGTACAAAAAAATGACCTGGGAAATGTGGGCAAAAATGCCATGTACTTGGCAAACCGATTCGAATTTCCACAGAAATCAACTGAATAATTCCCTAGATTTTTTAGGACGCCCCCATCCCCCTGGTGAAGCCATTGCTGCGCTTAAAGTCTATGTTGCGTTGTGTTTAAAGGCGAACTTCAAAGCCGGAAGTTATCTACCTGATACGGGTTGCGTACAACGATCCATCTCGCAGCTCAGTGAATTGGTTGGCTTGTCCAGACCGATGACAATTAAAGGGTTGCGTAAGCTTCAAGAATGGAAGATCGTCTCAGTAAAAAGCGGCCGACCAGCGATCTATCACATCGTTGATTACGAAAAAGCGAAATATTGGACTAAGCTACCTAGGACGCATTTATACGCTGGGCCAAAGGAAAATCGCATTGAGCTGCTAAGGAATATGTCGAATCGCAGCAAGACAACACTGCATGCACTGCAGATGTATCTTTACCTTGCTGCCATACGCGACAAGAAGAGTCACCTTGCTAAAGTCACATACGAGCGCATGATGGAAGTTATGGGCATAACTAGAAACGAAGTGTCGAAAGCTATTTCTACGTTAATTGGCTTTAATTTAATTTCTGTGAGGTTAGCAGGGCCAGACGAGTTCTTTGGTGAGCGACCTAGTAATATCTACTGGCTACGAGGCTCTCAAGCTCGATAGGGTGTTCAAATGAAATGAGGCAGCTTCGAAATTCTCTTAGAGCAGCCAGCGTAGCGTGCGCTATGCGCACGACAAAACAAAAAAAACGTGCGCGCAGCGCACGCTACCACTTAGGTTTTGGTTCTTTACTTTTCATCCCCTGAGCGCCGCCTCGATAGTTCACAAACGAGCGGAGGTTTAGGCGAGCACTGTTCGAGTTCCGCGGTGGGGCACGTTTTGTGTGCCCCGCTAGGGCGAGTTGCGCAGCCCCGCTTGTTTGCGAACTATCGAGGGAACCGCGCAGCGGCGGCAAACCGGGGTCGCCTTTTCTTGGGTTACTTTCTTTTGGCGACGCAAAAGAAAGTGACTAGCTGCCGGGCTACCCCCGGCGGTTTTGGTTATTAGATACATTCACCCTTCGATACCTCAGGGCGAACGGCAGAAATCATCCCGCCACCCTCAACACCAACCCCTTCAAATACGCCCCCTCCGGAAAGCTCAGCAGCACCGGATGATCCGCGCTGGCGTGCAAATAATGAATGATCTGCGCGTCCACCCCGGCATCGAGCGCCGCGCCGGCGATGATCTTCTGGAACAGGTCTTCGCTGATGCCGCCGGAGCAGGAGTAGGTGGCGAGCAGGCCACCGGGGCGCAGCAGCTTGAAGCCGAGCAGGTTGATGTCCTTGTAGCCGCGCGCGGCTTTCTCGGCGAACGCGGCGGTCGGGGCGAACTTGGGCGGGTCGAGGATGATGAAGTCGAAGCTGCGGCCCTGGTCGCGCAGCTTGCGCAGCGCCTGGAATACGTCGGCTTCCTGCCACTCGGCGCGGCTGCCATCTAAGTTATTCGCCGCCAGATTTTCTGCGGCGATGCGCAGCGCGTCGCCCGACGCGTCGATCGACAGCACCGATTTCGCGCCGCCGCGCAGCGCGTAGAGCGAGAAGCCGCCGGTGTAGCAGAAGCAGTTCAGCACGTCGCGATCCTTCGCGAGCG
Source organism: Candidatus Ferrigenium altingense (assembly GCA_020621985.1). Taxonomy (GTDB): domain Bacteria; phylum Pseudomonadota; class Gammaproteobacteria; order Burkholderiales; family Gallionellaceae; genus Gallionella; species Gallionella altingense. The sequence continues at coordinate 188,734 of JAHRYS010000002.1, read as the reverse complement.
TTTCGGTCAGCGCGCGGTTGTCGCGCTGGTCGAGATAGAAACCGGTCTTTTGTCCCGCCGCCACATCCACCCTGAAGCGCAGGCCGTGTTCGACGACCTCGACGCTTTCCGGCAATGCGCCGCGCAGCACGCCGTTGCGCGGCTCCATGCCTTCCAGCCCGCGCGAGTCGGAATCGGAGCGCTCGTAGATGCATGCTGGATTGCACAGCTCTTGCAGGATGTCGGCGATGGCGTCGCGCCAGCGTTCCGCTCCCGCGCTGCCGATCTGCATTACCAGCGTGTCGCCGTATTGATCGACGATCAGTCCCGGCAGGCCGTCAGATTCGGCGTGAACGAGCCTCGCTCCGTTGTTCATCCCCTCACCCCGACCCTCTGATGAACTGCTAGCCATTCGGCTAGGCTGGCAGAAGACTCCAGCCGAGTCGCTGGTTATCCCGCCTGCGGGAGAGGGGAGCAAAGCGCGGCGCGCCTCCAGTGCTGCACTGATGCGGCGGCGGAAAAACTCCGCGTCGATGACTTCCTCTTCGCGCCACGACCAGACGCGCGCGGTGATCTGCGAATCCGGGTTGTAGGCCGCCCACGCGAGAAAATTGTCCGTAGCATCGCGCACCGGCAGCGTGTCGCCGCTACGAGGTGCGCCATCGATGCGCTCGACCGCGCCGGAGAACACCCACGGGTGGCGGCGCAGCAGGGATTTCTCCCGCCCCGCCTTGAGGATGATGGCGGGGCTCGCATCTGCGTTGCCGGCGAGCGGTTGCGGCGCGCCGCGCGACATATTCTTCTGTTCGCCGGATGGTTTGCCGCCCTGTTTGGTCCGGTTGCGGAAATCCCGGTTGCCCTGCGAGGGGCGATGCGGCGTGGAGGGTGATCTGGGTTTCTGGCTGGTCATATTTTTTCTTTGGTATTTTTCTTTGGTATTTTTCTTAGGTCTTCTTCTTGGCGCGCGGGTGCGCCGCGTCGTAGATCTTGCTGAGGTACTGGAAATCGAGGTGGGTGTAGACCTGCGTGGTGGAGATGCTGGCGTGGCCGAGCATCTCCTGCACCGCGCGCAGGTCGCCGCTGGATTGCAACACATGCGTGGCGAACGAATGACGCAGCAGGTGCGGGTGCACGTTGCTGGTGATGCCCTGTTTGATGCCCCATTGCTTCATGCGTAACTGCACCACGCGCGGCGAGATGCGGCTGCCGCGCTGCCCGACGAACAGCGCGGGTTCGCCCGCATTGGCAAGCTGGTCGCGCACCGCCAGCCAGGCCTGCAATGCAGCGATGGCGTAGCTGCCAAGCGGCACGATACGCGTCTTGCTGCCCTTGCCGGTGACGCGCACTTCGCCCGCACTCAGGTCGAGCTGCGCCGGGTCGAGGCTGACCAGCTCGGCGAGGCGCAGGCCGGAGGAATAGAACAGCTCGAACATCGCCTTGTCGCGGATCGCCTCCGGCGTGTCAGCCGGCAGATCGACCATGCGCGCCGCCTCGTCGGGCGACAGGGCTTGCGGCAGGGTCTTCGGCGACTTGGGCGCGCGCAGGCCGACGCAGGGATTGTCGGCCAGGCCGTGATCGCGCATCAGGTAGGTAAAAAAACCGCGCCACGCCGACAGCATGCGCGCCAGCGAACGCCCGCCCAGACCCTTGCTGTGCAGTTGCGCGATGAAACGGCGGATATGGTGGATCTTAAGCTGGGCCAGCGGCGTCGCGGCGGCCAGTTCGAACAGATGTCCGAGGTCGCGCGCGTAATTCTCGGCGGTCAGTGCGGAGTATTGCTTCTCGTTGCGCAGCCACGCCAGGTAGCCATTCAGATAGGTTTGGTTAAGTGTGGCTGCTTCGGTCATTGCGCAATATGCGGATGCAGCGCGGCGCCCGCCGCCTCGGCGATGCGCTGCAGGAGCACCGTGCCCATCTCCGGGTAGAAGCGCTGCTTGTCTTCGCTGGCCAGCACCAGCATGCCGATGGTCTCGCTGCCCGCGTGCAGCGGCAGGTAGGCGAATGAATGCAACCGCGCGGCAGCTTCGCCGAACCAGCCGGCGGTATCGTGCGCGGCGTGATGCAGGCAGACCGGCTTTTCCTGCGCATCGGCGAACGCCAGCACTTCCGCGCCGGGCGGGTTGACCTGCCACAGGCGCAACGCCGTATGCGGTACCGCAAAGATTTCGCGCAACAGATGCGGGATCATTTCCTGCAGGGTGGCCAGGTCGGGCGCGGCAAACAGCGCGATGACGAACTCATGCACCTTGTATTGCAGCGCATCGTTCTCCTTGGCGAAGTCGATCAGGTCGTGCAGCTTTTTCTCCAGTTCCTTGTTCTTGTCGCGCAACGCGAGCAGTTGCCGCTCGCTCAACGAAATGGTGCGCCCGCCGTGCGGGTGCGGCAGGGCGATTTGCGCCAGCGTCTCAAGATGCTCCTCGAAGAATTGCGGGTTATCCTGCAAATATTGTGCGACATCTTCAGCTCTCATCATGACTCCCTATAAATTGATTTCGCCTGCAAATACCGTAATCGCCGGGCCGGTCATCAGCACCGGCTGCCCTTCTCCGGCCCACGTGATCACCAGCGCGCCACCGTGTGTCGCGACATTTACCGTGCTGTCCAGCAGGCCGCGCCGGATGCCCGCCACCACTGCCGCACAGGCTCCGGTGCCGCACGACAGGGTTTCGCCCGTGCCGCGTTCATACACGCGCAACCGGATATGCTGGCGGTCCATGACCTGCATGAAACCGGCATTGACGCGATTGGGGAAGCGCGGATGACGCTCGATGAGCGGCCCCAGTTTTTCCACCGCTGCGCGCTCGACATCCGCCACCACCTGCACTGCGTGCGGGTTACCCATCGACAGCGCGCTGATCTCGATCGTTTCGCCCACATCCCACGACACGTTACTGGCGGAGCCAGCCGATTGCGGGAGCGGGTGTGAGGCGGCCATTCCCGCACCGGATGCTTCGCAACACCGTGTCATGGCCGCCACATCCAGCGGCTCGCTCGCCGCGCCGCTGCCGCCATCGAACGGGATAAGCGCCGGGTCGAAAATCGGCGCGCCCATATTCACCGTCACGCGCCCGTCGTTTTCGAGGCGCGGCGTAATCAGTCCGCTCTGGGTTTCCACGACGATCTCGCGCTTGTGCGTGAGTTTCTGGTCATGCACGAAACGCACGAAACAGCGCGCGCCGTTGCCGCATTGCTCCACCTCGCCGCCGTCCGCGTTGAAGATGCGGTAGCGGAAATCGGCCTCGGCGCGCTGCGCCTTCTCGACCAGCAGGATCTGGTCGCAGCCCACGCCGAAATGGCGGTCGGCAAGCAGGCGCAACTGCTCCGGCGACAGCTCGATTTTCTGGCGCACCCCGTCCAGCACCACAAAATCGTTGCCGGCGCCGTGCATTTTGGTAAATTTCAGCAGCATCCTTGGTTATTCCTTTTTGTCGCTTAATTCGGCGTGCCGGAAGCAATTCGTGACGTGGTCGTTGACCATGCCGGTCGCCTGCATCAGGGCGTAGCAGATCGTCGTGCCGGCAAACTTGAAGCCGCGCCGCTTCAATTCCCGGCTCATCGCGTCGGACTCGGGCGCGCTGGCCGGCACATCGGCGAGGCTGCGCCATGCATTCTGCCTGGGCTTGCCGTCGACGAACTGCCAGAGGAACGCATCGAAACTGCCCGACGCTTCCTGCACCTCCAGAAATTTTTGCGCGTTGACGACGGCGGCCTCCAGCTTCAAACGATTGCGCACGATACCCGCATCCTGCAGCAGCGATTCTATTTTATTCGCGCCATAACGGGCAATGCGCGCGGCATCGAAATTATCGAAGGCGGCGCGATAATTTTCGCGCTTGCGCAAAATGGTGATCCAGCTCAGGCCCGCCTGAGCGCCCTCCAGGATCAGGAATTCGAACAGGCGCCGGTCGTCGTGCAGCGGCACGCCCCATTCGCGGTCGTGATAGGCCTGATACAGCGCATCGCTGCCCGTCCAGGCGCAACGCGGTTTATTCAAGGATGCCGGTCTGGAGAAGGGCATGTGGAAAGCCAGGTATTTTAGAGGCGCACAAGATAACACTTTTACGCCGTATTGCCGCGCACATTCCCCCTGCCATGCCGCAATGAACGGGGCGGCTGCATGGACGGGCCGGCCAAAAAACGTTATGCTGCGCACCTTACAAAACGCGCTCGTAGCTCAGCTGGATAGAGTATTGGTTTCCGAAGCCAAGGGTCGTGGGTTCGACTCCCGCCGAGCGCACCAGATCAGTAACGGAATTGACCTGCCTTATGAAACTGTCGAGCAATTTATGCGCTAGCGCCTCCTTAGTGCGGGTTGACTTGCCGCATCAGGAGCACCCACCATGCTGATCCAGCTTGCCATCATCGGGATGATCGCGGCCATGCTGCCGCTGTCGATCGTTTGGGTATCCGACAACCCGGACAAATACCGCAAACTGGTATGGGTTACCCTGTTCCTGACGTTCGACCTGATCATGTTCGGCGCCTTCACCCGGCTGACCGACTCCGGGCTCGGCTGCCCGGATTGGCCGGGCTGCTACGGGCAGGCCGACCCGATGCGGGCGCATGCGGACATCAGCGCCGCCGAAGCCGCGATGCCGACCGGCCCGGTGACGGTCATGAAGGCCTGGATCGAAATGATCCACCGCTACCTGGCGATGGCGATCGGCGTGCTGATCATCGCGACCATGGTGATCGCGTGGCGCAAATGGCGGCAATCCGGCCGCAAGGAAACCCGTTTTTCGCCGTTGTTCCCGACGCTGCTGTTCGGGTTCGTCTGCCTGCAAGGCGCTTTCGGTGCATGGACGGTGACGATGAAACTGCAACCGATCATCGTGACCACCCACCTGTTGCTGGGCATGGGCTTGCTGGCGCTTCTGGCTTGGCTCGGCGCGCGCCAGACCGACCACGCGCCGGTGTCGCAAGCGGCTGCGGCGTTACGCCTGCCGGCGGTGCTGGCGGCCCTGTTGCTGACGGTACAGATCGCGCTCGGCGGCTGGGTCAGCAGCAATTATGCGGCACTGGCCTGCACGGATTTCCCGCTGTGCCAAGGCACGCTGCTGCCGCCTATGGATTTCACCCACGGCTTTTCGCTGTGGCGCGACCTGGGCAAAACCGCCGGCGGCGAGTTCCTGCCGTTCGCGGCATTGACCTCCATTCATTGGGTGCATCGCATTTTTGCTTTTGTTGTAATCGCGCTGGTTGCGTGGCTGGCGCTGAAAGCCCGCAAAATCGACGGGTTGCGCAAGACCGCGCGCTGGCTGCTGGCCGGGATCGCGCTGCAATTCGCGACCGGCGTTCTGACGGTTTACCTGGATTTCCCCCTGGCGCTGGCGGTGATCCACAACGGCGGCGCGGCGCTTCTCGTGCTGCTGCTGGCGATGCTGAATTACAAAATCCGGCTCACCAGATAAATTTCAAAACCGCAGTTCGATCCGCAGATTACGCAGATTTGAAGCAATGCTAAATGCTTCGCCAGATGGCTCTCCAGCTTGCTCACAGCCAATGGTTTAATCTTGCGTAATCTGTGTAATCTGCGGACAACAGCTTTTCAAAAAATCAGGGTGACGCACTTACCCCTTGCTGTGCGCTGACGGCAGTGAGGATGCCTTGCAGGATCGCCGTCGGCGTGGGCGGGCAGCCGCTCACCACTACATCCACCGGAATCACATTAGAAACTTTCCCGCAGCTGGCATAGCTCTCGCCCGCGCCCTCGGCACCATTTGGAGCAAAGATGCCGCCGTCGCATCCGCAATCGCCGACCGCCACCACCAGCTTGGGTTCCGGCATCGCGTCGTAGGCGCGCCTGAGCGCAATCGCCATGTGGCGCGACACCGGGCCGGTGACCAGCAGCAGGTCCGCATGGCGCGGGCTGGCGACGAACTTGATGCCCAATCCCTCGATGTTGTAATAGGCGTTGTTGAGCGCCCTGATTTCCAGTTCGCAGCCATTGCACGAACCGGCATCCACTTGGCGGATGCTCAGCGCGCCGCCGAATGCGCGCAGGATCTCCTCCTGGAGCCGTTGCGGTCCGGCGCGCAGCGCCTCGTCCGGCAGCGGCGGTGCTTCGGTCTTGATGCCCGTCCTGACGATCTGCCTGATGATTTGGAAGATAGGCATGGCTATAAGTCCTGGCCTGAATAGCTAAGATTGAACGATTTGTTGATCAGCGGGAAATCCGGCACGATGTTGCCCATGATGGCATGTTCCACCGCCGGCCAGTTCTGCCAGGACGGGTCGTGCGGATGGACGCGCGTGAGGTTGCCTTGCGCATCGGTGTGGATCGCCACCAGCACCTCGCCGCGCCAGCCTTCCACCATGCCCACGCCGAAGCCGTTGCCGGGCAGCTTTTCCAGAGTTGTTGCCAGCTCGCCGTCATGCGTGAGATGGTCCAGTATCTCGCTTTGCAGGCGCAGCGATTCGAACAGCTCATCGAAGCGCACAATGACGCGCGCCGCGACATCGCCGTTGCGGTAGGTCGCCATCCGCACGTCCAGCCTGTCGTAAGGCGCACAGGCAAACTGCACGCGCGCATCCCATGCCTGCGCGCTGGCGCGTCCGGCCAGACCGCACAAGCCGAGCTGTGCGGCCAGTTTCGGCTCGACGCGCCCGGCGGCGATGAAGCGATCCTGCATCCCGGCATGCTCCTCGTAGATACCGCGCAGCAGGCGCACCTCGCGCTCCAGCATGGCGCATTCTTCATGCAGCGTTTGCCTGCCCGGTTCCGTCAAATCGGCAGCCACGCCGCCCGGAATGATCTTGTCCATCAGGTAGCGGTGCCCGAACAGTGCGGCATTGTTGCGCAACACTTGTTCTTTCAATATCCAGAACTGCGCAAAGCCGAACGACAGCGCGACATCGTTGCCGAGATCGCCGAGGTCGCCGAGGTGATTGGCGATGCGCTCGCGTTCCAGAAACAGCGCGCGCAGCCACAATGCCTGATCCGGCGGCGTCACGGCGGCGATGCTCTCGGCGGCCATCGCATAGGCCCAGGCATAAGCGACGGTGCTGTCGCCGCTGACCCGTCCGGCCAGTTTCGCGCCCTGCTGCAAGGTCAGGCCCTCGAAGCGCTTCTCGATGCCCTTGTGCGTGTAGCCCAAGCGCTCCTCGAGGCGCAGCACTTTTTCGCCGACGACGGAGAAACGGAAGTGCCCCGGCTCGATGGTGCCGGCGTGGATCGGCCCCACCGGGATTTCATGCACGCCCTGCCCTTCGACCTGCACGAACGGATAGGCATCCGGCTCATCCGCGCGGTTCTGCGCGGCATCGAAATCCTTGCGCAGCGGGAAGCCGCGCCACGCACCGTGGCGCACCCATTTGCGATGGTCATGGCCTTCGTGCGCGTAAATGCCGAGCAGGTCATACGCCGCGCGCTGCATCCGGCCGGCCGCCGGGAAAATCCGGCTGATGTCCGGATAAACAGGCTGCACGGCATCCAAAGCCATGCTCAAACAGATCAGACCCGCCTCATTGACCAGCGCGACGTGCAGCGCGAAACCGTCGCCCAGTTCGCGCGCATCGCTGCCCCACAAGGCCAGCAGCCGCCCGCCGCCATCCGCCACGTTCTGGCAAATCGGCGGCAAATCGCCCGGCTCGATCTCGCCCAGCCAAGCGGGAATCGCGCCGCCCAGCCGCGTCAGATGCAGATTGGGATAGGTGATAGGCATGTTTTTACCCTAATAAAGCCGCCGCCTGGCGGTACCAGTTGGCCAGATAGGGCGGCATATACAGCCCGAGGATCAGCACCAGCAGCAGGTGCGCGAACACCGGCAGCAGCGCGGGCGGATGCGGCAGGGGTTTCGCCGTCGTCTCGCCGAACACGATGGGCTGCACCTTGCCGAAGATCGCGGCGAACGCGATGCCCAGCGCGACCAGCAATATTGGCGTGGTCCACGGGTAGTCGTGCATCGCCGTGGTGATGATCAGGAATTCGCTGGCGAACACGCCGAACGGCGGCATGCCGAGGATGGCGAAGGTGCCGAGCATCAGCCCCCAGCCGACCGTCGGGCTGATTTGCAGCATGCCGCGGATGTTCTCCATCTGCTGCGTGCCGGCCTTCTGCACCGCATGCCCGACCGCGAAGAAGATCGCCGACTTGGTCAGCGAATGCACGGTCATATGCAGCAGTGCCGCAAACGTCGCCACCTTCCCGCCCATGCCGAACGCGAACGTGATCAGCCCCATGTGCTCAATCGACGAATAGGCGAACATGCGCTTGATGTCCTTCTGGCGCGACAGGAACAACGCGGCGACCACCACCGAGAGCAGGCCGAAACCCATCATCAGGTTGCCCGCGAAATGCGTGCCGAGCGAGCCGTCAACCAGCACCTTGCTGCGCATCACCGCGCATAACGCGACGTTCAGCAGCAGGCCGGAGAGCACTGCCGAGACCGGCGTGGGGCCTTCCGCATGCGCATCCGGCAGCCAGCTGTGCAGCGGCACGAGGCCGATCTTGGTGCCGTAGCCGACCAGCAGGAAGATGAACGCGAGCTTGAGCACGGTAGGCTCCAGCTCGCCCTTGACCTCGTTGAGGTGCGTCCACAGCAGCGCGGTACCGCCTTGTCCGAGCACGCGCTCGGCGGCGAAATACAGCAGGATGGTGCCGAACAGCGCGAGCGCGATGCCCACGCCGCACAGGATAAAATATTTCCACGCCGCCTCGAGGCTCGCGGGGGTGCGATACAGGCTGACCAGCAGCACCGTGGTCAGCGTGGCCGCCTCCATTGCTACCCAGATGATACCCATGTTGTTGGCGGTCAGCGCCACCAGCATCGCGAGGGTGAACAGTTGGTACATGCTATAGTACAGGTGCAGCATTGGCGTGCTGAGCCTGCCGTGATCCTGCTCGATGCGCATGTAAGGGCGCGAGAACAGCGACGTGGTGAACGCGATGAAGGCGGTCAGCGCAACCAGGAATACGTTGAACTGGTCGATGAAGAACTGTTCCTTGAACGCGACCTGCGGCCCGGCCTCGACCACGCGCACGGTCAGCGCCACCGCTGCGGCAAAGGTGCAGAAACTCATCAGCGAATTCAACTCCGCCGCCCAGCGGCGCGCGCCGAATGCGGCCAGCAGCAGGCCGCCCAGCAGCGGGGAAAGCAGCAATGCCGTGAGTTGCAGGTCAATCATCCTTTAGCTTTTCCATGTGCGTGATGTCGAGGCTGTCGAAAGTTTCGCGGATCTGGAAGAAGAAGATTCCGAAGATGAAGGTGGCCACCAGCACGTCCAGCGCGATGCCCAGTTCCACCACCAGCGGCATGCCGTGCGTGGCGCTGGTCGCGGCGAAGAACAGGCCGTTTTCCATCGCGAGGAAGCCGACCACTTGCGAGATCGCCTTGCGCCTTGTGAGCATCATCAGCAGCGACAACAGCACGCTGGCCAGCGCGATGCCGATCAGGCCGCGGGTGATGCCTTCGGCCAGTTGCGAGATCGGTGCGGCCAGGTTGAAGGCGAAGATCACCAGCGCGATGCCGACCAGCATGGTGGTGGGAATGTTGATCAGCGTTTCCACGTCCCATCTCACGTTCAGCTTGCGGATCAGGCGGTGCAGCAGCCAAGGCAATACCAGCACTTTCAGCAGCAGGGTCAGCGCGGCGGAATAATACAGATGGTGTTGCCCCGTCGAATACGCCACCACAAAGGTGCTGACCGTCAGCACCAGCCCCTGCCACGCGAACAGGTTGATCAGCGACAGGATGCGCCGCTGCGACAGCATCGCGAAGACGATCAGCAGCAGGATCGCCGCGAGCAGGTTAATGAACTGGATGGTGTAACTCATCTTATGGGAGCCTCTCAAAATCCATATTTCATCCCAACTGCTGCGTTGTAGGAAAAATTTCTTGCTTACATATACCCCATATGCGGCGCGGCGAAATTTTTCCCGCGCCTTGCATTTGGGCGAACTCTGAATTTTTAGAAGCTCCCATCATGCACCCAATAAAAAGTGGATCAACAGCCCCAGCACCGCCAGCAGAAACGCGGTGCCCAGGAACTCCGGCGCGCGGAAGATGCGCATCTTGGCGAGCAGCGTTTCCAGCAAGGCCAGCCCTGCGCCAGCCAGGGTCAGTTTCACCAGCAGCACGGCGATGGCCAGCGGCAGTGCGCCCCACTGACCCACCTCGGCGATACCGTGCGGAAAGAACAGCGCAATACCGAGCGAAATGTAGGCCAGCAGCTTCAGGCTGCTGGCCCATTCGATCAGCGCCAGATGGCGCGCCGAATACTCCAGCACCATCGCCTCGTGGATCATGGTCAGTTCCAGATGCGTGCCGGGATTGTCCACCGGAATGCGCGCATTCTCGGCCAGCAGCACGATCACGAAAGCCAGTCCGGCAAACGCGAGGCTGGGATACAGCACGAACTGGTGATGCGCCAGCGCTTCCACGATGCGCGGCAACTGCGTCGACTGGCTGATCAGCGAAGCGGTGAACAGCACCATCAGCAGCGCCGGCTCGGCGAGAAACGATACCAGCATCTCGCGCCGCGCGCCGAGCGTGCCGAATGCGGTGCCGATATCCATCGCGGCGAGCGCGATAAACACCCGCGCCAGCGCAAACACGCCGACCAGCGCGATCACGTCGGCGGCGGGCGAGAACGGCAAATCCACCGCGATGATGGGAATGATCGCCGCCGCCAGCCACATGCAGCCAAACAGGATATAGGGCGTGATGCGGAATAGCGGCGAGGCGTTATAGGCGATGACTGCGTCCTTGTGGAACAGCTTGCGCAGCGTGCGAAACGGCTGCAATAGGCCGGGGCCGGAGCGGTTTTGCAGCCAGGCGCGGCACTGGTTCACCCACCCCGTCAGCAGCGGCGCGAGCAGCACCACCAGCAGCGACTGGCAGAGCTGGAACAGGATGCCGAGAGTCAGATTGATATTTTCCATCACATGAATGCCAGCAGCACGACCAGCGTGACAAAGGTATAGCTCAGGTACAGGTGGATACGCCCGTGCTGCAGCAGCGATACCCAGGACGACAGTTTTTCGGTGATGCGCTTGATCGGCAGATAGAGAGACAGCCAGATGCGGTCGTCGCTGCGGCCGTGATAACGCGGATGGGTGTCGAACGCGGTTGGCAACTCGTTTTCAATCTTGAAGAACGGCTCGAAGATGCGCCGGATCGGCTGACCGAAGCCCTCGGCGGTATCCTGCATGCGCGCGGTCTGCGCCGGGAAGCCGCAGTCCCAGGCCGGGCCGCGGCGCAGCCGGCCATGATAGAAACGATGCACCGTCAAGATGGTCACCAGCATCACGCCCAGCACCGCCAGCAGGAAAAACACCGGGCTGTAACTGGCGCGCTCGGTATCCACCGGTGTCAGGAACAGCCAGCCGCCGGCAGCATTGCCCAGCCCCTGCCCAACCAGCATCTGCGTGACCCGATCGAGCTGCTGTATCACAAAGACCGGCGCCAGCCCGAGCGCCACGCAACCGAGCGCCAGCCAGCCCAGCCCGATGCGTTCCCAGCGGCCGGCATCGTGCGCATGTTCCAGCGCCTGCTCGCGCGGCTGACCGAGGAAAATGATCCCGTAAAATTTCACCATCACATACGCGGCCAATGCGGCGGCCAGCGCAATCACCGCCGCCGCTACCGGGATCAGCATATTGATGTAGCTGTTCGGCAAACCCGGCGACAACAGGAAAGCTTGCAGCAACAGCCATTCCGAAACAAAACCGTTGAACGGCGGCAGGCCGGCGATGGATAGCACGCCGACCAGCATCAGCATCGCAGCCCACGGCATACGATGGATCAGTCCGCCCAGTCTTCCCATGTTGCGTTCGCCGGTCGCATGCAGGATCGAGCCCGTGCCGATGAACAGCAGGCTCTTGAAGAACGCGTGATTCAGACTGTGGTACAGCGTCGCGGTGAGCGACAAGGCCGCCAGCGCTTCCTTGCCATAGGCGTGAAAGATGATGGTCAGGCCGATGCCGACCAGCAGCAGCCCGATGTTCTCGATGGAAGAATAGGCCAGCAGGCGTTTCATATCGCCCTGCACGGCGGCGAACATCACGCCGAACACCGCGGTGAGCAGCCCCAGCGCCAATGCCAGCACCCCCCACCACCATTGCTGCGCATCGAGCAAATCGAAGGTGACGCGCAACATGCCGTAGATTGCCGTTTTCAGCATGATGCCGCTCATCAATGCGGAAACCGGCGAGGGCGCGGCCGGGTGCGCCTCGGGCAGCCAGACATGCAACGGCAACACCCCGGCTTTCGCGCCGAAGCCGAACAGCGCAAGCAGGAACGCCACCGATGACCAGAACGGAGTCAGATGCGCCGCACGCATCGCATCAAAAGTATAAGCGCCGATGCCGTGCCCGCCCTGCATCACGCCAAAGCCGAGCAGGATGGCGATTGCGCCGACATGCGCGATCAGCAGATACAGAAAACCCGCCTTGCGGATGTCGGGAACATGATGGTCGGTGGTGACCAGAAAATAGGAAGACAGCGCCATGGTTTCCCATGCCACCATGAACATGTAAGCATCGTCCGCCAGCAATACCAGCGCCATGCCTGCGAGGAACAGGTGGTATTCGAGGCACAACAGTCCGAGAGTATTACCGGCCATAGTGCGGAAATAGCCGGCGCTGAACAGCGACACGCCGAACGACGCGCCACCCAGCAGGATCAGGAAAAATGCCGAGAGCGGATCGAGGCGAAGATGCAGCGGCAGGTCGGGCAGGCCGAGCGGCAACACGACAACGCCGGCACCTTCGCCGAGCGCCCATAAGCCGGTGGCGGCAAGCGCCAGCGAGACGAGCGCGCCGGCGGGGAAGATGGCATTGGTGATGAACCGCGGGCTGCCCTGTAGCGCCAGCCCCAGCAGACCCAGCACCAGCCAAAGCACGATGAGCGCGCCTGCCACATCCAACGGCAATACACCGACAATGTCCATCCTGGTTGTTTTTTCTCCGCCTTGCAGGTTAGCCAAACTGCGCAAGCCGGTAATTCTACTCCCTCTGTTATGCTGGCCTCAACATCGGTGATGGAGCCGGCCATTGGGTAAAGTGAAAAACCCCCAAGTGACCGCTGGAGGCCGCGCGGATATCGCAAGCAATAAAGCTGTTCCTTCATTCTTTTCATTGCTGGAAAACCGGCCAGATGCCGCAGCAATTCGGTATAATGTCCCGCTTTATGATAGATCCAGCACCAGACAAAGCCATGTTTTCATCCCTCAACCTCGACGCTCAGATCCTGAGGGCCATTGAGGAAGAAGGCTACACCGAGCCGACGCCCATTCAGGCGCAGGCCATTCCGCACGTTCTGGCGGGCCGCGACCTGATGGCGATGGCGCAGACCGGCACCGGCAAGACGGCGGCGTTCACCTTGCCGCTGTTGCAGCGCCTGCTGCCGCATGCCAGCACCAGCACCTCTCCGGCACGCCACCCGATACGCGCACTGATCCTGGCGCCGACGCGCGAGCTGGCGATCCAGGTTGAGAAAAGCGTAGAGACCTATTCCCGGCATGTGCCGCTGCGCTCCACCGTGGTGTTCGGCGGCATCGACATCAAGACGCAGAAGCCCGCGCTGGCAAAGGGCGTGGAAATCCTGGTGGCGACACCCGGCCGCCTGCTGGATCACGTCGAAAGCCGCAACCTGACGCTCAATCAGGTGCAGATACTGATTCTGGACGAGGCCGACCGCATGCTGGACATGGGCTTCATGCCCGATCTCAAACGCATCCTCACGCTGCTGCCCAAACAGCGCCAGACCCTGCTGTTCTCGGCCACGTTCTCCGACGACATCAAAAAGCTCGCACAGGATTTCCTTGTCAACCCCGTCACGGTCGAAGCGGAGCGCCGCAACACGGCGGCAGAAACCGTCAAGCAGTCCGTCCTGATGGTAGACCATGACAACAAATTCAGCGTACTGGCCGACCTGATCCGCTCCAGCGGCGTCAAGCAGGTGCTGGTCTTTACCCGCACCAAGCTGACCTCGGCGCAGCTGGCGCGCAAGCTGGAGCGCGAGGGCATCCCCTCCGATGCGATCCACGGCGACAAGACCCAGCTGGAGCGGATCAAGGCGCTGGATGCCTTCAAGGAAGGCAAAATCACCGCGCTGGTGGCGACCGACGTTGCCGCGCGCGGACTGGATATCGACCAGCTGCCGCTGGTGGTCAACTACGAACTGCCGACCAACGCCGAGGACTACGTCCACCGCATCGGCCGCACCGGCCGCGCCGGCGCCAGCGGCGAAGCCATCTCGCTGGTGGACGGCGAAGAGGAGCGGCGGCTCGTGGAAATCGAGAAGTTGCTCAAGCGCGAATTTCCGCGCGAACGGGCGGCGGTTTCAGCTGCCCCGCGTGCGGCGCCAAGCCACCGGCCTGCGAAGTCTGCCGCGCCGTCCCACGCCCATGCAAGAAAACCGGCGGCGGACGACTGGTTCATGAAGCCTTACGTGCCTTCCCCGAGCGCCGCCAAAGCCGAGGAACAGCCCGCCTTCTGCCCGGACAAGCCCAAAAAACAGCTCGCCGCATTGCTGTGCAGGCCGCCGGAAAAACACTAAGAAAACGCGGATATATTCGTCGTTCCCGCCTGCGCGGGGATGGCGGAATCTGAATTTTCAGAGGCGTCCTTAGGCAGCATTTTGCGCGGACTGCACTACCTCGACTCTCCCGGTGTAGGCGGCGGACACCATCCACAGGTAGGCACCGTAAACGGCAATATCCTCCATCGCCTCGCGGTGTTCCGGCCGACTGCCGTCCAGATCGTCCCGCGATCTTTCTTCCCACTCGCCCAAATGTTCGATCGCCGCTCTCATGGCCGCGCTGCTGACGCCCGTTCCCGTCTCGACCGGCAGCACCAGCCGGTACTCCGGATGGCTGTTTGACATCAGTATCCGCACAAGCATCCCGCACCCTGCCCCATCAATACATCCCCTATTCCCCGGTGCAGAGCGGCTGATTCAATCCAGATTCCCTCGGCTTCACGGCTTTTTCCTGAGCCTCTGCCTTGGCAGCCCCGGCAGAATTATCCGGTGTTGCGGAAGCTGCCGGCGTTTCGGTTTTTGCCGGCTCGGCAGGTGCGGCCTCTGCCCATGCCGTCGAAGCGGTGGCGGCAAGCAACCATGCCGCGATAATGATGATGCGCATGCTCTCTCCTTTCAAAGGTTGGTTATGATCGAAGGCTTCACGCATAAATGACCTTCACGTTTTCCGCCTGCAGCAGATTCGTAGCCCGGATGCAGCGATAGCGCAATCCGGGAGCATCGACTCCATCCCCGGATTCCACTGCGTTTCATCCGGGCTACTCGTTTTGTTCCGGCTTGGGCGGATCGATTTCACCCGTAAACCACCTTCACGTTTTCCGCCTGCAGCAACTCGCGCAAACCATGCAGCAAATCGTCGTGCAGCGTCACCTGCCATGCCTCGCCGAGGCGCAGTTGGCAGCTACCCTCATCGTTGCTGTAGTGAATCTGCACCGGGCATTTGCCGTCGCGATACGGGGTGAACAATTTTTTGAGCTGCGCGACGCCGACCTTGCCGTTGCAGCGCAATGCCAGCTGCTGCGCGAAGCTGGAGCGCGCCGAGGCGAAGTCGAACAACTCTTCGCCGCTCACGCGCACGTTGCCGGAATACTCGTCCAGGCTGGCCTTGCCGCGCACCACCAGTAATTCATCCTCGCGTATCCACGGACGGCTGGCCTCGTAGATTTCGTTGAACACCGTCAGCTCGACCTGCGCACCGCCGTCGTCCAGCGTGACAATCGCCATGCGCCCGCGCCGCGTCTGCTGGATGCGCAGCCCGGCCACGATGCCCGCCAGCACCACCGGCACGCCGCGCGCCTTGCCCTGTCCGCCGCCGTAGCCTCCCCCGCCGCCATTCGATTTGCCGACGAATTGCGGGGTCAGGTCGGCCAGTTTCACCTTGATGAAGTGGGCCAATTCATCGGCGTATTCCTGATACGGGTGCCCGCCCAGATAGATGCCCAGGCTGGCTTTCTCGTGCGCAAGCTGTTCGCGCAAGCGCCAGCGCGGCACATCGGCGGTCTGCACGATCAGCACCGCATCGGATTCATCGTTGCCGAACAGGCTGTTCTGGTTCGCCGCGCGCGCGTGCTGGTCGGCACTCGCCAACGCCGCATCCACGCTGGCCATCAGCGCGGCGCGATGATCGCTGATGCTGTCGAACGCGCCGGCGCGGATCAGCGTCTCGACGGTGCGCCGGTTGACGATACGCTTGTCCACGCGCCGGCAGAAATCGAACAGGTCCTTGAACGGCCCGCTCTCGCGCGCCTTGACGATGCTGGCGATCGCCGCCTCGCCGGTACCCTTGATCGCGCCCAGCCCGTAGGCGATGGTCTGCTCGTCCACCGGGGAAAACGCATAGCCGGAACTGTTCACGTCCGGCAGCAGCACGCGGATATGCTGCTGCAGCGTATCAACATAGAAGGTGCGCACCTTTTCGGTGTTGTCCAGGTCGCCCGACAGGGTCGCGGCCATGAACGCGGCAGGATGGTGCGCCTTCAGATAGGCGGTCTGATAGGCCACCAGCGCGTAGGCTGCCGAGTGCGATTTGTTGAAGCCGTAACCGGCGAACATCTCCATCAGATCGAACAGCCGCGTCGCCAGCTTGTCGTCGATACCGCGCTTGATCGCGCCGCTGACGAAGATGTCGCGCTGCTTGGCCATTTCCGCCGGATCTTTCTTGCCCATCGCGCGGCGCAGCATGTCCGCGCCGCCCAGCGTGTAACCGCCGATGATCTGCGAGATCTGCATCACCTGCTCCTGATACACGATCACGCCGTAAGTCGGCTTCAGCGAAGCCTCCAGCTCGGGATGGAAATAGTCCGCGGTGGCCTTGCCGTGCTTGCGGTTGATAAAGTCTTCCACCATGCCCGATTCCAGCGGGCCCGGACGGAACAACGCGACCAGCGCGACGATGTCTTCGAACGTGCTGGGCTGCAATCGCTTGATCAGATCCTTCATGCCGCGCGATTCCAGCTGGAACACCGCGGTGGTGTTGCACGCCTTCAGCAAGTCGTAAGTAGCGGGATCATCCAGCGGCATCGTTTCAAGCGAGAACGGCGCCCTCCCGCCATTGAGCCGCGCCACATGGCGCATCGCCCAATCCAGGATGGTCAGCGTGCGCAAGCCCAGAAAGTCGAACTTCACCAGACCGATAGCCTCGACGTCATCCTTGTCAAACTGGCTGACCACGCTGGTGCTGCTATCGGCGCAATACAGCGGGCAGAAATCGGTGAGTTGCCCGGGTGCGATCAGCACGCCGCCGGCGTGCATGCCGACGTTGCGCGTCAAATCTTCGAGGCGCCCGGCCAGCTCCAGCAGCTCCGGCACGCCCTCCTCGCGCTCGGCGATGGCGTTGATCTCCGGTTCCATCTCGCGCGCCTTCTTCAGCGACACCGGTTTCACGCCTTCGACCGGGATCGCCTTGGACAGGCTGTCGCACAGCCCGTAGGGGAAATCCATCACGCGCCCAACGTCGCGGATCACCGCCTTGGAAGCCATCGTGCCGAAGGTGGCGATCTGCGACACGCACTGCGCGCCGTATTTGTCCTTCACATAATTGATGACGAGTTCGCGCCCGTCCTGGCAGAAGTCCACGTCGAAGTCGGGCATCGACACGCGCTCGGGGTTCAGGAATCGCTCGAACAGCAGCTCGTAGCGCAGCGGATCAAGGTCGGTGATGAGCAGACAGTACGCCACCAGCGAACCCGCGCCGGAGCCCCGCCCCGGTCCGACCGGCACGCCGTTGGGGAATTCCTCGGAGCGATAGGCCTTGGCCCAGCGGATGAAATCCGCCACGATCAGGAAGTAGCCGGGGAAGCCCATCTTGATGATGGTGTCGGCCTCAAAGACAAGGCGTGCTTGATATTCCGGCAGCTTCGCGGCGCGCTCGGCCTCATCGGGATAGAGCAGCGCCATGCGCTGCATCAGGCCGCGCTCGGATTCGCTGCGCAGAAAATCATCCAGGCTCTCGCCGTTCGGCGTGGGGAAATCCGGCAGGCGCGGCTTGCCCAGCACCAAGGCAAGGTTGCAGCGGCGCGCGATCTCCACGCTGTTCTGCAACGCTTCCGGCAGGTCGGCGAACAGCTCCGCCATTTCGGCCTGCGTCTTGAAATACTGCTGCGCGGTGAATTGCCTGGCGCGGCGTTTGTCGTTGAGCACATAACCTTCGGCGATGCACACGCGCACCTCGTGCGCCTTGAAGTCGTCGGCGGCGAGGAACTGCACCGGATGGGTGGCGACCACCGGCAGGCCGAGCTGTGTAGCCAGTTGCGCCGCAGCCTGGAGGTGATGCTCTTCGTCGGCGAATCCGGCGCGCTGCACTTCGATGTAATAGCGGTTGTTGAACAGCCCGGCCCATTCCTGCGCGAACTGCTCGGCCTGTTTCGCGTTGCCGGACAGCAGCGCGCCGCCGACATCGCCGAGATGCGCGCCGGACAGCGCGATCAGCCCGGCCGTGCCCTCGTGGAACCATTCGCGGCGCAGCTCGGCGCGGCCGCGATGCTGGTTTTCCAGATAGGCGCGCGACAGCAGGCGGCACAACAGCAGATACCCGTCGCGCGACTGGCACAGCAGCAGCAGGCGATGCGGCCGGTCGCGATCGGCATCGTTGCTGATGAACACATCGCAGCCGACGATCGGCTTGATGCCTTTACCGCGCGCGCTCTGGTAGAACTTCACCATCCCGAACACGTTGTTCAGGTCGGTCAATGCCAGCGCCGGCATGCCATCACCTTGCGCGGCGGCGACCGCATCCCCCACGCGCACCATCCCGTCCGAAATGGAGTGTTCGCTGTGCAGGCGGAGATGGATGAAGGATGGTTGCGGCATGATGTAATGATGAAAACCTGGGGGGCGATTTTAGCACCGTCGGCAGCACTAAAATTTCTTACCGGCGATTCAAAACGTTAGAATCCAGCTTCCAACTTCGCCGCCCCGATTTCACGTGCATCCGCCCCTCGCCCCGCAACGCGAAAAATACCTGCTGCTGACCCTCGCGGGCATCCAGTTCAGCCATGTGCTCGACTTCATGATCATGATGCCGCTCGGCCCGATGCTGATGAGCACGTTCGGCATCAGCACGCACGAGTTCGGCCTGCTGGTCGCGTCCTACAGTTTCAGCGCCGCATTGTCCGGCCTGTTCGCCGCGACCTTCGTCGACCGCTTCGAGCGCAAACGCCTGCTGCTGGGCATGTTCGCACTGTTTGGCCTGGCGACGCTGGCCTGCGGCCTGGCTCCCGGCTATGCCACCCTGCTGATCGCGCGCGGCCTGGCCGGCGCGTTCGGCGGCGTGATGGGCGCACTGGTGCAGACCATGATCGGCGACGTGATCCCGTTCGCGCGCCGCGCGCGCGCCAGCAGCATGGTATCGGCGGCCTTCTCGGTCTCCACGGTCGCGGGCGTGCCGCTGTCGCTGTGGCTGGCCAATCATTTCCAGTGGCGTGCGCCGTTCGTCTTTATCGCTATGCTGGTCATGCTGTTCATCCTCGTCGGCCTGCGCGTATTGCCGGAGATGCGCCACCACATCAGCGCCGAGAAGCAGGCGCACCCGTTCGCCGCAATGTTTACCGTGCTGCGCGACGCCAACCACTTGCGCGCGCTGCTGTTCTCCGCGCTGATCATCTTCTCCGGCTTCACGGTGATCCCCTACATCACCCTCTACTCGGTTCACAACGTCGGCATTTCGCTGCACGACATCCCGCTCGTCTATCTCGCGGGCGGCGCGGCCACCCTCGTCACCGCGCGGCTGATCGGCTACTGGGCCGACCTGCACGGCAAGATCGAGGTCTATCGCATAGTCGCCGCAGCCGCATTGCTGCCGCTGCTGGTGGTGACGCAGATCGGCGTGGTGCCGCTGTGGCTGTGGCTGATCTGCACCACGACCTTCTTCGTGCTGGTATCGGGGCGCATGATCCCGGCGATGGCGATCATCACCTCGGCGGCGCAACCGAAACTGCGCGGCACCTTCATGTCGCTCAACGCCACCACGCAGGCATTCGCGATGGGGCTGGCGACCACGCTGTCAGGCTTCATCATCACCCAGGACGCCGACGGCCGGATCGTCGATTACGGCACGGTGGGCTATGTGGCGATGGCGGCGAACGCGCTGGCGATCTGGTTCGTCGCGCGCATCGCGATGCACGACCCGCACGCGGTGGTGCTGGATGTCGCGCCGAAATGACTGCCCTGCGTGCTTCATTCCGCTGCACATGCCTGCCCGCAGGCTATAGAATGGCACCCTGAATCTCGGAGGCCGCCATGACCTGGAAACTCCTCATCAGCCGTTTGTTCAAAGCGCGCACGCGTTTCGCCGAGCGGCTCGCACAGTGGTGGAAGTACAGCTTCTATCTGTACCTCGCCGGTCTGTTCACAGTGTTCGCGGTGCTCGACGCGACGGTGCTGCATGCGACCTCCGAGATGCGCCAGGCGGCGTTCGACACCATGGTGCGCTATCGCCTCATCGTGCCCAAGCCCGACCCGGACATCGTGATCGTGGACATCAACGAGGCCAGCCTCGCGGCGATGGCCAAAGATTATGGACGCTGGCCGTGGCCGCGCCAGGTGATGGGCGAGTTCGTCGAGCAGGTCGAGAAGCAGCAGCCCAAGGCGGTGGTGTTCGACATCCTGTTCAGCGACGCGGACGTGTACAACCCGGACAGCGACGCGTATTTCAACGAAGCCATCGCGGCGACGAACAACACCTTCTTCCCGATGCTGCGGCTCGACCCCTCCAGCGACAGCCTGAGCCAGGTCAAGCCCGCGATGATCCCCGGCGTGACGCCGCTGCCCGGCGCGCAGCCGGACGCGACCGTGGCGGTGGTGCTGCCGCACTTCCAGGCCGCGCTCGACGGCGGCCGCCTCGGCCTGCACAACATCTACCCGGATGCCGACAACGTGGCACGCGAATACATGGTGTACCGCGACGACTACGGCTGGAAGCTGCCCTCGCTGCCGGCGCGCATCGCGCAGGAGCTGGGTTGGGACGCGCCGCCCGCGCAGGAGGTGCTGCTGAACTGGCGTGGCAAGCCGTTCACCTACCGCTACGTCAGCTTCAGCGACGTGTACGCCGACATGAGCAGCAAGGAGAAGAAGCGCCCGCAGGACGAGTTCAAAAACAAGATCATCATCATCGGCTCGACCGCGCCCAGCCTGTTCGACATCAAGGCGACGCCGCTGGACAAGATGCATCCCGGCGTGGAAATCCTCGCCACGGCGATCGACAACTTCAAGCACGGCGACGCGCTGCGCTACCCCGAAGCGCGCTTCCCGTACCTGCTGCTCACGCTGACCATCGTCTGGCTGACGGCCTGGAGCTTCTACCGCGACACGGGGCGCGACAAGATCGACCGGGCGTTCGGCCTGTCGCAGTTCGTCCTGGTCGGCATCAGCTACGCCAGCATCAACCTCACCACCACCTATATCAACCTCACCGGCCCGGTCACCGTGGGCGTGGCGTTCTTCACGCTGGCGCGCCTGTATGCGACGACGACCCGGCGGGCGCTGGAACGCAGCATGGTGCGCACGGCGGCGGCGCGCAGCGGCGAATTGCAGGCCACGCTGCTGCTGATCCGTCTGGACACCGAGCACAACGTGATCCGCCCCGTGGTGCTCACAAGGATCTGCCAGGCGCTGCTGAAGACCGGACAGGCCGGCAAGAGCGTCGAGGCGCTGATCGGCGAGCAGAAGGGCCTGTGGAACCTGTTCGAGAACACGCTCGCCATCTCATGGGTCGCCAATAGCGGGGACAACGAGGCGCAGGCGGCGATCCGGCGCGACATCGACGCGCTGCTGGCTGCATTGCCGACGGTGCTGCGCCGCCATCTCGCCCAGCCGGAGAATGCGGCCAGCCATTTCGTCTATCACGGGCAGATTGCCGGTGGCGATGCGGCGCGCGCCGGCTGGCGTATGATGTTCGCCGGGGCTTTGCTGGAATGGGACAGACAGGAGAAGAAATCTGACAGGTAGGATGGGTGGAGCGCAAGCGATACCCATCGCTGGACCAATTAACGAATTGATGGGTATCGCCATGCTCAACCCATCCTACGGAGGAATACCGGACATGAAAACGATACGAAGGATTCTTATGCTGGCCGCGTTGATTTTCAGCGGCGCGCTGCACGCCGCCGAGAGCGGCACGGCCATCAAGGGCGACGACCTCAAGGCCGAGCCGTTCCGCGACGCGAAGACGGTGGCGAAACTGGCGTCCGGCGACAAGGTGGACATCCTCAAGAAAGACGGCGGCTGGTACGAGGTGAAGAGCGCCAAAGGCAATGGCTGGGTGCGCATGCTCAGCATCCGCAAGGGCGATGCGCGCAAGGGCGGCGGCGACGCGTCCGGCGTGCTCGCACTGGCCTCGGGCCGCGCCGGCACCGGCAAGGTGGTCGCGACCACCGGCATCCGCGGCCTGAACGAGGAGGAGCTGAAAGCGGCCAAGTTCGACGAGGCGGAACTGAAGCGCGCCGAATCCTACGCGAGCAGCAAGCCCGAGGCGGCGAAGTTCGCCGCTACCGGAAAACTTGCCGCGCGCCCGTTCGACTACCTGCCCGCACCGAAATGAGGAGGAACGCGATGAACAACAAGACACTATGGATACTCGCGCTGGCGCTGTGCTCCACCCCCGCTTGGGCAGCAAACCCCTTCGAGCAGCAACTGCTGAACACGCTGAAGCAGGGCGTGCAGGAAAAGGTGACCGGCAAGCCCGCCACCCCGGTCGAGGAGGAAACCGCGATCGGGCGGCAGATCGCCGGCAACCTGCTCGGTGCAGCCCCCTTGGTCAAGGATGCGAAGCTGCAAAAATACGTCAACAACGTCGGCCGCTGGGTCGCGAACCAGAGCGAGCGCCCCGAACTGGAATGGCACTTCGGCGTGATCGATTCAAATGACGTGAACGCGTTCGCCGCGCCCGGCGGCTACATCTTCGTCACGCGCGGCCTGTACCGCCTGTTGCAGAGCGAGGCCGAGCTGGCCGGAGTGCTGGCGCATGAAGTCGGCCATGTGATCCGCCAGCACCACCTGAAAATCCTGCAGCAGAGCAAGCTGATCGACCTGGGCAGCCAGCTGGTTGCGAAGCAGGTCGGCGGCAACGACAAGGTGCAGGGCCTGATCGGCAGCGGCGCGGAGATCGTGTCGCGCTCGCTCGACAAGGACGCCGAATTCGAAGCCGACCGCATCGCCGTGGTGCTCGCCACGCGCGCGGGCTACGACTCCTTCGGCCTTCCCGCCGTGTTGCAACAGATCGGCCATTTCGCGAAGAACGACGGCGACGTCGCGCTGCTGTTCAAGACCCACCCGCATCCCGACGACCGCTTGGGTAAGCTGGGTGCGGCGATGGACGACCGCTTCGATGGAGTGAAAGGCAAGACGCTGGAGAAGCGGCTGTATCGGATCAAGTAGTAGCAGTAATATCTACCGCAGTGCTGAGACTTAATGTTTAAGGTAATCGGCGCTGCGCGGCTTTATCGCGCAGCGTCCGTGAACCGATGGGTTAGGGCTATTTCTTGCCTTGCGGCGGTATAGCCGGTTTCTGCGGTGGTGGTGCTTTAGGTGGAGTTACAACGCCTCCCCTGACCAACCGAGTTGGCGGAGGAGGAGGTGGCGTTGGTGGAGTCTTTTCATTTGCCATCTTTGTTCTCCAACGGTTTAACGATTTCGACACCTTCCTTAATCAGCCGTGAGGGTGGTGGTGGCGGTGGCGGCGGGCTTACTTCCTTTGGGGGTTCAGGTTTCTTGTCGTTCACGATGACTCCTTTGATATCTACAGGTTTAACGATAACAACCTCGGTGGGCTTGCTAGCCTTTGTTCTGTCTAGGTCGCCCATAAAAAAGACTATATACGAAACAGCAACCAATATGGTTGAGACAATAAGAGTGCCGTTGGTCTTGTGAAGGTATAGCGAACGCAGGTCGTTGCATTGGGTATTTTGTGTGGCACACGCGATATATTTAGTGCAGAGGTAATCATTAAGGTACGTTTCGGCCAGAGAGTCGCCGTCCTTGTACTGTTCATAGGTCTTTTGAAGCAGATGTCGATACTGCTCAGTTGCCTCCGCTGAAGGGAGAAACGCATAGGTATTGCCGTACCAAGAACGAACAAAAAAGTAAACGGCAATTACAAGAGTCATACTGTTTAATGCAAACAAGAAAAGAAATACGGTCGTGGCGGTGCCGTTATGCTCTTTGTCGAGGTTTTGAAGCAGATATGTAAGAACGCCTATCAATGACACGATGATTGCCATTGGTGTTTGGAGTCGCCCACCAAGCTTTTCGCGAACCTCTATTTCGTGAAAGTAGAGTTTCTCGTATAGATCAAATAGAGGGTTCTTCGACATAGGTATTAAGATGGTTCCAGTGCAATAACTAAAGATAGACCATATTTTCGCTTCGTATCGCACGGCTGGTCATGGGCGCACACTACGCCGCACCTGTCATACGGTCAATATGCCGAAAGGCCTAATTTGATGGGAAGCTGCCGAGAAAACGGCGAGGGGAATGGAGCGGGTGAACGGGATCGAACCGTCGTATGCAGCTTGGGAAGCTGCCGTTCTACCATTGAACTACACCCGCCTAGTGTAGAATACGGCGCGCATTCTAACACGGACAAACGAAGTGATAACGGTCAGCATCAACGGCGCATCGCGCCAATTCCCGCAAGCCATCAGCGTTGCCGCCCTCATCGAGGAGATGGGCCTGGCCGGCAAGCGCATCGCCTTGGAGCGCAACGGCGAGATCGTGCCGCGCAGCGCCTTTGCGACGCAGCAACTGGCGGAGGGCGACCGGCTGGAGATCGTCGTCGCGGTGGGCGGAGGCTAGGCCTCAAACCCTTTACGTCCACGAAAGTCACGAAAAATACGAACAGGTTTTATTTTCGTGCCTTTCGTGTTTTTCGTGGACAGCAGTTTTTCAAGATTTAACAGGAATACAAAATGAACGACAAACTCATCATCGCAGGCAAGAGCTATTCATCGCGCCTCTTGGTCGGCACGGGCAAGTACAAGGATTTCGCCGAGACGCGCGCGGCGCTGGACGCGAGCGGGGCGGAGATCGTGACGGTGGCGATCCGCCGCACCAATCTCGGCCAGAACGCCAACGAGCCCAACCTGCTCGACTCGGTGCCGCCGTCGAAATTCACCTACCTGCCCAACACCGCGGGCTGCTACAGCGCCGACGACGCGGTGCGCACGCTGCGTCTCGCGCGCGAACTGCTCGACGGGCATACGCTGGTCAAACTGGAGGTGCTGGGCGACCCGCAATCGCTGTATCCCAACGTGATCGAGACGCTCGCCGCGGCGAAGACGCTGGTCGCGGAAGGCTTCCAGGTGATGGTGTACACCTCGGACGACCCGATCATCGCCAAGCAGCTGGAAGACATCGGCTGCGTCGCAATCATGCCGCTGGCCTCGCTGATCGGCTCCGGCATGGGCATCCTCAATCCGTGGAATCTGCAACTCCTGATGGAGCGCGTGCAGGTGCCGGTGATCGTGGATGCGGGCGTCGGCACCGCGTCGGATGCCGCGATCGCGATGGAACTGGGCTGCGACGGCGTGCTGATGAACACCGCGATCGCTGCCGCGCAGAATCCGGTGCTGATGGCCGGCGCGATGAAGAAAGCAGTGGAAGCCGGGCGCGAGGCGTATCTTGCCGGGCGCATGCCGAAGAAACTGTACAGCGCCAGCCCGAGTTCGCCGACGGCTGGGATCATCAGCTCGACGCGCAGCTAAAAACCTTCTTCCGCAGATTACACAGATTCACGCAGATTCAAGCTGTTTTTCAATCTGTTTAATCTGCGCAATCTGCGGATAGGCATTGTTTTTAAACACCATGACCGACACCACCGATCTTTCCAAGCGCCATATCCGCAGCTACGTGCTGCGCCAGGGCCGCGTCTCGCCCGCACAGCAACGCGCCTGCGACACGCTGCTGCCGCGTTTCGGCATCCCCTACGCCGCGCAGCCGCTCGACCTTGCGCAAGCCTTCGGGCGCGATGCGCCGAAGATTCTGGAGATCGGTTTCGGCATGGGCGACAGCACCGCAACCATCGCGCTGGCGCATCCCGAGAACGACTACCTCGCACTCGAGGTGCATACGCCGGGTGTGGGCAACCTGCTGAAGCTGATCGATTTGCAACAGATACCCAACATCCGCATCATCCAGCACGATGCGGTGGAAGTGCTGCGCGACATGCTCGGCGACGCAACGCTGGATGGCGTGCATATCTTCTTCCCCGACCCGTGGCACAAGGCGCGCCACAACAAACGCCGCCTGATCCAGGCGCCGTTCGTCGCGCAACTGGTGCAGAAGATCAAACCCGGCGGTTACATTCACGTCGCCACCGACTGGCAGGACTATGCCGAACAGGTCTTGGCGGTGTTGAGCGCGGAGCCGCTGCTGGAGAACACGGCGGCGGATTACGCGCCGCGCCCCGCCTACCGCCCACTCACCAAGTTCGAGAAACGCGGCATCAACCTGGGGCACGGGGTGTGGGATTTGGTGTTCAAGAGACGCTCGTAGGGGCGAGATTTATCGCGCCCGCATTTGTCTTTGATTGTGGTCGCAACCTTGGGCGCGATGAATCGCGCCCCTACAGTTACCGAATAAATATCTCCAGCAGGTCATTCAAAAACCGTTGCCCGAGCCGCGTCGGCGCAATGCGCTGATGGTCGCGCACTAACAGCCCGCGCCGCTCTGCCTCCTCCAGCTCGCGGCGAATGTTGAGCAGCGGCAAACTGGTGCGCTCCTGGAACAGCACGCTGTCGAAGCCCTGGTTCAAGCGCAGCGCGTTCATCATGAACTCGAACGCCAGCTCGTCGCACCCCACTTCATGCTCGCTTTGCAGCGGTGTGCCTTTTGCCACCTGCTCCATATAAGCCTGCGGTTGCCTGTGGCGCGCCTGGCGGATCACCTTGTCGTGGAAACTCAGCTTGCTGTGCGCGCCCGCGCCGATGCCGAGGTAATCGCCGAACTGCCAGTAATTCAGGTTGTGGCGCGACTGCCGCTTCGGCAACGCAAAGGCGGAGGTCTCGTAGTGCTGATAGCCGTGCGCCGCCAGCAATTCCTCGATACTGCCCTGCATGTCGCTGCTCGCGTCGTCGTCAGGCAGCGACGGCGGGTTGCGATGGAACAGCGTGTTCGGCTCCAGCGTGAGGTGATAGCAGGACAGGTGTTGCGGCGCGAACGCCAGCGCGGCTTGCACGTCCTGCAACGCCTGCTCCAAAGACTGTTTCGGCAATGCGTACATCAGGTCGAGATTGATATTGTCGAAATGCCGTTGCGCGATTTCGATCGCGCGTCTCGCTTCGTCGGCACTGTGGATGCGCCCCAGCGCCCGCAGATGCACGTCGTTGAAACTCTGGATGCCGAGCGACAGACGGTTCACGCCCGCGTCGCGGTAGGCGGCGAAGCGCCCCATTTCCACCGTGCCGGGATTGGCCTCCAGCGTGATCTCCGCGCCGAGGTCGAGCGGCAGCAGCATGCGCACATTGCGCAGGATCTCCGCGACGCTCTCGCCGCTCAACATGCTGGGCGTGCCGCCGCCGAAGAACACCGTGTAGACCTTGCGCCCCCAGATCAGCGGCAGGGCCAGTTCCAGATCGCGCACTAATGCCGCGACGTATTCTTTTTCGGGTACGGAACCGTGCGCCTCATGCGAATTGAAGTCGCAATACGGGCATTTGCGCACGCACCACGGGATGTGGATATACAGCGACAGCGGCGGCAAGGCCTGAAAATTCACGGCTTGCGACTTGAGGGCGACGGGTTGCAGCGGGTGAGCGGTCATGCGCCGTTGCCGGATTGAAGTTTGTGCAGCAACACCTTCATCGCCTTGCCGCGATGGCTGATGGCGTGTTTCTCGTCGCGCGACAGCTCCGCGCTCATCTTGCCCAGCTCGGGCAGCCAGAACAGCGGGTCGTAGCCGAAGCCGCCTTCGCCGCGTTCCTCGTGCGCGATCTCGCCGTGCCATTCGCCCTCGGCGATCAGCGGTTGCGGGTCGTCGGCATGGTGCAGCAGCACCAGCACGCAGTAGTAATGCGCGCGGCGATCCGCCACGCCTTGCATGTCCTGCAGCAGTTTCTCGTTGTTGCGTTGATCGGACTTCGGGTTGTCTCCGGCATAGCGCGCGGACTGCACGCCGGGCGCGCCGCCCAGTGCCGTGACGCAGATACCGGAATCGTCCGCCAGCGCGGGCAGGCCGCTCAGGCGGCTGACATGGCGCGCCTTGGCGAGTGCGTTTTCGATGAAGGTAACATGCGGTTCTTCGGCCTCTGCGATGCCGAGCTGTGCCTGCGTCAGCACCTCGATGCCGAGCGGCTGCAACAGGAACTGGAATTCGCGCAGTTTGCCGGGGTTGTTGGAGGCGATGACGAGTTTTTTCATTTCGTAGGGGCGCGATTCATCGCGCCCTGGTCTATTTCATGTGTCGAAAAAGGCGCGATGAATCGCGCCCCTACAGAATTACTAATCCTTCGCCAGCGCCGCGCGCTGCATCCCAACCAGTTGCTCGATGCCGGACTTCGCCAGTTCCAGCAGCTCGTCCATCTCGGCGCGGGTGAAGGCATGGCCTTCGGCGGTGCCCTGCACTTCGACGAAGTGGCCGTTGCCCAGCATCACCACGTTCATGTCGGTGTCGCAGGCGGAGTCTTCCGCGTAATCCAGATCCAGCACCGGCTTGCCTTGGTAGATGCCGACCGAGATCGCGGCGATGAACTCCTTGAGCGGGGTTTCCTTCACCAACCCTTTTTGCATCAGGCCGGAAACCGCGTCGTGCAGCGCGACGAACGCGCCGGTGATGCTGGCGGTGCGCGTGCCGCCGTCGGCCTGGATCACGTCACAGTCGATCACGACGGTGCGCTCGCCGAGCTTGCCGAGGTCGACCACGGCGCGCAGGCTGCGGCCGATCAGCCGCTGGATTTCCTGGGTGCGGCCGGATTGCTTGCCCTTGGCGGCCTCGCGCCCCATGCGCTCATTGGTGGAACGCGGCAGCATGCCGTATTCCGCCGTGACCCAGCCCTCGCCGCTGCCCTTCTTGTGCGGCGGGACTTTCTCTTCCACGCTGGCGGTGCAGATCACTTTGGTGTCGCCACATTCGATCAGCACCGAACCTTCGGCATGTTTGGTGTAGCGGCGGGTGATGCGGATTTCACGCAACTGGTGGGGTAGTCTTTGGCTGGGGCGCATGTTGGATTCTCGATGTAAAGGTTGGGCGGTGCAGGGGCACGGCGCACCGTGCCCCCACTGGTCAGGAAATGTCCAGGATATGGCAGACGGGTTTGTCGGTATCGTGGGCGGCTTCGCCCTCTCCCCAGCGCACCGCAATGCCGGTGACATTGTCGGAATGGCCGATTCCGCGCTCCAGCGCGCGCACGATGAGATTATCCAGCACATCGGCAACGGGGTTTGCGGCGAATGCCTCGACCAATTCCTGGTCGTCAAACGGCCCCCATAGGCCATCGCTGCCAAGCAGCAGCACGTCGCCGGATTGCAGCGCGACCGGTTTGCCGGGTTCCATGTAAAACATGTCCTCGACGCCGCCGAGGCAGTTGGTGATCTGGTTGCGTTGCGGGTGGACGCGCGCTTCTTCGGCGGTGATCATGCCCCAATCGGACCACTGCTGCACCATCGAATGATCGCGTGTCCTGGCCAATACCGCGCCGTCGCGCAGCAGGTACAGGCGCGAGTCTCCGGCATGGCCCCAATATACTTCACCGTCCTGGATCAGCGCGGCCACGCCGGTCGATCCCGGGAAACCGCCCAATGCCTTGTCGTGCGCAATCCTCAGGATGCGTTCGTGGGCATGGCGCATGGCGCCTGCAACGAACTCAGCAGGGTCGGCAATGCGCGGCTGCGCTTCCCGTTCAAACGATTCGACAAAAGTTCCGACAATCAGGTCCGCAGCCACCTCGCCGTGCAAATGCCCGCCCATGCCGTCCGCCAACACCAGCAGCAATGCGTCGCTGCTGTAGGCATAGGCGGCACGATCCTGGTTGTATTTGCGGTTGCCGATATGGCTGGCCTGGTGTATCGAGAAATTCATGGGCGAACAGGGAATTTGACAGGTCGCAATCGTAATATAATGCGCCGTTCCAGCACAGCCCTTTATTTTGGAAGCCTTGCCATGATTCTCAGTATGACCGGTTATGCCACCGCCAGCGCGGAACTCGACAGCGGCTCGCTGACGCTGGAACTGCGCGCCGTCAACCATCGCTATCTGGACATCCAGTTGCGCATGCCGGACGAGTTGCGCGGCATCGAAGGCGCACTGCGCGAGGCGATCACCGCGCAATTGCAGCGCGGCAAGGTGGAATGCCGCATCAACTATGCGGCGCGCGGCGCGCAAAGCGGTGCGGCGCTGAACCGCGACCTGCTGCAACAGCTCGCCGCATGGAACAAGGAAGTGCAGGCGGCGTTGCCGGATGCGCGATCTTTAAGCGTGGCCGATGTGCTGCGCTGGAACGGCCTGCTGGAAACGCCCGGCGCATCGGCGGACGAATTGCGTGCCGCGCTGCTCGACCTGCTGCAAGGCGTGTTGCAGGAATTTTCCGCTTCGCGCGCGCGCGAGGGCGAGAAGCTCAGGGATTTCCTGCTGCAGCGCGTGGAAAAGATCGAGGCGTTGCGCACCGGCGTGATGCCGCATGTTCCCGCCGCGATTGCCGCTTATGAGCAAAAACTCGCCGCGCGGCTGCGCGAGGCGATACAAAATGCGCCGTCACAGGATGCCGGGACACTGGGCATCAGCGACGAGCGCATCCGCCAGGAGATTACGCTGTTCGCCAGCAAGATCGATGTGGACGAGGAGCTGTCGCGGCTGGCCAGCCATCTGGCCGAAATGCGCCGTATCCTCACGCAGGGCGGCGCGGTGGGCAAGCGCCTGGATTTTTTGATGCAGGAGCTGAACCGGGAAGCCAACACGCTCGGTTCAAAGTCGGTCGATGCGGAAGTATCGCGCAGCGCGATGGAGATGAAGATCCTCATCGAGCAGATGCGCGAACAAATTCAAAATTTGGAGTAAAACTTCACCACGAAGGCATAGAGATCACGAAGATTTTTCACAGATGCGAATATGTCGAATGCTTGCCTCAAGGTAGCTTCAACTTACCGAAACCGCATTTTTTCTTCGCGTCCTTCGTGCCCTTCGTGGTTTAAATAAGAAAATCGAGGTAAACCATGTCTGGAAATTTATTCGTCATCAGCGCGCCTTCCGGTGCGGGCAAGACCAGCCTGGTGCACGCGCTGCTCAACATCAATCCGCAGATCGATTTGTCGGTTTCCTACACCACGCGCAATCCGCGCCCGGGGGAGCATGACGGCAAGGACTATCATTTTGTCAGCCGCGAGACCTTTTCCGCGATGGCGGGACGCGGCGAGTTCCTCGAAAGCGCGGAAGTTTATGGCAACCTGTACGGCACATCGCAAACCTGGATCAGCCAGGAAATCGCCAAGGGACGCGATATTCTGCTGGAAATCGACTGGCAGGGCGCGGCGCAGGTGCGCCGCCTGTTTCCCGAATGTATCAGCATTTTCATCCTGCCGCCGTCCATGGATGCGCTGGAGCAGCGCCTGAAAGGGCGCGGCAAGGACAATGACGAGGTCATTGCCAGGCGCATGGCGGCGGTGCGCGATGATGTCGCCCATATCGCCGAATTCGATTATGTTATTATCAACGACAACCTGAATGAAGCGTTGCGCGAACTCAATGCGGTGGTGCTTTCCGCCAGGTTGAGAGGCGCAACGCAATTGGCGCGTTATCAGACATTAATCAACCAGTTACAGAATCCGGAGTAAACCATGGCACGCATTACCATCGAAGAATGTCTCACTTATATTCCGAACCGCTTCGAATTGACGCTGGCTGCCGCCTACCGCGCGCGCCAGCTGGCCAATGGCGCAAGCCATCTGGTCGAAGAGAGCAATGACAAACCCACAGTCGTCGCGCTGCGTGAAATCAGCGAGGGCAAGGTAGGCAAAGAAATCCTCTACCGCAGCCAGGCGTAACCGGGCGTTTAAAAACTACTGCGCTCGGCATGGCTGCGTTGCTCAAGGACTCAAAATGCTCATTTACTCAAATGTAAACTCCGCTTTTTCGTCCCTTCGCGCCTTGCTCTGCCATCGCTCGCTACGTTTTTCAACGCCCCGTTAATATCGTGAGCCTGCATGGCCGACGCAGATCTACTTATCGAGGAAGTCTCTGCCTATCTTAAACCGCAGGATGTCGAATACGTCCGTGAGGCGATAGCATTCAGCCACACCGCGCACCAAGGCCAGACGCGCCAGTCCGGCGATCCGTATGTTTCCCACCCGCTTGCCGTCGCGCGCATCCTCACCACCTTGCACCTCGATGCGCAGGCGATCATCGCCGCGTTGCTGCACGACGTAGTCGAAGACACCGAGGTCACCACCGAACGGGTCGCCGGGAAGTTCGGCAAGCCGGTCGCGGAACTGGTCGATGGGCTGAGCAAACTGGACCGCATCCAGTTCGAGACCCGCGAGGATGCGCAGGCGGAAAATTTCCGCAAGATGCTGCTGGCGATGGCGCGCGACGTGCGTGTCATCCTCATCAAGCTGGCTGACCGCCTGCACAATATGCGCACGCTGGAATCCATGGCGCGCGACAAATGCGAGCGCATCGCCCGCGAGACCATGGAAATCTACGCGCCGATCGCCAACCGCCTCGGCCTGAACGATATTTACCGCGAACTGCAGGACTTAAGTTTCAAATACCTGCACCCCAACCGCTACACGGTGCTGGCCAAGGCGCTCAAGGTGGCGCGCGGCAACCGCCGCGAAGTGGTCAACAAAATCCTCGATGCGATACGGCAGCGGCTGGCCGAGTTCAACATCCAGGCCGATGTGACCGGCCGGGAAAAAAATATCTACAGCATCTACAAAAAGATGCAGAGCAAATCGCTGGCCTTTGCCGAGGTGCTGGATATCTACGGCTTCCGCGTGCTGGTCAATGATTTCGCTTCCTGCTATGTGGCGCTGGGCGCGCTGCACGGCTTGTACAAGCCGATTCCCGGCAAATTCAAGGATTACATCGCCATCCCCAAGGTAAACGGTTACCAATCGCTGCACACCACGCTGTTCGGCCCGTTCGGCACACCCATCGAAATCCAGATCCGCACCCACGAGATGCACAAGATCGCCGATGCCGGCGTGGCCTCGCATTGGTTGTACAAGAGCGGCCATGCTTCAATCAGCGACCTGCACAAGAAGACCCACCAATGGTTGCAGGAGCTGCTGGAAAGCCTGAGCCAGAGCAGCGATTCTTCGGAATTCCTGGAGCACCTCAAGGTGGACCTGTTCCCCGACGAGGTCTACGTGTTCACGCCGAAGGGCAAAATACTCTCGCTGCCGCGCGGCGCGACTGCGGTGGATTTCGCCTACAGCGTGCACACCGACATCGGCAATCACTGCATTGCCGTCAACGTCAATCATGAACTGGTGCCCTTGCGCACCGAACTCAGGAACGGCGACCGCGTGGAAATCGTCACGGCGCCGCACGCCAAGCCGAATCCGGCCTGGCTGGCTTATGTGACCACCAGCAAGGCGCGCAGCCATATCCGCCACTTTCTCAAGACCATGCAGTCCGGCGAATCCGCACAATTCGGCGAACGTTTGCTGAATCAGGCGCTGCACGCGCTGGGGGTCAAGCCGCAGGACATGGATGAAGCGCACTGGAACAAGTTGCTCAGGGATACCGGCGTGAAGACGCGCCAGGAAATCCTTGCCGACATCGGCCTGGGCCGCCGCCTCAACATGGTGGTGGCGCGGCAACTGGCCAGCATCGGCGAAACGGTATCGAATGAAGCGGCGGCCAGTACGGCCATCACGATACAGGGCACGGAAGGCATGGCGGTGCAGTTCGCCAAATGTTGTCGCCCGATCCCTGGCGACCCGATCATCGGCGTGCTCAAGAGCGGCCAGGGCTTAATGGTGCACACCCGCGACTGCCCGACATTACACAAAGGGCGCGGCGGCGAGCAATGGCTGGATGTGGTGTGGGATAAGGATATCCACCGCCCCTTCGATGTCGGCATCAAGCTGTTGGTCGCCAACCAGCGCGGCGTGCTGGCGAAGGTGGCGGCTGCGATTGCCGAAGCGGAATCCAACATCGAGAACGTCAACTTCACTAACGAAGGCGAATGTACCGCGCTGCATTTCACGCTGGAAGTGAATAACCGCCTGCACCTCGCCAACATTATGCGCAGCCTGCGCAAGATTCCGGAAGTGATACGGATCATCCGGTAACTTTCATCTTGCGGGAAAGGCCGCGCCGGCTTGCGCCAGTTTGACGATGGGCAATAGGCGCAATATGCTGCATTATCGCACCCGGCCAGGCTGGCATTATTTGGACGAAAAAAGCGCAGGGCTGCAACGAGCGCCCACATGCCGTTAGCCGGCGATGCATAAAAACGGAGTCACTATGAACCTGATGTTCTGGAAGAAAAAAACCGGCGCCGGGGAAGAGGCGGAGGATGAGCTTGAAGATACTGCCGCGAACACAAAGCCGGGGGTGGCCGCGTGGATGAAACTGCGACTTGCTGCCCTGACCAGCCATTTCAAGAAAGCCCCGGCATTTAGCGCAGAAGAGGATCAAGCTCCGGAGGCGTCCGAAGGTTCGAAAAAACCGTTCGATGCTGCGGCCAAAGAACTTGGCCTGGAGTCGCCTGACATGGAAGTTCCGGCCAAGCCGGGGCTGGTCGTGCGGGCGAAACTGTGGCTCATTGCCCTAACCCGGCGCTTCAAAAAAACACCAGTTTCGGACGTTGCAGAAGGCGATGAAGAAGATGCATTTGAAATCAATCCGGCACGCTCCAAAAAACGGCTGGTCATCGGTGGCGCAATCGGCCTGCTGGTTTTATTGCTGGCCGGCATCGGGATTGCCATTCGGCCAGCCGCCCCGCCGCCTCAGGAACAACCGGACACCAGGCGCGATGTTGCCACCATTGCTTCCCGCCCCGGCGAGCCAGCGCCCGCGCCTGAAAAGCCTCCATCCGAAATTGAGGCGCTCAAAAAAGAGAACGCTGAATTGCATGCACGAATCGAGGCGCTTAAAAAGGAACTGCCGCAACAGCAGTCTTATGTTCCGCCAGCCCGGTATACCGGCGGGGATGTCCCTTCATCCTCCGTCAGCGGTGAAATGATGATCGGCAACAAGGATCCCAAGGCCACCGCGATGACGCTGAAAGAAGCCATCGAGGCGATGAACGCCAGTTCGGGCGATCACGCCAAAAAACCCGCCAAATGAGCAAGCAAGGGTGATGCGGCGGGGTAGATCGAGTCCAATGACATTATCCGGCGCATAGTCAAACAATAAATAAGGCAG
The DNA here is from genome assembly GCA_020621985.1 of Candidatus Ferrigenium altingense. GTDB lineage: Bacteria > Pseudomonadota > Gammaproteobacteria > Burkholderiales > Gallionellaceae > Gallionella > Gallionella altingense. The sequence continues at coordinate 153,475 of JAHRYS010000002.1, read as the reverse complement.
GCATTCATATCATGGATAAAAACAAAGAAGCGACCCCTGACATATCGGCTTTCCTCGCGTCGGCGGTACATGACATGAAAAACTCCATCGGCATCCTGATCAATTTTCTGGAAACCAACCTCACCGAACTGGGGCCTGATGCCCAGTCAAAGGCGACGCCGATGCTATACGAGGTCAAGCGGGTCAATGACAACTTGGTCCAGATGCTGGCGATTTACAAGATCGGCAACCAATTCTATCCGTTCGACCTGACAGAGAATTCCATCGACGACTTTGTACGGGAAATTGTCGAACAAAACAAAACCCTGCTGGATTATTCCGGCATCACCCTGGACGTGGATTTGGATGAGGGGTTGGCTTGGTATTTCGATTACGAGCTGATTTCCGGTGTGATCTCTCATGCATTAAACAATGCAACGCACTATACCAAGGACAAGTTGTTGCTTTCCGTCAAAGAAGAGGGCGGGGAATTGGTAATACGGGTCGAAGATAACGGCAGCGGTTACCCGAGTAGCGTGCTCGAAGCCGGGGATGCCGTCAGCAAGGGAGTAGATTTCGCCTCGGGCAGCACGGGGCTCGGGCTGTATTTCTCCTCCATGGTAGCCAAACTCCACAAAAACTGCGGCAAAACAGGCGGGATATTCCTGGAGAACGGCGGTAATTTAGGCGGCAGCTGTTTTATTCTGCGCCTTCCATAAAGGGCAAATTCATGTACCTACCCTCGGATTCCACTTCCCTGTTTGCCGGCAAGTCTTTTTTGATTATCGACGATTTTCCGGGCATGCGCTCGATGCTGCGCGAAATGCTCAGAACCTTCGGCACCAAGAATATCGACACAGTCACCAATGGCAAGGAGGCCATAGCCTCCCTGGAAAAAAACAAATACGACGTCGTGCTATGCGACTACAACCTGGGTAGCGGCAAGAACGGGCAGCATATCCTTGAAGAGGCAAAATATCGCGGCTTGATCGGCCTTGCGACGGCCTGGATTATCATCACCGCCGAAAAGACCGCCGATCTGGTTTTTGGCGCCGCCGAGTATATGCCGGACGATTACATCATCAAGCCGGTCAACGAGGCCACGATGAAAAGCCGGCTGGAAAAAGTGCTCGCCAGAAAAGAAATGCTGGTCGATATAGAAAGGGCCGCGAGCGAAAAGGATTATGGCCTCACCATCGCCCTTTGCGACAAGGCGCTAGCCTCAAGCAAGACCAACACCACAGAATTGCAGCGCATCAAGACAAGCACGCTGCTGACGATGGGCAGATATGACCGTGCCCAGCAGGAATTCGAGCAAATACTGGCCAAGCGCGACATTCCCTGGGCCAAGACCGGCCTCGGTAAAGCGGCCTTTTACAAAGGGGAGCATGCAAGGGCGCAACAATTATTCCGCGAAGTCATCAACGAGAACCCTGCCTACCTGGAAGCACATGACTGGCTTGCCAAAAGCTACGAAGCATCCGGGGAGCTGGAAGAAGCGCAACGTGCGCTGGTGCGGTGCACTGAGCTGTCGCCCAATTCGGTCATTCGCCAGAAAAACCTTGGGGAGCTTGCGCACAAACGGGGCGATCTGGAGACCGCCGAAAATGCTTTCCGCAAAACCATCAAGCTGGGGCAATTTTCCATTCATAAAACGCCGGTTGCCTACCTCGGTTTGGCCAAGATATGCTCGGAAAACGACAACCCTGCCGAAGCGTTGCAAATTTTGAAAGAGACCTGCAAGGAATTTGAAAGCGCCGAAACCAGTTTGCACGCCAAGGTGGTTGAAGGGATGGTTTACAGCAAGTCCGGCGATTTGGCCAACGCAGGAAAAATCTCAGCGGAAGTGGCCGAGCTGGTCAAGGCGGATGACGGTCATCGCTCCTCCAGCGTCATGCTTGAGGCTGCCCAGATGTTTCTGGCAACCGGAAACAAGGAAGCTGCCGAAGATATAGCGCGGACCATTATCAAAAATAATCACGAGAACGCCGAACTGCTGGCGCAGGTCAATGATTTATACAGCCAGGCCGGCATGTCTGACCAAGGCGAGGAACTGGTCAGAAAATCCCGTCAGGAGGTTATTGCCATCAATGACCGCGGGGTGGTTCTGGCCAAGGAAGGCAAGCTGGATGAAGCGATCCGGTTGCTTAGCGACGCGCGCACCCTGCTTCCGAATAACAAACGGATCATGATCAACCTCTCCAATATGGCCGTTATGTCCATGCGGAAAAACGGCAAGAACGGCGATATGATGTTGATGGTGAACGAATGTTTGAGGCAGGTCGCCAAACTTGATCCCCAGGATAAATGGTGCGCCCAATTGCAGATCGCATTGGATGCGCTTCCCGCGTAGCCCGGTTTACTTGGTGGGCGTGCGGGGCATTCCTTAATTTTTTGGAGCCGCTGACAGGTCAAGGTTTCCCAAGGCGGCAGTTCCTATTCCGCCACTTGGCGCTGGGCATGGTTGGAAGCCACCGAAAACTCAACAAGGTCAGCGGGATTTTCAGAGTAAGGCTGCCCCAGGCTGATAGAGCCCGATCCCCGCAGAACCATTTCCTCGCGGACAAGCCGAACCACATTTCCGTCGCTGAAACGGATATAGGTGCCGTTGGTGCTTTGGTCTACAAGAATAAATTTACCAAACCGCAATTCGATGCGGATATGCTGGCGCGAAGCAAATCCATTCTGAACGATGATATCGCAGGCATCTCCGCGCCCCAAGACAACACTCCGGCGTTCCTTGTTGATTTTTAGCAACTGTTCGCGATAACACAAAGACATTTCGTCGATATTCTCCGGGGACTTGCGGAAGACGGGCGTGCCGATGCGGGTGCTCAGCATGTCGTCCATTTCCCAGATAACAATGGAAATATCGAGCTGTTCCTGCTTGCCCTTGAACTCGGCGCGCATGATCTGGCGCGTTTTTTCCCGCAGATCCGGCGGCAGCGCGTCAACCACGGTTTGGGTCGTCATGATCTGGCTTGCCCTGGTTATCGCGGCGACGCGCGCGGCGACGTTGACGGTATCGCCAAACACATCGCCGGACTCGCAGATTACCTCGCCATAATTGAAACCGATGCGGATGTGCATCGGATGTTCGCCTTCATACTCGCCGCTTTCTACCGCGCGCTGCATTGCACAGGCGGCATGCAGGGCGGCTTCGGCGCTGGGGAAGGTGCACATGATTTCATCGCCGATGGTCTTGATCAGCACGCCCTGGTAGGCGGCGATTTCACCGGTCATCGTCGCGACGCACTGCGCTATCAGGCGGCGCGCCAGATTGTCCCCAAGGTGATCGTAGAGCGCGGTGCTGCCGCAGATGTCGGCAAACAGAACCGCAAGTTTTTTTACTTGTTGCGGCATGACAAACGATCTGGAACGGCACCAGGGAAGCCATGTTTGCTCTTCATGAAACCGCCCCCATCCTTTTCACGCAAAACCAAATTTATCTCCTTGATGTATCGCAGCCAGGCTGCCGGCCCTCTTTCGCTATTCTACTTTCTCTGGCACAGCCCCTGTCATCATTTTTTAATTCTGTACAGGGCGGCCCTAACGCTAGTCTGTCCGGGACAGTTGGATGAATAAAAATTTACGGGAATTAAAACAAAAAAGCAGCCGAAGCTGCTTTTTTGTTTTAATTGCTTGAGTTTAATGCCCGGCTTGTTTGCGCAGTTGCTGGATCGCGCGCAACTGGGCAATGGCTTCCGCCAATTCGGCCTGGGCCTGGGCGTAGTCGATATCGGAAGCGCGGTTTTTGATCGCGTCTTCCGCCGCCTGTTTCGCCTCCAACGCGCGCGCCTCATCCAGATCGCCGCCGCGTATCGCGGTGTCCGCCAGGATGGTCACCACGTTGGGCTGCACTTCAAGCATGCCGCCCGAAACATAGATGAGCTCTTCCTGCTCCTGGTCCGGCCGCTTGATCCTGACCGAGCCGGGTTTGATGCGCGTCATCAATGCGGTATGGCGCGGATAAATGCCCAGTTCGCCCATTTCACCGGGAACCACCACCACTTCCGCCAAGCCTGAAAAGATGGCTTCTTCCGCGCTAACTACATCAACATGTACAGTCATTGCCATGAGCTTTCCTCTTTATTGGAGTGTCTTGGCTTTTTCAATCGCTTCTTCGATGGCGCCCACCATGTAGAACGCCTGTTCCGGCAGATGGTCGTAATCACCGTTGACGATACCCTTGAAGCCCTTGATGGTGTCCTTCAGGGTCACATACTTGCCAGGTGCGCCGGTAAACACTTCGGCCACGTGGAACGGCTGCGACAGGAAACGTTGGATCTTGCGGGCGCGTGCAACAGCCAGTTTGTCTTCCGGCGCCAGTTCGTCCATGCCCAGAATCGCGATGATGTCGCGCAATTCCTTGTAGCGTTGCAGGGTTTGCTGCACACCGCGTGCCACGTTGTAATGCTCTTCGCCCACCACCAGCGGGTCAAGCTGGCGGGAGGTGGAATCCAGCGGGTCGACCGCAGGGTAGATGCCCAGCGAGGCGATATCGCGCGACAGCACGACGGTGGAATCCAGGTGCAAGAAGGTCGTCGCCGGAGACGGATCGGTCAAGTCATCCGCCGGCACGTACACGGCCTGGATGGAGGTGATCGAACCGGTCTTGGTCGAGGTGATGCGCTCTTGCAGGCGGCCCATTTCTTCGGCCAGCGTTGGCTGGTAACCCACTGCGGAAGGCATACGGCCCAGCAGCGCGGACACTTCGGTGCCGGCCAGGGTGAAGCGATAGATATTGTCGACGAAGAACAGGATGTCGCGGCCTTCATCGCGGAAATACTCGGCCATGGTCAGGCCGGACAACGCCACGCGCAAACGGTTGCCGGGCGGTTCGTTCATCTGGCCGAACACCATGGCCACTTTGGACTCGGGCAGGTTGTCCAGCTTGATAACGCCCGCTTCCGACATTTCATGGTAAAAGTCATTGCCTTCGCGGGTGCGTTCACCCACCCCGGCGAACACCGACAGGCCGGCGTGCTGCTTGGCGATGTTGTTGATCAGTTCAAGCATGTTCACGGTCTTGCCCACACCCGCGCCGCCGAACAGGCCGACCTTGCCGCCCTTGGCGAACGGGCAAACCAGGTCGATCACCTTGATGCCGGTTTCCAGCAGATCTACTGACGGGGACAGTTCGTCGAACTTCGGCGCCTTCTGGTGGATCTCGCGGCGCTCGTCGCACTGCACTTCGCCGGCATCGTCAATCGGACGGCCCAGCACATCCATGATGCGGCCCAGCGTACCTTTTCCTACCGGCACCCTGATTCCGTTGCCGCTGGCATTGACCAGCATCCCGCGACGCAAGCCGTCGGAAGAGCCCATCGAGATGGTGCGCACCACGCCGTCGCCGAGTTGCTGCTGTACCTCAAAGGTCAAACCGGCCTCCGCAGTAGAAGACCCCGCGTCTGCCAGTTGCAGCGCCTCATATACCTTGGGCATTTGATCGCGTGGAAACTCGATGTCGACCACCGCACCGATACACTGAACAATCTTTCCTTGACTCATTTTTAAGATTCCCCGTCTAAATTAATTTTGTATTTTGCAGCTCAAGCCTTAACCGACCGCTGCTGCACCGCTCACGATTTCTGAAATTTCGCGGGTGATGGCGGCCTGGCGCGCCTTGTTGTATACCAGCTTAAGCTCGCCGATCACGCTCTTCGCGTTATCCGATGCGGCCTTCATCGCCACCATCCGCGCGCTTTGTTCGGAAGCCATGTTTTCCACCACGGCCTGGTAGACCAGCGACTCGATGTAGCGCACCAGCAGCTCGTCGATTACCTGCTTGGCATCCGGTTCGTAGATATAGTCCCAATTTCCCTCGGAGGTTCCCAGCTGCTCGCCGCTCAGCGGCAGCAATTGCTCGATGCACGGCTCCTGTTTCATGGTGTTGATGAAATGGTTGTAGCTGATATGGATCGCGTCGATCTCTCCCGCTGTGTAGGCATCCAGCATCACCTTTACGGCGCCGATCAGCTTTTCGATATGCGGGGTGTCGCCCAATCCGGTCAGGTTGGACTTGACCCTGGCGCCGATACGCGACATGAAACCCAGCCCCTTGTTGCCGATCGGGCAAACCACAATCCCCTTGCCCTGTCCTTCCCAATCCTTCATGTTGCTCACCGCAAGACGCAGGATGTTGGTGTTCAAACCGCCGCACAGCCCCTTGTCTGAGGTCACCACGATCAGGCCGACATTTTTGACATTTTCGCGTTTTTCCAGGAAGGAGTGCCTGTATTCCGGATTGGCGCGCGACAAGTGCGCAGCCACGGCGCGAATCTTTTCGGCATAGGGGCGCGCAGCGCGCATGCGGTCCTGTGCTTTACGCATCTTGGCTGCGGCGACCATTTCCATGGCGCGCGTGATCTTGCGTGTATTTTCTACACTCTTGATTTTCGCGCGGATCTCTTTACTGCCAGCCATTTCTCACCCCGCCTTAATAAACAGCCGTTGCCTTGAAGGTCTCAATCGCCGCAGACAACAGTTTTTCGTTGTCGGCATTCAGATCCTTGCTAGACTCGATCGCATCCATCAGCGCCTTGTTGCTGGATTTCAGGTAGGCATGCAAGGCCGACTCGAACGCCAGCGCCTTGGGCACCGCCACATCGTCGAAATAGCCTTTGTTGACGGAGAACAGCGTGACCGCCATTTCAGCGACCGATAATGGCGCATATTGCAACTGCTTCATCAACTCGGTCACCATGCGGCCGCGCTCCAACTGCTTGCGGGTTGCCTCGTCCAGGTCGGAAGCGAACTGCGCGAACGCAGCCAATTCACGGTACTGCGCCAATGCCAGCCGCACGCCGCCGCCGAGCTTCTTGATCACCTTGGTTTGCGCTGCGCCGCCTACGCGGGACACCGAAACACCGGCATTGATTGCGGGACGGATACCGGCGTTGAACAAGTCGGTTTCCAAAAATATCTGGCCGTCGGTAATGGAAATCACGTTGGTCGGCACGAAGGCGGACACGTCGCCCGCTTGCGTCTCGATGATCGGCAAGGCGGTCAGCGAGCCGGTCTTGCCCTTGACCTCGCCCTTGGTGAAGGCTTCCACGTAATCGGCGTTCACTCGCGCCGCGCGTTCCAGCAAACGGGAGTGCAGGTAGAACACGTCGCCGGGATAGGCTTCGCGGCCCGGCGGGCGGCGCAGCAACAGGGAGATTTGACGGTAGGCCCAGGCTTGCTTGGTCAGGTCATCGTAAACAATCAGCGCGTCCTGTCCGCGATCGCGGAAGTATTCGCCCATGGTGCAGCCCGCATAGGGCGCCAGGAATTGCATCGCGGCGGAATCCGAAGCGGTTGCCGCAACCACGATAGTGTAACCCAGCGCACCATGCTCTTCCAGCTTGCGCACCACGTTGGCGATGGTCGAGGCTTTCTGGCCGATCGCAACGTACACGCAGGTCATGTTCTGACCCTTCTGGTTGATGATGGCATCCACCGCCACGGCGGTCTTGCCGGTTTGACGGTCGCCAATGATCAACTCGCGTTGGCCGCGGCCGACCGGAACCATCGAGTCGATCGATTTCAAACCGGTCTGCACCGGCTGGTCGACCGACTTGCGCGAAATCACGCCCGGTGCCACTTTTTCGATCTTGTCGGTCATCTTGGCGTTGATCGGGCCCTTGCCGTCGATCGGCTGGCCCAATGCGTTCACCACGCGTCCGCACAATTCCGGGCCGACCGGCACTTCCAGAATACGGCCGGTGCACTTGACCGTGTCGCCTTCGGTGATGTGCTCATATTCGCCGAGCACCACCGCGCCGACCGAATCACGCTCCAGGTTCAGCGCCAGTCCGAAGGTGTTGCCGGGGAATTCCAGCATTTCTCCCTGCATCACATCGGAGAGCCCATGCACACGGACGATACCGTCGGTCACGCTGACCACCGTACCTTCAGTGCGCGCCTGCGTCAGTGCCTCGAAATTTTCGATGCGGCTGCGAATCAGATTGCTAATTTCAGAGGGGTTGAGCTTCATTACATTTCCTTATCTTGATCAATCCGTTATCAGGCTAGGGCGTTTGCCATCTCGCCAAGACGGGTGCGGGCAGAGCCATCGATCACCTTGTCTCCGGCGCGAATCACCACGCCACCCAGCAACTCTTTGTTGATTTTGCAAACCAGCTTGATTTCGCGGCCCATGCGCGCTTTCAGCGAACTAACAATCTTCGCCTGCTGCGCGGCAGACAACTCAAACGCGGAATCCACTACCACATTCACGGTTTTTTCTGCTTCCGCCCGCAAGGCCTCGAAAATGACGGCGATTTCCGGCAGGATCAGCAGGCGTTGATTGTCCACCAGCACCCTGACGAAATTATGCTGCTGGGGCGTTACCTGCCCACCCAGCAAACCTTCCATCAGGCTTTCGAGTTGCGCTTTGGTAACCCGCGGGCTGGTGACAACTGCGCGAACTTCCGGGTGACCGACCGCCTCGGCAAGAGACAGCAATGCCTCCGCCCAGCCCTTCAGATCCGACAGCTTTTGTGCTTCTTCGAATGCCGCCTGTGCATAGGGCCGAGCAATGGTGATGGCTTCAGACATGGCGTTTAGATTTCCGCAACTAGTTTATCGAGCAAGTCATTGTGTGCCTTGGCGTCAATTTCGCGACCAAGAATCTTGCTCGCTCCGGCCAGCGCAATTGCCGACACCTGAGTGCGCAACTGCTCTTTGGCGCGAAATACTTCCTGGTCAACATCGGCATGCCCTGTCGCTACGATTCGATCATATTCCACCTTGGCTTTTGCCTTGGCTGCTTCAATGATCTCACTATCGCGCTTTTCGGCATTAACGATGATTTCGCCGGCTTTTTCCTTGGCTTCACGCAAAATTTCTGCGGAACGCTTGGCAGCCAACTCCAGGTCATGCTTTGCCCGCTCGGCATCCGCCAAACCATCGGCAATTTGCTTTTTGCGTTGCTCCAGCGCCGCCATGATCGGGGGCCAGACAAATTTCATGCAGAACCACACAAACAGCGCGAACATGATCGTCTGTGCGAGAAGAGTTGCATTGATATTCATGCAAGCTACCTTTCTTAAGTTATACGTTGTCGCTTATGACGAAATTAGTGCGCCACCGCAAACAGAACATACATTGCAATACCCACTGCAATCATCGGCACCGCATCGACCAAGCCCATCACCACGAAGAACTGGGTGCGCAGCATCGGGATGAGTTCCGGTTGACGTGCGGCGCCTTCCAGAAAGCGGCCACCCAGAATACCGATACCGACAGCTGCGCCAAGCGCGCCCAGACCCATCATCAGCGCTCCGGCGATATACAGCAGTGCATTTGCCATTTCCATTTTTTATTTCTCCTATTGATAAAAGTAAAGTTTAGTGAAACCGGTTTTATTGATGTTGATTTAGTGATGTTCTTGGTGCGCCATGTCCAGATAAACCACGGTCAGCGTCATAAAGATGAAGGCCTGCAGCGTGACAATCAGGATGTGGAAAATTGCCCAGCCCAGCGACAGCAAGATCTGCGACCCGTACAGGGTAGCGCTGCCCACCGATAAGCCTGCCCAGGCACCGCCCATCAGCGCGATCAGAATAAAAATCATCTCGCCGGCATACATATTGCCAAACAGACGCAGCGCGAGAGAAATCGGCTTGGCGATCAGGTTGACGCCTTCCAGCAGCAGGTTGACCGGCATGCCCCATTTGCCGAACGGTTGCAGCGTCAGTTCGCCCACGAACCCGCCCAAACCCTTCATCTTGACGCTATAGTAAAGCACCAGCACAAACACGCCGATCGCCATGCCGAAGGTGGCATTCGGATCGGTAGAGGGAACGATCTTGAAAAATGGGACGCCCAAAGCGCTCATCAACAAGGGAACATAATCGATGGGCAACAAGTCCATCAGGTTCATCGTCAAAACCCAAAAGAAGATAGTCAACGCCAATGGTCCGACCATGTCGTTCTTGCCGGAAAACGAACCGCGCACGCTGTTGTCGATGAACTCGAGCGACCATTCACAGAAATTCTGCAGGCCGCCCGGTATGCCGCTGACCGCGCTCTTGGCGACGCTGCGGAACACGAGCATGACAACGGCGCCCAGCAGCAGAGACATGATGAAGGTGTCCAGATTGAGCGCCCAGAAACCCATCGCCTTGGCTTCCTCTGCACTATGCGCAATACCCCAGGTACCGTCCGGCAATTGGCCATACGTCAGGTTTTGCAAGTGATGCTTGATGTATCCTGCTGATGTGTGTACTTCGCTAGACATTTTTAGTCACTATCTCAGTCTAAATTCTGATTTAATCTATTCAAAAATAATCGGGCAGCCAACAGTGCCGCCTGGCCCATCACAAAACCGCCCAGCACAGCGAGCGGCGATAACTTCAGTACCACCAGGCACAAGCCGAGCAGCACAACGACCACCAGAAATCTTTCGGCGGCGTAAAAATACATGAGCCGTAGTTGGTGGTGCGCACTACTGGGTTCGCGCGCCTCATGGGCAAAACGCAAAGCAACCCGGGACATTCTCCATGCCAGCAATGCTCCGTTGAGCGCCGATACCAGTCCCCCGCTTAACACCGCTACCGCATCTTGCGGAGTGCCATTCAGGCCGTAAGCAACGCCCGCAGCGATCAGCGCAGTCGCCGCCTGCAACCCGACCACCTGGCGCGCCAATCTCTTTTCTCCGGCTTCCACCGCGCAAAGGGTGGCGATTATAGTGGCGCTTTCCGGGGGTGTCAAACATTGCTGCGGCATATCGCCTGCGTCTTTGCCCAACTTATTTGCCCTTTTTGAGCTTGTTCAGAAATTCATCCAGTTGGTCATGATTCGTATATTCGATGACCAGCTTGCCCCCGCCCTTGCTGTCCGGCTTAATTTCCACGCGGGTTCCGAGCCATGCGCTCATTTCCTCCTGCAACCGCTGGGTGTCGCGACTGAGTTTGTGCGCTTTCTTTGGCTTGTCTTTTTCCGGCTCATGGGTTTGTTTTTGCACCAGTTTTTCCGCTTCGCGCACGGAAAGCCCTTCCAGCACAATTTTATTGGCCAGCAATATCTGCTGTGCGCCCTCCAGCGGCAACAAGGCGCGCGCGTGGCCCATATCCAGCTTGTTTTCCATCAGCATGCCCTGCACGGCCTGCGGCAATTTGAGCAGCCTCAGCAAGTTGCTGGCGGCGCTGCGCGAACGCCCTACCGCCTCTGCGGCAACCTGGTGGGTCATCTTGAATTCGTCGATCAGGCGCTGGATGCCCACCGCCTCTTCCAGCGGATTCAGGTTTTCGCGCTGGATATTCTCGATCAGCGCCATCGCCAGCGCCGCATTGTCCGGCACGCTGCGCACCAGCACCGGCACATGGGTCAGCCCCGCCAACTGCGCGGCGCGCCAGCGTCTCTCGCCGGCGATGATTTCATAGCTGCTGTCTTCAAGCTGGCGCACCAGGATCGGTTGCATGATCCCCTGCGCCTTGATTGAGGCCGCCAGGTCATTCAGCGAGGCCTCGTCCATATGCGAGCGGGGCTGGTATTTGCCCGGTTTGAGCAGCGCCACATTCAAATCGCGCATCGCCTCGTCTTTTTCGCTTTTGCCTCCGGACAACAACGCATCCAGTCCGCGCCCCAACCCCTTGTTTAGCTTTGTTGCCATGATCGTTCCCTTTATGCCGTTGCAGCAGGTTGCGCTGCGTTATTCAATAACTCTCCGGCCAATGCCAGATAAGCCTGCGTTCCCTTGGACAATTTGTCGTGATACAGCGCCGGCACGCCAAAGCTGGGGGCTTCCGCCAGCCGCACATTGCGCGGAATCACGGTGCGGTAAACCTTGTCGCCGAAGTGTTCCTGCAATTGGTCCGAGACCTGCTGCGCCAGCGTGTTGCGCGGATCGAACATGGTGCGCAGCAGCCCTTCGATTTCCAGTTCCGGATTCAGGCTGGCACGCACTTTGCGGATGGTGTTCACCAGGTCGCTCAGCCCCTCCAACGCATAGTATTCGCATTGCATCGGGATCATCACCGACTTGGCCGCGCACAGGCCGTTCAGGGTCAGCAGGTTCAGGGCCGGCGGGCAATCGATCAGCACATAGTCGTATTCCGACGCAACGACTTGCAATGCATCGCGCAAGCGTGTTTCACGATGGGTCAGGCCAACCAGCTCGACTTCCGCGCCGGCCAAATCCCGGTTGGCGGGCAGCAAGTCATATTTTCCGGCTTCCGAGCGTATCCGCGCCTCCGCCACTGTCTTGCTGCCCAGCAACACATCATAGACACTGGCCTGCACATCGCGCTTGTCGATGCCGCTGCCCATGGTGGCATTGCCCTGCGGATCGAGATCGACCATCAGCACGCGCTGCTGGGCCGCCGCGAGACTGGCCGCCAGATTCACGGTGGTAGTGGTCTTTCCCACCCCGCCCTTCTGATTGGTTATCGCTAATATTTTTGTCATGTTGTTTTGTCCCTATCGCATGTTGCAATCACCAGACTGCGCGCCGCGAGTAAACCCGGCACCTGTAACGGTATGACGCGCTCCACCCTACATCCGTCCGGCACACCCGCCAATTCCTGCTGCGGCGCGCCCTTCATTGCCACCCAACACCCGTGCGGCGCCACGAGATGGCGGGTGCAGCGCAAAAATTCACCCAGCTCGCTGAAGGCCCGCGAGATGATCCCGTCAAACCGCTCAACCGCTTGCCACTCTTCCACACGCGCGCAGTGAACGCTCACGTTGCGCAAGCCCAGTTCGATAACCGCCTGTTGCACGAAGCTGGTTTTTTTGCTGTTGCTGTCCAGCAAGGTGAACTGCCAGCCCGGCTGCGCGACCGCCAACACCAGCCCCGGCAAACCTGCACCGCTTCCCACATCCAGCCACCGTCCCGCCCATAGATGCGGCATTACCGCCAGGCTGTCGAGCAAGTGATTGCTCACCATCTGCTGCGGGTCGCGGATTGCCGTCAGGTTATAGACCTTGTTCCATTTATGCAGCAGCGCCAAATAATCCAGCAGCTTGCCCTGCGCGTCCACATCCAGCGCAATCCCCAATTGCGCGATGCCGCGCTGCAACTCTTCGGCCAGGTTCATGCGCATTTTTGCGTTTGCCGGTCATTGCGAAAGCCGCGCTTGATATGCACCAGCAGCAGGGAAATCGCCGCCGGGGTAATCCCGGAAATACGTGCCGCCTGCCCGACGGTCTCGGGCTTGTGCTGATTGAGCTTTTGCTGCACTTCGATGGACAGGCCGCGCACCTCGCAATAATCCAGGTTATCCGGCAATCCCAGCGTTTCGTATTGCTCGTTGCGCCCGATCTCGTCGCGTTGCCGCTCGATATAGCCGTGGTATTTCGCCTGAGTTTCCACCTGCTCGGCGACCTTTTCATCGCCCACCCCGGCACCGGCGCCGGTCAGGGTCAGCAGGCTGGCATAATTCACGTCCGGACGGCGCAACAGCTCATGCAGCGAGTACTCACGCTCAATGAGTTTGCCCAGCACGCGCATCGCGTCCTCCGCAGGCAGGTTGCGCGGGCTCACCCAGGTGTTGCGCAACCGTTCCTGCTCGCGCGCGATGGCCTCGCGCTTCTGCTCGAAAGCCTGCCAGCGCGCATCATCCACGATACCCAGTTTGCGGCCGATCTCCGTCAGCCTTAAATCCGCATTGTCCTCGCGCAACTGCAGGCGGTATTCGGCGCGGCTGGTAAACATGCGATACGGCTCGGAAGCGCCGCGCGTAATCAGGTCATCCACCATCACCCCCAGGTAAGCCTCGTCACGGCGCGGGCACCAGGCTTCGCGTCCTCCTGCCTGAAGTGCGGCATTCAGCCCGGCCAGCAAACCTTGTGCGGCGGCCTCTTCATAGCCGGTGGTGCCGTTGATCTGCCCGGCGAAAAACAGCCCGTGGATCGCCTTGGTTTCGAGCGAGCTCTTCAGCCCGCGCGGGTCGAAATAATCGTATTCGATCGCATAGCCGGGGCGCAGGATATGCGCGTTTTCCAGCCCCTTGATGGAGTGCACCAAGGCCAGCTGCACATCGAATGGCAGGCTGGTGGATATGCCGTTGGGATAAACCTCGTGGGTGGTCAGTCCTTCCGGCTCGAGGAAAATCTGGTGAGAGGACTTGTCGGCAAAACGCGTGATCTTGTCTTCGATGGACGGGCAATAGCGCGGCCCGACCCCCTCAATCACTCCGGTGAACAGAGGCGAGCGATCCAGCCCGCCACGGATGATGTCGTGGGTGCGCTGGTTGGTTTCGGTGATCCAGCACGGCAGCTGTTGCGGGTGCTGCGCGGCATTACCCATGAACGAGAATACCGGCACCGGGTCGTCGCCCGGCTGTTCCTGCATCACCGAATAATCGATGCTCCGCCCGTCGATGCGCGGCGGCGTGCCGGTCTTCAACCGCCCCACCGGAAGGTTTAACTCACGCAAACGGTGCGCCAGGCTGATGGAGGGCGGGTCGCCCGCGCGACCCGCCGGATAATTGGCCTGCCCGACATGGATCAGACCGGACAGAAAAGTGCCTGCCGTCAGCACCACGGTTTTCGCGTTGAAGCGCAGGCCCAGCTGGGTGACCACCCCGCACACCCGGTCCTGCTCGACCAGCAAATCGTCCACCGCCTGCTGGAACAGCCACAGGTTGGGCTGGTTTTCCAGCCTTGTCCGGATCGCCTGCTTGTAAAGGATGCGGTCGGCCTGTGCGCGCGTCGCGCGCACCGCCGGGCCCTTGCTCGAATTCAGGATGCGGAACTGGATGCCGCTCTCGTCGGTTGCCGCCGCCATCGCGCCGCCAAGCGCGTCCACCTCCCTGACCAGATGGCCCTTGCCGATCCCGCCGATCGAAGGGTTGCAGGACATCTGCCCGAGCGTTTCGATGTTGTGGCTGAGCAGCAAGGTCTTGCAGCCCGCGCGCGCGCTGGCCAAGGCGGCTTCGGTGCCGGCATGGCCGCCGCCCACTACGATCACATCGAATATATCGGGGATGCTCATGTTGCAACTGTTTTGGAAAGGACGCGCATCATACAACAGCGCATCCGCAATCCCAAACACATTGGGAACCGAATTGTTTCACGCGGGACATTGTTTCACGTGAAACAAGAGCGTTATTTCCCGATGCAGAAGCGGCTGAATATCTCGCCGAGCAAATCATCCGGGGTGAATTCTCCGGTGATCTCGTTCAGCGCGCGTTGCGCCAGGCGCAGCTCCTCGGCGAACAACTCCGCGCTGGCCAGCACCCCCTGGGCCTGCGCCAAATGGGTCTGCGCCAGCGCCAACGCGCGAACATGCCGCTCCCGCGCCATAAAGGCGCCGCTTTCCTGGTCGCGCCAGCCCACCGCCTCCAGCAGCTTGCCGCGCAACGCCTCTAACCCCGCGCCTGTTTTGGCGGACACCCCAATAGATGGGACACTGGCAAGCGGCGCGTTCGCGGATAGGACAGCACTGTCGCCCAGCAGGTCGGATTTGTTGAACACCAGCAGCCTCGGTATGTCCGCCGGCAACCCGGCAAGGATCGCCTCGTCCTGCACGGTGAGGCCCCGGCTCGCATCCAGCAGCAGCAGGATCAGGTCGGCGCGGTGTATTGTCTGATGGGCGCGCGCGATACCCATGCTCTCCACCGCGTCCTCCGATTCACGCAGCCCCGCCGTGTCCACGATATGCAGCGGCACCCCGCGAATCTGGATCGCCTGGCGGATCACATCGCGGGTGGTGCCGGGAGTATCGCTGACCAGCGCCACCTCCTCTCCGGCCAGACGGTTCAGCAGGCTGGACTTGCCGACGTTCGGCTGCCCGGCAATAACTACGTGGGCGCCCTCGCGCAGCAGGCTGCCCTGCTTTGCGGTGTCCAGCGTATGCTGCAAGCGCGACCGGACGCTGGTCAGCAAGGCATCGCGGCGCTCCATGTCGACGGCATCCACCTCCTCCTCCGGAAAATCCAGCATCGCCTCCACCAGCATGCGCAGGCTGATCAGCTCATCGACCATGCCGTGGATGGCGGCGGAAAATTCGCCGCGCAGGGAGCGCATCGCACTGCGTGCAGCCTCGGCGGAATTGGCATCAATCAGGTCGGCGACGCTTTCGGCTTGCGCCAGGTCAAGCTTGTCGTTCAAAAAGGCGCGGCGCGTGAATTCGCCGGGCTGCGCCAGCCGCGCACCCAAATCGAGGCAGCGCTGCAACACCAACTGCAAGACGGCGGGGCCGCCGTGGCCCTGCAGTTCGAGCACATCCTCGCCGGTGTAGGAATGCGGGGCGGGAAAAAACAAGGCGACACCCTGATCCAGGATGTCGCCGTTTTTGTCCAGGAAATTGCCACAAGTGGCATGCCGCGCAGCAGGCAGTCTACCGAGGATTTCGCGTGCCAGCGGCTCGCAGTGCCGCCCCGATACCCTTACCACACCGATTCCGCCGCGCCCCTGCGCGGTGGCGATGGCGGCAATGGTATCAACGCTTGGCAGCAGCACCTTTGCTCTCGGCCTCAGCCTCGGCAGCCCGAGTGATATACCACTGCTGACCGATGGAGAGGATGTTGTTCACGATGGAGTACAACACCAGCCCGGCAGGGAAGAAGAAGAAAACCACACTGAAGGCGATCGGCATGATTTGCATTATCCTGGCCTGCATCGGATCTGTCGGCTTTGGGTTAAGGCGCATCTGGATGATCATGCTTGCCCCCATGATCAGCGGCAGGATGTAATACGGATCCTCCGCCGACAGGTCGGTTATCCAGCCGAAGAAGGGCGCGTAGCGCATCTCGACACTCGCCAAAATAGCCCAGTACAAGGCGATAAACACCGGGATCTGCACCACCACCGGCAAACATCCGCCCAGCGGGTTGATTTTCTCCGTTTTGTACAGATCCATCATGGCGCGATTCAGCTTTTCCCGGTCGCCGGCGCATTGCTGTTTGATCTTTTCCAGCTTCGGCGCGACCACGCGCATCTTTGCCATAGAGCGATAGCTTGCCGCAGACAGCGGAAAAAACAACAGCTTGATCAGGACGGTCAGCAGAATGATGGCAATTCCCCAGTTATGCGTCCAGTCATAAAACAGCGCCATGACCCAGAACAGCGGGGCGGAAAGGACAGTCAGCCAGCCATAATCTACCGTCAATCCCAGGCCGGGCGCGATTTTGTCCAGATCAACCTGGGCCGGACCGGCATAAAGCGTCGTGCCCATGAGCACCTTCTGGCCGGGGTTAACGACCTGTTCCGGAAGAATCACTCCCACCGAATACGAATCGCCGTCCAGCTTGCGCGTGAAATATTCACGATTGGCTTTTTCCTTGGGCAGCCATACCGCAACGAAGTAATGTTGCAGTATCCCAATCCAGCCGTCACTGGCTTGCTTGGGGTAATCCGTCTTGCCTTTTTCTATTTCCGGGAACTCAACTTTTTGAAATTTTTCCTTGTCGGTATAGACCGCAGCACCGACATAAGTCGGCAAGAACATTGAGCTGCCTGCCAGCGCGACGCTATCGCGAATCAGTTGAAAATAGCTGCTTGTCGTTGCTGCCTGTTGCCCGGTGTTTTCCAATTCATAGGCGATATCAACCAGATAACTCCCTTTGTGGAAGGTAATCAACTTGGTCACTTTCAGCGCGGAACCGGCCCCGGCAGTCAGCCGTACCTGCACCTGTTCGGCATTTCCGGCAAGCGTATACTGGTCTTGTTCCGAAACGAACGGACTGTTGTGGTTAGGCAGACCCGCTCCGAGCAGGCCGCTTTGCGCGACATAATTATGGGTGCCTGTGCCGCGATGGAAAAGCACCAGCGGTTTGTTTTTGTCCAATCCGTCAGGGTGCTTCAGCAACGCCAGCCGGCTGATATCTCCGCCGATGGTGCTGATTTCAGCCTCGAGGATGTCGGTCTTGACGTGGATTATTTTTCCAGCCGATTGCTGGACGGAATGCTGGGCAATAGTTGCCGGTGTCGCCACCGCTGGAGGATTTACCTGAGGCGCCGTGACATTCCCATTAATTGCCGCGCTTTGCTGAACATACTGTTCCGGATGTTGATGGCGTTGCCAGCCATCCCAAACCAATCCTAGCGAAAACACAAAAATTAAAAACAAAAAAAGTCTTTGCAAATCCATGATATGGCCTGATGTTAGGGTGCGGGATCGTATCCGCCGGGATTCCAGGGATTGCAACGTAGCAATCGTTTAATACCGAGCCACGCCCCTTTCATTACACCGTATTTCGCCAATACTTCGCAGGTATAGTGGGAACAGGTTGGGGTAAATCTGCATGTTGGCGGGTTAAGCGGACTGATCAGATATTGATAGCCATGAATCAGCTTGATCACAATTCTGCGCATCTATTCTCTACCCTGCTAAACAGCATTTTTAAATTGCCAGCCTGCGCACCACTCTCTTGAGGGTAAGCACGTCTCGCCATCACAACCACATCCAACTTACACTGTTTGATGCTGTGTTGGCGGAACGCTTCCCGGATGATTCTTTTTACACGATTTCGGTCTGCTGCGCCGGATAGCGTTTTTTTGGCTACCACCATTCCAAGCCTGGCGTTTCTTTTGTCGTTGCGCACAAAAAAAATCTTGAAGTCCTTATCCGCCATGTTTTCAGCACGCATAACATGGTCAAAACCGTCTTCGCGCAACAGTCGGTGCGCAGCGGTAAATTCGGCCGATAGGCTAAGCGGCAAGGCCGATGTACTAAACCGCGAGTCTGACACGGCCCTTGGCGCGGCGTGCCTTGATAACAGCGCGACCTCCGCGTGTCTTCATGCGCACCAAAAAGCCATGGGTGCGTTTTCTTTTGGTTACGGATGGTTGATATGTGCGTTTCATGTTCTTTTCCTAGTTGAGCCGTAAAACGCGCTATTACAAAGCCTTAAGGCCCAAGTGTCAAGTATATTTTACTTTTTTGCCTGTGGATAAGTTTGCGCTTGCGCTGTAGAATGCTGCAACTTTTACTGTTGCCGGGCCATTCCTTTCAACGCAATTATGCAGGACATTTCTTTTTGGGATTCATGCCTCCGCTCGTTCGAAAAGAGCCTGCCGCCGCAACAATACAACTCGTGGATAAAACCATTGCTCCTCCAAAACGAAAATGGATCGCTGGTACTGACCGCACCGAACACCTTTACCCTGAAGCTTGTCCAAGAACGTTTTCTTCCCGAGATCAGCCGGCAAGCAAGCCTGGCTTACTCTCGAATTCCGCTATTTGAATTCCGTGTTCTTGAAACAGAGCCTGCGGCCAAGCCTCGCGAAGCGACTCCCCAGAAAACGGCCGCCCCTGTTCACGATAGCAAACCGAAAGTCGAGACTTCATTTCGTAGTTACGGAAAGCTTAACCCCAACCTGACTTTCGATAACTTTGTAATCGGCAAAGCCAATCAGCTTGCTTTTGCCGCAGCCACACAGGTCGCCGAATTACCCGGCGCCTCCTACAACCCATTATTTATTTATGGCGGGGTAGGCTTGGGCAAAACCCACTTGATCCAGGCGATGGGCAATCAAATCAAGGTTAACAACCCGCAGGCAAAAATTTGCTATATGCACGCCGAGCGATACGTTTCCGATGTAGTGCGCGCTTACCAGTCCAACAAGTTTGAAGAATTCAAACAGTATTACCATTCTCTCGATATCCTGCTAATCGACGATATTCAATTTTTCGCCGGGAAAACCAAGACGCAAGAAGAATTTTTCTACGCCTTCAACACGCTCATCGATTCGCATAAGCAAGTCATCATGACCAGCGATACCTTCCCCAAGGAAATTGCCGGGCTTGATAGCCGCCTGGTTTCACGTTTTGGCTGGGGGCTTACTGTTGCCATCGAACCGCCGGAATTGGAAATGCGCGTAGCCATTCTGCTGAAAAAAGCCAGCCTGGGTGGTTATATGCTTGACGAAGCGGTCGCTTTTTTTATCGCCAAACACGTCAATTCAAATGTTCGTGAGCTTGAGGGCGCTTTAAAGCGCGTCGAGGCCTATGCCAAATTTCATCGCCGCGTCATTTCCGTTGAGACGGCAAAAGAAGCCATGAAAGACATCCTGATTGCGCAAAACCGGCAGATTTCCATCGATAATATACAAAAAACGGTTGCAGATTATTACCATATCAAGATGGCTGACCTGCTTTCGAAAAAAAGAACACGGAACTTAACCAGGCCGCGGCAAACAGCCATGTCGCTCGCTCGCGAATTGACTACCATGAGCCTGCCTGAAATTGGCAATGCTTTTGGCGGAAAAGATCATTCTACGGTGATACATGCCTGCAAAATGATCGTAAATCTCAGGGCATTGGATACTACAATCGATGCAGATTACAAAATCCTGCTGCAAACTTTACGGGGATAAATTAGTGGATTGAGTGTGCACAAAATGTTAATAATTCATTATTCTGTGAAAAGTATATAAATTATCCACATTACCGTTGCAGCTTATCAACAACAATTCTTTGTGGTTTATTGTTCTGTATTTCAATGTATCAAAATGGTTTTTTGGGTTATCAACACAATTTCGGATGCATTATTAGCTCTTATTAAAGGTTTATATTATGTTTATTGAAAAGATAGATAAAGAAATCATACTCAAACCGCTGCAAGTAGTCATCGGTATCGTAGAGCGAAAACAGACATTACCGATCCTGTCGAACGTCTTGATGGAAAATCAGGACGGAAAAATACGTTTTACAACGACCGATTTGGAAATACAGATTACGACAACCATCGATACCGGTATAAGAGGCGGGCAAAACACAGCTTTTACGGTCGGAGGCAAAAAATTCCAGGAAATACTAAGAGTTCTTCCCGAGCAAAGTAAAATCACCATAGATACCAAGGAAAATAAGGCGCAGATCAAGACAAACAAAAGCCGTTTCAGTTTGCAAACCTTGCCCGCACAAGATTTCCCGAAATTGAGCAATCAGCTGGAAAACGCGAAAAAAATCGTGCTGCCGCAAAAGGAATTGAAAAATTTGCTATTTTCCGTTCAATACGCAATGGCACAACAAGATGTGCGTTATTACCTTAACGGCGTTCTACTGATTATCGATGGCAACAAACTCAAGGTGGTAGCCACCGACGGCCATCGTCTTGCTTACAATGCCGGCGCCATCGATGGTCATTACGAAAAACAGGAAATCATCCTGCCGCGCAAAGCCGTCTCGGAATTATCCAAATTACTGGCGGATAGCGATGAAAGTGTCGAACTGGAGTTCTCGCAGCAGCAGGTTAAGGTTACTTTCTCCGGCATCACCCTGATAACAAAAGTAATTGAAGGGAAATTTCCCGATTACGAACGCGTCATACCGAAATACGACAATCACCTCAATATGGAGCGGGCCGTAATGCAACAGGCTTTGCAGCGCGCCGCAATACTATCCAATGAAAAATTCAGGGGCGTGCGCTTTGTATTGACGGAAAAAAACCTCAGTATTATCAGCAGCAATAGCGAGCAGGAAGAGGCGCAGGAAGAAATTGAAACCGATTACCACGGCGAACCATTGGATATCGGTTTCAACGTCAATTACCTGATGGATGGGTTGAACAATATCAGCAGCAGCACCGCCACTTTCTCGTTCGGCGACCCGAATAGCAGCATCCTGATGACTACACCGGAAAACCAGGAATTCCGTTATGTTGTCATGCCGATGCGTATTTAAATTTTTTTAATGTTTCACGTGAAACAAACCAAATATCAGGAACCCCCCAATGAGTGAATATACTTCCAATAACATCAAAGTTTTAAAAGGGCTGGAAGCCGTGCGCAAGCGTCCCGGTATGTATATCGGCGACACGAATGATGGCACCGGTTTGCATCACATGGTGTTTGAGGCTGTAGATAATGCGGTGGACGAGGCTTTGGCGGGCCATTGCGATGAGATCAACGTAATTATTCATGCGGACAACTCGATCAGCGTCAGCGACAACGGGCGCGGCATCCCAACCGATATCCACAAGGAAGAAAACCGCTCCGCCGCCGAAGTCATCATGACCATCCTGCACGCGGGCGGCAAATTCGACAGCAATTCCTACAAGGTATCCGGCGGCTTGCACGGCGTGGGTGTGTCGGTGGTAAACGCGCTGTCCGAGTGGTTGAAGTTGACGATTTACCGCGATGGCAAAGAACACTTCATGGAGTTTCGCCACGGCGACCCGGTCGCCCCGCTCAAGGTGGTGGGTAATTCAAATAAAAAAGGCACCATCGTCCATTTCTTGGCGGCCAAAGAAACCTTTGGCCTGGTCGAGTTCCATTTTGATATTTTGGCAAAACGCCTGCGCGAGTTGTCGTTCCTCAACAACGGCGTGAAAATTGCGCTGATCGACCACCGCACCGGCAAGGAAGAAAACTTTGCATTCTGCGGCGGCATCAAGGGCTTCGTCGAATACATGAACCGCAACAAATCGCCGCTGCACCCCACGGTGTTCTACGCGATCGGCGAAAAGGACGGCATCACCGCCGAGATCGCGATGCAGTGGAACGACTCCTATCAGGAAACGGTGCAATGCTTCACCAATAACATCCCGCAACGCGACGGCGGCACCCACTTGACCGCGTTGCGCGCCGCGATGACGCGCACCTTGAACCAGTATATCGAGGCCGAGCAGATTGCGAAAAAAGCCAAGGTGGAGACCACCGGCGACGATATGCGCGAAGGGCTGACTGCGGTGCTGTCGGTGAAATTGCCTGACCCTAAATTCTCGTCGCAGACCAAGGACAAGCTGGTTTCCTCCGAAGTGCGTCCGGTGATCGAAGATCTGGTGGCGCAGCAAATGAGCGCGTTCCTGCTGGAAAAACCCAGCGACGCGAAGATCATCGTCAACAAGATCATCGAGGCGGCCCGCGCCCGCGAAGCGGCGCGCAAAGCCCGCGACCTGACGCGCCGCAAAGGCATCCTGGACGGCATGGGCCTGCCGGGCAAGCTGGCCGACTGCCAGGAAAAAGACCCTGCCCTCTCCGAGCTGTACCTGGTCGAGGGAGATTCCGCGGGCGGTTCGGCCAAGCAGGGCCGCGACCGCAAGTTCCAGGCGATCCTGCCGCTCAAGGGCAAGATCTTGAACGTGGAAAAGGCGCGTTTCGAAAAACTCATCGCCTCGCAGGAAATCGCCACGCTGATCACCGTGCTCGGCACCGGCATCGGCAAGGACGAATACAACGCCGACAAGCTGCGCTATCACCGTATCATCATCATGACCGACGCGGACGTGGACGGCTCGCACATCCGCACCCTGCTGCTCACCTTCTTTTACCGGCAAATGCCCGAGTTGGTCGAGCGCGGCCATATCTACATCGCGCAACCGCCGCTGTACAAGATCAAGCAAGGCAAGGACGAGCGCTATCTCAAGGACGACCAGGAGATGAAGATCTACATGCTCAAGGCCGCGCTGAACAATGCCGTATTGCACCCGTCCGCCGACGCCGCGCCGATCCAGTCTGACGCGCTGGAGCTGATTGCCAAGCAATACTTCCTCGCCGAAGCGGTGATCGACCGCCTGTCGCGCTTTACCGCGCCAGAGGCCAGCCACGCCCTGCTGATCCTGCCTACCCTGTCGCTGGATGACGCGGAACAGGCACAGCGCAGCGCAAAACAGCTCGAAGCGGCCTGCGGCGGCAGCATCAAGGTCGTGGCGGAAGCCGACGAAGCCGGCGAATATCGCCTGCGCCTGGAAAAGCTGTATCACGGCAACTATTCGGTCAGCTATATGGACCGGGATTTCCTGCACGGCAGCGATTATGTGCAGATCCGCCAGGCCGCAGACATATTGAACGGCCTGATCAAGCCGGGCGCCTACATCGCCCGGGGCGAGCAGAAACGCGCCGTGTCCAGCTTCAAGCAAGCCATCGAATGGCTGCTGGAAGAAGCCAAGCGCGGCGTGAACATCCAGCGCTACAAGGGCTTGGGTGAAATGAATCCGTCGCAACTGTGGGAAACCACGATGGATGTAACCAACCGCATCCTGCTCAAGGTGCGTATCGAAGACACGATTGCCGCCGACGAGATTTTCACCACCCTGATGGGCGATGTGGTCGAACCGCGCCGCGCGTTCATCGAGAAAAATGCGCTGGGTGTGAAAAACCTGGACGTATAAAAATGCGCGGGGCCGCCTCCTAAAGGCGGCCCCAGCATGCCGGTAAAAACCCGCAGTTTCCCCCTGCTCCAAATAACATTTCAAATTCGAAGCGAAATTTAGCTATGTCCACTCCAATGACGTTTTTCCCCTCTCGTATTCAGGAGGCCGTCGAGGCCGTTCCTGGAACTTCCCCCATCGTGGGCAACCGCGTGGAATTGCAACTGCTCACCACCCTGACGTGCAACCTGAAATGCACCTACTGCTCGCTCGGCGTGGGCGACATGGTCGGTTCGCAGGGAGAGGTCTCCTACACCACCGAGGCGCTGGATGCCTTCATCAAGAAACATCTTTCCGAGCATGAGGTTTATGTCACTTTCTACGGCGGCGAACCGACCCTGAATCTCGATTTCATCAAGGAGATCATGGCGCGCTACCCCACCTTCCGCTTCCAGCTCCAGACCAACGGCACGCTGCTGGATGGCCTGCCGGACAGTGTCCTGACCAACCTCTCCAACATCCTGCTTTCCATCGACGGCGGCGAGGCGATCACCGACGGTTTCCGCGGGCGCGGCGTGTACCGGCAGGTGGTCAAAAACACCGAGGCGGTGCGCGACCGGATGAAGGGCAGCTTCACGGCGCGCGTGACCTGGAGCAGCGAGGAAACCTCGTTCGAGGAGCTGGACGAACTGGCGAACACCTTCGATTACGTGTATTTCCAGTTCGTTGCCGGAGAAGGCACCTATACCCCCGCCGCGATGGAAAAGAAAAAAGCGGTGATTACGCAGCTGGTCGACAAGTTCTTCTCCTCCAGCGACAAGCTGTACCCGATGATCCCGATCATGGGCATCGTGCGCAACAAGGTGCTGCCGACGCGGGCCACCGAGTTGTATCACGGCAAGACCCAATGCCGCGTGTCCACGCATATCCTCAACGTGATGCCGGACGGCAAGATATTCCCCTGCCCCGACATGATGTACGCGCCCGAGATGCTGCAGGGCGACGTGATCGCGAACTGGCTCAAGCCCAGCCCGCTGCAGCCGCACCCCGACATGCCGTGCGACCGCTGCGAGGCGCAGCCGTGGTGCCGCGGCAACTGCATGAAGAACCTCTACCTCGCCTACGTGAAGAACGACCAGCGCTACCGCGACAACGTCGTCGACCCGATCTGCGACCTGGTCAGGTTCCTGGGCCGGGAGATCGACCGCCACGACCCGCTTGCCTGGTACGCGAAAGCCCCGCTGGACGTGCGCAAGACCCTGCGCGACTGCGAGGTTTACGAATATGTGGAAATCATGCCCTGATGCGGTGACAATGCGTGGCGACGCCGCGATTTGCCCGCAAAACGAATTTATGGAGGTTACCCAAGATGAAATCGAACAAACTCGCTCTAGCCGCCCTGCTGCTCTGGGTCATCACGATTGCCGTATTCGCCTGGTTCTTCATACGCGGTAACACCACGGCGGGAAGCGACGGAAGAACCGCGATCGTGTTGCAGCCCGCCGAGCGCGACTTCGTCATGACCGAAATGCGCATGCTGCTGGCCGCGACGCAGGAGATCATGGAGGCCGGCAGCCAGAACGATACACAGCGCATCGTCAAGGCGGCGCGCGGCGCGGGCATGGCCGGCGCGGCGGACGTCAACCCGGCGCTGATGGTGAAGCTGCCGGTCGAGTTCAAGAAGCTGGCCATGGGCATGCACGGCGACATGGACGAGATCGCCAAGGCCGGCGAAAGCGGCAAGCCGGTGCCGGAACTGCTGAAAATGACCTCCAATGCACTGACGAAATGCGTGGCTTGCCATGAGGCGTGGCAGATCAAGGCAGGGAATTAGGGCAGGAAGTGCCTTTGACAGCGCGTTTTAGGGTGTCTACTTAACGTTAGGTTTGAATATGCGTTTAACTGTTGCGTACTACGTAACCCCGGCTTGCGTCACAATTGTGGCATTGATTTTTGCCACGTTATTTGGTGACCCCTCGCCTTGGTCAGACCTCCCTTTGGCATTTTTATTTTTCTATCCAGAATTTCTTGTAGTGTGCTTTCTATTTGCAAAACTATGCATCTGGAGTGCCTTGCGCTTTAATGTCATAAATCTATGGTATTTCCTAATCGTCCCATCACTTGTTTCGGCTGCTATTGGCACTGCCTTTGGTCAAGCAAACCCAAGAGTCGACGTTCTGATTTACTCCCTTTTTGGCTTGTCCCTAGGTGGCGTGGGTGGTCTGACATTCTGGCTTGTCGCTTATTGGCAACCTAACCTTGCGGTCAAGAGGGACGGTATTCTTCCCCCAAATTAGTTGACACCTCCCCCTAACGGAACGGAGGTGTTTTATGGGCAAATCAAGTCTGCCAAAAGTGCATCGTTACAACCCGCGTAAGGCGTAGGGCGCCAATAAGCGCAGCGCATTGCGCCGGATGTCAATCTTTATAGGCAAGCGCATCTTCATCGCCACCCGCCCAATCCGCCGGATAAACACCCTGCTCAACCAACCGGTGAAAAGTCGAATGCGGCCAATCTGCCAGCCTTTTGACCAAGCCATGTTTGAGCGGATTGATATGGACATAATCCATATGCGCACGAAAATCCGCCTCATCGCGGATCAAGTGTTCCCAATAACGGCGTTGCCAGATACCCCGTTCGTTGCGTGCCATGCGGACTTGTGAGCGCCGTTCGGTTTTTGGCAATGCCTTGGAAAAGGCTATCTTGATTAACCGCCACCGTGTTGCGAAGTCGGCATCATCGGGCGGAAGTTCGATAACGCAATGCAGGTGCTCCGGCAACACCACCCAGCCATGAATGATGAAGGGATGCCGTTGCCGCACCGATGCCACCGCCTCGCGCAGCAAATCCACATGCCGGATCAGCAGGTCATTACCCTGCCGTTGCAGCAGATTGACGGTAAAGAAATAAGTGCCGCCCGGATGCCAGGCGCGACGGTAATCAGGCATGGCGGCGGTCTGGGGGAATTTTCATACGGCGCAATGCGCTGCGCTTATTGACGCCCTACGAGTTCTTGACCACTTTCTTTGCCGCCGGTTTTTTCACAGCAGTTTTCTTCACGGCGGGTTTAGCCACTTTTTCGGCGGCAACTTTTTTGGCCGCAGGTTTCGCCGCCTTCGGTTCGGCTTTGGGCGCGGCTTTCGCCTTGGCCGTCTTGGTTGCCGTTTTTGCTTTCGCGGCGGGCTTCTTCGCCGCCCTGCCTTTCCCTGTCCCGCCCTTCGCCGCCTTGGCGGCGATCAGTTCCAGCGCTTCTTCCAGCGTGATCTCGTCCGGCGACACGCCCTTGGGCAGCGTGGCGTTGATTTTGCCGTAGCGGGCGTAGGGGCCGTAGCGGCCGCTGCATATCTCGACGCTGGCCTTGTCGTCCGGGTGGTCGCCGAGGGTGCGCAGCACGGTGTTGCCGTCCCGCGCCTGAGCCAGCAGCTCCACGGCGCGGTCCAGCCGGATGTCGAAGATGCTGTCGCTGCGCGGGATGGATTTGAACTTGCCGTCGTGGCCGATATAGGGGCCGAAGCGGCCGATGTTGACGATGACTTTCTTGCCGGTTTCGGGGTGCGCGCCGAGCTCGCGCGGCAACGCCAGCAGCTTTAGCGCGCCGGCCAGATCGGCCTGTTCCAGCGGCATTTCCTTCGGCCACGACACGCGCTTGGGTTTGGTTTTTTCGCCTTTGACCGCTTCGCCGAGTTGCACGTAGTGACCGTACGGGCCGCGCAACAGCAGCACGGGCTGGTTGGCTTCGGGATGCACGCCCAACTCAACCCTTGCCGAGGCATCGTCCTGCGATTCGCCGCTCAGACTGCGTTTGTATTTGCACTCCGGGTAGTTGGTGCAACTGATGAAGCTGCCGTATTTGCTGAGTTTTTTGGCGAGCGGTTTGCCGCACTCCGGACAGGCTTCGTCGATCAATTCCACCGGGCGGTCGATGCTGGCTTTTTCCTTGATGAGGATGGAAAAACCCTTCCAGAATTCATCCATCACGCCGATCCAGTCGCGCTTGCCTTCGGAAACCTCATCCAGCTCGTCTTCGAGGTGGGCGGTGAAACCGTAGTCTACATAGCGGGTGAAATGGTCGGTGAGGAAGCGCGTGACGACGCGCCCGACGTCGGTCGGGACGAAGCGTTTCTTGTCGATAACGGCGTATTCCCTGGCTTGCAGGGTCGAGATGATGGTGGCGTAAGTGGACGGCCGGCCGATGCCGTACTCTTCCAGCGACTTGACCAGGCTGGCTTCGGAAAAGCGCGGCGGCGGCTGGGTGAAGTGTTGTTCGCCGTACAGCTTGTCCAGCGACACCACGTCGCCCTCGGCCAGCGGCGGCAGCTTGCCGCCCTCTTCCTCCTCGGCATCGTCCACGTCTTCCATGTACACGCCGATGAAGCCGGGGAACACCAGGGTCTGGCCGGAAGCGCGGAACAGCGTGGTGTCGCCACCGAGGCGGATGTCCAGGCTGACCGTGTCGAAACGCGCCGGAGCCATCTGGCACGCGAGGGTGCGCTTCCAGATCATCTCGTAGAGGCGCGCCTGATCGGCGGTCAGGTGGTCGCGCAGGCTGTCCGGGGTGCGCAGGATCGAGGTCGGGCGGATCGCCTCGTGCGATTCCTGCGCGTTCTTGGTCTTGCTCTTGTAGGCCGGCTGGGTGGACGGCAGGTACTCCGCCGAAAAATTATCCTTGATGTAGTCGCGGATTTCCTGCACCGCTTCTTTCGCCAGCGACACCGAATCGGTACGCATGTAGGAGATCAGGCCGACCGTCTGGCCGCCGATGTCCACGCCTTCATACAGCGATTGCGCGGTACGCATGGTGCGGTCGGCGGTCATGCCGAGTTTGCGCACCGCTTCCTGTTGCAGCGTGGAAGTGGTGAACGGCGCGGCGGCATAGCGCTGCTTGGCCTTCTTCTCGACGCGCACCACCTTGGGCGGCAGCTTGGCATCGTTGAGCTTGGCGAAGATCGCGTCGTATTCGGCCTGGCTGCCGATGCTGAGCTGCTCGAGCTTCTTGCCCTGATACTGGAACAGCTTGGCGCTGAACGGCTGGTGATCCTTGTGGCTGTCCAGATGCACCGTCCAGTATTCCTGGCTCTTGAACGCCTCGATCTCCAGCTCCCGTTCGACGATCATGCGCAACGCGGGGCTTTGCACGCGGCCTGCGGATAACCCGGGGCGGATCTTGCGCCACAGCAACGGCGACAGATTGAAGCCGACCAGATAGTCCAGCGCGCGCCGCGCCTGTTGCGCATTCACCAGCGGCATTGAGATTTCGCGAGGGTGAGCGACCGCTTCGCGCACCGCCGACTGGGTGATTTCATAGAACACCACGCGCTGCATGTTCTTGTTTTTCAGGCCGCGCTTGGCCTTGAGCAACTCGGAAATATGCCAGGCGATCGCCTCCCCCTCGCGGTCCGGATCGGGTGCCAGCAGGATGTTGTCGGCTTCGGCGGCGGCTTTGGCAATCGCGTCCACGTGCTTGCTGTTGCGCGCGATGGTTTCGTACTGCATCGCGAAATTGTTCTCGGTATCGACCGCGCCGGTCTTGGGAACCAGGTCGCGCACATGGCCGAACGAGGCGAGGACTTCAAAATCCTTGCCCAGATATTTTTTAAGGGTCTTGGCCTTGGCCGGGGATTCGACGATCAGGAGATTGGTTGCCATGCGGGGTGATTGAGGCTCAATGTAGTTGTGCTGAATTTAACGGGGTGAGCAATTCTTCGATCAACAGCGGATCGAGATTCTGATGGCGGTTCCACAATACCATCAGCATGATCAGCTTAAGCTTGTCCAGCCCGAGATTTTCCTGTTGCAGCGCGACGGCGCGGTCGAGGATCATCTCGCGCTCGACGGCGGAGATCATGTGTTGCTGCTCGGCGAATAGCAGGAACTGGCGCGCCTCGAAGCCGATGCGCTGCAGTTCCAGTCCGGCAAAATGGCGCATGCCGGCATGTTCGAGGCTGGCCGGATAATTGTCCGGGTTTTGTTGTTTCAGCGCGGACAGCCAGGTCAGCGCCTCGTCAATTTCTTCGCCTTCGAAGCCGGCGGCGGAAAGTTTGCGCGACAGTTTATCCGGCTCCGGATAACTGCCCGCGTCAAAGTAACTTTCAAACAAATACATCAAAATTTCGAACATGATTAGCGTGGTTTTAGTGGATTCGTTGATACAGGCCGCCGGGTAACGCACTGATGCGCCCCTCCAGTTCGAGCGTCAACAGCATGGCGGATAGCTCGGCTATCGTCAAGCCGCTGCGTTTGCCGAGAGTGTCCAGATCGGACGGATCGAAGCCGAGATGCCCGAGCAGCGCGAAATTCGGGCCTTGCGCATCCGTACCCTGCGTAGCCGGGCCTTGTGTATCAGGGTCTGGCATATCGGGGCGGCGCGCGGTTGCGGCGATTAGGCCGCCCAATTCCTCGAGAATATCCTGCGCGGTCTCGACCAGTTTTGCGCCCTGCTTGAGCAGCGCGTGGCAGCCCTTGCTTTGCGGCGCGTGGATCGAACCGGGGATCGCGAATACGTCCCTGCCCTGCTCCAGCGCCAGCCGCGCGGTGATCAGCGAGCCGCTTTGCAGCGATGCCTCCACCACCAGGCAGCCGGCGCTCATGCCGCTGATGATGCGGTTGCGGCGCGGGAAGTTGGCGGCCAGCGGCGGTGTGCCGAGCGGGAATTCCGAAATCAGCGCGCCCTGGCTGGCGAGCGCATGGGCGAGGTCGCGGTTTGCGGCGGGATAGACCTTGTCCAGACCGGTGCCGACCACGCCGATGCTGCTTCCACAATTGTTTCCTTGGCAGCGCAATGCGCCGCGATGCGCGGCGGCATCGATGCCGTGTGCCATGCCGCTGATGACGCACAACCCGGAGTCGCTCAGCGATTGGGCAAACGCTTCGGCGTTGTGGATACCCTGCGGGGTGGCATTGCGGCTGCCGACCACGGCCAGCGCGGGGCGGTTGAGCAGGTCGAGCCGCCCCTTCACATACAACAACAGCGGCGGGTCGGGAATGTTCAACAGGGCTTGCGGGTAGTCGCTATCGGCGAGGGTGACGATGCGGTTATTGCCGTCTTCCAGCCAGGCCAGCGTAGGGGCGAGCAGGTCGTCAGCGATGCCTTTGCCGATCTCGGCGGCGACTTCGGCTTTGACGACGGGCCTGAGCGAACCGGGGGAGGCGGCGAAAACCGCCTCCGGTGAACCGAATTCCTTCAACAGGCGGCGCGCGCTTTCGCCGCCCAGGCCGCGTATCAGGCTGAGCGCCAGCCAGGCCTTGAGTGAAGTCCAGTCAAGCTTGGAGTGAAGCGGAGCCACGCTCGCTGCGTTCTGCGGAAGTCTTTTAAGGAGTTTGCGCGCGATCCAGCAGTTGCACCGGCAAACGGGTTTGCATCACCAGCGCGTACGATACCTTGTCGAACACGCGGAACACGAATACCAGGCCATAGCGCTCATCCGGCAGGGTGAATTTTTCGCCTTCGTTCTTCACGTCCTCGCCCTTGCGGTACAGGGCCAGCACATGGCCGCTTTCCAGCCCGTCGCGTGCGCCCTTGTTCAGGGTGATGACGGTATTTTGCCCGGCCTGCGAAACGCCGCCGTACACCGAAATGACGCGCGTGGAAATGTTGCCGCCGGGCGCGCGCGGCAGGTAAGTGTTGGCGGCAGCGCCGGAAGGGGCAACCAGGCGGTCGCCCTGATTGATCTCCTGTACGGATTTGGTGATCGCGACGGTGCTGACATCCGCAAAAGCGGTCACTTCGGCATTGCCCAGATAGATTGCTTCGATGCCCAGCGCTTCATCGGTCTCGGGGTCGGTAAACGTCTTGCCCGGGCGATAAATCTGCCACTTGCTACCTTTATCCTGGGACAGGCCTTTCACGAAGCCGATATCGTGAGCGCTGAGTATCACGCGGCCTTCGCGCGCACCGATCAGCGTCGGCGCATCCTTCAACGCGCCCTCTTCGATGGCCAGCGGCTGGCTTAGAAACGGCTCGATGGCACTGGCGGGGATGCTCGGGATGGCATCGTGCGTGCTGTGGCCTGCACGCGCTTTGGGCGAGAGTTTGATGACGCCGTCAGAACTGCCCGTAATGGCGGCACCGGGCTCGCCGATACGCAATGTGCCGCTGGCGCGATCCAGGACAATCACGTCGCCCGGATAGATCCAGTGCGGATCCTTGATGGAGTCCTTGTTCATGCCCCAGATATACGGCCATTTCCACGGGTCTTTGAAGAACTTGCCGGAGATGTCCCACAGCGTATCGCCTTTGACGACCACATGCCGGTCAGGCGCATCGCTGCGAAGTTCCGGACGGGTATCAGGCTGGGCAGCAAAGGCCAAGATGGGCAACAAAAAGCAAATCAGCGATATAATCTTGCGCATGGAAAACTCCGGCAGAATCAATATTAAGGGCACGCAATGTTGCTGCGTTGCATTAAATTCTGCATCCAGTCATATAAATAAGCAAGCATTTATGGAGCGCATATGGCAATCCTGAAAATTTTGCAGTACCCCGATGAGCGGCTGCACAAAGTCGCCAGGAAGGTCGAACGGGTCGATGAAGCCACCCGCAGGCTGGCGCGAGACATGGCGGAGACCATGTATGCCGCGCCCGGAGTCGGCTTGGCGGCAACGCAGGTGGATGTGCATATACAACTCATCGTGGTGGACGTTTCCGAGACGCACAATCAGTTGAAAATATTCATCAACCCGGAAATCATCGCCAGCAGCGGCGAAGAGGAAAGCGAGGAAGGTTGTCTGTCGGTGCCGGGCATTTATGAAAAAGTGTGCCGCGCGGAAAAAGTGACGGTGCGCGCGCTCGATGAAAAAGGTGAACCCTTCACGCTGGATGCGGAAGGATTTCTGGCGGTCTGCATCCAGCACGAGATAGACCACTTGCGCGGCAAGGTGTTTGTCGAATATCTGTCGCAACTCAAGCAAATCAGGCTTCGCGCCAAGCTGAAGAAGCGCCAACGCGAGACTTTGTAGGTCATATAACAGTGAAAATCATCTTTGCCGGTACGCCGCATTTCGCGGCCAGCGCGCTGGCCGCGCTGCTCAAGGAGCATCGGGTCGTTGCCGTGCTGACCCAGCCGGATCGCCCATCCGGGCGCGGCATGCAGCTGACCCCCAGCCCGGTAAAACAGCTCGCGCTGCAACATGGCTTGGCCGTGTTACAACCCGCCACCCTGAAAACGGAAGAAGCGCAGCACGCGATTGCCGCATTGGAGGCCGATGTGATGGTGGTCGCCGCTTATGGGTTGATCCTGCCGAAAGCGGTGCTGCAACTGCCGCGCTACGGTTGCCTGAATATCCATGCCTCGTTGCTGCCGCGCTGGCGCGGGGCCGCGCCGATACCGCGCGCGATTCTGGCGGGCGACAATGAAACCGGCATCACCATCATGCAGATGGATGAAGGGCTGGATACCGGCGATATGCTGTTGCGCCGGGCCTGTCCGATTGCGGCAACAGATACTGGCCATACCCTGCATGACAAGCTGGCCGCGATGGGCGCGGACAGCATCCTCGAAGCGTTGCGCCTGTTGCAGGAGCAACGCCTGGCGCCGGTCAAGCAGGACAATGCGGCGGCGACTTACGCCGCCAAGCTGCTCAAGAGCGAGGCGCAGATCGACTGGCGACAGGATGCGCGGCAGATCGAACGGGCGGTGCGCGCGTTCAACCCCTTTCCGGTGTGCCATGCCGGCTTCAACGGGGTGGCGATAAAAATCTGGCAGGCCGGGCTCTGCGCCGGCGAGCATGGCGCGCCGGGCAAGGTGCTGGCGGCGGACAAACTGGGCATCATCGTCGCCTGCGGCAAGGATGCGCTACGCCTGGAAGTGTTGCAACGCCCCGGCGGCAAGGCACAGCCTGCCGCACAGTTCTTGCAGGCCGTGCCGGTCAAGGCCGGCGATAATTTTTCGGTAAGCTAAATGCACAACATACAACTCGCCGCCAGCCAAATCGTGCAGCAGGTGCTGGCGGAAGGGCGCAACCTCAATCAGGTGCTGGAGGAGTCGCTGCGCAGAAAAGCGGTATGGACTCCGGCACAGCGCGCGGCCCTGCAGGATCTGAGCTACGGCACGTTGCGTTATTACGGCCAATTGCGCACGCTGTTGGGCCTGTTGCTGCATAAGCCGATGCTGGATCAGCGCATCTACCATGTGCTGCTGGTGGCGCTGTACCAGCTGCAATACAGCAAAGCCGCGCAGCATGCCGTGGTCGATCATGCGGTGCGCTCCGCCCAAATGCTGAACGCGAAAGTGAGCGGTCTGGTGAACGCGATCCTGCGCAATTTCCTGCGCGGCAGGGATGCGTTGCTGGAACAGGCCGCGCAGCACGCGGAAGGGAAGTACAGTTATCCGCAGTGGTGGATCGATGAGCTGCAGGCGCAGTATGGCGAGCGCAGCGCGGCGATACTGACGGCGGGCAATCTGCATCCGCCGATGACGCTGCGCGTCAACCGGCGGCGCGGCTCGACTGCGGATTATCTGGCGCAGCTGGAGCAGCAAGGCCTGCCGGCCCGGTTGATCGAGAATGATTTGATCGGGTTTGGCGCGCTGCAACTGGACAAGCCGGTGCCGGTGGACAGGCTGCCGGGATTTTTTGCCGGGCTGGTTTCGGTGCAGGATGCCGGCGCGCAACACGCCGCGCGCCTGCTGGATGTTCGCGACGGCATGCGCGTGCTGGATGCCTGTGCCGCACCGGGCGGCAAGACCGCGCATATACTGGAATGCGCACAAGTGGAAATGGTGGCGGTCGACAAGGACGAGAAACGCCTGCAGCGCGTCGCGGAAAATTTGCAGCGCCTGGAATTGTCCGCGCAACTGCTGGTCGGGGATGCCGCCGAGCCGGATAAGTGGTGGGATGGCCGGGCGTTCGACCGGATTCTCGCCGACGTGCCCTGCTCCGCCAGCGGCGTGGTGCGCCGCCATCCCGACATCAAATGGCTGCGCCGCCGCACGGATATTGCCGGTTTTGCCGCGCAACAGCTCGATATCCTGCGCGCGTTGTGGCCGCTGCTGGCGCCGGAGGGTAAATTGCTCTACGCTACCTGCTCGGTTTTCCAGCAGGAGAATGAACAGGTTATCGCGGCATTTCTGGCGCAACAGCCGGATGCGCGCCGTTTGCCGATAGCATTGCCGGAAAGCGGGAATGGACAGATGTTGCCCGATGATCAGCACGACGGATTCTTTTATGCATTGCTGCAAAAAATTTAGTTTGCTATTGCAGCGCGGCGCGGGCTTGTTGTTGCGCTGCGCGCTGTTTGTCTGGCTGTTTGCCGCAACAGCTTATGCGGATGGTGTTTCAGTCAACAAGGCGGAGGTGCGCCAGGGCGAGAATGGCTACCAGCTCTCTGCCAGTTACGACATCAATCTGACTTTTGCGGCACAGCAGGCCTTGACGCGCGGCATCCCGCTGTATTTTGTGGGCGAGTTTTCACTGACGCGCTCGCGCTGGTATTGGCTGGACGAAGAAATCTTCCAGGGCGGACAGACCGTCAAGCTTTCCTACAATGTGCTGACGCGGCAGTACCGTATCTCGCGCGGCGCGCTGTTCCAGAATTTTGCCAGCTTCGAAGACGCGCTGAACATCCTGGCCAGGCAAAGCTCGGTAACCATTCCTGCCGAATTGATGAAAAAGGATGGCAACTATACGGCGGCGGCGCGCCTCCGCCTGGATATCGCGCAACTGCCGCTGCCGCTGCAGGTAAACGCGTTGACCGGCAAGGATTGGGCGCTCAACTCAGACTGGTATCGCTGGGTAATCCGCCCGGCGGAAATGACCGTGCGCGGCGAAGGCAAGGCGGAGTGACGGTGCGGTGAAATACTTGAATCTCATCAGTATCGTCGTCGGCGGTATGTTGCTGTATCTGCTATCCAGCAGCAGTACCAATACCAGCGTGTTTTCCATCAATTATTACGTGCTGCTCGGATTGACCGGCCTGTTCGCGTTGAGTCTGGCGGGATTGGTCGGCTATCAGCTCGTGCGCTTGCGCAGCAAGCTCAGGAACAAGGTTTTTGGTGCCAGACTCACGCTGCGGCTGGTGGTTTTTTTCACCCTGATCGCTGTCCTGCCCGGTATGCTGGTCTATGTGGTATCGGTAAATTTCCTGGGCAAAAGCATCGAGTCGTGGTTCGACGTGCGCGTCGAAAAGGCGCTGGAGGGCGGACTCAACCTCGGCAGGAGCGGCCTCGACAATAGCCTGAAGGAGCTGACCAAGAAGACCCAGTTCATCGCCTTGTTGCTCGCGGAGAAGCAGCCGGGGCAATACCAGCTCGCACTGGACCAGTTGATCGATGTAAAGGTGGCGCAGGAGGCGGCATTGTTTACCGCCAAAGGGAATGTGGTCGCCTTTTCCTCCAGTGGCAACGCGCTGTTGCCGGAAATGCCCGATGGCGATTTGCTGCGATCAACCCTGGACAAGGGCGAGTATGCGGTGATCGACACCCTGCCAGGCAAAGGGTTGACGCTGCGCGCGCTGGTGAGGGTGAACTCCAATACGCATGCGGGCGCGCAATACGTGCTGCAATTCACCCAGCCGGTGCCGAAACAGATCGAAGCGGATGCCGAGACCGTGCAGGCGGTGTATCGCGATTATCAGGAGCTGACGCTGTCGCGCCTCGGATTGAAGCGGCTGTATGCGATCACCTTGACGCTGTCGTTATTGGTGGTGCTGTTGACGGCGGTGTCGGCGGCGTTTTTCATCAGCGAGCGGCTGGGCTCCTCGCTGGAGGCGCTCGCGGAAGGCACGCGGGCGGTGGCGCAAGGCGATTTTACCGGCCAATATCCGATACAAAGCAGCGACGAGCTGGGCGCGCTGACCGGCTTGTTCAACCAGATGACGAAGCAGCTGTTTGAGGCGAAGCAGGCCAGCGAACAGCAACAGCGCGAAGTGGAAAGCGCCAAAGGCCACCTGGAAAGCGTGCTGACCCACCTGTCTTCCGGCGTGCTGGCGCTGGACAATGAATTGCGCCTGCGCTCGGTGAACACCAGTGCGGCGCAGATTCTTGCCGTGCCGTTGCAGGAAATGCAGCGCATGACGCTGAGCCAGATCGCCGAAAAGCACAGCCTGCTGAGGCCGTTCTGCCACACCATCATGGAGGCTTTCGGCGAGGCGACCAACTGCGAATGGCAGCGCCAGATCGAGCGCCTGAGCAAGAATGGCAACCAGATCCTGTTGATGCGCGGCACGCGCCTGCCGCAGGGCGGGGACGCGGGTTATGTGGTCGTGTTCGATGACGTCAGCCACCTGCTGAGGGCGGAACGGCAGGCGGCTTGGGGCGAGGTGGCGCGCCGCCTCGCGCATGAAATCAAGAACCCGCTCACGCCGATCCAGCTTTCGGCGGAGCGCCTGCAGCACAAGCTTGGCGGCAAGCTCAATGAAGAAGACGCGCAATTGCTGCAGCGCGCCACGCAAACCATCGTCAGCCAGGTCGGCGCGATGAAAAACATGGTGAGCGATTTTGCCGACTATGCGCGCGGCCCGGCGTTGAAGCTGGCGCGCCTGGATATGCACCAACTGATCAGGGAGGTGCTGGGTTTGTATGAGGCGAATGTCATCCCCATCGCGCTGAAGCTGGAAGCGTCACGCAGCGAGGTCAATGGGGACGCGACCCGGTTGCGCCAGGTCATTCACAACCTGCTGCAGAATGCGCAGGATGTGCTGCAGGGTGTCGCGCAACCGCAAATAATGCTGAGCACCACGCTGCATCAGGGAGAGATTCAACTATGCGTCGAAGATAACGGCGCGGGTTTTCCGGAGAGTGTGCTGTCGCGCGCCTTCGAGCCGTACATGACGACCAAGACCAAAGGCACCGGGCTGGGGCTGGCAATCGTGAAAAAAATAGTGGAAGAGCATGGCGGGCGCATCGCCATTGAAAATAACGTAAGTGTCGGGGCGCAGGTCAATATACATCTGCCGCTGGCTGAGGAGGCGTAATGGCAAGCAAGCAAATTCTGGTGGTGGATGATGAAATCGGCATCCGCGAATTGCTGTCGGAAATCCTGTTTGACGAGGGTTATCAGGTGCATCTGGCGGAAAATGCCGCCCAGGCCCGTGCTTACCGGAACGAATTCGAGCCGGATATGGTGCTGCTCGACATCTGGATGCCGGACACCGACGGCGTGACCTTGCTCAAGGAATGGGTCGAGCAGGATTTGCTGACCATGCCCGTCGTGATGATGTCAGGCCATGGCACCATTGAAACGGCGGTCGAGGCGACGCGCATCGGTGCGGTAGACTTCCTGGAAAAACCCATCGCGCTGCAAAAGCTGCTCAGCACCATCGCCAAGGCAATCAAGGAGGGTGCGCCCAAGCCGCAGGTACAGCAAGCCGAAGTGCAAAGCCAGAAAATCACCCTGGATATTGACGGGAGGATGCAGCATTTTTCCTTGCCGCTGGACTTGCCGCTGCGTGAAGCGCGCGAGCATTTCGATGCGCTCTACTTCGATTACCATTTGCGCAAAGAGGCCGGCAACGTCATGCGGGTGGCCGAAAAGGTCGGCCTGGAGCGTACCCATCTTTACCGCAAACTCAAGCAATTGGGCATTAAATTCCTCAAAAAGGGTGGCGAAAACGAATCGCAGTAGGAAGCAGTATCGGTGCTGCGGTATAATTGCCAGTTCTAGCGGATTTATATAACCCACCCACAGAATATTCTGGAGACAACGGCAATGGCTGCGACACGTAACATCACCCCACCCAAGTTTAATGACATTACCGGCGCGATCCGGATGCTGGCAGTGGATGCCGTGCAAAAAGCAAATTCCGGCCACCCGGGCGCGCCGATGGGCATGGCGGAAATCGCCGAGGTGCTGTGGAACCGCCATCTGCGCCACAACCCGGCCAATCCGAAGTGGCCCGACCGCGATCGTTTCATCCTGTCCAACGGCCACGGCTCGATGCTGGTTTACGCATTGCTGCATTTGTCCGGCTACGACCTGCCGATGGACGAGTTGAAGCGTTTCCGCCAGATGCATTCCAAGACTCCCGGACACCCCGAATATGGCTACACGCCGGGGGTGGAAACCACCGGCGGCCCGCTCGGCCAGGGGATCACCAACGCGGTGGGCATGGCGATGGCGGAAAAGCTGCTGGCTGCGGAATTCAACAAGCCGGGCCACGAGATCGTCAACCATCACACCTATGTGTTCATGGGCGACGGCTGCATGATGGAGGGTATCTCGCACGAAGCCTGTGCGCTGGCCGGCACCTGGGGCCTGGGCAAGCTGATCGCGTTCTGGGACGACAACGATATCTCGATCGACGGCCATGTGGATGGCTGGTTTACCGACGACACCCCGAAGCGTTTCGAGGCCTACGGCTGGCATGTGATCGCCAACGTGCAGGGGCATGACCAGGAGGCAATCAATGCCGCGATCAACGCTGCCAAGGCCGTCACCGACAAGCCCACCCTGATCTGCTGCAAGACCATCATCGGCGCGGGTTCTCCCAACAAGTCAGGCACACATGACGTGCACGGCGCCGCGCTGGGTGATGCCGAAGTGGCCGCGACGCGCGAACACATCGGCTGGAAATATCCGCCGTTCGAAATTCCGGCGCATGTCTATGAAGCCTGGGATGCGCGCACCAAGGGCGAAGGCCTGGAAAAACTGTGGAACAACAAGTTTGTCGAATACAAGGCTGCCTTCCCGAAAGAAGCCGCCGAATTTGCACGCCGCATCAAGGGAGAATTGCCTTTCAACTGGCCGATTCATGCCGCCGAAGCCATTGCGGGAACCAACCACAAGGCTGAAACCATTGCGACGCGCAAGGCTTCGCAAAATGCCATCAACGCGCTGGCCCCGGCATTGCCTGAATTCCTCGGCGGCTCGGCCGACCTGACCGGCTCCAACCTGACTAACTGGGCGGGCTGCAAACACATCCGCGGCAAGAGCACCGGCAACTACATCAGCTACGGCGTGCGCGAATTCGGCATGTCGCACATCATGAACGGCATGGCCTTGCACGGCGGCTTCCTGCCGTTCGGCGGCACGTTCCTGATGTTCTCGGAATATGCGCGCAACGCGTTGCGCATGTCGGCCCTGATGAAGCAGCGTGTGATCTACGTGTTCACCCACGACTCCATCGGCCTGGGCGAAGACGGCCCGACGCACCAGCCGGTCGAGCAGACTGCCACGTTGCGTTACATTCCGAACATGGAAGTGTGGCGCCCGTGCGACACGGTTGAATCCGCCGTAGCGTGGGTTGCCGCCGTCGAGCGCAAAGACGGCCCGAGCAGCCTGGTTTTCAGCCGCCAGAACCTGGCATTCCAGAAACGCGATGAGGCGCAAATCACCAACATCCGCAGGGGCGCTTACGTGTTGTCCGAAGCAACAGGCGGCGAGCTGCAGGCAATCATTATCGCAACGGGCTCGGAAGTATCGCTGGCATTGGAAGCGCAAAAAACACTGGCTGCCGAAGGCGTCAGCGTGCGCGTGGTGTCCATGCCGTCCACCAACGTGTTCGACAAGCAGGATCAGGCTTACCGGGACGGTGTGTTGCTCAAGGGCGTGAAGCGCGTGGCAGTCGAAGCGGGCGTGACCGGCGGCTGGTACAAGTATGTCGGGCTGGACGGCGCGGTGGTGGGGATGGATTGCTTCGGCGAATCCGCACCGGCGCCGGAACTGTTCAAGCACTTCGGCATCACAACCGCCAACGTGGTGGCAGCGGTGAAAAAAGTTATTGGCGCATGAAATGGCGCGAGCCTATTGCGACAGAATGAATTTTTAATTATTAAACCAGGAGAAAAAAATGACAATTCGTGTCGGTATTAACGGATTTGGTCGCATCGGGCGCATGGTGTTCCGCGCGGCGGTGCAGGACTTCGCTGACATCGAGATTGTCGGCATCAACGATCTGCTCGAGCCGGACTACCTGGCCTACATGCTGAGCTACGATTCCGTGCATGGCCGCTTCAAGGGCGAGGTTTCCGTCGAGGGCAACACGCTGGTGGTCAATGGCAAGAAGATCCGCCTGACCGCTATCAAGGACCCCGCCGAACTGAAATGGAACGAAGTGGGTGCCGATATCGTGGTCGAGTCAACCGGCCTGTTCCTCACCAAGGAAACCGCTGAAAAGCACATCGCCGCAGGCGCCAAGAAGGTCATTTTGTCGGCGCCGAGCAAGGATGACACGCCGATGTTCGTGTACGGCGTGAATGACAAGACCTACGCCGGCCAGACCATTATTTCCAACGCTTCCTGCACCACCAACTGCCTCGCGCCCGTCGCCAAGGTGCTGAACGACAACTGGGGCATCAAGCGCGGTCTGATGACCACGGTGCATGCCGCCACTGCCACCCAGAAGACCGTCGACGGGCCGTCCAACAAGGATTGGCGCGGCGGCCGCGGCATTCTCGAAAACATCATCCCGTCCTCGACCGGCGCCGCCAAGGCCGTCGGCAAGGTGATCCCCGAGCTGAACAAGAAACTTACCGGCATGGCCTTCCGTGTGCCGACTTCGGATGTGTCCGTGGTCGACCTCACCGTGGAGCTGAACAAGGAAACCACCTATGCCGACATCTGCGCCGCGATGAAGGCCGCCTCCCAGGGGGCGATGAAGGGCGTGCTCGGTTACACCACCGACAAGGTGGTCTCCACCGATTTCCGCGGCGAAAGCTGCACCTCGGTATTCGATGCCGACGCGGGCATGGCTCTGGACGGTACTTTCGTCAAGATCGTGTCCTGGTACGACAACGAATGGGGCTACTCCAGCAAGGTGCTGGAAATGGTTCGTGTCATCGCCAAGTAATAAATGTAGGGGCGCGCGCGCACCCCTACTTCCCGTTTTTTCATGGAGTAGAAAATGTCAGTAATTAAAATGACCAATATGGCCCTTTTTGGCAAGCGCGTCCTGATCCGTTCGGATCTCAACGTGCCCGTCAAGGATGGCAAAGTCACCTCCGATGCGCGCATCACCGCATCGATGGCGACAATCGAGTTTGCGCTGAAAGCCGGTGCGCGCGTGATGGTGACCTCCCATCTGGGACGCCCGGAAGAAGGCGTTTATTCCGAAGAAAATTCGCTCAAACCGGTTGCCAACATCATCGCCAACAAGCTGGGCAAGCCGGTGCGCCTGATCAAGGATTGGGTGAACGGCGGC
This sequence comes from Candidatus Ferrigenium altingense, assembly GCA_020621985.1. GTDB lineage: Bacteria > Pseudomonadota > Gammaproteobacteria > Burkholderiales > Gallionellaceae > Gallionella > Gallionella altingense. The sequence continues at coordinate 111,459 of JAHRYS010000002.1, read as the reverse complement.
TTCGATGTTGCCGAGGGCGAACTGGTGTTGCTGGAAAACTGCCGCTTCAATAAGGGTGAAAAGAAGAACGCCGAGGAGACCGCGAGGAAATACGCAGCCCTGTGCGACGTGTTCGTGATGGATGCTTTCGGCACCGCGCACCGCGCCGAAGCGTCGACCCACGGCGTGGCGAAGTATGCGCCGGTCGCGGCGGCCGGCATCCTGCTGACCGAAGAACTTGACGCGCTGACCAAGGCGCTGCTCGACCCGGCGCGCCCGATGGTGGCTATCGTCGGCGGCAGCAAGGTATCGACAAAACTAACAGTGCTGGAGTCGCTGTCCGACAAGTGCGAACAACTGGTGGTCGGCGGCGGTATCGCCAACACCTTCCTCAAGGCGGCGGGCAAGAACGTCGGCAAGTCGCTTTGCGAGGACGATCTGGTGCCGACCGCGCAGAGCCTGATGCAGAAGATGCAGGCGCGCGGCGCTTCCATCCCCGTCGCGGTGGACGTGGTGGTCGGCAAGAAATTCGACGCCAACGAGCCGGCCGTACTGAAGGATGCCGCCGAGGTGGCCGACGACGACATGATCTTCGACATCGGCCCCAAGTCCGCGCAAGAAATAGCCGACATCATCATGAAGGCGGGAACGGTGGTGTGGAACGGCCCGGTCGGGGTGTTCGAGTTCGACCAGTTCGGCGAAGGCACCAAGAAGATCGCCACGGCGATCGCGGAAACCCAGGCGTTCACGCTGGCGGGCGGCGGCGACACTATCGCCGCGATCCAGAAGTACGGCATCTATGACAAGGTGTCTTACATTTCGACTGCGGGCGGCGCTTTCCTGGAATTCCTCGAGGGCAAAAAATTGCCGGCGGTGGAAATCCTGGAACAGCGTGCGGCACAGAATTTGTCCGAAGGTTGCGGCAGCGGCTGCACCTGCAAATAAAGATGCTACGTAGAACCAAAATAGTCGCAACGCTGGGCCCCGCTTCGAGCGACCAGAAAGTCCTCGAGCAGATGATCCGCGCCGGAGTCGACCTGGTGCGGATGAATTTCTCGCATGGCTCGGTGCAGGATCATGTGAAGCGCGCCGAAACGGTGCGTGCGGCAGCGGCAGTGGTAGGCCGCACCGTGGGCATCCTGGCCGACCTGCAAGGCCCGAAGATCCGCGTGCGCAAGTTTGAGAACGGCAAGATCGTCCTGAACAAGGACGACATTTTCATTCTCGATGCCGCGCTGGACGGGCTGGGCAACCAGGAGCGCGTCGGGCTGGATTACAAGGACCTGCCCAGGGATGTCAGCAAGGGTTCGGTGCTGCTGCTCAACGACGGCATGCTCGAATTCGATGTCGTCGAAGTCAAGGGCCATGAGGTGATTTGCCGGGTGGTGCGCGGCGGCGTGCTGTCGAACAACAAGGGGCTCAACCGCAAAGGCGGCGGCCTGACCGCACCGGCGCTGACCGACAAGGACAAGGAAGACATCAAGACTGCCGCGCTGATCAAGGCGGACTACCTGGCGGTGTCGTTCCCGCGCAACGGCGAGGACATGCACCTGGCGCGCGAGCTGATGCACGCGGCGGGCGGCAAGAGCCTGCTGATGGCCAAGATCGAGCGTGCCGAGGCCATACCGGCGCTGGGCGAAATCATCGAGGCGTCCGATGCCATTATGGTCGCGCGCGGCGACCTGAGCGTGGAAGTCGGCGATGCGGCCGTGCCCGGCCTGCAAAAGCGCATGATCAAAATGGCGCGCGCGAAAAACCGCCTGGTGATCACCGCCACGCAAATGATGGAGTCGATGATCACAGCGCCTATCCCAACAAGGGCGGAAGTTTCCGACGTGGCCAACGCCGTGCTGGACGGTACCGATGCGGTGATGCTCTCGGCGGAAACGGCGGTCGGCGACTACCCGGTGGAAACCATCGAAGCCATGGCGCGCATCTGCCTCAAGGCCGAGCAGGAGGTGGAAGAGAGCGTGTTCGACCGCCGCATCGTGCAGCAAAAATATACGCGCATCGACCAGTCGATTGCGATGTCCGCGCTGTTTGCCGCGTCGCATTTCAAGGTCAAGGCCATCATCGCGTTGACCCAGTCCGGCTCGACCCCGTTGTGGATGTCGCGCATGAATGCCGGCGTGCCGATTTTCGCGCTGACCCCGCTGCCGGAAACATTGAGCAAGGTGACCTTGTTCAGCGGCGTGCATCCCATCGCCTTCCATTCCAAGGCGAGGGGGCAGTCGGAAGAATGGCACCAGATCGAGGAAACGCTCCTGGGACTGGGCCTGGTGAAGGACGGCGACATGGTGGTGATGACCATCGGTGAAGCGATGGGAAAATCGGGACACACCAACACGATGAAGATCATGCGCGTCGGAGATCATCGCAAAGCATAACCCGTAGGAGCGGGCCATGCCCGCGATCACGCTGTTCGCGGGCATGGCCCGCTCCTACAACAGTAATTAATTTAATCAGGAGAAACAAATGGCACTCGTATCCTTACGTCAACTTCTCGATCACGCGGCGGAACACAGCTACGGCTTGCCCGCCTTCAACGTGAACAACCTTGAGCAGGTCAAGGCGATCATGGAAGCGGCCGATGAAACCAACAGCCCGGTGATCATGCAAGGCTCCGCCGGCGCGCGCAAATATGCCGGGGAAGCATTCCTGCGACACCTCATCGAGGCTGCCGTGGAAGCCTATCCGCACATCCCGGTGGTGATGCACCAGGATCACGGCGCATCGCCCGCGATCTGCATCCAGGCCATCAAGTCCGGCTTCTCCAGCGTGATGATGGACGGCTCGCTGATGACCGACGGCAAGACGCCGTCCAGCTTTGAATACAACGTCAACACTACCCGCAGCGTGGTGGAAATGTCCCACGCGGTCGGCGTCTCCGTCGAGGGCGAACTGGGCTGCCTCGGTTCGCTGGAATCCGGCCACGGCGAGAAGGAAGACGGCCACGGCGCGGAAGGCGCGCTGAGCCAGGACCAGTTGCTGACCGACCCGGAAGAGGCCGCGCAGTTCGTGCGCCAAACCGGCGTGGATGCGCTGGCGATCGCGATTGGCACCTCGCACGGCGCCTACAAATTCACCCGCCCGCCCACCGGCGCGGTGCTGCGCATCGACCGCATCAAGGAAATACATGCGCGCATCCCCAACACCCACCTGGTGATGCACGGCTCGTCCTCCGTGCCGCAGGAATGGCTGAAGATCATCAATGAATTCGGCGGCGCGATGGGCGAAACCTACGGCGTGCCGGTCGAGGAAATCGTCGAAGGCATCAAGCACGGCGTGCGCAAGGTCAATATCGACACCGACCTGCGCATGGCGTCGACCGGCGCGACGCGCCGCTACCTCGCGCAGAACCCCAAGGACTTCGACCCGCGCAAGTTCCTCGCCGCCACCACCAAGGCGATGAAGGAAATCTGCAAGGCGCGCTACGAAGCCTTCGGCTGCGCCGGACAGGCCGCAAAGATCAAGCCGATCTCGCTGGACGCGATGGTGGCGCGCTATGCCAAGGGCGAGCTGAACGCGATCGTCAAGTAAGCGCCGCCCGGCAATAAACAACAAGCGGCCTCCGGGCCGCTTGTTGTAAACCATTACACTCTCTTCCTCGCGAGGGGCGATTGGCGTCCGGTTGGCGCTTTCTGCCGCCACGGCGCGTTTGATGCCTCTTGTCTGCCGGTTCTTGTTCCATAATTATTCAAAGGTTCGCGATGTATCCAGTCCACGATGTTGATGCACTTCTTTTGCTGGCCATGGCCCTCGCTTCGAAGAGACGTCCGGCTGAACTTGCCGAGATCATCGCTGCGGCCGATCTGGTACAGGGTTCGATTCCTTCCGAATCAAAATTGGGAGAGGCGTTTCATCGGCTCTCCATGCACGGCTTGATCCGCGAGGCGGAGGGCGGCTTCACGCTAACGCCGGATGCGCAGAAAATCATGACGGGCCAGCCCAGGAAAGCCGACGCCCAGGAACGCATCCTCGGCATCAAGGAAAACCTGTCCGCGTACAACCCGCAGGAAGAACACCCGCCTATCCAGGTTGCTGAGGAACAACTGACTGCGGCCATTCTGGCACACCGGGCTTCCGGAAAAACTACAGGCAAAAACATGCTGGTGCCGAAGCCCAAAGCGGCAGAAACCAACAACAAGCGTCCGGGGCAGCGCAAGCCTTTTCCGGCACGCCGGTTCAAGGCCTGAGCGCGCGCATGGCCGGTATTCTCCAGCCCGCAACGCCGGACTCTTCCGTCTTGAATGCGGGGCGCTCTTTTCCCGCTCCGGCTAATGTGTAAAATTACCTCCTTACAGGAGGCCTCCGTTGGAAAATCTATATAACATTCTCGGTGTATCTCCGACCGCTTCGGCCGAAGATATCAAGAAGGCGTACCGCTCTCTTGCGATGCGCCATCACCCGGACAGGAATACGCATCCCGGCGCAGAAAGCCGGTTCAATGCCATCAAAACGGCGTACGAGTTGCTGTCCGACCCCAAAAAAAGGGCCGACTATAATCAGAGCCTCAACAACCGCATCATCATCGATCCGGAAAAAGAGGCGCGCTCCCTGTGGAATTCACTGTTCAACCGCTGCGGAATTGTTCTTCAGCACAGCTCATCACCCTAAATACGAAACCCCATGAAAAATAATATCCATCACGAATTTGCCTATCAATCGCGCGAGCTGGGTGTCCAGATCGAGGACACGCTGGGCGATCCGCCCGACCGGAAGAATTATGCGAGCGTGATCAAGTCGCTGATCGGCGAATACGCGAAAGGTACGGAGATCGACGATGTGAATCTGTTGAGCTTTGCGCTTGCCGACCACCTGCGCTTTGACGACCCCGCCGGGCTGCTGGCGCAATGCAAACAATATGATAAAGGTGATGCCGCGAAAGTGGTGGCGATGGTGTCGTGCGCGGACGCCGAGGCGGGCAAGGCTCTGGCTACCGTTTTCGCCAGCAATCCGGAACTGGCGCGCAAGGCGGTCATCACGGCATTCCTGTTCAAGAACACCAAGCGCTGGGCCGATGTGGACAACGAAGCCCTGCAAGAGGAAGAGGAAAGCGATATGGATGACGGCGAGGACGACGAGCGGGGTGTGCCGAGCCAGGATGTGATTGATCTGTTCGATACACGCGAGGACGGGAATGACTGACAACAAAAATTTGCCGGCGATCAGCTTGCAGGTCACCGAACTGGTCCTGGCCGGTTCGTCCGCACATGCGGAAGAGGCATTCAGTGACGCGGCGGAAAAATTCGGCGACCTCGCCGTCGTTCAAGTGCTGGATTCGTTGGAGCCGCAGGTGGCAGCCATGCACCTTGCCGCTTTCGATGGCGGCAAGCTGTCGCTGGCCACGCTGCTGATCTCGCCCAAGGCCTGGGCGGAAAGCCTGGCCTTCTTCGCCGCCACCTGGAGCGAGGAGATGATCGAGGATGAGCCGGAAGTGCTGACCGAATCCCTGTTCGCGCATATCCATGGGGTCGTTTTCTCCGGTGACGATGCGCAGCGGCGCACCAATCTGATCCATGAGGCGTTATCGACCGATTGGGGGACGACGGCTTTTGCCGTGCTGTTCTCGACCGCTACCGTCGAGATCATCGAGCTCGCCAATGACATCTACTCCCGCGGTGCGCTCAGCAGCGGCCAGACGACTTCGGATCACGACGTGATTCCGCTCGCGCTGGAGATCGCGCGCAGCGACGCGGATGCCTGGGATCGGGTGTTGTTCGAGATTTTCCCCGACTGGCAGCCCGGCGAGAACCAATTGCGCGCAAGGTCTGAAGAAGGCGATGACGACGAACAGGATCATGAAGATGCTTTGGCACGAACCACCCATGAACTGTTGTTGCGCCTGCGCAAACAAGTGCCGAGCAAATCGGCACGCGTGCCAAAAACAGGCGGCCGCCCGAGCTTGGGCGAGGATATTTTTGCGTGATGGTTTTTGGGCTATTTAGTCGGCTATTAAAAAGTCGGGGGCCATTCGTGGTGAGCATGTTGAACCACACCCCCTTCGACCAAGCCTTTGGTTAAGAACAGATACTCATCCATGCAACTTGCCCACATCAACACGCACCCTCCCCATCTGGTGCAAGCGCTCGAAGCGCTGGCACAACGCGCGGATCATCAGGAGGCAGCGCAGACCCTTATCCATGAGCTAAGCGGCATCACCGTGCTCGTCGCCAAAAAATTCACCAATGACAGGATGGCGGATGGATTGCTCGAAGCGTTTTACCTGACGGTAGGTTGTATCTCGCTGGGAATCAGCCAGGCCAATCTCCCGGAAGACAGCGAGTCCAAATTAACCTTCCTGCTGCACCACGGCGCCGAATATGTGTTCCAGATGGGATTCCGGCATATCAGGGAATTATCCGGCCTGCCCTATCACACCTTCGTTTCGGATTTCGATAGCGACCCGTTCGTACAGCAGCTCCGTTTCAAGGCGCTCTTCTCGGAGATATGCCGTGCCGATCCAAACTCGACATGGACAGGCGATGACGTCTATAAAAAGGAATGGCTCGATCTGAAGAGCAACCAAAGCATCGTCGAGTGCGCAAAATGGCTGCGCAAAAAACATTACGCCGGCCCGGTTAAAGATCCCGATCTCGATGCCCATGCGGTGATCTCGATCGCGGTAATTTTCGCGATTGCCGGTGACGGGCCTATCGTCGCGCGGGTCAGGCAAAAAGATCTCGAAACCCTGATCCAGGGTGTTCGGAAAACACCGCTGGATATCGAAGCGGGCTGGAACGCATTGCTGAAAAAAGTGCCGTCTGAATATCACCCCATCCTGCGTGAACGCATGGACGAATACAGAAGCACCATCGTCAAAAAGATTCTGTCAAAAACCAGCATCAAAGCTGTCATCACCGAGATACAGCATTCTTACGCCGGCAGCGAGCTGGATATCGACTACCCCTGACCTATCGGCCGGTGCTTTTTTGCAAGGCGCAACCCTGCAAGGCAATATCGATTAAAGTAATGTCCGCACAGGCAATGACGGGTAGTCCGCTATGGCCCAACTCGAAATCAGGAATGTCACGCGCCGCTTCGGCAATTTCGTCGCGGTGGACAATGTCAGCCTGAATATCGAGGCGGGCGAGTTTTTCACCCCCTGAATATCGTGAACCCGCACCGCCATGCCATTGAGGAGCTCTATGCGCATCTGCACAGCAGTGCGCAGGGCTTGGTGCAGGCCGAGGCCACGCAGCGGCTGGCAAGGCACGGCGCCAACCGGATCGAGGAAATCACCGGACAGTCATTTGCCGGAAAACTGCTCAAGGAATTCACCCATTTCTTCGCGCTGATCCTGTGGCTGGCGGCAGGGCTGGCTTTCGTCGCCGAATGGAAAGACCCCGGCCAGGGCATGGCGATGCTGGGGTATGCGGTGCTCGGCGTGATCCTGATCAACGGGCTGTTCTCGTTCTGGCAGGAATACCGCGCGGAAAAAGCGCTGGCCGCGTTGCGCAACCTGCTGCCGCAGCACACCACCGCGTTGCGCGACGGAAAGGCAGTGCAATTGTTGGTCGCGGAACTGGTGCCGGGCGATGTGGTGCTGCTCGCGGCGGGCGACGACGTGCCCGCCGACTGCCGCCTGATCGAGGCGTTCGGCGTGCGCGTCAACACCGCCAACCTCACCGGCGAATCGAAACCGATGGCGCGCACTGCGGCCGCCGAACTTGAGGAGCAGGCCACCTTGCGGCGCGACATCCTGCACGCCGGCACCTCGCTGATCTCGGGCGAGGCGAAAGCGATGGTGTACGCCACCGGCATGCACACCGAATTCGGCAACATCGCGCGCCTGACGCAAACCGCGCGCGAGCCGCTGTCGCCGCTGCAAAAAGAGATTGCACGCCTCTCAAGGCTGGTCGCGCTGTTCGCCACGCTGCTCGGCGTGCTGTTCTTCCTGATCGGCCAGATGATCGGCCTGTCATTCTGGGCAAACCTGGTGTTCGCGATCGGCATCATCGTCGCGAACGTGCCGGAGGGCTTGCTGCCCACCGTCACGCTGTCGCTGGCGATGGCGACCCAGCGCATGGCGAAGAAAAATGCGCTGGTGCGCCACCTGCCCGCCGTGGAAACGCTGGGCGCGGCCAGCGTGATCTGCAGCGACAAGACCGGCACGCTGACGCAAAACCTCATGAGCATCCGGCAAGTGTTCTATTCCGGCGCGCTGCGGGTGCCCGGTGAACTGGAAGAAGCCGAGCCGCTGTATGCCATCATGCGCCATTGCCATGACTTGCGCCGCGTCGAACAGAACGGGCAATCAATATGGCTGGGCGACCCGATGGAAGTGGCATTGCTCGAAGGCGTGCCATCCAATGGCGTGATATTTCCGCGCCTGGACGAGATCCCGTTCGACACCGAGCGCAAGCGCATGTCGGTGATCTGTGACACTCCGCAAGGGCATATGCTGTACTGCAAGGGTGCGCCGGAAAGCGTGTTGCCACTGTGCAGCGCAATGCTGGTGCAGGGCAAACCCCTGCCGCTGGATGAAGCCAGCCGAACCAAACTGCTGAGCGCACATGAGGACATGACGGAGCGAGGACTGCGCGTGATTGCGCTCGCCTATCGCAGCTTGCCGGAACATGCCGGCGAGCGCGAGGCCGAGCTGATCTTCGCCGGGTTGGTCGGGCTGGCCGATCCGCCGCGCGAGGGCGTTCCCGAGGCGGTGCGCCGCTGCCATGAGGCGGGTATCCGCGTGATCATGATCACCGGCGATCATCCGCACACTGCCAGCGCGCTGGCGCGCGAGATCGGGCTGGCACAAAATCCGTTCGCGGTGACCGGCGACAAACTGCTCACCATGTCGGATACCGATCTGCAATTGCTGCTCGACGAACCCGGATTGCTTTTTGCGCGCACCGGCGCCGACCAGAAGATGCGCATCGTGCAGGCCTTGCAGCGCAAGGGCGAGATCGTCGCGGTGACTGGTGACGGGGTGAACGATGCGCCGGCGTTGAAGTGTGCCGATGTGGGCATCGCGATGGGCATCTCCGGCACCGATGTCGCGAAGGAAGCGGCCGACATCATCCTGCTCGACGACCACTTCGCCTCCATCGTCGCCGCCATCGAGGAAGGGCGCGCGGTGTACGACAATGTCCGCAAGTTTCTTACCTACATCCTTACGTCGAACGTGCCGGAAATGGTGCCGTATCTGGCCTTCGTGCTGTTCAGGATTCCGCTGCCGCTGACCATCATCCAGATCCTTGCAGTCGATCTCGGCACCGACATGCTGCCCGCGCTGGCGCTAGGTGCGGAGAAACCCGCCCCGGATATCATGCGTCGCCCGCCGCGACCGCGCGGCGAACGGCTGCTCGATTGGGGAACATTACTGCGCGCTTACCTGTTCCTCGGGCCGCTGGAAGCAGTCGCGGGAATGGCTGCGTTCTTCTTCGTGCTGCACGGCGGGGACTGGCAATATGGAAATGTGCTGGGCAGCCACGCCAACCTCTACCTGCGGGCCACCACGGCGTGCCTGTCGGCGATCATCGCGATGCAGGTGGTCAACGTGTTCCTGTGCCGCCATCCCAGCATGTCCACGTTCGGCCGCGGCCACCGCCGCAATCGCCTGATCTGGTACGGGATAGGTTTCGAGCTGCTGCTGCTGGTGTTGATCGACTACACGCCGTGGGGCAACGCGCTGTTCGGCACCGCGCCGCTGGGGATCGAAGTCTGGCTGTTCATCGCCCCGTTCGGGATCGGCATGCTGTTGCTGGAGGAGTTGCGCAAGGCGGTGGTGCGCAGGCGGAAGGGGTAGTCAATGTAGCGTGCGCTGCGCGCACGATTCCTGAATTATGTCGTGCGCGCAGCGCACGCTACACTGGAGAGAGGCGGAGCGCCGCGTCATGCACAGACATGGGCGGCGCTACGCCAGTGAATCCGGTTATTTGGCGAGCGCGCTGGCGATGTCGCGCTTGTGCTCTTCTTCCTGGATCAGGATGTCTTCCAGCACGCGCCGCAGGCCGTATTCTTTGAGTTCCTCGGCCTGGCCGATGCGTTCCTTGTAGCGCTTGATCGCGTTCTCCTCGCCCTTCAAATCCTGTTTGAGCATTTGCACGCTGTCCGGTGAAATCTCGCGCTTCTCCACATCCACGGTGGGCACGCCGCCGAGAAAGTCGATCTGGTCGGACAGCATCACGGCATGCGCCATTTCCTCCTGGGCGTGGATCAGCAGCTCCTTCTGGATGGAATCGAATTGCGCGCCGTTGATCGCCGAGGCGTGCTGCGTATACTGGATGGCCGCAGAGTATTCCCATTCCAGGTCCTTGTTAAGTTCCGACAACAGCTTCTTCATGGTGATCTTCATCTGGCATCTCCTGTCGTTTAGTAAAAAGGTGTCGTTTAACAAAAATGACGACTTTATCTTATCACACGCCGGCAGGTGCGCTACCAGCGCAGCGCGGCGTCGAATGGAGTGGCCAAGTCTCCCAAAGCACGGCGCGATGGGTTAAGCTTACACCCGTTTTTAATTCATCAAGCGAACACCATGGCCCAATATGTAATGTCGATGCTCCGCGTGAGCAAGATCGTTCCCCCGAAGCGTCAAATCATCAAGGACATCTCCCTCAGCTTCTTTCCCGGCGCGAAGATCGGCCTGCTCGGCCTGAACGGCTCGGGCAAATCCACCGTGCTGCGCATCATGGCGGGCGTGGACAAGGAATACGACGGCGAGGTGCAGCATGAGCCGAATATCCGCATCGGCTACCTGGAGCAGGAGCCGAAGCTGAACCCCGACAGCACGGTGCGCGAAGAAGTGGAATCGGCGCTCGGCGAAGTGATGCAGGCGCAGAAGAAGCTCGACGAGGTGTATGCCGCGTATGCCGATGAGAATGCCGACTTCGACGCGCTCGCTGCCGAGCAGGCGCGCCTCGAAAACATCATCGCCGCCAGCGGCAGCGATGCCGAACACCAGATGGAGATCGCCGCCGACGCGCTGCGCCTGCCGGAATGGGACGCGGTCATCAAGAACCTTTCCGGCGGCGAGAAGCGCCGCGTCGCGCTGTGCAAGCTGCTGCTGGAAAAGCCCGACATGCTGCTGCTCGACGAGCCGACCAACCACCTTGACGCCGAATCGGTGGAATGGCTGGAGCAATTCCTGGTGCGCTTCCCCGGCACCGTGGTCGCCGTCACCCATGACCGCTACTTCCTCGACAACGCCGCCGAATGGATACTTGAGCTGGATCGCGGCCACGGCATCCCGTGGAAGGGCAACTACTCGAGCTGGCTGGAGCAGAAGGGCGCGCGGCTGGAGACCGAGCAGAAGCAGCTCGACGCTCACGCCAAATCGATGAAGCAGGAACTGGAATGGGTGCGGCAAAATCCGAAAGGACGCCAGGCGAAATCCAAGGCGCGTATCGCGCGCTTCGAGGAACTCAATTCGCAGGAACACCAGAAGCGCAACGAGACGCAGGAAATCTTCATTCCCGTCGGTGAACGGCTCGGCAACGAAGTCATCGAATTCAACAACGTCTCCAAGGCCTATGGCGACCGCCTGCTGATCGACGACTTCAGCTTCAAGGTGCCGCCCGGCGCGATCGTCGGCATCATCGGCCCGAACGGCGCGGGCAAGTCCACGCTATTCAAGCTGATCACCGGCAAGGAGCAGCCGGATTCCGGCGAAGTCAAGATCGGCACCACCGTGAAGATCGCGCATGTCGACCAGGCGCGCGATTCGCTGGACAACGACAAGACCGTGTTCGACGCGATCTCCGGCGGCAACGAGATCCTCACCGTGGGCAAATACGAGACCCCGGCGCGCGCCTACATCGGGCGCTTCAACTTCAAGGGCGGCGACCAGGCCAAGATCGTCGGCCAGCTCTCCGGCGGAGAACGCGGACGCCTGCACCTCGCGCAGACGCTGATCTCCGGCGGCAATGTGCTGCTGCTCGACGAACCCTCCAACGACCTCGACGTGGAAACTCTGCGCGCGCTCGAAGACGCCCTGCTCGAATTCGCCGGCTGCGTGATGGTCATCTCCCACGACCGCTGGTTCCTCGACCGGATCGCCACCCACATCCTCGCGGCGGAAGGCGACTCCAAGTGGACGTTCTTCGACGGCAACTATCAGGAATACGAGGCGGACAAGAAGAAGCGCCTCGGCGAAGAGGGCGCGAAGCCGAAGCGGATTCGGTATAAGCCGATTAGCCGGTGAGGCAAAACCCCGTTCGTGCTGAGCTTTGTCGAAGCATGACGGGGTGGCTAACATGCGTTGCTCAGACTAGAATGCCCTTATTCAACAAGGAGGCTGACCATGCAAGCAGTTATGGGCAGCCGCATCTGAACAGGAGCAATGCCATGACATTAGCCGAACAAATCTACCAACACAGCCGCAGGCTGCCGGATCAGGCGGCACGCGAGGCGCTGGACTTCATCGAATTCCTGGAGCGGCGTTATACCGAAAAATCAGCCGCACCAGCCGGTGATACGGATACCTTTCTTGCCGCCATCGCAGGCAAACTCAGCGATGATTTTCCCGAAGACATCACCGACGACGATCTCGGCACTGACGTGCCGCGCCGCGAACTGGACTGATGGCTTACCTGCTCGACACCAACGCAGTCATCGCATTGATGAAGAACCACGCCCGCGTTGTGGCGAGTGTTCGCAAAGCAGGCCGATCCGAACTCGTCATATGTGCGCCTGTGGAAGCCGAACTATGGTTCGGTGCGAGCAAGAGCAGTCGAATTGATGAAAACCGCCAACACCTGAAGACCCTGCTTGAATGGCTGCCCAGTCTTCCATTTGCCAGCGAGGCAGCGCGCATCTCCGGCGAAATCCGCGCCGACCTCGCGCGCAAAGGCACACCCATCGGACCCTACGACTTGCAGATCGCCGCAATTGCATTGGCGAATAACTGCGTACTGGTGACGCATAACACGGGCGAATTTTCGCGCATCGCGGGGTTGAAGCTGGAAGATTGGGAGGCGGAGAAATGATTGCGATGCTGACCCCAATAGTTGCCGACAAGAGGAAGCGGCTGGGCGAAGAGGGCGCGAAGCCGAAGCGGATACGGTATAAGCCGATTAGCCGATAGGCTTAATGGGGCAGAAGTTGTACTTTGTTTCCGTGTGGTGCTAAAGGAAAACTTATGACTAGTTTCTCAAGTGTTTTCAACATAAACAAAACTCAAGCTGAATTGGATTTTGTAGATATTGATATTGATCTTGATACACCTTTGTATATTGATCCGTATGCACTAACCACCAGAGATGATGAATGGTCTCTTCAATGCCATCAGTTAGTGGTTTCTTATTTTCAAACTATTCTCTTAGCAATAAAAAATAATGATATTGCTAAAGGCACTCGCTTGCTTTCTCACTTGGGTGAACCCGAAGAGACAAAGTTGGGAGTGTCGCAGCCGGGAAATAAAGGCCGAGGAATTGGGCCGCATCAAGCTGGAGAAATGTTTAAGGCATTAAGAAATAGTAAGGCAGCAAAAAGTGGTTTGTTAGAAGATCTCTCTGACTTTGCACTTTTTATTCCTCTTATTGGGAGGGATAAGATTTCAGATATGACGACTAATATTATTAGGGGTGCGTTAATTTCTTATACGCAGACACAATGTGAATTGTTTGAGATTCCTATGCGTAGCGTGGCCTCAGGTTTTTTTTGGGATATGGATAAAGAAGAATGGCAACAGTCATATGTCAGCCTACCTGTATGCAATGGCGGGAAAATAATTCTTGTCCCTAAATATACGGTGAGGTACCAGGTTGGGGTTGATCACGCAACTTTCCGCTCAAAATTTGTTCTTGAATTTTTGCAGGAAGAACATAAGCGCGCCAATGATTCTCTTGTGACCACTATAAAAAATAAAAAAGGCCAAGTCACTAAGCAAATCGTTTACAAAAAAACCGTTGATGCACACTACCCTACAGACAAAGATTTCCTCGCGGAGTTTTCAAGTAAGCATCCTGAAGTCATCGATAAATATAGAGACTCATTAAAAGATGCTTCAAGCAAAATACCAAACATTTCTAGGGATATTATTAACGAAACAGATTTGGCTAATCATCTTGCAGGTCAGCTAAGGCTCATTCCTTCAGGCGCCAAATTTGCAAGTAAATATCACGAGTTAATGATTGGTATTGTGAGCTTCATATTTTTTCCTAGCTTGATTTACCCTAAGAAAGAAGCCGAAATAAATAATGGGCGGAAAAGAATTGACGTTATATATACCAATGGCAAGGATAGTGGTTTCTTTTATCGAATAGCTCTGGATCAAGATATAAAGGCAAACATCGTTCATGTCGAATGTAAGAATTACACTGACGACATAGCAAATCCAGAATTCGATCAACTACTAGGAAGGTTTGATCATAATCGCGGGAAACTGGGTATGTTGTTTTATAGGTCGTCTGATAAGCCTGAAACAGTAATTGCTCGATGCCGCGATGCAGCTAAATCATCATTGGGTATCATTTTGCCAATCGATGATGCTTTCGTTGTTAAGTGCTTAAACTTTATAGCTAGCAAGAATCGACAAGGGATTGACCAAGCAATTAATAGCCTCTATCAACAAATTAGTTCATAAAAAAATATGAAAATGGGGGCGGATTTGTTTGTTTCGAACTAAAGAGAGCTAATGGGGTCAGCATCGCATTAGTTTTTCCAGGTGAAAAACTTCGAACGAAGGTTGCGCTAGTGGAAGGAGGCATGCAATGCCAAAGCTCTACGAATATTTCGGTTTGATCATTTTGTTCTATGCCAATGAGCATGAGCCTGTGCACGTCCACGGCAAATCTCAGGATCGTGAATCACGCGCCGAAATCATCGTAGTCAATGGCGAGATCACAGAAATTCGCTATTCGGATGTCGCTGGACGCGCACCGCTAGGTACTGCCGATATGCGTCATTTTGAGGAGCTTGTTTCCTCTCGCGCCGCAGATATTGTCAGCAAGTGGATTGATTTTTTCGTGCTGCATAAACCTGTAAAATCGGAACGCATTACGAGGAGGCTGAAATGATTCCTGCAATAATCAACATCAAGGCTGTGGAGCAGGTCGGCGATTATGCGCTGCACCTGTCTTTTGAGGACGGCACAGCGCAGACGGTGGATTTCAAGCCGTTCCTGTCGCTGTCGCGTCACCCCGATATTCGCGCTTATCTCGAACCATCACGCTTCGCGGCGTTTCGCATCGAACACGGCGAATTGGTGTGGGGTGATTACGACTTGTGCTTCCCCATCGCCGACCTGTACCAGAACCGGCTGGTGCCGGATTCCACGCTGGAAAAGGCGGCCTGACACACCACATCAGGGCGGGCATAATGTCCCCAACGGACATGACAAAGGCCGTTCAAAATTGCATGTCCGTTTCCCTCATCCAAACCTTCTCCCGCTTGCGGGAGAAGGGGCAAACGAACGCTACGCGTGATTCATGTTAAACGAGGTCATTCGCCGCCGCTTCGCGCATGGCATTGCAAATTTTGAGCGCTACAAGTTGCTGGTGGATAGCTGGCAACTGTACGATAATTCCGGTGCACCTCCCGTGTTGCTTGATGAAAGGCAGTACAAATAGCCAATAGGGTCAGCATCGCAATTACTACTAAAGGTGTCGGAGTCGATTTGTTTTTGAGGGTTAATGAGAGCTAACGGAGTCGACATCGCAAAGGGACACACGTTTTTAGACTGAAAGGGCTTTATGTCGAAAACCCTGTGCAGAACGAAGGACGCGGAAAAACGCGCCAAAAAACAGGCCGATCCGAAGTTCGTCTGCGCCAAGTGCGGCAAAAAGGTGCACAAGGAAAAGCACGTATGCAAGCCTGAAAAATTGCCGGACTAATGTGGCCAGCATCGCAATGATTTTCAGAATATCACCATGGAAATGAAGAAGATCAATTCGGGCAGGTTGCGCGCCATCGGCTACGATGCGCGCGCCCGGATGCTGCAGGTGCAGCTCGACGACGGCAGCACGCTGCAGTACGGCGGCGTCGGCGAGGATACTTGGCGCCGGCTCAGCGGCTCGGGGGCGGCCTGGAGCTTCTACCGCGACAACATCGAGGAGGAGTTCGCGGCGAAGCGCGTCTCCGGCAGCGCCCCCGCAGGCAAGAACCCGCTCGACGGGTTATTCGGGAAACCCTGAAAACCAGAGAATCGAAGAGGCCATTATCAGTGAGGCGCGCATGAGCAAATTTGTACGCTACTTTGTTTTGACATTCATGCTGGCTGCGGCCGGCATGAACGCTACCGCCGACCCGCTCTCCGGCCAGGCCAGGCAGCTATACGACCGCGCGGCGCAGGAGGCGAAACTCACCGGCAACACAGAGGTAATTCCCACAAAAGATGGGCGCAGTTTCTTTCTGGTGTGGGAGCCGCAAGCCCTCAAGGGTAAGCCGCACAAGTGGATCGTATCGCTGCATGGCAGCAACGGGTTCGCGACGCGCGACCTGGAGATATGGAGCCCTTTCCTTAAAGACCGTAATCTCGGCATCATCAGCCTGCAATGGTGGCTCGGCAGCGGAGACAAGACGCAGGATTACTACTCGCCTTTCGACATCTACCGCGAGGTCGATCTGCTGATGCGGCGCATGGAGATCAAACCCGGCGATGCGATGCTGGAAGGATTCAGCCGAGGTTCGGCAAACATTTATGCGGTAGCCGCGCTGGATCGCAATAAGGGGCAGCGTTATTTCAGCCTGTTCGTGGCAAATTCGGGCAGGGCTTCGCTGGATTATCCGCCGACACGGGCGGTCGATACCGGCCGGTTCGGCGACATGCCTTACAAGGGTTCGCGCTGGATCACGTCCTGCGGAGAGCGCGACACCCATCCGGATCGGGATGGCTGCCCTGGCATGCGGCGCACCGGTGAATGGCTGAAGAAACTCGGTGCCGAGGTCGAATTTGCGATCGAAGACGGCAACGAAGGCCACGGCGCCTTTCACCGCAATCCCCGGAACGCAAACCGCGCGCTGGACTGGTTTCTGCGCAATCCGGAATAATCGGGGCAGCAAGTGCCATTGGAGTCAGCCTCGAAATAGTTTCAGGATGCCACCATGGAAATGAAGAAGATCAATTCGGGCAGGCTGCGCGCCATCGGCTACGACAGCCGCGCCCGGATGCTGCAAGCCCCGCTCGACGAGTTGTTCCGCAAGCCCTGAAAGATCAAAGGGGCCGATCCGGCCCCTTATCCCCGAATGATTCTATTGTTACCTGCCGTCAAACATACCTCTTACTCACGGCATTGATCGAGTCGAGGGCTATAAAGAAGGCGTCTATCATTTCCGGGTCAAAATGCTTGCCCCGCTCTTTTCTCAATTCATCCAGAACCTGCTCCTGATCCCATGCCTCCTTGTAAACACGCTGGGATGACAGGGCGTCATAGACATCCGCTATCGCCACCAGCCTGCCAAAGAGTGGTATCTCTTCGCCTTTGCGGCCCATGGCTTTGCCTTCGCCGGTTTCATGACCCGGCAAGCACTGGCCCGACATGACGTTGATATACCCCGGGTACCCGTTTCCGTCCCAGCGTTCATGGTGGGAGAGTGCCACCTCGGCTGAGGCCTCGTCAAAATCGGAGTGGGATACGGCAAAGAGCCTTGCACCAAGATAGGTGTGAGTCTTCATGATTTCGTATTCGGCAGGATCGAGGCGAGCCGGTTTCTTGAGGATCATGTCCGAGATGGCCACCTTGCCAACATCGTGGAGCATGGCGGCGATCCTCAGTATGTCCTTGTTCTTCGCAATCTCAACCTTGGATACACCGCGGCGGTTTGCCCATACCTCGTATATCTCAACGGCATATCCGGCCACCCTGTTTACATGGGCGCCGGTCTCTTTTGGATCCCTGAGCTCCGCCATGCTGATCATCCTGAGGAGGATGTCCCGGGTAAGCTTGGCCCTCTCTATGGCAATGGCCGCATTGTTGGCAAAGTGGAGGATGTACTGTTCATCGTCTTTTGAAAAAGGGATGATGTTCCCGTCTTCATCCATTGAATTTATCAGCTGGAGCACGCCGATAACTTCATCATTGAGGCTCTTCATCGGGAAGGTCAGCATCGACCTCGTGCGGTATTGGGAGATATCGTCAAAGCTTTTGTTGAATGCGTAAGTGACGTTATCCTTGAGCTCATAGACATCCGGTATATTGAGCATCTCGCCTGTACCCGCCACGTAACCGCATATCGATTCGTTATCGACAGGTGTCGTGAAGGTGGAATAGATCAGCTTCTGTCCAGGCTGCAGCCTCTTCTGCAAGGTATTGTTCAACGTGTAGCTGAATTTCAGGCACTTCCCCTCCATGATGTATATGGAGCCGGCATCAGCGTTGGTGAATTGACATGACACAGTGAGGACGTGCTCAAGGAGAATGTCCAGGTCGTTTACCCTGGCAATTTCCTGGCTCAGGCTAATGATCTGGTTAATTTTTTGTTTTTCATCAAGCATAAATCCCCCTCATGCCATCTTTTGAAATACATGGTTTTCAATATATCAGGCCATTCCTTTTTTACAAGCCCGCTATTACGGCTCTACTGTGTATAAAATAATACAAAGCGGAGCACTATTCATTCGCCATGATTGAGCCTCTTGCACTGCTTTGCCATACCCTTCGGAGTAATCGACCGGGGATTAAAGCCTACGCCCCTGCACATTTGAAATGTTTATATAAAAATGCCGACATCTTTGAAAAACCTGCAACCGCACTCCGTCTGGGCGCATTTCGCGACGCTGTGCGCGATACCTCGTTCCTCGCTGCACGAGGCGGCGCTACGCGAATACCTGATCGGCTGGGCGCAGGCGCGCGGCATCACTGCCATCGTCGATGATGCGGGCAACCTGATCCTGAAAAAGCCGGCCAGCCCCGGCTGCGAGGCGATGCCCGGCGTGATCCTGCAAGGCCATCTCGACATGGTGTGCCAGGCCAACACCGGAACAAAGCACGACTTCGAGCGCGACCCGATCAATGCGGTGGTGCGTGACGGCTGGTTGGTCGCTGAGGACACGACGCTGGGCGCGGACAACGGCATCGGCGTCGCGCTCGCGCTGGCCGCGCTGGAAGCGCCGGGCCTGATCCATCCGCCGCTGGAGGTGCTGCTGACCGTCAACGAGGAATCCGGCATGGACGGCGCGCGCGGGTTGGCGCCCGGCACGTTGCGGGGCAAGGTGCTGATCAACCTCGACACCGAGGAGTGGGGGCATTTCTATCTCGGCTGCGCGGGCGGCGTGGATGTGGAGGTGCGCCACGATTGCGCACAGCAAGAGGTGCCGCCGGACTATGCACTGCTGCGGTTTGAAGTATCCGGGCTGCGCGGCGGCCATTCCGGCATCGACATCCATCTCGGGCGCGGCAATGCGGTCAAGCTGCTGGCCGAGGCGCTGCGCGATCTATGCGCGCACACCGACCTGCGCCTGATCGGGATGCAGGGCGGCACGGCGCGCAACGCGATCCCGCGCGAGGCGTTCGCGACCTGCGCGCTGCCCGCTGCGCTGGCATCGACGATCGACGAGTGGGTGCGGCATCGGCACGAGGCATGGCGGCAGCGGTTCGCGGAGGCGGATGCCAACATTTCGTTCGCGTGCCAGCACTACGACATGCCGCCTGAAACATCCATTGCGCGTGCGGAACAGGATCGTCTGCTCGCCTTCCTCGACATCGCCGCGAACGGGGTCGCGCGCGTCAGCGAGGCTTTCCCCGGCGTGACCGACACCTCAAGCAACCTCGGCGTGCTCGCGCTGGAGCAGGGCGCGTTAAAAGCGACGTTCAAGGTGCGCTCGCTGCACGATGCACGCGCCGATGCGCTGGCCGACAAGCTGGTGGCGCAGGCCTCATCCTATGGCTTCCAGGCATGGAAGGAAGGCGCGTATCCGGGCTGGACGCCGAACCCGGCCTCGAACCTGCTCGCGCTGTGCCAGCGGGTCTACGCCGAACAGTTCGGCCAGCCTGCCGGCTTGCAGGTGATCCACGCCGGGCTGGAATGCGGCCTGCTCGCCGCGAGCCACCCGCAGCTGGATATGATCTCCTTCGGCCCGGATATCCGCGGCGCGCACGCGCCCGGCGAGCGCGTCGAGATCGAATCGGTGGCGCGCTGTTGGACTTTGCTCAAGGCGGTGTTGCAGGCGCTGAATTAAAAGCTAATGAAACGCCGATTTATTCGATCGCGTAGTAAGCATATGGCTCTCCCCCTGATAAGGGGGAGTTGGAGGGGGTTTGCTTTTGGATGAAGGCATTGCCATGCTTAGCTAACAGCTTTAACCCCTCCCGGCCTCCCCTTGTCAGGGGAGGAGAAAACAGCGCGCAATCCAGCAATTGGGTTTAATCGACGCTTCCCTAATGAGTTCAGCATCGCATTAGTTTTTCCCGTAACCCCAAGGGTAGGCTACGGTTTTTGAATCACGCAGTCAGCGTAGCGCAATAACCCTGTCCTGAGCTTGACGAAGGGCAGCTGGTATTGCACCGGATGTTTCAAAGCGAAAAATGTAAGATGTGTGCATCGAGCAACCCGGAGTACATCAACCATGCCCAACCGCCTCGCTCAGGAGACCAGCCCTTATTTGCAGCAGCATGCCAATAACCCGGTGGACTGGTTTCCGTGGGGCGAGGAAGCGCTGCGCTGCGCGCGCGAGCAGGATAAGCCGATCCTGCTTTCCATCGGTTATTCCGCCTGCCACTGGTGCCATGTCATGGCGCATGAGTCATTCGAGGATGCTTGGGTCGCGGCGGTGATGAACCGGCTGTTCATCAACATCAAGGTGGATCGCGAAGAGCGCCCCGACCTCGACCAGATTTATCAGGCCGCCCATGCGATGCTGACGCAGCGCAGCGGCGGCTGGCCGCTCACGTTGTTTTTGACGCCGGATCAAACGCCGTTTTTCGGCGGTACTTATTTTCCCAAGAAGGCGCGCTACAACCTGCCCGGCTTTGTGCAGTTGCTGGAGCAGGTTGCCGGGATTTATCGCTCGCGCCGGGAGGATATTGCCCGGCAAAACGCGTCGCTGCTGCACGCATTTGATTCCATGCTGCCGAGCGTGGAAGACCAAGTCAGTTTCAGCGATGCGCCGCTGGATGCGGTATGTGGCGCATCGCGGCAGGCATTCGATGCAGTCCACGGCGGCTTTGGCGGCGCGCCGAAGTTTCCGCAACCGGCCGGACTGGAATTCCTGTTAAGGCGCGCCGCGCGCGGCGGCGATCCGGATGCGCGCAACATGGCGCTGCACACGCTGCGCAAGATGGCGGACGGAGGCATCCACGACCAGTTGGGCGGCGGTTTCTGCCGCTACAGCGTGGATGAGCGCTGGGCGATTCCCCACTTTGAAAAAATGCTGTACGACAACGGCCCGCTGCTGGCGCTTTACGCCGATGCCCATGTGCTGACTGGCGAGGCAGTATTCAGGCGCGTGGCGCAAGGCATCGCCGGCTGGGCGATGCGCGAGATGCAATCGCCGCAGGGCGGTTTTTATTCGAGCCTGGATGCGGATTCCGAACACGAGGAAGGTAAGTATTACGTGTGGACGCCGGAGCAGGTGAAAAGCCTGTTGAGCGCGGAGGAGTACGACATCGCGGCCGTGTACTACGGCTTGGATCAGTATCCAAACTTCGAAAACCGGCATTGGAATCTGCTGGTTGCCCAGCCGCTGGATGCCATCGCGCAGGCGCGCCATCTGCCGCTGGAGCAGGTCGAGCAACTGCTCGCCAGCGCGCAACAGAAGCTGTTCGCCGCGCGTGCCAACCGGGTGCATCCGGGGCGCGATGAGAAGATTCTGGTCAGCTGGAACGCGCTGATGATCAAGGGCATGGCGCACGCGGGCAGGACGCTGGAAGAACCGGCGTGGCTGGTCTCGGCGCAGCGCGCGGCGGATTTCATCCGCACCACGATGTGGCAAAACGGCCGCCTGCTGGCGACCTGCAAGGACGGCAAGGCGCACCTGAATGCCTATCTGGATGATTATGCGTTCCTGCTCGACGCGCTGCTGGAATTGCTGCAGGCGGAGTTTCGCCCGGCCGACCTGGAGTTTGCCCGCGCACTCGCCGATGTGTTGCTGGAACAATTCGAGGACACGCAGGAGGGAGGATTTTTCTTCACCAGCCACGATCACGAAAAACTGATCCACCGCCCCAAGCCCGGCCACGACAACGCCACGCCGTCCGGCAACGGCATCGCGGCCTTCGCCTTGCAGCGTCTCGGCCATTTGCTGGGAGAGGCACGCTACCTCGAAGCTGCCGAACGTACGCTGAAGCTTTATTACCCGGATTTGGCACAACAACCGGCGGGCTTCATGAGCCTGCTGATGGCGTTGCAGGAATATCTTGCGCCGCCGCAAATCGTCATCCTGCGCAGCGCGCCGGGGGCAAGCGCGGCATGGCGCCGGCAACTGTTGCAGCACTATTGGCCCGGCACGCTGATTCTGGCGCTTGAAGGCGAATTCACCGGCTTGCCGGAGACGCTGGCGAAGCCTTTGTCGCAAGGTGTCAGCGCGTGGGTTTGCCAGGGCGCAACATGTTTGCCGGCCATCGAGGATTGCGACGAATTGATAGCCGTTTGCCAATCCGGCTGGCGCAATAATTGAAACAAATTCAGAAAAGCAGTATTTTAAAACCGATCAGGATCAAGACCGTGCCGCCGAAAATCTCCGCCTTGCTTTCGAGCCAGGTGCCGCTTTTTTTGCCGATGAACACGCCGGCCCAGCTGAAGGCGAAAGTGGTTATTCCGATGACGAGGCAGGCGATATAAGGGTTGGCGTCCAGCAGCGTCAGGCTGAACCCGGCGGCCATGGCGTCGATGCTGGTGGCGATGGACAGGATCAGCATCATCTTGTTGGTGACGGCCGAGATTTCTTCTTCGATGCCTTCCTGGAAGCCTTCGTAAATCATTTTTGCGCCGATCAGCGCCAGCAGGCCAAAGGCTATCCAGTGGGCATAGGCGTCTACCCAGCCCAAAACGCCCTTGCCGCCCAGATATCCGATGAAGGGCATCAGGGCCTGAAAGATGCCGAAGAACAGTCCTGCTTTCAGCGCCAGGCCGGGCATGTTTTTCTTGGCGCCCAGCCCGATGGAAACCGCAAAGGCGTCCATGCTGAGCGCGACCGCCAGGATGATGACTTCTATCATGCCGCTGCGGCCAGCCGCCACAGCGAGGTGAGCTCCGCAGCACGGGCCGCGTGCAACGGGTCGCTGGTGTCGGAGACGCGGGGGTGATGCGGCTTCACGTCTATTTTACCCAGCACTTTCAGGCCCGCCGCATCGATTAAGGCCAGCAATTCTGCGCGGGTGCGCAGACCCAGATGCTCGGCAAGGTCGGAGAGGATCAGCCAGCCCTCGCCGCCCGGTTCCAGATGCGCGGCCAGCCCGTTGAGGAATCCGCGCAGCATACGGCTCTCCGGGTCGAATATTGCGTGCTCAAGCGGCGAGCTTGGCCGTGCCGGAACCCACGGCGGGTTGCACACGACCAGCGGGGCGCGCCCTTCGGGAAAGAGGTCGGTTTGCACCACGTCAACCTGCGCGGCAAGGCCCAGACGCGCCAGATTTTCGCGCGCGCAGGCCAGCGCGCGCTGGTCCTGATCGGTGGCGACGATGCGTTTGATGCCTCGGCGCGCCAGCACGGCGGCGAGCACGCCGGTGCCGGTGCCGATATCGAACGCCACCGACTGGGTGTTCGTCAGTTCGGGCAACGGGGCCTCGTTCACCAGCCCGATGTACTCGCCGCGTATCGGCGCGAATACGCCGTAATGCGGATGAATGCGCGCGCCCAGCGCCGGAATCTCCACGCCATTCTTGCGCCACTCGTAGGCGCCGATGATTCCCTGCAATCCGCGCAGCGATGCGACGTAGGGTTCGGTTGCGGGGCCATAGGCTTCCGTGCAGGCCGCGCGCGCATCGGGTGCGCGGCGCAGCGGGATGCTGTGGTCCGCCTCGAACGGAATCAGCAGCATGCCTAGGGTGCGGGCGCGCTGCGATTGGGCGAGGCGATGCAGGTTAAAGGCTTCGGCGGGTGTGGCCGGGATTTTTCGGTTCTTATGTCGACGCGGTATTTCATTTGCGCGCCTTGTCATGGCCTGCAGCAATTGGCGCGCGTTCTGAAAATCGCCGCGCCACAGCAGCGCGGTGCCCTCGCAGGCCAGATGGTAGGCGTCATCGGCGGTCATGCGGTCGTCGGCGATGACCACGCGCCTGGGCGGCGGCGTGCCGCTTTCCGAGCGCCAGCGCGCGGATTTTTCTTCGCCCGCCTCGTTCCAGTTGATGATGGGGTAATCGCTCATCTACCGGCCCTCTTCTCTCTTGAGCTGCTGGTAGCGCAGCTTGGCGGCGTGATCGTCGCGCGCGGAATCGATTTCACGCATCACGGAGCGCAGGTCGGCTTGTTTTTCGCTTTGCTGGAAGCGGCCGGTCAACAGCGTGTCGGGAAACAGTTCGCCGCGCTGGTAGAGCGCCCATATTTCCTTGCCGTACTGGGTGGCTTGCAGCTCGGGGGCAAACTGGCCGAAGTAGTTGGCCAGGTTTTCGACGTCGCGCTCCAGCATGCGGCTGGCATTGTTGTTTGCGGCGGCATCCACCGCCTGCGGCAAATCGATGATGACCGGCCCCCGGCTGTCGACGAGGATGTTGAACTCGGACAGATCGCCGTGGACGATGCCGGCGCACAGCATCAGCACGACTTGCCGGATCAGCATCGCGTGAAATTCCCTGGCCTGTTGTTCCGTGAGCTCTAGGTCGTTGAGCCGGGGAGCGGGCGCGCCCTGTTCGTCCGACACCAGCTCCATCAGCAGCACGCCCTCGTAAAAGCCATAGGGGTGCGGCACGCGCACGCCCGCGGCGGCGAGCTTGTACAACGCGTCCACCTCGGCGCGTTGCCAGGCCGATTCCTGCTCCTGGCGCCCGTAGCGCGAGCCTTTTTCCATCGCGCGGGCCTGGCGGCTGTTCTTCACCTTGCGGCCTTCGGTGTAGTGAACCGCCTGATGGAAGCCGCGCTGGTTGGCTTCCTTGTAAACCTTCGCGCAACGAACCTCGTCGCCGCACTGGACGACATAGACCGTCGCCTCTTTTCCGCTCATCAGCTGGCGCATGACCTTGTCCACAACGCCGTCTTCGACGAGCGGTTCGATTCTTTTTGGGGTTTTCATTGGTTCAACGGGGAAGTGTCAACAGGAATACCCGGTGCTTGTTTGAGCATCGCCTCGCGCGTCTCGGGAGTCTCGAGGCTGATGCGGCCCAGCTTGCCGGCGCGGTATTCCGTCAGCAGGATCATCGCCGCTTTTTCCAGATCCGGTTCCCCGCCCTTGCCTTTCAGCAGACAGCCGCGCTTTTTGGCGACGGCTTCGACCACGCCGATGCCATCCATCCCCGCCACATCCAGACCGAAGCGTTCGGCGAGTTGCGCGGGATAGCGCTCCAGCAGAATATTGGCGAGATGTGCGGCGATCTCTTCCTCGATGACGGCGTTGCGGCCGATCGCGTGGATCGCGGCGAGCATCAGGCCGTCTTCAGGGTGCTCGATCTTCGGCCACATCAGGCCGGGCGAGTCGGTGAGCGTCATGCGCTCGTTGAGTTGGTGGCACTGCTGGGATTTGGTCACGGCGGGTTCGTCGCCGACATTGGCGACGCGGCGCTTGAGCAGCATATTCATCAGCGTGGATTTGCCGACGTTGGGGATGCCCATGATCATCATGCGCAGCGGCTTGTGGTTGTTGTCGCGATGCGGCGCGAGCGGCTGGCACAGCTTGGGTACCTTGGCGGCGTCGCTGGGGCTCTTGCAGCTCAGCGCCACGGCCTTGACGCCTGCCTGTTGGTTGTAGAAATTCAGCCAGGCCTGCGTGACGGCGGGGTCGGCGAGGTCGGCCTTGTT
Source organism: Candidatus Ferrigenium altingense (assembly GCA_020621985.1). Taxonomy (GTDB): domain Bacteria; phylum Pseudomonadota; class Gammaproteobacteria; order Burkholderiales; family Gallionellaceae; genus Gallionella; species Gallionella altingense. The sequence continues at coordinate 85,713 of JAHRYS010000002.1, read as the reverse complement.
GAGGATCTTCAGGCAGGGGCGCTGGCGGTGCTCGCGCAACTCCCGGATCATCGGGTTGCAGCTCGCTTCCGGCGCGCGCGCATCCAGCACTTCGATGACGACGTCGATAAATTCCATGGTCTCGGACGCTTTTTTGCGCGCCGAGGTCATGTGACCGGGAAACCACTGGATAGACATTTGACAGGTGCTTTTTGAATAAAGGCGGATTTTACTCCGGGTGGCTCACCCGCACCTGATAAAAACAGTGGTGATTTGCAGGGGCGGGCGATCAACCTCACGGGCACGGCAGAAGCCACCCCTGATAATGAAACCTGTTGTAGGAGCGCAATTTATTGCGCGATTAACTACAGATATCGCGCAATAAATTGCGCTCCTACAGACGCTGTTTTACGTTAAAAACCGCAGTGGCAGGGGGTAAGGGGTAGGGGCGAATTCATTCGCCCGAGCAACAGGTTACGTGCGAATAAATTCGCACCTACAAGAACGGCGCAACGCGTCGAAGTAAAACGATATTACCTGCCAACGACGGTTTTTAAGATCAGTCCGGCTTCAACAGCGCCAGTTGCGCCGCATCCAGATAACACCATTCGCCCTCGGCCAGCCCCAGCTCGTCAAGCTTCAGCATGCCGATCTGCGAACGGCGCAGCGCGACGCAGTGGTTGTCGGCCGCCGCCAGCATGCGTTTGACCTGATGGTATTTGCCCTGCTCCAGCACGATCTCGAGTCGATGCGTATCGACCCTGCGGCAGGTCACTGCGGCCAGCGATCCCGGCTCGTCGTGCAGCTTCACCCCGGCCAGCAACTTCGCGACCAGCTCCGGCGTGACCGGTTCCTGCGTGGTGGCGACATAGACCTTGGGCACGTGATGTTTCGGCGAGGATTGTTTGTGGATGAACGGCCCGTCATCCGACATCAGCAGCAGGCCGGTGGTGTCGTGATCGAGGCGGCCGACCGGCTGCACGTCGCGGCGGGTGAATTGTTCCGGCAGGAGGGTCAGCACGCCGGGATGGTGGCTGGCCTTGCGCGAGCATTCGAAATTGGCCGGCTTGTTCAACGCGATATAGACATGCTCGCGGTAAGTCCACACTTCGCCGTAGACGGCGAATTCCAGGCCATCGGCCTCGATTGCGGCGCGGCTGTCGCGGACGACTTTGCCATTGAAGGCTACTTCGCCGTCGGCGATCAGTTCGGCGCACCACTTGCGGGTGCCAAAGCCCTGCGATTGCAGGATACGATCCAGGGTTAGTTTGCTCATGGCGTGACTGTAGCAGAAGCGCTGTGATTTTCGGATGTTTGACGCTGAACCTTATTTTTAATTCAAGACAGGAAAAATTTATTCTGGGTAAGCGGCTGGACAAATATCTGGGCTAACGCATACCGCACCTGGACGAGCTGGAACCAAACAAGTAGCCCGGATGCAGCGCAGTGTAATCCGGGGATGGAGCCGATGCCCCTGGATTCCGCTAGCGCTGCATCCGGGCTACGAATCTGTAACAGAACGGTTAAGCAAGCAGCATTGGATCAGCCCGGAAATTCCCCATCCACGTAGAGCCATTGACCTTCCTCGCGCACGAAACGGCTGATCTCGTGCAAGCGGTGGGCGCGGCCGCCGATCTTGTAGCGCGCGACGAATTCCACCGTGGCGCGATCGGCCGATTCCGGCGTGTGCTTCTTCAGCCCCAGCCCCAGCCACTTGGCGTTGTCTGCCGCGAGATCGAGCGCGGCGGGGCGGGTGGTGTGATGCCAGGTGCCCAGCAGGTAGGTTTTCAGTTTGAGCACATAGGCGCTGTAGCGCGAGCGCATCAACGCTGCGGCATCCGGTGCGGGAGCGCCGCCGTGGTAACAGCCGCAACAGGCGGCGTAGTCCGTCGCGCCGCAGGGGCAGGGTTTTGCGGTCATGCGTTAGCCGAGCGGAAGCTGCCCTGCCATACCACCGGTTCGATCTCGATCATGCCGGCAGCGCTGGTCAACATGATGTCGTTTTCCTGCAGGGTGCATTGAAGTTGCATGTTGCGGCTGGCCAGTGCGGCGAGCGCCTGCGTGGTTTCGCTGGACAGATTGAGCACGGTGAGATTGTTCAGGCGTTGCAGTTTGCTGCGATTCTCATTCCACCAGATATTCGCCGCGCGGCCATAGCTGATGACCACGACCTGGTCGGCGCGCCCGCAGGCTTTGCGGATGGCGCGTTCGTCGGGCAGGCCGACATCTACCCAGCGTTCGATTGCGCCGGTGAGGTCTTTCTGCCACAGATCGGGCTCATCATCATTGCTCATGCCTCTGCCGAAAGCCAGCGATTCGTCGGCATAGAGCGCGAAGGCGAGCAGGCGCACCATCATGCGCTCGTCGGTTTCCGACGGATGCCGCGCCAGCGTCAGCGCGTGGTCGGCGTAATAGTGGCGATCCATGTCGGCGATCTGGAGGGCGGCTTTGAATACGGTTGCTTTGATGGCCATGGTTGTTCGATCCGGTAAAGACTAAAGAAGATAATGTGGCGGTTTCAAGCACCGAGTGCAAAAAGGGCAGCGTGATGCTGCCTAAAGTCAAAAGCATCTGGCATAAACATTTCTACCGGACATTTGAACCCAAGTGACTTGCGAGGCCGGGTGTTCAGCTTCCACGCAATTGCATCGAGTTCTTCTTGTGAGAACACGCTCAAGTCGCTCCCCTTTGGCAGGTACTGCCGTACCAGTCCGTTGGTGTTCTCGTTGCGCCCCCGCTGCCAAGGGCTGTGCGGGTCAGCGAAGTAGACCTTGATGCCGGTCTCTGACGCCAGTTGCTGATGTCCCGCCATTTCACGGCCCTGATCGTAGGTCATCGACAAGCGCTTCTGTGCTTCGATGCGATTGAGCACATGACTGAAACTCTTCACTGCCGATGCCGTGCTAGCATCTTCCATCTTGGCCAGCACGGTGAACAGCGTGGTGCGTTCTACCAGCGTACCCACTGACGAGCGGTTATGCGCCCCCTTGATGAGATCGCCTTCCCAGTGCCCCGGTATCAGTCGCTCCTCAATCTCTGGAGGGCGGTCATGGATGCTGACCATATCAGGAATCCGACCGCGCCGATCTTCACCACGTGCACGCGGACGGCGCTTGGCATGGCCAAATCGCAACCAGCCAATCACTTCGGTGCGCAACTCCCCGCGCGGCATCGCATAGATCGCGGTGTAGATGGTTTCGTGAGAAGCTTGCAAGGTGGGAGCGTCTGGATGCACGGTTGCCAGTGTGCCAGCAATCTGCTCCGGCGAGTAACCCTCTTGCAGGTAGTGCGTGACCTGCTTCCAAAGCGCCGTGCCTGGCCTCACCTTGCGCAAAGCGTGTGGTCTGACTGTTGAATTGCGTGTAAATCTGACCCATGGTTTGCATTGAATTTTGACCCACCCTTGAATTATCTCTGAACCTTTCAGGTTGTAGATAGTTTTTTGTTTTTGCCCTCCTTTCCGGATTGAGTTGAACTGTTTCTGAAGCGGTAACTGTCGTTGCCAGATTCCACGATGTGGCAATGGTGCTGGACCAGGTCGCGATGAAGTTGCTTGATACTGCGCTTCTGCTTGCGCCCCTTGCCGGCTTCCGTCTTCAGCCATGCCGTCAGTTTGGCAGCATAGTCGTCGAGCTTGCTGGGAGTCCTGCGGTGCGGGTACTTGGGCTCAACGACCTTGTTGGCCAAGTACTTCCTGATGGTGTTGCGGGAGAGTCCTGTCCTGCGTGTTATCTCTCGTATCGGCATTTGATCGCGCAAATGCCAACGCCTGATGCTGCTTAATATCGCCACGTTGATCACTCCTGTTTGCTCCTGCTCAAGTTATGAGCAGGACAGTATCTATACGTGGGTCAAATTTGGATGCAATTTATTGCGCTAGGTGGGTCAGATTTGGGTGCAATTCAACAGGGAGCGACTTGAGCGTGTTCTCACAAGAAGAACTCGATGCAATTGCGTGGAAGCTGAACACCCGGCCTCGCAAGTCACTTGGGTTCAAATGTCCGGTAGAAATGTTTATGCCAGATGCTTTTGACTTTAGGACTTTAGGCAGCATCACGCTGCCCTTTTTGCACTTGGTGCTTGAAACCGCCACTTGTAACGCCGCATCACATTAAAAATATCCAGCACACTCACTTCATCGCTACGCATTTCTTCGTTCATCACTATTCCTCTTTAACATCAATACGCCGAACCGACGCCCCGGTGTTTTGCAATCCTTCCCATAGGGTATAGGGCGGACGCCAGCCCAATTCGCGGCGGATTTTACCACTATCCACCCTGAGCGAACCCAGCAGGCGCTCGACCTGTTCGGCCTTGCCGGTCAAACGCCCCGCCAAATTCAATAAAGCCGGAGAGCAGGGAAACAGACGTGCAGGATGCCCCATCGCTGCACCCAACTGGCGCAGCAGGTCGGGAGTCGAAATATCCTCGCCATCGCTGACTAGGTAGGTCTGCTCAGCGGCTGCAGGATGCGTCGCGCAAACGATCAATGCATCCACCAGATTTCCGACATAAACCAGACTGCGCAGATTATGCACCGAGGCCAGCGGCAATGGAATGCCCTTGGCAAGTACCTTGAGCATCTGCGCGAAGTTTCCCTTCACGCCCGGGCCATAGACCAGCGGGGGACGCACAATCACCACTTCCAATCCAGTTTCTTGTGCGATGCGCTGCAAGGCCAGTTCGGCTTCCCATTTCGAAACACCATAAGGGTCTTGCGGATCGGGCACATCCGTTTCGATAAAAATATTCTGCTCCCCTCCCCCTCTAGCGGGGGAGGGGCTGGGGGAGAGGGTGCTTTCACCATTTACCTTGATCGAGCTCACATAAACCAACCGCCTAACCCCAGCGCGCGCCGCCTGTTCTGCTAGATTTACCGTGCCATGTAGATTAACCTTGAGAAATTCCGCCAACGGGTCTGCCGAGGCATCCATCATCACATGCACCCGAGCGGCGAGATGGATCACGACATCCACACCGCGTAGCGCCAAGCCCCAACCTGTTGCGCCATTTATTTCACCAACCACGACCGACCCAACGCTATCTGACAGCTCTCCAAGTTTGCGTAGCGCACCTCTGACAGCAAAACCCCGACGCACCGCCTGCACACATACAGCCTGCCCAACAAAGCCAGAAGCCCCTGTTATTAATATGCGTAAGGTCATAATTTGTTCATGCTGCCCTGCGCAACCAAGCACGGCCCGAGGCATATAGCGCACCGAACATAAAACCAAGCGATACCTCCAACTGCAGTAGCAGCCCCGCTTTAGATGAAACCGGCTTGCCCGGCGCATACATTGGAGCAACCAATTTGGTCGGATGCTTTTGGGACAGCAAAGCTTCTTCCTGTAAGGTCTTCATTATTCAAAGAATACGTTCCATTAACCGGATAGGAAGTTTCAAGGCCAGCATAAACATATTGGTGTACAGCCCATTTTCGGCGCAGGCGCGAATAATTTCACGGTTAACCACCCAGTTGGATTTTATCCCACTACTGCTTAAGCCCCCGGAGCGCATTTTGACGGTGGTTTCATCTATGAATTCCCAAACGATATGATGTTTGAGCAGCAATCTGACGAGCATTTCAAAATCTGCCGCGATACGATAATCCGTGCGGTACGGCCCGGCCTTCTCGTAGCACGATTTCTTGCAATAAAACGTCGGATGTGGTGGCATCACACCTATCCGCAACATGAAGGGACTATATTTAGAAATACGATATTTACGAACCACCCGAGCAATATTAACGGGGTCGACAATATCTAGGAAGGAAAAGACTGCATCCACGTTGCTTGCCTTAAGGTGCGATGCAATTTTTGCCAATGCAGATGAATTGGCAAAAAAATCATCCGAGTTAAGCATGCCGATGTAATCACCTCTCGCCAGTGCGATGCCTTTATTCATCGCATCATAGATGCCCGCATCCCTCTCGCTCACCCAATAGTCGATGTCGCCCTCATATTTGCGAAGGATGTCCAGGGTTGCGTCGGTGGAACCCCCATCAATGATGATGTGTTCAACGTTGTCATAGGTCTGATCAATAACGCTGCGTATGGTGTGCTCAAGTGTCGCCGCACCGTTGAAGACTACTGTAATCACCGTAACCAAAGGCTGGTCTGGTGTGGACTGTTTCGACCGGCCCAGGGTACGCCGCCCCCCTTCTAACTTGCCAGTTATAGCCGGTATTGCCTGGGCTGTTTGGGGTTCAAAGATTTTGTTCATCTCAGCTGTGCAATAAAATGGGCGGTTTCAATAACCAAGTGTGGCAGTTTCAAGCACCAAGTGCAAAAAGGGCAGCGTGATGCTGCCTAAAGTCAAAAGCATCTGGCATAAACATTTCTACCGGACATTTGAACCCAAGTGACTTGCGAGGCCGGGTGTTCAGCTTCCACGCAATTGCATCGAGTTCTTCTTGTGAGAACACGCTCAAGTCGCTCCCCTTTGGCAGGTACTGCCGTACCAGTCCGTTGGTGTTCTCGTTGCGCCCCCGCTGCCAAGGGCTGTGCGGGTCAGCGAAGTAGACCTTGATGCCGGTCTCTGACGCCAGTTGCTGATGTCCCGCCATTTCACGGCCCTGATCGTAGGTCATCGACAAGCGCTTCTGTGCTTCGATGCGATTGAGCACATGACTGAAACTCTTCACTGCCGATGCCGTGCTAGCATCTTCCATCTTGGCCAGCACGGTGAACAGCGTGGTGCGTTCTACCAGCGTACCCACTGACGAGCGGTTATGCGCCCCCTTGATGAGATCGCCTTCCCAGTGCCCCGGTATCAGTCGCTCCTCAATCTCTGGAGGGCGGTCATGGATGCTGACCATATCAGGAATCCGACCGCGCCGATCTTCACCACGTGCACGCGGACGGCGCTTGGCATGGCCAAATCGCAACCAGCCAATCACTTCGGTGCGCAACTCCCCGCGCGGCATCGCATAGATCGCGGTGTAGATGGTTTCGTGAGAAGCTTGCAAGGTGGGAGCGTCTGGATGCACGGTTGCCAGTGTGCCAGCAATCTGCTCCGGCGAGTAACCCTCTTGCAGGTAGTGCGTGACCTGCTTCCAAAGCGCCGTGCCTGGCCTCACCTTGCGCAAAGCGTGTGGTCTGACCGTACAAACAGTTGCACGCCGTTGCGCCACATCAGCACGGTAACCACCCGCAATCGCAGGCCTGCCAACACCATGAGGCAGTTTCGGACGTATCCACCCGTTACGTTTCAACTCACGACTCAGCGTTCCAGCAGAGCGACCAAGCTCACGAGCTATCTGCCCGGCTTTGAACCCCTTTGATAACTGCGTCTGGATCATCGTTCGCTCTTCAATACTTAACTGCTTGTAGATTTTTCCCATGCAACATTTTCTCCCAAAAATGTTGCACTTGGTTTTTGAGCGCGCCTGCCAAAAGCGCAGCATGATGCAGCTTGAAATCGAAAGCGTCCGGCGTGAACAGTTCCGCAGGACACCTAAAGCCGAGCGACTTGCGCGGATGTACCAACAAAGGGTAGCGTCCTCTTTTGTATTTTTGTGGGGATGTCACGCAGCATTATGACTTGCGGGTCTTGAAACCGCCTTGAACAAGGCCATGTACTTTTGAGCCTGATATTCCCATTTATAATTGCCTACAACATATTCAAATCCTTTTTTTCCCATCCCTATCCGATCACACTCATTGTCTGTCAAAAGGTCCAACCCATTTGCAAGGCTGTCGATAGTGGGGTCGACCTCAATCGCCCCTCCGCATTGAGCCAATTCGCCAAAGTCAGAGGTATTAGTGATTAAAACAGGTTTTGCGCAACATGCCGCTTCAGGTGCGACGATTGTCATCGCGTCTTTAACTGATGGAACAACAATGAACTCTGCCGCGTGATAAGCCTCGCTCTTTTCTTTGCCAAAAATCGGATCCAGAAAAATAATGTTATTTTGCAGACTCATCTCTACAGTCTTACGCTCCATTTCCTTACGATAAGCGGACTGAGTGCCAACCAACACCAAACACCAGTCTTCCAGGTTGTCACGTCGTTTCCCGAAAGCGTCAATAATCAGATGAACCCCTTTAATGGGATCCATTCTGCCGATGAACAGCATTATTTTTCGATTCCCCAAAGAATATTTTTGCCGAAAATGCTTGTCGTCTTTATGCAAAAAGTTCTCGTGAATAATCCCATTGGGAATCAGATACACTTTCTCAAGTGCGGCACCCGCATTGATCAAGTCCTCTTTTTCTTCATTCGTTACCGCAATACAGGCGCTTGCGTTGCGTATCATGGGAATCGTCAGATATTTTTTGTAGAACTGTTTCAGCAATCTTGACCGATTGTGGACTGCGACAAATCCCATTGCCGAAAATACATAAGGGACATTATGTTTCACCGCAGCGGCTGCGGTCATATTTGCCAGCAAGCTCCAATTTTTGGATATATGAACCACGTCATAATTTGAAATGTTCTTGTCTAGCCATTTTCTTGCGCCGAATGGAAACAAATATCGACAATGTAGCGCATCTACGAAATAATTCTTCCCACCTGGTAACTTAGAAAGCCATTCCTTATCTAAACGCCATTTGGTTGTTAACACATCAACATTCACACCAGCCAAGCCCAAATAGCGACTCATCTGATAGGTTCTCTCTGCGGCCCCCCCGAAGGCAGGACTCATCTCGTCAATGACATTTAGTAACTTCATATAGCTATCCTACTATCGTTTTTTCTTCGCAAGTATGGCGTAATCACGACGGCCAAGCCTTCCCATCATTGCGTCCCGAATCCCAAACAAAATCCCGAGCGATGTCTTCCATTTCCCTCTTAGAACAAAACTAAAACAACGTTTAGCCGACCATCCCAGGAAATAGCCCTGGGACAGAAATAACTGAGCGACACCTTGTGCCCAACGATTATGGAATACAAAATAATTGCGGGTTTGGTAGTAGACGTATTGTGGAGCTTCGTGCCCACCACTGCTCGCCGACTCAATATGCCAAATACTTGCCGACGGTTCGTATACGATCCTATATCCAGCGCTACCCACTTTAAGGCAATAGTCAAAATCCTCGCAGACTGCAAAGTATTCATCACTTAGCAACCCCACTTCCCGAATTACCTTGCTTCGAATCAACATCGCACAACCTGTGACACACACTACATCACGTGCTTGGTCAAACTGGCCTTTATCTTCTGTTTTGTACCCAGTTAAACTTCCAGTTAGAAACCTTCTGTCAAAATCAATTCCGGCTGACCAGATCAAGCTCCTGGCAGGATGGAATAATATTTTGGGGCTCAATATCCCAATCTGTTTGTCAAAATCAGTTGCCAGCACAATATTTTTTAAGGTATCCGGAGCTATATATGTATCGTTATTTAACAGGAGCACGTAGTCGACACCATAGTCTAGTGCGTACTCAATTCCCTTGTTATTTCCACCGGTATATCCCAGATTTTCGCCGGTTTCGAGTAGGACGAAGTCTGAATTGCTTTGTTGTAGCCTTTCTAGCTGTTCGGCACAAGATCCGTTGTCAACAACAATGACAAGGTAGTCCTGATATGTTGAAGAGCGGATGGATTCGAGACAATTCAAAGTGTCGTCAGTCCCATTCCAATTCACCAAAATTACTGCCAGGCGTGCTGATTGTTTCATGAGTGTCAAATCGGTTCTTCTTCTCTGATTTTTTGGTTGGCATTAACTGGTATGAATCGTTATTCCTGCAATAAGGTCCCTAGTTTGATATCGCCGACCGATCGAATAAGCCAACTCTGACGAGTTAGAAACTGCTGCGGTTACAAGTTATTCGTTATATATGTTGTTCCGGCTGCAGATACCGCACCCAACCCACCTGCTTCCACCGGTATTTTGGTTTTATAGATAGTCGAATTTTGCGCTTCGACAATCATCGCACGGCTAAGTGCCACTCCGCCAGCCATCAAAAACCATACAAAATCATTGAGATAGTAAAAGTAAAATATATTTCCCAGCACGATTGTAACGAATGCCGACAACATGCCCGCCAGAAGATTTCGTTCCGCGGAACTTTCCCTGGTCACAAACAATCCGCGCCACATGTATTTGGCGACCATCCACATAAGCAGCCATTCGAGTCCGGCACCCAGCAACCCTGTCTCACCCAGTATATTTATGTGATGAGAGTGAGATCCACCCCAGCCAACTTGATAAGTTTCGGAAAGCCAGGGGGAAGCATTGACCCCGGGGCCAACACCGTATATTGGACTTGATTCCAATGCATCCAATCCCAATAGCCGTGTGCGTATATGCTCAGCCATCGATTCGTTTTGATTCTCTCCAGCTTCGACCACATCAGCCAGGCGACTGTAGATGGCATCTGAAACCCACGTCACATCAATATTCAGCGTGACTACCGTCATCGTGCCGAGCATCATTCCCACCAATGCCAATGGAGCTAATGACCTAATGAGAATCCAAAAGGAGCGTTGGGGTTTTGGTTGAACGCGCCACAATAGATACGACAAGCTTGGAAGACCAAAAATAACAAATGCCAGAATACCGCTACGAGACAAAGATAAGATTAGTCCGATTGAGCAGACAACTATTACCAGATGTAGAAACAGCGACTTTCGATTGCTTATGAGAAGAGCAATTGCCAGCAATAGAACCCCTGCCAGATAGCCGGCATAGTGACTCACATCTGCAGGAAAGAAGCCTGTTGCCCTAAATGCCTGGTACGCACCGGAATAATAAAAACCATTTGAAGTCCTATCATTTGCCGTAGGGATGCCGTCCATGAATGTTTGATATGTTGGCCACCCATGCGAGCCGCCTATGACTTGATATATTCCATATAGCCCCTGCACCAATCCAACAGCTAGGTAGATTTTGACAGCCTTTGTAACTATTTCAGCTTTGGATCCCGCAATGACTACTGTAAAAAATAGCGCCATCAAACTGAGGTAGATAGCAATTTGTCGAAAACCATCCAGTACATGATCCGACAAAAGCACAGAAGCGCACTGAACCATCAGTAACAAACCGAACAGCTTGGCATACGGGAACAATACCTCGGTAGAAACACGAACCCGCCTGCCCATCGCCTCCCTTATCAGAACTGCTAACAGAAAGAAAATTATAACAATGCGTGAAAAATAAATAGTGACGCCAACATGTATATTGATACCTACCAGGGACACTACAGCTGCTAGCGCGTAAACAGGAAACCCGGTGCTCGACGTCACAAACCACAGTGTCATCATCACCACTACCGCACTTAGCATCAGAATTGCACTCAGCCCAAGGTCCATATTTTCGCATTCGAGTAAGTGCGTATATTCAAGTGATTCGTCTTAAATTATTATGCTTATATTCTTATAGCGGCCCATCTGTCAGTATGGAGCTTGATTTTTTATGAGTAACAAAAAACTCGCAGCCATCAAACAATCGCTATTCGCGTCAAATATTTTTCACTAGCGCAATGACGTTGGTTGAAAAGAAGTGCCCGCTTCCTACACCCATGCCTTTCATAAGTATGTATCGAAAAACGGATCGAATTGCGTGTACAACATTTTTTCTCGGATAAATTAATTCACCTTCAAATCTTTCTATTTTAAAACCGTATGGCTCGATTATTTGTTGTAGCTTTGTTTGAGCAATTGCGGTGATGTGAGTGAAATCCCCATTCTGCGCCCCAAGACCTGCAAATGATTCTGCATTTGGGAAACGGAGCAGCATAACACCGTCTTTCTTGAGCAATAATTTGCATTTGTGGAATAGCGATCTCAGTTCCTCTACAGTTAAATGCTCCAATACATCGAAGGCAACAATCAAATCATACGGGCCGCAAGTAACATCATTGATTGATCTTTGGGCCGGGATGCCAAATTCTCTGGCTGCTTCCAATAAAGAGTCCTGTATTTCGATCCCTTCTACTTTGCTATCGTTATTTTTCAGGAATTTAATAAAACTTCCGTTTCCATATCCAATTTCCAAGGCGTTTATTTTCTTATATGGAATATGAAAACGTTCCAATTGCTTCTTGAATTTTATATTCTGCACCTCTGAGAGTTCCGCAAACGGAATCTGCGTCAACCAACCCTTCCAACTTGAATAATCCGTATATTCCATTTTACCCTCTTGTATATGTATTTTCCGTAAGGTCAATTTATCTACCGCAGGTACATTGCTAATGTGTTGCAATTATTTTGCATTAACAAACTAGTCTTCCGAAAACCACTTGTTTCTCGACTTCCCACCATTAGACAAATGATAACTCATTAATTCATCTTGCCTTATAGTCGCGTACCAATAGAAAACCGCACATGGAAGCTGCCGAGGCAGATAGGCAATCACCATTGCCATAATTCTATGCAACGAAATCGACTTGGGGCCAATGAAGTTCAAGTATTCCTTCTTTGAATAGGAACCAAGGGCGCGCCACCATAGCAAAAACTTGGCGCTTTTCCATGGATCCCTTAAACATACTGCTTGCTTGCAACTGACAGACAGATTTGGAAAGGACCAGATCAAATCGGGCCATAACTGCGACCAGACCTTAAAACTAATATTGCTCCATTCGGCATTCCCCAGCCTGATTCGAATCATTGGTTCAGCCAGAACCATGACTTTTGTCGCAGCACCCAAAGTTGAAATCACTCCAACGTGGATAAATCTCGAACCATAGAATTCATCACGCGGACGCTCTACCCAGAGACTTTTTCTTATCACGATTGCGCCGATAAAAGTGATATACCCAGCGCAAAGTTTAAAGAACTCCTCACTTTCATGCGTGGTAAAACCAGACTCGATATTCTTGTCTATTTGCAGGGCATTCCTTTTGAGTATCCGCTGAAAATTGTAATCACATATTTCCGAATTAACCACAACAAGATCCGCACATTTCAGTATTGCTTCGCGAACCTTGCTGACTGCACCGTCGACAAGCAGGTCATCATCTGTAAATAGCCAGCAATGCTGGCCATTTGAGTTTTGAACCGCAATATCAAAATCCTTATCAACTCCGCCTTTTTCAGATAATTTCAAATACCTCATGCTGCCACAAGTGGATTGAATGCCGGTTACAACCTCTTCAGTGGTATCGATTGAGTTGCCATCTACCACAAGTATCTCTACATCTTCGAACATGCTTATTTGACTGACGATATTATTCAGTGTCTGCAGCAACAGATCGGCGCGATTGTATGTGGCGATACATATCGTCAAAATGTATGGATTCATTATTTCGGTTGGTCCTTGAACTGGCTAACACTGCATGCCCTATTTGTGGGCGAATGGCCCGAAACCCCGGGATTCATTCCAATTTCATACAGAACAAAGTCTCGGACTGCGACCGATAACGTCGCTGTTCTTTGAAACCCGGTTGAAATGAGCTTACCAGCAGAATAGTAACGATTCGCGATCTGTCCACTGCCATCGCGACTTATTTTAAGGGCTAATTTTAGGATCCAGCCAGGCAGTGGGAATCTGCCCATTCGTTTCTCCTGCTTCAATGCCGCTCTAATAATCTGTTCCACATGGTCGTAGCGATTATCCGGATCGTCGTCTGCCGAACAAATGTAGATTCCGGAAGAAATTGAAGAGCGGCTACTCAAATGAAGAAGGGCTCTCACAACGTCCCTGACCGGGATGAGATTCAGCTTGCGCTTCCCTTGTATCGACGACCGAACAAAATTGATCAGACTATTCTCACATTGGATCTCTGACAGCATTTTCCTGATATTTTGCCCGCCTGTTCCTAACACTGCTGTGGGCCTGAGAATGCAGACTTTGAGGTCTGCATCCGCTGCAAGCATGAATATCCTCTCGATTTCGAGCTTGGTTCTCTCATATACCGTTGAAGGTAAGCATTCGGCGTCTTCGTCGATAACTGGAGATTTGTTTACTCCCGCCACCACAGCCGTAGAGCAATGAACCAATTTGCTAACCTTTGCCTTGATGCAGGCCTGCATCAGGTTTTTTGCCATTTCCACATTCTCTTCAGGAGTGGAAGCGGCAGAATACGCAAGATTGATAACGCAACTATTGGCAGTCAGTATGTCGGCAAGTGACTCCGGCTTAAGTAGATCTGCATTGATCCATCTTTTATTTGTAGCACCCAGCCTCTGGCTACGCGTGACAAAAATAAAACTATCTGAGTCCACTTCCTCTGCTAAATGCATGCCGATATAGCCTGAAGCTCCAAAAACAAATGTCTCAGACAAATCCGCTCCTTTAATTAGCCTGCATGAACCAAGCAGCGCTCAATTTTAACATAACTCATTTGATAGCAAAGCGTCTATTTCGAACTGCACCAATTTGTTCACCATTTGCTCGAAGCTGATGGAAGGCGACCAACCCGTATCTCTTTGCAGCTTTGAGTAGTCGCCAACCCGTCGATAGTTGCTTCTTAATGCTGTATTTTCTTTGCACACAACATGGTTTTTATAATTCAAGCCCACATACCTGAATGCGATTTCAGCAAATTCGCCAACGCTGTGAAGTTGTCCTGTCGCTACAATATAATCTGCAGGCTTTTCGCATTGCAGAATCTTATGCATGGCAACTACGGTGTCTTCCGCATCACCCCAATCCACTTCTGCATCCAAATCTGCCAAAATTAAAGTGCCGCATCCAGATTTACCAATCTGGGCCGCCGCTATTGCGATTTTTTTGGAGAGAAATACTCGCTTTCTCAGCACTGACTCGTGGTTATACAAGATTGCCACGCTCGCGAATACATCGTTTACTCTTCGATAATGTTGGCACGCCTGCATGCCGGCTACCTTGGTTATTGCATACTCGGACTGGGGCATATAGATCGTTTCTTCCGTCTGCATACCTTTTTCGGCTGCGCCGAATATATGCGAAGAAGATGCAAACAAGAGACGGGACTGGAGTGAGGACTTCGATAGTGCATCCAGGAAATTAACCAGGCCGTAGAAGTGTACGTCCATGCTCTGTCGGAACAGATCACCGCTACTCGGCGGGAGATCCTCCGACGAATGATGATGGGCTGCCAAATAGTAAATTTCTTCAGGGACTAGATCATCGATACAGGCAGCGATTTCCCGGGGACTCAGAATATTTAAGTCTTTTCGACCCAAGCCGGTCACATCGTAGTCTAACTTCGTAAGCAATCGAGTCAACAATGTGCCGTCCTGGCCACCACTGCCTACGATCAAGGCCCTCTTCAGCATTTAACTTCCACCACCTCTAGTGTTGGAAGCGAAAAGACCAGTTTGCGGCCTTTATACAATGGATTTTGTAGAAAGAAATCTCTGAAGTGCCAAGGCAATACCAACAAATAATCGGGATCACTCTCCAGCACAGTTTTCTCATCCTGAATTGGAAGATTTGTGCCAGGCGTAAACGAACCGAATTTGTCCGGATTCACATCTCCAACAACAGGAATCTCTTCTTCTGTAAAACCACAATACTGTAAAAGAACATTACCCTTGGTCGACGCCCCGATTCCTACGATGCGCTCCCCATTTTCTTTGATCTTCGAGACAAATCGCTGCAGCGAAACTTTGCTTTCCTGGGTGCGGCGATAGAACGCCTCGTATGGCGCAAGTGTGGCAAGGCCTTCCAGCCTTTCCTTTTCGAGGAGTGTGGCAACAACTCCATTGTCATCGTTGTATTTTGACGACTTGAGCGTAGCAACTACGGAAAAGCTACCTCCGTTGACGTCATTTATTTCAACATCCACAATTTTGAGTCCGGCTTTTTCAGCGATCCATACAATTTGCTCTAAGCCATAGTATTCAAGATGCTCGTGGCAAATAGTGTCGTATGAATTTCTCTCCAGCATGAGAGGCATATAGCTCTGCTCAAACACCCATATGCCCTCATCAGCATCTAGTACGCTGGCAACTTGTTGAGCAAAACCAACCGGATTTTCCAAGTCATAGAACATTGAAAAAGACGAAACGACTTTCGCCTTTTTTTGCGGGAAGTGACTCGAAATTAAACTAGCGGAAAAGAAATCAGGGATTAGATGAACATGTGCCGGATAGTATTTCGAAAACTTCTCTCCAGTAGGATCGACGCCAACCAGCTGCAAATTATCAGGATAAGCTGACAAAGTAGTTCCATCGTTGCTACCTATGTCGACTACTAAATCACCTGCTTTCAATTCAACTCTACCGAGTATCTTGTTCACCTTGGAATGGAGGTGTTTAACCATGCTCGAGTTCAAACCGGATCGATAGCCATAGTTTTCCCCGTACATTTCTTCTGAATCGTAACTGTGTTCCAATTGAAGCAGTCCGCAGCAGGGCTCACTACCGTGACATTTAACCAGCCGCAGCGGCCCTTTAGTCAGGCTTGACTGATTTTTGACCTTAGGGAAGACGCCGGTGAGATATTGCTCACCCAGATCGACCACAAGAACGAGTTCTGGGTTACCACAAACGCGACATTTACTTACTTTTGTAATCATTGCCCGTGCTCCTCAATATTTCTTCAATTCTTTAATTATAGCAGGGCACGCTCAAAAACTGGTTCGCTCGTTTTTCAAACATCCGAGTGTCTGATCGCAGATGATGCCCAGACATCGCTCCGTCTTGGCGGAATACATCCGGTGCGCGTCGAGATTCGACTTGGCGCGTGTGACGAAGAACGCCCCAGCCAGATGCAACCGGTGCAGCCTCGCGAAATCGACGTAGCCCCGATCCATGACATAGATAGCACCCGGCTCCGGGATCAACAAGTCGAGGACGCGAGCGTCGTGCATCTTGCCATCGGAGCCGTGGATGAAGCTGGGAATGCTGCCGCGCAAATCCAGCAGCGTATGCATCTTCACCGCTGCCTTGGTCGTTCTGAAATGCGCCCATGGAAATACCGACAGGCACAGATCGATGGTGGTCGAATCCAGTGCGTACACCGTGTTGGTCAAATCCAAGCCCAAGTTTTCGCTGGCGTAAAGCGTTCTGGCTTGGGCAATCAAACGGTGAGCGAATTCGGCGTAGATGCGCCAGTCGCGCAGTTCGTTGGCATCGGCCAGTGTCGAACGGGATACCGTGCTTCTGATGCCCATGTGGTAGAGCTTGGCAGCCTGTGCCGAGAGACAGGCTTCGATGTCGCGTAAACTCTCGCGATAGGTGAGTTGAGCGAAGGCCAGAATACAGCTTAAACAACTTTCTCAAATCTGGATCCAGCATACCTTTACTGGTCTATTGACGTTGCCAAAGGCTTTGCAAGCCGAATATTTCGTATAGCCTCTTTTCTCGACGAAATGCCTTTTCGTCACTTTGTCCAGACAAAACTGAGTTAGCCACCTCATGCACGCTCTCGGCCACATCAACCAAATCATTTGCTTCGTAATCGTCTTTTTCGTACGCCACCCAAAAATTTATATACTTGTTTTTTGGATATACCACCTTCTTGCGCAAACCTACTGCGTAAACTGTGGCCATAGAACCCCACGAAACGACAACATCAGATTCTTTGATGAGGTAAATTATTTTTTCAGACGCATTTCTAACTTCAACACCTTGTGCTTTTAGGTAGGCAAGAAATAGCTGCGAATGATGTTTATTTGGATGAGGTTTATATACCAGGCGGTAGTTTTCTTTCAGAGAGCCGTTGCGTGCAATCTGGAACAGGAATTTTGAAAACTCAAAATTTTTCCTCAGGCGATTATTCTCACCATGTGCCCAGACCCCGATGACCAGCAATGTTTTAGCTTCTTTGTTTTCGTGAGAGCCCCCAACTGCCAACTCTTTTAATAAGTCAGCGAAATACGGCTCGGGCTTAACAACAATCTTTTTAATAACTGAGATATTCCTTAGATACCCCAAGTTGAGTATGGTCTGCTTCTGATAGTCCGAGTAGAAATGAATCTGAGTCAGAGGGATGTCCAACCTATTTAACAAACGCAAGTACTCATGTTCAATTGAAGCCGGAGCGATATTTTTCCATATTTTTTCTTTCGCCTGTAGGTGTAATAAAAAATAGCTATCAAATGGCGCGATGATGTCTTTTGTATAGACGCTCAAAATCGTTGCGCCGTCCAAGACCTCTGTCAACCTATTTCGAATCGCCTCAAATTCTGAAATTCGATAATCATATTGCGATGCTAAGCTGTTAGCTCCGAACAATATGGCGATTGCCCTGCTGATTTTTTCGGTAGCAGAGGCTTCGGAAAACTCCGTTTTGACCTGAATGTCATCTCCAAGATGCCAAGTATTGAGCACGTCGGCCCCATGTTTTTTATCCGGGTTGAAGAGAATAATGAGTTTGCCTGTTTCATTGAGCATTGAATTTATTTCATCACTGGTATAAAACAGCGCTGTACCGCACAGCAGTAGGGTGACAGTGCGAGACTGAGTTTTTTCTTTTTCAAATAACGCAAGCTGGAGATAGCCATGCGACCTTCTGATCCTACTTACATTATGAAGCTTGAAGTTATAAATTAAGGCCAGCCTTGACCTGTTTTTCTGTGCCAGCCAATAGGAATACTCAAGGCCGAACACGTTGAAATATTGGCTCAATGCTCCCCGAAAAAATTGCCTGCTCTTTGCTGCAGATCTTGAAAAAAAATATTTAGCCTTATTTCTCATAATTGAAGCTGCAAGCCAGCCATTACGGCCAACCCTTCCCGAGAGTAATGTAATTCGAGTCCCGGTCGTATTCCAATCTTTCATTGGACTGAAAATTGATTGGCCGCTCTATGCATGATGATGTGCTTGATATAGCGTTCACCTGACGATTGCTCCACCCATTAAATTCCCACTTACCAAACTCTGGTTGCGACCAGTATTTCGAGCTTCTGTGCTGGTCAAGCATGAACTGCAAGGCTTGCGGGGTCACACCAAGCCACTCGCAAAACTGTTTATGATATTTTAGTGGTGCCTGTTCGAGTTGCTTCACAAGTGCAAGCCCTTGGTCACGAGTCAATCGCCCAAAACGAATCTCCCTAGATGCATGGTCTGTTACTTTTGAATAACCATGTTTATACAACTTCAACTGGTCATGGATATCCATGTAGTTAAAGCAATCCACATAATCATAGCAGTCGAAAGTGCGGGGAAATGCCGCAGTGCGATAGTCTAATTCCCTAATCATTTTCTCGTGCTGCGCTTTTGGATCCCAGCGAACATAGTTGCCCAAATAAATACCATGTATGCCAACAGCGTTCAGGTCATAGTCATCTGGATAGCGGTACTGCCAAACGTCATCCTCTTTAAGCGTATCGAAAATTGATAGAAGATCATCCGCCTCATACCCCATCAGATCATGATCCTTGCGATACCGACGGGTCATTTCTACCTCATGCTCGTGAGAGAACATCCCAACTTGCTCAAGTCCTTGATGTGCCCCCCAAATAATCAATGGTATTTTGTAGCGGACGGCTGTTTGAACTGGAAATACTGTCTGACCTGCCAGAATAGGCCAGTAGATACTGCCAAAACGTCGCAACGTGCTACGTGTTATTTTCTTAACCGAAACAGGGTTTACATTTTGATGAAGAATGTCACAGTTGAAACGAATGCGAAGATTCGCAAGATTTCGTATACCCAGAGGGGTATTGAAATACTTGTTGTACGTCACCAAGAGTGGATTGAGCCCCAACCTCTCTTTGACCAGATGAACGATATAGTAGGAATCCTGAGCGCCCGTGACAGGAACGATGCAATCGTAATTATCCCCAGCCCGGGAGTGGTATGGTTTTACCAGGCTCTCAAGCTTCTGCCATCGAGCAGCCCAATCCAGCTTGTCTTTTTCTTCATGGATGCGACAACCGGAGCAGACGCCCTCCTCATCCAGAGTCAAACCTAAGGGATGTGCTGTTGAGTACAGACAGCGTGTGCAAAATTGAATATCAGGCATCGGCTATAAGTGAAAACATGGTTTCGTAGGTTGCAAGCCGCAGCGGCATGCCCGTTAGCGCTTCTTTGTATTTTTGAACGGCATGCTCGCGGTAAGACAGGAAGTTTCCCACTGCAACAGCAGCGACACTGGAAGATTGCAACAGCGTTCCTAGTTGTTCTTGTTCGCTTAGACCACCGAATGCGATGATAGGCACGTCTTTCAAAGGAAACTCTTCGACAAGTTTTTGTTCGAAACTACCCGGCATGCCCTCATGCCGCCAATCGGTAATCAAGATTTCTGATATAACGCCAGACTGTATCAATTCCAGAACATCGTCCGCTATCGAAGTCGAGGTATGGAAACGATGGTCCAACCACCCCAAACTGTTGTCCTGCCATGACAAAGGTAACGATGCGATCAGCGCCTGCGCACCAAGCCGCTCTGAAAGCTCCCTGACTGGCAATAAGTCCTCGTGTAAAAGCGTATCGATTACGATCCGGTCAGCACCTGACTGAATCACTTTGATACCATCGGATAAGGAGCGAATACCACCCGCATAAATCAAAGGCGTTTCCAAACCCAGAGCACCAAGACGCTCCAGCAACTCAAAATCAGGCCCTAAGCTCGCTGCTGAACGGTCGATAGCCTGAACCAGTATCTCGTCGGCACCCCAGCGATCAAGGTTTTCCACGAGGCACTCGGGTTTGCCCAAGGGTAGATAGCGACGGTAGCCAAATGACTGGACTGCCCTTCCATTTTTTACCGTGACTACGCCGATCAAACGCTTTTTAAGCATGTATAAGACCCGAGATTACATTCTTGAGCAGAGCCCTACCCGCCTCCTGGCTTTTTTCCGGATGAAACTGGATACCAATCACATTGGCACGGCGTATCACAGAAGCAAAAGGACCGGGATGACGAGTTAAACACACCTTATATTCATCTGGCCCCTGATAGCAAAACGAATGATTGAAATAAAACGCTTGCCCATCGCTGGGCTGAAGTAATGAATCAGCGTTGACGCACTCCAGAGTATTCCAACCGATATGCCATTTTGCGCCAGTTAAGGGCACGACCTCTCCCGGGATGAGATCCAATCCGGCCGTGTATTGGAATTCATGGGAAGCGCTGGTGAGCAGTTGCATACCCAGACATATCCCGATGATGGGGCGTTGCTCCCTGGCCTGTTGCTGCAGATAGCTCACCAGCCCCCGCTGATGGAGCGCCTGCATCGCGGCGGGAAATGCGCCAACACCCGGAAGAACTAGAATATCTGTGGCATCAAGCACCTCCGGTTCAGCGCTTATCCGGACGCGATAACCAAGGTCCCGCAGACCATGGACCACCGAGGCATGATTCCCCATTCCATAGTCAACGACGCCCACCGTTACGTAACTCATAGACCAACCCCGACCATAAATTTGCGACGGATCGAGCCGTCGGGTTCAACTGAAAACAGTGTCTTGTTGGTAGAGGCTCTCACCTTTTCCCAAAAATCATCCACCGAGATGGCCAGATAGTCGCAGTAATCTTTTATGTATTTCTCATCCTGCGCATCGTCGTAACTTTCAACAAGTTTTATCCCCTTATCTCGACTAATGCGCCCCAACCGAATTTCCTCGTTCACATAATCAGTCACTCGCCCGAAGCCAAACTTGTAGTACTTGATCAACTGGTTGATTGGTGTGAAGTCCTCATCCAAGGCAGTCACACCATAGAGATCTCCAGTCTTTTCCACACCGTCAGTGCGTATCTCGATCCCGTTCCCGCAGGAATATGCCGCATTATTCACCAGCGACCAATCGCCAAGGAACCATCCGAGATAAACGATCTGCAGATCATGCTTCTCGAATTCCGCCGTTCCCGGATACACATAAGAAACCAATTCAGATTTGGTGAAACCACATTCGAGCATCCAATCAAGGCCACTGGAAAGAGTATTCATGTAGCGTAAACTGTTTCCATCATAACCAGTGCGTCCCAAGGTCTTCATGTCGCCAAGCTGCAATCCCGGATTCTCCCCCCACAGTATCAAATTGATTCCATATTTGATCGCGATCTGCGGAACGGAAGCGAAGAGCGCCATTTCCGTTGAGCGAAACGAATTGGTGAATTTCCGAAAACCTTCCTGTTTTAATTTCATCCAGGTTTGCGGGGCAGGCGCACTGACTACGACATCGAAGCCCAACTCGATCAGATTTGAAAGATTGCTTACACCACGCTCTGTCACCTGTTCCGGTGGATAACTTAGGCAAACCAACAGGGGGTTGATACCCAATTTGTCGCGCAGGAACAGGGCCTGTCGCGTGCTATCTTTTCCGCCGCTCACGCCAATGATGCAGTCATGAAACTGACCCTTTTTCCTTGGATGTTTTGACAGCAGGTCTTGAAGTATTTCAAAACGCTCTTGCCAGTCGACTTGCTGCAGTGCTTCGAAATAATTGCACGCAGGGCATATCCTATCCGCAGAAAAGACAGTATTTGGCCGTGTGTCAGGCTGAAGACAAAGTTTGCAATACTTCATATGTTATCCAAATTTAGCCTAGCGGCTTTCTAGCAACGACCCACATATTGGAGGACAGACCCTGTTGTATCAAAAACTCCTGGAAAGCCCCGCCCAGATGCTCCCATTCATCCACGAGGATTCTCTTCAGGAAAGGTTGTTTGGACACATCGAATTCTCCCGCGAGGATTTTGTTCCTCACCAGGTCGGCATCCAGCTTGCCCGGCGTAAAGCTCTCCAGTATCTCTAACCCGCGCTGTGCAAGCAGCCCTGCCAATGAATTTGGATTGAAGTAATTCAAATGTTCATGGTCAACTGTGTTGCTAGCCGTACCCAGGGTTTCAATGTCGAAGCCCTGCCCATTCGGACATGCCAACATCATGATGCCGCCCGGTCTTAGTAAGCGCGTCATATGCCCAACAAAATCTGCCGGTGCAAACAGATGTTCAATGACTTCAAAGCTGGCTACCACGTCAAATAACTCGGCAGCATCCAATTGAATCTGCTCAACTGGCTTTTCTATCACTTCAAGTCCCCGCTCCCTGCAGGTTTTTGCAAGGTCCGGTGTGGGTTCAACTGCTACCACACGAGTAAAGACATTACGCCTTTTGACCTCTCCGCAGAAAGTTCCGAACCCGGCCCCGATCTCCAGAATTGCATTTGTATCAACTTTGTACTTTTGGCAAAGGTCCAACAGGCGGTCAACTCTCGGCACAAAGATCCGCTCCCGTCTTGCGGCTTCCGAGGCGGGGAAAATAACTTCGTTCCAGTAAGCATAATTGGGCGAGCCGCGATAAAACCATTCCAGCACATCCGAAGGAGGGCGTGGATTGACATAAAAAGTCTGGCATTTTTTGCACTCGACATAACTTATGCCGTTCTTTTCAAACTTCGGCACGTGAGCATCGGCCCCGCAGGCAGGACAATCCACAAGAACAAATTCGCTGCACCTTGATAACATCCTTCCGACGTCAGTCAATGCCGCAATACGTTGTTTAGCCATCAATTGCGCCGGCCGAATATCCTGTTCAGTTAATGTGCTCACTTATATCTCCCTTAATGATTAATTCAAAATCGATCCGGTTACGACAACAGCCCCCACCTTAGTGCTGTTCCGCGCTTCACATCCTGATTCACTCTTTTGCCCAGAGCCTCATCCAAATATTTCGTTGGGAGTCCCAATCCAGGTCGAATCGCACGCACGTTCTCGTGCGTCAGCACATCCCCTACTTTGAGGTCTTGCACTATGTATAGTGAACGACGGAATTGGATGGACTTCTTCTCGGCCTCGGTTGGTCCATAACTGACTTGCCCAAGCGCCTGCCAAGCGCGTTCAGTTTCAATCACCAGCTGGGCCATTTCAGCTGGCTCCATTGAAAACGTGCTATCCACTCCGCCATCCGCGCGACTGAGGGTGAAGTGCTTTTCGATGACGGTAGCGCCCAACGCAACGCTGGCTACCGACACCCCTACGCCCATGGTGTGATCGGACAACCCTACTTCGCAGCCAAACAATTCCCGCAGATGAGGGATGGTCAGGATATTGGTGTTCTCTGCCGTGGCGGGATAAGTACTGGTGCACTTGAGCAAGATCAGCTCCGTGCATCCCGCTTCGCGCGCTGCACGCACGGTCTCATCCAACTCGGCCACTGTGGCCATACCGGTAGAAATGATCAGTGGCCTGCCCGTTGCCGCAACACGACGGATCAGCGGCAAGTCAGTATTCTCAAACGAAGCGATCTTGTAACAAGGTACGTCCAGGGTTTCAAGAAAGTCCACTGCCGTATCGTCGAATGGCGTGCTGAATGGAATAAGACCCAGCTCACGCGCACGATCGAAGATCGGCTTATGCCATTCCCAAGGCGTATAGGCCTCGCCGTATAGTTTATAGAGGGACGTGCCTGCCCACAGGCTATTTGGATCGCCAATGTGAAACTCGCGCTCATCCAGATCCAGCGTCATGGTATCCGGGGTATAGGTCTGTATCTTCAGGGCATGTGCACCGGTCTTGGCTGCAGCCTCCACGATCTCCAAGGCTCGCTCGAGCGATTGATTGTGGTTGCCGGACATCTCGGTAATCACAAAGGGCGCATGACCTTGACCAACAAATCTATCGGCAATCTTAATTGAGTCAACCATTTTCAATGCAATCTCTTTGAGTAATCGGCAGATTCGACTTGGTACCCTGCCCCAATAAATAATCTCTTTGAGCGATCATTCGCTCCCAACACATGCGCTCGAATCCTCTGGATCTCCGGATGATTCGCTGCCAACCATTGCTCAGCACTTAGCAATAGAGCGCGACCCAGTCCAGTATTCCCAACGTCAGGCACAAGATAGATCGAGATTTCTGTCTCATCGTTCTGCACATCAAAGCGTGCCACCCCTACAGGAGTACCCGACCGCTGCCCTATGAGCAACATTCTCTTTGTATCCGCCAGTACAGAAGCGAACCAATTTTGATGACTATGCCAGTCAATCTCGTTGGTGTTCCGCGAAACTTCTCTGATAGCCGGGTGATTACGCCACTGAAACAAGCTTTGAGAATCAGCCAATCTTGCCACCCGTACTTCTACATCACTCATTCCCAAATTTTCGACGACTCGCAATGTGCCCCTACCATCCACAGCCTGCATACTATTGTGAGAAAAATGTTGCCTCAAGCAGCTATTATCAACCAGCGCCCAAATATGCATATGCCAATCGCCTTTGGCTCCTGGTGCATACAGCAGACCTTCGCTCGCCGCATCTGAAATCTGCTTCTGCTGGTTATCCGCAGTACATATGGCCAGAGTTGGCAAGCCCATGCAACAACGCTCCCATGTAGCCGAGCCCCCTGCACCAACCGCCAGATCTGCGGCCGCCATCAATTCGGCCATACGAGTAGTTTGCACATGACAAATGTAGCCTTGTGTTTTGCACTCTTTCTCGATATCCACTCGATGCGGATGTTGCGCACCGATCACCACATCTACATGCAACTCTTTGACTGAGAGCCCTGACAGCCCTTCAAGGGCGCGCCCTGTGTAGTTGTTTGCATCGACGCCACCAAAAAACACCAACATCTTCTTGACCTGCCCTGTGCGTGGTCTGATCATCTCACGAAGCGTTCTGAATTCTTCTCGCAACAAAGCGTAGCGAGGACCGAGCAATAGCTGACAGTGCGTCGGCACTTTTTCGTTGTAGCGCGCTTGCATGTCCGCATAAAAATTCTGATCGAGCAACACATCACAATCGTGATGTCGGTCAGCGAGGTCATCGATAACCATGATCTGCTTGGCAGTCGCGCGCAAGGCACTTTCCCATCGCATGTCCAAAGCGTAATGGTCGACTACCAACCAATCCCATGCCTCTCCCGACAACGCTTGAATAGTTGCCTGCGCGTCAAGTGCCTGGCTGGTCCCCAGCCAATGGGAGTGCGTCAGGCCATCGTCAACTGCCGGGCTCGATCCACTTTGCAATGACACGAGTTCCATGCCTTTTGCTGCCAGCATGTCGCGCAAGTGTGCAGGAAGATCGCGACTCACGAAGCGTATCTGCGCACCGCGCTGTTTCATCGTGTCGGCCAAGGTCAGACAGCGCATGAAATGTCCTGTACCAATTTGCTGCGTGCCATCTACACGAATCGCAATATTTTTAGCGTTTTTCAAATAACCACCAGACAATGTCATCGAAGCCAGCTGGGTCATATATCTGCCCCCAAAGAAAGCCATAATCCAGCAACTTTACTTCGAAGTTTTCAAGAAAGAGCTTGCCGAAATCACGCTTGAAGAGTTTGTCCTTTTCGCCTTGGTACTCTAGCGACACGGGGGTGCGATTAAAATATTCTCCAATCAACACATACTTTCTGGAGTATTCAAACATTTTCTTCATGTGATCAAGAAGCTGATCGGGATTGATGTGAATCAGGACTCCCATTGTAAAAACCAAATCGTAGGACGCCTTCTCAAAATCGCTATCTAGAATCGCGCCGTTATATGCCTTAGCAAAATCATGACGCGCGGTTACAAACTTAAAGGCAGGTTCGCTAATTTCAATGATCGATGGCTTAGCATTTGGAAGTGCTAGTTTTAATTGTTCGATATTGCGACCAATATTGCACCCACATTCCAGGAAATTTTTCACTCCACCGTGAGTCTCTTGAAGCATTTTCTTCCAAGCTTCGGAGCCTAATTTGTGGTCGAATTCGCTATTTTTTTTAATGTAGTCCTCGGCATAAGTCTTAGCCCAAAATTGTTCCTGTTCGCTATTAAATGACATGCAATGTACCCCTTGTGAATTAATCAAAACTTTTTGTTCATAATCACGGGAATGAGAATTTCTGCTCGCTCCCAATCATCCTGCGTATCAATGTCCTGCACTCGCCAGCGCGGGATCACGATTGGTTTTGAGCGTCGATCAAAGATGCGTTTTTCATCTAACCATGCTGCAGGACGCCCCCAATAGAATTGGCCGGCATCATGCAGCGCAACAGGCAGATCCTGGGAACGCGCAGCGAAATACTCAGGAAAAAACATCTCTATGCCGCCTTCTGGCGTTTGCTTGAATGAACGAAAGATCGGCGCAGCAAAATCAGTTACGCTGAATGCATAATCCCAATCGCCCGAATTCAGAGCGTCCCATCCCTGCCTGAGATCATCGGTCTGCACAAACGGAGCTGTCGCATAGATGCAGCATACTGCTTCCACGCCCGTCGTTTGATCCAAGGCCCATCGCGTTGCGTGCGCAATGACTGCGGTAGTCGTGGCATGATCATCAGACAGATCAGCAGGACGCATGAAAGGAACTTCCGCCCCCCACTGCCTGGCCAGCTCGGCTATCTCCGCATCGTCGGTGGAAACGATGACTCGCTCAAAAAGGCCGGATGATTTGGCTGCCTCAATCGGCCATGCGATCATCGGCTTGCCGCAGAATGGCTTGATGTTCTTGCGCGGAATGCGCTTGCTGCCGCCGCGCGCGGGAATGACAGCGATCTTCATTTGGCAATGCTCTCGACCAGTGCCGCGATCACTTTGTCTTGCTGTGCCGCAGTCAATCCTAAGTACATCGGCAGACTGATCGCTTCGGCGTAATACCGCTCGGCTTGCGGGCAATGTCCGGCCTTGAATCCCAAGCCTTCGTAATAGGGCTGACGATATACCGGTATGTAATGCAGATTCACTCCGATGCCTGCCGCACGCAATGCCTCAAATACTTGGCGATGTGTCTTGCCGATCTCATCGAGCTTCAGGCGAATGACATACAGGTGCAAGCCGGAATAGCTATCGGCATGCTGCCAGGGCGTGGTCACCGGCATACCCTCCAATAATTGGTCGTAGCGCTTGGCGAGGCTATGCCGTTTGGCGACGAATTCGTCCAGCCGCCGCATCTGACTTAAGCCCAATGCGGCCTGCATGTCCGTCATGCGGTAGTTGAATCCCAGATCGATCTGCTGGTAGTACCAAGGGCCGTCCGACGCATGCGTCATCTCGTTCGCGTCGCGCGTGATACCGTGACTTCGCAGCAACTGCATCTTCTTGGCCAGTTGGGCATCACTGGTCATGGCCATCCCGCCTTCTGCGGTGGTGATGATCTTGACGGGGTGGAAGCTGAATATGCTGATATCGCTGTAGCGGCAATTTCCTATCGGCTCGTCCCGGTACTTGCCGCCGATCGCATGCGATGCATCTTCGATGATCTTGAAACCATAACGTTGCGCCAACGCATGGATGCCCGCCATATCGCAAGGCTGTCCGCACAGGTGCACGGGTATCACAACCTTGGGAAGGACGCCGCTCTTCTCTGCCTGCTGCAGCTCTGCGGCAAGGCTATCCACGCTCATGTTGTAAGTGCGCGGATCGATATCCACGAAATCGACCTGTGCGCCGCAATACAAGGCGCAATTCGCGCTGGCGACGAAGGTGATGGGTGAAGTCCATACCCGGTCGTTTGGGCCGACGCCCAAAGCCAGGCAGGCGACATGCAGCGCACTCGTTGCGCTGTTCATCGCCACGGCATGCTGCACGTCGCAGTAGTCTGCGATGCATTTTTCAAAAGCAGGGACGGCAGGCCCCTGCGTCAGGTAGTCTGAACGAAGCACATCCACTACCGCCTGGATATCTGCTTCGGAAATATCTTGCCGTCCGTAAGGAATCATCGCTGTCATATCTTGCCGATTTTTTCCCGGTTCTGATCTATCCAGCTTTTCAACGTTTCCATGCTCATCCACTCATGATTATTGTCTGAACAATACGTGAAATCTTCCGCCACTTTCTTGCCGTCCTTGATTCGGTTCGGATCGCTGCTCCAGCTGTTGATCGCGGGCAATATTTTAAAATGCTCGGGATACTCGAAAGTGTAGAGCGCGTCTTCCGTTCCGATCATTTGCTCGTGCAGCTTCTCACCCGGGCGAATGCCGACGATCTTGTGCTTCGCGTTCGGCACTGATGCAAGCGCCACGTCGGTCACTTTCATCGAAGGGATCTTTTTCACATATATCTCCCCGCCTTCCATGTCTTCAAAGGCGTGCCACACCAATTCGACCCCCTGTTCCAGGGTGATCATGAAACGTGTCATGCGCGGGTCGGTGATGGGCAATTCGCCCTTGTCGGCTATCGACAGGAAGAACGGGATCACGGATCCGCGCGAGCCCATCACATTGCCGTAGCGCACCACGCCAAAGCGCGTTTCGTGCGACCCTGCATAGGAGTTGCCTGCAACGAAGAGTTTGTCTGAGGCCAGTTTCGTTGCCCCGTAGAGATTGGCCGGACTGCTGGCTTTGTCGGTGGAAAGCGCAACGACGCGTTTGATGCCCCTATCGATGCAGGCATCGATTAGATTCATCGCGCCAATCACGTTGGTTTTGACGCACTCGAAGGGGTTGTATTCAGCCGTGGGGACGATCTTGGTGGCAGCGGCATGCACCACATAATCGATCCCGTCCAACGCACGTAAAAGACGGTCTTTGTCGCGCACGTCACCAATAAAAAACCTTACGCGCTTCTCATCAACGTAGAGCTTGGCCATTTCCCACTGTTTCATTTCGTCACGAGAGTAAATCACCAGACGACGCGGATTATATTTTGCGAGCATCATTTGCACGAAGGTATGTCCGAATGAGCCTGTCCCGCCTGTTATGAGGATGGATGAGTTGTTAAACATATTGGTCGTTTTCCTTAATTCCTTGCGGCTGTTATGTCGATTGATGTCACAAGATACTGATAGATACCATTCCGCATAGTTTAGCCACCATCTGATCTTACTGAATTCGCCTCTGATATTGAGATTTTGTCAGCCTTCTCTCCAAGATTCACACGTAAATATGCCGCATGATTCACGGATAAAAGTGGCCGGATCAATAGGCAGTTACTCGCCAATTGGCCTTGCCCCTGTAACCCGTAACTCATAACGCGCTCATTATGCGGCATCCTTCAATTGTGCCCCCAGCCAGTACCCCTCGACTGCATCGGTCTGATGTAGCCCAGCGTCGAGTGAAGCCTTCTGTGATTGTAATACGCCAGCCAGTCGATCACTACAGTGGATCCATCCGTCAAAACAGAATTCAGTTAATTTAAGCTGGTTTGTCCGTCCTTCTCGCAACTGCATGGCGTTGCCCCATTCTTGCTGGATTTGTCTACGCGCCTTACGCCGGTAAACGCGTCACTGGTGAACTGGCTACCTTGATCGGTATTGAACATCTCCGGGCTGCCATGCTGCTGCAATGCCTCTTCCAAACAGTCCACGCAAACACCGCGTCAATTGTGTTGCTGATTTACCAGCTCAATACGCGCATCGAGTACAAGTCGATCACCGCGACCAGGTAGACGAAGCCAAGCGCCAACCGGATTTAGGTGATGTTAGTACCCACACTTGATTCGGTCGGGTCACCACCACGCCGCGCAGCAAATACGGATATACCTTGTGTTGCAGCTACCGTAGATCGGCTAGCTGGTGTACTGCTCGTCTAACA
This sequence comes from Candidatus Ferrigenium altingense, assembly GCA_020621985.1. Lineage (GTDB taxonomy): Bacteria > Pseudomonadota > Gammaproteobacteria > Burkholderiales > Gallionellaceae > Gallionella > Gallionella altingense. The sequence goes on along the minus strand of JAHRYS010000002.1, from coordinate 55,521 downwards.
GGTGCAGCAACTCCGGGGCCTGTTCGCTAGCCAGTTTGGGCGCGCGCTGCGCATACACCGTAGCACTCGACACCCCAGTCATATCGCATTGCCGAACCTGCGGAAGTGCGGTCTCAGGCTTAATCCATGATTACCGCTTGGCTACCGGGCCAAACCGGACTATATCTTGCCAGTTAAGACCATCTTCATTCTGCCGACTCGCCGTACAGGCGCTCTGGCTCGCTGTACTCGTTCACTGGCTTAGGGCCGCGCTTACCCTCAAACAGGGTGCCGGCCCGCTCCAGGCTCTCTTTCTTCCACTGTCCCCTTGCCCCGGGTGCACACCATGTTCCTGCGCGATCTGGTAAGTTGTCCCCATGAATCGTTTCCAGGCCAACTTTGGCCTTGAATTCCGCCCCAAATAACTTGCGCTTCGTCCTGCTCATTGCCTTTACTTGTGGGGCGTCAAATGGCTGTAATATTTGTTGAGTACAGCCAATATGTAGCTCTTACCAAAGTCGATATTCACATCCTTTAACAAAGGTTCTATTTCTGAGACATCAATATTTAGATTGCGCCCTTTGTTGGCCAAGGTATATTTGGCTGCTATTCCGGTAAATGCCTCTATCTCACGTACAAATTGTAAAACCGACGTTTGGCGCGTGCTCGCCACATTAAGAGTCTTGTTCAGTATAACTTTTCTTTTCAGAATCTCACCCACGATCTTGTGAATATCATCAATATCAATGAAATTCTTTTGCGAACGTTGCCACAGTTCAAAGCTTCTCTGTTGTGAGATGGCATCAACCAGAAAATTTACCAGGCTCGATTTGGCATCAAAAAATCCCATCACCTGCGGCAAGCGGAATATCAAAAACTTGTTTGCCGACTTTTGTATCCAATCTTCCATGCGAATCTTATGTTGCACGTATGGTGTATGCGCCACGTCCGGATCAAGGATGCTGCATGAGCTGAAATACACAAAGGTGGTATCCGGATGTGTTGACAATGCTGCTCTGACAGCCTTCTCCTCTTCCTGAATAACGTTGCCATCTTGAATAGAAGAGTCGTTCACACTTCCAGCAAAGATTAAATATTCAGATTGCAATAAATAATCGTTGAACCGAGCCGCTATCGCACCTCTGCCAATCACCATGCTCATCGTTATGACTAAATATTGTATATATCCGACTTGTAGCCACGCAGGTTGTCCGGTTGCAAGAACCATCGGGCAGTTTCAGCCAAGCCGCGTTTGAACCCATCTCGACCGCCGTACCCCGGCTGCCAACCAAAAAGTGTTTTTACCTTTGTATTGTCTGCCCACAAGCGTTCCACCTCCGAGTTTCCGGGACGCAAACGTGCTTCATCCGTGATGATTTCAATCTCGGTATTCATGGCTTCAGCAATTAGCTGCGCTGTGTCGTCGATCGTAATTTCAAAATTACTGCCGAAATTGACTACTTCACCCAACCCCTGCTCAGACTTCAGCGCGGCGATAAATCTGGCTACTGTATCCTGCACAAAGTTAAAGTCGCGCGTTGGCGATGCCGCACCCAGTTTTATCTGCCGCTTCCCATTGGCGATCTGGGTGATGATAGTCGGTATCACTGCGCGGGCGGACTGGCGCGGACCATATGTGTTGAATGGACGCACAATAGTCACTGGCAGACCGAAAGATGCATAGAAAGAATAAGCCAATTGATCAGCCGCGATCTTGGTGGCCGAATACGGCGATTGCCCCTGTAAGGGATGCTCTTCCGTGATCGGCACAAATCGCGCCGTGCCATATACTTCGCTTGTCGATGTGTGAACCACTCTTTTAACACCTAATTAGCGCGCAGCTTGCAACACATTCAGCATGCCTTTGATATTGGTATCAACATAGGTGTCGGGCGAGTGGTAGGAAAAAGGAATGGCAATGAGGGCGGCCAGATGCAGCACCCCGCGTCACACCCCTTCATCGCCCCCTTTACCCCATGCTGATCGCGGATATCGCCAGCGAAAATCTCGAACTGGCCCTTCACATCGGGAGCGCAACGATCCAGCCAACCCCAAGAGTTGAAAGAGTTGTAGAGCACGAAGGCGCGGACTTTATAGCCTTGGCGAACTAGAGCTTCAGTCAGGTGCGAACCGATGAAACCATCGGCGCCGGTGATGAGGATGGTTGAGTTATTTGTTGTTGGATTCATGGGTTCATGCCGATTGATTTACGATGTCTTGATAGCTGCCAGCGCGCTTGATGCCGCCCTCACCCAACTCCACGATCTGCGTACAGTTTTTGAGGGTGGTGAGGCGGTGGGCAATGATGAGCAGGGTGAGGTCTTTGCTGAGGCCTTCGATGGCTTGCATGACGGCTTGTTCGGTTTCGTTATCCAGCGCGCTGGTTGCTTCGTCAAAAATGATGATATCGGCCTGTTTGTAGAGGGCGCGGGCAATGCCGATGCGCTGGCGTTGGCCGCCAGAGAGGCGGATGCCGCGCTCACCGACAAAGGTTTGGTATTGCTTGGGCCAGCTTTCAATGCTTTCGGCAATTTGCGCCTGTTGTGCGGCTTGCCTGACACGATGGGTGTTAATCTGATTTTTGGGCACACCAAAGGCGATGTTTTCTTCAATGCTGCTGTCGGCCAGAAAGATGGCTTGCGGCACATGGGCGATATGGGCTTGCCAGGCGCGGTGGTTGCTGGGCGTGACGGGCTGGCCGTCGATCTCCAACGTGCCATCGGTCGGCTGCAACAGGCCCATGACGATATCGAGCAGTGTGCTCTTGCCACTGCCTGTGGTGCCGATAAAACCCACTCGACTGCCTTTGGCGATGGTGAGGTTGAGTTGCTTTAGAACATAGGGCGTTTGCGGGCTGTAGCGAAACGACAGCTGATTCAAATTAATACGCTGCAGGAAAGGCATCGGCTCGGCAGCTGGCTGATCACAGTGTTCGGGCAGTGGTTGATCAAGTAACTCCAACGTATCTTGTAATGAAGCCTGCCCCCCTTGAATGCTAGACCATGCACCATAGGCTTGCTGCAAGACAGGCAACAAACGCTGTGCACCTAGCGCCAAGGCGCCGAGAATAGGAATCGCCTTGGCGATGCCGTCCGGTTGTTGTGCAAGTGAATAAGCCAGCGCGGCGATAAGCAGCATTCCCAATGCTTCCATGCCGTAACGGGGGCTTTGGTTAATGAAGAGGTTATTGCCCTGTGCTTTACGCAAGGGATGATCAGCATCGCGGTAAATCTGGCAGTAAATGGCTTGACTGCCGTCGATCAGCACATCTCGTACCCCCCCTAACCCCTCTTGCAGTGATTTGATGACTCGTGTTGACTCGCGGGCAATACACTGACTATCGAACATTATTCGCTTGCGGGTAAGCTGAATGATGAACGCATAAATCACGCCGAAACCGCCAAAGGCCGCTAGTGCAATGACCGGGTCAACAGACAGGAGTGCGATTAGGATAGCCGCTAGCATGACGCTGGAGCTGATAAGGGTCAAGGTCGGCACGATGATGTTGTAGATGACGCCATTAGCTTTACCTGAGATGCCGTTGATTACCTCGCTGCTATTGCGGGCGACGTGAACCGCGTAGGGCTGATAAAGGGTGCGGCGATAGATGTTAATGCTAAGATCAGCACCGGTTGCAAAGGATAGGCGAGTAGTAGCCCAAAGCAGCAGCAAGCGCATTGCACCTGCCATGAGCGCCGCCAACCCAAATACGATGGTCAGTGGCAACAGGAGTTGATCAGGCGTGTTAATGCCCAGCGTTTGGATAAAAGGTTGGGCTGCAGGGTGCTCAAATACACGACTTGGCGCAGTCAAAACGGCAAGAAATGGCAACACCGCCCCAATGCTGAGAATTTCAGCGAATGAAGCGAGGATCATTAAAACGAGCAGGAGGCCAAATTGGCCTCGGCGCCGTGGGCTAATGTAGTACCAGAGACGTCTTAGGAGCTGGGTGATGGGTTGGGTGGTTTGCATGGAATTATTCGGTAGTACTTAGCAGGTAATCTTCATAGGCACGCGAAATGCCGTCTGTAAGTGAGGTTTTGGCCCGCCACCCCAAGCCTTGAATCTTTGACACATCCAGTACTTTTCGCATCGTGCCATCTGGTTTGGATGTGTCTTGTATGAACTTGTCTGTGTAGCCCACTACGCCAGCAATAACCTCTGCCAACTCACGAATAGTTCCTTCTTCACCCGTGCCAACGTTGATTATCGGGCACACGGTTGGTGCAACCAGCTTGTTGTAACGTTCATCATCCAAGGTGGCAAGGAATACGAGTGCGTTGGCTAAATCATTCACATACAGGAACTCGCGCTTGGGTGTACCGCTGCCCCATAGGACAACTCCAGGTGCAAGGCGAGAATCGGGTACAAGGGGCAAGGGGCAAGATTCAAGGAGCTTGGCTTTCAGGTCGGCGGGGATGGGGCCGTGGGTGGCTTCGTCGCAGTTGATACCCTGGATGTCACCGGCTTGGGCGAGTTTCGCTAGGTGGAGTTTGCGGATCAGGGCTGGCAGGACGTGGGAGCTGTTCAGGTCGTAGTTGTCGCCGGAACCATATAGGTTGGTGGGCATGACTGCCAACCATTTCGTGCCATATTCGCGGTTGTATGACCAACACATTTCAATGCCGGCAATCTTGGCCAGTGCGTAAGCACGGTTAGTCCCTTCCAATGGGCCGGTGAGCAGGTATTCTTCTTTGATCGGTTGCGGGCAGTCGCGCGGGTAGATGCAGGAGCTGCCCAGGAAGATCAGGCGGCTGACTTTGGTCGCATACGCGGCGCGACAGACGCTGGCCTCAACCAGCAGGTTGCTCATCAGAAATTCCACCGGATAGGTGTTGTTGGCATGGATGCCGCCAACTTTGGCGGCGGCCAGGAACACCAATTCGGGGCGCTCTTGTTCGAAGAAGCGTTGCGTGGCCGCCGCATCTTCCAGATCAAGTTCGGCATGGGTGCGATATACCAAGTTAGTGTAGCCTTGGCGTTGCAGCTCGCGCACGATGGCACTGCCCGCCAGGCCGCGATGACCGGCGATATAGATTTTAGAGGATAGGTTCAAGTTAAAATCCTAAGGCAAAAGATTCAAGAAGACAGGGCAAGGTCAGTTTGCTCATAATTTATTTGAGTCACTTTGCATTTTTGGCACTTACTACAGGCTTACCCGTTTTTTTCGATCTCTTTGCTTGTATTGCTTTGTGGTCAGCCCACTCCATGCTTTGGTAATCTCATCGGTCGGGTTTTTTACCATCCGCCGATTCCATTTTCAGCGTGGATTAGGGCTTTCAGTGAGCACAGCTACAACATCCACGATGCTAAAAAACTATGACTCGCGCTCTGCGTCCCACAGTGAGCGAACTTGTTTGGTTTCAAATAGCTTGATGGTGCTCATGGCTGTTCAGCCCTTCCGCAACAAATCATGGCCAAAAATCTTGCACCTTGCACCTTGCACCTTGCACCTTGCACCTTGCACCTTGCACCTTGCATCATGCACCTGTTTTACTCATGATAATTGTAGGCAGCAAAGCCGTGCTTCTTGACCAGCTCGTCGCGCTCGGCGCCCTTGAGGTCTTCGCGCACCATTTCGGCAACCAGTTCGTGGAAGGTGATCTTGGGTACCCAGCCGAGTTTATTCTTGGCTTTGCTGGCATCCCCCAGCAGGGTCTCGACTTCGGTGGGACGGAAATAGCGCGGGTCGACCTGGACGATGCATTTGCCATTGCCGCACCCCTCTCCCCCAGCCCCTCCCACGCTTGCGGGGGAGGGGAGCAGATAGCCCTTCTCGTCGACGCCGTTGCCTTCCCAGCGGATATTCATGCCGAGTTCCTTGGCGGCGGCATTGACGAAATCGCGTACGCTGTACTGCACGCCGGTGGCGATGACGAAATCTTCCGGGTGGTCTTGTTGCAGCATGAGCCATTGCATCTCGACGTAGTCTTTGGCATGGCCCCAATCGCGCAGGGAGTTCATGTTGCCCAGATACAGGCATTCCTGCAGGCCGAGCTTGATGCGCGCCAGTGCGCGGGTGATCTTACGGGTGACGAAGGTCTCGCCGCGGATCGGGCTTTCGTGGTTGAACAGGATGCCGTTGCAGGCATAGATGCCATACGCCTCGCGGTAGTTGACGGTGATCCAGTAGGCATAGAGCTTGGCAACTGCGTAAGGGCTGCGCGGATAGAACGGGGTCGTTTCCTTTTGCGGAGTCTCTTGTACCAGTCCATACAGTTCGGAAGTGGACGCCTGGTAGAAGCGGGTTTTTTTGGTCAGGCCGAGGATGCGGATCGCTTCCAGGATGCGCAGCGCACCGAGTGCATCGGACTCAGCAGTGTATTCCGGCTCCTCGAACGAGACCGCGACATGGCTCTGCGCCGCGAGATTGTAGATCTCATCCGGCTGCACTTTTTGGATGATGTGCGTCAGGCTGGAAGAGTCGGTCATGTCGCCGTGATGCAGGAAGAACGGCAGGCCTTTTTCATGCACATCATGGAACAAATGGTCGATACGCGCGGTGTTGAACATGGAGCTGCGACGCTTCATGCCATGCACCTCGTAACCCTTGTTTAACAGAAATTCGGCAAGATAGGCTCCGTCTTGTCCGGTAACGCCGGTGATTAGCGCAACCTTCGGCTGCACCGAGGACTGAGGACTGTTAGTTCTACTGGTCATTTTTGGTCTCTTTGTTTTTGAACGGCGGCGCGCAAGCCACCTAAAATTCGCGAAAGTTCGTCAGTGCTCACTTTAGTCATACGGCTTGTTGTTGCTCTTTGATGAGCATTTCAATCAGAAATTCCGGGGCAAAATCCGCTCCGTTGGCCCATGAGACTGTTTGCATCACCTCGTCCTGATGGGCGGTTTGGAAGAGCGTTATATCTTTCAGCGGCTCGAAAACCTCGCCCCATAATTCATGTGTCAGATCAACTTCCCCAGAGATGCCGTTATTGAAAGTCAAATATAGCCGGTAATTTTTCAGTGGTTTGACGGTTACAGTATGAAGAATCATTGCATTACTCCAATGGTGGTATCGGGTTCAATGGCTTTCGTTGCTGCGCCAGGAGCCAGTCTTCAAGAAGCTCCGTCTTATGTTCATCCAGCCATTCCAAAACAGCACGTAGCGCTCTTTTGGGAAACTCGCCCCGGACGACACCGGAGGCAATTTCTACTGTAATTTCGTAGTTTCCATATTTGGCATGAAAATGTGGCAACGGATGATCTGCCCAGTTCATGTATATGATAATTCCCAGAAAGCGTGATATCTCTGGCATATTCAGTTACCTGCCGTAGTTATCTTCATAACGTTGAATATCGTCTTCGCCCAAGTAATCGCCTACCTGTATTTCGACGATATGCAGCGGTTCGAGCCCGCGATTCTCCAAGCGGTGTTTCGTGCCGATCGGGATATAGGTGCTTTGGTTCTTGTGCACGGTAATGATCTCCTCGCCATTGGTAACCGTAGCTGTACCGGACACCACCACCCAATGCTCGGAGCGCCGCTTGTGGCTTTGTAGGCTGAGTCTGGCACCCGGCGCAACTTCGATACGCTTGAGCTTGAAGCCTTCCGGATCTTCTTCCAGCACTGTGTAACTGCCCCACGGGCGATGCACTTTGACATGATAGATATGTTCGGTTGCACCTTTTTGCTGCAATGCATCCACTACTTCGCGTACACGCTGGGTCTGGTCGCTCCTCGAAATCAGCACGGCATCGGCAGTCTCGACCACGCACAGGTCTTCCACTCCGATGGCGGCGACCAGGCGTTTTTCGGCACGGATCAGGCTATTTTTGCAATCCACTGCTATGACGTTGCCTTGCAGGGCATTGCCATTTTCGTCCTTGGCAGAAATCTCGTGCACCGCCTGCCAGCTGCCTACATCGTTCCAGCCGATGTCGCAGGGGATGAGTGAGACGCAATCGGACTTTTCCAGCACGCCGTAGTCGATCGAGATCGATGGCATAGTGGCGAAATGTTTTTCCACGGCTTGCTGGAAGGTTATGCCAGCGCGGCTTTCGGCAAGAATGGTTTGTATTACTTGGTACACTGTCGGCAGGTGCTGCCGGATCTCGGCAAGGATTACCGAGGCGCGCCACACGAACATGCCCGAATTCCAGTAGTAATCACCTTCCTTCAAGAAACGTTCGGCGGTGGCAATATCCGGCTTCTCGGTAAACCGCTCCACTTCATAAATGCAGGACTGGGGATCGGGGATTGAGGTTCGAGCAACCCCAACCCCTCCCAACCTCCCCTTATCAGGGGAGGAGCCAAGCAACTCCTCCCCTGATAAGGGGAGGTTGGGAGGGGTTTGATTTTCTTCAGCCCTCAGACCTGTGACCTCAGTCCTGTTTTTTATTTTGATGTAGCCAAACCCGGTATCGGGACGGGTTGGCTGAATACCAAAGGTGACTAGTTTGCTGCTTTCGGCGGCTTCGATCGCCGTGTGCAGATGTGCGCGGAAACGCGCTTCGTCTTTGATGATATGGTCGGCAGGCAGCACGACCATAATGGGGTCGCCCCCCTCCGCCATCAGGTAAGCGGCGGCCAGTGCGATGGCTGGCGCGGTGTTGCGCCCGATCGGTTCAAACAGTGTCTGATACGGCAGCAGGGCATGATAGGCCTCGCCTTTGGCGTGGGATTCTTGCGTAACGATCAGGACGTTCCTGGCACCGATCACTGGAGACAGGCGATTGATCGTGGTTTGCAACAGCGATACGTCACCGTCCAGCGATAAAAACTGCTTGGGTAAATGCTGCCGCGACATCGGCCACAAGCGGCTGCCGCTGCCGCCGGCGAGGATAACTGCATAAACATCACTCATGGGCGCTCTCCATCAGGCTTTTCTGAGCCGCTTCACGCTGCAATTCTTCGATCTCCGCGCGCAGCCGCTCATATTCCTGCACCTTGAATTTGAGGAACTGCACCGTCATGCGCGCCTTTTCCTCGATTCCATGCGGGGTCAGCAGGTAGGCATAGGCCAGCTTGTTGTCGCTGTTGCGGAAATTATTGATCTTGAGGCTGCCCTTCGCGACCAGCGCATTCAGGCAGAAATTGACTTTGCCGAGGCTGATGTCCAAACGCTTTGCCAAGTCTCGTTGGGAAAGGCTTGGATTGTTTTCCAGTGTTTTGAGCAACCCGTAATGGGTGGATTCGTCCAGCATCTGTGGTGCGTTCAGTGGTTGAACAGCGCATATTACAACACCCGCGAACGGGGATGTCAAACTGAAAATCTTGTCCAATAGACGGTTGATGGTGGTTTGCAGCAGCGATACATCACCATCCAGCGACAGGAATTGCTTGGGTAAATGCTGGCGCGATAGCGGCCACAAACGGCTGCCGCTGCCGCCGGCAAGGATAGTCGCGCAAATTTTTTCTTGTTTCAAGAAGCTGCCTTAATAGTGACGTTTTTGTTTGCAAATAGCCGGCAACATACCCGCGCCGGGAGAGGCAATGAAAAGCATTTTTTGTTTATCCCTCCCCTGCAACTGCATGACGCTAGCCTCGCTAAATCTGCCTGCCGTCCTTGCGTAAGCATGCATCAATATGGAAAATATTGTAAAGTCGCGGCCATTGTAAAACATCAAAGTGATACTTGCTCGAATAGCTTTGAAGCCAATCTTTGTATTCGTGCGGGCCGGCGTGCAGAGACAAGCGCATTGCGCAATATAAGCGGCCAATTATATTTCGATATGTAACGACGTTGTGATTTTGGAATCGACATGACCAATACAGAACAACAAATCGCCGAAGACGGGCAGGAAATTAGTCTCAATGACATACTCGACTTTTTTGTAACCAAGTGGAAGGTTCTTTCAATGGGCGCCTTTTTTGGCCTCATCATGGCGTTGGGCGGGACACTTTTATTGGGTAAATACGAGGCAGAAGCGACACTTATCAATAAATCCGGTATCGATTATTTAACCTGGAAAAACCTGAAAAGAAATTTGCCTATTTTGGCTGACAAGGTTTCGGAAGCAACTAATAATGGCGAAGGCTTTTTAGGGGGGTTATCCAGTGAGAAATGGTGGCAGAAAAATGTTGTTCCCACGTTTTCTATTAACAAAGAAGACGCCAAGGCAATATTCGGCATGTCCAAAGAATAGCAAGACGCGGAATTTACAAAAATCAAGGATTTTGTTATTACGACAACAGGATCAAGCAAAGAGGATGCCCTCAAAAACCTTTCCACCGCGACCTCATTTTTGCGGAGTGGGGCTGCGTACCTGGCTTTGAAAGATGTCATCGCGAACTATCAGATCGATTTGCTGAATTCTGAATCTGAAATTGCAAAGAGTATTTCTGTATTGGAAATCGAAATGGCATACTTAAGAAGTCGCATGGCCGACCTTGAGTTGCTTAAAGTGAAATTCCCTATAAATTCCGCCTCAATCATTACTCAGTCTATGGACCCCAAGGAATCCAGTGCCAAGTATTTGCCCGTCATCACGCAGCTTATCGCCGTCAATAAGGACATCAGCGCACTAAAAGAAGACTTATCCCGCTTAACCAGCAGGAAAAACCAACTCGCAATTATGAATGATTTTCTGTCACAGGCAATGCCGGTGATTGGCAAAAATTTTGATGGGCTGTCGGCGGTAGCGGAACTTATGCGGATCGAGTCCGGCATGAGAAAAGATTTGCAGGCTTCCGATTGGAATAAAATTTCAATACTCAACAACATCAAGCATGACATGGTTTCAATTCATACCCGGTTCACCTTGGGACTGGAGCAACCCACGTATATCAGTGCGAGCAAGCCGCGTTATCTGAAGCCGGCAGCCATTGGATTGGCTGCCGGATTTTTTCTTGCCCTGCTATTTTCCCTTTGTTCCGTTATCTGGCATCGCTACCGCCAGCAAAAGCTGTGACGAGCGCTCACAAGGGTGAAAAGTCCAAACTCGGTATTTGGTTGCGCTGCACGAGCGTATGCGCATGTAGTAGTAAGGTCGCCGCTTGGGGCTAGGGATTGGGTAGTGCCAGTTGGATGCGTTAGTAGAGCGCTTGATTGATTCTGCCTAAGTCTTTTTCATCCAGCAAACCCACCGCTGCCTTCAGGCGCAGCTGACTCAACAAGTAACTGTACTCGGCCTGGTACAGATCGCGGCGTGTTGAATATAACTGTTGCTGCGCATTCAGCACATCGAGGTTGGTGCGCACGCCCACTTCCTGGCCCAGCTTGCTCGCTTCCAGGACGCTTTCGCTGGAGGTGAGGGCCTGCTGCAATGCCTTGACCTGGGCGATGCCGCTGACTACGCCGAGATAGGCTTGGCGGGTTTGCAGCGCGACGGTGCGGCGGGTGTTTTCCAGTTCTTGTATGGCGCGCTCGCGATTGGCTTCCGCTTCGCGCCATTTTGAATTGACCGCCCCACCCTGAAACAGCGGCAGGTTCAGTTGCACGCCGACGCTCTTGCTGGTGTTGTCGCTGCCCACCCCGAAACTGCCGCCGTTGGACTGGTTGTTGGAATAATTCGCCACCAAGTCCACCGTGGGATAGTGCCCGCCACGGTTGCGCGCCACTTCTTTCTCGGCAATCTCGGCGCCCGCTTGCGCGATGGCGAGTTGCAGGCTGTTCAACTGGGCATCGTCCACCCATTTTTCCATGTCGGCGGGTTGCGGGGCTTCCAGCTTGAATTCCTTGCCGAGGTGTCTGAGGTCTTTCGGTATCGCATTGATCAGTTGCTGCAAGGTACGGCGCTTGATTTCCAGGCTGTTCTGCGCGGCGATTTCCTGCGCACTGGTCAGGTCGTAACGCGCTTGCGCTTCGTGGGTATCGGTAATGGTGGCGCTGCCCACCTCGAAGTTGCGTTTGGCCTGTTCCAGCTGCTCGGAGATGGCGGTCTTCTGCGCCTCGGCGAGCTGCACGCTGTCTTGCGCGATCAGCACATCGAAGTAGGCTTGCGCGACGCGCAGGATCAGATCCTGTTCGGTAACCCTGAATTGCGCCTCGGCTTGTGCAACCTGCAATTCGGCTTCGGTATAGGAGAGCCAGTTTTGCTGGCGGAACAACGGTTGCGTCAGGTTCACGCCGTAGCCGTGGCTGTTGTAGCGAAAGTTGCCGCTTGGCGGGAAGGCCCCCTGAGACCGGACTGTCTGGTCGTTAAACGTGCTGTTCGCGCTGAGGCTGATGCTGGGCATCAACAGCGAGCGGCCTTGCGGCAGCTTTTCCTGACCGGCTTGCATGGTGGCGCGTGCGGCGGCAAACACCGGATCGTTCGCTTGCGCGGCGCGGAAAATTTCCAGCAGGTCGGCAGCCAGCGCCCCGCTACTTGCGCCGAGCAGGATTGCCAAGAGAAGCGGTTTTAGTTTCATCGGTTTTTGCGCAACCATTATATTAGGTTTTGCTAATACTATAGCTTAGTGCCACGTTGCGCAATACCAACACGAAAGCTCAGAACACGAATCGTTTGGGCTGCTCGGCATTCCGCAGCGGTGCGACACTGGTTTCCATGATGTTGACCGTCCCGAACGTGTCGGGCGCGACGCGGGTAATCAGCTTTGCTTCCATCACCGGCGCATCTCCCACGATGGCGAATAGCCGCCCGCCGACGTTCAGGCTGTTCTGGAATACTTTTGGCAATACCGGCGTTGAGCCGGTCAGCACGATGACGTCATAAGTACTGTTGTTCCAGCCATGCGCTCCATCGCCTGTTTCAATGGTGATATTGTCGCGGTGATAAGCGGCCAGATTTTGCCTGGCCATGGCGCTCAGTTCCGGAACAATTTCGACCGAGGTGACATGCCCCGCCAGCGCGGACAGCAGTGCGGTCAAATAGCCGCTGCCGGTGCCCACCTCCAATACCTGGTCATTGCGGGTGAGATGCAGTTCCTGAACGGTGCGCGCTTCCAGTTTGGGTTGCCACATGGCGGCCCCATAACCCAACGGGATTTCCATGTCGGCAAATGCCAATCCCTTCTTCTCCACCGGCACAAAATGTTCGCGTCGGACATGCTTGAGCAACTCCAGAATCCGCCCTTCCAACACATCGCATGGGCGTATTTGTTGTTCTATCATGTTAAATCGTGCTTGTTCCATGTTCTGCATCTCAACCTCCTGAATTACTGCGCGATTAGTGTTCCCACATAAACGGATTTTTGACCAGTATAGCAACACCACCCTGCGGGCTCAACATTGATGATACCAGCTTGACGTACAACCGCTGACTTGGCCAATGATTTGGTGTCCGTGGGTGAACTTGTCAAGCTGTGCGCCATAACCCCGGTTTTATCGCGCTTGGCTTTCTGGAGAAATTTCCACTGTCGATTCATGTACTAAAGCCAGAAATTTGGAAAGATATTCACCAAGCGGTTGAATTTTGGGGTTCGATTGTGGTAGTTTCACGGCTGTTTTGTTAAGTGCCATTACGGCGGGACTTGTAGTTCCGCCTTTTATGGTTTTTTGTTTGCTGGTTTTTTTGATTGTAGACTGCTCTTATGATGCGACTTTATTCGGGCACCACGTGCCCATATTCCCACCGTTGCCGTATCGTGCTATACGAAAAGGGGATGGACTTTGAGGTAATCGATGTGGATCTGATGAGCCGCGCCGAAGATATCGCGGTGATCAATCCGTACAACAAAGTGCCGGTTCTGGTCGAGCGCGACCTGGTTCTGTATGAAGCCAATATCATCAACGAGTATATCGATGAACGCTTCCCTCATCCGCAACTGATGCCGCCGGATCCCGTCATGCGCGGTCGTGCCCGCTTGTTCCTGCATCGCTTCGAACAGGAGCTTTACAGCCATGTGGGGGCAATAGAGCAGGGCGGAAAAACCGCCGATAAGGCCCGTGCCGTGATTCGCGACAACCTGACTCAGCTTGCGCAGATATTAACCAGGCAAAAATTTTTGCTGGGCGACGAATTCTCCATGCTGGATGTGGCGATTGCACCGTTGCTGTGGCGGCTTGAGCACTATGGCATTCAGATGGGCAAGGATGCCGCGCCGCTGATGAAGTACGCCGAGCGGCTATTTTCGCGCCAGGGTTTTATCGACGCGCTGACGCCCTCCGAAAGAGCGATGCGCAAGTGATTCCAACCCCATTTCTTCGGTGAAACTGCGTTGGCTTCCTCACTCACTCCTAGTCGTGCTATCTGCACTGCCAGCGTCGTTCGCTCGTTGCCGCCTTGTTTGACCTTCGAAATGAGGCTGGAATGAGTGACCTGTCCACGCGCCCGTACCTGATTCGTGCGATTTACGAATGGTGCGTGGATAGCGGTTTGACCCCGTATCTGGCGGTTCGCGTCGACGAGCACACCGAGGTGCCGCAGGCTTTCGTCAAGGATGGCGAAATTGTGCTGAATCTCAGTGCGGGTGCGGTGCGCAACCTGGAAATTGGCAATGAGATGATCACCTGCAACGGGCGTTTTGGCGGTACACCCTTCGATCTCATGGTGCCTGTGCAAGCGGTCATTGGCATATTCGCCAAGGAAAACGGCCAGGGTTTGGTGTTTCAAGGCAGCGATTCGCAACAGCCGCCGCCGGGCGCAACGGGCGGCGATGACATGCTCAAGCCCAAACCGAAACCGCATTTGAAGATAGTGAAATAGCTATTTTTGGAGCAGTTAAACAAAAAAGCCGCAGATGCCTGCGGCTTTTTTGTTTCTTGGGAATGAATCGCTGAAAGGAATGCCTAAACGGCGGCCAGTGTTGCGTGCATTTTGCTCAACGCTTTCTGCTCGATTTGGCGGATGCGCTCGGCGGAAATATTGAACTCGGCTGCCAACTCATGCAGTGTTGCCGCATTATTTTCTTCGCACAACCAGCGTGCCTCAACGATGCGGCGGCTGCGCTCATCCAGGGCTGACAATGCATTCGCCAAACCGGCTGTTTGCAGGCGCTCACGCTCGGTCGTTTCCAGAATGCGCGACGGTTCGTATTCCTCGCCATCAGCCAGATAGTGAATCGGTGCATAGCTTTCATCGTCATCGCTGCCGCTCGGTTCCAGCGCGATCTCGTGCCCGGCGAAACGTGACTCCATTCCCACTACATCGCGTTCGCTGACGTTGAGTTGCTGCGCGATTTCGCTGATCTGCTGCGGTTTAAGTGGCTCCAGGCCCTGCTTCATACTGCGCAGATTGAAGAACAACTTGCGTTGCGCCTTGGTGGTAGCGATTTTCACCAGACGCCAGTTGCGCACCACAAATTCCTGAATCTCGGCACGTATCCAGTGCAGCGCGAACGACACCAGGCGCACCTTGCGCTCCGGATCATAGCGTTTCACCGCCTTCATCAAGCCGATATTGCCTTCCTGGATCAGGTCGGCCTGCGGCAACCCGTAACCGGCATAGCCGCGCGCTATGCTGATCACTACGCGCAGGTGGGAAAGCACCAGATCACGTGCGGCATCCAGGTCATTTTCAGTTTTGAAGCGCGTCGCCAATGCAAACTCCTGCTCTTCCGACAACAGCGGAAAGCGGTTCACCGTCTGTATATAACTTTCCAGACTGCCAACGGCGGACGGCATAGGTAAACTCATTATGGTATTCATGATGTTTTCTCCTTATTTTTTAATACTAGCACTCTTAACTTGAGAGTGCCAAGGGGAAAAATGGCCAAGAAAAATAACCTGGGATGCTAAAACAGTTCCGTTTCGGCTAGCGTCTTGCCTTGTGCATCTTTGGCGGAAAGGGCGGGAGCAGCCTGAAGCCGCCAATCGATTGCCAAAGCCGGGTCATCCCAGCGGAGGCAGCGTTCGTGCTCCGGATACCAGTAGTCGGTGGTCTTGTAGAGAAACTCCGCCGTGTCCGAAAGCACGGCAAAACCATGTGCGAAACCTTCCGGTATCCACAGCATGCGCTTGTTTTCGGCGGACAATTCCACTGCTGCATGCCGCCCGAAAGTTGGCGAGCTGCGGCGTATGTCCACCACGACATCGAGCACCGCGCCTTGCACGACACGCACCAGCTTGCCTTGCGGGTGTTGTATCTGGTAGTGCAGGCCGCGCAACACGTTTTTAGCCGAACGCGAATGATTGTCCTGAACAAAGTCAACATCGCACCCGGTCAGCTCGGCAAATTTGCGCCGGTTGAAGCTTTCAAAGAAGAAACCGCGGTCGTCGCCAAATACTTTGGGTTCGATAATCAGCAAATCGGGAATGGCAGTTCGGGTCGCTTTCATCCGGCAAAGCTCTTTTCGTTGAGAACCTGCATCAGGTAGTCGCCATAGCCGCTCTTCAACAAGGGGGCGGCGAGCCTTTCCAGTTGCGCGGCATCAATAAACTCCTGGCGATAGGCGATCTCTTCCGGGCAGGCGATCTTCAATCCCTGGCGGCGTTCGATGGTCTGGATGAACTGGCTCGCTTCGAGCAGCGATTCATGAGTGCCGGTATCCAGCCATGCATAGCCGCGCCCCATGATTTCAACGGACAACTTGCCGCGCTTCAGGTAAATGCGGTTGAGATCGGTGATTTCCAGTTCGCCGCGCGCGGAAGGTTTGAGATCGGCGGCAATATCCACCACTTCGTTATCGTAAAAATACAGGCCGGTGACGGCATAACTGGACTTGGGCTGCAATGGCTTTTCTTCCAGTGAGACAGCGCGCCCGCTGTCATCGAATTCCACCACCCCATAGCGCTCCGGATCGCGCACATGGTAGGCAAATACCGATGCTCCCTCATCGCGCTGTGTTGCTGTGTTCAGCTGATTATGAAAAGAGTGCCCGTAGAAAATATTGTCGCCCAGCACCAGCGCGGAAGGGTGGCTGCCGATAAACTCCCGCCCGATGATGAACGCTTGCGCCAGACCGTCCGGCGAGGGTTGCACGGCATAGCGCAGATTCAGTCCCCAAGCACTGCCGTCGCCCAGCAATTGTTCGAAGCGCGGGGTGTCCTGCGGTGTGGAGATGATCAGAATGTCGCGTATCCCCGCCAGCATCAGGGTGGACAGCGGGTAGTAGATCATCGGCTTGTCATAGATCGGCAGAAGCTGTTTGGAAACTGCCAAGGTGACGGGATGCAGCCGCGTGCCGGAGCCGCCGGCGAGGATGATGCCTTTGCGTTGGGTCATGGTTGTTTGTCCAGAATTTCTGTGAGCATACGCGCCACGCCATTCTGCCACATGGGCAAGGTCAAGCCAAAGGCGCTTTGCAGCTTCGCAGTATTCAGACGCGAGTTAAGCGGGCGCTTGGCCGGCGTGGGAAAGGCGCTGGTCGGGACGGGCTGGACAGCATCGGGCGCGACTTTGAGCGAAATTCCTGCGCGCCGCACGTAGTCGAGAACGAAGCTGGCATAGCCGTGCCACGAGGTTTCGCCGGCGGCAACCAGGTGGTACAGGCCGGACAACTCCGGGCGCTGCCATGCGGCGCGGATGGCGTGGGCGGTAACGTCGGCCAGCAGGTCCGCGCCGGTGGGTGCGCCGATCTGGTCGTTGATGACGGTGAGTTTGTCGCGCTCCTGCGCCAGCCGCAGCATGATCTTGGCGAAGTTGCCGCCGCGCGCGCCATACACCCAGCTGGTGCGAAAAATCAGGTGCCGGCAAGCCGCTTGCCGGATGAGCTGCTCGCCCTCCAGCTTGGTCGCGCCATACACGCTGAGCGGCGCGGTGCTGTCTGCCTCACGCCAAGGCCGGTCGCCGCTACCGTCAAACACATAGTCGGTGGAGTAATGGATCAGCCAGGCGTTGCTGCGTTTGGCTTCCTGCGCCAGTGCTGCGGGCGCCAGCGCGTTTATGGTGCGCACGAGTTCCGGCTCGCTCTCGGCTTTGTCCACCGCAGTATGGGCGGCAGCATTGACGATCACGTCCGGAGCTATGGCTCTGACCGTCCGAATCAATCCATCCAAGTCGGTGAAATCGCCGCACAATTCCCGGCTGTTGGCATCCAGCGCGATCAGTTCGCCCAGCGGCGCAAGGCTGCGTTGCAGTTCCCAGCCGACCTGGCCGTTTTTGCCGAACAGGAGGATTTTCATCAATCCCGCCCCGCGTAGTTCTTTTCCACCCACTGCCGGTAATTCCCGGACTGCACGTTGTTCACCCAGCCCTGATTGTCCAGATACCATTGCACGGTTTTGCGGATGCCTGTCTCGAAAGTCTCGGCGGGTTTCCAGCCCAGCTCGCGCTCAATTTTGCGCGCGTCGATCGCATAACGGCGGTCATGGCCGGGGCGGTCGGCAACAAAGGCAATCTGTTCGCGGTAGGGCTTGCCATCCGCACGCGGGCGCAGTTCGTCGAGCAGCGCGCAGACGGTATGCACGATGTCGAGGTTGGCTTTTTCGTTACAGCCGCCGACGTTGTATACCTCGCCCAGCCTGCCTTTTTCCAGCACGCAGCGGATTGCACTGCAATGATCTTTGACATACAGCCAGTCGCGGATTTGCTGCCCGTCGCCATACACCGGCAGCGGTTTCCCGGCGAGGGCGTTGACGATCATCAGCGGGATGAGTTTTTCCGGGAAGTGGTATGGGCCGTAGTTGTTGGAGCAATTGGTAGTCAGTACCGGCAGGCCGTAGGTGTGATGATACGCGCGCACCAGGTGGTCGCTGGCGGCCTTGCTGGCGGAGTACGGGCTGTTCGGCTCGTAACGGTGCGTCTCGCTGAAAGCGGGATCGCCCTTGGCGAGCGAGCCATACACCTCATCGGTGGAAACATGCAGGAAGCGGAAATCGGTTTTTTCCTCATCCGCCAGACCGGACCAATAAGCGCGCACGGACTCGAGCAAATGAAAGGTGCCGACGATGTTGGTCTGGATGAAATCTTCCGGCCCGTGGATGGAGCGGTCCACATGGCTTTCCGCCGCAAAGTTGATGACGGCGCGCGGGCGGTATTGTTTCAACAGCTTTGTCACTAATTCTGCATCGCCGATATCGCCGCGCACAAAAATGTGGCGCGGATCGTCCTTGAGGGAGGCAAGGTTTTCCAGATTGCCTGCGTAGGTCAGCTTGTCCAGGCCGACCACGGCTTCATCGTGTCGTGCAAACCAGTCCAGAACGAAGTTTGCGCCGATAAAGCCGGCGCTGCCGGTAACTAGGATCATATTTGCCTCGGATATTGAACGGTGTGTGTATTTGAAGCGACGCGATTATATTTGATGCGTCTGGCCATTCATATAGGCAGTTCAGCATATTGACTCGCTTCTAAAAAACTGGCTGGCGCAGAATTTTCACGCCTGCTTTTGATCCTAGAAAACGCAATTGAGTCACAGATGGAACAATGGGTTGCATTAATTATTACCTGCGCCATTTGGGTTAACTACCAACACCTTGCAATGTATTGTTTTATCTGTGTTTATCTGTGGCTAACTGCGGTTTTTAGGTTGATACCAAGTGGGTGCGCATAAACGACAAGGCCGGCTTGCGCCGGCCTTGTCATCACGTCTTGCCGCGAAGCCTAGTGATGCCCGTGCGCCGCTTTTGCAGCCGGGACAGGCATGCTGCTCAGTTTGGCGGCGTCGGTCTCGCCGTTGATGTTGATGACGTTGAGCTTGCCGGCGCCTTGCTTCATGTCATCGGCAAAGTCGTACACCGCGCCGACCACCAGCAGTTCGCCGTTCTTCACCTGTGCTGCCCACTCCTTGAGCGCGGCGGCGACCTGGTTGTTCACGTTGGCCTTCACGCCGTCGATACTGGCGCCGCCCTTGGCGATGTTGATGGTATCCAGTTCCTTCTTGATTGGTTCTTCCAGCGATGAGTAGTCCCCGCTGGCTGCGCCGATCGCGCCGCAACGGGAATGGCCGACGATTAGCAGCAGCGAGGAACCGAGGTGATTCACGCCGTATTGCACGGAGCCCTTGGCGGTGGCCAGTTGATTGCCGATGTTGCGGATCATAAACAGATCGCCCTCGGGCGTCTTGTCCCACATGTTGGTGTGAACGCGCGAGTCGGAGCATGAAACCACGGTGGCGCGTGGCTTTTGCCCTTTGGACAGCTCCTGGAAGAACGCCGCGCCCTTGGCAGCAGCATAGGCGTTTTGGTCGGTCTGGATTTCCTTGATAAAGGCTTGCGCTACGGCGGCATCGCCGGCATGGTGGTCGCTGGCTTGGGCAGCCATGGGCATAACGAATGCGGCGGCAGCCAGCAAGGCTGCGAGTTGCTTCTTGAACATACTTTTCTCCCTGAGACGGTTATATTGGAATGCGCACAGGGAGCCTCTAAAAATTCACATTTCATCCCAACTGATGTAACTACTAGCCATTCGACTAAGCTGTCAAAAAACGACAGCCAAGTCGCTGGTTATGCTGCGTTGCGTAAAAAATTTCTTGCTTGCACATCAAACATATGCGGTGCGGCAGAATTTTTCCCGCGCCTTACATTTGGGCGAACTTTGAATTTTTAGAGGCTCCCTACAGAACGCGAACTGACCTTGCCCCCGAAAAACGTATTTCTTAACTTATGGTAGATTTCAAGTTAAGGAGACGTAAAAATGACGGCAGAAAAAAGCAAGAGAGCGGCATACACACTGGAGTACAAGCTGGAGGCGGTGCGATTGGTTCAGGGCGGCCAGGCATGTTTGATGACAGCCAAAGTGCTGGGTATTCCGAAGCAGACATTGGAGAATTGGGTCAGGCAGGCGGCAAAAGGGAAGCTGGCCGGTGCAGGTGCCAAGCCGGTGAGCGCAGAGCAAATGGAGCTGGCGCGCTTGAGAGCAGAACTTGCGCGGGTCAAGATGGAGCGCGACATCCTAAAAAAAGCGACGGCGTACTTTGCGCGGGAGTCAGCGTGAAGTACGCCTGGATTGAGCGGCATAAAAATCGTTGGCCGATCACCCTGCAATGCGAAGTGCTGAACGTCAGCGCGAGCGGATACTTTGAGTATCAGCGTCGCAAAGGTTCTGGACACCCCGCGACGCCTGGCAAGCGCATCAATGATGAAGCCCTGCTGGTTCACATCAAGGCAGCGCATGCCGCCAGCAAAGGCGAATACGGCTGGCCGCGAATCTGGCAAGAACTCCGTGCCAGTGGTGTGCGTGTCTGGAAAGAACGGGTTCGGCGGCTCATGAAGGAACACGGCATCAAGGCACGAGGAAAGCGTAAATTTGTTGTTACCACCGACAGCAAGCATAACCTGCCGATCGCGCCGAACTTGCTCAATCGCAACTTCCAGCCTGATACGCCCGACTGTGTATGGACTAGCGACATCACCTATATCCAGACCGATGAAGGCTGGTTGTATCTGGCTATCGTCCTTGATCTGTACAGCCGTCAGGTAGTCGGCTGGAGCATGCAAGCCCACATGCAGACCCGCTTGGTGACGGATGCGCTCAGGATGGCATGGTTCAGGAGACGACCGGAGCCCGGGCTGATCTTCCACTCGGATCGGGGTAGTCAGTATTGCAGCCACACATTCCAGCAAACGCTGGTTGAATACGGCATGCAAAGCTCAATGAGCCGCAAAGGGAACTGCTGGGACAACGCGCCAACGGAAAGCTTGTGGGGGTCATTGAAGGTGGGACGGTTGTACGGCATGCGGTTTGAAACACGGCGCCAGGCGATGGACGAGGTGATTGACTGGCTGACGTACTACAACCACAGAAGGCTGCACTCGACACTGGGCTATATCAGTCCGATGCAGTTCGAGAAAAACTGGTTGGCGGCACAGTTGAAGGATGCCGCATAATGAGCGTGTTAAGAGATACGGATTACAGGGGCAAGGTCAAACATAGTCTAGCAGACCGGCCTTATCAACGCATGATCCTCACATCAGGATGACATCATATTGTTCCTGGCTGTAAAGGGACTCGACCAGCATGGAGATCGGTTTGGCGATGAAGCCGGAAAGCTCGGCCAGAGCCTGTGATTCTTCTTCCAGAAACAGATCGATTACCTGTTGCGACGCCAGAATGCGATATTCGCGCGCGTTGAATTGGCGCGCCTCGCGGAGGATTTCGCGCAGGATCTCGTAGCACACGGTCTGCGCGGTCTTCACCTCGCCGCGCCCCTGGCAGGTCGGGCAGGGTTCGCACAATATATGCGCCAGGCTCTCGCGGGTGCGCTTGCGCGTCATTTCCACCAGTCCCAGCGAGGAAAAACCGTTCACGCTGATGCGCGTGTGGTCGCGTGACAGGGCTTTTTTGAATTCTTCCAGCACCGCGTCGCGATGCTCCTGCGTATCCATGTCGATGAAGTCGCAGATGATGATGCCGCCCAGATTGCGCAAACGCAGCTGCCGCGCAATGACCTGCGTGGCTTCGAGATTGGTCTTGAAGATGGTGTCGTCGAAATTGCGCAGCCCGACAAAGCCGCCGGTGTTCACGTCGATGGTGGTCAGCGCCTCGGTCTGGTCGATGATGAGATAGCCGCCGGACTTGAGCTCGACGCGCTTGGACAAGGCGCGTTCGATCTCCTCTTCCACCCCGTGCAGGTCGAACAGCGGGCGCACACCGGGGTAGTGCTCCAGCCTGCTTGTTGCGGCAGTGTTGTAGTCCTGCGCGAACTCCAGCATTTTTTGGTAAGTGCTACGCGAATCCACCAGGATGCGGGTCGTATCGCGGCTCACGAAATCGCGCAATACCCGCAGGCTGATATTGAGCTCCTGATACAGCAATTGCGGCGCGCTGGCGTTTTTTGCCGCACTTTTCAGGTTGCTCCAGAGTTTATCCAGATAGGTGATGTCCGCCAGGAAATCCGGGTCATCCACCGCTTCCGCGACAGTGCGGATGATGTATCCGCCCTGATGCTCCGGCGGCAACACGGCCTGCAACTTGGCGCGCAAGGCATCGCGCTGCGCCGTGCTTTCGATGCGTTGCGACACGCCGATATGGGTTTCCTGCGGCAGATAGACCAGCAGGCGGCCGGCGATGCTGAGCTGCGTGGACAGCCGCGCGCCTTTGCTGCCGATGGGTTCCTTGATCACTTGCACCAGCAGGGTCTGGCCCTCGAACAGGATTTTCTCGATCGGTTTGGCGGCATCGCCGTTGTTGCTGTTTTCCCAGATGTCCGCCACATGCAGGAACGCCGAGCGTTCCAGGCCGATGTCGATAAAGGCGGATTGCATGCCCGGCAATACGCGGCTGACCTTGCCGAGATAGACATTGCTGACGATGCCGCAACTGCTGCTGCGTTCGATGTGCAGATCCTGCACCACGCCGAGTTGCATCACCGCGACGCGGGTTTCCTGCGGGGTGACGTTGATCAGGATTTCTTCGCTCATATCATCCTAGAAAAAAAGTTGGCGAAAATATTATTGCTCCGACGTATTGGCGGCATTGGTAGGTGCGAATTCATTCGCATGTAACCGATTGTTCGTGCGAATGAATTCGCACCTACCGCCCCGCTGACTGCTTTTTTCGGGCTTATGGCGTCGGGTAATCAAAATGGCGCAGCAACTGCACGGTCTCGAACAGCGGCAACCCCATCACGCCGGAATAGCTGCCGGAAATGTATTCGACGAATGCACCGGCATGCCCCTGGATGGCATAGCCGCCGGCTTTGTCCGTATATTCGCGGGTAAGCAGGTAGCGTTGGATACGCTCTTCATCAAGCGTCGCGAAGCGCACCGTGGAAGTGGAAAGCGCAACTTCGACATGCTCGCCCAGTGCGATGGCCACCGCGCTGAGCACCTGGTGTTCGCAGCCGGAAAGCTGGCGCAGCATCGCGGCGGCTTGTCCGGCATTGTCCGGCTTGCCGAAAATCTTGCCATCCAGCGTAACCGTGGTGTCGGCGGTCAGCACCGGGAACGGCGGCAGACTGCGCAACCGCAGCGCGCTGTAACCCGCTTCGGCCTTAGCCCGGCAAACCCGCTGCACGTAATCCTCCGGTGCCTCGCCGGCATGGGGTGTTTCATCCACATCCACATCGCGACGCGTATCGGAACGCAACAGCAGCAATTCAAAGTTTATGCCGATCTGTTTGAGCAACTCGCGGCGGCGCGGGCTTTGCGAGGAGAGGTAGATACGTGGTTGGATAATGGCCATGTTAGCCCTGAATTGGATAGTTTATTCTCTGTGATAAGGATGATTGTGCAACAGACTATGCGCACGATACAACTGCTCGGCAAGCAACACGCGCACGAACGCGTGCGGCAAGGTCAGCGCGGATAACGCCAGCAGTTGCTGCGCGGCCTGTTTGACCGAATCATGCAGGCCGTCCGCGCCGCCGATGATGAACGCCACATCGCGCCCCTCGCGCATCCAGTCCTGCATCTGTGCGGCAAGCTGCTTGGTGGTCGGCTGCGAGCCGCGCTCATCCAGCGCGATACGCAGGCAGTTCTGCGGCAAGGCGGCGAGAATGCGCTGCGCTTCGGCCTCCATGATCTGCGCGGTGGTCTTGCCGGTGCTGCGCGGTTCCGGCTTGATTTCCAGCAGCTCGATTCTCGCCTCGCGCGGCATCCGTTTGGCGTATTCGTTGAAGCCCGCCGTGATCCAATCCGGCATCTTGTGCCCAACCGAGACGATGAGGAGCTTCATGAATCTAAAAAAACCAATTCGAGCCACAGAGCGCACAGAGAAAACCTACGGGCCGCACTTCTTCTGTGTTCTCTGTGGCTAACGGTTTTTCCGGTTTCATGCCTATTTTGGCGCTGGAGCCAGCTTGGGCCGCGCCGCCTGCGCCTTGCTCCACAGCTCTTCGAGGTTGTAATAATCGCGGATGGCGGGCTGCATGATATGCACCAGCACTTCGCCCAGATCCACCAGGATCCACTCGCCGCTGTCTTCCCCCTCGCGGCCAAGCACTTCTTCGCCGCGCTCCTTGAGTTTGACCGCCACGTTGTCGGCGAGCGCCTTGGTCTGCCGTCTGGAGGTTGCGCTGGCGATGATCATGCGATCGAACAACGGGCTGAGTTTGCTGGTGTCGATCACCGTGATGTTGGTGGCTTTGATGTCTTCGAGTGCGGCGACGACGGCTTGGGTTTTTTCTTCGGTAGTCAGCATGGTTTGTATAAGTGATGTTGATGAATATAGTCTGCCACCGCGTTGGGCAACAGGTAGCGTATGGTGCGGTTTTCCGCCACGCGGCGGCGGATATCGGTGGCGGAAATTTCCAGCTTGGGGATGGCCAGTTCGGCAATTCCCCCGCAGGGCTGTTGCGACAGTATAGCAGCCGTACACAGGCGGGCATGGTAGTGCTGCTGCAGTTCCTCTGTCGCGCTGTGGATGCGCTCCTCCAGCGTGAAGCCGGGGCGATAGCCGACCACGATGTGCGCCAATTCAAACAATTGCTCCCATTCATGCCAGGTATGCAGTTGCAGGAACGCATCGCCGCCCATCAACAGGCACAGCGGCTGCGCCGCCCCCAGCTCGGCGCGCAGTTCGCGCAGCGTGTTCACGGTATAGCACGGCGTGTCTCGCCTGACTTCGCGGTCATCCAGCACAAAAGCGGGCTGATCGGCGATTGCCAGCTGCACCATCGCGCTGCGGTGCTGCGCGGACACTTGCGGCGCATCGCGGTGCGGCGGTATGCCGGTGGGAATGAAACGGATTTGCCGCAGGTTCGCCAGCTCCAGCATTTCTTCGGCAAGCCTTAAATGCCCGTAATGAATCGGGTCGAAGGTGCCGCCCAATATGCCTACCGGTTTGCTATTCATCGGTTACAGGGCCAGGCGGCGGATGTCCGCCAGCGTTTGCGCCAGATAAACGGTGAAGCGCACGGCGGACGCGCCGTCGATCACGCGGTGGTCGTAGGACAGTGACAGCGGCAGCATCAGGCGCGGCACGAATGCGCCGTCTCGATAAACCGGCTTCATGCTCGACCTGGACACGCCCAGAATCGCCACTTCCGGCGCGTTGATGATCGGCGTGAAAGCCGTGCCGCCGATGCCGCCCAGGCTGGAGATGGTGAAGCCGCCGCCCTGCATCTCGGCGGCGGAGATCTTTTTCTCGCGCGCGCGCCCGCTTATTTCAGCCAGTTCCTTGGCCAATTGCACGATGCCTTTCTGGTTCACGTCGCGCAGCACCGGCACCACCAGCCCATCCGGCGTATCCACCGCCACGCCGATGTTGAAGTATTTTTTCAGGATCAAATTCTCGCCGCTGGCGTCGAGCGAAGCGTTGAAGTCCGGGAATTGCTGCAAGGCTTCCACCACGGCCCTGAGCAGGAAAGCCAGCGGGGTGATCTTGATGCCCTGCGCGGCGTATTCCGTTCCCAGTTGTTTGCGGAAGGCTTCCATCTCCGTGATGTCGGCTTCTTCGAATTGCGTGACATGCGGGATGCTCACCCAGTTGCGATGCAGGTTCGCTCCGGAAAGCTTCTGGATGCGCGACAGCGGCTTGGTTTCGACGGCGCCGAACCGGGCGAAATCCACCACCGGCATTTCCGCCACCCGCAGGCCGATGCCGCCCGCTGTGCCGCGCGGTTGCGCCAGTGCGGCCTTGATGAAGTTCTGCACGTCCTCCTTGGTGACGCGCCCTTTTTCGCCGCTGCCCCTGACTTGCGCCACCTCCACGCCAAGCTCGCGCGCAAAGCGGCGGATCGCGGGGCTGGCGTGCGCTAACCCCTCCCCAGCCCTCCCCTTGTCAAGGGAGGGAGCAGCGCCTCCTCCCCTGACAAGGGGAGGCCGGGAGGGGTTCGGGGTTTGCGCAGCAGGCGCAGGTGATACCGCCGCTGCGGCAGCGGGTTGCGCAACGGGCGCGCCTGCCGCGTCGCCGCTTTCCAGCAGCAGGATCACCGAGCCCTGCGACACCTTGTCGCCCGCCTTGATCTTCACTTCCTTGACCACGCCCGCAGACGGCGACGGTACGTCCATCGTCGCCTTGTCGGTTTCCAGCGTGATCAGGCTGTCTTCCGCCTTGACGGCATCGCCGGCCTTGACCAGCACCTCGACGACGTTCACGTCCTTGAAGTTGCCGATGTCCGGTACGGATATTTGTTTGGTCTCTGCCACGTATCTGTTCCTGACCTTAAACCGTTGCCGGGTTCGGTTTGTCCGGATTGATCTGGTACAACTTGATCGCTTTGCTGACTTCGCCGGCCTTGATCGCGCCTTCATCGGCCATCGCCTTCAATGCGGCAACCGCAATATAGAAACGATCCACCTCGAAGAAGCGGCGCAGCTTCACGCGCGTGTCCGAGCGGCCGAAGCCGTCCGTGCCCAGCACCTTGTAGCGCCCCGGAACATAGGGGCGTATCTGATCCGCATAGCTTTTGATGTAATCGGTTGCGGCGACCACCGGGCCGTTGCGCCCGGCCAAGCATTGCTCGACATAACTCGCGCGGCGCCCGGTTTCCGGATGCAGCATGTTCCAGCGCTCGCAATCCAGCCCTTCGCGGCGCAGCTCGTTGAAGCTGGTCACGCTCCAGATGTCTGCTGCCACACCGAAATCCTTTTTCAGCAGTTCCGCCGCAGCGATCACTTCGCGCAGGATCGTCCCGCTGCCGAGCAACTGCACTCTTGTTTTTTGCCCTTCCCCCTTCTCCCTTCCCCCTTCACTCAAGAGATACATACCCTTGATGATGCCTGCTTCCGCGCCCTTCGGGATGGCGGGGTGCGCGTAATTCTCGTTCATCACCGTCACGTAATAGAACCGGTTTTCCTGATCGATGTACATACGGCGCAAGCCGTCCTGAATGATGACCGCCAGTTCATACGCAAAGGCCGGGTCATAGGACACACAATTCGGAATGGTCGCCGCCGCCAGGTGGCTGTGCCCGTCCTGATGCTGCAAACCCTCGCCGTTCAGCGTGGTGCGCCCGGCGGTGCCGCCGAGCAGGAAGCCGCGCGCGCACATGTCGCCCGCCGCCCAGGCCAGGTCGCCGACGCGCTGGAAGCCGAACATCGAATAGTAGATGTAGAACGGGATCATCGCCGTGCCGTGGTTCGCGTAGGAAGTCGCGGCGGCGATCCACGAGGACATCGCCCCCGCCTCGGTGATGCCTTCCTGCAGAATTTGGCCGTGCTCGTCTTCCTTGTAGAACATCAACTGGTCGGCATCCTGCGGCGTGTAAAGCTGCCCGACCTGCGAGAAGATGCCGATCTGGCGGAACAACCCGTCCATGCCAAAAGTGCGCGCCTCGTCCGGCACGATCGGCACGATCTGCTTGCCGATATGCGCATCCTTGATCAGGATGCCGAGCAGGCGCATGAATGCCATCGTGGTGGAAATCTCGCGGTCTTCGGTGCCTTTCAGCAGCACGTCGAACGCATCCAGTCCCGGTATCTGCAACGGCTCATCGACCGGCTTGCGCGCCGGCACCGTGCCCATCGCCTTGCCGCGCTCGCCGAGATATTTCATCTCCAGGCTGTCTTCGGGCGGGCGGTAGAAATGCAGGCTTTCCACCTGCGCGTCGGTCAGCGGGAGGTTGAAACGGTCGCGGAATTTGCGCAGCGAATCCACATCCATCTTCTTCTGCTGGTGGGTCGGGTTCTGCGCCTCGCCGGATGCGCCCATGCCGTAACCCTTCACCGTCTTGGCGAGGATCACGGTCGGTTGGCCGGTATGTTTGACGGCTTCCGCATAGGCCGCGAACACCTTGTACGGGTCGTGCCCGCCGCGATTCAGCCGCCAGAGTTCATCGTCGGACATGTCCGCGACCATTTCCAGCAATTCCGGATATTTGCCGAAGAAATGCTCGCGCACATACGCGCCGTCCCTGGCCTTGTAGGTCTGGTATTCGCCGTCCACCACTTCCTGCATGCGCTTCTGCAGCAGGCCGTTCTTGTCCTTGGCGAGCAGGCGATCCCAATGCCTGCCCCATACCACCTTGATGACGTTCCAGCCCGCGCCGCGAAATACGCCTTCCAGTTCCTGGATGATCTTGCCGTTGCCGCGCACCGGGCCGTCCAGCCGTTGCAGGTTGCAGTTCACGACGAAGATCAGGTTGTCGAGGCGCTCGCGCCCCGCGAGCGAAATTGCGCCCAGCGATTCCGGCTCGTCGGTCTCGCCGTCGCCGAGGAAGGCCCACACCTTGCGCCCGGCGGTTTGCGCGATGCCGCGATGTTCCAGATAGCGCATGAAGCGCGCCTGGTAAATCGCCATCAGCGGCCCCAGCCCCATCGACACGGTGGAAAACTGCCAGAAGTCCGGCATCAGCCAGGGGTGCGGATAGGACGACAGGCCGCCGCCTTCGGCTTCCTGGCGGAATTTGTACATCCGCTCCTCGCCGAGCCTGCCTTCGAGAAAGGCGCGCGCATACATGCCGGGCGCGGAATGCCCCTGGAAATACACCAGGTCGCCGCCGTGGTCATCGGTCTTGCCGTGGAAGAAATGATTGAATCCCACATCGTATAAAGTCGCCGCCGAAGCAAAGCTGGCGATGTGCCCGCCCAGCCCGGAAGCTTCGCGGTTGGCGTTCAGCACCAGCGCCATCGCGTTCCAGCGCGTCAGCGCGCGGATGTGGTGTTCCAGTTCATGGTTGCCGGCGGAGCGTTGCTCCTTGTCCGGCGGGATGGTGTTGCAATAGGGGGTGGTCGCGCTGAACGGCACATCGGCAGCGGAACGGTGTGCCTTGTCGATCAGCTGCCCGAGCAGGAACTGCGCGCGTTCCGCGCCTTCGTTTGCCAATACCGAATCAAGCGCGTCCAGCCACTCCTGCGTTTCCTGCGGGTCGGGGTCGGGCGGGCTGTAATCGGGTAGTGATGCCATCTTTCCGCTTCCTTATTGCCGCAACGTTATGGAAATTCCTGAATGGTGCTCGCTTGTGCAGAACAAGCGATTGTTTCCTGTTCGGTAATAATCCATTCGACTTTTACGTCGGTCGCTTCCTGCGGAAGCCGCTCGACGACCTGCATGGCAAATGCCGCCGCGACCAGCGCAGGTTGATGCGCCCAATCCCGGACATCCGGCCGCGCCAGCAGCTTGTCGTAAAATCCGCCGCCATACCCAAGCCGTGCACCGTCGCGGGTAAACGCCACCCCCGGCAGCAACGCGAATTCTACCTCATTTGGGTTATCCAGCCGTTCGCAGCGTTCCACGACCGGCTCGCGTATCCCCCACAAACCCGCCGCCAACTGGTTCTCCGGGTCTTCCACCCAATACAGGTCGAGATGGTTGGTGTGGTGGTTCACCTTGGGCAGGGCCAGCCGCTTGCCGTCCGCCAGGACACGGGCAATCCACAGTTCGCTGGCGAATTCCGCGCCGAAATTCATATAGCCCAGCACGGTGCCGGCTTGTTGATATTCGGGCAATTGCAGCAGCTGTTCGGCGATGGCCGCGCTGTGCGCGGCGCGTGTATCGGCGGGTAGCTGCTCGCGCTGCGCGAGGATGGTTTTGCGGATGTCTTGTTTCAGAGTTGGATACATAACTTGGTAGGCGTTATGTTTCGCCGCGAGTCGTATAAGCCTGCCGCGGATCGCTGCTTGAGGGGAACGCTGTTTTGAGAAGACTTTCTTCGACCAATGGATTCAGCGTCCTTTTGAGCAGGTCGTCAGGATTACGGCTAAGTAATTGTGCCAGCACTCGTCGTCCCAAGTAGCGGCCCTGACACAACCTCAAGATAGTTGCCCGCAACAACTCAGGCGCAACTCGTTTACGCTCGTTAACGGCTTGCGCTATGGTTTTCAATTCGTGCTGCAACTCATCGCCGAGTTGTGTCCACTCCAGATACAAGGCAGGAAGCTCTGGAGGTATGTTGCTTAGCTCTGGAGGTATGTTGCTTAGCTCTGGAGGTATGTTGCTTGGCTCTGGAGGTTTTTCACCAAGTTTCGATGATAAGGGTGGCGTACCCTCGCTCTCAAATAGAGTCCCTCCCTGACGGTCCTGCCAAGGCAGAAAATACACCATGCCACGCCCTACGCCATCCGACACCAGCAAACCGTCTTTCACGAGCCGCGTCAGCATCTTGGTAATATCTGTGGGGTGGTCAGTGGAAATTTCTCGTAAGCGACCATGGTTGACCACGCCTTCGGTCGCAGCCGTTACCAGCGCCAAATGCTCAACCGGCGACAAGCTTGCAAACTTCGCTCCAAAATGAGCCTCCAACTCGGCTACGGCCTGCGCCGGCAACAAGCTGGTCATGCGCAGCTCCATCAATGTCTGTTCGGGATCGCGCATCTCGTACATAACTGGCCGCCGCCAATGTTGCCCCGCCCAATTATGATAAATCTTGGGTAGACCTGAACCCGCATGATCGCCATAACCCACCAACTGAAACATGGTCTGCAAACGGCGGTTGCGGCAGTCGCTTGTGCCCCCGGCAACCGCTTGTGCAATCGGAATCCGCATCAAGCCGGGGTTACGAAAGCCGAACATATCGGGGCGTTTCACCACCAGCACCGATACACGCCCGGAAAAGTCAGCGTGAATCAGCGTATTCACCAATGCTTCGCGGAGTGCCTCATGCACCGGCGTATCCTCAATGCGCTGGCCGCCCTGCAATTGGAACGGCACCTTTAAATCAGCGGTGAGTTTTTGATACACCTTGCGGAAAAAATCGTACACATTACCCGACCAACTGCCGTCCGGAACCAGCCGGTCGATCCAGCGCCGTTCCGCCTTCGCCTCTGGTCGCTCCTGATAATCTACCATGTAATGCGGCAATGCATCGCGGATCACTTCAGCGCGGCCAAACATCAACAGCCCGGCAAGCCGCAGCCCGGAATGGCCCTCTTCGCGGCTTTTCCCCCACGCGCCGATGCGCTCCAGGAATTCCGGCACGGGCAAATCCGTCCACACATGGCCGGGTTTGACTGCCGCAAAACGGTTGCGATAAGCCGCCATCGTGTCCAGGTCCAGATCGCTGTAATCGAAGCCTTTAAGTATGCGCTCGTCGCGCGAGTCTTCCACACGCTCTGCCAGCATGCGGCGCACAGTTTCATCATCCGCAGAGTAATCACCTTCATGGCGGCGCAAAAAAGTGCCGCCAAATGGATTGCCGCCCAAATGCACCGGCTTGATATGGCGCGGTGCGCGAGGGATTTCTACTCGCAATACAGTTTTTCCATTGATAACAACCGGCTGAATTTGATGTTCGGCTAGCAAATTGGCGCTTACCTGCTTGCGGTTGTGCAGGTTATCCCAAAGCGCCTTGCGCACTCGCTCCACATCCGCCAGGCCAAGCGCACAGAAGCTGCCACGCGGTTTTTCCTGAATGCCCAACCAGATCATGCCACCATCGCTATTAGCCATGGCGCAATAGCTTTTCCAGAAGTCATCGGGCAGCTCGCCGCGCCCATCCCGCCCCTGTGCTGCCTTGCATTCCAAATCAACAGCCTCGGCCAATGTGGTCAAATCATCCAGCGTCATTCCCTCGTTCATGCACTCTCCTTCATCGCCTGCGTGATGCGTTGCGTTTCCACGCTCACGGTGGTTAGCCGACGGCCAGCACCATGTCGAGGTTGTAGTGGTTGACCAGCCGTTCCACTGTCCGCCTGGCTTCCGGGGCAACTATTCGATATAGTCGAGCAGTTGCCTGCGGCTGCAATTCGTTTTCATCGAAGATAACTTTGATGTGGCCGCTGACCGTATTGACGTTGAGTTGATACAGATCGGCGAGCTGGCGCTGGGGGAGACAGACAGTTTCATTTTTCAGCCTGACCTGGATGCGGCTGGCACCGTCTTCGCTCTGGTAGAAAATGAATTCGGAGGCGTTGCCGATCGGCGCAGGGTTTTTCTTGCTCATGCCGATACCTTCAATAGTCGCATGATGTTTTGCTCCAGCGCCTTGATTTCGCTCTCGATCACGGATAGTTCGCGTGGCGATACGTATTGGCTATGGGCTTCAATATCCATTCGGTCTACAACCTTCATCCATGAATCGCAGTTAAGTTGACCATTTTGCCGGCACCGGCAAAATGGTCTTAATTTCAAATTACCCCAAAAACAGCTTGTACGCCGGGTTGCCGCTCTCGTCCCAGTAGCGGTAGCCGAGGGTGTCGAGGAAGGTCTTGAGCGCCTTCTTGTCGTGGTGCGGCACCTGCATGCCGACCAGCACGCGCCCGTAATCCGCGCCGTGGTTGCGGTAGTGGAACAGGCTGATATTCCAGCTGTGGCTCATGCTGTTGAGGAAGTTCATCAGCGCGCCGGGGCGTTCGGGAAACTCGAAGCGGAACAGGATTTCGTCCTTGGCCTCCGGCGCATGCCCGCCGACCAGGTGGCGCAAATGCAGCTTGGCCATTTCGTTGTCGCTCAAGTCGAGCGCGGGTAGTTTGTTGCGCTGCAACTTGTCCACCAGCTCGGCGGTCTCCGACTGGTTGCGCACCTGGATGCCGACGAACACCTGCGCCGCCTTCGGGTCGGCGTAGCGGTAGTTGAATTCGGTGATGTTGCGCTTGCCGAGCAAGGTGCAGAATTTGCGGAAGCTGCCGGGCGTTTCCGGGATCGTGACGGCGAGGATCGCCTCGCGCCGTTCGCCGATTTCGGCGCGTTCCGCGACGAAGCGCAGGCGGTCGAAATTCATGTTCGCGCCGCAGGCGATGGCGACCAGCGTCTCGCCCTTGAGCCCTTCGCGCGCGGCATACAGCTTGGCGCCGGCGATCGCGAGCGCGCCCGCCGGTTCGAGGATCGAGCGGGTGTCTTCGAATACGTCCTTGATCGCGGCGCAGGTGGCGTCGGTGTCGACCAGGATGATCTCGTCGACCAGCTTGCGGCACAGGCGGAAAGTTTCCTGGCCGACCTGCTTGACCGCCACCCCGTCGGCGAACAGCCCGACATGGTCGAGCGTGACGCGCCGCTTGGCTTTGAGCGAGCGGTACATGGCGTCGGAATCGACCGGCTGCACGCCGATGATCTTGATCTCGGGGCGCAACTGCTTGACGTAGGCCGCCACGCCGGCAACCAGCCCGCCGCCGCCGATGGCGCAGAAGATCGCGTGGATCGGCCGGGTGTGCTGGCGCAGGATTTCCATCGCGATGGTGCCCTGCCCGGCGATCACGTCGGGATCGTCATAGGGATGGACGAAGGTCATCCCCTCCTGTTGTTCCAGTTCCAGCGCGTGCTGGTAGGCGTCGGAGTAGGAATCGCCGTGCAGCACCACTTTCGCGCCGCGCCCCTTCACCGCGTCGATCTTGATCTGCGGCGTGGTGACAGGCATCACGATCACCGCCTTGCAGCCGAGCTTCTGCGCGCTGAGCGCGACGCCCTGCGCGTGGTTGCCCGCCGAGGCGGCGATGACGCCGCGCTTCAACTGCTCCGGCGTGAGTTGCGCCATCTTGTTGTACGCGCCGCGCAGCTTGAAGGAAAACACCGGTTGCATGTCTTCGCGCTTGAGCAGCAGCGTGTTGCCGAGGCGCGCGGAAAGATTGGGCGCTAATTCCAGCGGGCTTTCGATCGCCACGTCGTAGACGCGCGCGTTGAGGATGCGTTTCAAATAACCGTTCATATGCCCTCTATAAATCCGTTTTGCGGGCGAATCGCGGCGTCGCGTGCTCGCTCACTCCTCGTCTATCTATTCGATATGCCTCGTTGCTCGCTGTGCGGCTCCTTGCGCTTCATCCCGCAAAACGAATTTCCAGAGGACATAATAGATTTCCCGAAAAATACCCGCGCAGATTAGCATAAATAGGGCATTGGGCGCTGTTGCGGAGCGTTTCATGACCGGGCTACGTTACTTGTCCGGCGCGATGGCATACAATCGCACGGTCATTTATTACGGTATAAAACGATGTATCTGAAACTTGTCGTGGCGACCCTGGTGCTCGCTTTTTGCGCGGTGGTGTTGAGCGCTTATGCGCGCCTTTCCGATGCCGGCCTGGGTTGCGCCAACTGGCCTGCCTGCTATGAGGAAAATGCGCTGAAGGAAAGACAGCCACCCCAGGCCGATGCGGCTAAATCCGGCGCGCCGCGCGGCCATACCTCGTGGCAGTGGAAGCTGCACAGCCAGGTGGTGCAACTGTTGGGGATGCTGGCCATCGCGGTGTGCGGGCTGGCGTGGAAAAAGCGCAAGGAATTGCGGCAATCGCCGTTGCTGCCGACCCTGCTGCTGGGGTTGATGGTATTCATGGCGGCGTTCGGCATCTTGGCCTTTGCCTATCTGCCGCGGCCGGTCATTGTTTCGGTGCATCTTGCGGGCGGGGTCGCCATGCTGATGCTGCTGGCGTGGATCGCACTGCGTCAACTGGCGCAGCCGGCCGCGGTCGACCCGGGCGCGGCGCAAAAGTGGCGCGGGCTTGCGTGGCTGGGCATCGCGCTGCTGCTGGTTCAAATCATGCTGGGCGGCTGGGTAAGCTCCAATTTTGCCGCGCTGGCCTGCACCGGGTTTCCGCTTTGCAACGGTGCGCTGCTGCCGACGATGGATTTTTCATACAGCTTGGATCATTCCGGCCTGCCGCTTTCCGCAGAAAGGCTGACGGCGATCCACTGGATGCATCGGGCCGGCGCGCTGCTTACCGTTGCATACCTGGGCTGGCTGGCTTTCAGGATCATGGCGGTGCAAGGCTTGCGCAACATCGGCAAGGCCGTCCTGGGGTTGGTCGCGCTTCAGTTTGCGCTCGGCATCGCCAATGTGCTGCTCGGTTTGCCGCCGCTGGTCGCGGTGCTGCACAACGCGGTGGCGATGCTGCTGCTGGTTGCACTGGTGGTGTTGAGTTTCAGGCTGCGGAAAGCGTGAGTAATTCGTAGCCTGGATGAAGCGTAGCGGAATCCGGGGGAAGCATTCCCCGGATTCCGGCCTTCGGCCTGCATCCAGGCTACCTATTTTGTTCCGGCTGCGCAGCGCACGCTCATTGACTCTCAGGCGAAAGCCTTCAGCAGCATTCTCGTTGCCAATACCAACAGCAGGACAGCAAAGCCTCGGCGTAGCGGTTCCAGCGGCAGCCGGTGGGTGGTTTTTGCGCCGAGCGTGGTGGTGAAAGCGCTGCCCAGAGCGAGCATGAGCAGCGCGGGGAGGTAGACGAAGCCCAGCGTTCCGGCAGGCAACGAATGCAACATCAGGCCGGTGGCGACATAACCTAGCGTGCCGCCGAGCGCGATGGGAAAACCGAGCGCGGCCGAGGTGCCGATGGCCTGTTTGAAAGGGATGTTGTGCCACAGCATGAAGGGCACGCTCAGCGTCCCGCCGCCGATGGAAACCAGGCTGCTGATCGCACCGATGCCGCTGCCGACCAGCGTCAGCCCGGCGCGCCCGGGCAGTTGCCGGGTAGCCTTCGGCCTGAATCCAAACAGCATTTGCGCGGCGGCGAAATACACGAACAGCGCAAAAAATACCGCCAGGTAAAACTGTGAGGCGTTGCTGGCGAACAGCGCCCCGAGCAACGTGCCCAACAGCAGGCCCGGTGTCATGCTGCGCACGATATGCATGTTGACCGCGCCATGCGCGTGGTGCGTATATGCGCTGGAAGCGGCGGTGTAGAGAATGGCGGCCATCGAGGTGCCCAGCGCGAGATGCAGATTTTGCGTTCCGCCCAGATGCTGCGCTTCAAACAGGAAACTCAGTACCGGCACCAGCACCAGCCCGCCGCCGATGCCGAGCAAACCGGCGAAAAAACCGACGAAGGCACCGAGCAGGAGATAGGCTAAATACCATTCCATAAATTCCATTTTCCAATCGATAGTGAAATATCGTAGGGGTGCGATTTATCGCGCCCTTTATGCCTTCAATCGCGCACCAGATTTTTCAGGATGAAGTTCCACTCCGCCGGGTCGAGCGGGGTGATCGACAGGCGGTTGCCGCGCTGCAGGGTGCGCATTCGCGCCAGTTCCGGGTGCTGGCGCAACTCCTTGATGGCGATGAGCGGTATCTTGCGCAACAGTCGCACATCCACGTTAAACCAGCGCGGTTGTTCCGGGGTGGCCTTGGGGTCGAAGAACCGGCTCTTGCGGTCAAACTGCGTGGCGTCGGGATAAACGCTGCTGCCGACCGTGGCGATACCGGCGATGCCCGGTTCCTTGCAGTTGGAGTGGTAGAACAGCACGCCGTCGCCGACCCGCATCTGGTCGCGCATGAAGTTGCGCGCCTGGTAGTTGCGCACGCCGTACCAGGCGACGGTCTGGTTCTGCATCGCGGCGAGATCATCGATGCTGCAATCGCCGGGTTCGGATTTCATCAGCCAGTATCTCAATGGT
Source organism: Candidatus Ferrigenium altingense (assembly GCA_020621985.1). Classification (GTDB taxonomy): domain Bacteria; phylum Pseudomonadota; class Gammaproteobacteria; order Burkholderiales; family Gallionellaceae; genus Gallionella; species Gallionella altingense. The sequence goes on along the minus strand of JAHRYS010000002.1, from coordinate 18,762 downwards.
GTCCCCCGCTTTCTGTCGTTGGTTGATTATCCCGCGCAAGATGTCAGCAGCCAAATTTTTATCAGTAATTATGCCGTGAAGAGGTGGATAACGATGCACTGCCATCCAGTCAACCAATCCGGATGTCAACAATGCGTTTGCTGTCAATATGCCGAACGGTCTATAGTTTTGCGGGCAGGTCTCGGTTAGAATGCTCGGCAAATTCCAAAGCAGGCTGTCCATGCGGGTCGCGGCATTTCGCCCGCTGTTGCAAAAAAATCTGAAGATTACGGGGAGTTGGCAGTGAATAAGGTTATCAGGCATATTGGTTCAAATGGCGTCTTGCTTGCAACGTCCATACTGTTTTCAGTGGTTTTCTCCCTGCAGGCAAAAGCTGAAACTTCATCCACCAGCGGTGGAATTGCCATGGGGGGCGGGATGTCAACCAGTATGACTGGTGCCTCAGCCGGCCTCACTTCCGCGAACCAGGGAGCACAAGCCGCATTGCTCAATGGCGTACCGCTGCTGATCGATGCGAAACCGGCTGCTGGCGCCAGCCAGGACAACGTCAATCAGGTTGAGCAAACCCAAGGTGGCACCGCGCTGAACCTGAACAATGAATTTCAGGCATTTCTTGCACAGTCGGTGGGACGGGTATTGCCCATGTACGGCTACAACTTGTTCGATCAGCCCCCAAGCACTTTCGCGCCAGTCGGCAACATTCCCGTCCCGCAGGATTATGTGATCAGCCCCGGCGACGAAATTGTCCTGACCGGCTGGGGGCAAATCGATATCGACCTGCGCGTCACAGTAGACCGTAACGGCGCCATCAGCCTGCCCAAGGTCGGCACCGTCAATGTCACGGGCATCAAGTATCAGGATTTGGAGGGATATCTTAAAAACCAGATTGGCCGGGTATTCCGCAATTTTCAGCTCAGCGTTTCATTGGGCAAGTTGCGCTCTTTGCAGGTGTTCGTCGTCGGCCAAGCCAAACGGCCGGGGGTTTATACCGTCAGTTCGCTGAGCACGCTGATCAATACATTGTTCATGTCCGGCGGCCCGTCGCCCAATGGCAGCATGCGCCATATCCAGCTCAAACGCGCGGGGAAAATTGTGACCGAACTGGATGTATACGAGTTGCTGGTCAGGGGTGACAAGAGCAAGGATGTCGCGCTGCTGTCCGGCGACGTGATCTATATTCCGCCGATCGGCCATCTCGCCGCGATTTCCGGCAGTGTCAAAACTCCCGCCATTTACGAGCTCAAGGATGACAAGACCAGTCTGGCATCATTGCTCGAGCTTTCGGGCGGCCTCACCACCACGGCTGCCGGGCAAAAAGTCCTGCTCGAGCGTATTGCCGACCGTACTGTGCGCAAGGTCGAAGAGTTTCAATTGGATAATCAAGGCTTGACCCGCCTGGTCAGGGACGGTGATCTGGTGCAGGTATTTTCCATCGACGCACGCTTCGACAATGCCGTCACCCTGCGCGGTAGCGTGGCCTCCCCGGGGCGCTACCCGTGGAAAGAGGGCATGCGCGTTAGCGACCTGATTCCGAGCATGGATGCGCTGATCGCACCGGAGTACTGGGCGCGCCAGAACAATGCATTCCGCACCGAAACCTCCAGCGGAGGCGCATTACGCACCCAGATCAAGCGCAACCAGAACGAGATCAACTGGGATTACGCGCTGGTCGAGCGGCTGAAGAAAAATGATATGAGCACCGCGCTGCTGCCCTTCAACCTGGGCAAGGCGACCGGCGGCAAGGATGAGGAAAGTAACCTGTTGCTGCAACCGGGCGACGTCATCACCATCTTCTCCAAAGAAGACATGCAAGGGCCTTCCGCCAAGCAAAGTGCCTATGTCAGGCTGGAAGGCGAATTCAACCGTGCCGGCGTGTACAAGGCAATGCCGGGCGAAACGCTGCGCCAGCTGGTGGCGCGCGTCGGCGGCTTGACGCCGCAGGCCTACCTGTTCGGCAGCGAACTGACGCGCGAAGCCACGCGCCAGATGCAGCAAAAACGGCTGGACGAGATCGTCGACCGTTTGGAAGTCGAGGTGCAGCGCACTGCAGCCAAATCTGCTTCGGCAGCGCTATCCAAGGAAGATGCAGACGCAAGCAAGGCTCAGGCTGTATCGCAAACGGCGCTGATCGCGAAGATGCGTCAGGTCAAGGCAACCGGGCGCATCGTGATGGAGATGCCGGAGCAAAATCCGCAACTCAAGGACTTGCCTGACATCGTCCTGGAGGACGGTGACCGGCTGTTTGTTCCGGCACCCGCTTCGACAGTCAGCGTAATGGGTACGGTGTACAACCAGAATGCCTTCCTCTACAGGCGTGGTCTCAGCGTCGGCGACTATCTCGGCAAGGCCGGCGGCCCGACCCGCGACGGCGAGGAGGATGACGTCTATCTGGTGCGCGCCGACGGCGTGGTGTTCAGCAATCGCCAGGGCGGCTCGATGTTCGGCGGTTTCGGGTTCGGCAGCTTCAGCGGGCGTGAAGCCATGCCCGGCGACACCATCATCGTTCCGGAAAAGCTGGAGAGATTCAACCTCACCAAGGAGCTCAAGGACTGGACGCAAATCTTCTACCAGTTCGCGGTTGGTGTTGCCAGCCTGAAGACCATCGGGGCGATCTAGGCGAGAAGAATATGGAAAACCAAACAAACACGCCTGTGCCGGATAACCGGCAACCGGACGAAGACGAGATCAAGCTGCTCGATCTGCTGATCGTTCTCGCCAAGCACAAGAAGAGGATCATCGGCGTGACGCTCGCCGCCGCATTGATGGCGGTCGGATATGCGCTCAGCTTGCCGAACATCTACACAGCCACGGCCAAGATATTGCCGCCGCAAAGCCAGTCCTCCGCCAGTGCGATGCTGTCGCAACTCGGCGGGCTGGCCGGTATGGCGGGCAGTTCGCTGGGCATTAAGAACCCCAACGACCTGTATATCGCGATGCTCAAGAGTCGCAGCCTCATGGAAAAAGTCGTCAAGCGCGTCGACCTGCAAAAAATCTATAAACAGGAAACGCTCAACGGGGCTATGAGTGCATTGGAAGGCAGCACGGTTATTAGCTCCGACAAGGGCGGGTTCATCACCGTCGAGGTCTCTGATAAAGACCCGCAGCTCGCGGCGAACTTGGCAAACATCTTCATCGAAGAACTGAACAAACTGTTGCAAACCTACTCGCTGACAGACGCTTCACAGAAACGCACCTTCTTTGATCAGCAACTGCGGCAGGCCAAAGACAGGCTGACCGATGCGGAACTGGTGCTGGATAAAACGCCGAATACCAGCCTGCAATACCTGGATGCGCTGCGCAACCTGAAATATCAGGAAGCGGTGTGGGAAATGCTCGCGAAGCAATTCGAGATGGCCAAGCTGGACGAAGCCAAGGATTTTCCGTTGATTCAGGTGTTGGATAAGGCCATGCCGCCGGAAAAGAAATCTAAACCCAAGCGCAGCATGGTTGTGATGCTGGCAACGCTAGTCGCATTTTTTTTGGCGGTGATCTGGGCGTTTATCAGCGAGGCGTTGGCGCGTTCCGGCAGCGACCCTGAGCAGGGGGCCAGGCTGCAAGAGTTGCGCCGGGCGTTTCGCTGGCGGACTTGAGTAGGGATATGCTGGAAATTTGCGTGATGGTGGCGTGTGGAATTGATGCATGAAACCGGTTCCAACACACCCTGTGTTGACCTGGTTTTTGCCGCCGAACTCGCCAATACCGCGCTTTAACATGCGCTTGACGGTCGGCACCCGGACAGGCGATTTTCGTCAAAATTGCGCTGCAGTACTTTGTTTCGGCATCGCTTGAGCGCATGGATAAAAAATGTTGCAATAAGTTTGTTTATCAGGATAATCATGAGCTAGCGTTAAACGATTCCAGTAGTTAAACCCAAAAAATCGTAAGGAGAACCAAGTGATGAATAATAAATTAAGTGCGCTGGCTTTGGCTTTGGCAATGACAGTTTCCGGTAACGTGTTTGCAGCGGAAGCTGCTGCGGCCGGTGGAACGAGCGGTGGCGCTGCAGGAGCAGCAACTGGCGGTACCGCTGCAGGCGGAGCTGCGGCGACTGGCGCGGCAGTCGGCGGTATGAGCACTCTGGCTGTCGTCGGCACCGTGGCCGCCGTTGCGGCCGTGGCTGCGATTGCGGCGAACGACAGTACAACCGCAGCAGCAGCTACTACTACCGTTACACAGTAAGTTTAGTTATCAGTTTAGTCAGCAAAAGAAAAGTCCCTTCGGGGACTTTTCTTTTGCATCATCTGCTTTTTGAATCCTCTTGCTCAGTCGGATGATAATTTCCTTGCTAATCTCCACCGCTCGTCATTGCGAGGCCCGAATGGGACGAGTAGCCCAGAGCTTGCTGCAAGTAATCTTGCGCATTAGGCTGCTATTTCGCATGCAAAGGCTGCTGCTCAAGCATGGCTGAATCCGACCATGATGTTTCAAATGACAGCTTCAGGTAAAAGCTGCGTTTTGGCGCTGGCTGCCTGTTTGGCGGGCTGTGCGATCGAGCCCGCCTCGCAGGCGGTGGTGGATGCTTACCGGTTGATGCGCTCGGAGGGGGTTGCCCAGCAGTCTGCGGTCGAATTAAATCCGAATTTCAGATATTTGCGCGTGCAGATCGGCACGCGCGAAGTGTTCATGGTGTTGGGCTATGTCGATCAGCTTCCCGAGGGGCCGGTTCAGGTTTGGTACAGCGCCGAGGCGGACGTGCTGCGTTTACGCGATGGGCGGGTCGTCGGCGCAACCATGAAGTCGGGTACGGATTGGCTAAGCGTTACGTTTGCGCATCTGCCAAGCTGGGAAGCGGTGGGGAGCCAGGCAGTGTTTGCTCGTGCCCGTGACGAGAGTCCGGGGTATCGTTACGGCATCAAGGAAAAGCTGCTGATCCGGCGCATTGCGCCACCCGATGATTCCCAATTGAAACTTGTTCCTGCCTCCTCGCTCGCGTGGTTTGAGGAGACTGTGCAGGGTGGTGTGGATGGTCTCCCGGCGCGTTATGCAGTCGGCCTGGATGGCGCAGGGTCGCATCAAGTCATATATGCCGAACAGTGTTTGTCCAGTGAATATTGCTTCTCCTGGCAAAGCTGGCCGCCTTCCGGCAGGGGTGCGCATTGAGCTCAAAATTCAACCCAAATAATCCATTAGGCTGTAGGAGCTCGATTTATCGAGCGATTGTTGACAAGAATCGCTCAATAAATTGCGCTCCCACAAGGGGGCTTGGTTCTAATGAATTATCTGGGTTCAACTCAGATTGTTTATTAGGCGATGGCTATACAAAGCTAGCCCGAACGCTTCGGCAAACTCGAAACAGGTGTGTCGGGTTGAAACCCGACCTACAACTTAAGCGTCTGTGTAGGAGCGAGCCCTGCTCGCGAAAGGGGCAATCGCTCGCAGGGCGTGCTCCTACATTTTGCGAACGGTCCAGCGAACAATCCCGGTTTAACCATGGCCAGAAATTCTCACGGCGGATGATCGTCGGGCTTCTGCTGGCGACGTTGTCAGGCCCGCAGGCCCAAGCCGGGACATCCGCCGAGATAGGCACGGAAATGCGCTTGAGCCACTGGCTCAACACCAGACCGGATAGATTGCAGCCGCGTTCCTTGCCGCTTTCCGACGAGCAGAATGCCGAGATATCCTATTTGCCAGGGCTGATCTGGATGGTGCCTGAAGAGGCGCAAGTGCAGCGGCGCATCAAGCACCAGCTGTTGGAGCAAATACAGTCCGCCGGAATTGCTCCCGGAGTCAACCGCGTCGATGCGGGCAATCTTGCCGAGTTCGTCGCCTCATTTCCGGCAACCGGGCGGGTAGTGGTTGATAAAACCGACCCGCGCTGGCTGGAAGTCAATCCGCAGCATGACCCGATATTAAAAAATGGGCAGCGCATTGTTATTCCAGCGCGCCCGACCACCGTGACGGTGGTTCGGGGTGATGGCCACACCTGTCAGGTGGCGCATTCAGTCAATTTTTATACACGGGATTATGTCCGCCGATGCGATGCCGCAGGGAGCCCGCAGCTGGCCTGGGTGGTGCAACCGGATGGGCTGGTTCAGCGCGCCGGCGTGGCGCTCTGGAACGAGAACGAACAAGATCCACCTGCCCCGGGCGCATGGATTGTCGTGGCCGACCCAAGCATCCCTTGGCCGGATGCCATCCTGGAGCAGGTGGCGCGGTTGCTGGCCACGCAGGGCGTGGCGGCCGATATGGCGCCTTCGCGCATCATTGCGCTTGAGCAGCAACCGGATAGGTGGTTTGCCGGACAGTTGGGGGTTGCAGGACAGCGGCCGCGTGACAATGCGCTGACCTTGAGCGACTGGGGAACCATCGGGCTGATACAAACCCCGACCGCGCGGATGGCGAGTGCGGGCAATGCAGCGATCAGCGTAAGCCGGGTCGTGCCATATACGCGCATGACCGGATCCATGCAGCTGATGGACTGGTTTGAATTGGCGGTGCGCTGGACCTCGATTTCCAACCGTTTGTACGGGCCGGCGAATTTTTCCGGGGATCAGGCCTACCAGGATAAAAGCGTCGATTTCAAGGTAAGGTTACTGGATGAAACGGCGGTGCTGCCCCAACTCGCGGTGGGACTCAGAGACTTGGGTGGAACCGGATTGTTTTCCGGCGAATATCTGGTGTCGAGCAAGCGCACCGGCAATCTTGACTGGTCCCTAGGGCTGGGCTGGGGCTATTTGGGTGCGCGCGGCAATCTGGGCAACCCGCTGTCCGTGCTTAGTCCAAAATTGAATATCCGTCCAGCCAATGATTTTGGTCCGGGCGGCACCGTGAACAGCTCGGGCATATTCAAAGGCACGACTTCGTTGTTTGGCGGGGTGCAGTACCAGACGCCCTGGCAACCGCTGCTGCTCAAGCTGGAATACGACGGCAACGATTACCAGCACGAGCCACAAAACAACTTCCAGAAACAGAGCAGCCCCTTCAACGTCGGACTGGTCTATCGCTGGAATCCGGGTGTCGATTTTGCCGTGAACTGGGAGCGCGGCACAACGTTGGCGATGGGCATGAGTTTTCATGGGGACTTGAGCAAGTTTTCCATGCCCAAGCTCAATGACCCCGTTAGCGAGCCAGTCAGTTCCAGCTACCCGGATCGGGAGCCCGATTGGAAACAGGTGACGGCCTTGCTGGAGGAAAAAACCTCGTGGCACGTGCTGCAGATCAGCCGCGCGGGTAGCGAGCTGATTGTTCGTTTCCAGAACACCGATGCCAAACACTGGAACGCATACGTCGACCGCATCGTGTCGGTGTTGCACCGGAATGTGCCGGGCCGCAACATTCTGGTATTCCGCATCCAGTCCGCCGAGTACGGATTAGGCATGCATGAATTCCAGGTTGATCGCCGCGCCTGGGTCGAAGCCAGAACCGGCTATATCCCGACTCATCACAAGCAAAGCGCGGTGTTCGAGAGAGCGGCCTTCGACGGATTCGAGTATCCCCAGTCGGACACGCTGATCGACAGGCCGCTGCAAGCCTTTATCGGCAACGCCGGAATGTATCTTGATCATTCCTTTGGCGGGCCGGAAGGGCTGCTGTACAGGCTCGGCCTGGGCGCGAAAGGGAGCTGGTACTTTCAGCCCGGTACCTGGTGGACGGGTTCGCTGCAATATGGGCTTATCGATAACTATGACAAGTTCGTTTATCCGGGTTCGAACAGTACTCTGCCCAGAGTGCGGACGCACATAGAGCGGTATGTCAGCACTTCGCCCGTGACGATGCCGGTATTTCAGTTCACCCATGTTGACAAATTGAATGACGAAAATTTCTACAGCCTCTATGCGGGCATGCTGGAAAGCATGTACGGCGGTGTCGGCGGCGAGTGGTTATACCGCCCCTGGCATAGCCCGGTGGCGTTTGGCGTGGATGTTAACGCGGTGCGGCAGCGCGGCTTCGGGCAGGATTTCGCCTTTCTGGGCTATAAGACGCTGACCGGCCACGCCAGTTTGTACTGGGACACCGGTTTTCAGGACGTCAATGCGACGTTGCGTGCGGGCAAATATCTGGCCGGCGATTGGGGAGCGACGCTGGATTTGTCGCGCTCGTTCAAAAATGGTGTGAAGATGGGGGCGTTCGCTACCAAGACCAACGTCTCGGCGATCCAGTTCGGCGAGGGCAGCTTCGACAAGGGGGTGTATGTCAACATCCCGTTCGATGCCCTGCTCACTCGTTCCAGCACCAACATCGCCAGCGTGATATGGCATCCGCTGACTCGTGATGGCGGTGCGATTCTGAATCGCGAATTTCCGCTGTTCGGCCTGACCAAAAAACAAAGCGGCGCTTTGCTCAAATGGAGCCCTTGGACTGATGAAAGAAAGACGCAGTTTGGCGATGCGGCAGATACCTTTCCCAATGTCGGCCCTCGCAGTTCTGTGTTCATGGCGGCAAAAAATGACTTGAAGAACGTGGGGCACACTGTGGCTACGACCCAATTCTGGGGCTCGATGCTGTGGATGGGAGGAATAACGCTGGTGTCCTCCATCCTGGACAAACCCGCTGACAGGCTGGCGGTTAACCATGGCGCGGGCCAGTCGATGAAAGCGGTCGAGACGGCCGGCAATCTGCTGCCGTTCGCCGTGTTGGGGGCATCTGGGCTGGCATTTCTCGGCGGTGAGCCGGACAGCAAATTTACTGCTACCGCTTACAGCTCCTTGGCAGCCGGGGGCATCGGGTTGGTCGGCACCCTCGCGTTGAAATACGCCATCGGCCGTGACCGGCCCAGCGTTGGCAATGGCCCTTCAAGCTTCGCCTTTGCCAATCAAAAGAATAGCAACGCGTCCATGCCCTCCGGACATACCACCCTCATGTGGGCGGCCGTTACCCCCTACGCCAAGGCCTACGATGCGCCGTGGCTGTACGGCGTGGCGACAGTCACCAATCTGGCCCGTGTCGGCGGGCGCAACCACTGGTTTTCCGATACGGTTGCCGGCGGCTTGTTGGGATATGCCATCGGTGATTTTATCTACCAGTCTCATCGTAACAGCACCAAAGCCGGGGCGGAGTGGGCGGTCTCGCCCAACGGAGTAACGGCATACTGGAAAATAGAATAGCGGGCTATCGTGAAAGGGAAACCATTTTATCGTCGTCTAAGGTTCGCTTGGGAAGGATGGCGAGCTGCCTTCCAAAACGAGGCGAGCTTCCGCACCGAGGTATTTGCCGCCGTCGGTGCGATAGCCGTTACAACATGGCTGAATCCTCCTGCTCTATGGCTGGCGTTGGTGATCGTTATGATCGCTCTGGTTTTGGCGGCGGAGTTGTTCAATACCGCTCTGGAGCATGCGTTGGATGGCTTGCATCCCGAGCAGGCGCCATTCGTTCGTTTGGCCAAGGATTGCGCAGCGGCCTCGGTGATGGTGTTGGGCTCGTGTTCGGTGATTGTTTTTCTGCTGATGCTAGTTGAGGTGTGGGACGGTAGAGGTTGAAGCGTTGATAAAGAAAAGTCCCTACAGGGACTTTTCTTTATCTGGCAAAGCCGATGATTAAACTTACGGAGCCGTCACGGTAGTAGTAGCAGCAGCGGCAGTCGGATTATCGTTCGCCGCAATCGCGGCCACTGCCGCAACGGCGGCCACGGTGCCAACGACGGCCACAGTGCTCAGGCCGCCGACTGCCGCGCTAGTCGCCGCCGTGCCACCCGCAGCGGCTCCGCCGCTGGTCGCGCCGCCAGCTGCGGCGCCTGCTCCTGCCATGGCTATGGAACCCAGTTGGGAAAAGGATGCCGCTACGGCAGCGGGCAGTTGTGCGGCGGCAATCGCTGTTGGTAACGCCGAGAGCGATGCGACAAATCCGGTTTGCCCCACCGCAAAAGCGGTAGTTCCGGCCGAGGTTGTCGCCGATACTGTCCCGTTGATGACCTGCAGATACAGGGAACCCGTGGCCACCATAAAATCCGTGCCTCGGATGCCGATGGTTGCGCTAGGTGTATAGAGCGTGAATGCATTTGCATTATTCTTCGCAATCAACCCGGTGACAGCGCGCATCGCTCCTTTGAGCAGCGAAAAAATCATGCTGCTTTTTTGAGGCTTGGCTTGCTCGAAATGATATTGGTCAATTTTGAAAGAGGTATTTGCATTCAGCGCAACCACTTGGCCATCCTCGAATTTCATGACGACTTGGCTATTGTCGCCGGTCGTCACCGTCATGCCATTTTCAAGAGCGGAATTCTGGGTGACCATGACTGGCGCAGCGGATCCAATCGCAACCTTAACATCGCCTGAAGCGGTCTGGACAACGGCAGCCGCAGCCATTAACGCACTGGAATACAACAAAACGAATATCGCTATTAAGAACCTAGTCATTTTAAGTCTCCCTTTTATTGAACGTTCGTAGATGCCATTAAAAAACTATCCCCTCATACCACAATTCAGCCAATGGAATATTTGAGGAAGTTCAAGTTTACACCCTATGAAGAAATTAAATATCTTTGGCGATCATCTGGTGTAAGAAGCCACATGCTCGCTAGCTGTGCATAGTCTACGCGCTTTAAAAAGTGCGACCTGAATAAGGTCGCACCGAAATAAAGTCCCCCGCCTGTGCCGTTGACCCAGCATCTTGAACCTGGGTTCAAGAGGGCCGCTTCCCAGTCACATCAGGTACGTCCGCCAAATACAACTACCAGATACATCGGCTGGGGACGTTCACAACAGCAACATCGAGGGGCGCGGCCTTAAGCAAAGCTTATTGGTTCAAAGAATATATGAGCCTGACGAGCACCGCAGGGGACAAACCCGTAATTTAATTATCAGAACAGCGAATCTTGTTCGGCTAGTGCCTGGTCGATCGCCGCCTGCATGGAATCGATTCTACGCTTAAAATCGGCGACGTCAAAACCGCGTCCGATTTTCACGGAAAGCAGTTCGTGGGTGATGTTGAGCGCGGCCATCAGCGCGATGCGTTCGACGCTGGCGATCTTGCCGGCATCGCGGATCTCGCGCATTTTTTTGTCCAGATAGGCAACGGAATCGAGCAGTTCGCCGCGTTCCTCTTCGGGGCAGGCAACGCGCAATTCCCGGTCGAGAAGCTTGATATCCAGCGTTTTGGTGGCGCCGCTCATGTTTGTTCTTCAGGAAGGGTAAGCAGTAATTTTTCCAAACGCGCCTTTGCGCTTTCCACCTTGTCGCTGCATTGCCGGTTGCTGCTGAGCGCATGCGCCAGTTCCTGGCGCAACTGGTGGTTTTCCGCACGCAGCTTGCCGCTCACCTGTATCAGCTGCGCAAGTTTGCCTTCCAGTGCGTTCAATTCGTTTTCCATGCGCTGACTATAATTTGAAAAGTGCTGATAAGTCAAACGGTAAGCCGGAGTTTTGAAAGCAGTTTGTGATTTTTTGGCAGCGCGTCGCGCCTGTGCTAAAGTGTGCGCTGCTTTGAGGTTCTCGTCTGCTTGCAGACGAGTTAAACGGGAAACAGGTGAGGGAGTATCAACCCGATGCCTGTGCTGCCCCCGCAACGGTAAGCGAGTGCGGATTTGCCAATATGCCACTGTGAGCGATCCCCCAAGGGGATTTCATGGGAAGGCGGCAAATCAAGACTTGCGAGCCCGGAGACCGGCCTGGAAGCAAAGGAACAGGAGATGCTGCGGGTGGCGCATCGGAAATGAACAGTCGCGCAGTTCATTCTCTAGCTTTTTACCCGCCACATTTCCTGAATTTAATTTTCCAACGGGGACGCTTGGAAATTTTCAGGAGCACTTCAAATGAGATACAAACTATCTGCCGCGCTGCTCGGTGCGGTGTGTACCCATGCTTACGCAGTCGTTAACGAAACCTTACCGGATATAGTTGTCACCGCCACGCGCACCGCGCAATCCGCCGATGCCACTCTGGCTTCCGTTTCCATCATCACCCGTCAGGATATAGTCCGCCTGCAGGCGCAATCCCTGCCGGATGTGCTGCGCGGTGTGGCGGGCTTGACCATCAGCAACAGCGGCGGCGCGGGCAAGGCGACTTCGGTGTTTTTGCGCGGCACCAATGCCGATCATGTACTGGTGCTGGTGGACGGCATCAAGGTTGGCTCGGCAACTTTAGGCACAGCCTCGTTCCAGGATATTCCCGTCGCGCAGATCGAGCGTATCGAAATCGTGCGCGGGCCGCGCGCCAGCCTGTACGGCTCGGAGGCGATCGGCGGCGTGATCCAAATTTTCACCCGCAAGGGCGGCGGTGCGCTGACACCCTCATTCAGCGCGACGGCAGGGAGTTATGGTACGGTGAATAGTGCGGTGGGATTGAGCGGCGGCGGCGAGCAAGGCTGGTTCAATTTCAAGCTCAATCAACAAAACACCGCCGGCTTCAATGCATGCCGCGGCAGTCTGGTGGCAGGTTGTTTCACTAATGAGCCGGACAAAGACGGCTATCACAATTCGTCACTCGGTTTGAACGGTGGTTATCGCTTCGATAATGGTGTGATAGCCGATGCGCAACTGCTGCGCGCAAAGAGCAAAAACAAATTTGACGGTTCATCCGTGAATGAAGCGGAAGGCGTGCAACAGGTGCTGGGCGGCTCGCTGAAATTTGCACCGACGCAAGCCTGGAACATGACCCTGCGCGCCGGGAGCGGTCAGGACAACTCGAACAATTTTCTGAATGGGCAGTTCAAAACCCGCTTCAATACACAACGCGACAGCCTGTCTTGGCAGAATGATTTTGCGCTGGATGCCGATCAGTTGTTCACGGCAGGACTGGATTATCAAAATGACCGTGTCGCCAGCACAACCCTCTATACCCAAGCCACCCGCAGCAACCGTGCGCTGTTCGGGCAATACCAGGGCAGCTTCGGTGCACACAGCCTGCAAGCCAGTTTGCGGCGCGATGACAATCAGCAGTTCGGCGGACATGACACCGGCGGATTGGGTTACGGTTATGCGGTCAATGATGCGACGCGTTTGACGGCCTCCTATGGCACAGCATTCAAGGCGCCGACTTTCAATCAGCTGTATTACCCGTTGTTCGGCAGTGCGACGCTGCGCCCCGAGTTGTCGCGCAGCATCGAGGCAGGCGTGGACGGCCGAGGAGCGTTATACAAGTGGTCGCTGTATGCATATCAGACCGACGTTACCGACCTGATTGGCTACAACACTGTTCTGCCCTTCAACATCACCAATATCAGCGCCGCGCGTCTGAAAGGCCTGGAAGGCCAACTGAAAATGCAGTTGGCGGATTGTGACTTCAGCGGCACGCTGACCCTGCAAGATCCGCGTCAAACCTCCGGCACGAATCAGGGCAAACTGCTGAATCGCCGCGCAACCGAAGCGGCGCGTATCGAGGTGGCGCATGACTTTGGTGTATATCGTTTGGCCGGTTCGCTGTATGCGGAAGGCCGCCGGTTTGATGACCCTGCCAATACCAGCGCCAAGCGTTTGGGTGGCTACGGTTTGCTCGATGTGCGTGCCGAGTATCGCGTTGCACCGGATTGGTTGGTGCAGGGGCGTGTCGACAATTTGCTGGACAAACAATACGAGACAGCACAGTTCTATAATCAGGCGCGACGCGGGTTATACTTCACGCTGAATTATCGCCCAAAAAACTAATCAAGTAGTCGCAGGTGAACTTTTTAGTGTCAATTTTATAATTTAAGGAGCGCAACATGAAACTGTTATCCCAACGTCCGGTGTTGATCGGTTTGGCTTTGATGTCCTTAATGGCGGCCACTCGTATGCATCATTTCGGCAGCGCGCTGCATCTGCCGGATGCCTCGCTGGCGGTGTTCTTGCTGGCCGGATTCTTGGCCGCCAGTCCGCTGTTGTTCGGCGCATTGCTTCTGGAAGCTGCCGCGCTGGATTACGTCGCGATCGCTCACTTGGGCGTGAGCGATTATTGCGTGACCCCCGCGTATTGGTTCCTGATCCCGACTTATGCCGTACTGTGGTTTTCAGGCCGCTACTACGCGCGCAACCATCGAAACAGTTTGCGTAGTCTGGGGTTGTTTTCGGCCATCTCGCTCGCGGCGGTTAACGTGGCGTTTGTCATCTCCAACGGTGCGTTCTATGCGTTTTCGGGGCGATTCCATGACATGAGCCTGAGCGAATATGCCGCTCGCATAGCGCAATACTATCTGCCGTATCTGGCCGGTGCTGTGGTCTACCTGATTCCTGCCGCCCTGTTGTATGCACTGTTTTCGCGGCGCGCCGACATCATCCAGTCAACCGTGCGTTAAGTTATGTCGGACAGCGGCGAACAACACCACAAACGCATGGCGCACAAAAAAGCGGTGGTGGATTCGGCAATTGCCAAGGCCGACCAGGACCGTGGTTTATTGCTGGTGCTGACCGGCAACGGCAAGGGTAAATCCAGCTCGGCGTTTGGCATGGTGGCGCGCACTTTGGGTTACGGCCTGAAAGTCGGCGTGGCGCAATTTCTCAAGAATCGTCGTGACACCGGCGAAGAAAACTTTTTGGGTAAGCAGCCCAATGTGCAATGGCATGTATTGGGCGACGGCTTCACCTGGGATACGCAGAATCGCGACGCCGATATAGCCACGGCACAGCGCGGCTGGGCGGTAGCGCGAGGCTTGTTGAGCGATGCGTCGCTGCATTTGGTGGTATTGGATGAGCTGACGTATTTGTTGAAATACGGTTATCTTGACGAGCAGCAAGTCTGCGCTGACTTGGCGGCGCGCCCGGCCATGCAGCATGTGGTGATTACCGGTCGAGCCGCACCACAATGTCTGCTGGATATGGCCGATACCGTTAGTGAAATCCAGGACATCAGGCACGCTTTCCGAGCCGGCGTGCGCGCCCAACCGGGCATAGACCTGTAAAGATGTCCGTGCGTCATTGCCCTGCCCTGCTGATCAACGCGCCCGCCTCCGGGCAAGGCAAAACTACTATCACCGCCGCACTTGCGGCATATCACCGCAGCTTGGGGCGTGTGGTGCGCGTGTTCAAGACCGGCCCGGATTTTATTGATCCGACCATACTCGAACAGGCCTCTGGCCATCCGGTTTATCAACTCGATTTGTGGATGGGCGGAGAGGCGCATTGCCGCGCCCTGCTCTATCAGGCCGCTGAGGAAGCCGATCTGATTCTTGTCGAAGGCGTAATGGGGTTGTTCGATGGCGCGCCTTCCAGCGCCGATCTTGCCAGGCAATTCGGCATCCCTGTCCTGGCGGTGATTGATGCCAGCGCGATGGCGCAGACCTTTGCCGCGCTGGCTTATGGCTTGTCGCAGTTGGATGCCGCATTGCCATTCTTCGGCGTGGTCGCGAACCGTGTCGGCAGCGCGCGTCATGCGGCGATGCTCACCGAACGATTGCCTGCCGCGCTCAAATTTTGTGGCGCGCTGCCGCGCGCGGCGGAGATTGCTTTACCCGAGCGTCATCTGGGCCTATTGCAAGCGGCGGAGCTGCCCGACATCAACCAGCGCATCGCGCACGCCGCGCAGTTATGGGCGGAGCACGCGGATACCGGCTTGCCGCCCGCCGTAGCCTTCTTCCCGGCAGCTGCCATCGGTGTGGCGCGTGAACTGGAAGGCGTGAAAATCGCTGTGGCGCGCGATGCGGCTTTTTCATTTTTGTATCACGCCAATCTGGATACGTTGAATGCGCTGGGCGCGCAGTTGTGTTTCTTTTCGCCGCTTGATGACTCCGAATTGCCGGAGGCTGACAGCCTGTATCTGCCCGGCGGCTACCCCGAATTGCACTTGCCGAAACTGGCGGGAAATACCGCCATGCTTGCCGCCATTCGCGCCCATCATGCCGCACACAAACCGATACTCGCCGAATGCGGCGGCATGTTGTATGCCGCGCAATCGCTTGCCGATGGGCATGAACAGCAAGCCAGCCTGCTGGGTTTGCTGGACGGTGCGGCAGTCATGCAGCCACGCTTAAGCGCACTCGCGCTGCAAAGTGTCGAACTGCCGCAGGGCACATTGCGTGGGCATACTTTTCATTACTCGCGCCTGCAAACCAAACTCACTTCCAGCGCACACGGGGTGTGCCCGAACGGTGGTGCAACCAGCGAAGCGGTGTATCAGCAGCAACGCCTGACCGCCTCGTATATCCATTTTTATTTCCCGTCCAACCCGCGCGCGGTTGCGCGATTATTTTTGCCATGAGCTTGCCGCTGATGATATTGGCGGCGGTGTTGCTCGATCAATTGCTGGGCGAACCGCGCCGTTTTCATCCGCTGGTTGGCTTCGGCAGTCTGGCACGGCGGGTCGAAAAATTATTTTACGGGGCAGCAGATGCCGCTCCTGCCGTGCGCTACCTGCGCGGCATCGTCTCAGTGTGCGTGTTGCTGATTCCGTTCGTGCTGCTCGCGGCGATGCTGCAACAATCCACCATTTTCGGAATGCTGTTTTCCGTTGCGGTGCTGTATTTCGCGATCGCCCCGCGCAGCCTGCGCGAGCATGCCGAGCAGGTAGTCGCCGCTTTTTCTGCCGGGGGCCTGCCGGATGCGCGCCGACAAGTGGGCTTGATGGTCAGCCGCGATACCAGTCAGCTGGATGAGTCCGGCATCTCGCGCGCCGCAGTGGAATCGGTGCTGGAAAACGGCAACGATGCGATCTTCGCCGCGCTGTTCTGGTTCGTGCTGGCGGGTGCGCCCGGCGTGTTGTTGTATCGTTTGAGCAATACGCTGGACGCGATGTGGGGCTACCGCAATGCGCGCTATAACTGTTTCGGCTGGGCTGCGGCGCGTTTGGACGACGTATTGAATTTCATCCCGGCGCGCCTGACCGCGTTGAGTTACGCGTTGCTGGGGCATACGCGCAGTGCGCTGTCTTGCTGGCGGCAACAGGCCGCAGCCTGGGAAAGCCCGAACGCCGGGCCGGTGATGGCTGCCGGAGCGGGGGCGTTGCGCGTGCGGCTCGGCGGCGCGGCAATTTATCACGGCGAATCGGAACAGCGCCCGCTGCTGGGCTGCGGCATGGCGGCAGGCGCGGCGGACATTGCGCGCGCCGTGCGGCTGGTGCGCCATACTTTGTATGCCTGGCTGATCGTCATTGCGCTGGGTGCGCTGCTGGTGGCTGGGTGGCAACATGCTTGAGCACGGCGGACGGCTGCGCCACGCCGCGCGGCAATATGGAATAGCCGAAGCAGACTGGCTGGATTTGTCCACCGGCATCAATCCGCATGGCTGGCTGGTGCCCGTCGTGCCGAACGAGGTTTGGCAACGCCTGCCGCAGGATGACGACGAGCTGAACGCCGCCGCGCAAGACTATTACGGCACATCGCAATTGCTGGCGGTGGCGGGTTCGCAGGCGGCTATTCAAGCCTTGCCGATGTTGCGCCCGCCAGCGCAAGTGGCAATCGTCGCGCCCAGCTACGCGGAACACGCGCACGCTTGGCAGCGCCACGGCCATCAGGTTGTCAGCGTGCCTGCGGCAGAGATTCTGCAAGCCGGCACGACTGCGCAGGTCGTGGTCATCGTCAATCCGAACAATCCCACCGGTAAACTTTTTTGTCGGGAAGAATTGCTGGATATGCATGCGCAACTGGCGGCGCGCGGCGGCTGGCTGGTGGTGGACGAGGCGTTCATGGATGCTTCACCCGAGCACAGTCTCGCGTTGGCCTGCCCGCGCCCCGGTTTGATCGTGCTGCGCTCGTTGGGAAAATTTTTCGGCCTGGCCGGTGCGCGGGTCGGCTTCGTGTTGGCGGAAGAAAATGTGCTGCGGCCGCTTGCCGAGTTGCTGGGGCCGTGGCCGATTGCCGCGCCGTCGCGCTACGTGGCGACACTGGCGTTGCGCGATACGGCTTGGCAAGACGCAACGCGCAAGGCCCTGTCGCTGGCGGCGCAACGCCTGGCGGAATTGTTGAGCACGCAAGGCTTGCCGCCGAGTGGCGGCAGCAGCCTGTTTCAATGGGTGTGCTGCGTATCTGCCGCGAGCGTGCATCAGCATCTGGCGCAACAGGGCATCCTGACGCGTTTGTTCGATACGCCGCCCAGCGTGCGTTTCGGCCTGCCGCGCGACGAGGCGCAATGGGTGCGTCTGGCTGAAGCGTTAAGCGGGATGAAACGATGACTGCGCGGACAGTGATGGTGCAGGGCACCACCTCCGATGCCGGCAAAAGCACATTGGTCGCGGCTTTGTGCCGCTGGCTGGTGCGGCAGGAAGTGCGCGTCGCGCCGTTCAAGCCGCAGAACATGGCATTGAACAGCGCGGTGACCGGCGACGGCGGCGAGATCGGGCGCGCGCAGGCGGTGCAGGCGCAAGCCGCGCGCCTTGCGCCGCACACCGACATGAATCCGGTGCTGCTCAAACCGAACAGCGATACCGGCGCGCAGGTCATCATTCACGGGCATGCCATCGGCAATATGGAAGCGCTGGAATATCACGTTTACAAAAACACGGCGCGCGCAGCGGTGCTGGAATCGCATCGACGCCTGTCCGCGCAATATTCCGTGGTAGTGGTCGAGGGCGCGGGCAGCCCCGCAGAAACCAATCTGCGCGCGGGCGATATCGCCAACATGGGCTTTGCCGAAGCGGTGGATTGTCCGGTGATCCTGATCGCAGACATCGACCGAGGCGGTGTATTCGCCCATCTGGTCGGCACGCTGGCGTTGCTCTCGCCAAGCGAACAGGCGCGCGTGGCCGGTTTCGTCATCAATCGTTTTCGCGGCGATCTGGCCTTGCTGCAGCCCGGCCTGGACTGGCTGGAGCAGTACACCGGCAAGCCGGTGATCGGCGTATTGCCTTATCTGCGCGACCTGCATCTGGAAGCGGAGGATGCGCTGCCGTCCTTACTCCCCTCTCCCGCTGGCGGGAGAGGGGTTGGGGGTGAGGGTCTATCCAGCGGCAAGCTGCGCGTGATCGTGCCGGTGCTACCGCACATCAGC